>CAKAHY010000001.1 GCA_916439265.1 uncultured Lachnoanaerobaculum sp. | reverse complement strand
TTTAAACGTCTAAAATAGTATTTATTTTCCGATTTTATATCCCTTTTTTTCGCAAAAAGTATGACCCAAAGTATGACCCAAAAATAACCTACAACTATACCGGTATGCAAATTATCATCAAGTCTGTAAATCCCTCAGAATAAAAAAAGAAGTCTTGCAAGGACAACAAAAATCCTGCAAGACTTCTTTTTCTATTCTACTAATTCATATTTTTTTAAATCCAGCTCTTTAGTATCCCATTCTTTTTTTATATACTCCGTCTTTATCTATCCAGTAATACATATCTTCATCTTTATCTTTTATATAGCAGTATCTTGCCATTATTCCATTTTTAGATAAATAATAGTCTTTACCATCATCTTTTATCCATTGGCTAGAAAGCATTGCTCCATCATCTTTGTTTAAATAATACCAGTTGTCTCCATCCTTAAACCAACCCTTTATCATATTACCTGCATTATCAAAAACATACCATCTACCACCAATCTCAAGCCACTGCCCTTTTATAAGCAAACCATTTAGTCTATATCTCCAAAAATCACCCTCTTTACTCCAACCTGTAGCTTTATTTTCAAGGTGTTTTTTACAAGCCATATAAGCACACCACGATACAAATTGCTGACACCAATACAGACCGTTTCCTCCATACCAAGCACCGTACTTTGTAAAGTTCTTATCTCCTGCATTTGCTTTTTTATCTTCCAAGTTAGTATTACTTGCTTTTTCTGTATATCCCACTTCGCTTTTTAGCACTTCTACAAACTCAGACACAGTACAAGTATCATCAGAAAATAAAGGGTAACCAAAGCCATTTAATCTATTTGTTCCACCTACTTCTGCAAGTGTAAAGCTATACTCTTTTATAGCCACACAGCCACCGTTTCTATTAAAGCTAGAGCCACTAGAAGTGTTTCCCTCTACTGTTTTTATAAAGTATCTATCATTCTTCTTAGACACTTCTATAACTGCCCCAACGTGGCACACACGCCCCATTGTAGGACTGTAAAAGTATATAACACTTCCAAGCTTTGGCTCTTTGCCATAACACCCCATTTTTACAAAGTAGTCTTTTCCTGTAGGTGTGTATTGTGAATAGTTTCCACATAAAAGCTTTTTCCCTTTTATATATGCGTTATCCATAGCTTAGTTCTCCTCTTTCTTATTTCCGCCGTCTGCTAGTCCTTCTCCTATGACATAGCCTATTACAGTAGCACCTGCCATAATCAAGGCACTTATCTGCGTTGCACTGTTCTGACCGCCACCTAAGGCTATAACAAGCATTGACACAAAGCTTGCTATGGATAGCCACATTTTTCTACTTGTTAATTTTCTAGACCAATCTATTTTGTTTTCTCTTTTTTCCATCTTACTTTCTCTCCCTTGCTTCTAGTTTTTTGTCTACATTAGACCTACAGTCTTTACAATCTTTTTTTCATAGATTTTCATTTGTTCTTGTAAAAGCTTCCATATCCTTTTTTATATGTATACTTTCGCTTTCAAGATTGCTAAGCCTATGCTCCATAAGTTCAAGGCTTTTTTTTAGCTCCTTACGTTCTGCTTTTATCTCGCTTAAATCTTCGTAGATGCTGTTTATCTTGCTTTCTATTCTAGCTATTGCTATAACAACTTCTTTCTCATCATTTCTTGAATTTCTCAAGAAACTTGAGAAACCTAAAAAACAGACCACTCAGGCAAGATATAATAGATATGAGAATTGTTAGTTCTATTTTCATGATTTTTGCTCCTCTTTCTTTTTTGCAATAAAAAAGCACCCTTTTTAAGAGTGCTTTTTAGGAAATTAAATTTTATATCTATAAGGATGGGCGGTGTATCCATCATCTCAGGTACTTGTAAATATTACAAGTGTGTAGAGCACCTTTTCTACCTCTTATAAATTAAAGTTACATAACTCATCAAGGCTAACATTTAAAGCTTTTTGCAAGCTTTTTTTGCCGTACTTACTTTTGTTTCTCCTGTTTTTTCTATATCTTGTATAGTTCTTCTAGGTACTCCTGAAAGTTCTACTAGTTTAGGCACAGATAAGCCTTGATTTAATCTTATTTCTCTTAGTTTCATTTTCTTCTTACCTTTATAACATATACTAAGTATGTTGCTATCATAAAAAAATATATGCTATCCATTTTATATAGTCAAAAAAATACTAGGAGAAGTAAATTCACCATCTAGACCTTCTTTTTATTAATAAAATGCTTACTAATAAAAACTAAATATTTTTAAATATTTATTATTCATATTTTATAATGAATAGTGTATAATGATAGAAAGACTAGGGGCTTACCCCCTTTTTCTTTCTTTTTGACCTTTTAGTTCGTTTTTTTCTTTGGGTAATTTTTTTATGACTGCTATACCGCTAACAATAAAGAAGAACGCTTCTGAAAGGTCTTTTATTATTTCACTTATCTCGCTATTCATTGTAACCTCCTTTCTACTTTTTATATTATAGCACATTTTAACGTGCTTGTAAAGTATTTTTGGAGATTATTTTTATATTACAAGAGATTAACTTAATATTTTCATTATTTGGTTTTTATACTTTCTATATTACTAGCTTGCTTTTAGTTTTATTTTTTTCTTTTGCATCGCTATCCGTTGCCAAATCTTCTCTGCCCTTTTCTTTCAGTTTTTCTAGCTACTCCGTCTCTAAGTTTAGATACTACTTTTACTAAACTTATACACTCCGTCTATAATTAGGTTTTGCGATTACTTCAAATAAATGTTCCATGTTCTCTCTTCCTTTCTTTTTATGATTGAACAGAGTTCATTGCAAGCTCTGTCAAAGCTAAGTCTGTTGATTGTTGTTTATGTGTTAAATCATTAAGCTTATCTTCAAGCTCTTTTAACTTGGTTTGTTCAGGGTTCTCATAAAATTCTACCCTTGGCTCTTTGCCTTCTTCTATAACCACCTTGCTTACCAGCAAATTCTGTGGATTATCTACTTCTATAACAGCCGGAGTTATTTCGCCGCCTATATATGCTGTTGTGTAGATATAACCTGTTTTTTTGTCATATATTATTTTCATATTTTTTTTCCCCTTTCTTAGTTTATAAAATACTTATCCTATTTACTTTCATATGTATATTAGATTCGTTTGGCGGATTTCCTCTATATATAGAATATGACATTCTGACATATAAGAATGCGTGTTCATTGATATTTCTAACATCTAAGACTATATTTTTTTAGTATCTAGGTTTATATTATTATAATAGCTGCCTACCTCGCGATAAGTTAGAATATGATAAGCAGTTGATTCATAATACATTTGTCGTGCTTTTGAATAGGCACTAGACGTTCTCATGTTTGTAGACATAAGCCCTACTTCTATAATAGGATCAGTATACACTCCACTTACATTTAACATCTGTGCTTCTATATGTATTTCGTTTATATAGCTTATATTTATTGAGTTTTTAAATATATAAATATAGCGCTGTTCGCTCGAAACATCCCATACTTCCGAATATCGTATATTTTTATTTAGTTCTAAGGGACTATTTGACAAAGCAGGGGGAATACGCATATTAACATATCTCTTAGCATAACTATCATAATAAGCGATATTAAAATTAGACGGAGTGATACTTGCTAAGCCACCCTTTAGTACACCATAAAAGGTGGCATCACGAAAAACCACTCCACCTGCTAATATATCAGGTAGAGTTCCCTGAACACCAAATAACGAGTAGCCTTGCCTTAACAGTTCGGGTCTTATACCTAGGTTTTGAATAAAAACATCTCTATGGATACCTATTTCAGGATAACCGCTCCAACAGTTGTTTATATAAGCTCCTCTTTCTATGTCGCAATAAAACCTTTGAGATGGCGGATCATAACCACCCCTAGTTCCATTCGTGTTATGACTAGTTCCACCTTTAACAGGAATACTTCCTTTTACTCTACCTATAGTCTTTCCTGTTATAATGTTTTCAGGCTTTAAATCCGGTTCTGCCACTCCAACATAGTTATATCCACCTTCAGATACAGGTGGTATATAGTAATTATCATCAGTCCTTATTACGTACATTAAACCTCTATCATCACTCCAAGCAAAGCCCTCATTCATTGTTTTTACGTGATTTTTGTTTGTTTTAGATACACGAATAACTCCCCTTACACCTGCTACAGTATAAGTTTCCAAAATCTTACTTGCATCTATATCCAGTGTTTGACTAAGCAAAGAATAAGGTACTTTTATATACGGCATAGCATCGTTGCTATTTCCGTTTTCGTAATAACCGGCACTAAAGCTAACAGAAATGCCGTCCGAATTTTTGCCTATTTTTAAAGCATTTTCTCCACCCGTTCCACGTCTTTCTATAGCTCCCTCTACTACTTCGCCATCACTATCTATAGTGGTCTTGCCTTTTAGCACATCACTTGCCCTAGCAGTAATCTCATCAGGGTCTAATCCGCCACCACTACTTCCTTGTATAATTATCTTGCCCATTATTTCCCCCTTAGTCCTATACTTAAATCCACCTTAGGCTTTTTATAAGCACAAAACCTAACCAAGCCGTCAAGAGTTTCTCCCCTATATATAAAAGCATAGTTTTTATTATATTCTTTTACTTCCCTAGCTGTTACAATGTTGTCTAAAGTGGCGAACATAATAGGGTTATCACTTGCTTTTTATCTCACTCGCACTTATTTCTGCTACAAAAAAATTCATTACTACTATTCCAAGCACTAGCCGGTACTCTTAGTATGATTTCTCTTTTTAGCTCATTTATGCTAACTTCATTTGCCTTTAACTGCCTATCTATTGTGTCTACATTTGCGTTAAATACTCCTATATCATAATATTCTTCTTCAACAGGCTTTTATAAGACCATAGTTATTTGTTGTATTAGCCATTTTTTTAACACCTCATTTCTAAGACTGGTATGTTTAATCTGTTTTAATTCTTTAAAAAGTAAATCTCTTTAAATCCTTGTGTGCATTATAAAGAAAAAAATAAACTCATAGCTTAAATGTGCAGGTTTTAACTCTTCTATAGCGTTTCTTACACTCTCAAGCCTTTTTAGGTCTACCTATTATATTTGTGAACTTAACCTTAAAAATGATAAAGCTCATTTTCTTCTATTATCTCCACATCTCCATTAGTAAAAACCTTTATAATAGCTTTTATTACATCTATAGTTGTCGTTTCATTACTAAGTAGCTTTGAACAAATTCTTTCTCTTCTTGAGTTTAAATCTATACTTATATCACTCTCTATATCCAGTATCTTCTCCCACCTACTAAGTCCGCTTGTTGCAAGAGTAGGAAAAAAATCTGAGAAAAACTCTTTAAGCAAAAAAACTCTCTTAGTTCATTTGCTCTTTTAGTAAAGATTTCTTGTAATTTAAGCATTGTTTCGTTTTCTTTGTAATAATCAGGAAGCATATCTATAAGTTGTAAATCCATATCTAAAACCTCAAATCTAACTTCCCAAGCTTAGCTACTTCCTTATCTCCTATAACTACGTTAGAAGAAGTTCCATTTACTAACAAATTTTCAAAATCTTCCACACCTTGCGTTTCAAGTAGTATAGAACTTATTTTTTTGCATAGCTAACTTTTTTTGAATTAAAAATAAGCCCCCTTAGGTAGGCTTTTAAATTCTTTTCTATATCTTCTTTTACTTTTGTACCGGCTACATTCCCGAGTAAACTTATGTTTGTACTTATATCTATATTTTTTTCAACAGGCATATATACATTAACACTCGCCCCTATAGGTCTTTTTAAATCTATGTGCTTTCTTACTCTATCTACAAGCCCACCGTCTTTTTTTCATCTGCATATATCATCACACCTACAGTACCTGCACCATTTTCAAGCGGAAATACCTTTGCTTCTTTAACTCCGTTTACCTCTAATGCCCAGTTTCTATAATGATAAATGTTTCCGGAAGTTGCAGGCTTTTGTATTCTTAAGAACAATCGTTTTCTTAAAGTCTCATCATCTTCTTCATCAAGTCCTACTTCTATTATATCTAAAAGGGTTGCACTTACAGTTTTATCTTCACTTTCTATAGTTCCCTTGTATACATTGCCTACACTTCCGTATTCACTACACTCTGCCATATAGTCATACTCAGAACCGTTATTTAGCTTTTCTTTTACTTCATAGAAAATATCATCTATTCCTAGCCTAGTTCCTATTTCTAACTCCTTAGTCCCTCTTATAAGTCTTTTTAGACTTAGTTTCTTCTTTTCTTTCTATACCATAGCCTAGACATAATCTATCAAGAAATGAACCTTTAGCTGTATCTATAAAAGCTTCATCCCTTAATTCTCCTATAAGTTCTCTTTGCTCTGCAAGGTAATATGTGATTGGAGCAATAGCGTCATACATAATACTCCCCTCTCTTTTATCAACATCATCTCTTACATCCTTTAAAACTTCTTCTAGCAAATCTTCATAAGTCAAAATCTCCATTACACTGCCACCTCCTCTCTTATCTCCAAATCTCCATAAATACTGCTTACTAAAAAAGAGCATATACACTTATCAAAATCAAAATCAAATTTAAAATCAGAAACATCTATTATCCTATCATCTTCAACTAAACTCTCACTTATCATTCTTTTAAGCTCTGCTCTTACATATGCTCTTTCTTCTCCTATCAAACTTTCAAAATCTATCCCATAGCTATTATATATAAAGTACACACCCTTATGTGTTTTAAATAGCTTTTCTATAGCTTGCTTTAATGCTTCAAGTTCGTCAGTAAAGCCTTGTATCTTGTTATTCGTTAGCTTATAAGTCTTAGCTTTATGGCTAACCCTTACAAGCTCTAAATCTGCACTTAACTTCATTATCTTATCCTTTTTTCTATCTTTTTAACATCTTCACTAAAAGCTATTTCCTTATCAATTATTTCAAGTATATAATACTCGCCACAACCTTGGTTTCTAAGTAATCTAAGCTTATCTCCAAGCTTTAAACTCTTTTTTAGTGTTCCGCTAAGTAAGTCAATCGGTAGCTTTAAATTGTTATTAATGAGCACAAAGTCACCCTTGTACTCCCCTATAACAAGCATAGTTAAGCCTAGACTAATCAAATAGTTTTCTATTATATTTTTTATTATGTCATACAGACCCATTCCACCTATTTTATCCATTTGTTATTACCTCTATACTCATTGTATGAATGGGCAGAAACTTATGTGTTACACTTTTTATTATAAGTCTTTTACCTAGCTTTATGTCTTCTATGTTTGCATATATACTGTTTCCTGCTCTTATACTAAAATCTCCAACACACTCAAGCTTTAAGCTTTCTTTTTCCTTGTTATAAAGCTTTAATAAATCCTCTGCTCTTTTACCGGCTATATCTTTTTTACTTATATCATTAGAAAATTCCAAATACTGTAAAATTCCAAATCTGTTTACCGCTTCCTTATCACTGCTTGTTACAAGCTCGTTTTTTCCTAGTCCTTCGTCCTTATATAAGATTTTTACTATATTATAGTAATCATCATCTATAGATTTTTCATAGCTATAAGCCGTTGCAAGACTTCCATTTCCTAATACTAGCGGAAGTTCTAAGTCTTTTGCATTTATCAAATCGACTTGTCCATAATTCTCTCTTAATACATAGTAGTCCTTTGCCCCACTTATAACTAAGGTATCTTTTATAGCATCACTTATTAAGTCAAGGTAGGTTTTATCATATCTGGCTATAGTTTTTAGCTTTAACTTAGTATCTGCTACAGAGCCTACTTTTAAGCTCATTTTTTTACAAGCATATTTTTACTATTTCACTAAGTGTAGGATTTTTCTAAAACTACTATATCCTTTGCTTTTTAAATATCTTAATTGGTCATAAGCTTTTTATAGTAACTTCTTCTTTTTCATCTACACTTACTTTAAAAAAATCATTCCAAAGAATATGCCGTCTTTTTCGTCCTTTCCACTTATTCTTATAACATCGCCATTATTCAGCACAAGACCGGCTTTTATATACTTTAGCTCTACAGTGCTTGCACCTTCATTCAAGCTTTCGGTAAAAGTTATCTGCGTACAAGTACCGGTCATATCTATTATTGTTTTATCATGTTCACATAATACTTTCATAATTACACCTTAAATCTAGGCTATTTAGAAAACCAAAGTCCTATACCTCTCTTACTTATTCTTTTTTTGCTCTTTGGATTCATAAGCCTTTCTATAGTAGCCTTTTCTACTGCATTCATCTTGGTTATAGGTTTTTTAAAGATATTTTTACTGGCTTTTTCATTTGCTTCCATTACGTGCCTTGAAATAATAGCGTTTACATTGTTTATCTCAGAGCCTTTGTATCTAACTTCTTTTTTCTTACCACTCCTAGATTTTTTACTTTTGCCACTACTCTTTGTTGTAACAGGTGTACCATTACCGGATATATCTGTGGTAGAGTTTGTAGCTTCATCCTTTAACTCTTCCACAGGCTCTTCTTTTTTTGTTTCTATTACCTTATAAAGCCTTGTAGCACCTTTATACTCTAAAAGCTCTATATCAACCTTTTTGTCGCCTTCTTCCCCTGCTTCTTCTTTTATAGTCAAGCCGGTAACCAATACTCTAAGACTTATGTCTTCCGTAATTTCATTACTTGCTATAAAAAATATAGGTTTTTTATCTCTTTGTGTCTTTTTTAGCATTTTCTCGTAATAATCTGCCTTATGTCTTATACCGCTATTCATATAAGAGTAAGTATAACTAGGTAACTCAAAGCTAAACTTTATCTTTGCTAAAGCCATACTTGAGGGCATAACAACTTCATTGCCCCCTAGTACAGTAAAAGTGCTTACATTTAGATTTCTGGATATCTCTATGCTTTCCGGATTAACCGGTAGCTTATACTTTTTACCTTCTGCCTTAAAATATATACTATAACTCATAACTATCCCTCTGTTGCTACTGCCAGTATGTCTCTAAGCTCATTGTTTATATGACTTAGTACACTATCTGTATCAGTTTCTTTATGTATATCTCCACTAAACTCTATATTTATATTCGGAGCTAAGGTATTTTGAGATACCCTTGCTACGTAATCACGCATAGCAAGACTTCTAAGCAGTTCAAGGTCTTCACTATTTTCTACTTTTACTGCTCCACCTTTTCCACTTCCTTTTACATTTGTAGGATTTCCTGAAGTTCCAAGACTTGGTAGTGTTGGATCGCCTACACCTGCATCTAAGTTTGGCACACCAATTCCTTTTAGACCTTTAAACATAGAACCCACTTTGTTTTCTATACCTTTTCCTATGTTGTATCCACTTTTATATGCTTCTCCAAGGCTTACTTGTTTCATACTGCCCATTACATCTTTGTAACCGCTATCTTTTTTTATTCTATCTATTTCTCCGGATATGCCTTTAGAAAAATTAGTTATACCGCTTGAAATGTTTACATGAACACCGGGTATCATATTTATTAGATTTTCAATACTTCTAACCATAGTAGCAACGGTATCTATAACATTTCTTGCAAGGTCTAAAAATAGTATCTTTACACTTGCAATAGGATTGTTAAAGCAATTAGCAAAGAAATTCACAAAAGCAGCTACTATATTCCATATAAAAACAAACTGATTATAAAAACCGCTTCCCAAAGCAAAAACTGCTCCAAGTATAATTCCTGTAGCACTTATAGTAGTTCCTGCCGTCTTGTTTATAACTGCTATAATTGTATAAAAAATAGCTATTAAAGCTATTATTCCTATAATTATCCAATTAATAGGACAAGCGGCAAGTGCTGCATTAAATCCGTCCTGTGCAGCTATAAGTGCTATTATCTGTACGTACTCAATGGCATCTGCTATAGCTTTTGTACCTAGTGCTATAGCATTAGATATAGTCTGCAAATAGGCAATACCTGAGGTAGCATTATATACTAACATCGCTCCTGCCACTCCTAGTAGAGCCGGTGTAAGTATATCTAAATTATCTATTAGAAAAGCTATACCATCTACAAAAAAGCCTAATATATTTGCTCCTACTAATAAAGCAACTCCTATGGCACTCATCACCTTTGTTATACTATCAGAACCCAGTATCTGCGTTATCTTTGCACTTATAGGCTCAAACACTTTTATGAAATTATTTTTAAATTCTGTCATTACATCATTAAAAGTCTTTGGCATAGTTTCAAATTTTTTGTTTATATCATCACTTGCACTAAACAGGGCATTTTTTACTATGTCGGCTGTTATTAACCCCTTTGATGATAACTCTTTAAGTTCTGCCTTTGGTTTTCCCATATATTTAGCTATGGCATCTGCAACCATAGGAGCATTTTCTGTCATACTTCTAAATTCATCTCCTTGTAGTCTACCACTTGTCATAGCTTGAGTTATTTGTAAAAATGCTCCGTCTTTACTAGCTTTATCCGCTCCTGATACTGTTAAAGATTTTTGTAAGGTTTCTGTGAACTTCAGAGCTTCTTCGTTATTCTTAAAACTATCCGGTGCTAACATCTTCATCTTAGCTGTGGCATTTGCCATTTCTATGTAGCTACTTCTTGAGCTTTTCGCACTAGCCATTATTTTAGCCTGCAAATCCTTTTGCTCGCTTAGATTAGAAGTAATCATTGAGAGCCTCGCATTAGCATTACTTATATCATCAGAAAGCTTTAAAGCTCCAAGTACTGCTCCTAGTGTTACTACTGTTCCTACAAGCTTTCCAAATCCACTTTCAAGACTGTTTACAGACTTTAACTTAGTGCCTAACTTATCAACTCCGCTAGAACTCTTATCTAAACTTTTTGCGAAATTTTCTGTATTTGCAGATATTTTTTTAAGCGTTGAACTGTATGAGTCCGTAAGTTTAAAAATTGCTTCAAGAACCATAAGCTTCTACCTCCTTTCCTATTTACCTTTTTTTGCTTTTTGCCATTTCTCTTTTTTCTTCTTCTATTCTAAGAGAAATACTAGCATATATAAAAGCTCTTTCCTTAGTGGATATAGGAGTGTTAGCTCCGCATATACCACTAAGGACCGCCGGTCTTATCTTTAGTTTTTGCAAGGCATAATGTGCAAAGCTAAACTCTGCATCACCTTGCTTTATTAGTTTTTTGCTTCTTCTATCTCATCATTTATATCTGTATCTATGCCTGAAATCTTTTGTACCTTTGCACTGAGGGTTGCAAACTCTCCAACTAACAACATCTTTTTAAGTAGCTTACTTGCTCCTATAACTCCATAAGCTCTTTGTAACTCGGAATCGTTTAAATCAGGAAATACCACAGAAGAACTTACAAGGTCGGCAACATAGCTAGCTTGTTCAAACTTCTCTTCTCCCTTTTTGTTTCTTTTTGTGTTTCTTTTTATTATTTCTTCGTTTTCATCTTGGTCTATAGCTCTTATAGTAAAAGGAACAACCTTTCCATCTTCTACAAATCTATCTGAAATGATTACCTCTTCGTTTTCTGCTTTTATCGGTTGTAAAAATGCTCTAAGTGAACTCATAATTTTTATCCTTTCTCTCGCTTCGCTCTTGCTTCATTTATTCTTAGGTATTAAAAAAGCACCTATTTCTAGATGCTTTCATTTAATCAATATCCAATTTTTCTTTAAGTAACTTTATGCCTAGGACTATTGCATTAACTCTCATAGTACCCTAGCTTATCAGCACATTTTTGTATATCTTCCAATTCTTCCTTTGACATACGAAAACCTACTTTTTCAGTTCTATTATTTAGATTAGGTCTCCCCATTTTTCTTTTCTGCTATTTAAAAACACCTCTTAACTCTTGCCTTTTTTTGTACCCAATATGATACTATCTTTTTGGGTACAGACGGTAGCAAGTACCGTCTGTTTGGAAGTTTTGCCTTACTTATTTTTTTTAAGTAGGGCTTTTTATTTTTTTCTTTAGCCTCTCCTAAGTCTTTACACTCGTTTAAGATTTCAAGAATTTTCCTTGTTTGATTTTTCTTCAGCTATTTCTTTTAAGTAATTCACCTACATTCATCTCTTCGTCCATATCTTCTCCTTTCCGACTACTTGCCTGTCTTACTCGTTAAGTTTTTCTTTAACTGTAAATATATTATAATATAAGGTCGACCATAAGTTAAGAGGTATTTTTTATTTTTAAATATTTTTATCTCATATTTTCAGGAATTTTATAGCTTTCAAGTTCTTCTACATCATCGAATGTAAAATCTATGTCTACTGTATTTAACTCTTCGCTATTATCATCTAACATAGCTACAGGTGTTTTTTTATGAATATGCAATTTCTAAGTAATACCGCTCTTCTTCCTATAGTAGAAGAAGCATCATCATTGATTATATTTATACTTATAGGTAACACTCTTCCGGTGTTTATATACTCTCTATACAAAGCAAGTGTAGACGGACTTACATTATATATACTAATACTACCCTTGCCCTCTGCTCCTACCACCTTGTGTTGTTTCATTCTTTGACCTAAGAGCTTTTTAGCTATTACTGTAAATTCTATAGTAGCTTCTATTTTGGATAACTCAAAAAAGTACCTATTTTGTCCATCTACAGTTATATATGCTTGTCCCTCATTTCCTGTTATAAGGTCGCTCATTTTTGTTGAATTGCTCATTTTTTCCCCTTTCTATTATCCTAAATTTACGTTTATATATATCTTTTCCACACTGTCTAAAGGTTTTATCTTCAAATCAATGATAACACTGTCTTTACTCTTACCGTCTTTTTATTTCTATATCCTTAGCTTCAAAACTTTCTATAGCGTTAAGGTTTTCTAGGGTTTTAAAATATTCTATTAAAGTTGATTTTAGTATATTTCTACCGTCTGAATTATTATTTAATTTGCCGACATAATTAGCTTCAAATACCCTTGCTATATCATTTGCTATACTATCTAAAGTTCTAACTACTCTGTTTTTTGAAAATATAGCACCCTTTTCTTTTGTAAAGCTAGTAAGTGAGTTTATATCATAAACTATACTTACATTTTTCAGAATTATCCACTTTAAAAAAACTAATTTTTCCACCTCTTATAGCTTCTTCTATCCCTGTCTTTGTAAGCCTTGGCACTACATCTTTAGCAAATTCTAAAATAGTCCCTGTATTTGATTTTGTTATACTTGCACCTGCACTAAGACCTGCTATAAAAGTAGCCACTTCTGTAGCATTTAAAGTAGTATCATCGTTTAATATAAGTGATTGCGTTATATTTATAATGGCTTCGTGATTAGCACTGTAGTTTGCCATTACTCCGCCAATTTTCAAACCCTCGTTATCTCTCATATCTATTATGAAATTTTTTATAGCTTCCTTTATGTCATCTTTTCCCTCATCATAAGGATACACTAGGGTATCAAACTTTAAAGTCTTTGCTATATCAAGACTTGCTTTCACATCTGTAAGCCTATGACCTGTCTTTAACTTTAAAACTAATACCTTACTAGCATTTTTTAATGCTAAATCACTAAGCTTTTTATCTGTTAGCGTAGCGTTAGTATCAAATGTATCCTCGTCTTTAGTTCTAACATACACGTTGTTATCAGTACCAACACTTAACTCTTGCAAAATCAAAACCCTACCTCGTTCATTGTTTACAATCGACAAAGTTTCATTTGTTTTTATGTTTATATACGCTCCCGGTAAAGTTTTATTATCGTTTTGCCATATTCCTGCCATATAGTCTCCTTTCATTACAAATCTATTTGTTATTTTTTATTTTTTATCAATGCTATCTACTGCTTCTATTCTCTCTATTTTATTCACTTCATCTTCCTTATATTCTCTATAACTTATATTAAAAAGTAAAATGTGCTATATCATCTACTATAGTGGAACTTCTATCACTTATTTTAAAAATTATCCAAGCTAAAAATCGTGATACAAACTCTCCACAAGTTCCAGGCACTCTCTTTTTAATTCTTCTTTACTCTTAGGGAAATATAATACATCTAAGCTTAGGCTTGTCTTTTGCCTTTTGTTTATTCCTGTACTATATTTACTTTCATAAATATGTATTAAAAAAAGAGGCGTCTTAACCCCTTGTGGTATATCCTCTATATAGACATCTATATCCTTTACTTTCTTTAAATTTCTAGCTACATCTTGATATATACTATAAATCATACTTAGCCATTACTTCCCCTTTTTTTAAATTCTCAATCTCATTTTTTTAGTATAGTGTTCATTTTACTTTTTACTACATCTACAGTTCGTTCAAGTAAATGGTCTCCTTTCTTACTATGAACATATCCTATAGTATTTCCTGCTTTTATCTACTATTCTATGACCATAGTTTACAAAAGAAGCATATTCAGTATTATTAGAAATACCTTTTTGCATATTTTTCCCATTTTTTAATGTAGGAGTAGACTTCAATTATTCCTAAAATATCCACTTATAACAGGCGAACCTTTTTTTGCAAATCGTATACCGCTATTAACGGCACTGTTAAGTGTCTTTTTTCTTACTTCATCAAAGTTCGGACTTAACTTTTTTATTTCTTTTAATAAATTAGAAATGCTCTCTGAATTTGAACTTACATTAGACATTTTCACTCCTTTTTACTTTGCACTCTACTTGATAAGTATAAAACATAATCTCGCCTATATTCAAACACACTTTAGTATTAAAGCTATCTGAGTATACCTCTATGTAATCGCCCTCTTTTATATCTGTATTTACATCAAAAAATATAGTGTTGGCAGTTTCTATCTTTGCTACTTCACTGCTTGCTAAAGCTCCACTGTTGCGACTATATCTGCAAGGGACTTTACTATATAAAGGCTTTTTTGTCTTTTTACTTATAGCACCGTCTTTTATATCCTCATACCTATAAATATCGGCTCTGTATGTATAAAAAAATAGCAAATGGATTTACACTTTTTCTATCTATACTCATTTCTTCTTATCTTCCTAAACTTATTTAATAAAGCTTTATCAAAATCACTAAGTCCATATATATCTGTAGTTTTTGTTATAGTATCACTAGAATAAGCAACACTACTGTCTCCCTCTTTAATAGAACTTATATCCTTAGTAAACATATCTTTTCCGTCTTTTTCATAGGCTATAATGTTGCCTACTTTCTTTCTAATAAAAGGCTCTAATCTTCTATTTATCTTGCTACCTAAATTGCAATACTCTACCACTAAAAAGATAATATCAGAGATAATTAAATCTCTGATATTATCGTCTAATTTTAGGTTGGATTTAACTAAGTGTAGCATTTCATCTCTAGACATTAGTTCCATATCTTACCCTAACTTATGCTTAAAAGCTACCATTCTGAGTTGCTTTGGCTCATATACAGGCTTCCAGTTTTCTGCCTTTTTAAGCTCTGCTCTTGATGGTCCTTCCGTTTTTGCAACATCGGAGTTAGTAAAAGCTATACCTCTAGGGTGAAGTATAGAAGTTCTTCTGTTAATTAAGAAGTCAACACCTGAACCTTTCTTTTTGTCTCTATCTATTTCTGTTGCCACAAAGCCTACAGGAGTACCGTTTCCATAAGCTATTGCACCATTACCGAATAAATAAGATGTATACACCCCACCTGTTTCAACCGGTAAACCATCATCAACAATAACTCTTTTTCCTTGATATAAGCCAAAAGCAACATCACTTGAAGGTTGCACCGTCTGTATAAGGTTTTGCTTTCTAAGATGGCTTTCTGTAGCTGAGTGCATAGCAACAGCTGTTAATTGGCTCTTTGCATCTCCTAGTAATTGGCACGCATCAATAAAGCTCTCCCCTGTGAAGTTTGCTTTAGTACCGGCATTTTTAGATATATCAAGAATGTTTGAAGATAACCTTGTCTCGTTTCCTGTTGTTGTTCCAAATGTTCCAAGAAGTATAGCTATAAGTTCCTTTTGCATATCTCTTGCCCAAAATTCAGCTACTAAACTTGCTATCGCTTCCATAGGGTCTTTACCTGCAAGTGCGGCACTAAGGTCTGTAGCTGTCCACATCTTGGCTCTTCTTAGGATAGCAGCTACATCTTTTCCTGATGTAATTTTGTTCTGCTCTAAATCAGTGTCCTCTATTATCTGCTCACTTTCTCCTGTTAAATCTTGGAAAAACGGCATATTTACAAGCGGAGAAGCTTGAGAAGCTAACCTGTCAAATTCTTCATTATGCTCCACTATTCCGCTGTTAAAAAGTGCCGAAAGTTCCATTGTTTTATTTATAACGTACTTATCAAACAAACTTGGTACTATTACATCTGTTAACTTTGTTCCTGCCATAATTTTACCTCTTTCTTTTTATAATTTATATTTCAACACCTACCGCACTCGCAAGCTCTCTTGCTCTTGCAGGGTCTTGTTTTAATATCCTACCTTGCTCAGTAAGATTGAATGTTTCCTTTGCAAATGGATTTACCACCACGCTTCCGTTACCACCATTTGGCTTATAAGTATAAGAACTGTCACCAAATAGATATGGGTAAGTTTCCTTACAAGTATCTAAAAACTTATCTATATCTTTTATCTTGTTATCATCTGAAAATTCAAACTTATCTATACCACCTTGCTTATATATAAGATACTCAGGGTCTTTTATCCCCTTTTTAATGAGTTCTTCTTTTAATATATAAGTCTTTTCTTTTTCTTTGGCTTGTGTATCAAGCTTTTCAACTTTTGCCTTGTATTCCTCAATTTGTGCTTTCAACTTCTCGCCATCACTTCCGCTTGCCTTTAGTTCTTCGATAGTAGTATTTGCAAGCTCTAGTGCTTTATTTTTTTCATTAAAAACGCTTTTAGGAACTGCATGCTTTGGGAACTCTTTGCTTATTTTTGTAATCAAATCATCACTTACTGCCTCCTCTCCTAAACTCTTTTTAAAAATATCTTTTAACCAGTCCATAGTTACTCCTTATCTAAACGTTTATTCACTGTTTTATGTGTATCTATCTGCTTTTTTTATTCTCTTAGCTGAGTAATTATATAAAAGGAACTGTATCCTTTACATCTTTTTAAGTATTCTTTTACTTTATTAAATATATTATTTTTCTTCTAAATACTCTATACCTTTTGGAGTGATACTTGCATTAGATGTAATCTTTATTCCGTATTCGTAAAAAAATGCTTTAATACTATAACACCCCTTATATATCCGTCCTTTATCAGATTATCAAATATATAAAAATAAATATTTCTCATTTATGTACATAAATAAAGGACTATCTATACTTAGATACTCCCTATCAATTTCTTTTACCATTTTTTTAAGCTTTAGTATACATATAATCTAGTATCTTATATACCAGATAAAAAAATAATCATTTTTTTTGCCATATTTACCCCTTTTTTTAGTTATTATTTCTACTTTTTAGGAACTAATAACACTTTTACACCTAGGTTTTGGCTCTGCTCTTGCTCTGTGCTTTGTGTACTTCTTCTCAATTTTTCTCTTCTCTAATCTTTCTATACTCTCTATAGCTTTACCTGCTGTTATATCTTTATATCCCTCTGAGTTTAGGTATTTCATTTGCTTTACTTCCTTTCTTTTAGGTAACAAAAAAGCACCTAGTAAACTAAGTGCATACATCTATAATTCCTTTAGCTATATCTGAGCCTTTCTTCATTAAACTATTTTTCTTCTAAATATTCTAAGCCTTCCAATGTTATTCTAGCATTCTTTGTTATCTTTACTCCTAATAGATTAGGCTTGTAGATAATACCTAGCAAATATCCGTCATCTACTAGCATTCTAAGTATTCCATCTAATCTTTCTTTGCTAATGCCTAGGTCTGTTGCATTTATACTAGATACATCAAACTCTTTCATAATCTAAGGCTCTTTCAAATAGCCTTAGTATCTTGTATATGATTTTTAAAATTGTTCATATCTTCCTTTCTACAATAAAAAAAGCACCTAAAGGTGCTTTTAATTTACTACTTATATTTTAAAAACAACTTAGCACTGGTACGCATTGTAAAGAGGCGAAGCTAAGTCTCAATTTACACTTTTTTTATAAATAGCTTTTAGAAATACTCTAACCTACCTGCTTTTTACTTCATCAACTATAAAATAAAACTCTTCATCTGTAAGTACTCTCCAAGGTGCATCACTAGTATCATCATTTTCGGTATAGAGTGTTTTTTTATCATATTCTTTCATTTCTTCTATAAAAATCAAAAACCTATTCGTCTTGTAATATCATCGTATGTCATTTTAACCTCCTAGTTTATTGATAATATCTATTATAGAAACAAGCAATCTTCTATTAGTTCTTTATTATTCAACTTATCTATCCATTCTTTAGGGTATACTATCATATCCATATATAAGACCAGCTAATCCACCTGTTACTGCAGCTGTGGTATCCGTATCATCTCCCAAATTAACTGCTTTTAATACCGCTTCTTTATAGTTATTTGTTTTTTTAATATACACCAAAGGCTTGCTTCCAATGTATGAACAACATAACCAGTTGAATATATTTCATCTTCTAAAAATATTACTCAAGCTTTTTTTAATCTTTTTAAACTTACTACTAACCCCTATATTTTTTTAATATATGCTCTAGTTTTTTTTATCTTTCAGTAACTCTTTAGCTATATGTATATATATTCTACAAGCTTCTTTTGATATGTTATGTGCATGTGTAATTGCTGATACTTTATCTATATCTTCGGCTTTAACTTCACAAAACGCTAAAGGTAATATTCTCATTAAAGCTCCATTTCCATTTGCGTATATATCATCTATGCCATAACCTAACTCCAATGCTTCACAAGTAGTATTACCATAGTCAAATACTACTCCGGTAGAAGTATACTTACCATTACTTATCCAATCTCTAAATCTATCTAGTATATCTTCAATATCTATTTTTAGGTTGTTATCTTTCAAAGAATCGCATAAAGCTAAAGTCATACTTGTATCATCTGACCAAGTTCCTATTGGTTGATTATGTGTTCCATATCCTATCATATCTGTAGTATTAAAACTTCCACGCTTTTTAAATTCATATGGAACTCCTAAAGCATCACCTATAGCTAAACCATATATAGCCGATTTCAACTTATCTTTCATATTTATACCTTGTAATATCTATAAACCAAACTTCAAAATATACTCTAGCCTTGTTATCCCATAATCTGGACACTCACTCATTATATTAGATAAATCAAAAAAATTCTTTTTTTATCTCATATAGCCATCTTTGATTTTTCTATACCTAAAATTTGACTAGGTAACTGACTTTCAAAAATATATTCTTCTTTCTCTTAATTCACTTTTTAGTATAACTTTTACTTTTTTTAACTTACCACTTTTATAATCTTTCATCTTAGTCTTTAATAATATCATTTCTTCATTACTGTTCATAAAATTCAACCTCTAATTCATTATCTGTCATATTCAAAATTTTATACTTTTTGATTTCTATGTAACAAAAAAACTCTTTTTTTCAGATTTATACTCTGAATAATCACCCTAAATAGAAGCCTTTCGTATCTTTAGGAGCTTTTTATAAGTATCTTGTAATCCGAGTTGAAATCATCAGCAATCTCTCTACTTATGCTAGTACTTTTTATATGTATTAATAGTATCTGCATTTTTTTCCAACTCTCAAATTCTTCAAAAACTAACTCCACGATATAAAGTCAAATTATCTCCCAAAGTATTTCTTGATAATGCTTTATCTATTTCTTCTATTCTTTGTATAGTTTTATTAAAAACTATATCATCATCTTCATATAAAGCATTTCTCAAATACCTGTTTGTTATACCATAATCATCGCCTGAATATTCTTGTATAGCTTCTTTCTCGCTATCTAACATACTATCCCAAAATTCTGTACTTCGTTTTTTTAGCTCTTTTTCTGTCTCTTGATTTGCTTCTTTGTATTCTATTATACTATTTTTTTCATCTTCTTTCAAGTTAGGTACATCTATAGTATGTTCCTTAATTTCCTTAGCACTATTATTAGTTTTTCTAGACAAGTCTGCTTCTCTTTCTTTTTCCTTCTCTACAAACTTCTCTCTCCACTCCCCATACCCCATACTAGCCGGTACATCAATATACTCACCGTTTTCATCTCTTGCTACTCGTGTATCGCTATCTTCTATAAACTCATCGTCATAAGGCACTGTAGTACATCTGCACAGTGGGTGGAATGGTGGCAAATCTAAGCCTACTATGTTCTTTTCATCTTCTGCTAAGCTTTCCTTTAACTCTATTATCTTGTTATCTTTAGAACCACATATAGAACAAGTCTTACTATCCAAAGTTGCTAATATTTGATACTTTTCTACTCCGTCATCTATATAGCTATCTATGGTTGCTCTATTCGTCAAATACGAACTTTCGGTATGTAACAGCCTATACGCGTCAAATCTCTTAGTTTTAAACTTATCTGACAACTCCTTACTAATCTTACTAGGGTGGCTTCCTTGCACAAGCATAGTCGTTAGGCTTTCCATAATAGCACCTTGTAAATGTTCTTTTTGCTTCCATATCCTAGAACTAAAGCTTGCACCATTAAAAGGATACTGTATTAGCTTTACTAAGCTATTCTCATCTATATTGTTAAAGGATCTACCATACCCCCTAAACTTATCAATGTTGAATCTACCCATTTCATAAGTGTTAGTATAGATATGTTTTAGTTTATCTATACTTGCTTCTTCATAATCCTTAGAATACAAGCTTGTAAGCATTGCATCTATTTGCATTTGCAAGGCTTCATATCTGCTTATTCTATGTCTTAAAGAAGCAAGCTCTAGGCTCTTACTATACTTATTATCTATATTATTTAAGCTGTGTTCTATAAACTCTCTTAGCTCCATTATTTCAGCACTGTTTATAGCCATTTGGCTCTCATAGTAGCTTAGTCCGTTCTCTTTTGCATATCTTGCGTAAAAGCTTTCTATAGTCCTTTGTATTTCATTCTTAGAGCGTATAAAAGCCTTTTCTAACTTAGAATAATACTGTGCTATGCTTTGCTCATTATTTAAATATAATTCTATATTTCTTTCTTCAAAATAACTCATATACTCCCTTATCTTTTTTTAAACTATACTTGCTATACAGCTAAAATCAGCCTTATTTTCGCCTTTTAACTTTCATATATATAAAATATATAGGCTCTATATCTCAAAGCCTTAATATAGATAAATTAGGCTATGAAATAAGCAAAATAAAAGAAGATATTAAAGCTTAGTTCTCTTTAACATCCTCTTTTTCTTTCTTCTTTTCATCATCTTTAGTCTGCTTTTTATCATCAAACCCATATAGGTCTAACATCTTTTGTTCTACTTGTTTCTTTTCTTCTTCTATCTTTCCAAGCTCTCTAGCAACATCACTTACAAAAGGGTGATGGCTTAATAATGTTTCATCAGATATAAGACCCTTACTCTTAGCACACATATCTACTAACTCGCTTGTATTTTTTACACTCGTTCTTGTCCATACTTGGGTTATACTCTCATCTTTTATAGCTATGCCATAAGCATTGCATATAACCCGTATAAACTTAGAGAAACTTATCCTAAACTCAGTTTCCATTAGTCCTGCTTTTAGTTCAAGTAAAGCATATAGAAATTGCAAAGCAACTCCGGAACTATTTCCAAAATTAGCAGGATCAGGGTCTATTCCCATTCCTTGCTCAAATATAAGCTTCCTAGTTGTGTTAAGTAATTCTCTTCTTGCTTCTATAGGTATGTCTATGCTTAAAGTCTTTACATCTCCACTGCTTTCAGTATCTAGTTGTATCATCTTGTATTCTTTTAAGTCTTTTAAAAATTCAGCTCTATTTTCTCCACCGTAATTAGTAAGAACAAGTATCACTTCTTGTATATCCTCAAGGTCATTTACAAAGCCGTTATAGACCTTACAATAGGTATCTATTAAATCTTTTATATTTATCAAGTCAGAAGTACCTACATTGTTATTAAAAAAAGCTATAAACGGCACATCTCCTATGTCATGCCTAAAACTGTTATTTCCGCTTTCATCTATGCTAAGTTCGTGCAAAGTAATTAAACTCTCATCTTCGCTCTCTTTCTCGTAAAAATAGCAATAAATATCATTCCAATACTCGTATCTTATAACTGCTTTTCCGTCCTCTTCCCTTATATCGCTATAAGTTCTAAGAACTCCGAGTAGCTTTCTATCTACTCCCTTGTCCCATACTGCAAGTATCTCGCTAGGCTCTATAACAGTATATTTCAAATCACTGTTTTCTTTCCATATGTGCAACCAAGCTACACTTGAATTGCTAGCGTTTACGCAAAGGTCTTTACACACCTTAGTAAACTTATCTCCTAGTAGATTATTTAACTTTTTATTAGCCACTTCACTTCCAAGGTCAAAGCTAGGTGCTTTAGTAAACATATAAGAAGCCTTTTGATTAACCAGTAGTCCGTGAAAATTAAAAGGAACGTGATTATTGGCATTTCTAAGGGGGTTTTCTAACGTTTCGCTATTCGTTCCACCATACAAGGATTTACCGGAACTAAATACTATATCCGGCTTATTCATATAATAATTCTTGGCTTTCAAATATTTGCTTGTAAAATCGCTATGCTTAGCTTTGTTTTGTTTTATCAACTTTTTTTAATATTTCTATATCCATCTTGCTCCTTATTTGAGTATTCTAACTCCTTGTTTTCTCTTAAATCTTTCTACAACTCCAGTAAGTGCGTCAGGTGCGTCATCATGGGCATTCTTTCCTTCTGTTTGATACTTGTATAAAGCTTTATAAAAATCACTCCACCTATCTGCCCAATTATACGGAAAAAAAACTATATTCATTACCAAAGATGAGTTTGAGTATATCCTTGAAGCCTTATTTTCGCTTTGATGAAAAGTGTTTATTCTCGCTTTCCTACTTCCATACTTTTCTTTTAATATCCTTTCAACATTTCTTGCAAAACCCCTACCACCGTTATTACTTTCTATATCGGCTACATTTACACCTCTTTCATATATCATCTTTGCCGTTAGTTCTTCTGTTATCTCCATAGGTTCTTTTGTATATATGACATCTAATATATAAACTTCATCATCAAAACTAACACCGTAGCATATAGAACACAAATAATCTGCTCCTGTATCTGCTGTATCTGTATAGTTTTTAATCTCTTTAAGTGTAGGTAAATTGGTATAAGTTTTAAAGCTGGTATATAGCCTACCTTTTATATCTATAGGATCTTGTTGGTAGTTGGCACTAACTATATTTACCCCCATTGCCTTGGTCTTTAGTAGATACGACTTATAAGATAATATCTCATCGCATAGCATAGTTCCATCATCACCAACTGCTTTCATATTTATATGCTTTATCCTAAAGCCCTCATACTCAAGCAGTCTACCCGCAAGGTCATCACTTGCCCATCTGGTCATTACTATAATTATCTTTCCACCTTCTTCAAGTCTTGATAGCATAGTGTCGGTAAACCAAGTAAACTGCTTTTCTTTTGTCAATTCATTGTAAGCTTCACTATCATTCTTTATAAGGTCATCTATAATAATTAAATTCGCACCAAAACCTGTTGCCGTACCTGTAGGAGAAGTTGCTAGGTAGTTACTGTATGCCCCCTCTAAACTCCATAAGTTTTGAGAAGCATCACCTTTTTTAATGCTCACATCTGTAAATATATCCGAATATATTATCCTATTTTCATCTGCCTTTATCTCGCTTATGGTATTTCTTACATTCTTTGAAAACGTGGTTGAAAGTATCTCGTTATATGAACCTGTCATTATCTTCATACTTTTATTATTTCCCAGTACCCACTCCACAAAACAACCTATAGTTCTGCTCTTTCCGTGTCTAGGTGGCATATTCACTATTAAAATGTCATACTCATTACTCTCATAAAACTCTTGCAAATCATTACAAAAATCCACAAGATACTTTCTACTGCTTTTATAAAAATCAGGTGCTTTTACGTGGCAATAAAAAAAGAACTCACGCCTTGCAAGTTCTTTTTTTGCTTCCAGTATTATCTGTTCTTTTTTCGTCTTATCCATCACCTATCAACTTCTTTATCTCCTCTGTGCTTATATTTTCAAATATATTTTTATTTTTTTTACTTCTGCTTTTATTTCTCTCTTTTCTACGAAAGCACCTTGTAACTTATAAAAAAATGCTCTAGTGCCTTTTTGTCTATCGTTAAATGTAGGATAAACCGGCACTTCTATATCGTCTTGTATTATATTCATAGGCTTTCCCCTAGCTATATCACTTGTTATCTGCATAGCTTCTTCTAGGCTTAGTAATTTAGCCTTATTTACTTCTTTTAGGCGTTCATCTATGTATGATTTTATACCCACATTTTCCAACATTTCATAGCCTCTAGATTTTGCATAGTTTTCACTATATCCTGCTTTTATAAGTGAATTATATATATTGCCACTAATGATATACTCATCGGCGAATTTTTGTTGTTTAATTGTTAATTTCATATACCATCAGCTCCTTTCTGTGCTTTTGGGTAATAAAAAAGACAATCTACATTGACTGCCTTTTTTTAATATTAAAAGGAGGTTTATAGCCGTTTGGCTTTCACTCTTCTAGGCTATAGTATAACATAGAACTTATGGGAACTTATGGGGTCAATTTTTTCTCTCAAATTCCTTTATACCTTTTTTATGTATACGACGAACCCACCTATAGGAGTAGTGAATATTTTCTGCTATCTCTTCAAACGTCAAATTTGATAAATAATACATAGATAAAACTATTCTACATCTACTATCTTGTATTTTGTTTATATTTTCTGTAGCTTCTTTTTTTCAAATCTACCATTTTATCTATATCTTCTTGTATTTGTTTATCAAGTTCTACTAGCTTTATTACTGTATCTGCGACCTTATCTCCCATATCTCCACCTTGTACACGTTCTGTAAGACTAGGTGTTATCTTTTCTCCTAAAGCTCGTATTCTCTCTTTTTCTAGTAACTTTGCATTTATTATATTATCTAGTGTCTTTAACTGTCTTAGATACTCTCTAGCTTGCATATATATATCCCCTTTACAAAAATCTATTTGCTATACTAAAAATATAGCTATCATCTATAAAATTTTAGCAAATGGGATATGGGGGCTTAATAGCCCCTTTTCCTTTTATCTACTGCATTTTTGCCATAGTTCTATTCCTCCACTTCTTCGAAATCTTCGGATTCTTTTAACCTGTCTTCAGCTTCTTTTATAGCCTCTTCTATAGGAGTCAGTATTCTTTCTTTATCGTATAAATCCGCCAATATCCTTTGGCATTGAGCAGCAAGTTTCACCGCTTCCACACTGACATCCAGTACTGAGTTATAAAGAGAACTGATACAGTTAAGAGCATTCTGCTCTGTAACAGGCAAAAGCTTCAGAAAGTCGTCCATATCTGTTTTCACACTCTTCATCGCTTTCTGAATGCTAACATAGCCCTCAGCAGATATTCCATAACCCTCATGCCTGTTTCTGACTTCACTTAGCTCTACTTGTTCTTTTAACTGTTCAAGCGTAATTTTTGAAGCCTCCTGCATATTCTCTTTTAAATTATCATTCCACTCAAGCGTTCTCACACCTTCCATCATAATTCCTCCATTCATTCTACGCTGTTGTCTGTTCATCGTTCGTCTCTCTTTCATAATCCATAACTGTTTTTATAATCACAACTAAATTGTTATATAAAGCAGGCTTTTCACCGCTTTTATAAAAATTACATTCTCTATCTATAAAGACTCGCTCTGCAAATTCATAGTCAAATTCTATTTCAATTTTATCCGTCCTTTCTCCTATACCTCTTAAATAATCCAAATAAGCTTTCATGTACTCTTTTTAAATAATCTTCAAAAACTATTTGTTTGTAGACTTTTACGAATATTATCAAGATATAAAAGCCTATCAGCGTTTCTATACTCTTCGCTTGTTCCTGATGTAAATTCTGCAAAGTCCAAACGCACCTTTTCTTTTATTAACTCCACATCATTTTTCTTTAGTAAATCAATGTCAAAATCTACATTGCATAGGTGTAATTTAGTTTTCATTAGTTATCACTCCCCATTCTATCTATCTTCGACTGTGTTAAAACGTATATACGCTGTTGCCTACTTTTTTCTTTGTATTCTTTAAATCTTTTATTCATCATTCAACTTCCCTAATCTAAGCTTAACTAGCTCTATGACTTTCTTATACTCTTTTGCAAATTTGTTTTTATCGTGAGTTTTTTTGACTGCTTTCTCAAATTCTTCTATAGTTCCGCTAAAGCAACCTCTGTTACATTCTATTCCGTTCTCGGTTCTATAAGCTGTAAAAAACACCACATTCTGAACCTATAGGATGGATAACTATATAATCGGTATCGCCACTTACTATAGCATTACATCTTACTATAGCATTGCCACTTACTCTAGCATCCCATCTTACTATAGCGTTGTCAGTTACTATAGCATTGTCAGTTACTCTAGCATCGCCAGTTACTATAGCGTTGTCAGTTACTATAGCATTACCACCTACTATAGCATCGCCAGTTACTCTAGCATCGCATCTTACTCTAGCATTGTCAGTTACTCTAGAATTGTCAGTTACTATAACATTGTCAATTACTATAGCATCACCAGTTACCCTAGCATTACCACCTACTATAGCATCGCCAGTTACTATAGCATTACCACCTACTATAGCATTACCACCTACTATAGCATCGCCAGTTACCCAAGCATTGCCACGATGAGATAAGTTTTTTTCGCTTTCAACAAAACCTCCGAGCTCTCCTATCTTAACGTCATGTTTAGGTATATCAACTAAAGCTCTAATTCTATATAACTTCTTACCCTCAACCTCTATGATTTCATCTGTTAATTCATATTTTTTCATTATTCGTCTCTCTTTCATTAACTTTTAAAACCTCCATAAAAACGTTAGGTACCGGTGTACCTGTAAGCAGTACCACTCGTGTGTCCGGATAAATCTTCGAACGCAAGGCCTTATACCTTACAACTCTATATCGGCTTCTTTTTTAGGGTGTCTATTTTTTTCTTCTTCGTACCTAAAACTGGAGATAGTTTAAGGTCTTTTAAAAAATCCCACGTACTCTCTTACCTTATCATCCAATGTTATTACTGTTTTCATTATTTATTTTCCTTCCTTTATTCAGGTATAAATACATAATCTGCATTTTAATCTGCATTTATTTCATATAGCCAGTTGTCAAGTGTTATCTGATTTGGATCTGTCCTATCTTCCATCCACCATTTATAGACAGCTTCTCCATCAGTCCAAAGGCTAAAAGTTGTCTCTTTTCCTCTTTCTTTCCTTGCTCTCAGCATTCTCTCAAAAGCTTTGATGTAGTTTTCTTTGAACTTTGGAAAAATTAAGTTCATCTCGCTTCCTTTCTGACCTTCTTGCCAAAGGGCATAAAATACATCCCACACGACTATAACCCCTATCGTATAGTGGATTATAGGACACTTTGTTTTGGTGAATATATTCCCACACTTCTTCCTTCGTCCACTTGTATATAGGATTTACTATTAGTCTTTTTGTTTTTTTCCTTGCTTTTTGCAACAAATGTACAGTCCCACACAGGGTCTTGCTCCTTTGCGTTTTCAAATACTTCTTGTATATGCTCTAAGGAAAAATGTTTTGATTGTGATTTTTCAAAAATAGAAAAGTCACCTCTTCCGCTTCGTTTTTTTGACTCAGCTTCTCTGACTCCAACTGCCGTTATTCTCTTTGGTGTGGAATTTTCCTTAAAATTGCTACAGCAATATCTCACAACTCTGGTAGGGTGGCATACCTTTTTGTTCAATCAAGGAAAACATATTAACTGGCTTACCTTTTGTATATGGGTCGCGTTCTACTTGTTTTTATTCCCTTTTCTTTCAAACGCTTAAAAACTTCACTTATGTGTTTCATTGTTTGAGGAGCGTCTACTGTTGTTGTACTGTATATTGCTTCAAACTCGATGTTTGCCTTTAATGCTAAGTCAAGCATTACGTCACTGTCTTTTCCACCACTATAGGCTAATATAAGCGGCTTACTGTAAAAAAATCTTCCGAAATCTTAGCTGCAGTCTTTAAGATTTCTATTGACTTATCAATTTTTATCTTTTAACATTATTCCTCCCAACCTTCTTTTTAACATATCGGCTTTTTATTAGCTGATATATAATATCTATAGGCTCTATATAACTACGATACCTACAGTTTGGTCTCTCGTGTATCCTTGGGTCATCGTCTCTCCAGTCTTGTTCTCCAAACAATATAGGGCTTACAAAAAGCATTTTACACCCTCTTGATACACATAAATAATAGCAGCCGTTCTTGCCGGCTTCTCCCTTACACGGTCTAAAGCCGAATTTCTCAAATTCTTTTAAATCCACTTTTGGTACTAACATATCCCCCCCCCTAGTTAAACGGTAAACCGTCTTCGTTCATCTCATCAACAGGCATAAAGTCATCTGTATTTTTTGCGGTATCTCCGTTCTTTCCGTCCGCAAATTCTTGAGTTTCAACGACAATGTCGGTTGTATAAACTTTTTGACCCTCTTTGTTTGTATAGCTTCCGGTCTGCAATCTGCCTTCAATTAGCACTCTTTGACCTTGTCTAAAATACTTCTCTACAAATTCTGCACTCTTTCCAAAAGCTATACAGTTTATAAAGTCGGCTTCTGTATCATTTGTCTTTACTTTTCTAGCTACTGCAAGTGTATATCTTGCTATAGCTAAAGGATTATTACTTTGCGAATATCTAAGCTCAGGGTCTTTCGTTAATCTACCCATTAAAATTACTCTATTCATCTACTTTTTTCTCCCTTCTTTTATTTCACTCACAGATGTTTCGTTTAATTTGCTTATCACAATTTCAACTCTTGGCTCGCTTGCGTAAAATTTCTGACAAGAACAAGCTACTATCTGCTTATCGTCTTTATATGCAACTTCATTAAGGCTATCAGCTATTATTTTGATTATGTTATCAACGTCAGGCTTTTTGGTGGGTTTAACCACTCCTGTTATCATCATCTCTTTTAGATACTTAGGTGTAGATTTTGTGATTTCATAATAAGCTTTTATATCAAGGTGCAACTCATCATCTTCTTTAAAGCTTGTATGTCTGCCGTATTTTTGCCTATATAGTACTTTTTACATAACTTTCATACTGCATCGTCTTTTCTGGTGTAAAAGCTCTGCTTGCTCCTTTACCTGTTCTAACAACTCTAGGTCTTTGCTTTCCAAAGGGGTTGCCGTCTATGATTAATACTATTTCTTTTTTTGTCCATAATCCTCATTTCTGCTTTTTTTACTTTTAAATCTCTTTTTAAAAATCTCGTTATACAAGCTATCTTCATCTATTTCATCTTGCCTTTGCTCAAAGTTTGTAAATCTATTTACTTTTAGGCTTGTATGCTTTTGCTATTTTTTTCTTGTGTAAATTCTCTAGGCTTTTTGTAGTGGGAAAAAAATCATACCAAGTTTTTAAGTATAGACTGCTCTATAATTTTTATAGCTATATCATCATTGCCGTTTGATATTTTTTTTAGCTTTTTTTATAGCTAAATCTATGCCTTTTCCTATTAGTGGCTTTTTTAGTTCTTTTCTAAAAGCTATAAAGTCTACAAAAGCTCTATTTAATTTTTCGTCTTCAAAAAAAGACTTTCTCACTCTCTTGCACGCATGCGTGCCTAGATATATTAAGTTTACTTAATATATCTTTTTCCTTTACTTTACTTTGGGGATTAATTCCGCCTAAAACCCTAGTTTCCGTGTCGGAAACTCCGTTTTCTGTCAACTTTATTGATTTTTGGGTAACCTTAATAAGAAGGTACGCTTTTTCCATCTCCACTTGCTCTTTTTTTTGACTGCATCTGCAAAATCTTTTTTTTGTATTCCTGATGAGGTTAGAATACTGTATTTATCGAACAAATCTTCTGAAAAAATCCCTCTCTTTATACAAGCTTTTAACACCTCAGCGACAAAGTTAGCACCTTCTTTTGATGCTCCAAAATTCTCGGCTATAAACATTAGTTTAACGTCCTCTGTCCATTCACAATAGTAACCGTACTCTCCATATATCTTCTGGAGTAGCTTGACGACTAAAGCAAAGCCCTTCAGCCCGAATTGTGCTTGTATTAATCTCATCTTTTCATCAAGTTGACAATCCAAGGTAAAATAATCTAGTCCTTGTTTTCTTGGTCTTGCCATACTTACCTCTTTACTGACTCGATATACCAAAGATTCGGTCTTACTTTCGTGCCAAATTGTTTCACTAAGTTTTATCTATCTTAGAAGTATTTGATTGATAAAACTTACATGCACTACCTCGCAAGTTATTTTTCTCAGATATACAAAGCCTTTCTTTTTCACGTCTCGGAATACCAAAGCTTCCACTCGGATAATCAAAGTCGTTTGACACTAGCTCGCCATACCAAAGTCTTCAGCTCGGATATAGTAAGCCACCCCGTTAAGTCTAGTTAGGACATCTATATTTTTTATTATCTAACTAAATAATTCTGCTCCGTAATCATCGTCTGCAACTTCTTTTTCATCTGTTACAAGCTCTGCATCTACTTCTTTTGTTTCTACGTCTATAGTCTTATCTTCACTAATAAAAGGTTCTTCATTATCTACATAAGTCTTAGTTCCGTCTGCGTTTATAACAGCCATATCATTATCAAGTGCATTTTGCATATCTATGCTCATTATTCCCCACTTGCTTATAAGTTGTCTTAGCATAGTCTTGTACGCCATAGCATCAAAGTCCTTACTCCAAAACGTCCAAGAAGTCCCTTTTTTTCTATCATTTGCATAACCTTGTGAGTATTTAATTGCGTGAGCTTCCATTTTTTTCTTTAGACCAGTATAAAGCTTTTTCTAAAACCATTAGTGTACTCAAACATCGCATAATAGCCTAAAGTTTTTTTGAATTTTCTCTCTTTAGTTCATCATCAATTAGATTTACTTCTATTTCTTCATTTAATGGGTCAAATCTTATTAGCTCTCCCTCTTTTATAGCTAGTACATTTATCTTTTTATACTGTCCTGAACGTATAGCTAGTTGTATATATCCTTTATAGCCTAGTTGGAATTGTGCCACCTTTATATTTCTATTTCTATCATTAAATGGTACAAGGTAGTACTGCCCTAGTTGTGGACTAGGTGATAAGTCTAAGCTGTATCCTAGTAATGCTCCTGAAAGTATGGAGCTATTAGTACACTCTGAAAGCGTAGGATTGTTATTTACTGCCGATACTATAGCTGAAATAAACTTTTGACCGTCTTTTCCGCCTATTACACTATTTATTTGATTCTTTACGGCATCTTGTGTTAGATATGCTGTAAAACCTGTACTTTTACCTTGTCTAGTAGCTAAACTATTTTGTACTGCCATAACATTTCTCCTTTTTTACTTATTATTTTTATTAATTATTAGGTCTTCTAAGCTTTATATTTCTTGCTTTAAAGAAGTTTGCAAGCTCGCTTACTTCTTCCTTACTTAGATAAGCTTCAAAGCCTATCCATTTTCTAGCTATATCTCCAGCACCTATGCTAGGCCTTAGACTTGTATTTTCTTGCTCGATTTTAATTTCTGCACTTGTATCTGTAGTATTTAAGCCAGTTTCTTCGTTCTCAATTTTATTCTTATTAGAATTCTCAAGTTGTTCTAACATCTCTCTTTTTCTTTTTTCTTCTTCTATCTGTCTAAGCTCATTAGCCTTAGACATCGCCATACTTAAGTCTAGATTTTTCTTATATTCAAATATAGCTTCAAATGAATACTTCTCTAGATTTTCCAAAATCTCTAGCTCTTTATTTATCTCTCCTAGTCTTGTATCTATATCCTTTTTAATACTTGCCATAGATACAGAAGCGTTTAACCACTTAGGGTTGTAGAGTTGCTCAAATGTAGGAAAATCAGTACCTAGTCCTGCATAGTACTCTTTTATTTCTTCTAGCTTCTTTTCTTTTTTTTCTACTTCAAAGGCTTTCACTCTAGTATCTATCAAAGCTATAGGCTCATTTATCATAAACACAAGCTCTTTTACTTGCTTTTCGAACTTCTCATAAGGTGCAAGACAAGTCTTTTTTAGTTCTTTTCTCTTATCTTCTAAGGCTGTTACAAACTTATTTAACTTTGCTCTGTCTGCCTTTGCTTCACTTATTTGCTCATCTGTATAAATTAGATTTTTATATAGCTCCAGCTTTTCTTTTAAGCTCTGCTTTTTATCTCTTCGTTATTCCATTCTATAGCCTGTATAAAACTATTTTTCATCTGGATTATAAATTTTAAATTCCATTTTTTTCTCCCCTCTTTGACACTCTTTTTACAAACTTTACAAACTAGGTAATATAAGTGCCGGTTCTTTATCGTTTTTTTATAAGAGTAAAACTCATATTCTTTATTTTTTTTAAATATTCTAAATCTTCCAATACTTCATTTCGTTCTATCTTGTAATGCTTTTGTCTTTATATATATTTCTCCATTAAACTCACTCTTTAGCTGTGCTTTTTAAGATAGCAAATTCATAATCAGTTACTAGAAGGTAGTGTAGTATCTGTATGTAATAATTATCAGGTATTCTATCCTTCCATTTCTCTTTTTGCATACTCTGTAAGATGTTTGTTGTCTTTATCTCAAGTATACCTTTCCTACCGTTTACATCTTCCAACTCTCCGTCTAAGCTCGCGTGTGCAAAAGGGTAGTTATCATTTAGAAATAAGTTATTTTCAAAGTATTCTACTTTATACTCCGGAAAAATCTAGTTTAAATAATTCTCTAAGATGATTTTTCTGCTTTTTATTCCATACTCTACATATGACTTTGCACTTATATCTTCAGGCTTTTTTCTGCCTGTCTTTTCAAGCCAAAGGTCTACATTTGTTTTGTATGGATTTAGACCTACTATGCAAGCGGCATCTGAACCACCTATCCTAGTTCTATTTTCTAGCCATTCTTCTCTATCTTTTAGAATAAGCCTTTTAACCATTTTTCTATTGCTCCTTTCTTTGATTTTTGTTACAATAGAAAGCAAGTTTGATTGGCGTTAGACTTGCTTTTCCACTGTGTTTTTTTGCATAGTGGATTTTTTTATGCAAAAAAACATATATCACACATTAGGCTACCCCTTTCTTAACCTTTCTCTTTTTTTCTATCTCTACTAAGGCTTCTTCTTTTTACCTCTAAAAAGTTTCTTCTTTTGCATTTTCTATAGAAACATCAAAGCCTGCTTCTCCAATTAGTACGTCATATGCTTTTTTTAAATTCCAACTTTGAATTTCGATTTTTAAAATATTCAAATCTGTTACAAATCTTATTGTAAAAACTGAGTCGCACTCTATAGCTATCTCTGTAGCAAAGCTTATAAGCTCTTTTTATCTTCTTTTGCTTGTCTGTCATCTGCTCTCCTTTCTAATAGCAAAAATACATTTTTCTTCTTTTGCCTATTTTTATAGTTTTGTATACACCTTTGCCTTGCTTGAATTCGGCTTGAAATACAACATTTTCAGGTAAAACTGAAGCATTTTCTAATAGGTATTTAGCATTAGCTATGTTTCTATCAGTTGGCTTTCTGTAGTAGTTTCCGTCTCTAGTGCAAGCATGCTGCCTTTTTTGGAAAGCTACTTCTTCAAAAGTGTTTGGAAACCTACTGTCTTTTACTCTGTTTAAAAAAACACTTCCAACTGCAAGCTGTAACTCATCAGAGTAGCTTTGTGCTTCTTCACAAATAATATGCGATAAAATCTCTAAATCTTTTTCACTGTAGCTATTACTAGGAGTGCTTAACGAGGGGTACTCCTTTAAAGTTTCTTTTTGATTTTCTCGAGATTTCAAACCATCTAAACTCTGCTCTATTCTTGTAGGCTCACCGGCTCTACTTGTTATAACTGACTTATAGCAAAAGTATCCAAGTGCTAAAGCTTCTATTATTACCACAGCTATAAGACCTTTTTTTAGTTTTCTAAGACTTTTTAGTTCTTTTCTTCTCATTCTTTGCATATCTCTTGAAAACTCCAGCTTTGTAGCTTTTATGATGTGCTTATTAACTTTATTATCAGAGGCTTTTAGCTAGTATTCTTTGATTGTCGCTTATGTCTAAATCTATTTGTTTTGAAGTGTACATATTTAACTTAACTCCTTTCTACTTAGTTTACATCTTCCATTATCCCCTTTATAATTTTCTTACAGGCTCTGCCAAGCCTAGTAAATGAAAGGGGGGTAAAACAATGGATAAATCAACAATCCACGATTTAACCATGCTATTTAAAACTGGTTACATTGTCTGTCTATATAAAGTCCAGCCTTTGTTAGATTAGTAAGAGCTGTAGATATAGATACTATCTTTTTAATATCTTTCTCACCTATAGCCGTTCTTAACATCTCTCTAAGTTCTACTAGTTCACTTTTGAAATATAGTATCTCTTTATTAGATATCTCTACTTCTGGACTCTCCGTAATCTCACTACCTTTATCTGTGAGAATGCTATCAAGCTTATTAAGAAGTAGCTCTGTATCTAATAACCTAGAATGGTTTATCTCATATATAAATAGCTTTAATCTTTCAAGTTCTTCTCTTAGATTTTCTACTGCATTCATAGTATTACTTCTCCTTTCATCCACTATTGTCAATAATTCATCCAAAGTATCTCTTTCCGTTTTTTTAGGCTTTGTGTCATAGTATCCTTTTCAACTTTTTCGCCATCCCCTTAATATATAATCGTATAAATCTGATTCATATCCGCTAAGCATTACTTTGCTTCTGCTCTCAAGTAACACTCGCAAAAGCTCTTCATGATCTTTTGTCTGACATTTCTATATTGTATTGCTTTCCTTTTCTGGTGCTAAGTAAATATGGAGGATCACAATAAATCAGGCACTTTGGATGATTAAATTGCTTTTATTATGTCCAGTGCTGATCGTTGCTCAATCTGTACTTTTTTTCAGTCTTGCAGCAGCTTGCATTATTATTTCGGGCAGCTTATTCCAAGCTTGAACCGCATATGATCGTTCTCTTCCTTGAACATCATTTTTTTCCATCCGCTTTTTTTGCATTACATCTATATCCATGACTCATATTTATCTTTTATGCAAAATGCAACAGCCTTATCAATATCTGTCTTTTCTGAACCTTCATAAGACCGTTCATATTCTGCCCTTGCATATGGCGTCATAAAAATCTTATATGCAAGCTCGTCAGCACTTTCTTTAACAACTCTAAAAAAATTTACGACATCGCCGTCAATATCATTTATTGTTTCAATGTTTGACGGAGTTTTGTTAAAAAAGACGGCACCGCTTCCAAAGTATGGTTCAACATAACTGTGATGTTCCGGCATATTTTCAATTATCCACTTTGCAATTCTCCATTTCGCACCTGGATATTTCAATATTGCATTCATAATCTAAAAATAATTCCTCCACTTTCTGTTCAATTTACTCTCCTACCACACGCTATATCTTACGGCTTCATCTCTTGTTATAAAGAAATGAATACCTGGGGCACACTCATTCCACCTGTTGTCGTCAAAATTATCAACGCAAACGACTTCACCAATTCTGTAAACAAAACTACTATCATGATTAGACTTGACACTATCAACACTAGCTACAGTGCCATCGCTGTTTTCGATAGCGACTACTTCTGCTTTGTCGCACCTGCATTTTCTAGATGTGGCACTTGAACGTTTTGCACTCTCCAAAATTTTTAACTTTACAATATAACCTCCTGCTTTTTTGTAACCTATAAGGCTTCCACTTTCAGGGCAAGCTATTGGATAGTAAATATCTGCTTCTCTAAGTTTTGCTCCTCTAAGGTATGCTTCTCTAAGGTCTGCCTCTCTAAGGTCTGCTTCTCTAAGGTTTGCCCATCTAAGGTCTACCTCTCTAAGGTATGCTCCGCTAAGGTTTGCTTCTCTAAGGTTTGTTCGTCTAAGGTTTGCTTCTCTAAGGTTTGCCCATCTAAGGTCTGCCTCTCTAAGGTCTGCTTCTCTAAGGTTTGCCCGTCTAAGGTCTGCCTCTCTAAGGTCTGCTCCTCTAAGGTCTGCTCCCCTAAGGTCTGCCTCTCTAAGGTCTGCTTCTCTAAGGTTTGTCCGTCTAAGGTTTGCTCTCTCACCACCATCTTCTCTAAGCACCCACTTTCTATGCTTTTCTAAAATCTCCTGCAATTCTTCTTTTGATAAGGTTCTCATTTTTACACCTCCTGTACTTTCGCTCAATTTTGAGAGAAAGTCCTTTTCTTTTTTAGCTTGCCATTTCTTTTCTTCCTAAGATTAGGTTTACAAAATACACCTGACCTTTTCCTGTTACTTTCGTTGTTTTCGTAACCCTAACACTACCATCAGGATTGTTTATAGTACTCTCCTTAACCTCAAACAGCCCTAGCTCCATAGCCCTTTGAGTGGGGAGGTTTTTACTGCTACCGGATTTCATTAAAAAGCCTCTTTGTCTTAATTCGTCAAAAAGTCTTTTCTGACCTGTTGTATATCCGTTTTGTTTAAGAAGCTTTGCAAGGTCTCCGATTAAGATAGATGTATCGCTTGCGGATACTGATTTTGCAAATAGGGCTAAAGGTTGCATTTCCTTATTTTCGACTTCAAGGGCTTTCCTTGCCTCCCTTTCCTCTTTTAAAGCTTTAAAAGCCGCTATAGCTATATCCGGATTAGATAAAAGCTCTTCGGTGGCATACATTCCATGCTTACGGATAGTCGGTAAAACCTCTGCCGTTACCCAACGCTTAAACGCCTTAGCGTTAGGAAGTTTGCTTGATAGGATAAGTGAGTATAAGCCACTTTCATTTATAAGCCACCCTCCTCTTTGCCCTAAACTCGATAACGTTTCGTTATTGAGTTTGTCCTCCTTGTCTACATGGTCATTTATAGCCTTACTAGGATTGCTATACCCTAGCACCTCTGCTACGTCTTTTCCGACAAACCAAGGTTCATTGTCTACTTCTATTATTCTAATTTCTCCAAATTCTGCGTTTTTGAAAATTTTCAAATCATTCATTTATATTTTCTCCTTTCACAAGCTCCAATATTTCGCTATCAAAGAAATGAAATTTATCTTGCAAATTCCACAAGTCCCTTACCCTCATAGTGGAACAATCTCTTCTCCAATTTTGGATAGTTCTTTTTGTTACTCCTAAGTGTTTCCCCATTTGCTCATCAGATACAATCTCTCTTCCACCTGAAACCCTACCGGTCATACACCTAAAAGCATTTAAGCGTTTTTCTCTTTTACTCTCTCTTAACCTTGGCATCTCTTATCTCCTTTCTCCTTCAAGTTCTGCCATATAAATTTCAAATTTAGTATATATATATTCTTCATCAATATATACGTTTTAAATCGCATTTTCTTCCCAAAAAAATATCATCTATCGGTACGTTATAATATTTAGCTATCTTTCTTAATAAATCCAAAGGTATACGGTTACTATCATTTTCATACTTTAACAGCGTTTGATGATGTATACCAATAGCCCTAGCTACCTCTACAGCCGATAAATCGTAATTAGCTCTTAAGCCCTTTAAAGATATTTTCAATTTTGCCTTCCTCCTTTAATGTATCATATTATATATAACAATAGCCCAAATTATAGTTAGTACAAGAATTGAACATATTTTTCCAAAAAAATCTAATTTCTTCATTGTATTTATTAAAAATAATGTGGTAACATATTAGAGAAAGTATTGGGGCTTTCGCCCCTTTACTTACTTGAATATGATTTGTAATATTACTGCAATTAGTCCGATTATCGCAGCTATTACAGTCGCCTTTTGGTTGATCTAACCAAGGGCTTTTTTTAGCTTTCTTAGCCACATTACTATCCCCTTTCTTATTTATAATCTAATTATACTACGATTTAATTCGCACGTCAATATATTTTTTTCGTATTTTTTTCGTATTTTTTTCTTTACAAAGATTTTTTTAGCGTATTATGTAATAATAAACACTGAATATAATAAGGAGGTATAATGGCTAGAGGACGCGGAAAATTGACACCAAGAGATTTAGAATATATGAAGATTATTTCTAATAATATTTCAAAGCTTATTAAAGAGTGTAATTATAAACAAATTGATTTGTCTAAATCTACTGGTATACCACCAACGACATTATCTGGTTATATCTCAGGGAACATCATTGCCAATAGCTGGCAATGTACAAAAGATAGCCGACTTCTTTCATGTTCAAAAATCAGATATTGACCCTAGATTTGATACTAATGATGTTGCACAAAGCTCTAATACCACTATCTCAGAAATAAAAGATGTCGTATTAAATCTTAACACACATAGGCAACAAGTAGTATTAGATATAGTTAAAGCTCAACTCAAGGAACAACAAGAGGAAGAAAAGAAAACTGCAGTAAAGGAAGCTACTACCGAATATAAGGTAAAAAAGAAAATTCCCGTATACAAAATAGATGTAGTCGAAAAACTTGCAGCGGGATATGGTCATTACTTAGCTGATATACCTCAAGAATATACAGCCTATATACGAGAAAAATCCTAGTACCCTACCTGATTATGATTTTGCAAGCATAGTTGATGGTTATAGCATGACCCCCAACTATGACGATGGGGATATAGTTTTAATTAAGCAAGGATACGATTTTCAAGATGGGAATGTATATGCTGTAGTTTTAGATGACGAAACCTTCTTAAAAAAAGGTATATTTTTAAGAAAAAAATGAAATCGTTTTACAATCCATTAACATTGAATATAAAGATATCCATATTCCTATCTGCGATGATAGAGTTGATATTAGAATTATAGGAAAAGTTATAGGGAAATTAACACCACTCAAAAATCATTTCTAAAGATTAGCCTTGAAATTTACTTGCTAAGGAAACTCACAAAGAATACATACTTACATATACATGGAAATTATAAATAATATATACATAATTTAGATTTTAAGTAGAGCCACGCTCTACAAAAATAATAAAAATAATCTTTTTTTAAGAAAGGAATGTACTTATGGATTTTTCAAGACCAAATCAAAGCATTTGCCACAAGAGTAGAAAAAAATTGATAGAAACTGTTCAAACCGAGGAAGCAACAAAGACATCTCTAATTATGCCTTTTTTTTCTCCATGCTCGGATACGATGTTTTTTTAATCCCGAAGAATTTGTACCTGAGTTTGTAGCAGATGTTGGAATTAAGAAAGGCGAAAAAAAGTAGATTATGCCATATTTGTAGGCGGAACACCTACAATTTTTGATTGAAGCTAAATGGGTGGGGGAAAAAAACTTGAAAAAGCATGATTCTCAATTGTTCAGATACTTTGGAACTTCTACTGCTAAATTTGCAATTCTGACAAATGGTAGACATTATAGATTTTATACAGATTTAGAAGAAACCAATAAAATGGATGAAAGACCTTTCCTAGAAATAGATTTACTAAATCTAAAAAGATACTCAAATACCAGAAATTAAAAAAATTTTTCAAAAAAACTAATTTTTGATATAAATACTATTTTTTTGATAGTGCATCTGAGTTGAAATACTCAAATGAATTTAAAATTATTTTTTTAAAGAGGAGTTGGATAATCCTTCTGATGATTTAATAAGATTATTTTTTTAAAAAAATGTTTATGACGGTCTAAAAAAACGCAAACAGTAATAGATAGATTCAAACCTGTATTAAAGAAATCTTTAAACAACTACATTTCAGAACTAATGAGTGAAAGAATTTCAACTGCTCTTGGTAGCCAAACTACCATTCCTCCAACCGAAGAAACATCTGAAAAAAATGAGTATGAGAATATTTCAAAAAATAATAACAACACCTGAGGAAATTGAAAGTTACTACATAGTAAAAAAAGTATTATTATAGATTTAGTAGAACCAGACAGAATATCATTCAAGGATAATGAAAGATATTTTTTTCAGTCTTAATAGACAATAGCGTTAGAAAACAAATTTGTAGATTAAACTTAGATGGAAGAAAAAAGGTATATAATGATTCCAGACCAAGATAAAAAAATTTTATCAAATACGAAATAGCTGATATAAATGATATATATAAGCTTAAAAGATGAACTAAGGCACTCATTAACCCTACTAATTTAACATACAGAAACCTCGGGCTTAAACTTGCCTATTAGAGAAATTCAACAATATTGATGACCATTTTGGTGAAGCCATCGAAATGGTAACTATAGGTTCGAATGCTAAAAGAGAAATTTCAAGTTATAAACTTAGTAGATATGCTTGTTATCTTATTGTAATGAATAGTGAACCTTCTAAAGAAATAGTAGCCTTAGGTCAAACTTACTTTGCAATAAAAACGAGACAACAAGGGTTGAAAAATTCAAAATAAAAATCCCCTTATATGTTGGTAGCATATAAGGGGCAAGTCCTAGATGAAACTAGACTCATTACTCACTCATACTATAACATCTAGGCAACACCCTTTTCAATACGGAATAGGTGTTCTTTTTTTATACTCAAAAAAATATTTTTTTATAAAAAAAGAAAGGATAGATATTATGGCAATAGCAAGGAAATTACCATCCGGTAATTGGAAGTGTAGAATTTATGACAAAACCGATGGAAATGGCAAAAAAACATTATAAGTCTTTTACTGCAAAAACAAAAAAAGAAGCAGAATTTTTGGCAAGCTCCTTTTAAGTTAAATAATGAAATACAAAGAGAAAAAGCTAAACATAAGCTTACATAAAGCTCTAAATAATTATTGCGAAATGAAATCTAATGTACTATCTCCTAGCACATTAGTAAATTATAAAAGGCTAATAAACACAGCTTACGAAAAACTTGTTAAGATATCCACTAGATAAAAATAGACGAACAACTTATACAGCATTGGGTTAATTCTTACGCTATAGGTAGAAGTCCTAAGACTGTAAGGAATGCTTACGCACTCTTATATATAACGCTTAAAACTTTTATACCCAATTTACGCCTAAATATAACACTTCCTCAAAAAGTAAAGCCTAAACTATATGTTCCTACTGATAGCGATATACAAGTGCTTATAGCTTATTTCAAAGATAATGATATAGATATGCTACTAGCTGTCTACCTAGCTTCTTTTGGAACTTTAAGACGTTCTGAAATATGTGCTTTGACTGTAGATGATATAGAAAGTAACATCATACGTATAAACAAAGCATTAGTTTATTCTGAAGATAATAATTGGACTATCAAAACTACTAAAACTACTTCTAGCACTAGAAATGTAGATATGCCGGAGTATGTATTAAAGCTTTTTCCCACTAAAGGTAGATTAGTAAATTTAAACCCTAATCAAATAACACATAGATTTAAAAGAGCCTTGTCAAAACTTGACATTCCTAACTTTAGATTTCACGACTTAAGGCATTATGCTGCAAGTATGATGCACGCTCTAGGTATTCCGGACGTATACATTATGCAAAGGGGTGGATGGTCATCCGATAATACACTTAAAAATGTATACCGAAACGTTATGACCGATTATAAAGAAAAATTCACGAACAGAGTATTCGAACATTTAGAAAGTATGACCCAAAATATGACCCAAAAAAATTAAAGCCCTGGATTTATAGGCTTTTAACAACTTTTATAAAGGGTTCGAACCCCGTCTCGCGCTCTTTTTATTTAACGGCTTAAGTAAGCCGTTTTTTTATTGTCACTACAAAAAACCTCTTTGTCAGTATAATCCAACAAAGAGGTTAAATCAAAAAAACTATTTACTTTTTCCCTTGGTTAGCAACACTTTCCATTTTTTTCTTAACTCTTCTTGATTTCCAAGATAATATTTATTAATAACTTTGAAATTATCATCAAATTCATATACTAGAGGTACAGCTGTAGGAATATTTACTTCCATAATTTCTTCACTACTCATATTATCAAAATATTTAACCAATGAACGAAGTGAATTACCGTGTGCTGCTATAATAACTCTCTTTCCTGCTTCCATATCTTTTTTAATTACATTCTCAAAATATGGAACCGCTCTTTCTATAGTTTCCTTTAAACTCTCTGTATATGGTAAAACAGCTTTATCTACATTTCTATATGCCGCTTGATTAGCAGGACATCTTTCATCAGCAGGCTCAAGTGCAGGTGGCATTATATCAAATGATCTTCTCCAAATTTTAACTTGATCTTCACCATACTTTGCAGCTGTTTCTGATTTATTTAAGCCTTGCAAAGCTCCGTAATGTCTTTCATTTAATCTCCAGTCTTTAATAACCGGTAACCACTCTCTATCTAAACCTTCAAGAGTATAATTAAGTGTATGTATAGCTCTCTTTAAATAAGATGTGTAGCAAACATCAAAATCATAACCTTCTTCTTTTAAAAGCTTTCCTGCAGCTTTTGCTTCTTCAACACCTTTTTCAGATAGCTCAACATCTGCCCAGCCTGTAAATAGATTTAATTTATTCCACTCACTTTCCCCATGACGTATCAATACTAATTTCATCATTATATGACTCCTTCCTATTACCTTTGGTTTCAAGCTATATTTTAAAAAAATACCGGCAAAAAAGCAAGCACAACTTGTCAAAATAACGAATTTTAACTCTTATTTTTTTGGTTAATGCTTACATTGATATACCAAATATTTTTTTGCTATAATTAAAGCAATAAATATTTGGAGGTCATACTAAATGGCAAGTTTATCACTTAAAAGGTATTGAAAAAAACAATATCCAAACGGCTTTAAAGCTGTTCATGATTTTAATTTAGAGATAGCAGATAAAGAATTTATTATTTTCGTAGGTCCATCAGGTTGTGGTAAATCTACAACTCTTCGTATGATAGCCGGTCTTGAAGATATTTCAGCCGGTACATTAGAGATAGATGGAAAGGTTGTTAATGATGTAGAACCAAAAGATAGAGATATCGCAATGGTTTTCCAAAAACTATGCACTCTATCCTCATATGTCAGTTTATGATAATATGGCATTTGGTCTTAAACTTAGAAAAGTTCCTAAGGATCAAATAGATAAACAAGTTAGAGAAGCAGCTAAGATTCTTGATCTTGAAAAGCTTCTTGATCGTAAGCCAAAGGCTTTATCAGGCGGTCAAAGACAACGTGTTGCTATGGGACGTGCTATAGTTAGAAATCCTAAAGTTTTCCTTATGGATGAGCCACTTTCAAACCTTGACGCTAAATTAAGAGTACAAATGCGTATCGAGATTTCAAAGTTACACCAAAGACTTGGTTCAACTATCATCTATGTTACACACGATCAAACAGAGGCTATGACACTTGGTACTCGTATCGTTGTTATGAAAGACGGTTTAGTACAACAAGTTGATTCACCACAAAATCTTTATAACAAACCATGTAACTTATTCGTTGCAAGCTTTATCGGTTCTCCTCAAATGAACTTTGTTGATGCTTTAGTTAGCGAAGAGGGTAGCGACATTTACTTAACTGTCGGCACTTACAAATTAAGAGTTCCTGCCAGCAAAGCTAATCTTTTAAAAGATGGCGGATATGTAGGAAAAACTGTTGTTCTTGGCGTACGTCCTGAGGATTTACATGATGAGGAGCTATTTATCAACAGCTCTCCTGATAGCGTTGTAGAATCTGAAATCAAGGTTTATGAGTTACTTGGTGCAGAAGTGTTCTTATACTTTGATGTAGCCGGTTCTCAAATGACAGCTAGAGTTAATCCTCGTACTACACTTAGAACAGGTGATAAGGCTAGATTCGCTATTGATATGGAAAAGATTCATATCTTTGATAAAGAAACAGAATTAACTATAACAAACTAAAGATTGATATAGAAGCTTTTTTTTAGCTTATAATTAGGGTAGGCTTTTTGCCTATCCTTTTTTTATTTAGATATGGAGACTATATGCTTTCAAATAAAGATATTTTTTTAATGCTAAATTAGAACAATTAAAAAAAGTTTGTCCGGACTTGATATTTCCATAAATGTAAATGAAGCTTCTTTAGAAGAGGAGATAGAAAAAAATCTCCTCTTTACTTGATAATTTTTTTCAAAAGCACCCACTAAAGACAAGCTTTTTTTAGGCAATTACTTCTTGGTACTAAAAAAATTATAACGAGTTAGAGCCTCATATACAACGACTAAATTTAAGAGAAAAATGATACTTTTTGTCTTTTTTTAATGTTTTTTTCATCTTCCCTTTAATGAGCTTTGCTAAAAAATGTATTGCAAAAGTTTATTTCAAGCTCAAAAGATTGTATACTGGAAATAAGCAAGCAACACATTGCCATTATACATAGAATAGCTCCTACTTCAGTAATCTCTGATCTGGCACATACTGTATCTGATATCCTCAATACCGAAGCTATGGTTAAAGTTATTGTAATTTACTCAGATATAGAAAATAAATTACCTAAACTAAACTCTATATATGAAGATAATCTTCTATGTTTAGATATTGCCAAGATTTTTAGACCTGAACAATATGTTCTTTCCAACAAAGAATTAGGTATAGGAGGTCTACTTTATGAACTCCCCACAAAAAGTCTGCTCTCGTTTTTCTAAATGAGATTCTAAAAGATAACATTTCCTTCAAAATAGATGAAGAAACAAGACATACTGTAGATACCTTTATTAATAACAATCTAAATATAGCCGAAACTGCAAGAAGTTTACATATGCACAGAAATACTCTAGTTTATAGAATAGAACAAGTCGAGGCTAAGACAGGGCTTGATATTCGTAGCTTTGAGGGTGCTATGCTTTTCAGATTAGTTAGTCTTATAATAAATTTTTTTACATTCAAAGGAGGTTTCCTAATATATGAACGATACTTTTTTTATGAACAAATAGTTGTAAGAAAAACGTAGTATTTATGACCACTTATCTATAGTTCTCGCTGTGATTTTTTTGCTCTTATACTTATTTTTTTTATCTATTATAACCTTTAATCCATTGATTTTAGTTATCTTAATTATTTTTAGGCTTTGCTTCTTATCATTTTAAGATACCTAATACTCGTTTAGAATTTGAGTATTCTATTTTTAAATAGCGAGATGAATATTGATATGATAATAAATAAGGCTAAACGTAAGTCTATCAAGACTTTCGATATTAAGTCCACCAAGCTTTTTAACAAAAAAAGGCTCTCCTGCCCTTAAAGAATATGTAGGAACAAAGCAATTCAACTATTCCTCCAATGATGAGAGTATGGAAACTTATATTATTATTACTTCAAATAATAATACTAATGAAGCCTATATTATGAACCTTGATGAACAAATGCTGACTATGATTAAAAAAACTATATACCTAGACAGGTACAAATATAAATATACTAAAAAAATATACTTATAAATACTAGTGTCCTGTAATTCTTTACAAAAATGAGTTTATTAGATTTAAAGTATTAAAGAATTTATATAAAGTAAAAAAATCGCTCAAACCTAAGGTTTAAGCGATTTTTTTACTTTATCATATATTATACCGGTAACTAAATATATAAATACTATTGATATACTAAATTGTATACAAAAATAAATCTATTCAGCAATATATAAAACAGCCGAATTTTTTTCTTCAACTCTATTTCTAAATAATCATCATCTAAAACAAAATTCAGCTTACCTGCATTATACCCCTCTTCATCACTATACATAAGTCTACTTAGTCTATCTTTATATCTAATTCCCGCAAGATACATTGGTATTTCTATATTTTTTTATTCTCTTCACCGGTATAAACAATAACTACCGCTATATTTTCACCATAAGTTCTAGCATAAATAATCAAATTATCCTCAGCTATAATAGGTATAAGAGATCCCTCTTTTAAACAAATATTATCTCTATGAATAAAAAGACATATATCTATAAAACATAAGTACATCATAATTTTCCTTACCCCAAGGATAGGTTCTTCTATTATCAGGATCTGTAAAGCCACAAAGTCCTACTTCATCTCCGTAATATATGGTAGGAGCCCCTTGCATAGTCATTTGTAATATTATCGCCTGTCTAAAAACAGCATAATTGATGTCCTCACAAGCAGCATCTGAACCTAAAGAATCTACTCTGCCGACTTTTTTATTTGTTCTAGTCAAAAATCTTGAATGATCATGGTTAGATAATTCATTCATAGCACTAAGCAAAGCCGGCATAGGAAATCTTGCAGCATTATGTCTTAACATATCAAAAAAGAACTTTCCATTACCTAACAAGGCTTCATCAGACCTATCGGAGTGCTTCTCCAAACCTGTCAAAAACCAGCTTACCGGTTCCATAAAAGCATCATAGTTCATAACAGTATCCCACTCTTTTCCATTTAACCAAGCTTCAGGATTACCATAGTGTTCCGCTAAAATGAATACATCTTCCTTGCCGGATTTAACATTTTCTCTGAATAATTTCCAAAACTTATGGTTAAATTCTTCACTATGTCCTAAATCTGCCGCTACATCAAGTCTCCAACCATCTATATTATAGGGTGGACTTATCCATTTCTTTGCTATATCTAACACTTCTTTTATTAAGCTTTCACTATTCTCATAATTCAATTTAGGCAAAGTTGGATGCCCCCACCAACCTGAATACTCCATACTTTCCCCATCAAAAGAAAAATATGGTCTATATTTGCTGGACTTAGAATTAAAAGCACCCAAATCATAGCTTTCTCCATATAACTCATTTGCTTTAAAATATATTTTCTCTCTATCCATCCATCTATGAAACGAACCGCAATGATTGAAAACTCCATCTAAAATAACCTTTATACCCTTACTATGAACATAAGTCATAAACTTGGCAAAAAACTCATTACTGACCTCTAAATTTTTACTATTCGCCGTTTTTTCTATATAGGAATATGCTTTTTCATTACTATTATCATCTATAATCGACTTCTCATTATCATTTACTAAAGTAGTAAGATGAGGATCTATATAATTATAATCTTGTGCATCATATTTATGGTTTGAAGGAGATACAAATAAAGGATTAAAAATATATTGCCTCTACTCCTATACTTTTTTTAGATAGTCTATCTTATCCCAAACTCCTTGTAAATTTCCACCATAAAAATCTATGAACATCAAAAACTTTCAGGTAAACTCGACCAATCTTTCACCCTCTCTACATTTCTACCTATATAGATATACTCTTCATCTCTAGGAGAATGGTCCTCCCCCGACTTATGAAATCTATCTATAAAAAAATTTGATACATTATACAACCTTTAGTCCATGCCGGTGTTTTTAAAAATCAGCTATAATTCTAAAAATCATATTCATAATTTCTCTCACTTGAGATTCCTATTTTACTATAATATACTCTCTTATCATTTTCTTGTATACAAAATGCATACCTAAGTATATTCTTTTGCAATTTAAAAATTATACTTGTAATACTCAAAAATACTCATCACTGGCATATTTATCCATCATATGCTCTTCTTCATCTAGAAAAATATACTTCTTTTTCTTTATCTTTTCCTACTCTTATCTTAATTTCTAAATCATCACCTAAACTAGGTTCTACTATATTAAGATAATCATGACATTCATCATGAAAAAAATAGCACCAAAAATTCATATAATCCTCTTATTATAAATACATAAAGGTCAGCATATTTGCCGACCCCTACTTAGATTAAGCTTCAAATAAAGCTTCAAATTCTTCAAAACCTATTTTTTCTTTTTCTAATAATAAAGCAGCACACTTATCTAATATATCTCTTCTTGATAATATAATGTCCTTAGCTTTTTTATAGCAATCATCAACTATAGCTCTAACTTCGTTGTCGATAGCAGTAGCTGTATCTTCAGAATATGCTTTAGTATGTGCAAAATCACGACTTACTAAGACTTCATCATCACTTTCATAATTTATCATACCAAGCTTTTCGCTCATTCCATACCTTGTAACCATAGATCTAGCCAAATTTGTAACTTCTTTTATATCTTGACTGGCTCCTGTCGTTACATCATCAAACACTATTTCTTCGGCAATTCTACCACCTAGACTAACCATAATCTCATGTAGAATACGATTCTTAGTATTAAATATATTATCATCCTTAGGAACAGGCATAGTATATCCTGCTGCACCCATACCTGTAGGTATTATAGATATAGAATGCACAGGTCCGACATCAGGTAATTCTCTAAATAAAATAGCATGTCCGGCTTCGTGATAGGCTGTTATTCTTCTCTCACTCTCCGGTATTATCCTACTCTTTTTCTCTGTTCCTATTCCAACTTTAATAAATGCTCTATCTATATCTACCTTACTTATAAACTCTCTATTCTCTTTAGCAGCTATTATAGCTCCTTCATTCATAAGATTTTCTAAATCGGCACCCGTAAATCCCGGAGTAGTTCTTGCAATTTGCTTCAAATCTACATCCTCAGCTAGAGGTTTATTCTTTGAATGAACTTTAAGTATAGCCTCTCGTCCACTAACATCCGGTCTACCTACAGCTATTTTTCTATCAAAACGACCCGGTCTAAGTATTGCAGGATCAAGTATATCTACTCTATTTGTAGCGGCAAGAACTATTATTCCTTCATTTACACCAAAACCATCCATTTCCACTAACATTTGATTTAAAGTTTGTTCTCTCTCATCATGACTACCACCAAGCCCTGAACCTCTACGTCTTGCTACAGCATCTATTTCATCTATAAACACTATACAAGGTGCATTTCTCTTAGCCTCCATGAATAAATCTCTTACTCTTGATGCACCAACACCTACAAACATCTCTACAAAATCTGAACCCGAGATGGAAAAGAAAGGAACATTAGCCTCACCCGCAACAGCTTTAGCAAGTAAAGTCTTTCCCGTTCCCGGAGGTCCTACAAGTATAATTCCTTTCGGTATTCTTGCACCGAGATTAGTATACTTATTATGATTTTTCAGAAAATCTACTACTTCCTCTAAATCTTCCTTCTCCTCATTCAAGCCGGCAACATCAGCAAAACCTATTTCAGTATTCTCATTAAGTGTGGCTCTGCTCTTTCCAAAACTCATTCCCTTAGGTGCTGCAGCACCACCACGCATTTGCACTATTATCATAACAATAACTATCCCTTGTAGGAATAATATTATTGGAATAGCATAACTTAAAATTATATTATCCTTTGGAGCTTCCGACATAGAATAGTCTATCTCCATAGAATTAAGCTCTATGGCCAAGGTATTTACATTTGATACATTATATATATATTCACTCTGAGTACCGTCTCTAAATACTATTCTCGCACTACCACTGGGAATAGCTCTATTTTGTTCAATTAAAACTTTATCTATCCCCCCCTTGCTGTAATTCATTAATAAATTCTTTTCTCGTATATTCTTTTCTTGTCATTCTACTTGTAAATGAAAATGCTAACCATAAACTAAGCATTAAAAACAAAAATAGAACGAAAGTCCTTGTCTGATTTCTTGCAGTTTTCAATATATATATCTCCTACTTAAATTCTACTACTCCTATATATGGTAAATTTCTATATTTTTTTGATCATAATCAAGACCATAACCAACAACAAATTCATCAGGTATTTCAAAGCAAGTATAATCTACCTTAACTGCTTTTTCGACTCTTCTTGAAGGTTTATCTAGTAGAGTACAAATCTTCATGCTCTTTGGTCCTCTTTCAAATAACATCTCTTTTAAATGCTTTAAAGTTCTTCCCGAGTCTATAATATCTTCAACTATAAGAACTTCTTTCCCTTCTATGCTTTCATCCAAATCTTTAATTATTTTTACATTACCGCTTGATTCCGTTCCTGAACCATAGCTTGAAACACTCATAAAGTCAAAAGATACCGGTACTGTAAGCCTCTTGGCAAGCTCGCACATAAACAAGGCTCCACCTTTTAATATACAAATAAGATGTACTTCTTTTCCTTCGTAGTCCTTATTAATTTGACTCGCAATTTCAAAAACTCTTTTATCAACCTCTTCTTCTGTTAATAAAACTCTTATATCGTATGACATTTTAAAACCCTCTCTTATACTTTATCTCTAATATTCTCTTTGTACTGTCATCTACTTTATAAGCTTCACTAAGCCTTTTTCCTACTATCCAGATTATATCCTTACCCATAGCTACTAAAGGTATCTTATTTCTGTCCTTCGCTTCTATCTTTTCATCTATCATAAAAGACTTTATACTCTTCTTTCCTGCTTTTATGTAAATATAATCTCCAGTTTCCCTTGTTCTAAATGAAAGTGCCTCTCCTATTTTAGCATAATCTACATACTTTTGTGTAAATTAAATCATCAATTTTAAAAATTTTTTTATTTTCAAAAAACCCTAAGTTCGAAATCTTCTTCTAAATCCTTTTCTTTTTTATTATCTGCATCTCCTTTATCAAGCAAAATACTATCATAAGTTTTATAAAATCTGAGCTTATATGGAAAGTTTATACTTTTTCCTGTTTCCATAAAAAAATCAGATTATCCAGCATATCTATATGTACGGCTTCTATATCTTTTAGTTTATTCAAAAATTTCTTTTATGAAAAATTCTTATAAAAATAAGTTCTGAGTATTTTCTTCTCTTTTTTTAACTTTTTCAAACTTAAAACCCACCAAGCCGGTATTTCTATAAATGAATATTTCTTTCGCAATTTCTCTTGCTTTTTTTCATCTATAAACTCGTCCGCCATATTTATAAACTTAGATGATTTAACTATATTTTCAACACTGGCATTATTTATATCCTCCTGTAAAACCGGTAATATTTTATGCCTTATTATATTTCTTGTATAATCATCACCTAAATTTGTACTATCTACTCTATATGAAATTTTTAGCATCTTTTTAATATTTCCTCTATCCTACTTCTATCTGTATATAATAAGGGACGAATTATATTCTCTCTGTTAAGTTTTTATACCTGAAAGTCCTTTTTAGACCTGTTCCTCTGCATAGGTTCATTATTATGGTTTCAGCATTATCATTTTTTTATTATGTGCTACAGCTATTTTTTTACTTTTCTTCCTTTTTTTCTTTTTCTAATTCTCCGGATAGACTATCAAAGATTTCATATCTTCTAAATCTACCCGCTTCTTCCAAGGATAAGGATTTCTCTTTTGCCAGATTTATTATATCTTCTTTATATCCTCTATACTCCAGATTATTTTTTTAGTACAATATTCTTTTTACATAATTTGCATCTCCATCTGCCTCTTCTCCTCTTATCCCATGATGAACATGACAAACATATAAATCTATGTCTAAATCTTCTTTAAAAAGTCTGCAAGATATATAGTAAAGCCATAGAATCAGCTCCACCACTTACAGCAACAAGGACTATATCCTTTTTTTCTATTAATTTATTATCTTTTATATATCTATAGATGCCCTCTAATTCTTTTTTTCATATTCCTACTCTTTATACTATGATAATACTTTCATATATCTATATACTTTTTCTACATAAGCATTTGTTTTAAACAAAAATATGTCGCAAAATACATTTACGACATATCATTCATTCGGCTTTATTAAAATTTCATCCGGAAAAACTAAGCCTAATTTTTCCTTTGCAACCTGTATCTTATATTCATCTGTTTTTTTATAAATTTCTCTAGCATCAAGCTCCGCTTTTTCTATTTTTTTGTTCTTTGAGTTTATCTTTTTAGAAAAATCTTCTCTTTGACTATAGACAGCTATCTTTTTGCTTATATTAGAAACCCTAACATTAATAACGAGAGCCATACAAATTATGACAAACCCTACCAAAAATACAGCTACAATATTATCCCTTCTACGTGCTTTTTGCCTTTTCGTGTTTTTTCTAGCCATTATACACTCACCCTAATTCCTCTATTAAAAACTACAATTCTTTATCTAAGTTTAAAGTATTTTCATACTTTTTTCAAGTATTAACTTAAAAAAGTCGCATAGTTCATTACACTACACGACTTTAGTAGTTATAAATATTTGAATAGCTCTTTAGCCTCATCCTTTTTGGTAGTATCTTGAATATCAAGTATTTCTACCTTAACACTCTTTGTTCCAAAAAGAATTTCTATTACATCTCCAACACTCACATCCGCACTGGCTTTTACCGGCTTACCATTTACCAAAACTCTTCCGGCTGTACAGGCTTCATTTGCTATTGTTCTACGTTTTATTAACCTAGAAACTTTGAGATATTTATCAATTCTCATTATTTATTAACTGCATCCTTTAAAGACTTACCTGGTTTGAATTTTGGAGCTGTGCTTCCGGCTATCTTCATTGTTTCACCGGTTCTTGGGTTTCTACCCTCTCTAGCTGCTCTTTCAGAAGTTTCAAATGTACCAAAACCAACTAAAGTAATTTTATCTTTCTTTACTAATTGCTCTGTTACAACTTCTACAAATGCCTTTAATGCCGCATCAGCATCCTTCTTGCTTAATTTAGCTTGTTCTGCAATAGCAGCTACTAACTCTACTCTATTCATTACTTTTCCTCCTAGACTAGTTTATCTTATAATTTCTGTTCCTTTATATCCTCTTTAACTCTTTTTTTGTCAAGCCTTTTTTTGAGAACTATAGCCACTTTAAGGTGTTTTTTTAGCTGAAAAAAACTCTAAAATCTCTCTACTTTTCTCAAACATAAAGCTAAGATTATTGTTTTTTTGTCTATCTATATAGACAAGTTCTGTCCTTTCACCCAACTTCAATTTTTATGCTGTTTCTATTAATTTCTATTAACTTTTTCTACCAATTCTGCTGAGATCTTAGCCTCTTTATAAAAAAACAAATTTTTAGTTCTTGTTTATTTATGTATAATTCTTCAACATATACACTATGAGCAAGTGCTTTTTAATTTAGCTATATTTAAAAAGATTTTTCAACTTCTTTACCATAAGCTCCGAATCTATCTATAAGTTCGTCTTGTATATCCATATAGTCTTCTTCATTTGCCATAGATACTATTCTTTTTATATACATCTAATTTAAGTTCTTCATTTGCTATATAGCTATCCGGTATATAAGCATCAAGCGGTACTTCTATGCTAGTTTCAAATTCATCTATACTCGCATCTTCACCTTTTAATGCCTTTATAGCTGTATTTAATAGTTTGCAATACAAATCATATCCTACTGCTTCCATATGCCCATGTTGTTCTGCACCTAAAACATTTCCGGCACCCCTTATCTCCAGATCACGCATAGCTATTTTTATACCTGAGCCTAACTCTGTAAATTCTCTTATAGCTTTTAAACGCTTAGTAGCCTCTTCGTTTAGCATTTTACCTCTTTTATATAGCATAAAAGCATAACTTGTCCTTGAACTTCTACCCACTCTACCTCTAAGTTGATATAATTGCGACAATCCCAATTTATCAGAATCATGTATTATCATAGTATTAGCATTAGGTATATCTAAACCCGTTTCTATTATTGTTGTAGAAACCAGTACATCTATATCCCCATTGATAAAATCAATCATAATATTTTCTAAGTTTTTCTCTGCCATTCTTCCATGAGCGAAAGCAACATTAGCCTCCGGTACCATTGCTTGTATTCTCTTTGCCACCTCTTCTATGTCATTTATGGCATTGTATACATAATATACCTGTCCATCTCTTGCCAACTCTCTTTTTATAGCTTCTTTTACAGTTTCATCATAGTATTCCATAACATAGGTTTGTATAGGCAGTCTATCTATAGGTGCCTCTTCCAAAACACTTAAGTCTCTAATTCCTACAAGGCTCATATGCAAAGTCCTAGGTATAGGTGTAGCCGTAAGAGTTAATACATCTATATCATTTCTCAAATTTTTCAATTTTTCTTTATGCGTTACCCCAAATCTTTGTTCTTCATCTATTATAATAAGTCCTAGATTCTTTGCTGTCAAATCTTTTGATAAGACCCTATGTGTACCTATAACTATATCTACTATTCCTCTTTTAAAATCTTCTATTGTTTTCTTTTGTTTAGATGCGGTTCTAAATCTGCACATCAAATCAACCTTTACAGGAAAATCCTTCATTCTTTGCACAAAGTTATTATAATGTTGTTGTGCCAAAATAGTTGTAGGTACTAAGTAAATGACTTGCTTACCTTCTTGTACCGCTTTAAAAGCGGCTCTTATAGCTACCTCTGTCTTTCCATATCCAACATCACCACATACTAATCTATCCATAATTTTACTTGACTGCATATCATTTTTAACATCTTCTATAGCTTTTAGTTGATCTTTAGTTTCTTCGAAGGGGAACATTTCTTCAAATTCTCTTTGCCATATGGTATCTTCCGGATATATATAACCCTTACCATTTAAGCGTTTTTGCATATAAATCAACCAACTCCTTGGCTATATTAGCTACAGCTTTTTTTACTCTTGTTTTTGTCTTTACCCACTCTATTGAGCCTAATTTATTTAATTTAGGAGCTTTTACTTCTGCATTTGCATATTTTTGTATAATATCCAACTTAGTAATCGGAATATAACAATTGGAAGAACCTGCATACTCAAGCTTTATATAATCTTTTTATTATATTATCTCTTTCTATCTTCTCTATTCCCCTGTAAATACCCAGTCCATGTTCTTCATGTATTATGTAATCACCTATATTTAATTCTTTTAATGACGAAATCTTTCTACCGTCATAAGAGGCCTTTTTTATGCTCTTTTTCTTTCTGATTGCACCATATATATCACTTTCAGAAATTACTATAAAACCTAAATCAGAATACTCAAAACCTTTTTGAAGATTTCCGTATAATACAAGTATCTGTCCTTCTAATACCTTTGGCACTTCATTCTCATTTTCAGGTGAAAATGCAGATAAGGAATAATCCTCTCTAAGACTATTTGCTAAACGTTTTGCCCTTGTTCTTGAGGCAGTAAGTAAAATAACTCTATATTTTCTTTTTCTTAGTTTCTTTAAATCTTCAATAAGATTTTCAAAAGCATTTTTGTAAGAAGAACTAACTCTTGTACTTATAGAAAATGTTTTTTCAACTCTAAAAAGACCTGTATTTTGGTTTAATAAATTTAATAGGACAGGCTTGGTTTCCCCCAACATCTCCATAATATTTTTTGCCGAAAACAACTCCGGTACTTCTTCTTTACTTATTTGACCGGAACTAAGTCTACCTTCCATACTACTTAGAAATTCTTCTTCTATTTGCTTTGCCTTATCATAACAATTAGCCGGCTCATCTATAAATACTAAACTTCTATCTTTGTCAAAATAGCTAAGAAAGGATTCTTTCCCACCTAATTCTTTTTCCTTAGCCGGATATATGTATATCTCATCTATATTTTCAATAGACCTTTGAGAAGCTATATCGAATATTCTTATGGAATCAATTTCATCACCCCAAAGTTCTATTCGTATGGGATTTTCTTCTGTTAGAGGATATATGTCAATTATACCACCTCTAATACTGAAACTTGCCATACTTTCAACTTCACTCACTCTTTCATAAGCTAAATCAACTAAATTTCTGCTTAATTCATCTATATTGACGGTATCTGTAGCACTTATTTTTAATATATTAGTCTTAAACTTCGAATAGGGTACCAGTTTATCCATAAGAGCGTCTATGGTACATATGACTATACCGGAACTCATACTTGACATTTTTTTCCAAGCTTCTATTCTTTCTTTGCTTATTAAATGCCCTTCTACATCCGCAAAAAAGAAAAGCAAATCTCTGGAGGGGTAGAGTATGGTATTTTCTGTAAAACAAGATATATCCTCATATAATTGTCTTGCTCTGGATTCATCATAACTTACAACCAGCTTCCAAGGTTTTTCTTCTTTTAAAAATTCACTAACTAGATGCGCTTTACCTGAATCGGTTAAATCTACAAGTCTACAAGAACCTTTATCTTTTAATACGTATTCTTCTAATTCTCTATATAGTTCCAGCTCCTTTAAAGGATTCTCAAATAAACTCATTTTAGACCTTCTTATTGTAAATATTCATCGCTTTTTTTTCATCTTCCAGCATGATAGACAAAGCATCAACACTATTTTTATATGCTTTCTCCATAGATTCATACTCTTCCTTACTAAAATGACCCAAAACATGAGCCGCAAGATCATAACCCTCAGGTTTTTCTCCAACCCCTATTTTTATTCTTGAAAATTCATTTGTTCCCAGATGTGCTATAATAGACTTTATACCATTATGTCCTCCTGCACTTCCTTTTTGACGTATTCTAAGTTGACCCACCTCTAAGCTTATATCATCAAATAAAACTACAACATCTTCTGCACTCAATTTATAAAAATCTATTGCCGCTCTAAGACTCTCCCCACTTAAATTCATATAAGTTTGAGGTTTTTAAGAGTATAACTTTTTTTCACCATTTATGAAACCTTTGCCACATATAGCTTTTATGTTTCTTCTCATCTAAATCTATATTATATTTTTTTTGCAATTTCATCTATAGCTTCAAAACCTGCATTATGTCTAGTCTTATCATATTCTCTGCCCGGATTACCAAGTCCCGCTATTATTTTCATATTACTCCTCTTTATATATTTGTTTTTTTCTACTGCTTTTTAATATATTTACTTAGTATTTATCAAAACTTCTAAACTTTAAAAAAATATATTTTTTTACCAATCTAATACTATTTACAACTGCTCTTCAGCAGTTCCTTGAACTTATGTTCTAGATTTTACTACATTTTTTTCTTGTTTTTTTCAAGTTATATCACATAAACTTTATTCAAAAAGTTACCTAACTTAAAAAAAGCTCAACCTAAGTCGAGCCTTTCTAAAAAAACATCTATTCTTATAAAAAAATTTTTATATCTATCTTTTATATTCTTTTTATACCTAATTTTTGCTTTCATCTTAAAGCCTATCCTTTCATATTTATCAGGATAAAAATCTGGTACTTATTACTTTTTTTCACCCTCATTTATAAATATTTCCAAAGATGAAGTATCCATAAGTATTCTCATCTTTTCAAAGCCTATCTATCTTTGTATATCTGGAAGTTCTACCATAAGTATTTGAAATATGACTTAAAAACAAGAATATTATCTTTAAATTCCAGCTTTACAGTATCAAGAAAATTTATACTTTCAAATTCTTCTATATCACTTAAATATATATCATAAGCACCTTTTAATGCTTCTGTCTTATATTCCCCTAAGACTATAAACTCCTTTATATTTCCAAACAAATCATCATATTCCTTTATAGGAAAAGTGTATAATTTACCATCTACATTCTTATACTCTTTTACCACACTAAGCGCATGTTGCCAACCAAGCTTTACTGTTGGTGCACTATAGTCTGCATCCGGCATACCAAGCCAAGCTATACCCAACCTTCTACCGTTTACCTCAAAGGTTTGTGGAGCATAATAATCAAAACCTGTATCAAGCTCTACATATTCACCAAGCCTACACTCCGCTCTAAAATCTCCATATAAGGGAAAATACCCACAAGAATATTCATTTTGGAATTTATATTCTTCATGTTCTACCCCTTGAGGTGAAGCAAGCAAAAACCATCTTCCATCTAATAAAAACAAATCCGGACACTCCCACATATATCCGAAATCCTTTTCAGATTTTATGCTATTTATATACTTCCAATCATATAAATTTTCACTTTCAAAAACTTCAATCTGACCCTTATCTTCTTTAGTTCTGGCACCAAGAACCATGTAATACTTATTATCATATTCAAAGACTTTAGGATCTCTAACATGCAAAGTAAGATTAGAAGGATAATCCTTATTATAAAGAACTACCCTCTCCTCATCTATATTTATACCGTCTGAGCTAATAGCCAGAGCTGTGTTATGCTCCCTTCCCTCATTTATGTAATCGTAATCACCCTGCTTTTTTACATTACCTGTATAAAATAAATATAATTTTCCGTCTTTTTCTATAGCAGATCCCGAATAAACACCATTTTTCTTCCATTCCTTATCAGGCTTTAAAAATATTCCCATATCTTCCCAATTTAGAAAATCCTTGCTCTTATAATGCCCCCAATATTTTAAACCGCCATTTACATTATCAGGAGAATATTGATAAAACACATGATACTCCCCCTTAAAGTAAGACAGTCCATTAGGATCATTAAGCCAACCCTTAGGTGGCATCAAATGATACTTTAATCTCCAAGCATTTTTAAGCATTCTTTGCCCTCATTATCTCATCACCCACATTAATAGGCTTATTTTCTGAGACTTCTACATCACCATACTCAAAGCTATTTGTTATTATTACAGGAGTAACTATCTGGTATCCTTCCTCTTTTATAGCTTCTATATCAAATTCGAGTAATTTCTCTCCTCTTTTTACTCTATCTCCATTTTTAACCTTAGCAGTGTAATGCTTTCCACCTAATTCTACTGTATTTATACCAACATGAACTATTATTTCCGGACCATTATCAAGCTTAATACCTATAGCATGGCCCATAACCGCTACTATAACACCATCATTTGGTGCATATACCATACCCTCACTAGGAATTATAGCAACACCTTTTCCCAATATACCTGCTATAAAAGTAGGGTCATTAGTTTCTTCCATGGATACTATATTTCCTTTTAAAGGTGAAAGCACTACACCCTCTTCTAGAGTATTCTCTGATTTTATATCATTTTTAATCACTGTTTCCTCTGCCACATTCTCTTTATTCACCTTTGCATCTATTAAAGATGAAGGAGTTATTATCCAAGATATAACAAAAGCCGCCACAAATGATATTATGAATAGAATTACATATATTAAAGGTCTATCAAGAAATAATAAAATACCAAATACACCTGTAACACCTGTTCCTGTCGCTCCCAGTCCTGTTATTGATGCAAAAACTGCACCTATAGCACCACCTAAGCAGCCGGCTATAAAAGGTCTTATATATCTTAAATTAACACCAAAAATTGCAGGCTCTGTAATACCTAGTAAAGCTGAAAATCCTGATGGATAGCAAAGGCTTCTAAGCTTTGTATCTTTAGTTTTTACGCCTACTGCAAGAGCCGCCGCACCTTGAGCTATATTAACTGCTGAAGCAAGAGGTAACCAAAAAGTTACTCCATACGTTGCTATTTGTCCAAGATCAATAATTGTATACATATGATGTATACCCATAACTACCGTTGGGGCATATAAAAGTCCCATTATAAACGAACCTATTCCAAAAGGTATAGAAATAAGTAATTGAACTCCGTTTATAAGCCCATTCTCTAAAAATACAAATACCGGTCCAATCAATGATAAAGCCAGATAACCTGTAACAAATACTGATACCAATGGAGTTACAAACAAATCAAACATAGCAGGTATAACTTTATGTAACTTTTTCTCTATTAAACACATTATCCATACTGAAATCATTATAGGAATAACATGTCCTTGGTAACCGACCATTTCTATTTTATATAGACCGAACCATACTGATTGGTGTGTTGCCACTCCCTCTGTTGCCACTGCCCAAGCATTTTGTAAACTTGGATGTATCATAATCATACCGATTACAGCACCCAAATATTGATTTCCACCAAATACTTTAGCTGCTGAAAATCCTATAAGTATAGGCAAAAATATGTATGCTATATTTGAAAATAAACTTGCAAACACATAAATAGAACTATTTGTATCTATATTTAAAAGATTGTTTTTGACCATAAAATCTAAACCGTTCATAAGTCCCATTAAGAAACCGCTTGCAACTATTGCCGGTATAATAGGAACAAATATATCTCCAAGCACTTTTATAAGTCTTTGAAAAATATTTATCTTAGATGCCGCCATCGCCTTTACTTCTTCTTTAGAAGCCGCTTTTATACCACTTAAAGCAATAAACTCATCATAGACTTTGTTTACTGTTCCGGTTCCAAAAATAATTTGCAATTGTCCTTGTGCCTCAAAAACACCTTTAACACTGTCTATATTATCTAGTTCTTCCTTATTAAGCTTACTATTATCAGCAATTACAAGCCTAAGTCTGGTTGCACAATGTGCTGCAGAAACTATATTCTCACTACCTCCAACAGCCGCTAAAACTTCTTTTGCAGATCTATTGTAATCCATCTTTACCTCCTTAAAATATTTAAAAATTATAATATTGGTATCGTTTCCATATATAACACAATATATCCTAAAAATGAAATAAAGTAAATATATGAATACTATTTTTTTAGGTATTCATATATTTACTTTATTTCTGACAAAAAATACTATATACCTTCATCAAGCTTCCGAACTTCTTTATTAATATATAATAAAAACTGCTATATCAAAAATTTATCTTCTTAGATATAGCAGTTTTTTTACTTATCTTATACATTTCATTTTTCTTAAATATCTCATATATAACAAAGCCTAAGTATATAATTAAAAGACTGACTTCTCTCCTATGTAATCTTAGTAATACTTGAATAACCAAGATTATAGCAACCAATATAAGACTTAGCATCGCATATTCTCTAGTACCGATATAAGATAATACGATTCCATATATCAACATTGTACATATAATATATATCATCTCATTTTTAGTTTCATATGTTTTAGATACCTGTAATCTTACAAAAAGTATAAAAAAATGTTGATATAAAAGCAATATATATATTAAGCGAAATTAATAAAAGAAAATCCTTTAAACCTTTTCTATACATAAGACACCTCAAAAACTTTATTGATCGAATGGATTATTTTGCACAGTAAAAAGACCAGTCAGAGCTACCCCTTCCTACTACTAATATATAATTTCCCCTACAACACAACTTTCAGATGTATAAACCGGTTTCCAATTAGGTGCTTTCTTAGTCCACTTATTTCCACTTGGGTTATATGAAGACTTCTGTTCTTTATACCCTACTCCACCTTTAACAAAAACCGCTACAACCATACTCAAGTTTTTTTGTTTTTTTATTAATTATATTATATAAATTATTTTTGATTTATGTCAAATATTTTATATTAATATACATCATTTCTTTTATTAATCAGAATTTTTTTATAATAGTTATCTATTTTTCAATTAAATAACTATTTATTGTTTTTATCTTTCTAAAACAACAAAAAATCCCTTATCAGTAAATTTAGTGTGTATACCTCAATTTACTGATAAGGAACTTCTCTTTATCTGGTAGATTCCCTACTTATAATATTCCCATTGATTTTTCATCTCCATAGTGCTTATATCCTTACCTTGAATAAGCCTTACAAGCATTTTTGCCGCTTCCATACCGGCTGTCTTATATGGAAAAATGGACTGTTGTAAGTTTTGGACTTATAATATTTCCTATGGTACTATCTCCCATACCTACAATTTGTATATCTTCCGGTATACGCTTACCTATACTCTTAATATACTCCATAGCTCCTACTGCTAAATTATCTGTAGCACATACTATAGTATCTATACTGGCATTTTCTTTTTAATATTTCTTGGCAAGCTTTTTTTACCTGATTCCATTAAAAAATCTGTAATTTTATTAGTTATCTTAGATTCCGTATTAATATCTTTATCCTCTACAGCCTCAATAAAACCATTATATCTGTCAAGACCTGCTGCCTTGTCTTTTTTATTAACTCCTATATAAGCTATATTCTTAGAAGTGGTATCCACTAAGTCTGTCAAGTCTTTCATAACTTCATAATCATTAAAATATACACAAGCTTGCCCTGAAACTTGTTGTGCTAAAATTACCAACGGTATTTTGCACTCTTTCATAACTTTCTTATGTGCACTACTAATCACAGTACCTAAGAGTATTATTCCATCAACACTATACTTGGTTAAAGTTTTTAGGTAAAATAGCTCTTCCATTTCATCATTAGCAGTATCTGCCAATAATAATTTATAACCGGTCTTATAAAATTCTGTACTTATCCCCTCTACCATTCTAGAAATACTTTCAGAACTGATTTTAGGTATTATAACACCTATTAAACCTGTTTTTTTAGTTCTTAGTGTCCTAGCTTGAGAATTAGGTTCAAAACCTGTTTCTTCTATAACTTTGCTGATAAGATCCCTCTTTTCACTACTTACATAACCACCATTTAAAAACCTCGATACTGTAGCCTTTGATACTCCTGCCATTGATGCTATATCATTAATTGTCATTATTGTTCTCCCAGTTTTTTTAAGTCTATTTATAAATAATATTCAGTTTATTTTTGTAGCTAATAAAAAAATCACATAAAATACTAAAAGCTAGACTGCTGATACTGATGTTACTGCAAGTCTAGCTTTATTTTTAATTCAAAGTTTAAACTTTATTTTAAATTTTTTTGTATTTATACTATACTTCCAACTTTTCATTATCCAGTACAGTTGATTTATACTTTTCAATAATTGTTCTCTGCATAATATCTCTTGTTTGAGAATTAATTGGGTGTGCTATATCTCTATATTCTCCATCTGAAGCCATTCTACTTGGCATAGCAATAAATAAGCCTTTATCACCTTCTATAACTTTTATATCATGAATTACAAATTCATTATCTATAGTTACAGAAACAACAGCTTTCATCTTTCCTTCTTTATCAATGCACCTTACCCTAACATCAGTTATTTGCATACTTCTCCCCCTTCTTATACCTCTTATAAGGCATACCTTTCATTTTTCTCTATAACAACCTTAATATTATTAGGCTCTCCTATATGAGTTGTATTTGCCCTAATTGTATCTCGGCTTTCAACTATACAATTTTCTATAACTGTATTATCACCTATATATACATCATTCAGTATAACAGAATTTTTAATGACACAATTATTTCCAATGTATACTTTTTTAAATAAAAGAGAATTTTCCACCTTACCATTAATTATACAACCACTGGAAATCAAAGAATTTTTAACTTCTGCACCGGGATTGTACTTAGCCGGCGGTAAATCATCTATTTTTGAATATATACTTGGGTATTCTGTAAAGAAATAATCCCTTACCTCTTTATTCAAGAAGTCCATATTGGTCTTATAGTAAGATTCTACAGAAGCAACATTATTCCAATATGTATCTATTTTATAAGCATATATTCTTTTTATATTTTTTTATAACGTATAAGTATATCTCTTACAAAATCATATCTATCCTCAGCTATACAACGTTCTATAAGTTCTATAAGTTGTCTTCGCCTTATAACATAAATTCCACAAGAGATATTATTTGCTACTGATAACATAGGTTTTTCTTCAAAATCTGTTATTCTTCCATCGTCATCAATAGAAACAAGTCCAAATCTGGTTAGATCATCACTATCATTTACTTTTCTGCAAACAACAGTTATATCCGCTTTCTTATTTATATGATACTCCAAAACTTTATTATAATCAAGCTTATATACTCCATCTCCTGCCGCTATTATAACATAAGGCTCATGAGATTTCTTTAAAAATGTCAAATTTTGATATAAAGCATCCGCTGTTCCTCTATACCAATTTGAATTTGTCGCCGTTATTGTTGGAGTAAAAACAAAAAGTCCTCCCTGCTTTCTTCCGAAATCCCACCATTTTGACGAACTCAAATGTTCATTTAAAGATCTGGAATTATACTGCGTAAACACTGCAACCTTTTGTATATGTGAATTGCTCATATTGCTAAGTGCAAAATCTATGCTCCTAAAGCTACCGGCTATAGGCATAGCTGAAATTGCTCTCTTATTTGAAAGCTCTTTCATTCTCTTAGAGTTACCACCTGCTAAAATAATACCTACTGCTCTCATTATCTGCCACCTGCCTTTATAATATATGAACCACTTTCTAAAATTCCATTTTCATAATCAGTGGAAAGAGTTTCTCCCATAACAGCTGTATTCTTTCCTATCTTAACTCCATCCGGAATAATCGTCTGTTCCCCTATAATCGCAAGTTCACAGTTATAAACTTTTTTATCGTAAATACTTTCTCTATATTCACCAATACCAATTTCGCAATCTCTACCTACATTACTATACTCCGCAATTATAGCTTTGTCTACCTTTGTATTCTCTTTAATTAAGGTTCCTTTCATAATTATAGAATCTTTTATGACTGCTCCCTTTTCTATAGTAACGCCGGCACCTATTACAGAATTAATAACTGTACCATATATACTTGTACCTTCACCTATGATACTTCTTTCAACCACAGAATCTTCTGATAAATATTGTGGTGGTATAATATCTGATTTTGTGAATATTCTCCAATACTCTTCGTAAAGATTAAACTCCGGAATAATATCTATTAATTCCATATTAGCTTCCCAATATGTCGAAAGAGTTCCTACATCTTTCCAATATCCATTATACTCATAAGCGAAAACTCTGGAATCTTCTTTTGAATGTATATAAGGAATGATATGTTTACCGAAATCACAACCCGGTTCATCTGATAAGGATATTAAAGCTTCTTTTAGAATGTTCCAATTAAAAATATATATGCCCATAGAAGCCAAGTTGCTCCTTGGAGCAGTCGGTTTTTCTTCAAATTCCGTAATTTGATTATGTTCATCTGTTATAACTATTCCAAATCGGGATGCTTCTTCCATAGGTACAGGCATAGAAGCTATAGTTACATCTGCCTTATTTGCCTTATGGTAATCAAGCATAACTTCATAATCCATCTTATATATATGATCCCCGGATAAAATGAGAACATAATCCGGATTATAACTCTCCATATATTCAAGATTTTGATATATAGCATTTGCTGTTCCTGTATACCAATCACTACCTTTAGAATTTTCATAAGGAGAAAGTATACTTACTCCTCCGACATTTCTATCCAAATCCCAAGGTATACCGATTCCTATATGTGCGTTTAATCTAAGTGGTTGATATTGCGTCAATACTCCGACTGTATCTATGCGGAATTAATACAATTACTAAGAGGAAAGTCTATAATTCTATATTTTCCTCCAAACGATACTGCCGGTTTTGCAACCTTTTGTGTTAGTACTCCAAGTCGACTTCCTTGCCCCCCTGCTAATAGCATCGCAATCATTTCTTTTTTGATCATGTTATCACCTCGCAGTAAAAAGTAGTATAAACACTAAAAATATTTTTTTTGTTAATTGTGCATTAATTATATCATATTTTTTTGTTAATTGTGAATAATTTCTTGTATAAATATGTTTTTTTCTTGTTAATTTTTACAAGATATCTCTATGTTGTTTATACCTTTTATCTTAATCTTTTTAATCTGTATTCCTATATTCGATTTAAAATAATTCATTTAAACACCGAAAAAAATGTATTTAATATAAAAATTCAACAAAATCAAGTCTTAAAAAAAGCCTATAACAAATGATAAATATAGGCATTACTCTTATTTTCTTAACACCATCTTAATACGTATTTAGTTATTATGCCTATAAAAACGAGAATGTGAGGACACTATGATGAAAAAAAGAAAATCATTAATCGTAGCTCTTAGTTCTTTAGCCTTAATTGCCACTTCTGTAGGGGCTTCAGGATTTAAGACTTACGCCGACGAAAACATTGGTAATTTTTGATACTTATACGGAGGCAGACAGCAAAGAAAAATTCAACTGACACTATTACCGCTTATGCGACAAGTGCAAAAAAGAAATTAACACTAAGATTAGAAAGAAGAGATGGAAATATCCAAGAAATTTCTTTAGGGGAACACTACGACCAAGGAAGTAACCCTAACTATTACTTCTCCAGTATCAATCCTATTTTCTCCCAATATAGAGCCGTTGTAACACATTTAAGCTCCGGTGATGATGGAGGATATATACTGCACGCAAAGGAACCCGGAAACTTGATAGTAAAGGCTGCAGCGGATCCATCGCCATCAAACAACCAAGTTATTCCTTATAAAGTTGAAACACCGACAGTCTCAAACCCACAAACCGTCACCTATACTTTACCGCAATTAGATGATAGTGATTTTTATTATCAGAAAACTAAAGCCGACGGCGGTACCGAGGATATAAACTATGATGAAAATAACAGAACTTTTACTTTAACAGGCGACGAAAGATTTACAGATACAATAGTTACAATATACTCCAAAGGAACAAAGGGCTTAGCTGAAACTATACAGCCTATCAAAAAAGAACTGACGAACAAAGAGGACAATATACCTACTTTAGAAAATCTTTTATCGTGTCTTGATTTTGGAAGTGACGAAAGCAAAATAGATAAAAATTCAACAAAAATTTCAGATAATGATAAGGATAAGTTAAAAGCTACGGCCAAACCCGGCAAGCATAACATAAATATTCAGTTTACTTTTATAGATAAATCTCATGCCGAATATACAGTTACAATTAACACTATAGCTAATCCTAAAAACAATGCAAAACCCGACAGTAGTGTAAAGCCTGAAAATAATGCAAAACCTGACAGTAGTGCAAAGCCTGAAAACAATGCAAAACCTGACAGTAATACTAAGCCAAATAACAGTAGTAATTCGGGAAATAGTGGGAACTCAGGTGTAGGTTCAAGTAGTAGAGGCGGTTCAAGTAGTAGAGGCGGTTCAGGTAGTAGAGGTAGTTCAAGAGGTAGCTCAGGTGGTGGCTCAAGCAGACAAGCTGCAAAAAACTCATCCTCTACCCCTTTACCAAGCTATGTTGTAAAAGGCGGTACTTGGTCAAATAACAATGGTCATTGGCAATACAAAACAGGAAATACCATACACAAAGATATGTGGTTGGCTATAGAAAATCCTTTTGCTAACGAAAAACTTGGACAAGCCAAATTCTCTTGGTTCAGATTTGATAAAGATGGAAATATGCTTACAAATTGGCAATGGATAAAAGATGAAAAAGACGGAAAGCTTAAATGCTACTATCTAAACCCTATTTCCAACGGTAGTATGGGAGCTATGCTCTCAAGTACTCGTACACCTGACGGGTTTATGGTAAATGCTGCAGGTGAATGGGTAGTAGACGGTATAGTACAGACTAAATAAGTTTCTATTCAAACTAGGCTTATTCAAAAATTATAGGTATAAATATCAACTTTGTAGTACAAAAATAATTTTATTAAATCATATATTAAAAAAATAGACATTTCAGGTATTCTTAACAATTTGAAATGTCTATTTTTCTTTTGTATTTTCTATAATCTGTAATTATCTACCAAACTCAAATATAAACCATACCATAACTTTAATTTAATACTTATAAATTGATATTTACAAGGACAGAAAGCAAGCCTTAAAGGTTGCATGGGTCTTCCTATCTTTATCTGAAATATCTCTTTGACATTTTTAATACTCTGAGACTCAAAAGTAGATTTGCAATCCTGAGGAAACTCAATTCCGACCTGACCATACCTGCTGTTAAGTATCTTAGGATTATAGCCGTTTCTACAGTCATCACTGTTATATCTCTCAGATTTACCATATCCAAGATGTTCATCCATTTCTGCTTCCATCATCTCTTTAATAGTTCCACCTAACAGCTCTTTAAGCACAGCCTTAATATCTTCAGCTGTTTAGATATCATACTCCCCAAGCAACTCCTGAATAATGTTTCTTTTTAGCTTCAGTCATTATAACCTTGTGTACCGTTTTTTTATCTTTTTTTGCCATAATAAAAAGGCCACCTATGATTTATATTTTTATCATAGAAGATCTATTACTTAATAGCTATTTACAAAAAAAGTTTCATATGCTCATTTTTATCTAATCAACAGCCACTACTTAGGAATTACTTTTTTTATATCAAGTATTAGTTGATGGATTATTATTTAATTTCATCAAAAATATATCACTATTTTAGTTTTAAAATATATAAATATTTTTTTTGTATATTTTTTTTATATTTTTTTATTAAAATAACACTTGCATATATATATATATATAATTTTTCTTACAGAAATTATTAAAAATAAATATAGAAATGTTATCATAATCGTAGCTTTTTTTAATATGTGTATGGTTTCGAATTTTATTTTTTTAAGAAATATGCTAAATATCATTTTTAGAATATTATAAATAAAAACTATTGCAAAGGAGTTTTGTATGAGAAAAATTAAAAGTATGGTATTTTGTTAGGAACATTTGTAGCAATGTACGGTATGACTACAATGTCTTATGCCGGTAATGAGCCTAATAACACAAGCGATACTGCTACTGTAAGTGATGCCGGCAGTATGGGGAATTCAGATACACCGGAAGTATCTACAATGGAGGAGCTACCTAGATTTGTTTCAAGCGAAAGCGAGTTAAGAGATGCCGCAGCTTTTGGCGGCACTATCGAGTTAACAGCAGACATTTTACTAACTGAAAGTTTAGATCTAGAAAACGCAAAACTTTTAGGTCATAACCACAAGTTATATACACATCCTAATTCAGGTATAAAGGATCTTATAACAGGCGGGGAATTAAAGGACTTAACGATTGAAACTATGCACGAAAAATGTGCTATAAATGGTGCAACTAAAGTTGAAAATGTAAAACTTATATCTAAAGTAGAAACAGACAATACCGGGATTTCCTTCTATAGATATGGAGGTTCAGAAGCACTTAATATCACATTAGAGGGATATAAAACAGGAATAGACTGCAATACTTCAACTTCTATAACCAATGCTACTATAACTAGGGGCGAATATAGCAAAAAGGATAGCAAGGGTATTGATTGTATCTCTGTATTTGCGTCCGGAACATTTAATAATGTTAATATCTCCGGATATGATGTGGCAGTATATGGATCAGGTAGGTATCGTGTAGTAGGTGGAATATTTAACAATAATAATATTGCTCTAGAAAAAGCTGCTTCTGTAAATGGTTCAGAAGTTAAAAACAACAAAATAGGTATACGTGGTGCTAGGGGATTTACAAATGTAAATGTCAGTGATAACGAAATAGGCATACTTGTTAACTCATATTCCGACACCCATAACACAGGCAATATTACCAATAACGAAATAGGTATAATGATAATAAATGGTAATTATCCTATTTATAGCGAAACATACGATAATTTAAATATCTCATCTAATAAAAGATATGAAATATACTCAGAAAAAGATACACCTATAGACAAGGATAATTTCGTTCAATACACCTTGGAATGGAAAGAATTTTCAAAAGATGGAGTAGGTCAGTATAAAAAAGCTTATTGTATGGTTGACAAAGGCAGGGAGTTTACTATAACCGAAAAAAGCAATAAATTTAGCAAATTAACAGCTGTAAAAAGTAGACAATGTTGATTTAGACAAAGAAAAAAATACAGACTACAAAAGACAACGATACATATATACACAAAAATAACTTTACCTGCACACGAAAATAAGAGAGTAGAATTAAAGTATGAGTTCGCTAAGCTTTCCAAGTTTTTAGTATATGATGCTAAAGAACTGGAAGATGCAATACTAAGTTCTAAAGGCGAAACTATATATCTAAAATCTGATATAGAGTTGAATAGCACGTTATTTATAGGAAAAGGAAATAGTTTAATCCACATAGATGGAGAAGGACACAAAATATATACTAATAACAAAAAATTGAAAACGCTTATACAATTAGCTCTCGGTAGCAATGTAAAACTTTCTAATGTAAATATAATTGATACAAGAGATAGTATAGAAGTACCGGAAACTGCAGGTATATTCTCAGAAGGAAGCTTAGAGATTGAAAATACCAATATAAAAAACTTTACAAAAGCCATCCTTTCACCGGTAAATGTTGGAAGTTATAATAAAATATCAGGCGAAGTTTCAGATGGTACTAATATAAAATATATAAACAATAACAGTACTAATGATACTAATAACTCCGGTGGCGGTTCAGGCGGCGGCTCTCGTGGCGGTTCAGGCGGTGGCTCTCGTGGCGGTTCAGGCGGTGGCTCTCGTGGTGGTTCAGGCGGTGGCTCTCGTGGTGGTTCAGGCGGTGGCTCAGTTGTAGCAAAAACAAGCGAAAATCAGACACAACTTTCACTTACTAATATATCTTCCAACTTGCCAAGTATTAATGCAGGTAATTGGGAGAAGACAAACCAAAAATGGAGTTTAAAGAAATCTGACGGGCAATATGCCAAAAACCAATGGGCTAATATAGCATCAAAATGGTATTTCTTAAATACGGATGGGTATATGTTGACCGGTTTACATAATATAAACAATACTACATACAACTTTGCTAATGATGGTTCAATGAGCTTAGGTTGGGTTAATATAAATAACAAATGGTATTATTTTAATACTACTTCAGGTGCAATGATTAAAGGTTGGATACTGTATAATAATAACTGGTATTATCTAAATCAAAATGGTACTATGGCAACAAGTTGGATAAAGACAAACGATAAGTGGTACTACCTATCCTCTAACGGTTCAATGCTTGCAAATACAACTACTCCAGACGGATACCATGTAAACGCAAACGGAGAATGGATAAAATAAAAAGATATAAAGTAAGCCCCCAGATTTGGGGCTTATTTTTATATTATTCTTATATAGTTTTTGAATGTTTTTTTCATAAACTTCCTCTTCCTGTATCGATTTCATTTCCTTTTTATGCTATAATATAATTTATTTATTTAAAAAAACAAACAAATATTCTAAGGAGACTGTATATGAAATTAATAACAGTAAGAGAATTATTCAAAAGAAACAGATAAATATCTAAATAAAGAGATAACTATAGGTGCTTGGATTCGCAGCAATAGAGATTCAAAAAATTTCGGTTTTTTATCTCTTAGCGACGGTTCTTATTTTGAGCAAATACAAGTTGTTTATCATGATACTTTAGATAATTTTTCACAAATAGCTAAATCTAATGTAGGAGCAGCCCTTATTATTACAGGTACTTTAGTTCCTACACCACAGGCTAAACAAGCTTTTGAAATTCAAGCTACTAAAATAGAAGTTGAGGGAGAGTCAAATCCCGACTTCCCATTGCAAAAGAAAAGACACAGTATGGAATATCTTAGAACCATTTCACATCTAAGACCTAGAACTAATACTTTCCAAGCAGTTTTTAGAGTTCGTTCTCTAATTGCTTTTGCCATACATAAGTTTTTTAACGAAAAAAATTTCGTTTATGTCCATACTCCTATCATAACAGGTAGCGACACAGAGGGTGCCGGAGAAATGTTTAGAGTTACAACTCTTGACATGGACAATCTAAAGCTTACAGCTGATGGCAAGGTAGATAATAGCAAAGATTTCTTCGGTAAAGAAACTAATTTAACAGTTAGTGGACAGTTAAACGGTGAAACCTATGCTATGGCTTTTAGAAATATTTATACTTTTGGACCTACTTTTAGAGCTGAAAATTCAAATACTACAAGACACGCTGCAGAATTTTGGATGATAGAGCCTGAAATGGCTTTTGCAGATCTGGTTGATGATATGGATATAGCAGAAGAAATGTTAAAATATATTATAAAATATGTATTAGAAAAATGCTCCTGAAGAAATGGCTTTCTTTAATCAATTCGTAGATAAAGATTTATTGAATAGACTTGAAAATGTTTTAAATTCTGATTTTGGTAGAGTTACATATACAGAAGCTATAGAAATACTCAGCAAAAACAACGATAACTTCGATTATAAAGTTTCTTGGGGTTGTGATTTACAAACAGAACACGAAAGATATCTTACAGAACAAGTATTTAAAAAACCTGTTTTTGTTACTGATTATCCAAAAAGAAATTAAAAGCTTTCTATATGAAACTTAATGAGGACGGAAAGACTGTTGCCGCTATGGATTGTCTTGTTCCGGGTATAGGCGAGATCATTGGCGGTAGCCAACGTGAGGATAATTATGACAAACTTCTTTCAAGAATCAAAGAACTTGATATGAAAGAAGATGATTATAATTTCTATCTGGATTTAAGAAAATATGGCTCAAATCGTCATGCAGGCTTTGGTCTAGGTTTCGAGAGATGTGTTATGTATTTAACAGGTATGGGCAACATAAGAGATGTTGTCCCATTCCCTAGAACTGTTGGTAATTGCGAGCTATAAAATACCGAAAGGACTTATATGAAATTTATTCACATTTCTGATGTACATTATGGCATGAACCCTGATGTTGGTAAAGCTTGGTCCAAAGAGCGTAGTAATGCCATAAAAAATACTTTTCATAATATAATAAATGCTTGTAAAGAAAATAAAGTTGACTTTCTATTTATATCCGGAGATTTATTCCATAGACAGGCTCTAATAAAAGATTTAAAAGAGGTCAACTACTTATTTTCAAGTATAAGCGATGTAAAAGTTATTATTATAACCGGAAATCACGACTATATCAAAAAAGGTTCTGCTCTGGACAGCTTTTCTTTTGCAGATAATGTCTTTTTTATAAAAAGTCCTGATTTAAGCAGCATCTATTTTAGCGACTTAAATACAGAAGTTTTCGGCTTTTCGTATTATGATAAAGAACTTCGTGCATATAACTTAGATGATATACGCTCTGCACCTGATGATAGGATAAGTATATTAATGGCTCACGGTGGAGATACAAATCATTTGCCTTTTGATAAAAATTCACTTATTAAAAAAGATTTTACCTATTATGCTCTTGGGCATATACACAAGCACGAAGTATTATTCTATAATAAAATGGCTTATCCCGGTTCTCCTGAGCCTTTAGATTCAAACGAATACGGAGAACATGGATACTTACTCGGAGAAATTGATAATATAAGCAAGTCTGTTACTCGTCTAGATTTTATTCCTTGTGCCAGTGCTTCTTATATTTCTTTAGTTTTAAATATAAATACCGATACCACAAATACCGAGCTTCTTATGCGTATAACAAATGAAATCAATAAAAGAGGTACTCATAATATATATAAACTAAAAATCAAAGGTCTTAGAGATCCTGATATCGAATTTGATTTAGATGTCCTATATACTCGCTTTAAGCTACTTAATATAATAGATGAGAGCGAACCGAACTATGATTTTAATAGGCTTATGAACGAACATTCTTCTGATATGTTAGGCTTTTTTATAAATGAACTAAATAAAACGGATATGCGTACTATAGAGAAAAAAGCACTATTTTATGGTGTTAATGCACTCTTAAAAACTTCAGATGAAAGGAGCTAAGAATGAAAATTTTAGAAATATATATTCAAGGCTTCGGTAAAATATCCAACAAAAAATTCACCTTTTCCGACGGTATGAATGTCCTATACGGAAAGAATGAAGCCGGTAAATCAACCATACATAACTTTATCCGCGCTATCTTTTACGGCTTAGAACGCGGTCGTGGTCGTGCCGGCAAAAATGATTTATGGTCCAGATTTGAACCTTGGGAAAAAGGTACTTATGGCGGATATATAAGAGTTTCCAAAAATGATATTATCTATCGTATTGAGAGAGATTTTACCAAAAATGCTTTAAAACCTTTCTCTATAGTAGACGAAGTTAAAGGTATAGAAATTGGCGAGCCAAATAGCATACTCGCCGAACTTTTAAATAATCTTTCTCAAACCGCCTACACAAATACCATTAGTATAGGTCAGTTAAGGTCTGTTACCGATGCAGGTATGGCAAATGAACTTAGGAATTATATTGCTAATATGAATAATACCGGTAACGAATCCTTAAATATCAGTAAAGCCAGTGCTTATTTAAAATTACAAAGAAAAAATATTGCGAGTGATTTTATAGAGGAAGCCAGCAAAGCCTATACTTCAAACTTAGCCAGACTTCAAGATTTAGAAAAAAAATTAAATGAAACTAATGCTTCTATTCCTGATGAGAAGAAAGAAGCTGAAACAGTATCAAATGATATTACTCAATATCAAATTGAGCTTGGTCTACTTGAGCGTTATATTAAAAATAATGAAGAAATCTTAGATAGTATTGATTTTGATGACCTAGAGGAACTAAAAAGCTACAGAAGAAAGTTTTTAAAGAAAAAAAGTTCAGGCTTATAAAGAAGATGTAGCAAATAACAGCATCAAAAAAAGAACGTATTTTTTTAGTACCATATTAACTATTATCTCTTTGCTTACTGCTGTTTTGGCCGCATACTTGTTTATTTCGGGACAAAAATAATTTTATTACTAATATTTTTTTAAAATCAATTATGATTCCAGTATAAGTATTTTAGTTATTTTATGTACTCTTAGTACGGTTGTTCTAGGCATCTTATCTAGAATGATTTCCAGTAAGCTCTCCCAAAAGACTTATATTAAAAAAATACTTTATCTGTTTTAATAGAAAGTCTTATAGGAAGCAGAGAAATAAATCCGGAAAAATATAGAAAAAAAGTTGCCACTCTCATTAGAGATTATAAACAAAGTAGTACAAATATAGAACAGGCAAAAAGCTAAAAATCAAAGAACTCAGTGAGGGTTTAAATAATTTACAGGTAAAAAGAAAAATCTATACATGACAATATAGAAGAAACACAGAAAAAAAGCTTTGGGAATCAGAAAAAAACTTTCAGAACAAATTTCTAATATTAGTGATGAAAAATATCGCCTTAAAGACAGTAATAGAAAAAAACAATCTCATCGCTGATGAATTATCAGCAATAGATTTGGCTTTAGAAACCTTAAATAAGCTTTCTATTAGTATAAAAGATTCTTTCGGCTTATATCTTAACAAAGAAACATCTAAACTTATATCAAAAATAACTGATGGTATATACAGTTCTATAAGTATAGATAAAGATATGAATGTATTTTTAAATACTTCCAGAAAACTTATTCCTATAGAACAGGTTTCCAGCGGTACAGCCGATCAAGTGTATTTAGCACTTCGTCTTGCAAGTGCCGGACTTTTACAACAGGATATGGAAAAGCTTCCTTTAATCTTAGATGACAGTTTCGTAAACTATGACAAACAAAGATTGAGTGCGGCTTTAGGTTTTCTTAGCGACAATTACGATGCTCAAATTTTCCTATTCACCTGTCACAGACGTGAGGCAAGAATACTGGCATCTTTAGACAAAAAATATAATATGATTGAAGTGTAACACTATAGCACCCTTTTATAAAAGGGTGCTGTAATAAATGTTTCCTATCTTAGGAAACAAGAGGAAAGAGTGAAAAATTATGAAAATTCTGAGACAATTTTTTATTATAATCTTTATCAGTTTTATAGGAGAACTACTCAAGCGTATACTTCCCCTACCTGTTCCTGCCAGTATTTATGGCTTGGTTATCGTTTTATGTTTACTCCTTAGTGGTAAGCTAAAAGCTGAAAATATAAGAGAAGTTTCATACTTTCTTATAGAAATTATGCCTATAATGTTTCTACCTGCCGCCGTTGGACTCATCGGTTCATGGTCAACACTAAAGCCTATTTTTATACCTATTATAGTTACTACGCTTTTATCAACTATACTAGTTATGGGAATATCTGCTAAAGTTACAGAGATAGTTATACTTTTTAAAGAAAAGAGGCAAAAATAATGCAAGACTTTATTACTAATTCTATATTTTTTGGAGTTTTCTTATCTCTTTTTGCTTATGAGATAGGTATGTTTTTAAAAAAGAAAACAGGACTTGTTATATGTAACCCCTTATTGGTTTCTATTATAATAGTCATAGTTTTTCTTCTAGCATTCAAAATACCTTATGCCGAATACAGTAAGGGTTCTCAATATATAAGTTATCTATTAACTCCGGCTACAGTTTGCCTAGCTCTACCTTTATATGAGCAAATAAGTTTACTAAAGGATAATTTTCTTGCTATTTGCTTAGGTATAGCCTCAGGAGTTCTTACCAGCCTTAGTGTAGTTCTTGCACTCAGTCTGATATTCAAATTTGGACATGCTGAATATGCTACAATGTTACCAAAATCTATAACTACTGCCATAGGTATAGATATATCAAAAGAGTTAGGTGGCTATCCCGAAATAACAGTTGCTGTTATAATTATTACCGGAGTTTTCGGAAATGTTTTTGCTGATTATATTTTAAAACTTTTCCTTGTTAAACACCCTATTGCAAAAGGGATAGGTATAGGAACCGCCGCTCATGCTATGGGAACTTCAAAAGCCATAGAACTTGGAGAAATAGAAGGTGCTATGAGTTCTCTTTCTATAGCTGTAGCCGGTCTATTTACTGTTATAGGTGCCGGCATTTTTGCTAACTTCATTTAGAAGTTCATAAATAATACACTTTTTTACTCTATAAAGAAAGGAGTCCGGTTGTGGATAACTATTCTAAAATTAATACTATTTTAGTTAGACTTTTCAATGATATTTTGGATTATGAATCAAAAGTATTTAAAAATACTGAATTTAAAGATATTACCACCAATGATATGCATATCATTGATGTTATCGGTCTAAATCAAAAAAAGAATATGTCCGGTGTCGCTAAAGACTTATCCGTAACCATGGGCACCTTAACTATTTCTATTAATAATTTAGTAAAAAAGGGTTATGTAACTAGGGTCCGTAGCGAAAAAGATAGACGTATAGTATATGTAGAGCTTTCAAAAAAAGGAATAGATGCTTACAATAAACATAACGAATTTCACAAAGATATGGTTACCTCCATGCTTGATACACTAGATGATAAAGAAACTGAAATTCTAATCAAAGGACTGCACAAAATAGATACTTGGATACATAATATTAAAAAACCAATTTAAGGAGATTATAATGATAAAGAAAAACTTTTTAATTTTACTTAGTATAACTTGCTTAGGACTTGCAGCTTGTTCACCTAGCACTATACGCAATATTAAAGTTGCCGAAACACCTAACCCTTCGGAAACTGCCGAAACAGGTGGCAGGGCAGATAAAGTACCTGATCCAAACGCACCTGTTCTTACTATAGTTTCTATTTATCCTGTAAACAAAGAAAAGACCGGTCTATATCAGGAAATGGAAGGCTTAGATGCAAAAGAACCACAGTTATTAATAGATAAGATGATAGAATATTCTATTTTAGAAGAAGGGACTACTGTTAATTCCTTTACTCAAAATGGAACTATGGCGACTCTTGACTTAAACAAGCTTGATACTACAAATAAATTTGTTCTCCCTAGCCTTGTAAATAGTTTTACAGAAAATTTTGAACTCGATAAGCTTAGTATAACAATTAACGGACAATCTGACCCTAAATTAAACAACTTGGAATATACTAAAAAAACTATAAGGATATACCATAAACATGACATTTAATTTACAACTAAGGCTCGCCACTACACTTTTGTGTGCGAGCTTTTATTATTAATTCTTGTAGCTTTGCTAAAAATAATACTAAAAAAATAATATAACTACTACTTCAAATGCCGAGACTACTAGAGAAAAATACTAAAACAACAGAAGAATTTGATAATTTTTTTGTAATGAATTATATGTATTTCTTCTCAAAAAAACTATTTAAGCTTACATTTTGCCACTCCGAACCCTGGCAATTTAGGTATCTCCGACTATAAAGTTGCTTTTTGAAGAGATTAGTAGCCACTCTCTATCGTCAAATATGGAAACGTTGAACTCTTTTCTATACTAAACTATTGTCTCTTGATAGCAGTAGCCTAAATGAAGATGATAAACTTTGTTTCAATTCTATCAAACTTTTTTTAGAAACAACTTTAAGTGCTAAAGATTTAATATTATATTATGAACCTTTAACTATAAATACCGGTATACAAGCTACTACTCCTATTCTTTTATTGGAATATCCTTTTAGAAATATCGAAGATGTAGAAAACTATTTAAGTTTAATATCTTCTTTAGATGAATATTATTCCTCTCTTATTGATTTTGAAAGGCAAAAGAAAGAACGAGGACTTTTTATGTCTAAAGATAGTGCCAATCTACTTATCAACTCTTTAGATAAATTTTTACTATCTCCCAATGGTAATTTTATGCAAGAGAGCTTTGTTTCTAAGTTGGATAAGTTAGAGCTTAGTGAAGAACAAAAAAAGAGTTTATTTCCAGGCACAATAAAATTTTAGAAGAAGATTTTTCCAATGCTTATGATATACTAAGAAAGGGTATAGAGGAATTAAAGCCTGAGGATGATACCGATTTAGGTCTTTCACATCTGGAAAAAGGCAAGGAATATATGGAATATCTTATCAATTCATCTATTTATTCTTCCTTTAATGATATAGACTCTATGTATAACAATATAGAACAAAATCTAAAAAAGGATAGTTTGGAGATAACAAAGCTTCTAAAAAAAGATAATATTTCAGGTAATGATATTTACAATTATACTTACAAAACCACTAATCCTGACGAAACATTAAAACTACTAAAAGACTCTATTTATGGTATGTATCCTGAAATAGATAAGCTGGATTATACTATTAAAAATATGCCTGAAGGTCTGGCTTCTATAGCTTCCCCGGCCTTTTACATTATGCCTAGTATAGAAGATATGAATAATACTATTTACATAGATATGAATAAACTTGATAGTACAAACGCCTTAACTAAGTTAGCACACGAAGGAATACCGGGACATATGTATCAACAAAACTATTTCCTTGCAAAAAAACCAAAAAGAATTTGGTCTTTAATAGGAAATCCTGCTTATATAGAGGGTATTGCTGTTTATGCTGAAAGCTTAGCATACTCTTTTGATACTAATTTAAGTATAGATGAAGCTAAAATTCTGGAGAAAAACTTCGTTTCCAGACTTGGTTTATATGCTTTTTTAGATTTATCTATAAATTATTATGAAAAAGATAAAGAATATGTAGCCACTTACTTAAAAGAGAATTATAATATTACAGATGAAAATGCTATCCATGGTATCTATTCTTCACTTATAGCAAACCCTTGTAATTATTTAAAAAATATTATTTGGGTTACTTGGAAATAAATAATATGAAAATGGAAGCAAAAAAAGAAAACTTGGAGCATCTTATTCTGATTTAAACTTTCATAAGTTTTTTTATTAGATATAGGACCGGCACCATTTTCTTTAATACAACAAAAATTAAAAGCAAATCTTTTGCTTGCTAAATAGAAAGGGAATTTATGTGTAAAGATTGTAGGAACAAACCTTATTATATTACTACAGCTATAGCTTACGCTTCAGGTAAACCACATATAGGAAATACTTATGAAATAGTTTTAGCTGATGCTATAGCTCGCTTTAAAAGAGAAGAAGGATATGATGTATTCTTCCAAACAGGAACTGATGAGCATGGACAGAAAATAGAATTAAAAGCCGCTGATGCCGGCATTAGTCCAAAGGCTTTTGTTGACAATTCAGTTACTGAAATTAAACGCATTTGGGATTTAATGAACACCTCTTATGATAAGTTTATTAGAACAACTGACGAATATCACAAAGAACAAGTACAGAAAATCTTCAAAAAATTATATGATAAAGGCGATATTTACGAGGGTTTTTATGAGGGTTGGTATTGTACACCTTGTGAATCATTCTTTACCGATTCTCAATTAGTAGATGGTAAATGCCCTGATTGTGGCAGAGAGGTTACCAAGGCTAAAGAAGAAGCATATTTCTTTAATATGTCAAAGTATGCTGATAAACTTATAGAATATATAAATACTCACCCTGAGTTTATACAACCGGAATCCAGAAAAAATGAAATGATGAATAACTTCTTGTTACCCGGATTAAAAGACCTTTGCGTTTCCAGAACAAGTTTTACTTGGGGTATTCCTGTTAGTTTTAACCCAAAACATGTTACTTATGTTTGGCTGGATGCTCTTACAAATTATATTACAGGTTTGGGCTTTGATGCAGACGGAAATAGTACCGATTTATATAGTAAATACTGGCCTGCCGATTTGCATCTTATAGGTAAAGATATTATTCGTTTCCATACTATTTATTGGCCAATATTTTTAATGGCTCTTGATATCCCACTACCTAAGCAAGTCTTTGGACATCCTTGGTTACTACAAGGAGACGGAAAAATGAGCAAATCAAAAGGAAACGTTTTATACGCTGATACTTTAGTAGATTTCTTCGGCGTAGATGCAGTTAGATACTTCGTTTTACATGAAATGCCTTTTGATAATGATGGTATTATTACTTGGGATATAATGATAGAACGCTATAACTCAGATTTAGCAAATGTACTGGGGAATCTTGTCAGCCGTACTATCTCTATGTCTAATAAGTATTTTAACGGCTCAGTTGAAAATAAAAATATTACTTTAAACGAAGAAGATAAAGCTTTTGATAACGATTTAAAAAATACCATAAAGAAAAAGTGTTGAGAATGTTAGAAAGAAAATGGAAGAATTAAGAGTTGCCGATGCAATTACTGAGATATTTAATATTTTCAAACGTTCAAATAAATATATAGATGAAACTTGCCCTTGGATACTTGCTAAAGAAGAAGATAAAAAAGAAAGATTACAAACTGTTTTATATAACCTGGTAGAGGCTATAGCTATCGGTGCTTCTCTTTTAGAGAGTTTTATGCCTAGCACAAGTGCTAAAATCTTATCTGAACTTAATGCCGATAAAGTAAGCCTTGATGATATCCTAAACTTCGGAAATATTATAAAAGAGACTAAGGTGGTAGAAAATCCTGAGATTTTATTTGCCAGACTTGATAAAGATGAAATACTTAAAAAAGTAGAAGAGCTATTTCCTAATGTAGCTGAAGATAATACAAAAACAGAGGAGAATGCCATGGATATAGAAGCTAAAGAACTTATCAGCTACGATGACTTTGCAAAATTACAAATACAAATCGGTGAAATAATTTCCTGCGAAGAAGTTAAAAAATCAAAGAAATTACTTTGTTCCAAAGTTAAGATTGGTTCAAGCACAAGACAAATTCTTAGCGGTATTAAACAATGGTATAAACCTGAAGAAATGGTAGGAAAAAAAGTTACCGTTTTAGTTAATCTTGAACCTAGACAAATAGCAGGTCTTATGTCTGAAGGTATGATTTTATGTGCTGAAGATGATGAGGGAAATTTAAGTCTTATGACTAGTGAAAAGGATATTAAATCCGGCTCAGAAATAGCTTAATTCTATGACAACAAATAAACTTAAACTCATCGCCATTATAAGTATGTTTATAGACCATATAGGCGCAGCTATCATAGAAATGGTTCCTTCCCTATACTCCAAATATAGTCTTATTTGTACTATTCTCAGAAGTATAGGCAGGATTTCCTTCCCTATTTTTGCATTTTTAATAGTAGAGGGGTTTATACATACAAAGGATTTCAAAAAATACCTCTTACGTTTAGGTATTTTTGCTATCTTATCTGAGATACCTTTTGATCTGGCTTTCTATGGTAAGTTTTTTTCTATTTGCAATACCAAAATGTAATATTTACTTTTTTTATTGCTGTTTTAATGCTTTATTTTATTGAAAAATATGCCAATACCGGACTTAAGACTCTTATCATAATTATATCAGCCGGTGCTATTTCCAGTATACTTTTTACTGATTACGCTTTTATTGGCACTTCACTTATTGCTGTTTTTTATCTTTATAGAGATAGGGGTATTCAAAAAAATATATATTCAAGTTTCATTATATTTTTTTAAATCCTTTTTACTGTCCTTTTCTTTTCCTTCCTTTATATTTTTTTATAATGGTAAAAAAAGGACAATATAATTTGAAATATTTAATTTATATTTTTTTTATCCTCTACATCTATTATTACTATTTTTTTATTTAGAAAGTATTATTTAGGTTACTAAAATGATTATTGATACACATATACACTTAGATGACGAAGCTTTTTGATGTTGATAGAGAAGAATTAATATCTTCTTTCAAAGATGCCGGTATAGAAAAAGTAGTCAATATAGGTGCAAATATTAAAACCAGCGAAAATTCTCTTGAACTGGCACATAGATATCCTAATATTTATGCTGCTATAGGTGTTCATCCTTGCGATGTCAATGAATTAAATGAAGATAATTTTAGATATTTAAGAGAACTTACAACTAAGGATAAAGTTGTAGCTATAGGAGAAATAGGACTTGACTACTACTATGATAATGTAGATAAGGATACTCAAAAATATTGGTTCAAAAAACAATTAGATTTAAGTATAGAACTTGGCTTACCTGTCGTAATACATTCCAGAGAAGCCGCTAAGGATACTCTGGATATACTAAAAAGAATATAAAAAAATACTTCTCTTTTTGGTGTTATACATTGCTATTCTTATAGTTTGGAAATGGCTAAGGAATTCGAGAAACTAAACTTTTTCTTTGGTATAGGTGGTGTTGTAACTTTTAATAATGCAAAAAAATTAAAAGAAGTAGTTTCCTACTTGAGTTTAGGTAAAAATAGTCTTAGAAACTGATGCGCCATATCTTTCACCTACACCTAATAGAGGAAAGAGAAATTCTTCTCTAAATCTAACTTATGTTATAGATGAAATATCCAGATTAAAAAAATCTGGATAAAGACTATATTATTAAAAAGACTAAAGAAAAATGCCCACAAACTCTACCCAAAAACTTATTTAAGCAATGAAAGGATATAAATGGAACATATAGGTAAACCACAAAAATACTATAGCCATAATTCAAAAAAACATAATTTCAATTTTCAAAAAAAGATTTGGACAAAAACTTTCTAATTGATACTTATGTTCTTGATAAAAATAATAGATAAAAGCAAATATTACAAAAGATGACTGTGTTATAGAAATAGGTCCCGGCATAGGCTCTATGACACAACTACTTGCAAATAAAGCAAAAAGAGTTATAGCAGTTGAGATAGACAAAAATTTAATACCTATTTTAGAAGAAACATTAGCTCCTTTTTGATAATATTACCATAATAAATGATGATATCTTAAAAGTTGATATTAAAAAAATTAATAGATAACTATAATGATGGTAAAGCTATAAAAGTTGTTGCTAATCTCCCATATTATATTACTACCCCTATAGTTATGGGACTTTTTGAGAGGCATATTCCTATAGAAAGTATTACTATAATGATACAAGCAGAAGTTGCAAGGCGTATGCAAGCGACTCCCGGTACAAAAGACTATGGTGCTCTATCTTTGGCTGTGCAGTATTATGCTAAACCTGAAATTGTCGCTAATGTTCCACCAAATTGCTTTATCCCTAGACCAAGCGTGGGTTCTTCTGTTATTAAATTAACAAGTTTTACTACTCCACCCTTTTTAGTAAAAAGATGAAACTTTATTATTTAAACTTATAAGAGCGGCTTTTATGCAAAGAAGAAAGACTTTACAAAATTCTATCTGTAATTCTCAGGAATTACATTTTTCAAAAGAAGGAATTTGCCTTGCTCTGGAACAAATGAAACTCTCTACTACTATTAGGGGTGAAGCTTTAAGCCTTGAAGATTTTGCAAATTTAACTAACATACTAGCCACATAATATACATACTTTTCACATATTTTTTTAATTAGACAAAGCCTATGAGAAATGCTATCGTATATTAAAGTGTTACAAAAAGTTTTACAATAAAAATATTAAGAAAGTTCATTACTTATGAAAAAAATTTTTTTAATGACAATAAATATAAGATTTTTTTATTTTTTTACAGGAGCTATCGCACTTAGTATCGTAGTAGCCGGTAGTTGTATTTATGCTTTTAAGCATATAGCAAAAAAAGCTACTCTTGCTACCTCTTCTGTAGTTAGCGAGAGTTTAACACCTATATCTCTTAGCATTGATGATGCACTATTTCCTGCTGTAAATGTAGAAGTTCCAACAAAAGAACCTGCACCTGAATATCTTAGAGGTGGCGAAGATCATGAAATAGTAGCCGATTTACAGGAAAGACTTATGCAACTCGGTTTTATGGAAGCTGATGAACCAACTACTTACTATGGTCCTGTTACACAAGCAGCCGTTAAAGTCTTTCAAAGACAAGCCGGACTTCCTACCGATGGTATAGTTGGACCTGACACCTTAGCTTCTATTATGGATGAAAATGCAAAAAGCTATTCAGCTAAACTTAATGATAGTGGAGATGATATTAAACATATACAACAAAGATTATATGACCTAGGTTATCTTGCTGAAATTTCACAAGTTAGTGGTACATTTGGAGAAAAAACAGAAGAAGCTGTTCGTAAATTCCAGGAAAGAAATAATTTGAGCGTTGACGGTACTGTCGGTATGCAAACACTTAATACTTTTTATAGTGATGATGTACATGCAAATATGCTGGCTTTCGGCGAAAAAAGCGATGTTGTCCTAGCTGCACAGAATCAATTAAAAGATCTTGGTTATATGACCTCTACTCCTGATGGTACTTATGGTACAGATACCTTGGAAGCTATAAAAAGATTTCAATCAAAAAATAATATTGTTGTAGATGGTTACTTAGGCCCTGATACCAGAACTGCTTTAAGATCAGGTACTGCACAACCAAATAGCCTTGATATAGGTGATAGCGGTACCCAAGTAGCTAATATACAAAATCTACTTGTTAAATGGGGTTATCTACGATCTACACAAGCTGATGGATACTATGGAGATAGCACTAAAGCTGCTATTGAAGCATTTCAGACTAGAAATAGCTTAGCTAATGATGGTAGAGCAGGAAGTAAAACTTTAGCTAAATTGACTTCAACGGATGTCTTAAGACCTTTACCAACTCCGAAACCTAAAACAAATAACAATACTAATAAAAATAATAATACCCATAAAAATACACCTACACCTAGTCCAAATGGAGGAAGTACACCACCTCCACCACCGGCTAATGGCGGCGGTGTCAGCAATTTACTTGCTGTTGCTTCTTCTAAGCTTGGTACTCCTTATGTTTGGGGTGCTAAAGGCCCTAATGCCTTTGACTGTTCAGGCTTCGTTTATTGGTGTCTAAATAATGCCGGCGTTAGTCAGTCTTATATGACCAGCTCCGGATGGCGAGATGCCGGTAGATATACTCGTATAAGTAATTTCAATGACATACAAGCCGGAGATATAGTTGTAGTTTCAGGACATGTCGGTATAGCTACCGGTGGTGGCGGAGTTATAGACGCCTCCTCATCTAATGGTAGAGTTGTAAGCCGTTCTTTAAGTGGCTGGTGGGAGAATAATTTTAAAGTAGCTTGGAGAGTATTCTAAATCCAAGAAATCAAAAAGCATCCCAAAAACTTATTTCTAAATTAATATTTGGGATGCTTTTTATTATATATAAATATTTTTATTCTTCTATAATTTTTAATTATTGTCTTTCCTTTAGACTTTCCCTCTTTAACTTTCTTTAATGCTTCATTTATTTCTTCCAGCCTAAATATTCTAAAAAAAGTTGCCAAAAACTCTAGCGTCTTAGCAACTTTTAGTGTAACAAATTATATAAATGTTCCCTGCGGGAATCGAACCCACAACTACAGCTTAGGAGGCTATTGTTATATCCATTTAACTAAGAGAACCCTGCTTAAAGCATTAAATTAATAAAATCCGGCATCAATAAGAATACCAGATTTTAAATATATCACTTTTAACTCATCTTTTCAAGCAAAAAATCGTCCTCAAAATCCACTCTTGCTTGCAACCATATTTTTGGCCTTTATCCTTCTACCTACCCTAAGCTCTCCAATTACATCTTTTTTTCATTTACAGCCAAATGGAAAAATTATATTATTACAAGATACTTTCAGATCATAAACTTTTTCATCAGTCAAATAATTTACTTTTTCATCAATCTCTAATATCTCAGCTATAATACTATAAATATCACATTCTACACCCTGTGGCATAAAGCAGGTATCAACTATAGAATATAAGTCTTCTGTTTCTATTCTTGTATTAACCATCCTATATGTATCAACATCTTCCATAGACAAAGATTCTATAGCATCTTCATCACCTTTTTTTGCCTTTTCTATTAAATAATCTCTCTTTTTACTGGCTACATTTAACATTTCAATTTGCACTCTGGACTTTTGTATAGGCAACAATACTCTTGCGCTATGTGTCCACGCACTAAAATAAATATTCTTTACTCCAGTTCTTTCCTTACTAAGTTTTTTTTCTAAATACTCTGTAGCATTACTGAGCCTAAAAATAAGAGAAATTCCAACTCTATTATCATCTATTAAACCCGAATATTCCTCAGTAGAAACATGTTTTTGTATATTGCAATGAGTTTTGGCACTGATATCCTCAGTATCAAGACAAGGATAGGCTTGTTCTCTAACTAAGCGTCCTCTGGAATCTATACTTCCTACTATGATAATACTAAGATTTTTTTATCTAATTCTATCTTCAGCTCCCAACGTTCATTATTATCAATTGTTATTATTTTAACATTATCTTTATTGTTCTTCTGTAACTTATCCAGTAACTTTACTATATCTTTATCAGTTTTATAGCCATAAAATCCTAAACTTTTTTTAAATATGAGTGCATATAACATCACCTTTCCTCTTACATTTTGTAAGTCTTTATACAAGTATACGCAAAAAAATTTTTCTAAAAATCAAGAATTTTTAGACTTTTTTTATCTACCTTAGTAAGAAAGCTATAGTATAATATTCTCATTATACTTTTGTAGGAGTATTTATGAATAGCAATAACTTTTTTTATAACGATTATACAAGTGCAAAAAAAGTCCTTAGCCATATAGAAAAAAAGGACTTTATTCTTGTGATGAATTCATTTTTAGCGTAGCTTTTTATATCAGAGAGTGGGCTTACCTGCCTTTTTAGAATGTCTTAATTACCTAGAGAAAAAAATAATATCAAAGGAAAAAAATTCTTACTTCTAATTACTTGTACTTTAATAAGCCTAAAGTTTTAGATAGGTTATTAAAATTTAAAAAAATATAGAATTAAAAAAATTTTTTTGATACTAATTCCGCACCGGTTTCCACACAAAAAGGATATTTTTTTAAAAGAGATTACAATTACACTATAATATCAGGTAGTTCAAATTTAACCTCCAATGCACTAACTACAAACAAAGAATGGAATACTCTAATTTCTTGTACTATGTACGATAAAAAAATCATGAGTTTTTTTAATTTCCATTTTAGATAATTTCTATTCTTTATGGAATGAGGCTATACATTATAAAGATTTTAGAGAAAAACTATATAAAAGACTATAATTTACATCTACCTGCAAATAATTCTCCACAGACTGTAGAAATAATCTCAGGTGTTAAAAATATCACTGCTAATTCTATGCAAAAGGATTTTATCAATAAGTTCTTAGACTTACATAAAAGAGAAAAAAGAGCACTTTTAATATCTGCTACAGGTACAGGAAAAACCTATGCTGCCGCTCTTGCAATGCAAAAACTACAAACTAAGAGCTTACTTTTCATAGTTCATAGAGAGCAAATAGCAAAAAAGGCTATGGAAAGCTTTTCCAAAATTTTTAACGGAGAAAAATCTGTAGCCTTGCTTTCAGGAAACTCCCAAAACTTTATTAAAGCCGACTTCGTATTTGCTACAATTCAAAGCTTACACAAGGACGAATTTCTATATAAATTTAGTCCTATCGAATTTGATGAAATTATCATAGATGAGGTGCATAGAGCAGGTGCAAAATCATATTTAAAGGTTATTGATTATTTTAAACCGAAGTTTTTGCTTGGTATGAGTGCCAGTCCTGATAGGAGTGATGATTTTGATATTTATAAACTATTTAACCATAATATAGTCTATGAAATACGTTTGCAGGACGCTCTATCAGAAAATCTACTCTGTCCTTTCCACTACTTTGCTATAAGTGATCTACAAATAAATGGAGAGAGCTTAGACGAACTCAGCTCTTTTTCAAAATTAAGTTCTGATGAAAGAGTGAGACATATAATAGATAAAGCTACTTTTTATGGATATAGCGGTTCTAGAGTGAAAGGTCTTGTATTTTGTAGCTCTAATGCAGAAGCTAAGGCTTTATCTGATAAGTTTAATCTTCTTGGCTTTAGAACCCTCTCTCTATCAGGAAATGACAGTATAGAAACCAGAGAAGAAGCCATTTTTAGACTAAGCTCTGATGAGCCGACAAATACCAAGCCTCTTGATTATATCTTTTCTGTTGATATATTTAACGAAGGTATAGATATAATAGAAGTAAATCAAATACTTATGTTACGACCTACTTCCAGTTCAATAATTTTTATACAGCAACTGGGGAGAGGATTACGAAAAGCTAAAAACAAAGAATTTTTGGTTGTTATAGACTTCATTGCCAACTATAAAAATAACTTTTTAATTCCTCTGGCTCTATCCGGAGATAAAGACTTAGACAAGGATAAATTGAGATTTTTTATAAGCCAAGGAAATAAGAGTATACCCGGCAGCTCTACTATTAGCTTTGATGAAATATCTAAGAGCAAAATTTATTCTGCTATAGACAATGCCAGATTCGACAATCTTATGGAATTAAATAAAGCATATATAAATTTAAAAACAAATACTAGGTAAAATACCCACATATAAAGACTTTGATAATTTTTCCACTATAAGTATGTCAAAATTATTTAGTATAAGCGGAAGCTATCCACATTTTCTATCTCTGAAAGAAAAACTATATACAAAAAAAGCTTTACTTCTACACAATTTGAAATGTTAAAATTTATCAGTCAAAAATCTTATTCTTAGTAAAAAAATTGAAGAATTACTAATTTTTAAAGCTTACTTATAAAAAAACTTTAAAAAATGGCAAATCTTATATAGACTTAAGTATATTAAGGCAATATCTGTATACAAATTACAATAGGATTTATTCTCCTCTTATGCTGGATATTTCATATAAGATACTTACTAATCGTTATGTTACCAGCTCTACAACGGCAAAGAAATTTAAAAAAATTCTATTTTCATAGATAAGATTGATAACGATAAGATATATGCCGATGCTAATTTTTTTACAAACTCTTGAATAATAGCGACTTTTTTTCTGGAACTTGATTTACTACTTGATTATGGTATAGAACATTACGACAAGCTTTATAAAGAAAACTTATATAAAGATACACTTTTTGTTCTATACGAAAAAAATATACTTATCAAGATATTTTGCAAATTATTTTCTTGGAAAAATAAATTATGTTCCTCTAGCTATAGGAGGCTATAAATATGATTCCGAAACAAAAAAACCTTACCTATTTTTTTATAAACTATGATATAGATGAAAAATTCCTTTAATAAAGATTATACACATGGATTTTTTTATCCACCGATTTATTTACTTCTATGTCAAAACCCAAAAGGACTCTTGATTCCAAGGAAATATCATACTTCTATAAAGAAGATACAAAGATATATTTATTTGTACGCAAAAACAAAAATGATAAAGACTCTGCAAATGAATTTTATTTTTTGGGCGAAATGAAAACTATAAATGAACCTAGACAGGTACACAGGAAACTTAGTTCCGACACAGTTGTAGCCTTTGATTTTTAAGCTCCTTGACAAAGTAAAGGATGATCTGTATGAATATTTCACTGAAATCAAATTATAAAAAAAGAGCGTTAGGTATCTACTACCTAACGCTCCTATATCTTCTATAATTATACTACACCTTGAGAAATCATAGCACTAGCTACTTTTTCAAATCCTGCTATATTAGCACCTGCTACATAATTTCCCGGAACTCCATACTTTTTAGCCGCTTCATCAACTTTTCTAAAAATATCCTTCATTATTTCCTGTAGCTTTCCATCAACCTCTTCAAATGTCCAAGATAATCTCATTGCATTTTGACTTTGTTCAAGACCTGAAACTGCAACACCACCTGCATTTGATGCTTTTCCCGGCATAAATAGAACACCATATTTTTGTAAGTATTCGGTAGCTTCTAAAGTTGTAGGCATATTAGCACCCTCTGCAACAGCAAAGCAACCATTTTCTACTAGAGCTTTTGCTCCTTCAAGATCAAGCTCATTTTGTGTAGCACATGGCAAATAAATATCGCATTTGATATTCCAAATACCCTTACCTTGAGTATATGTGGCACCTGCAACTCTATCTGCATATTCGCTTATTCTTCCACGTTTTACTTCTTTTATATCTTTAACAATATCAAGCTTAATTCCATCTGCGTCATATACATATCCGTTTGAATCGCAAAGTGCAACAACCTTAGCTCCTAACTGTTGACATTTCTCTATAGCATAAATAGCAACATTTCCTGAACCTGTTACTACAACAGTCTTTCCTGATATTTCCTTACCGTTCGCTTTACAGATCTCATCTAAAATGTATACCAAACCGTAACCTGTAGCTTCCGTTCTTGCAAGTGAACCGCCAAAAGGTATCCCCTTTCCTGTAAGTACACCCTCAAATGAAGTTGATAATCTCTTATACTGACCAAATAGATAACCTACTTCTCTACCACCTACACCTATATCTCCGGCCGGAACATCTATGTCTTTTTCCTATATATTTATAAAGTTCTGTCATAAAACTTTGACAAAATGCCATTATCTCTCTATCTGATTTTCCTTTAGGATCAAAATTCGAACCACCTTTACCACCACCCATAGGTAAACCTGTAAGTGAATTTTTAAAAGTTTGTTCAAATCCTAAGAATTTCAATATGGATTGGTTTACTGTTGGATGAAATCTAAGTCCACCTTTATATGCACCTATAGAGTTATTGAATTGAACTCTATATCCTTTATTTACCTGTACAACGCCTTTATCATCTACCCATGGTACTTTAAATGATACTATTCTATCAGCTTCTACTAATCTTTCCAAGATACCATGTTTACTATAAAGTTCCTCATTTGCTTCTATTACAAGTTTCAAAGATTCCAATACTTCTTTTACTGCTTGATGAAATTCACTCTCTCCCGGATTTTGTGCTACAACTCTTTCATAAATACTATCTACGTATGACATAATGTTCCTCCTATTTTTCATTAAGCTTTTTTATAAACAAAAAAGCAAAGAAAACCCTTTACAAGCTCCTTTGCTTCGATGTAAGGTATTATAAAGCTTATGTTATATAAATGTCAAATATTTTTTTTGATTTTTTTTATATCTAAGTTTATATTACCTACTTTTAATTTTAAATTCTCTCATTAATTTTTTTATTTTTGTAAAGTATAGATATACATTCAAACCTCAAGACTTTTCAATAGCTTTATTTTTATTCTCAGCTTAAATTTAATACAAATATACTTTTAGGGTGTTTTTATAGAATCACCTTTATACCTTTTTATATACCATTCAAAGGCATCAAGACTTATTTTTTTAAATTTAAATTAAATTCCTTACCTTTGTATTTCTCTCTTATCTCATAAGGAATATCCAATACTATCTTATCTTCTTCCTTATCATAAGAGGCTACTACCCCTTTCACACGGTTTCTATATTAGAAAAATACATTTAATTCTTCATCTCCAAATGTTTCACCCAAGGACCTTGATAATTCGGCTATTCCCTTAAAAGGACAAATAAAAGAAATTGGATTTTCTTTTCCTTCTATAGTATCTTCATAATTAATAGTCTGTGCATAAAAATTTATACTTCCTTCAGGATTTTCTTCATTATACATCTTAGCTACTCTGGTACTGATATATTCTCCTAAACCCGTATAATCATTAACTCTATTGCCGGAAAAAAATCCAAATGACTTATATTAGGTAGTTTATTTAATATACTCACATTTTCTATTCTATTCGCTGACACATCTAAGAAGTTTAGATTAGTCAAATTCTCTAATGAAGATATATCTGTTATTCCCTTTGAAATAATTTTATGACTTTCATCACCCGCAACATGAACATTATAATGTAAGTCTAAGCCTGTTAAATTAGTCAATCCACTAAGTGGCTCTACATCCTCTATCCAGTTATTATATAATTTTAGAAATTCTAAATTAGTTAAATTTCTAAGGGGATTTATATCTACTATTCTATTTCTTTGTAGCTCCAAATATTTTAGCTTCATTAAATTCTCTAAAGGAGATATATCTGAAATTTCATTCTCATTTAATTTTAATTTCTCCAAGTTTTTGGCATATTCCAAGCCTTTTTATACTTTTTTTATACCTCTGCTAACAGCAAATTTAAAGTCCTTTGTCCCTCTAAGGCTTCTAGGCTCTCCAAGTATAGAAACTTTAGCATCATCACTAAAATCTGCACTTCCATCTTCTTTTTAAAAAACAAAGAAATTTCAGTTAATTTTTTTCCATATCCTCTATACTGATTTCTTCATCACCATTTCTATTTATATCTATATTTTTGTTAATTACCTTTCTTAATAAGCTATCCTCTATAGGTACAACATCTACTTGTTTATCCTTAGTCGTTTCATCTTTTGAGGTTCCGTTCGTTTTCTCTGTTTTTTCTTCTTCTATCTTTTTAGGTTTATATCCGCTTTCTTCGGCTTCCTTATTTATTTCTTTTTACCTGATTTTCTTCCTTTATATCAGAGGCTTTCTCTATATTTTTTTATAGAACTTATTGTACTATGATAATATCCTCCACTACTTTGACCAATTCTTTTTGTAACTACCTTTGTCAGCCTTCCTAGACTATCAACTCTCTTGCCGTCAGGTGTCCATGCAGAAACCAGCATAGCTCCCGAACTACCTAGATAATATTCACCTTGCCACTTATTTTTGTAATATATATCCATTTTCATCAAAAATAATACCACTTACCCTCTATAAATTTCCACGAATTCTTAGGATAAGACTTATCTATATTTTCATACCACCAACCCTTACTATCTTTTTATCCATCTTCCTAAAAATATCTTGTTTTACAGACTTTTTTTAACTATATTTTTCCGAAGCTTTAGCGCTTATTAGTACAGAACTAAATAAAGCTCCTGTAAAAACATAAACTAAATACACTCAATTTTTTTCAACTTCATTAATAACCCCTCCTAAATATATGTTTTTTTATATTTTTTTATTATACATCTAAACTATAAAGCAGTCATTATTTATTTTTTTATTTTCAATTATTAAATTTTATCTTTATTTTTTTTAGTATAAACTTTTCCTTATACGATTTTTATCATATTTTTATTATCAACTACTAAATATCAAAAATATAATCCTTTTTTTCTTATTCCCTACTTTTTTTACTATGAAAAAAAGTATTTGCATTTGTATACACTTAGATATATAATAACAAGACAGTTGTATACTATTAATTTGTAGTTAATTTTTAAACATATAGAACTTGATTTATTAGGAGGAAATTAAATGTCAGGCGAATTATTATCAATAGATGGTCTCAGCGTAAAAGTTGAAGATAAAAAAACATCTTACACGATATTAAACTTAAAAATTAATAAAAGGCGAGACTCATGTAATTATGGGCCCAAACGGTGCAGGTAAATCTACACTCGGACATAGTATTATGGGTAATCCAAAATTTGAAATCACTTCAGGTAATATTATTTATAAAGGAAGAAATATTACAGAAGAAAGCGTAGATAAAAGAGCTAAGGACGGAATATTTCTATCTTTTCAAAATCCTTTAGAGGTTGCCGGTATATCCCTTAGCAACTTCGTTCGTACCGCCAAAGAACAAATCACAGGTGAACGCATAAAATTTATGGACTTTAGAAAACAAGCCAATGCCATACTTGATGTTTTACAAATGGATAATGCTTATGGAAACAGAGATCTAAATGTCGGTTTTTCCGGTGGTGAAAAGAAAAAAGCCGAAATGTTCCAACTCCTTATGCTAAAACCTGATCTTGCGATACTTGATGAAACCGATTCGGGACTTGATGTAGATGCTGTTAGAGTAGTTTCTGAAGGTGTTAGAGAATACAAGGAGAAGATGGGTGGAAGCTTACTCATCATTACACATAATACACGTATTCTACAAGCTCTTAAAGTAGATGTGGTTCATATTATAGTAAATGGAAGAATTGTTGCTACAGGTGATGCTTCTTTAATAGAAAAAGTCAATAATGAGGGCTTTGAAGAATATCTTGCTAAAGCCTAGGAGGGTCTAATGGAAAAAGAAGTAAGAGAAAAAAACTTACGTCGAAGATATAGACAGAAGTATCTACGACCAAAGAATAGAAGATAAAGATGCTTTCAAGGTTAGAGATGGTCTTACAAAAGAAATCGTCGAACAAATATCAAAAGAAAAAAATGATCCTGAATGGATGAGAGAATTTAGACTTAAATCTTTAGATATTTATAATGAATTATTGGTTCCAAACTGGGGTCCATCTATAGACGACTTAAATATAGACAATATTGTAACCTATGTACGAGCAAATACAGATATGAAGGGAACTTGGGAAGAAGTTCCTACCGATATAAAAGAAACTTTTGAAAGACTTGGTATTCCCGAGGCCGAAAAGACATCTTTAGCCGGTGTTGGTGCTCAATTTGATTCAGAACTTGTATATCACAGTGTTAAAGAAGAAGTTGCCGCTATGGGAGTTATATACTCTGATCTTGAGAGTTCTATGCATGGCGAATACGGAGATATGATAAAAGAATATTTTATGAAACTGATTACTCCTAGAGACCACAAATTTGCAGCTCTTCATGGTGCAGTTTGGTCAGGTGGTTCTTTCGTATATGTTCCAAAGGGTGTAAATGTTGATATACCTTTACAATCATATTTTAGACTTAATGCACCGGGTGCAGGTCAATTCGAACATACTCTTATTATTGTAGATGAAGGTGCAAGCCTTCACTTTATTGAGGGTTGTTCAGCTCCAAAATATAATGTTGCCAACCTTCATGCAGGTGCTGTTGAAATTTTTGTCAAGAAAAATGCCAAGGTTAGATATTCCACAATCGAAAACTGGTCTAAAAATATGTATAACTTAAATACAAAAAGGGCTATCGTCGAAGAAGGTGGTTCTATAGAATGGGTATCCGGTTCCTTTGGTTCAAGAGTATCTTATCTATATCCTATGAGTATCTTAAACGGAAAAGGTGCAAAAGCCGAATTTACAGGAGTTACTTTTGCCGGTGAAGGACAGGATCTTGATACAGGTGCAAAAATTGTTCATAATGCCCCTGATACGTCTTCCTTTATAAATACTCGTTCCATTTCAAAAGGTGGCGGTATAAATACCTACAGAAGTTCGGTTGTAATATCTAAAAATGCAAAAAACTCAAAGAGTGCCGTATCCTGTCAATCACTTATGCTTGATGATATTTCACGCTCTGATACAATTCCTGCTATGGATATTCGTACAAAAGATGCCGATGTAGGACATGAGGCAAGCATAGGTAGAATAAGCGATGAATCTATTTTTTACCTTATGTCGAGAGGACTTTCTGAGGAAGAGGCTAAAGCTCTTATTGTTAGCGGTTTTGCTGATAATGTTTCAAAAGAATTGCCTCTTGAATATGCTGTTGAGATGAACAATCTCATAAGAATGGAAATGATAGGAAGTATAGGATAGGAGGACGTAATAATGGATATGATTATAAATAGATTGCCTTCTCCTACTTGGAATAGGCTAAAAATGAACCAAGTGAGACTTAGTGCTGATATTAAGTCTAACGCAAAAATAGATTTAGATATGCCTAAAGAAATTTCATACTCCTTAGTTGAAAATTCCGGTTTTAACAATATTTCCACAGGAGTTGGTAAAGATTTAAGTTCTCTTATAAATGAAGCTAAAATCTCTACTCATAAATTTACACTTGATGATAATAAAAAAATATAACTTCTCCTCTTCGTCTTAATTTTCTCTTTGAAAACAAAGAAGAGGTTGCAAGTATTTTAGAATTTGATATAAAAGAAAATTCTAAAATGACAGTTATAATGGATTACTCTGCTGTTGAAAATGCTACAGGTTTCGCAGCTATTCAAACCAAGATTAATTTGGAAAAAAATGCCGGCTTACATCTTATTCAAGTTCAAAGAATTAAAGATTCTTTTTACTTTTTGTAAATGATATAGGTAGTATAAATAAGGAAGCTTCTGAATTTAAGCTTACAAAACTCATTTTAGGTGGAGAATCTACCTTTGATGGCCTTATGGTAGATTTAGTAGGTAATAAAAGTTCCTTTACTAATGACCTTGCCTATGTTGTTAAGGGCAACGATAAAGCTTGATATTAATTATATTATTAAACATAAAGGCAAAAAAACAGAAAGTAATATAGATGTAAAAGGTATACTTAAAGATAGTGCATACAAAATATTTAGAGGTACTATAGATATAGAAAAGGGTGCTATAAATGCCAGCGGTAAGGAAAATGAGGCTGTTCTTTTAATAGATGATGATGTTATCAATAAGAGTATTCCTGTTATTCTTTGTGCCGAAGAAGATGTTGAAGGTGCTCATGGTGCAAGTATTGGTAGATTAGATGATGAAATACTTCTATACATGAAATCAAGAGGTATTCCTGAAGAAGAAATTTATAAAATCATGGCAAAAAGCTAGAATAGAAGAGCTTTGTCATAAAAATCGGTGATGAGAAAACTGTTTCTCTTATACATGATTTCTTGGGAGGTAATGAAAATGTCTATTAATAATCTTAAGCAAGAAGATATTGACATACGAAAAGATTTTCCTCTTATTTCAAATAGCAATACTATCTATCTTGATAATGCTGCTACTTCTCAAAAGCCTCTATCTGTAATAGAAGCTATTGAAGAATATTATAAAGAGAAAAATGCAAATCCTATGCGTGGTCTTTATGAACTCAGTGTAATTTCTACTGAGGCTTATGAAAATGCCAGACAAAAAGTTGCAACTTTCATTAATGCACCAAAAACAGAAAATATCATTTTTACCAGAAATGCCAGCGAAAGCGTAAATCTGATAGCTTATTCTTATGGAATGGAATTTATATCCGAAAATGATGAGATTTTAGTTTCTATAACAGAACATCATAGTAATTTATTACCTTGGCAAAATGTTGCCAGAAAAACCGGTGCTACTCTTAAATTTATAGATTGCGACAAAGAAGGCTTTATTAGTATAGATACTTTTAAGAATGCTCTATCAGCTAAAACAAAATTAGTCGCTATTACTCATGTATCAAACGTTTTAGGTATAGAAAATCCTATTAAGGAATTTGCAAAACTTGCTCACGATGTTGGAGCTGTTATAGTTGTTGACGGTTCTCAAAGCGTTCCTCATAAACCTGTTGATGTTACTAATCTAGATGCAGACTTCTTAGTATTTTCAGGACATAAAATGTTAGCTCCTATGGGTATAGGTGTCGTTTATGGAAAGACAGATTTACTAGAAAAAATGCCACCTTTTCTTTATGGTGGAGAAATGATAGAAACAGTTACAAGAGAGAGTGCAACTTATGCACCTGTTCCACATAAATTTGAAGCCGGTACAGTAAATGCCGAAGGAGCTATAGGTCTTGCCGCCGCTATAGATTATATAAATAAGATAGGTTTTACAAAGATTATAGAAAGAGAAAATCATCTTTGCAAAATAGCTTTTGAGAATCTAAAGAATAATAAGCATATTCATATAGTGGGTTCTCAAAATCCCGATGAACATCATGGAATAATAACTTTTAGTATAGATGATGTTCACCCTCACGATATAGCTGAGATTTTAAGCTCTGATAACATAGCCATCAGAGCAGGACACCATTGTGCTCAACCCCTACTTAAACACTTAGGTCATATGAGCACTGCCAGAGCAAGCTTTGCTTTTTATAATACAGAAGCTGAAGTCTTAGCTTTTTGTAAAGCAGTTAAATTACTTAGAGAAAAAATGGGCTATACTGATTAGCTAAGTATAGTTTTAATCTTGGAATAAAACCTTATTTCTTGCTTAAGCTTATATAAGAATTTAGTTCGATATTAAACTAATTACTTTAGGAGATTTTAATATGGCAAATAATACATTTTATAATGAAATTTTAACAGAACATAATATGCGACCTCTCTACAAGAGAAAGCTTCCTGCTCCTACATTTAGTCTTGAGGGTATTAATCCCAGTTGTGGAGATGATATTATCCTTAACTTAAAAATGGATGGAGATAAAATTTTAGAAGGTAGCTTTGAAGGTAGCGGTTGTGCTATTTCTCAAGCTTCTGTAGATATGATGTTAGATCTAATAACAGGTAAAACTAAAGAGGAAGCCTTACACTTTGCAGATATTTTCCTTCGTATGATTCAAGGTAATGCAAGTGAAGAAGAAATAGAAGAACTTGATGAAGCTTCTATCTTAAGAGATATCTCACATATGCCCGCACGAGTTAAATGTGCTGTTCTTGGTTGGCGTACACTCAAGGAAATTTTTGAAAAGAATACTAAATAAAATAAAAGCTTCGTTTTTCAGCTTAATTGAAAGGCGAAGCTTTTATCTTACCATTATTTCTTTTCTATTATATTTATCTCGTATTTATCTCTTGTATCATCATAAACATTAAGAAATCTTTTTATAGTAGAGATTGCATTCTTATTAGCTTCCTCCAGTATACCTCTATCTATTGCTGTCTTTTCGGCATGTTGTCTTTCTACTTCTCTGAGTTTTTCCCAGTCTTTAGAATTTAGGGTTGTTAAATATAGTATCTCTTTCTACTAAAGTCTTAGTATCTTCTATAGTATTTGACATTATCATAGCTCTTGGTATACTAATATTTATTTTTCTTATCTTTATCATCAACCTTTATATCATCTTCACTGATTTTACTAAGATCTATACCTGCAAGTATAACTCCATCATACTGAATTATAAGCTTTTTTTATTTGTGAAAGGAATAGACAAATTATTAAATTTATTATCTTCATCTAAAGTTTCTACTTGACTGTAATAATATTTAACAGTAGCAAGTTCTGATACACCCTCTATTCTCTTTTTATCATATTTGAATTTAATATTATAAGATCTTCTTTTTTTATTATATGAAAATATTTTTTTCCTACTTTAAATCCACTCACAAAAAAATAAACAAAAACAACTATTACTATACTTAATATAATTAATATCTTTATTACTTTCTTATTCACCATCTACCTCGATTTTCTTCATATTATTCATATCATTTCAAGTTAAAACATTAAATAATTAGCTTTATAATACAATATTATATATTTCTTTTCAAGTTTTTTTCACTTAAACCTACAAGCTTTAATTATCAACTAAATTTAATTTTTAAAGTTGACAATCTACAATCTTTATACTATTATACTTCTGTAAACTTTATCTAAATATTTAGTTTACCTTATATAATTAACTTAGGGGGTTCTTATGAAATCTAATAAAAATTTTTTTTCAACTAGAAATATGGTTTTGATAGCACTTATGACTGCCTTAATGTGCATACTATCACCTGTTTCATTACCGTTACCTTTTACACCTGTACCTATAACTCTTGCAGTTCTAATAGTATACTTCTGCGCTTATGTATTAGATCCTATTTCTTCTCTAATCTGTATACTTTTATACTTATTATTGGGACTGGTGGGACTTCCTGTTTTTTTGCCAGCTATCGTTCCGGACTAGGAGTTATACTAGGTCCTACAGGTGGATACCTTGTTGGATATCTCTTTATTGCATATATTTGTTCTCTTGTTTTTTTAGTAAATTTCCTAAAAAAATATAATTTATCATGTATTAGCAATGACACTATCTGTAGCAATTTGTTTTAATACTTGGCACTTTCTGGTTTGTATTCAGAAAAAGAAGGCGTAACTTTTATACAAGGTCTATCTTTATGTGTAATACCATTTATCCCGGGAGCAATAATAAAAAAATTATAATAGCTGCAATAGCCGGACCTGAAATATTAAAAACGTATTAAGAAAAAATACAATAACTTATTAAACATTTTAAAAAAGACCATAAAAAGATTTAGTATCAGATTCTTTTTATGGTCTTTTTTTATATTCTTATATTATTCTATTTTTTTCTTTGTATATACCCTAGAGCTTGCTCTAAGGCTTCTTTCTCTTCACTTCCAAGCAATACATCAGTTTGCCCTCTATCAACTAGTTTTATATAATTAAAACAACCCTCTCTAGAATGAACAGAATTAAAAACAAAACCTGTATTCGTATAATCCAATATAGCTATAGCAAAACTCAAGTTTCCACCCATTCCATTAAAAGCATTATATTTTACTACTCCCAGTTTTTGAAATGAAGCTCTCTGATTGGAATTTATCTTTCGTATTGCTTCTTTATTATCCCTATCTTCAGCTTTTATCGACTTTATTTCTTCCACTATCTTTACTATATTATCTTCCAAGCTTTCTGCTGTCTTACCTCTCATAAATATATCATAGGCTCTAAACAAGGATCTATATTTAAAGAAACCATATATAACTACTATACATAAAAATTATATTTAATATAATTAATCCAATTACTATGTTATTTACCATATTTTTCACCATTATCTTATACTATTAAATAATTCCAGTATCCTATCAAGCTCTGCACTTGAATAGTACTCTATTTCTATTCTTCCCTTATCTCTATCTTTTCTATTTATATGTACTTGTGTACCCATTATTTGTCTTATTTTTTTCTTCATAAGCTTCAAAGAAAAATAGATAAGTCCCTATCTTCCGACTTTTTCCAATTTTTTTCTTTTTTTCTTTCTTTTTAAAAACTTTTTATAAGTTTTTTTCTACTTCTCTAACACTAAGTTCATTTTTTTACAATATCATCTGCTATTTTTTTCTTTGTAAATCTATATCTTCTATTGTAATTAAAACTCTAGCATGACCGGCACTAAGCTTTTCTTCTATCATAAGATTTTGAACATAAGTATCTAATTTTAATAATCTTAAACTATTACTAATTGTAGCTCTATTTTTTTGATAATTTTAACGCTAAGTTTTTCTTGTGTAAGCCCATATTCCTCTATTAAACTCTTGTAAGCCAATGCTTCTTCTATAGGATTTAAGTTTTCCCTTTGAATATTCTCTATTATAGATATTTCTTTTGATTTCTGTTCATCATAATCTCTTATTACAACAGGCACTTCTTTCAATCCTATATTTTTAGCCGCTCTCCATCTACGTTCTCCTGCTATTATCTCATACTTAGCTCCTATTTTTCTTTTACAATTAAAGGTTGTAAAATTCCATATAATTTTATAGATTCTGATAATTCTTCCAATTCTTCCTTTTTAAAAAGCTTTTCTAGGTTGATTAATATTAGGTTCTATTAGAGTTATATTAATATATTTCTCTCCACTAGTTTCTATATTTCTATCTTTTGAAACTTTTTTTCTCTTTTATCTACTCGTTTATCTTTATCTTTTTATTTCATTGACTAGATCAACTTCAGAAATAACATCTATCTCTTTTTTTCTTGTTCGCTAGTTATATCTATTTTTTTCTTGTTTAGGACTTATATTATTACCCATCAAAGCTCCTACGCCTTTTCCAAGTCCACCTCTTTTTACTTTACTCATATTTTTTTCCTACCTACTCATAACCTCTGCAGCCAACATTCTGTATTTCTCTGCTCCCATACTTTTTTACTATCATACTCCGTTATAGGCATACCATAACTTGGAGCTTCTGCTAATCTAACATTTCTAGGTATTATAGTTTCAAATATATTCTCTGTAACATATTGTTTTTACATCATCTACTACTTGTTGACTTAAATTATTTCTTATATCATACATAGTAAATACTATACCTTCAACTTTTTACCTTAGGATTTAAGTTTTGTTTTATTAAATCTATAGTTCTTAACATTTGACTAAGTCCTTCCAAAGCATAATACTCACACTGTATAGGTATCAAAACTGAATCGGCAGAAGTTAAAACATTTATTGTTAATAAACTAAGTGATGGTGGACAATCTATTATTATATAATCATACTTTTTCTTTTTTTAGTATATAAAATATTTTTTAATACAGCTTCTCTATTCTCAAACTCCAGCAATTCTATTTCTGCACCTGATAGATTAACATTGCTAGGAATCACACTAAGATTATCATATTCTGTATCAACTATCACTTCATCTATATTACGTTCACCTATTATCACTTCATATATGGTATTATTGTTATTATTCTTATCTATTCCAAAAGCTGCTGGATAGATTTCCTTGAGGATCAAAAATCCACTGCCAAAACTCTTCTTCCTGCTTCCGCTAAAGAAGCAGCTAAATTAACAGCCGTAGTTGTTTTCCCTACTCCGCCTTTCTGATTAGAAACTGCTATTATTCTTCCCATATTAATTCCCTTTTTCTATATTTTATCAATATTATAACACAAAAAATGTTTCACGTGAAACATTTTTTTATCTTACTTATATCTATTACACTTAATAATATATTATATAAATACTTTTAAATATATAGTCGTTTAATCAATATTTATCTAAACACTTAAATAACTTTATATCTATAAGACTATAAATTTATAACAATCTATAATATCCAATGTTTCACGTGAAACATTGGATATTATTTTTCTCTTTTATTGCACTTATATTCTCCTTGTGCTACACTACTATTATATAATAATTTTATTGTATAATATATATGACCTTTTATACATAATACATTTATAAAAATAAATTTAGTTTTAATGCTATATAGCGAGGTATTGCAACATGAAATTTCAATATAAACTGATAACGGCTCTATCTTTGACAAGTGCTACTTTTTCTTCTCTATACGCTATAAATAAAGCTTATACAGTATTTAGCCTTAAAAAAACAAAAAAACAAGATACCGGATATTTAAACTATGATTGGCGTCTAGGTAATATAAAAATATATAAAAAGTAGGTAGTGGTACTCCTCTACTACTTGTTCACAATGTAGATAGCTTTTCTTCCTCTATAGAATGGGAAAAAGTAATAGCAAACCTATCGCAGAAACATACGGTATATGCTATAGACTTATTAGCTTGTGGTATATCTGATAAACCTAATATAACATATACTAATTATTTATATGTTCAATTAATTATTGATTTTTATCAAAAAAAATATCATAGGGAAAAAGAACCGATGTTATTGCCAGCTCGGGATCTTGCTCTATCATAAGTATGACTTCTAATATAGATAAATCTTTATTTAATAAAAATAGTATATATAACCCCTGAAAAATTTAGATAAGGGTTTAATTGTACCTAGTAAACTTGCAAAAATTATATATGTTAGTTTTAAATTTTTCCTATTTTAGGAAACTTAATATATAATATAGCATCCAGCAAAAAAAGAAAATACTTAAAAAGATATAATAGAAAGTTTTTCAACCACTACCTTTCCTTTTTATTAATGAGTACTATATTAATTCTAAATATGGTTTTTTTCTCCTAAATCGCTTTTACTCTAGTATAATATGTAATTATATGAATATAAACTCTAAAAAAAGCATTAAAAAAATATAGATAATACTTTTTGCTATTATTACAGGAGAATACAATACTAAAAGCTTTAAAGTATATAGAAGCTTATAAAGAAATTAATCCTTCTATAGAAATATTCACTATAAAAAAACAGTAAAGAGCTTCCACATATAGAAAATCCAAAAGATTTTTTTCCGATGAATTGTCTTTAATATTATAAGCTATAGAAAGCTAAAAATGTTTCACGTGAAACATTTTTTTAGCTTTCTATTATTTTATTTTTTTCAAAAAAATATTTACCACTATATATACTCTATATTATATGCTATAATAAAAAAACTATAAGAATCTTGGAAAGGGTTTTTTTAACTACTACTATAATAAGGAGATATGGTATTTATTAAACACATTAATACCGGTAAAAATTTATGATAAAAGTTTATATTATGGATACTTGTCCGGATTGTACTATTTTTATATGATACAATAAAGAATAATCCCAAATACGATGTAATAGATATTGGTACCCATGTTAGAAATTTGAAAGAATTTATTCATTTAAGAGATAATGAAATTATTTTTTTAATGAAGCAAAAGAAATGGGGTATCTTGGTATACCTTGTTTTATATTAGAAGATGGGAGTATCACCTTAAACCCTAAAGAAGCCGGATGCTAATTCATCTTTTATCAAAACAAAGCATCAAAAAAACCTAGTTAATATTTCTAAGTTTTTTTGATGCTTTAACCTTTACCTTATTTACAAAAAAATCAAATTCTTTATCAATTTCAAATTTCATTCTCTTTTTTTAGTGCCGGGATGAGTAAACTCCAAATAATAAGACTTCAAACATATATTTTTTTGATACTTAATATATTACATACATTCATATTATAATTTACATTATTTGCATACTTTCTATCTCCCAATATACTTTTTTTCTCTAGCAGAAAATTGTATTCTTATTTGATGAAATCTACCTGTTTCTAATTCTATATCTACCAAACTAAATATATCTAATAATCTCTCCTCTCTTATATCCCTATTTGACTTTTTCAATACTATTATTTTCAGATGCTAACTCACTAAGTTTATTCCCATATAATTTATATTCTTTTAAAACTTTATAATTTAGACTAGCTCTTTTTGCTAACTTATCTTTTTCATTAGATACTTTAGCTATCTTATTTTTTCCATCTTTTATAATATAATCTACAAGTTTTCCACATTTTTTTACCATTTGTCCACACAGTATTGTTGAATACTTTTTCACTATACTATGCTCTACAAACTGCCTATTTAAGCCACTTGTAGCACTTTCACTCTTTCCAAAAACCATAATTCCCGTAACCGGTTTATCAAGTCTGTGGATAAGTCCTATATAAGTATCCTCTTTTTTGGATAGACGATAATTTTTCAAATAACTTAACATATCAGGCTCAAAACCTCTACCGGCTTGCGATTCTATTCCTGCCGGTTTTTCAACTATTATTATATCTCTATCCTCATATATTATATTTATATCCATCATTATTCTCTCTCTTTTATGAGCTTTAACTTATCTTTTCTATTCATTTTTTTGATTGCCGCTTCTCTTTTCATAGCTTCACTCTTAGTAGAAAACTCTTCAAAATAAACCAACTTAACAGGTAATCTGGCTTTTGTATACTTAGCACCTTTTCCTTCATTATGAGTTTTTACTCTTTTTTCTATATCATCTGTCCAGCCACAATATAAACTTTTATCACTACATTCCAATATATATGTATATGCTTTCTTATCCATACCACTTTATAAAATCTAATATCCTCTCTATAACCCTATCTGAACTATAATATATATTATAACACACTCTTTATCTTAGTATACATTTAATCTATAAATAAAAACAATAAAAAAAGCGAACCTTAGTATCATAATTTATACTTATATAATAAGAGTTCGCTTATAATTATTATTTTCTATCAAGTTTTTCTTCCAAGGCTTTTATTTGAGATTTTAAGTCATCAATTTGCTCTTGCATACTCGCAAAATCTGCCTTTTGAATATTTTCTTCCTTCGATACAGATATCCCATCTATTTTTACAGGTCTTGCAGGTATACCTGCTGCTGTAACATTAGTGCCTATAGGTTTTAATAATACTGCATTAGCGGCTATTTTACTGTTATCTCCCACTTCAAAAGAGCCTAATATTTTAGCTCCTGCACCTACAGTAACATTCTTTCCTAAAGTAGGATGTCTTTTTCCTTGCATGGTTCCTACGCCGCCCAAAGTAACACCTTGATATATTGTACAATCATCTCCTACTATAGCCGTTTCTCCTATCACTACACCTGTACCATGGTCTATAAGTATACCTTTACCAAGCTTAGCTCCCGGATGTATCTCTATTAGAGTAAAAAAACGTGATACTTGCGAAATCAATCTAGCTATAAAAAATAATTTTCTATTATAAAACCAATGTGCAAATCTATGCGCTATTATAGCATGTAAACCTTGGTATAATAATAATATCTCTATAAAAATTTCTAGCTGCCGGATCCCTCTTTTTTTATAGCTTTTTATGTCATATATTATATCTTTTATTATCATTTTTATTAATCCCATCTAAATGAATTCCAATAATAAATTTATCTAAATTATATCATTATACTCTTCAATATATACATCTTATTTCTTAATATGTACTTTTATTTATATAATACCTAAAGCTTCTTATAGCATATTCTATACCATCTTCTAATACTTTTTTTGGTTTTGAATGTAGAGAATTCAAGTAAACCCGCATCATGTTCACCCATAATTATTCTATTTTTTTAACCCCACAGGTAAACATAGATACATCATTCATACTATCACCAAAAACATAAGCATCTTCCAAAGGTATATTATAATAATCTAATACTTTTAATATAGCTTCACCTTTAGAATTTCCCTTTGGAACAAATTCAAAAAGGAACTACTTCTATCTATAACTTCAAACTTATCAGCTTCTTTTATAAAAGACTCAAAAAGCAACTTTTTTTGTTTTTCTTTATCACACAAAAATACAGAACTTATCAAAAGTATAACTTTTATCATTAAACGCATCTACTCTGACTTCGCACCATGAAGAAACAAGTTCATAAAAACTTTCTAATTTCTCATGTAAAAACGGTCTTTTTCTGCATATAAGCTCTCTCCTTAGCTTCTAATACAGCACCTATTTTATACTTATTCAAGCTATCTTTTATATGATTAGCTTCATCTAAAGGAATAATATTCTCATATATAGTTTTATCTCCTATTATAATATGAGTTCCACAACCACATATAAGTCCATCAACTTCTATTTTTTTATTTATATCTCCCAACATACACAAAACTCTGCGGTATTTATAAAAACTTTATTTCCTTGTTTTCTAACTTCTTTAATAACATCTATGGTACTTCTAGGTATTTCCTTAGTCTTATCATCAAGCAAAGTGCCATCTACATCAAAAAATAATGCTTTTATTCCCATATTTTACCTATTTTGCTTGTGTTTCTTCTTCCTGTGTTTCTCCTGCATTTGAACCTGTATCTAATTGATTATAATTTCTTTCTGTCTTATTTGCCTTATCTACAACAAATTTAATTACTGCATATCTCTTAGCAGCCTCATCAACTACTTCCTTACCATAACGAGATTCTAAATCTTTAACTTCTAAACCTTCTTGTTTAGCAAGATACTCATAATGCTCTTTTTTAGCTTTTATCTTAGCCTCTTTTGCAATGGCATCTATAAGAATTTTTCTATTTACCGCTTCTTTTGCATAAGTATCTAATTGCTCATCTAACTGTTCTTCTGTCATACCATACATACTAAGTAAAGCATCAAAAGCCATACCATTTTCTTCTGCTGCCTTCTTTAATTGATTTTTTTGATTATTCTTCTCATACTCTATAGCTTCATTATTTGGCTCAAACTCTGAAGAAGCCATTATAGTTTTCATAGCATCATTTTGAGCTTGGAACTCAACTTGCATAGTTTTTGATTCTTCTATCTCTTTTCTTGTAGCCTCTTTGAAGTCTGCAACTGTCTTTTGCTTTCCATTTGTATACTTTTCTACCCACGCATCATCTAATGTTGCCGGTGTTTCTACTTTTATTGAGTTTACTTTTACAGTAAATACAACTTCTTTTCCTGCTAATTCTGTACTTTGATAGTCTTTTGGAAAGGTAAGTTTTATATCCTTTGTCTCACCTATTTTCATTCCAACCACTCCATCTTCAAAACCGGGGATAAAGCTGCCACTTCCTATATGCAAATCATAACCCTTAGCTGTACCGCCATCAAAAAGCAACTCCATCTTTTTTTGCCTTCATAATCTATATTTGCAATATCACCATTTTCTACTGCTCTGTCAGTAATATCCTGTGAATTTGGATTTGAAGCCAATATTGAATTCACTTGTGCATCTACTTCTTCATCTGTAACTTCTACTTTATCAATACTTAAATCTATACCTTTATATTTACCTAATTTTGCTTTTCCATAAGACTTAGGCTTCTTTAACTCTACAACATCTGAGGCGGTAGCTTCATTTGCTGTCTTTGCACCTCCCCTATTTGAACAAGCTGTAATACTCGCTAAGGTTAAACTTGCTATAGCTATTAATAATAATTTTTTTGATTTTCTCATTTCTTATATCCTTCTTTTTAATTTTCTTCATAAAATGCTTTAAAAGCAAGATATGTATTATATACATCAAGTTTACTTGATATTTCAAACGGTGAATGCATAGATATAATAGGAACTCCAAGGTCTACAACATCTATATTTAAAGCAGCTACAAATTGAGCTATGGTTCCACCACCACCAACATCAACGGCACCCAATTCTCCTACTTGCCAATAAACTCCTGCTCTATCCATAATATCCGTGATTTTTGCCATAAATTCAGCACTGGCATCAGATGAACCGCCTTTACCTCTAGAACCCGTATATTTAGTTAAAACACAACCATGATTTAAATAACAAGAATTATTTTTCTCATATACATCAGGAAAACCGGGATCAAAAGCTGCATTTACATCAGATGACAGACAAGCCGATTTTTTACACACATCTTTTACATCTGCTCCAAAATTCTCTGCTATATATGTTATATAATCATATACATAATGTGAGTTTAATCCTGTATTACCTACACTTCCAATTTCTTCCTTATCTGTAAGTATAGTCATAGTTGTATATTTAGGATTTTTACATTCTACTTCCGCAATCAAAGCTGTATAAGCACAAACTCTATCATCTTGACCATATCCACCTATTAATGAACGATCAAAACCTACATCTCTTGACTTAGCTGCCGGTACTATTTCCAGTTCTGCTCTGGCAAAATCTCTTTCATTTATACCATATTTTTCATTCAATATAGATAATATATATAATTTGAAAGGCTCTTTAACATCTTCATCATCAAAAGGAAGAGTACCTAAGATAATATTTAATTCCTCTCCTTTTAAACCTTCTGAGAGCTTTCTTTCATTTTGAACAGCTGATAAATGCGGTAGTAAATCACTTATATAAAAATACCGGCTCTTCTTCATTTTCACCTATATTTATTTCTATAGTTTTTCCATCTTTTTTGACTATAACTCCATGTAAAGCTAGTGGAATAGTACCCCATTGATACTTTCTGATTCCACCATAATAATGAGTTTTGAAATAAGCTATCTCATCTCTTTCATATAATGGATTTGGTTTTAAATCAAGTCTTGGCGAATCTATATGAGCACCATTTATTCTTATACCTTCTGATATATCTTCTGTTCCTATAGTGCCGGCTATTATAGCTTTTCCCCTATTTACAGAATATATTTTATCTCCTGCCTTATATTTTTTTATTCTTATCAAATTCTTCATATCCATTATTTTTAAGAAGATTGACAGCAAATGAAACACACTCTCTTTCAGTCTTTCCTTTATCCAAAAAGAGTTTATACCCTTTTTGCAAATTCATTAGCTTTATCTACTTGTTGCCTGTCTTTTATTGCTATATGAGGATAAGTCCACGTTAAATCTTTAACTAATTTTTTTCAGTTTCTTTTTTTCATTTATACCTCTTTTAATCAAATTTAAAAGCCTTTTAATAAATCTCCTAATGAAGTAGTTGCTCTACCGCTTTCCTTATATTCAAAGACTTCTTCATCTTTTTCAAATTCTCCTACTTCTGCTTCAAGTATCTTCTTTGAAAGAGAAATCTTTCCGTTCTCTATACCTATAACTTGAACTCTAACAATATCTCCCTCTTTTTAAGAGCACACCCGGATGCTTAATTCTTTTATTAGATATTTGAGAAATATGTAGTAAACCGTTTAATCCATTTCCTAAATCTAAAAAAGCACCATAATCTTTCAAACTTTCTACCTTAGCTTCTATTACATCACCAACAGAAATTTTAGATAAATTCTTTGCTACTTCCTCTTTTTTAGCTTTTTCTTCTATTTCTCTATGGCTAAGCACAAGTCTTTTATTTTCTTCATCTACATTTATAACAATAACATCAAGGCTCTTTCCTTGGTAAGCATCCAAATCTTCCACATACTTTGTAGATAACTGGCTTGCAGGTATAAAAGCTCTAATTTCATTTAAATGAGTAACTGCACCACCTTTAACTATCTCTGTTATTTTAACTCTATGTACTTCTTTATTTATTCTATCCTCTTCAAACTTCTCCCATTTTGAAGCATCAGGATCATTATATTGCTTTAAATTCTTGAAAGATTCTTCTATCTCTTTCTCAAAGTCTTTCATACTTTCCATTATTATATTCCCTTTCTAATCTTAAACATAATGTATTATTGTATCATAATAAGAGAAAAAAATTTTCAAAAATTTCACAAAATTTTTCATTTACAATGAAAGTATAGTACAATTTCCTTTCATATTCTACACAATTATTATAAAAAAAGAAAAAAACACCGGTTTTAAGCTATTAAAACTTTTTTTAAACTTTCATAGGTACTTTTTGCCCAATAAATTAAATTCAAATCAATTTATACAAAATCCTATCCTTGATAAAAACAAAAAGATTTATATTTAGATAAATAATATATTCTTAAAAATACAAAAGTAAAAAGATAAAAGATACTCATACAGATATGCAAGATTTTTTTAAAAATATCTAATTTATAAACAAAGACACCAAGAAAAAAACTCGGTGTCTTTAAAAAAATTTATCTTAGTAATTTACTGTCATTCTCTCAAAAGTAAGCTTGTGGATGTGCACATACCGGACAAACAAGAGGAGCATCCTCTAACTCATGTACATAGCCACAGTTTCTACATTTCCAACCAAGTGGAGCATCACCCTTAAAAGTACCTTCACTCTTTAAATGCTCAAGTAATCTTAAAAATCTTCTTTCATGAGCAGCTTCAACTTTTCCTACCATTTCAAATTTATGAGCAAGTTCAGGGAAGCCTTCTTCTTTAGCAACACGTGCCATATCAGCATACATATCTGTCCACTCATAATTTTCACCTTCTGCAGCGTGAACTAAATTCTCCTCCGGTGTTCCTATTCCGTTCAATTCTTTAAACCACATTTTAGCGTGCTCTTTTTCTTGGTCTGCTGTTTCAAGATATAGAGCCGCCATTTGCTCATATCCCGCTTTTTTAGCTACTGAAGCATAAAATGTATATTTATTTCTAGCTTGAGATTCTCCTGCAAACGCTATTTTTAAATTTTCTTCTGTTTTTGTTCCTGCGTATTTTGACATATTTATTTCCTCCGTAATGTAAAATATTATTTATACAAAAGTTATTTAATAAGGTGCACATACCAAATGGCATGCACACCTTTATTAATTATTTGGCTATAACTTATTTACCGAAATATCTTTCTAATAAACCTTGGAAAGCTTTTCCGTGTCTAGCTTCATCTCTAGCCATCTCATGAACTGTATCATGAATAGCATCTAAATTAAGCTCTTTAGCTCTCTTTGCCAATTCAAATTTACCTAAAGTTGCTCCATTTTCTGCTGCAACTCTTAATTTTAAATTCTCTTTTGTAGAATTTGTTAATACTTCTCCAAGTAATTCTGCAAATTTAGATGCATGCTCAGCCTCTTCAAATGCAGCTTTTTCATAATACAAACCTACTTCAGGATAACCTTCTCTATGAGCTACTCTAGCCATAGCAAGATACATACCTACTTCTGAACATTCTCCTTCAAAGTTTGCTCTAAGACCCATAATAACATCTTCAGGAGCTCCATTAGCTACTCCTAAAACATGCTCTGCAGCCCAATCAAGCTTTGTATTATCAACCTTAACAAATTTATCTGCTCCTACTTTACATACAGGACATTGAACAGGAGGAATATCTCCTTCATGTATATGTCCACATACAGTACATCTCCATTGTGCCATAATATTAAATTCTCCTTTTACTTTAAAACTTTTATAAATAAATACCAGCATGAGCGTCGCCAATATTTACTATTTCCTATTGAGTTAAGCTTAATTTACGCCTTTTTTGTAACATTCCTTACAAACACCGTAAAAAGTGAGTTCATGCGAATCTATAGTAGCAATATTCTCATTAACTACACTATTGTGAATACCCTCCATCTGTTTGGTATCTAAATCAAAAATCCTACCACAATGATTGCAAATAAAATGATAATGATCCTCTGTTATATAATCATATCTCTCACAACCATCTCCGGTTGAAATTTTTCTTATTTCTCCCAGCTCTACGAGTAAACCTAAGTTCCTATAAACTGTACCTAAACTAATTTTAGGATCTTCCTCTCTAAGAGTTTGGAAAAGGGCATCGGCAGTAGGATGGTCATGTCTGTTGCGTAAACATTCAATCACAGCTTCTCTCTGTCGACTATATTTCATCGTAAACCCTCCAAATATTAAGTGATTACTGTCTAAATATATCCTCTTATATTAATTTTTGTCAATAGAAAAATCAAGTATTTACCTTGTTTTTTTAGAGAATACAATAATTATTCCTATTATTAGGTTCTCCTAACTTCCAAACTTTCAATCTATTCATTATTAAATTTATCTTTTTCTTTTATATATAAAATTATCTTCTAATCCCTTACTTACTTTCAAATATATATTTAAAAGTTTAGCTCTATAAAAAAAGACTTATTATGCTTTTTTTACACATAATAAGTCTATATAAATTTCTCAATACTTTACTTTTTTTATTTTTTTAATCTATACTGCCATAAACTAAGTAGTATAAAAACCCAAAAATTCCTACTATATCGGTAAATGCACCCGTATCTATCATCAATAAACCCAATACTACAAATATTACTCTTAATAAAGGATTGACCTTTGTAAAATAATGTCCTACTAAACCTATAGAAACAGAAAAAATTCCTATAAAAGCAGTAAGCGATATTATTATAAAAGAGAATATAGTTGCATCAACAAGTAGCATTGCAGGATTCATAACAAATATATAAGGAACTATGAAAGCCGCTATTGCAAGTTTAGAAGCATTTATACCTGTTTTCATAGGATTAGCTCCTGCTATAGCACTGCCGGCATAAGCCGCTAAGGCTACCGGTGGAGTTATATCTGCCACTATACCAAAATAAAAAACAAACATATGAGCCGCTAATAAATTTACTCCCATACCATCAACTAATATCGGCGCACAAGTAGTAGCCATTATTACATAAGTTGCCGTAGTAGGAAGTCCCATTCCAAGCACTATACAAGAAAGCATAGTAAAGAATAGAGCAATAAGTAAATTTCCACCTGAAATACCCACTATTGCTGATATAAGAGTTTGTCCAAGTCCTGTCATAGTAACAACACCTGCAATAATTCCTGCTACTGCACAAGCTACTGCTACTGCTACTGTTGACTTTGCCGCCGCAAATAAAGCATCTAAAGCCTTAGCCGGTGTCATTCTTGTCTCTTTGTCAAATAAACTTACTATTATAGCTGCTGCTGTAGCTAATAAAGCCGCTCTTGACATTGTAAAACCTTTCATTATAGTCCACACAAGAACTATTAAAGGTAATAATAAATATGATTTTTTTATACAAGCTTCAAAAAAATTAGGTATTTTATCTTTATCCATACCTGTAAGCCCTAATCTTTTAGCTTCTAAATGTACCATTATAAATACTCCGGCAAAATATAGTATAGCCGGTAAAATTGCAACCACTACTATATTGCTATACGGTATATTTATCATTTCTGCCATAAGAAAGGCCGCCGCACCCATTATAGGAGGCATTATCTGTCCACCTGTAGAAGCCGCAGCTTCAACTGCACCTGCAAAAGCAGGCTTATATCCTGTTTCTTTCATCATAGGTATAGTAATACTACCGGTTGTTACTGTATTTGCAACCGAACTACCTGAAACCATACCACATAAGGCAGAAGATATTACTGCTACTTTTGCCGGACCGCCACTGGAAGAACCGGCAATAGAATTCGCTGAATTTATAAAGAAATCAGAAATTCCTGTTCGTTCCAAAAATGATCCGAATATTATAAACATAACTATATAAGTACAACAAACTGCTATTGGTGTTCCTATTACTCCACCTGTTGTATAAAATATATTATATATAATTCTCTTTACTGTATTATCAGAAAAATACGCATACGCCAGAAAACATAAAACAACTACTATTATCGGTATACCTACACTTCTCCTACAAGCTTCAAGTAAAATTATTATACCTATAATACCCACTGCTATATCTATTCTACTTATACGTCCTGATTTTTCTAACTATTCTATCTAAATTGTATACAAAAATAGAAAAAAAGTTCCCGAACCTAAAAAAAGCAAGTATAATATCATAAAAAGGTATATAATTTACTTTACTTAAATGTTTTTTTACTAGCCGGATATAAAATAAATATTATAAATACTACCAAACCTGTAAAAGTAGCTCTTTTTTTACTTGCTCATTCCATAAAGCAAATATATTTAAATATATAGCAAATATAGAAAAACAAAGAAAAGTAATACAAGAATTAGCTTTTGCATAATTCCCATGAAATACTCTGACATTTGATTCTTTATCATACTTTTTCATTATCTCTTCTAAATCATTATTTACATCTTTTTTTATATCTGACAAATTGTACCTCCTAACAAAAAAAGTCTTAAAAAGACCATTTTTTTACTAAGTTTAAAAATTAACATAAGAAGCTTTTCCACAAATTTTTTTCTAAGACTATATATTTCATTATTTATTTGAAGCTCGTGATCACTAACTTTTCCCACTACATAAGCAAGATTTGATATTTTTTTATCAAAACCACTTATAAGCATAAGCGCCATCTTCCGTATAATCCAACTTCTGACCTTCTTCTAATTGTGTTTGCACTCCTGCACCAAAGTCATAGTATTTAGTTTTTTTGTAACATAAATACCATCTTCTTTTATTATATAATAATCTATAACCGGACTTTTTATTTACTGAATGTATAAACTTTACAGAAAAACTCATCACCCAAATTTATTTTTTTACTCATATATAGTTTATTTTCATCACTTCTAAGCTCTAAATAATAAGATTTTTTTCATAAAAGACATACTTATTATAATAATTAAAGCTATACTTAAATATATAAGAACTTTGATGGAAACCTTCACCTATTTTAATACTCCAACTTCTTCAAAGTATTTTCTGGCTCCTTTGTGAAATGGAAAAGATATTCCCTCTACTGCAAATTTATTATTTATCTCTGCTGACTTTGCATGTACTATTCTTTCAGGATGTTCATAAATAGTCTTGGTTATCTCATATACGATATCTTCCGGTACTCTGTCAGCAACTATATATGTAGCTTTCACCGCAACACTATTTGTATCTTTATCTACTCCTTTATATGAACCTGCCGGTATATTATAGGAAGTATAGAATGGATATTTTTCTTGTAATTTTTCCATCTTATCCGCATCTACACTTAAAACATTAATATTATTAGTTGTTGCAAGCTCTACTACTGCCGTTGTTGGAGCTCCTGCCACACAAAAGAAAGCGTCTATCTTTCCATCTTTTATAGCTTCAGCACTATCTCCAAAGCTTAAATTTTGAACTTTTATATCATCAAAACTCATTCCATAAGCTTCTAATATTTGGTGTGCATTAAATTCTGTTCCTGAACCGGCATCTCCAACTGATACCACCTTACCCTTTAAATCTTCTATTGATTTTATTTTTGAACTTGCAATAATTTGTACAACTTCTGAATATACTCCACCAATAGCCGAAAAACCTTCTATCTTTCCATCTTCTTTAAATAAATCACTACCTTGAACTGCATAATAAGCAACATCATTTTGGACTATTGCCATATCTGCATCCTTATCTACAACTTCAAATATATTAGCTTTTGAAGCTCCTGAAGAATGGACTACAACTTTTACATCATCTAACTGATTATTTAATGCTTGAGCTACTACTCCACTATAAGCATAATATGTACCTGTAGTTCCTCCTGTAGCTATTCTAACCTTAGTTTTTCCACTACTTGTACAAGAAACACTCATAAAAGCCATAAGCGCTATACTTGATATTAATAAAATATTTTTTTTCATTGTACAACCTCTTAAAAAAATTTATTTTTTTCACAAAAAAATAACACATTTTTAAAAAAGGCGTGTAAAGATTTACACGCCATAATATATATACAATATTTCTTATACTATCTATAATATTTTTTTATTATATCATTAATTCTATCTATAATTTTTTTCCCAAGAATGAGCTTTTATACTATTTTTTTATTTTTTTATATTTATTTCTTCATCATCTCGTATTCTATCTATTTGCTTAGATATTTTTATTCGCTAAATCATTAGCAAACTTTTTGCTTATCCTCCTCATAAGGCTTATCTATATCATACAATCTAGGTAAATTTACATATTCTATAATACCGGATTTATTTACTTCTTCTCCCAACAAATCCATAAGACCCTCTATTTTAGTAGTTACAGCTCTAAGCCCACAAGCAAGTGCTTCTATAGCAATAAGTCCTAAACCTTCATAATAAGATGGTAATACAAATATATCACAATCTCTCATTATATCTGCAAGCTCTGCTTGCTTTTTTTGTATCTTTCAAAATAAGATTTCTTGCTTTACCTGAATTTCTATATAATCTATCTCTTATATCTTCATTAGAATTTCCTATCATTATAAATTCTATATCTTTATATTTTTTATTTAATATATCTATAGCAAGAGCAAACTCATATATTCCTTTAGCTTCCGACATCTTACCGGCATAAACTATCTTTATTATACTATTCTTATGTTCTTTTTCATAAAAAAATATTCTTCCTTGAATCCACCGCCCATAATACTTATCTTATCTTTAGGTATATCAAATACTTCTATTAATTCTTTATTATCTTTAGGACTCAAAGAAAGATAATGATTAAGTTTATCTACATTTTTTTATATTTTTTTCTTTTTATCCAAGGATTTTTTTCTTCACTTGCCTTATATCTGTTCCATGGCTTATAGCTATAATTATTTTATCAAAAAAATATTTCTTTTTACTAAACTTGTTAAAAATAAAAAAATATGGTGAGTTATAATTATGTCCGGATTGAACTCTCTCTTAGCTTCTTCTAAGCTATACTTAAATTCAGCTATCCACCTTTCATACATAGCTTCACTCATTTTAGAATAAACACTTGACTCATAAGGCATTTCATCACTCATACCTGCTATAGGAAATGGTAAATTCTCTGTTTTGAATATTACAGGATATTTTTTTAACTTCTTCTGAAAAAAATCAGCTATAAAAAGGCTCTTGTATACCATATATTAAAAGCATTTTCATATCCTCTTTTTTTCTAAACCCTTAACTAAGGTATGATAATAAACTCCACTACCTGTATTTGATGGTAATTGTGCTAAGCAATGTAATATTTTTCAAAAGCAAATCCTCCATTTCGTATTTTTATATATATTTTATCACCTATATTGTAATTTTTGTTTTTCTATTTAATATTTGAATTTTTTTAATCCTTTAACTTCTTTTGTATCTACCGCCAAATCTATAATATCACCTTTAAAAACTTATATTTTTTTAACTATAGCTTCTTCTCCATCTTTTTAATATTTCTATCATCTCAGGTCTGATATATTTATCTCCATAAATATTTGCTTTTCCGATAAATTCTAAGCTAAACCTATCCTTAGGTGTATTATACAAATCTATAGGTGTATCTACTTGAATAATATTTCCTTTATTCATAAGTATAATTTTATCTGCAATACTAAAGGCTTCTGCTTGATCATGTGTTACAAAAATCATACTTATATCAAATTCTCTTTGTAATTTTTTTTATTTGAGCTTGCATTTGTACTCTAAGCTTAGCATCTAAATTACTAAAAGGTTCATCTAAAAGTAAAAGCTTAGGTCTGATAACCAAACTTCTGGCAAATGCAACTCTTTGTTGCTCTCCTCCTGAAAGACTTGAGATTTCTTTTTTTTCATAACCTTCTAAACCCACTTTTTTTCTATCATTTCCAAGGCTAATTCTCTTATTTTTTTCTTTTATCTTTATATCTAAATTTAAGTCCATAAGAAACATTCTCTATCACATTCATATTAGGAAATAATGCGTACGATTGAAAAAAACTGTGGCTACTTCTCTATCTGCTGCATCAAGTTTACTTATCTCTTTTCCATCTAATATTATGCTTCCCGTATCTAAGTTTAAAAAATCCTCCTATAGACTTTTAAAAATAGTACTTTTACCACAACCTGAAGGACCCAGTATACAGAGTATTTTTACCTTTTTCAAGCTCTATATTTATATTTTTCTATAGCACTTTTTTTATCATATCTTTTACTAAGATTTTTTTTATATCTAAAAACAAACTAGTTCCCCCTTCTTATATTATTTCTATTAAGTATAATTAAATACAAGCTATTTACTATTAAGCAAATTACTATTATTAAAAACAGCTATAACAGAACCCACATTGTAATTACCACTTTGTATTAAATCAAACATAACTATAGTAAGCACTTTTTTTGTCCCGGAGACACCAAAAAAATATTATACTTCCTATAGTAGTCATACTTGTAGTAAACGCATTTATAAATGAAATTGAAAGTGCATCTTTACTCATAGGAATTATAGCATCTTTTAATTCCGATATTCTATTTCCACCCAAATCTCTTATAGAATTTAAAGAATCCAAGTTTATTTTTTTCCATACTTGCATTACCCATTTTAGTTGAAAAAAAGGAATTTGTTTAAACAAAAATATTTAGGATAACTATAGCACTTGTTCCAACTATATATAGAGGAGGCTTATTAAATGCCATCAGATATCCAAGTCCGAAGAAGGTTCCCGGTATTATATAAGGCAGGGTAGCTATAAAAATCTATTATCTTAAATATTTTTTTATTTTTTTCTTATTTGTAAATAATAAGCTATAATCAAGCCTAATATACTACCAAGAAAAAGCTGATATAAGGCTATAATATACACTTCTAAAAAAATAGTTTTATTAAAAATAAACCCTTGCTTCTATAATATTTTTGTAGAGTATATATCAATTTCCCTTTTCTCATCATACTGATACTTGATAAAAAAATATAGATGTATATTGTATACTTATCCATACTATAAAAAAATTATAGCTATTAATTTTACTATAGTATATAAATATCCTTTTTTTCTCTATATTCTCATCTCCACTTCCCAGTCCATGAGTAGATAAACTTATATTTTTAATACTTTTTTGGTAGAATATAAAAACTATAAGTGCAGGAAGAAGTAAAACTACATTTATAGCGGCAGCCTTTGCAACGTTCCCTTCACTTATAACTGCAAAAATAACTTTCACTTGCAAGTACATTAAAAATTCCCACCTATAATTGCAACTGTTCCGAAGTCTGATAAACTTCTTAAAAAAAGTAAGTAAAGCACTTGCTTTTATAGCGGAATTAAAAAAAGGTAATAATATGTCTTTTTATTATATTATTAGTTTTAGCTCCTAAACTCTTTGCACTGTCTATTAAACTTTTATCTATACTTATTATAAATCCCATTAATAATAATGAGCTTAAAGAGAAATCACTAATTATTTGCATTAATATTACTCCCCACATACCATAAGGATTTATACTAAGCTTTTAAAAGATGATAGCTTATAAGACCTCTACGCCCAAAAAAAGATTTATATAGCTAAGAGCAGTAACAAAGGGTGGACTTATTATAGTTGTCGATAAAATTATTCTGATAACTTTTTTTAGTTTTAGAACCGGCTATGTAATAGTATATTGCTATACAAGTGCTTATAAATGTCGTAATTATACCGGTTATAAAAAGCTACTTTTTATACTGTTTTTTTATCAATTTAGGTTTTGAAAAAAATCTCTATTATATATTTAAAAATTAAATTTATTATTTGAATATATACTTTCCTTTAAGACAGCAAAAAACGGTAGCAAAATAAACAAAATAATTAATATTGCTACCATACATATCAATATAAAATCTGCTATCTTGTACCGTTTTATTTTATACATAATTTTGGTAGGTAATTTTACCTATCTCCCTTTTATTCTGTTGCTTCTTTACCTTCTGATAAAGTTTTAAATCTTTCTAAGATTTTATCTCTATCACTACCAAAGCTGGATAAATCTTCTTTTATAAGTAAATCCTTTGGCAAACCTAAACTAAGACCTTCTACATCAGGTTTAACTATTTGAGCTGAATCTTTACCGTCAAGTTCTGCTATCATTTTTTGTGCTTCCTTAGTTAACATAAAATCCATAAATGATTTTGCAACATCTAAATTATCACTATTTTTAAATATTGCTGTACCTTCCGGAACCCAAGGAATACCATCTGTAGGATATACTACTGTAAGACCATTATCCTCAGCAGCTTTAAATGCTGACTTGTCTACCGGTATTATACCTACTGCAAATTCTCCGGCAACTGTTTTTTCTTGAGGATCTTTACCACGCTTACTATAAAAAGCTACATTTTCATTGAATTTTGTTAGATACTCCCAACCTTTTTCCTCTCCATACATATCTAGTAAGCCTTTTACCATAGCATAATTTGTTCCTGATATAGCCGGATTTGACATTATAACTTCGCCTTTATACTTAGGATCAGCTATTTCTTCCCAAGATTTAGGTACTTCCAATCCTTTTTCCTCAAGTACATTATTATTTGCTATAAATCCCACAACTGTTATACCTTTAGCTATCCAAGCACCGTCTGCGTCCTTATATTCACTTGGTACATCACTTGAGTTAGGTGAAATGTAATTTTCCAATAATCCATCTGTTTTAGCCTTCATAAAAGCATCAAGACCACCACCAAACCAAATATCTGCTCCCGGTTTACCTTCTGCCTTAGCTCTAGCTAATACTTCTCCACTAGACATAGATAGAAATTCAACTTTAGCATTTGTAAGTTTTGTAAACTCATCAAAAAGTTTTACATACTTATCACTTGTTGCAACTACATTTAAGGTTTTTCCTGTAAAATCAGGATATTCCGCCTTTGCTTCTTCCACAGTAGTTTCAGCTACTGTAGTAGCTTCAGTCGGTTTTACTTCCTCTTTTTTTACACAAGCACTAAAAGCTGTAAGTGCAAGCGTAGATAAAACTAATCCTGCTAATAATTTCTTTTTCATATACATCTCCTTTTTTCTTTGTATGAATAAATATATCATAAATTATATTATTTTCAATTCTTATAGATATTTACAATATATAATATAAATTATAGTTTTTTTATCTATATCTTTGTACAAAAAAACAAATACATTAAAAATTAATTCTTGCATTATACATATTTTTTTGCTATCATATCGTCAATTTGAGATTATTTTTAAATTAATTTCTTAATGTATAATTTCATCGGAGAGAAAGGAGAACAGCCATGATTAAATTACTTAATGTTTTAACCTCTAGGATATTCCCTTCTTTTCCAATATTATTATTTTTTTAATTTTTATTTATTCTAAGCAACTAACATTTTTGTTAGTTGCTTTTTTATTTATAGGAGGTATTTATGTCATTAAATTCAGAAATCAAAAAAGTATTAGTAATCGGTTCAGGTCCTATAGTTATAGGACAGGCTGCAGAATTTGATTATTCCGGAACTCAAGCTTGTGAAACCATGAAGAAAGAAGGAAAAAGAGGTAATTCTTATAAATTCTAATCCTGCTACAATTATGACAGATAGAACATTCGCAGATAAGATTTACATTGAACCTATGAATATCTCTACTGTAGAAAAAATCATAGCAAAAGAAAGACCTGATTCCATTATTTGTGGTATGGGAGGTCAAACTGCTCTTAATCTTAGTATAGAATTACATGATAAGGGTATCTTAGATAAGTATAATGTAAAAGTTATAGGAACTCCTGTTGAATCTATAAAAAAAGGTGAAGATAGAGAATTATTCAGACAGGCTATGATTAAAATAGGTGAACCTATTATAGAATCTGAGATAGTTACAAATCTTGAAGATGGATATAGAGTAGCAAAAAGAATAGGTTATCCTGTAGTTATTAGACCTGCTTATACTCTAGGTGGTGTAGGCGGTGGCATTGCTTATAATGAAGATGAACTAAGACATATTCTTGAAAAAGGACTAAAACTTTCAAGAGCTTCTCAAGTTCTTGTTGAAAAATCAATACTTGGTTGGAAAGAAATCGAGTTTGAAGTTATGAGAGATAATAAAGGTACTTGTATAAGCATTTGTGATATGGAAAACATAGACCCTGTCGGTATTCATACAGGAGACTCTATAGTTATAGCTCCAACACAAACACTTAATAAGGCTGATTTTGATATGCTGAAAACTTCAGCTTTAAAGATAATAGATGAGATAGGTATTATAGGAGGTTGTAATATACAATTCGCCCTACATCCAACAACATCTGAATATGCACTTATTGAGATAAATCCTAGAGTTTCTCGTTCTTCCGCTCTAGCCTCAAAAGCTACCGGCTATCCTATAGCAAGAGTTAGTGCAAAATTAGCCTTAGGTTACAATCTTGACGAAATTAAAAATGAACTTAGCGGAAAAGGTTATGCTAATCTTGAACCACAGGTTGATTATATAGTCGTAAAAATACCTAAATGGCCTTTTGATAAGTTTTTTAGAGCAAATCGTAAGCTTGGAACAAAGATGATGGCTACCGGAGAGGTAATGTCTATTTCAGATAGCTTTGAATCTGCTCTTTTAAAAGGTGTTCGTTCATTAGAAATAAAAAAACATAGCCTAATACATACAAACAGTTCTAAAAGAACTACTGAAGAATTATTAGCTCGTATACAAAAAGCTGATGATGAAAGACTTTTTGATATAGCTGAATTACTTCGTAGAGGTATAGAAGTAAATGAAATTTGTAAATTAACAGCTATTGAAAGTTTCTTTATAAACGGTATTAAAAAAATATAGTAGATGAAGAAGAAAAATATTAAAAAAGTTATCTCTATCTGATATTACTAAAGATAATCTCAAAAAAATGGAAACTTATGGGCTTCTCTGATACAGCCATTGCTATACTTATGAATATTGATAAAATGGATATAAGAAAACTAAGAAAAAGACTTTTGACATATATCCAAAAATATCATATGATAGATACTTTTGTTAAAGAGGAAGCTCCTAACTCCAACTATTATTACTCTACTTATACGGGAGAGGATAATGTAGCAGTTAGCAATAATAGAAAAAAATAATGGTTATCGGTTCAGGTCCTATAAGAATAGGTCAAGGTATAGAATTTGATTATTGTACAGTTCATACCATACAAACATTAAAAAAATTAGGTATAGAAAGTATTATAGTAAATAATAATCCTGAAACTGTTTCAACCGACTTCAGTGTTGCTGATAAATTATACTTTGAACCACTTTCTTTTGAAGATGTTTTAAATGTAATAGAAAAAGAAAACCCTGAAGGAGTTATCATACAATTTGGTGGACAAACTGCTATAAAATTAGCTAAAGAGCTTGATAATGCAGGTATCAAAATAATAGGAACTAGTGCAGACAGTATTGATGCCGCCGAAGATAGAGAATTATTTGATGAATTACTTGAAAGCCTAAATATTAAAAGACCTAGAGGTAAAGCGGTATTTAGCACAAAAGAAGGTATAACTGCTGCTGATAAAATAGCTTATCCTGTACTTGTAAGACCTTCTTATGTACTTGGTGGACAAGGTATGGAAATTTGCCACAATGAAGATGAATTAGTTCTTTACCTTGATAGTGCTTTTGATAGGGATAAAAATAGACCTGTTTTAATAGACAAATACTTAAATGGTGTAGAAGTAGAATTAGATGCTATTTGTGATGGTGAAGATATACTTATCCCTGGAATTTTAGAGCATATAGAAAGAGCAGGTATACACTCAGGAGACTCTATTACAATCTGCCCACCTAAGAGCTTAAGTAGCGAAATCAAAGCTAAATTAGCTGAAATAACAAAAGCTATCAGTACAAAATTACAAGTAAAAGGTATGATAAATATACAATTTATTGTTTACGATAATGAGGTATATGTAATAGAAGTAAATCCTCGTTCTTCTCGTACTGTTCCTTATATTTCTAAACTCAGTATGATGCCTATAGTTGAACTTGCAACAAAGGTAAGCTTAGGTTATAAATTAAAAGATTTAGGATTTGGAACAAATCTAAATGAAAACTTTAAATTTATAGCAGCTAAATTCCCTGTATTCTCAACTGAGAAGATAGACGGTGTCGAAGCTTCTCTCGGACCTGAGATGCGTTCTACCGGAGAAGTTTTAGGTGTAGGAAAAACTTTTGATGAGGCTTTATATAAAGGCTTCTTGGAAGTTTCAAGAGGAAAATATAGCGACTCCAAACATAAACTTATTACTTTAGTTAGTATAGATGATAAGGCTAAAGAGGAATTTGTTCCTATAGCTACAAAACTTATAAACTTAGGATATAAACTTATAGGAACACCGGGTACTTATAAATTCTTAGTAGATAAAGGTATAGAATGTGAAAATGTAAACAATCTTTATAATACCCATGAATTTGATGTAGAGAAAGTTGTAGATTCTATTGTAAATAGAGAATTCGGTATACTTATAAATACTCCTACTAAAAGCAAATGATATGAAGAGAGACGGTTTCAAGCTTAGAAGAGCAGCTATAGAATATGGCTTAAAAAAACATTCACCAGCTTAGATACCTTAAGTAACTACCTAAGTGCAAATGAAAGTAACGGAAACAATCAAGACTTTGAAATTTACAACTTTGGAATAGAAAAAAATAAAAAGTAAATTATAAAAAGCGACCCAGATTTCTAATCTAGGTCGCTTTGTTTATCTATAGTCTTTAAGTGGTGGATATTTTTACTTTTATACCTCTTTTTATATTCCATTCTCCATTATTTCCACTGTCAGAATCATATCCTAAACCATGGTATGAAATATCTAAAGATATGCGATCTTTATATATACAATCCCAATATATCTTTATAGCGTCATAATGATACCAATATATATTATCCGGTTTATCATCTTTATATATAACTCTTATCTTATATCCCCCATTTTATAATCCTTAAAAAAACTTCCATATCCACTATATTCTCTTTACTAGCTCCTTGTAATTCTATATATTTATAAAAATTTATTCATTGCTACTGCTCTTTGGATTGGATATTCATAAATGAGTAATATAGCTATAAATGAGGCTACTATAGATATTATTACTAACATTTTTTTCATCTTACTTATACTTTCCTACCAGTTTTTACATTATATATAAATCTTGGTAATAAATATGGAGAAATAGTCATACTTCCTAAATATTCTGCTTCTCCCGTTCCAAAAATAATATGCCTGCCATACTATTTTAGAACAATATGTTTTACTAGTATCACTTGTATCATTTGTTATTTTATATTCAGCATTTGAACCATTATATGTTTCTTCAGCCCAATCAGCAGCACTACTAGCTATATCACTATCTGAATGTCTATATACTTTAGTCCAAGTTTTACCATCATGATAATTTTCAATCCATCTTTTTTTTGTAATAGTATCTGGAACATCATGTGGTCCTGCTATATGTAATATATTTTCACTATCTAAAGCTATTGCTGCATGTCCAGTTAAGCCTTTTTATTGATGTTCCATTAGTTACAAGTATATCTCCTCTTTCTAGTTCAAAGTTTGAACGCAATTTTCCAATATAAAATGGCTCTTCTTCCTCTTCAAACTCTTTTTCTAATCTTGCATTTTCATCTAAGTAGGCATTCCACTCTTCAAAGCTTATTTCAGAATCTAGATAGCCATTATCTACCATATATCTATAATTTTCATATCTACTTTCTTCTGCTCTAGTACTTATAGGTAATATAAAAAAATACTTGCTATTAACATTAAAAAAATATAACTAAATATTTCTTCATTTTTTTCTTTTCTCCTTTTTTTCTAAATACTAATTTCGAATACTAAATGCTTTTCTTTTTTTATATAGTAAACATTGGCTTATACCTCCTCTTTTTTTATTTTTTTACATCACTTTAAAGGTTTATATTTTACAGCTTCTTTTTCTCATTTTATTTCCAATCTTATCTTTAGGAATATACTTAGTATGTACTATTAGCATTATATCATTACCTAGTATTTTATTGTCATAAAAAAATATTGGTGTATAATGATATTCATACCTATTATCCGGATTGTCATCTTTATATCTAAGCATTATATCATACCCACCTATCTTATAGTCCTTATATACTTCCATATCATATATATTTTTCTACACTTGCTCCTTGCAATTCTATATACTTATAAAATTTATTCATTGCCAAGGCTCTTTGGATAGGATATGCATAAATAAGAATTAAACCTATAAACAAAGCTACTATAGATATTATTACTAACATTTTTTTCATACTATCAATCTCCTTTTTCTTATATTTACATCCACTTAGTATATATCTACCCCTCTTATTATATTTTTAAAAACAACTTGGAATTACTTTTTTTAAATCTTTTTAAGAAACTTTTTGCCACAGAATTTTTCGTCTTTAAATCAATATTAGAAATATATAAATAATTTGTTTTAAAAAAATTAAACAAATATCTTATATATAAATTTATCACACTTATTTTTTTATTTTTCAATGCTATTAAAAAAATATTTTTTTATATTTTTTTCCAATAATATATAAGTAGTATTTTTATTATTATAACAAAAAAAGATAGCCTACTTTCGTAAACCATCTTCTATAATCACTTTACAAAGCCTACGCAAAGCTCTGACAAAGTAGATAGATTAGCTACTGCTCTGGATATAGCAAAAATCAAAATTTTCTCTATGCTTATAAATAACCTCTTTCATATCCGTAATTGCAGTAAGATTTAAACTTTTATTAATTTCTATCAAATCTACATAAAAATCAAAAAAACTTCTTTTATTTTTTTCTTCACCAATATCACAATTTAGCTCAGGTCGTCTAATTAAGTATTTTTTTATACTACTCTACCCAGTATATATTTAGCTTATACATGCAAAAATACTATCATAACAAATGAACATAGAGCTATCATACTTATACCTATAGAATACGAAAAAAATTTACTCCTATAATTCCCAAAAATATAATTTGACAATATAGCTGCCAATGACATAAAAAAAGGCTTTGAATCGATAATACTGTCGCTCTAATATCTTTATCTATTCTTTCATGAAAAAGCTTGATTTTTTTAATAGGCGAGCTTGCACACATAATAAGAGTATTCATAAAAATAACTAAAGAATTTAAATATTATGCTAGGCACAAAACCAAATAATACTACAAAGAAAGTTTTCATTATACAACTAAATATAAGAACTTTCTTCTTATCAAATTTTCCAGTAAAAATATTTATATAAATATGCACCTAAAAATCCTGGTATCAAATAACCTATACCATAAATCCACGCAGAAATATTCTCTGATACTCCTAAAGTTTTCAAATAATTATAATAATGTTTTTCTATGGGAATTAAAGAAAAATGCCACAAACACATCTATAAGTAATAGATATAGAGCTAGTTTGTCTGCTTTTTATACTTTTCAGAGCTATATTAAGCGAAACTTTCCTTTCCTTCATTCGTTCAAAAACTTTTTATCTTTAAAAAAATAATATGCAAGCTAAAGATAAGACTTCTACAAATAAAGTTATTATATATATTATTCTTATGGATAAACTTGCTATATATGCCCCTAAAATAGATGAAAGAAAAAAACTCCCATATAGATTATAACTCGTCTATAGGATAAAAAAACTCACCTAATCTAGATGCTAATTTTTTTATCTATTATTATATTATTTACAAATATGGCATCTTCTGAACCGGAAATCATAGTATATGATAAACCTTGCAATACTCCTGAAAGGCAGAAAGCTATAAAACTATGTTTAAAAAAAGTAAGATAAAAATTAGCTATAAATAAAAAAATATTATGCCTAAAGCTACACTTAATTTATTTCCATATTTATCTCCCAATAAGCCAGTAGGTATCTCAAAAAGAACTTTAGACATTTGATATATAGAATAAATTATACCTATATATACTAGACTAAGCCCATTATCTTGCATATATATAGTTTGTATTACATCTACCATATAAAAAAATATTGAAAAAAAGAAAAATGCAAATAATAATATATAATTCTTTTTTTAAACTTCATCTAGTATTTCCTCTAAATATTCTTCTATTATAGCATTGAAATCTATGCATCTTTCTTTTTCTACATTATTTTCAAATCCTTTTTTTCTACCCTAGTGACACAACCACCTCCACATATATACCTAAATTTACATTCTTTACACTTCTCTAGCTTATAAATATTTCTATTTCTCCATTTATCTATTATTTTATAATCAAAGTTTACTTTAGGTAAAAAAATTCCCCTACTTCAAAAATTCTTGTTGCCTATTCCAAACCAACATTTGTATATTTTTTTCCATATATGTCAAATATATATTGATTATTCATAGCTGCACAATTACTACCTTTTTACTTTTTAAGGGAATATCGCTTTTTTTACTGTATTTAGTAAGCTTTAGTGCATGAAATGTTTTTTTCTAAAAAAATATTTATTTGTGGATATTTTTTTCTCTAATTCATATATTTTATGTATGCTTTTTTTCATCTATTATTAGTTTATTACCACTGCATCCACCATCAGACATAATATATATATATGGATTAAATAAATTTTTTTATATATTTCTTTTTATTTTAGTATATTCATTAGCAACTTCAGGTAACTCTTCTATGTTTTTGGCTATCTGCATTAATCCTAACTGATATAGGAATTTTATCATCTAATGCTACCTTTATATTATCCATTATTTTTTTGAATAAGTTCCGAATCCACCTTTTTAGTATTCTTCTCTTATCATGTGTTTCTTTTACTCCATCTATTGTTATCTGCACATGATTAACCTTTACTCTTTTTAATAAATTAATGTATTTATCTAAATTATATCCATTAGTAACCACCGATAAAGAATATCCATTATCTTCAATATTTTTTTACAACTTGCTCTATTATAGAATTATTTTTCACTTAGTAGTGGTTCTCCACCCATTAGAGTTATATCTATAGTTTCTTTGGCATATACTATTTTATTTTCTTCTTCTAATTTAGAAATTAATAATTTTTATCATATTAAATATTTCTTGTATTATATCTTTTTCACAAAACCCATGTTCAAATAGTATATTTTTTTCATAAGTCATTTGATAACAATACGGACAATCAAAATTGCATTTATAACTAGGTATTATAAGAAAATTTGGTATTTGGTTCTTCTCATCTTTAATTATTTTATTATTAATACTAGATACAAACTTTTTTTATATTCTAATTTATTCTCAAATACATATTTCCTATTTATTAAAGCTTCCAAAACTTCTTTATCTAAATTTGTCAATCTATTATTCTCTAAATTATCCTTTATATCTTGATTAATAATATCTGTAGCACCATTTAAAAAAATTAATTATAATATATTCTTCTTTTTATATTGTAAAAATCCTATTTCCTTTATTAGCTCCATTGTTTATAGTTCCTCTCACCTATGATAAATTAAAAACGGATAGAGTATTTAAATACTCTATCCGTTTTACACTTAATAATCAACAATATTAATGTGCATTATAAGTACATACATAAACCTCTGCTACAACTTCTTTAACTTCGTTAATAGATTTCATCTTTATATTCTCCTTTACTTTTTATACTTTTATATTTTTAAATATATCATTATTATTTTTTTATAAATCAAATAGTTTGTATCTATTAATTTTTTTAATTTATTAATACTATCTATAAATAAAAATCTATACTTTTTTTCATTTTCTATATCTATTTTTATTTAAGAATATTCAGTACTCACTTTTCCCTTAACATAAAAAAAGGATTAAAAAAACTTTTTACAAAGCTTCTTTTTGCCGGCACTCCGGCTTTTTCTAGGATACTTCTTATCTAATTTTTTTCCTTTTTAATAACAAGTAAATTTCTACCGGCTCCATCTATATCCATAGTAAAACTCTCAATTTTTTCAAGCTTTATACCCAGCAATTTAAAAGCTCTAACTGCATTTTCAACTTCCTTATTTGCCTTCTCAGACTTATAAGAAATAAAATATCCACCTGACTTTACAAAGCCTACACAAAGTTCTGACAAAGTAGATAAATTAGCTACTGCTCTGGATATAGCAAAATCAAAATTTTCTCTATATTTAATCTCTCTTGCATAATCCTCTGCTCTACCATGAATTAAACTTACATTTTTCAAATTTAATTTTTCACAAATACCCGCTATAAATTTAAGCCTTTTATTCAAACTATCAAGTAATACAAAATCTACATTATCAAAAAAACTATAGCAAGTGGTATACCCGGAAAAACCTGCTCCTGTTCCTATATCTATTATCTTATATTTTTTTTATTAGACAAATCCGAAATAACTTTTTACTAAGGAAAGACTATCTACAAAATGCTTATAAATAACCTCTTTCATATCTGTAATTGCAGTAAGATTTAAACTTTTATTAGTTTCTATCAAATCTACGTAAAAAAATCAAAAAAATTTCTTTATTTTTTTCTTCTGAAATATCTATTTCTATAGTTTTTTTATAGCTTCTAAAAAAATATTTTTTTCTAAATTCATTATAATTATATTCCATCTATCTTCCAGCCTTTAAGCCCTCCAAATATACTAATAATACAGTTATATCAGCCGGTGAAACTCCTGATATTCTTGATGCTTGACCTATTGATCTCGGCCTAACTGCATTTAATTTTTTTGCACTGCTTCTATTCTAAGACTATTTACATCTTCATACCTTATATCAGTTGGTATTTTTTTTATTTTTCCATCTTCTTAAATTGCTTTACCTGTATAGCCTGTCTTTTTAATATACCCCTCATACTTAATATTAATATTTACTTGCTCTCTGACATCTATACTAAGTTTTGGTCTATCTTTATCTATTTCTTTACAAATATCATAATTTAATTCAGGTCTCCTTATAAGTTCAGCCATAGTAGCTGAAGTTTTTAAGCGGAGTAGAAGCATTTTTTACAAGAAAATCCTGAGTAATACTCCCTGCACCGACAAAAGTATTTTCAAGCCTTTCTATTTCTTCTTCAATTTGTTTTTCTTTTTCTAAAAGTGCCTCATATCTTTCCTTTGAAATAGTTCCTATTTCATAACCTATCTTTTGTAAGTCTAAGATCTGCATTATCCTGTCTAAGTAAAAGTCTATATTCCGATCTTGATGTCATCATTCTATATGGTTCATGACTTTCTTTTGTAACCAAATCATCTATAAGAACTCCTATATACCCCTCTGATCTATCTATTACAAAATATTCTCTGGAAAGCACCTTCATAGCTGCATTTACTCCGGCCATAAAGCCCTGAACTGCAGCTTCTTCATAACCTGAACTACCATTAAATTGACCACCTGAAAAAAGTCCTTTAATATTTTTAAATTCTAAACTTAAATTTAATTGTCTTGCATCTATACAATCATATTCTATAGCATAAGCATTTCTAACAATTTTAGCATTTTCAAGTCCGGGTATAGTCCTTATTAAATTATATTGAACATCTTCCGGTAAAGAAGATGACAAACCGCCAAGATAAAGCTCATTTGTATATAATCCCTCAGGTTCAACAAAAACTTGATGTCTATCTTTATCCGGAAATTTCATAACTTTATCTTCTATAGATGGGCAATATCTAGGACCTGTTCCTTCTATAAATCCTGAATATAGAGGAGAACGATTAATATTACTCTTAATTATATTATGAGTTTCTTCATTAGTATAAGTTAAATAACAACTTATCTGGTCTTTTTGTATATCTTCTCTATTAGTAGTAAATGAAAAAAAGGAACTATAGGATTATCACCTTTTTGCTCTTCCATTTTAGAAAAAAATCAACACTTCTTTTTATCTATTCTAGCGGAGTTCCTGTTTTAAATCTATACATTATAATTCCGTTATCAACTAAAGATTTTGTCAAATATTTTGCATTTTTTAAGCCATTAGGACCGGTTTCTTCACTAACTTCTCCATATATACATCTTGACTTTAAATATGTTCCTGTACATAAAACTGTAGATGTAGCTAAGTATCTTGCACCTGAAATAGTTTTAACACCTATACAATTTTTTACACCTTCAATTTCTTCTATTATAAGCTCAGATACTTCTGCTTGTTTTATACACAAATTAGGAGTATTTTCTAAAGTTTTCCTCATACTTGTGGAGTAATCCAATTTATCTGCTTGAACTCTTAAAGAATGTACAGCAGGACCTTTTGATAAATTGAGCATTTTTGACTGTATAAAAGTCTTATCTATATTTACTCCCATTTCTCCTCCAAGAGCATCTAATTCTTTAACTAAATGTCCTTTAGAAGTTCCACCTACATTAGGATTACATGGCATAAGAGCAATAGATTCTACACTAACAGTAAATATTATTGTTTTTAGACCTAATCTGGCAGCAGCGAGTGCAGCTTCACAGCCTGCATGTCCGGCACCAACTACTATTACATCATATTTTTCTTCTATATAATTCATCTTTATTTCCCCATACAAAACTTACTGAATATTTCATTTGCAAGATCATCATCTATAGCTTCACCTGTAATACTTCCTAAACTTTCATAAGCATTTAACATATCTATAGAATAAAAATCTTCCGGTAATTCTTCTTCTATACTTGATAATACCATATCAAGAGATTCTTTAGCTTCCTCTAAAGCTTCTATATGTCTTTCATTAGTTATATATATTTGATCATTAAAGTCTATATCTCCTCTATAAAACATAAGTTTTATTTCTTCTTCTAATTCACTAAGACCTATACTTTCCTTAGCAGAAAAATAATATAATTTTTTTATCTGTATATTTTTTTATATCATCTATAGAAAGAAGTATTTCACTATCAGCCTTATTAAGTAATATAATAGCTTTTTTTTATCTTTTTATATAATCTATTAGTTCTATATCTTCTTCACTTAAAGACTTAGTAGCATCAATTACAAGTAAAAACGAAATCTGCATTTATTGCTATATTTTTTTCGCCTTATCTACACCTATTTTTTTCTATATAATCTTCTGTATTTCTTATACCGGCAGTATCTACTATATTTAAACTTATATCTCCTAACTTTATATATTCTCTTATTATATCTCTTGTTGTTCCCTCAATATCACTGACTATAGCTCTATCTTCTTTTTAAAAGGAGATTTAAAAGAGAAGATTTTTCCTGCATTCGGTCTACCTATAATAACAGTTTCAACTCCCTCTTTTATTATTTTTTTCCATTTGAAAAAAACTATTAATTAACTTATCTATATCTTTTTGCATATAATTAATAATTTTTTTTCCAATTTTTTTAGGATATTTATCTAAACTGTAATTTTCAGGATCATCAAGTGCAGACTCTATATAAGCTATTTCATGCAATATTTTTTCTCTCATTCCGGATATTTTATTTCTTATATTTCCATTCAATTGACTCATACCTGACTTTAAAGCATAATCATTTTTTGCATTTATTATATCAATAACCGCTTCTGCTTTACTTAAATCCATTTTTTTCCATTCAAAAAAATGCTCTTTTTGTAAATTCTCCCGGCTTAGCAATTCTTGCTCCTGCTTTTAATACCAATTTTAATACTTTTTGTAAAACTAAAATTCCTCCATGACAATTTATTTCTACTGTATCCTCTCCTGTATATGTCCTTGGAGCTTTCATAAGCATAACCAAAACTTCATCTACTATATTTCCATCTTCCACTATATGTCCATAGTTTATAGTATGGCTTAATTTAGTTTTTAAACCATTTTTTTGTATAAAAATATTTTATCCACTACATCTATAGCCATATCACCGCTAACTCTTATTATACCTATACCTGCATTTGTAAGACCTGTAGCTATAGCAGCTATTGTTTCATTTTTTTAAACATTTTTTTCCTCCTATCTAAAAAAAGAGAGCCATTGATATATTAAATATCAATAGCCCTTTTTCACAAGGCTAATTAATTATTCTTTTTTTATAATTTCTTTTGTTATAATTATTCTTTGGCATAATAACTATATATCTAAAAGGTTCATCACCTTCACTTTTTAGTTGTTACAAAAATTATCATTTTGTAATGCACTATGTATCACTCTTCTTTCATATGGATTCATAGGCTCTAATTTTACAGCTCTTCTGGTCTTTTTTTACTTTAGCCGCTATACTTTTTTTGCTAAAAATATCTAATTTTTTTCTTTTCTTCGCTCTCTATAATTTTTCAGTATCTAATTTTTATTCTTATATAAGAAGAAGTATCTTTATTTAAAAACTAAACTAAGTAAATATTGTATAGAATCTAAAGTCTGTCCTCTTTTTCCTATTAATATTCCCATATCTTCATCACTGGATATTACTATCTTCAAAGCTCTTTCTTCATTATCATAAGAAAAAAATCGTACTTAGCCACTACATTCATACTTTTTTTTAATATATCATTTAAAAAAATTAGTGGATTTTTTTCTAAATCTTCTATTTCAAATTCTATTTCTTTTTCTACTTTTTACTTCAGCTTCTTTCACTTTATCTTCTGCCAAACTTTTTAGTAACAACTTCTTCTATTTTATCTTCTTCCGAAATCTCAGTAACAACTTCTTTAATCTTTTCTATTTTTCTTTATATCTTCTTTTTGATTTTTTTCAAAAGAAGATTTCTTTTGAAAACTACTATAGTCCAAGGTTTAGAAAAAGACCTAAAAATTCCTGATTTTCCCTCAGTTTCAACTTCAATATTTATTTTATCACTTGTAGTACCAAGTTTAAGAATAGCTTCATTAATGGCATCATCATAAGATTTTTGCTGTTATTCTAATCTTATCCATTAATCTTCCCCCTATTTTTTTCTTTTTCATTTTTTTCATTAAATCTAGCAACCATATTTGCTTTTTGAAGCTAAAGAACCTTCTTTTGCATTAGTATTATAATATTTTGTAGAATCTATTATTTGTTTTTTTTATTAGCTTCTTTTTCTTCTCTTTTTACTTTCTTCCAATGCTTGTCTTTCTTCTTCTTTTTTTAGCTTTTATAAAAAGCATTTTTTTATCTATACTTTGAGGAGCTAAACCTTTTTTTTGCTCTTTTTTTCATTAGATTTTTTTAAGATTTATCTCTATCATCTCATCTATATCTATATTATCTAAATATTTATTTATAGCTAGTTGTTGAACTATTCTAGCTACAGCTGAAGCTATCCAATATAAAACCAAGTCCGGCAGGAAGAGTAAAAACAAAAACCAAACCGACATAAGAGGCATAATAGTATTCATAGATTTCATTTGTTGTCCCATAGCAGAATCATCAGAACCTGTAGGTTGATTTTTTTCATCATAAGTACAGTTGAATACCACTGTGTTATACCTGCAAGTACAGGAATCAACCAAGCCCAATTTATATTATTAAAGCCTTGCCAAGGAGATGTCGCTAAATTCATTCCAAAAAAACATATTCATACTTTCAATAGTCTTTACATTTTCTGTTAATACATTTGAAAGATTAGGAAAAAAATATTAGCTAATTCATTCCAATTATTAGGAGTGAATTTATATAATAAATCTATCACTTTACCTATATTTGTATAATCTGTCTTTTCTATAGGCATTCTAAGAGTATTAGCTATATCTGATATTTTTGAAGTCCAAGACGGCTCATTCATAAGTGGTGTAGCTATATTTTCAAAATATACTCTTACTATACTAACATATGCAGGTATTTTTTTAATATAACTTGATAAAGTGCTAAAAAGTATTGGCATTTGTATAAGTAATTGAACACAGCCGCCTGTCATACTTGTTCCATATTTTTCATAAACAGCTCTCATTTCAGTTTGCTGTTTCATCATTGACTCTTGGTCTTTTTTCCCTTTATACTTTTTTTGTATAGCTTGTATCTCAGGTTGCATTACAGACATAAGTTTTGAAGATTTTTGTTGCTTTTATTGTAAGTGGCAACATAATTATATTTATAATTATTGTAAATATAATTATACTCCAACCTATATTTACTATTCCAAAATTTGCCGTAACTTTGAATATAAAAATCCATTACATATCCAAGTATATCAGCTACCCAACCAATAATAGGTGCTGTAGATTTAGTTAAGATTATTGCTTCCAATATTCTACCTCAATATTTTTTTAAGGTACAGGATCATACCCACCCTTTGAAAAAAAGGGTTACATCTTAGTATCCTCCATAAAGCTAATAAAGTTCCTTTAAAAAGCCCCATACTTTTCTATAGCTTCTATAGCGTAACCGGAACAAGTTGGAGTATATACACAATGAGTTCTCCATTTCAGAGGAGAAATATATTTTTCTATAAAGTCTTATTAAATATAAAAAAATCTCTTTATCATATCCACTAATTCTTTCTTTTTTTCCTCAAGCTATAAATAAAAATCATTTGTAATAATTCTACTATATATATATCATTATTACAATATTTAATACTATCTAAATATAATCATTTTATAAGTTTATTTTATGTAATTTTTACAAGATGCAAATAAGACTTTTCCATAGTTTTATAATCTATATCTTTTGCATTCATTCTTACCACAATAACTATATCATAAGACTTTTTTTATTTCATTAAGTCTGAATATTTCTCTTAAAAGTCTAGTTCTATTATGCCTTACAATACTATTACCTACTTTTTTTTAGAAACAGAAATACCTATTCTATTACTATCTATATGATTTTCCAGTATATGCATTACAAGATACTTGTTTCCTATAGATTTTCCTTTATTATAAACTTTTCTAAAAATCATTATTTGATTTTTATTGATGGAAATTTTTTTCATTTTTTTATACCTTTTAATGTATCAAATAATACAAAAAAAGTGGACAGTCCATAAAGACTGTCCTTTCTAATCTCTTCGACAGATTATTATGCCGATAATTTTGCTCTTCCTTTTGCTCTTCTAGCTGCTAAAACTTTTCTACCGCCTGGAGTAGACATTCTAGCTCTAAAGCCGTGAACCTTTGATCTTGATCTTTTCTTTGGTTGAAATGTCATCTTCATAATCTTGGCACCTCCTTTTTAATCCTATTCTATATAAATACAGTATCTCTTCTTTTGAGAACATTCTAAGTCATTATAATTAAATAAAATCTTTAAGTCAAGTACAAAATCTTTATTTATCAAGCACTTTTAATAATACACTTCCTATTCCAAAACAAAGTATTGCACTTACTATAGCTTCCAAAACTCCTTGAGTACCTATTATATATATTATAATTTGTGGTAAATTTGTAAAAAGCTTTTATTAGTAGCACTTGCATAATCATTTCCAAATAAGAAGTATATAGATCCCATTACTAAAAATAGTATTAGTCATAGATGATAAAGCACCTGCCAATACCAAAGCTAATTTTCTCTTTTTAATTTTATTAAAGTACAGAAATACTAAAAGCCGCAACTACTCCTACAAGAATTCTAGGTACAAGACAAATTATTAAACTTCTTATATCTCCATGATAGCCACCTAAACTTTCAACAAAAGGTGAAAATACGAAACTGGTAGGATTTGGCATAAAAAGTATTTTTCCATAAACTGGTTAATCCAAATACAAGACCTATAAAAGCACCTTTCCTTGCTCCAAGTAAAATTGCCCCTATAGCAACTGTTACTTGAATTATTGTCGCATTCATGAAAACTAAAGGAATGTATCCCAGCATAGGAACTATGGCTTGAATAATTATAATAGCTATAAACACAGACATTATTACCAAGTCAAAACTTTTTGCTTTTTCTCTCATTCATAATTAATCTCCTTAAAAAAATTATTATTCTAAAATTCGGAGTTCATTATAATACTATTTTTTTATTTTTTTCCACATATTTTTTTCTTTAATTTTTTTAATGTGTATAAATATGTAGATTTTTATGTTTATTTTATTATATAATCCAATCATTATCTTTAAATTTCTTATATAAATACTTGATTTCATTCGCTGTATATTTGTTATTAAACTTTTCCACAAATTCCACATTTAAATGTTTATAAACATCTTACCTTAATACTTCTACACATAGTTATACACAAAATGTGGAGAACTTCTGTTGCTTATTTTTTTCTTTTTTGATATAATTACATCATTAATATAGGATGGGAATTTATGATGATTAATCTTATTAAAAAGTAAATGGGAAGATGTTTTTATCTTATATTCTTCATGAATATGATATAAGTAATCTTTCTTATGAAACTTGGCTTTTTACCTCTTATGCCAAATTTTCTTGAAAAAAAGATAAAGAAGGTAATATTATTCTTCATATATCATTTAAAAAAATATAAATGATATAGATGATTTTTTTATTTCCTATGTAAATAGTAAATTTAATAAAAATGCTTTGTGTTGCTATAGATATGGTTCTTGGTATCAAATGTAATATTATATTTGATGACGGTTCTTCTACAGAAAAAAACTAATTCTTCATTTATTAATACTAATAAAAAAAGACTGTAGCTATTGAGATTTTTTTCAAAAAGCTAATATTAATCCAAAATATAAATTTGATAATTTTTATAATAGGTCCTAGTAATAAAAATGGCTCATGCAACTTCACTTGCTGTATCAAAATCACTTGGAGATATTTATAATCCTTTATTTTTTTATAGTGGTCCGGGACTTGGAAAAAAACTCACCTTATGCATAGTATCGCTAATTCAGTTTTAGAAAAGAATCCCGAAGCCAATGTCTTATATGTAACTAGTGAAAAATTTACAAATGAACTTATAGAAGCTATTAGAAGTGGTAAAAATGATAAATTTAGAGATAAATATAGAAATCTCGATATGCTTTTGATTGATGATATTCAATTTATTATTAATAAAGAAAGTACACAGGAAGAATTTTTTTCCATACATTTAATACTCTTTATGATAGAAAAAAACAAATTATTATTTCTTCTGATAAACCTCCTAAAAAAATCTAAAAACTCTGGATGAACGTTTAACTTCCAGATTTGAATGGGGTATTACAGTAGACATTACTCCACCTGAATACGAAACTCGTATGGCTATTTTAGAAAAAAAACAGGAACAAGACGGCATAGAAGTAGGTAAAGATGTTCTTCATTATATAGCTATAAATGTTCAAAGTAATATAAGAGAATTAGAAGGTGCATTAAATAAAATTATCGCTACCAGTAAACTTTTTAAATAATAAAAAAATAGATTTGAATATGGCACAAGAAGCTCTAAAAAGGACTTATAAGTCCGGAAACTCCTGTAAAAAAATAACAACAGATCTTATTATACAAATAGTAGCTGAACATTATGGAATTTCTAAAAATGATATTATAGGAAAAAAGAAACCTAAAGAAATAGCTATTCCAAGACATATCTCCGTATATTTATGTAGAGATATGACAGATTCAACTTTACAAGAAATAGGAAAAGCTCTCGGTGGTAGAGATCATTCAACTATTTTAAATTCTATAAAAATTCGTAGAAACTAATAAGGAAAAATAATAATAAGGATATTGTGGATAACTTAGAAATTATAAAGAAAAAAACTTTCTCCACATTAGACTAACAGGTTTTTCAAGTGTATATAAACACACTTATTAATATGTTCATAAGCAGTATTTATCAGTATTAGAGGTGCTTTTCCACAAACTAACAGTCCCTACTAATACTAATACTAAAAATACATTATATATTTAAAAACATTTTTTTCGCAATGAAAGGTAACTTACAATGAAATTAATTTTTTTAAGAAAGAGGCTTTATTTTCAGCCTTAAATATAGTATCAAAAAGCTATTACAGGAAGAACTACAAATCCTATTTTAGAATGTATACTTTTTGATGCTTCAACTTCAATTATTAAACTTTGTGCAAATGATGAAGAAATCGCAATAGAAACTACTGTAGAAGGGGAAATAATAGAAAAAAAGGGAAAAATAGCCTTAAATGCAAAGCTTATTTATGATATAATAAGAAAGCTTGATGCAGAAGGTAGAGATATAATTATAGAAACTAATAATTTATTAACAACTATAAGTTGTGATAAAGCTATATTTAATATACAAGGAATGGATGGAGAAGAATTTAATTATCTTCCTTATATAGAAAAAAATGCTTATATATCTATATCACAATTTACTTTAAAAAGAATCAATAAGACAAACAATTTTTTTCTGTAGATAATAATGACAGTAATAAAAATGATGTCCGGAGAATTATTAGAAGTAGAGGGAAATAAATTAAAATTTGTAAGCTTGGACGGACATAGAATATCTATAAGAAATATAATAATGAAAGATATTTATGAAAATGTAAAAGTTGTAGTTCCTTCAAAAAAACACTAAATGAACTTAGTAAAATAATAAGTTCTGATAATGAAAAAGAGGTTTTCATTTATTTTAGCAAAAAAATCATATTTTATTTGAATTTGATAATACCAGTGTTGTATCAAGATTAATAGATGGAGAATATTTTTAAAAATAGATCATATGTTACTTGCTGATTATGAAACTAAGTTTGTTATCAATAGAAATAAACTTTTATCAAGTATAGATCAAGCTATGACGCTTATAAGAGAGAATGATCATAAACCTATTATTCTTGATATAAAAAGGAAATATATTAAAACTGAAAGTTGAATCTTCAATAGGTAGTATGGATATAGATTTAGATTGTGAAATTTCTGGTAAAGATTTGATGATAGCATTCAATCCTAAATTTTTTTAATAGATGCATTAAAAAGTTATAGAAGATGAAAAATGTTAATTTATATATGACTAATGCAAAAATCTCCTTGTTTCATAAGAGATAATGAGGAAAAAAATATATATTTAATACTTCCTGTAAATTTCATAGCTTAGGAGAAATATGGAAAATATAAAAAAATAAAGGATGAGTATATAAAAATTAGAGCAAGCCTTAAAACTTACAGGTGAATTTGAAATAGGCTCTGATGCAAAAATATGCTATAAAAAAATGGAGAGGTTTTTAGTAAATAAAGAGCCGGAGTATCAAAGAGGTAAAAAAATTAAGAAACGGTGATACATTTACTTTTTAATAAACATGATTATAAAAATCATTGGAATTACTGAATTATAGAAATTATATAAATGAAAAATATAATTTTTGATAAAGGAATAAATATATTATATGGAGATAATGCACAAGGAAAAAAACTAATATACTTGAAGCTATATATCTTTCTATAACGTCTAAATCCCATCGTTCTTCTAATGATAAAGAATTAATAAATTTTAGTAAAGATGAAAGTCATATAAAAGCTTATAATAGAGAAAAAAAGAAATAGAAAATCGTATAGATATACACATAAGGAAGAATAAATCAAAAGGGATAGCTATAAATTCCTTAGCTTTAAAAAAGAGCTAGTGAGTTATTTGGAATGGCAAATGTCATATTTTTTTCACCTGAAGATCTAGGAATTATAAAAAAATGGACCTTCAGAGAGAAGAAAAATTTATAGATATGGAACTTTGTCAATTAGATAAAAATATATTTACATTCTTTAATGGAATACAATAAGATTTTTAAATCAAAGAAATAAGCTGTTAAAAAGAAATAGGTTTTAAAAACTGATTTAGAGGATACTTTAGATATTTGGGATGCTCAACTTATAAAAATATGGAAAAGAAATTATAAAACAAAGAGAGTATTTTATATATTTGTTAAATAATATAATAAAGGATATACATTCGGAATTAACTACAAATAAAGAAGAACTCGAAAATAGTTTATGATAAAAAAATGTCAGTATAGAAGAATTTGAAAAATAAATTAAAAAAATACAGAGATAATGATTTGAGACTTAAAAAAATACTAATATAGGTCCACATAGAGATGACATTGCTTTTTTTATTAAATTTAATAAAAAAATGAAATAATAGATGCTAGAAAATTTGCTTCTCAAGGTCAGCAAAGAACGGTTGCACTGTCATTAAAATTAGCAGAGATAGAATTAGTTAAAGATTTCACATCTGATTATCCCATACTTTTACTAGATGATGTATTATCAGAATTAGATGAATCCAGACAAACAAAAATTATTAGATAGTATAAAAACATATTCAAGCTATAATAAGTTGTACAGGTATAGAGGATTTTATAAATAGAAATATGTCTATAGGAAAACTTTTTTTAGTAAAAAATGGAAAAGTAAGTAGTGATATAAAATAAAGGAGATTGTTATGAGTACAGAATATGATGCTTCGCAGATACAAATACTTGAAGGTCTTGAAGCAGTAAGAAAAAAAGACCGGGTATGTATATAGGCTCAATTTCTTCAAGAGGTTTGCATCATCTTGTATATGAAATTGTTGATAACTCAGTAGATGAAGCTTTAGCAGGATTTTGTAAAACTATAGAGGTTACTATAAATAAAGATAATTCTATAACTGTTTTAGATGATGGAAGAGGTATTCCTGTAGATATACAAAAAAAAGCAGGTATACCGGCATTGGAAGTAGTATTTACAATATTACATGCCGGTGGAAAATTTGGCGGTGGAGGCTACAAAGTATCAGGAGGTTTACATGGTGTTGGTGCTTCGGTTGTAAATGCTTTATCTAAAAACTTGGAAGTAAGAGTTTATAAAAATGGTAAAATCCATGAAATGAAGTTTGAGCGTGGAAATGTTTTAAAAAAACTTGAGATAGTTGGAAAATGTGAAGAAGATAAGCATGGAACAGAAGTAAGGTTTTTACCTGATGATACGATATTTGAAGAAACTATATACGATTACGATATTTTAAAAAGTTAGATTAAGAGAAACTGCATTTTTGACTAAAGATTTAAAGATTAAATTAATAGATAAAAGAGTAGAAGATAAACAAGATATATTCCATTATGAAGGTGGTATAAAGGAATTTGTAGAATATCTTAATAAAGGTAAAGAAGCTATTTATTCCAATGTTTTTGTATTGTGAAGGTGAAAAAGAAAAAAAGTTTATGTAGAAGTAGCTTTACAACATAATGATAGTTTTACTGAAAATATATATACTTTTTGTTAATAATATAAATACTCGGAAGGAGGAACACATTTAACAGGTTTTAAAAAAATGCTTTGACAAAAAAACTTTTTAATGATTATGCAAGAAAAAAATAAATTACTAAAAAGATAATGAAGATAATTTAGCAGGAGAAGATATAAGAGAAGGATTAACCGCTATTATATCAGTTAAAGTATCAGAACCTCAATTTGAAGGACAAACTAAGCAAAAATTAGGAAATTCAGAAGCGGCAATAGCTGTAAATGGAATAGTTTCTGAGCAACTTACTTACTTTTTAGAGCAAAATCCTAGTATTGCTAAAATTATTTGTGAAAAAGCAATATTAGCCCAAAGAGCTAGAGCCGCAGCCAGAAAAGCTAGAGATTTAACAAGAAGAAAATCAGCTTTAGATGGTTTAAAATTACCGGGTAAGTTAGCTGATTGTTCAAGTAAGAATGCCAGTGAATGTGAAATTTTTATCGTAGAGGGAGATTCAGCCGGCGGTTCTGCAAAGTCGGCAAGAAAAAGAGACACTCAAGCTATTTTACCTCTTAGAGGAAAGATTTTAAATGTAGAAAAAGCTAGAATAGATAAGGTGTTTTCTAATGCTGAAATAAGAGCTATGATAACTGCATTTGGAACAGGTATACATGAAGAGTTTGATATTTCAAAGCTTAGATATAATAAAATTATCATTATGACAGATGCCGATGTAGATGGATCACATATAGATACATTAATGCTTACTTTTATATATAGATTTATGCCTGAACTTATAAAAAGAAGGACATGTATATTTAGCTCAACCACCATTATATAAATTGGAAAAAAATAAAAAGGGTTTGGTATGCTTATAGTGATGAAGAGTTAAATAATATATTAAATGAAGTTGGAAGAGATGGAAGCAATAAAAATTCAACGATATAAGGGACTTGGAGAAATGGATGCCGAACAATTGTGGGAAACAACTATGGATCCTGAAAGAAGAATTTTATTAAAAGTAGTTATAGATGAAGAAAATTTAACTGAAACAGATTTAACATTTACTACTCTTATGGGAGATGAAGTAGAGCCTAGAAGAGAATTTATAGAAAATAATGCTAAATATGTTCAAAACCTTGATATATAATAAGGAGCTAATTTATGGAAGCTAATGTTTTCGATAAAGTAAATGAAATAGACTTAAAGAAAACTATGGAGAAGTCCTATATAGACTATGCAATGAGTGTTATAGCCTCAAGGGCTTTACCTGACATAAGAGATGGACTAAAACCTGTTCAAAGAAGAGTGTTATACTCTATGATAGAATTAAATAACGGTCCTGATAAACCACATAGAAAGTGTGCTCGTATAGTCGGTGATACTATGGGTAAGTATCATCCACATGGAGATTCTTCTATATATGGTGCTTTGGTTAATATGGCACAAGAGTGGTCTATGAGATATCCTCTAGTAGATGGACATGGAAATTTTGGTTCTATAGATGGTGATGGTGCTGCAGCTATGAGATATACTGAAGCAAGACTTAGTAAAATTGCTATGGAAATGCTCTCAGATATAAATAAAGATACTGTAGATTTTGCACCTAATTTTGATGATACTGAAAAAGAGCCTGTAGTATTACCATCAAGATTTCCTAATTTACTTGCAAATGGAACTACGGGTATTGCTGTAGGTATGGCTACAAATATACCACCACATAATTTAAGAGAATTAATAGATGCTGTAAATAAAATAATTGAATATAGGATAGAGAATAAAAGAAATCTTTATAGAAGATATATTAGAAATAGTAAAAAGGACCTGATTTTTCCTACCGGAGCTAATATTTTTAGGTAAATCGGGAATAAATGAAGCTTATAGAACAGGAAAAGGAAAAAAATAAAAAGTAAGAGCTGTAACTAGTATAGAAGCTATGAGTAATGGAAAAAAATAGAATTATAGTTACAGAATTACCATATCTTGTTAATAAATCTAGACTGATAGAAAAAAATAGCTGAGTTGGTAAACGATAAGAAAGTAGAAGGTATAACTGAACTTAGAGATGAATCTAACAGAGAAGGAATGAGAATAGTTATAGAATTACGTCGTGATGTAAATGCGGAGTTATTCTAAATAGACTCTATAAACATACACAAATGCAAGAAACATTTGGTGTAAATATGCTTTCTTTAGTTGATAATGAACCTAAAAACTCTTAATATTTTAGATATGTTAAAATATTATCTAAAACATCAAGAAGAAGTTATTACCAGAAGAACTAAGTATGATTTAAATAAAGCACAGGAAAGAGCTCATATCTTAGAAGGTTTATTAAAAGCTTTAGATAATATAGATGAAATAATTAAAATTATACGTGCCAGTGCTAATGTATCAATAGCAAAAACAGAATTAATAAATAGATTTTCTTTTAGCGATGCTCAGGCTCAAGCTATAGTAGATATGCGTTTGCGTGCTCTTACAGGACTTGAGAGAGATAGATTACTTGCAGAGTATAATGAATTACAGGAGAAAAATAAAAATATTATTTGGAAATATTAGCTAATGAAAGTCTTCTTTTATCTGTTATAAGAGATGAAATTAATATAATAAAAGATAAATATGGAGATGACAGAAGAACAGGTTTTATACAAGATGATGATATAGAAGATGAAGATCTTATACCAAATGAAGATACAGTAATAGCTATAACTAAACTTGGCTATATCAAAAGAATGAGTCCTGATAATTTTAAATCTCAAAATAGAGGTGGAAAAGGTATAAAAGGTATGCAAACAATTGAAGATGATTTCATAGAAGATATCATAATGACACATACCCATAATTATTTAAGCTTTTTCACTAATAAAGGTAGAGTATTTAGAATTAAAGCATATAAAAATACCTGATGCAACTAGAACATCCAGAGGTGTAGCTATAGTTAATCTTCTACAATTATTACCTGAAGAAAAAATAAGTGCAATAATTCCTAACGAAGATAATAAGGAAGATAAATATCTACTTATGGCTACAAAGAAAGGTATGATAAAGAAAACTAATCTAAAAGAGTTTGAAAAATATAAGGAAGAATGGTCTTATAGCTATTTTACTAAGAGATGATGATGAACTTATAGAAGTAAAAACTACAGATGGAAATATGGATTTAGTTTTAATATCAAAAACAAGGTAGATGTATTTATATTAATGAAAAAGATATAAGAGAAACCGGACGTAGTTCTATGGGAGTAAGGGGAATGCGTCTTGATTTACTGGATGAAGTAATTGGAATGCAACTTACTATTCAAGGTAAATATCTATTACTTGTATCAGAATATGGCATAGGAAAAAAAGAACTCTTTTAGATGAATTTAGTTTACAAAAAAAGAGGTGGAAAAGGTATTATTTGCTATAAACCTAGTGAGAAAAACAGGAGATTTAGTAGGTGCAAAAATTAATAGATGATAATAGAAATATTTATTATTACTAATAAGGGAATACTTATAAGAATAGATGCAGATAAAAATATCATTACTTAGTAGATATGCTTCAGGTGTTAAACTTATAGATATAGACAAAGAGAGTGATATAAAAAGTTGCAAGTATTGCTAAGGTTAGAGAAAAATAAAGATAATGAAGAATTAGAAAAATACAGAAGAAAAATTAAGAATTAAAAATTAGAGGCAGTAGATAAAAAAATCTAGTGTCTCTTTTTTTAAAGGAGAAGTAAATAATGAATTGGTTAAGATTAATTATTATGATACTTGGGAATATATGTAATATCCCATACTATATATTTACTTTAAATAAATATTACAAAAAATTCAAATAAATATACTCAAGAAGAAAAAAATATTCTTTAATAAGAGATATAGCAATAAAAAGCTAATAAAAAAAGGAAGAATAGAAGTAGAGATTAATGGAAATGAAAAAAATTACCTAAAGAATGCGGATATTTAATTTGTCCAAATCATCAAGGATATTATGATACTTTTAGCTATAATGGAGGCACAAGATAAACCGTTTGGAATAGTTATAAAAAAAGAAATATAGTAATATAATATTAGTAAAAGCAAGTTATAAGTATATTGAAAGGAATACCTATAGATACAGAAGATATGAGAGATTCCATGAAGGTAATTAAAAAATGTATCAGATAAACTTAGTCAAGCTTTATAATTTTTCTTATATTTCCGGAAGGAACAAGATCTCATAAAGGGAATAATTTATTAGAAATGAAAGCTGGAGCTTTTAAATCTGCAACTATGGTTAAAGCACCTATAGTACCTGTAGCATTAATAGATTGTTTTAAACCTTTTTGATGAGAAAGGTTTAAAAAAAGTAAAAAAGTAAGTCTTACTTATCTAGAACCTTTATATTATGAAGAGTATAAAAAAATATGAAAAACTATAGAGATAGCTAAAGTAGTGAAAGATAGAATACAAGCTTATATAGATAGTAAAAAAATAATAAAAAAACACAAGATATAGCTAGACTTGAAAAGATTATAAAAAAAGCAAAAAAATATATTGACAATAACAAGATATATCTTGTATAATATGCAAAGTCTTTTGAAAAAAAGATAGTTGGAGAAATACTCAAGAGGCCGAAGAGGCGCCCCTGCTAAGGGTGTAGGGTCAGGGCAACCGCGCGAGGGTTCAAATCCTCTTTCTCCGTTTCTAAATTATTTTAAAAAAAGTTATTGACATGATTTAGAAGATATGATATAGTAAATGAGTTGCTCCTATAAAGGGCAATGAAAAAGAACCTTGAAAATCAAAGATTAAACAGTACACATAACCCTGAAATTTCTTTAAAAGAAAATTCAAGAATGTAAAAACCTTAACAGTAAAGGAAGATAAGTCGAACTTATGAAAATAAGAGTAGATTTATCAAAGGATAATTGCCAGTGCAATTAGAGAGATTAAACTTTAAGATGAGAGTTTGATCCTGGCTCAGGATGAACGCTGGCGGCGTGCTTAACACATGCAAGTCGAACGAAGTGTTTATTCAAAGTTCTTCGGGATAGAGAATAGATTACTTAGTGGCGGACGGGTGAGTAACGCGTGGGTAACCTGCCTCACACAGGGGGATAACAGTTGGAAACGACTGCTAATACCGCATAAGACCACAGCACCGCATGGTGCAGGGGTAAAAGATTTATCGGTGTGAGATGGACCTGCGTCTGATTAGATAGTTGGTGGGGTAGAAGCCTACCAAGTCAACGATCAGTAGCCGACCTGAGAGGGTGATCGGCCACATTGGGACTGAGACACGGCCCAAACTCCTACGGGAGGCAGCAGTGGGGAATATTGGACAATGGGGGAAACCCTGATCCAGCAACGCCGCGTGAGTGAAGAAGTATTTCGGTATGTAAAGCTCTATCAGCAGGGAAGAAAAATGACGGTACCTGACTAAGAAGCCCCGGCTAACTACGTGCCAGCAGCCGCGGTAATACGTAGGGGGCAAGCGTTATCCGGATTTACTGGGTGTAAAGGGAGCGTAGACGGCATAGCAAGTCTGAAGTGAAAGCCCGGGGCTCAACCCCGGAACTGCTTTGGAAACTGCCAAGCTAGAGTGTCGGAGAGGTAAGTGGAATTCCCAGTGTAGCGGTGAAATGCGTAGATATTGGGAGGAACACCGGTGGCGAAGGCGGCTTACTGGACGATAACTGACGTTGAGGCTCGAAGGCGTGGGGAGCAAACAGGATTAGATACCCTGGTAGTCCACGCGGTAAACGATGAATACTAGGTGTCGGGAGGATTAACCTTTCGGTGCCGTCGCAAACGCAGTAAGTATTCCACCTGGGGAGTACGTTCGCAAGAATGAAACTCAAAGGAATTGACGGGGACCCGCACAAGCGGTGGAGCATGTGGTTTAATTCGAAGCAACGCGAAGAACCTTACCAAATCTTGACATACCTATGACAGACAAGTAATGTTGTCCTTCCTTCGGGACATAGGATACAGGTGGTGCATGGTTGTCGTCAGCTCGTGTCGTGAGATGTTGGGTTAAGTCCCGCAACGAGCGCAACCCTTGTCCTTAGTAGCCAGCAGTAAGATGGGCACTCTAGGGAGACTGCCAGGGATAACCTGGAGGAAGGTGGGGATGACGTCAAATCATCATGCCCCTTATGATTTGGGCTACACACGTGCTACAATGGCGTAAACAAAGAGAAGCGAGCCTGCGAGGGGGAGCAAATCTCAAAAATAACGTCTCAGTTCGGATTGTAGGCTGCAACTCGCCTACATGAAGCTGGAATCGCTAGTAATCGCGAATCAGAATGTCGCGGTGAATACGTTCCCGGGTCTTGTACACACCGCCCGTCACACCATGGGGAGTCAGCAATGCCCGAAGTCAGTGACCCTAACCGCAAGGGAAGGAGCTGCCGAAGGCAGGGCAGGTAACTGGGGTGAAGTCGTAACAAGGTAGCCGTATCGGAAGGTGCGGCTGGATCACCTCCTTTCTAAGGAAGAGAGTAGGGGTTGTGGGTACTGTTTAATCTTAGATTTAAGAGGGGATAAATATTCCGGTGTCGATGCGACTAGGGGACACACCCGTTCCCATCTCGAACACGACGGTTAAGACTTAGTCGGCCGATGGTACTATACTGGAGACGGTATGGGAGAGCAGGTGGATGCCGGATTTTTTAAAAAATGAATAGAGTTTACTATTCATTAAAAACAGTTAAGAGATTGAATGTTTTTAATGAGTGGTAAACACTCAAGAAAATCGTACCTTGAAAAACTGCATATCAAACGAGATTAAGAAGAATGAAACAGTAAAATGGCATTGCGTGTTAGTAGTGCAATACCATTAATTCATTTATCTTAGACATCCGAGGTGATAATAACGAGAGTTATTATCCAAACAAACTAAAATATTGTAAACACAATATAAAAACCAAACCGACCAACAAGATACACGCTAGTATCTAAAGATTATCCTACCGCAAGGATAAGAGTTGGTTAAACATAAAGAGCGCAGGGTGAATGCCTTGGCACTAAGAGCCGAAGAAAGACGTGATAAGCTGCGAAAAAGCTACGGGAAGAAGCAAATATTCAATGATCCGTAGATATCTGAATGGGGAAACCCACTTGAGAAGACCTCAAGTATCCATGCCTGAACACATAGGGTATGGAAGGGAACCCGGTGAACTGAAACATCTAAGTAGCCGGAGGAAAAGAAAGAAAAATCGATTCTGGGAGTAGTGGCGAGCGAAACCGGAGGAGCCCAAACCTATCTGCGTGCAGATGGGGGTTAAGGACTGCAATAAGTTATCTAATAGTTAGTAGAAAGGTTTTGGAAAAAGCCTACCAAAGAGCGTGAGAGTCGCGTAAATAAAAAAACGAGTTAGAGACAAGCAGTATCCAAAGTACCACGAGACACGAGAAACCTTGGGGAAGTCGGGGGACCACCCCCAAGGCTAAATACTACTTAGTGACCGATAGAGAAATAGTACTGTGAAGGAAAGGTGAAAAAGAACCCGGGAGGGGAGTGAAAGAGAACCTGAAACCCTGTGTTTACAAACTGTGGAAGTGCAATACTCAGTAAAGCACAACCGCGTACTTTTTGTAGAACGGTCCGGCGAGTTACATTTACTGGCGAGGTTAAGCACTACAGGTGCGAAGCCGAAGGAAACCAAGTCTTAATAGGGCGAATAAGTCAGTGGAAGTAGACCCGAAACCGGGTGATCTATCCATGTCCAGGTTGAAGTTTTCGTAAAAGAGAATGGAGGACCGAACTCACATCCGTTGAAAAGGGTGGAGATGAGGTGTGGATAGGGGAGAAATTCCAATCGAACCCGGAGATAGCTGGTTCTCCTCGAAATAGTTTTTAGGACTAGCCTCGTTAGAGTCTGCTGGAGGTAGAGCACTGAATTTTTGCGGGGGCGTCAAAAGCTTACCAATGAATATCAAACTCCGAATGCCAGCCAGATGATTAACGGGAGTCAGACTACACGAGATAAGTTGGGTAGTCAAAAGGGAAAGAGCCCAGACCTACAGCTAAGGTCCCAAAGTATGTGTTAAGTGGAAAAGGATGTGGGATTTCGAAGACAACTAGGATGTTGGCTTAGAAGCAGCCATACATTCAAAGAGTGCGTAATAGCTCACTAGTCGAGAGGTCCTGCGCCGAAAATGTCCGGGGCTAAAACACAACACCGAAGCTTAGGAAGTAGAAATACTTGGTAGAGGAGCATTCTTACAAGCGTAGAAGCTGTATCGGAAGAAGCAGTGGAGAAGTAAGAAGAGAGAATGCCGGAATGAGTAGCGAGAAAGAGGTGAGAATCCTCTTGGCCGAATATCTAAGGTTTCCAGAGTAAAGCTGATCTGCTCTGGGTAAGTCGGGGCCTAAGGCAAGGTCGAAAGACGTAGTCGATGGACAACAGGTTTAGATTCCTGTACTGCATATAATCAGAACTGTAGGGACACAGAGACGTAAGCGAACCCGGGAAAGCAAAGACCGGGGCAAGCGAGGTATCCGTATGGTAGGAAAAACCGCCATGCAAGGAGAAAGCGTTATGCGAAGCGAAAACAAGTAGTGAAGTCGCTAAAGGAGCTGTCAAGAAAAGCTGCTATTGTATTATATGTACCCGTACCGTAAACCGACACAGGTGGATGAGGAGAGAATCCTAAGGCCGGCGGGAGAAGCATTGTTAAGGAACTCGGCAAAATGACCCCGTAACTTCGGGAGAAGGGGTACCAAGTGAGAGCTTGGTCACAGAAAAATAGGCTCAAGCAACTGTTTAGCAAAAAAACACAGGTCTATGCGAAACCGAAAGGTGAGGGTATATGGGCTGACGCCTGCCCGGTGCTGGAAGGTTAAGAGGAGATGTTAGGAAACGAAGCATTGAATTTAAGCCCCAGTAAACGGCGGCCGTAACTATAACGGTCCTAAGGTAGCGAAATTCCTTGTCGGGTAAGTTCCGACCCGCACGAAAGGCGTAATGATTTGAGCACTGTCTCGACAATGCACCCGGTGAAATTGAAGTACCAGTGAAGATGCTGGTTACCTGCGCCAGGACGGAAAGACCCCATGGAGCTTTTACTCTAGTTTGATACTGGGATTCGATAATACCTGTACAGGATAGGTGGGAGACGAAGAGATATGGACGCCAGTCTGTAAGGAGTCACCGTTGGGATACCACCCTTGTATTATTGGATTTCTAACCTATGGCCGTAAGCCGGTCAGGGGACAATGTCAGATGGGGAGTTTGACTGGGGCGGTCGCCTCCGAAAGAGTATCGGAGGCGCTCAAAGGTTCCCTCAGAATGGTCGGAAACCATTTAAAGAGTGCAAAGGCATAAGGGAGCTTGACTGCGACACTGACGGGTGGAGCAGGTAGGAAACTAGGACTTAGTGATCCGGTGGTTTTACGTGGGAAAGCCATCGCTCAACGGATAAAAGCTACCCTGGGGATAACAGGCTTATCACTCCCAAGAGTTCACATCGACGGAGTGGTTTGGCACCTCGATGTCGGCTCATCGCATCCTGGGGCTGAAGTCGGTCCCAAGGGTTGGGCTGTTCGCCCATTAAAGCGGTACGCGAGCTGGGTTCAGAACGTCGTGAGACAGTTCGGTCCCTATCCGGCGTGGGCGTAAGATATTTGAGAGGAGCTGTCCTTAGTACGAGAGGACCGGGATGGACTGACCACTGGTGTACCTGTTGGGTAGCAAGCCCATGGCAGGGTAGCCAAGTCGGGAAGGGATAAACGCTGAAGGCATCTAAGCGTGAAGCCCACCTCAAGATGAGATATCTCATGCGAAAGCAGTAAGACCCCTTAGAGACTATGAGGTAGATAGGGTCAAGGTGTAAGTACAGTAATGTACTCAGCTGATGATTACTAATAGGTCGAGGGTTTAACCAAGAAGTCGGTTAGGTTTTAGTGATGAAGTTTGATGTGTAGTTTTCAAGGTATGATATTAGGCTATTATGTATGGCCCAATGGCTCAGTTGGTTAGAGCGCCGCCCTGTCACGGCGGAGGTCGTCGGTTCGAGTCCGATTTGGGTCGTTGATACTTGACAAAAGTATATAAATATGTTATATTTGTACCTACGGGATCATAGCTCAGCTGGGAGAGCATCTGCCTTACAAGCAGGGGGTCATAGGTTCGAGCCCTATTGGTCCCATTTTGCAAATATAATAATAGAGCATATTATTTAATATGCCGATATGGCTCAATTGGCAGAGCAGCTGATTTGTAATCAGCAGGTTATCGGTTCGAGTCCGATTATCGGCTTTATTGCTTTTAGCAATATGAATGGGGGAATTCCCGAGTGGCCAAAGGGGACAGACTGTAAATCTGCTGGCACTGCCTTCGGTGGTTCGAATCCACCTTCCCCCACTTACCAAACACATTAGGACGGATATACTTCGCCTGATGATATTATTATCGCGGGGTAGAGCAGTCTGGAAGCTCGTCGGGCTCATAACCCGGAGGTCGCAGGTTCAAATCCTGTCCCCGCAATTCTGCCTTGGTAGCTCAGTTGGTAGAGCAGAGGACTGAAAATCCTCGTGTCACTGGTTCGATTCCGGTCCAAGGCATTTAATATTAATATGGGATACTAGCTCAGGTGGTAGAGCACTTGACTTTTAATCAAGTTGTCCCGGGTTCGAGTCCCGGGTGTCTCATGAATAAAGACTTAGGTATTTAATTGATAGGTACTTAGGTCTTTTTTTATTTCTTCTTATAATTATAGTATTGGCTCTTTGTCAAGGGGTTGGGGTGATTATTTTTTTGTGAGTATAAGACTTGGTCTTATACTCACTTTTTAACAGATAAGAAAAATACGGTTTCTAAAGTTTTTTTAAAGTTTCTATAACCGTAAGCATTTCTTTTTATGACTTTAATTTTATCATTGGCTTCTTCAGTAAAGTCATTACTATAAGGGCATTAGAACCTTATTATTGTTAAAAAAATAAACATATAGATAAAAAAATTATTAATACATATATAGATAGAAAAAAACGATATTATTAGTTTCTGGTTTGGGTTTGTAGCTCTTATAATATTATTAATAGTTGTAACATATAGATATATAAAATATGATATACCGGATCCGGCAAAAGCATTAATATCTATAATATCAGGTGGATTTAAACCAAGTTTTTTTCAGCTTTTTACCTTCCCTTTTTGTAATTAGTGCTATAGCATTAAAAACAAAGTATAGTATTTTTTTGGAAAGTTAGGGATATATAAATCCTGTTTTAAATATACTACTTTTTATTAGAAATAATAGTAGCTATAGTATTTGTAGTATATGTATATATAAGTTTTTGTAAAGCTTTTTGTTTACAAATAAATAGAAAAATGTAAAAAAATATTATATATGAATATAAAATAAAAATTTTTGTAATGAAAAATATAGAAGTATAAATTACTTTTTTTGTAGAAGTAAGCAATACTTCTATTTTTTTGTTTTAAAAAAAGTAATTTAATTATAAGTAGGTAAATTATTTTTATAATTATATTTTTAGTATGTATTTTATATGGAGCTAAAGACTATATTAACTTCTTGTTGATAGATTTTTGATTTAGAAAAAAAGACGGTATAAATATATGATAAAAAAAGCAAAGTGGTAAAAATATTATATTTATACATAAAAATATATAGATAAATAAATCTTAATAACATAAAAGAATTATGATTTTGAATAAAAAAATATTCATATTTATAGTAAAAAAAGTGCTATAAAAAAACGAAAAAAAGTGCATAGATATTTTTATGAAATTTACTGTTATAATATTGAAAAATATAAATATATATAGGGAGGAAACTATGAAACTAAAAAAAGAGTTGCAGCAGTAGCAATGAGTGGTTTAATGATTTTTAAATGTTTTAAATCTGGATACATTAGCATTTCAAGGCTCTATAAAAGTATTAAGTGAAGATGGAAATATAAAATCTCAAACTAATTCATTACCGGAACGCATTTTTTTCCTAACGAATATAGTATAGATAGTAGAACACAAAATTTTGATAATAATTGGCGTTTTACTATGGGAGATATAGCAGGTGCAGAGTCTAAAAATTTTAATGATTCTAAATGGAGAGAACTTAATTTACCACATGATTATAGTATAGAGCAGGAGTTTTCAAGTAAGATGGAAGCTGAAAGCGGATATTTACCCGGTGGTACAGCTTGGTATAGAAAGAAATTTACTTTACCGGTAGAAGCCGCTTCTAAAGATGTTAGAATAGATTTTGATGGTATATATATGAATGCCACAGTTTACATAAATGGTCATAAATTAGGAATGCATCATTATGGATATACTCCGTTTTCTTTTGATATAACAAAATATTTAGATTTTTCCGGAGAGAATGTTATTGCAGTAAAAGTAGATCATAAGACTCCTTCCAGCAGATGGTATTCGGGAAGTGGTATATATAGAAGTGTAAATTTAAGTATAAGCAATAAGCTTCACATTGATTTATGGGGAATTAAAGTAGATACTCCCGATTTAAAAAATAATACAACAAATCCTAAGGTAAGAATTAAATCTAATATAAGAAATACCTCTAATGAGAGTAAAAAAATTTTGTTGTGGTAAATACTATATATAATGGAGAAACAGAGGTTACAAGTATTACTTCCGAACAAATAGAAGTAAGTGCTAATGCAAATACAGAAATAATTTCAGAAGCCAGTGTAAATAATCCTGATTTATGGAGTATAAGTAATCCTAAATTATATAAATTAAGAACAGATATAAAAAGTAGGAGATGATATAGTAGATACATATTATACAGATTTTGGATTTAGATATTTTTGATTTTTAATAAAAAAATACGGGGTTTAGTTTAAATGGTCAAAAATATGAAATTAAAAAGGTGTCTGTATGCACCATGATCAAGGGGCTTTTAGGAGCTGTTGCAAATGAAGCTGCAATAAGACGACAGGTGGAAATATTAAAAGATATGGGATGTAATTCAATAAGAGTTACACATAATCCGGCTGCTAAAACTTTATTAGATATATGTGATGAATTAGGTGTATTAGTTATAGACGAGGCTTTTGACGGTTGGCATAAAAAGAAAAATGGAAATATAAATGATTATTCATCACATTTTGAGAAATCTATAGAAGCTGATAATGAAATACTTGGTGCCTCTAGTAATATGAAATGGTATGAGTTTGATTTGGCAGCTATGATAAATAGTGCTTATAACTCTCCATCTGTTATTATGTGGTCTCTTGGAAATGAGATATTAGAAGGCGTTACGGATGGTTCTAACGGATATGAAGAGTTGTCAGTAGATTTAGCAAGACTTGGAAATAGCCTTGATGCTACAAGACCTGTAACAATAGGTGATAACAGATTAAAGAGTCAAGGAAATACTAATAATATATATGCCAGAATAGATCAAAATTTAGCAAATGCAGGTGGCGTAGTAGGTCTTAATTATGCAAATGGGTCACAATACGATTTTTGGCATAATTTAAAACCTGATTGGCCATTATATGCTTCTGAGACTGTTTCAAGTATAAATAGTAGAGGGATATATAAGATTAATGGATATACCGGAAATCAGAATGCGAGTAAGCAATTAACAGCTTATGATAAGTCAAAGGTAGGCTGGGGTGCTATGGCAAGTGAAGGTTGGTATGAGATAATAAAGAGAGATTATCTTGCAGGTGAGTATGTATGGACAGGTTTTGATTATATAGGAGAGCCGACTCCTTATAATGGAACAGGTGGAGGAGCAATAGGTTCTTGGCCATCTCCAAAGAACTCATATTTCGGTATTATAGATACAGCAGGATTTCCTAAAGACAGTTATTATTTATATAGAAGTTTATGGAATGAGGACAATACTACTTTGCATATATTGCCGGCTTGGAATGAAAATGTAGTAGAAAAAGATAGGGAAAATAAAGTTCCGGTAGTAGTTTATTCTAATGCAAAGAGTGTCAGACTTTTATTCACTCCTATAAATGGAGAGGAAAGAGATTTGGGGCTTAGAGCTTTTACAGAAGAAAATACAGGACTTTATAAATATCAAATATATAAAGGAGAAGGTAAATCTAATATAGAATATGAAAATCTGTATTTAACTTGGAAGGTTCCTTATGAAGCAGGTACCTTAAGGGCGGTAGCTTATAGTGATAATGCAGGAACACAAGTTATAGGTGAAACTACAGGAAGAAATATAGTTAAGACAACAGGAGAAGCTAAAAAAATTGTACTCAAACAATACAAAGCAGAGGATGATTTATTAGCAGATGGTAAAGATTTAGCTTATATTGAGGTTGATGTAGTAGATAATGAAGGAAATATTATACCTGATGCAAGCAATGATATAACTTTTGAAATAAGCGGTGAAGGTAGTTTAGTAGGTTTAGATAATGGTAATCCTATAGATCATACTTCATATAAAGCAAATCATAGAAGAGTATTTTCCGGTAAAGCTTTAGCTATAGTACAAACTAGTGAAAATGAAGGTAAAAATAACTATAAATGCAAGTTCAGATGGTTTAACATCTGCCAGTCTTACATTAAATAGTGAGAAAGTAGAACATGATAATAGCGAAGGTGAAGTTAGAGTTAAGAATTATTATATGTCTAAAAAAATTATTATGTGAAAAAAAGGATACTATCCTATATTACCTGAAAAAAATAACAGTTGCTTATACAAATGATAAAGAATTAGAAGAAAGTATTGCTTGGGAAAGTATTACTGAAGAACAAATAAATAAAGTTGGTAGTTTTTGAAGTAAAAAGGTAAGCTGGCTAATGGAAAAGAAGTGTTTGTAAATATAAATATTATTGATAAGGTAGCAGCCTTACTTAATTATTCAACAACTACACCTATTGGAGTAAAGGCAATTTTACCTGAATCAAGACCGGCAGTTCTGGAAAATGGTGAAATACTAAAGGTTGACTTTCCTGTTATATGGGAAGATATTGATGAAAATTCTTATTCTAATGCAGGAATAATAAAGGTATCAGGAAAAGCAGAGGTACTAGGTGAAAAAATAAATGTAGAAGCCAGTATAAGAGTACAAAATGAGACTATAAGATTAGGAGATAGTATTTCCAACCAAGCCTTAAGAGTAACACAAGAAATAGGAGGAGCAAATCCTAGTGATACCTTAGATGCTATTAAAGATGGTTCTATAGCTTCGTATGCAAATTCCTCCGGGGGAGCAAATCCATATATATGGAGTAACTGGAATGCCGCTCAAGCAGGAACGACAGAGGCGGAACTTACTTTAGAATATGCAACTCAACAAAGGTTGGGACAAGTAGTTATTTATTTTGCTAAAGATGGAGGTTCGCTTAGATATCCCGATGCAAATACTACAAGATTATATGTTTCAGAGGATGGAACTAATTGGACAGAACTCGTTACTGAGGAGAATATAGGAGAAGATGAAATAAGTGAAAATGTAAAAGCATATACTTATAATTTTAATCCTACAACATTTACATTTATAAAAGCGGTTGTTAAATTCGACAGTTAATACAGGTACAAGATGGAAAGCCAGTATAGGTATTACAGAAATAGAGCTTAGACCTGCAAGCGGTTCATATACAACAAATAAGACAGCTAAATTAGAAAAAGTAGAATTAAACGGTGAAATTTATAATGAAGCAGATATAAGCAAAGGAAGTATAGGAACTCCTGCCTTATTTATAGATAGTATAGATATAAAAGCTAAGGATAATGCGGCTTATACACTTATACTGGATAAAGAAGATAGTAATAAAGCTTATATTATAGTTGAATCAGAGGATCATCAAACAAGAAAAACTATAGATATAAATTTGAATGTAGATGAAAAAGCAGAAAATGCAGAAGATGCCACTAGAGATTATAATTATGAAAATGTAAATATAGATGTTGGAAATCAACAAGCTAATGAGCCGGGTTCAAGAGCAAATGATAATAATGAAGCTACCTTATGGCATACAAATTGGTATGGAGTAACACCTGTAGGGAATAGATGGATTAGTTTAGAGTTGGATGAAGAACAGGTAGTTGACGGATTAAGGTATCTTGCAAGAACGGGTCAGTCTAACGGTAGAGTAGAAGAGTATAAAATATTTACCAGTTTAGATGGAAATACTTGGAAAGAGGTTGCAAAAGGAACTTGGGAAAATGAATCCGGTTGGAAATTAGCCGGTTTTGAGCCTACTTTAGCTAAATTTATAAAATTACAAGGAATACATACTTATGGAGAAGGTGCTCAAAGAGATAAATTTATGAGTGCGAGCGAAGTAAGAGTAAGACTTGCTAAAGATACTATAGATATTTCCGATGCTTCTTTTAATATAAGGGCAGAACTCGAAAATGATAAGTATATAGTTGATGAATTAAAAGCACCTATAAAAGCAAAAGCTATAGTTACTAAAGAGGGTGGAGAATTAAAATATGGTATAGATTATCGAGTAAAATATGAAAACAACAATAAGATAGGTAAGGCTTATGCTATTGTTGAAGGAATATTAAAAATATTCGGAAAAAATAAGATTACCATTTAGTATACTTAGTAAATCAGCTAGAAAGGTATTTGTAGAAAAATGCTAATATAGTAAGTATAAATGGAGAAAATGTACTTTCTCAAGGTGGAGATTTTTGAAAAAAAGGTACTGATTTAACACTTAGAGCAGAAGAGAAAGAAGGAAAAGGATTTCGCATATTGGAGAGCAGTTCCAAATGGACTGGAGTTTGAAGATATAACAAATCCTGAAATAAGTTTTTAAGATGCCTGAATATTCTGTAAGACTTATTGCAGTATATACAAAAAAATAATATAGTAGAAAAATGATATATATACCAATCCTACTCCTGATACTTGGTATGCAAGTGCAAATAGAGAAGATATGGAGGATATACTTAATACAATAAAAGTAGAAGGTGAAAATACTGCATTAAGACTTGATTTAAGTAAGCAAGATAGAAATCTTTATAAAGCAACTGATTCTGAGGCTGTAGAAGAAATTGAAGATATGGAAACAGGTTTTTATGTAAGTGGAAAGCTTGTTAAAGAAATAGTAGAAAATAATGCTTGGGTAGAGAAAGATATAGAAGATACCAAAACTCTCAGAGTAAGTATAGAAGTTCCTAAAAAAGATAGAAATATGGCTGATTATAAAGTTGTGGCATATAAAAAGACCGATAATAAGGTTAGTGCATATATAGTTGATGCTATGGAAAAAGATGGATTTATAAGTTTTATGTTATCTACAGATACAGTTTATGGAGTTTACTATAATAAGACTTATGAAATAGTATTTGAAGATTATGATGGCAGTGAAATAAGTAGACAGTATGTGAAATTAGCTGAAATGCCGGAAATTCCAACAGTAGAAGAAAGAAGAGGCTATACTTTTGTAGGTTGGGATAAAGAAATTGATGTAGCTAAGACAAATAAACGTTATAAAGCTGTATATAAAGTATCTAATGAACAAATAGAAAATTCAAAAACCAGATTAGAGAGCGAAATATTAAGAATAAGACAACAATTAGCTGAAAATAGCTATACTACTGAAAGTCTTAGAGCAATAGAAAGAGAACTTGCGAGAGCAGAAGTATTAATAGAAGATAGTGATAGTGTTGTAAAAATTGAAAATCAAATTAGTAAATTAAGAGAAACATTTTTAAGTCTAGTAAATACTGATAATAGAAATCGTTCTACAGGTGGTGGAAGTGGTAGCTTCGGTATCGTTTCATTAAGAAACTTAAATAGAGCAAGTGAAAAGACTTATGTAAAAATAAGTGGAAAATGGATAAAAGTAAATAATATCTGGAGGATGGAGCAAAACGGAGGTTTTATTAAAGATAAGTGGGCTTACCTGGATAGTAACAATATTAAATCTTGGTATTTATTTGATACTAATGGAGATATGAGAACTTCTTGGGCTAATATTAATGGAAAATGGTATTATCTAAATCCTGAAAAAACTCAAAATGAAGGGCTTATGTTGACAGGTTGGAGATGGATTAAGTCGAAAGATGGAAAAAGAAAGATGTTATTATTTAAATAATGATGGTTCTTTAGCTATAAATACTACAATAGATGGAAAATATGTTGTAAATAATAATGGTGTATGGACTATAGATGGAGTAGAGCAGCTTAGATAAAAATATAGACGCATATAACTACTGAAATATGAAGCACATATAATCGCAGAAAAGAGTGATTATATGTGCTTTTTATTAGCTAATATAAATTCTTTTATTAATTAAAATGGCTTCCGCATTCACAAGAAGTGCTATAAATGGTAAAATATAAATATAATAAAAAAATTAGGAGAAGAATATTGCAAAGTGAAGATTTATTACCAAAGTTAATATATGGATTAAGACAAAAAAAGACATTAGCAGCTTTGAAGATATTTTTTTATTAACATATAGAGCGACTTTGTCAGATATAGAACAATATATAACGGAAGATGAGCTTGCTTATATTATTTTAAAAAGAAACATATAAAAAAATGTGGAATAGATCAAGTTCTGTTCCTGAAAAAGAATTTATTGAGGGCTTGGATAAGAATTTTTGATAAAAGAGAGTATCAAGGATTTAACAGATATAGAAGAGCCAGAAGTAAGAGAATTTGAAGATGATATTTATTTAAGAGAAGATAATAAATTAGAGCAAAAAAAGTTTTTAACTATTCTTATAGATATAGAAGAAAAAAATTAGGTATATTAGCTGAGGAAGAAAAAAAGAAAATTCTACTGTAAAATTTATAAAAAAATACTCAGAGTAAGTTTTTTTCTGTATTTATTGCTTTAATAGCAGGTTTTATATTATTTAATGTGTACATAGTATTAAAAAGATACAATAGGAAAAGAGAAAAATAGTTAAAAAAATTGAAAAAAAGTAAATATAAGTGAAAAAAAGAAAAAAAGAAATAAAAAGTAGGCTGGATAGATGTGGGAGATTCAAAACAATATATAAAAATATAATGGAAAAACTTGCAGAAGATGAATTTTTTTGAAAATAGACGATAATATATATTATTTTTGATAAAGATCATATTTTTATATAGAGGTTCACTTAGAAAAAGGTATATATAATTATACTTTTTAATAAAAAAATGGTATTTTGACTAAAAATAGATACTTCTATTGATTTATATTCGGAGAAAAATTCTTTTGTAAAAGAACTTAGTTTGGCAGGATATTCTCAAAGGTCCGCTATGGTTATTGCTAATTCTAATGAAGATGTTGCTTTATGGACTTATTATTTAGAAAAATTTAAGTTCCATAAAAGGAAGTATAAATTTACTTAGATTTAGAAAAGAAGATGGATATTTAGAAGAAATTGATACAAATGTATCAGGTTTTTATTGTATTGTCCGATAATGAAATTTGTTATTGTAAAGATGGTCAGATAAAGATTTTTAGATAACAATATTATAGGGAAAAAAATAGATAAGGCATATAAAAATAAGTACTGTTGGAAATGAATATATGCTTATAGATACTTTTGGAGAAGTTGTAAGTGAAGAAAGAAATAGAAGTTTGGATATAGATGATAGAACTTATTATTTTAAAGGAGATAAGATAAAAAGCTGTAGAACCTAAACATCCTAATATTAATGGTAATACTTATTCATTTAAAGATGGGGAAAAATAAAAATATATATGAATGGTAGTATATATTTGGAAGATGGTATAGCTATTACAGCTATGACTAGCGTGAATGAATATATTTATTATAGTACGATAGTGGATAATTCTAAAAAAATATAAGTAGAAGTAGAATTAATAGAATAAATACAAATACAGGAAAAAGAGAAAAATATTAGTCCTGAATTTAATGGTAGTATATTAACTATGTATTATTATAAAGATTATTCCGAATATATGTAGAGTATTTACCGGAAGCTCCACTCAAGGTAAAAAGGGCATATAGCAATACTTAGTCCTGAAAAATGATTTTTTTACTTATAAAAGATGATAATTTTAGAGATATAAATAGAGATGATGAGTTACTGGAATTAGTAATGATAGATGACAAGGGGATATATTGTTATTTAGATAATTGTATGATTGGAGAAAAATGGTGATATTAGTATACTTTCAAAAAAAGCCATTACTATAAATGAAAGCGTAGTTAGTAAAATTGAATAAAAATAAAAAAAGTTTAATATAGAAGAAAGTTTAGGATATAAACTAAAGAAATATGTAGATACAGATATATATCCTTTTTCATATGCCGGGACATAAAAAGAAATATGCCTGAATATATAAAAAAAGGCTATAGATGATATATATAAGATAGATTTAACAGAATTGGATTATACGGATGATTTACATAGACCTGAGGGAATTATAAAAGAAGCATTGAATTATGCAAAGAAAGTGTATAAAACTAAAAAAACTTATTTTTTGGTAAATGGTAGTACCTGTGGAATACATATTGCTATGAGAACAGTAGCTAAAGAAAATAAGAAAATTGTATTTGCAAAAAATGCACATTTCAGTGCATATAATGCCCTAGAACTTAATAGAATAGAGCCTATTTATATTGAAGTAGAGAAAGATAAGTTATATGATATAAATTTTTGGCGTAGATATAGAAAAAAATAGAAGAAGTTTTAGAAAAAGAAGAAGTAGCTGCAGTATACTTAACCAGTCCTACTTATGATGGAATAATAAGTGATATAGAAAGTATTGCTAATATTTGTCATAAAAAAGGGAGTATTTTAATCGTAGATGAAGCACATGGAGCACATTTACAATTTATAGATAGGAAGATGTCGGCTCTTAGTATGGGTGCAGATATAGTCATACAAAGTTTACATAAAACTTTACCATCATTTACTCAAACAGCACTTCTACATATAAATTCAGATAGGATTTCTTTAGAAGAAATAGAGAAGAATTTGAGTATATTTGAAACCAGCTCACCTTCATATATATTTACTTCTATTATAGATGCTTGCATAAGGTACAGTAATGAATATGCAAGTGAGCAAATAAAGAATTTTTAAAGAAAATTTAAAAGAATTTAGAAAAAAAGAATATAAAAAAATTTTGAAATATTTGATATAAAAAAATTTACTTTATAAGGTAAAAATATTTAGATGAGACTAAAAATACTTATTTGTATTAAAAAAATTCTGATATAGATGCTAAGTCTTTAATAAGAATTTTTGAGAGAAGAGTATAATTTAGAATTTGAAATGTGCAAAGAAAGATATATTTTTAGCTCTAACAAGTTACTTAGATACAAAAGAAGGTTTTGAAAGACTTGAGTTTGCACTTAGAGATTTAGATGAAAGACTTGATAAAAAAATATAATTATCAGTGAAAGAAGAAATACTTTAGAAGATGAGAAAAAAAGAAGTATTTAGAGAAATATATAGACAGAATATTAGAAAATAATATATTCATATATCCTCCGGGAGTACCTTTGTTAAAGAAAGGAGAAATTTTTAAAAAAGAGGATTATGAGAAATTTTTCTAATTATATAGACCTAGGATATAAACTTGTAGTTTATTAGGAGAAAGAGGTATAAATGGGAAAGATATATTATGTGATGGGGAAATCAGCCACAGGAAAAGATACCATTTATTCAAAAATTATATGAAGAAAGTACGAAAATAAAGAAAAATTGTATTATATACAACCAGACCACCTAGAGAAGGTGAAGAAAAATGGTATAGATTATAATTTTGTAACAAAAAGAAAAAAATTAGAAGAATTTAAAAGATCCAATACTCTTATAGAAATGAGAACTTATAAGACTATGTATGGAGATTGGTCTTATGCGACAGTAGATGATGGTCAGATAAAATTAGAAAGTAGAAATTATTTAATAATAGGTACATTAGAATCATATAAGAAAATAGTAGAGTATTTTTGGATCTAATAAGGTAGTACCTATTTATTTGACTGTTGATGATAGAATTAGATTACAAAAGAGCTTTTAAATAGAGAAAAATATGCAGGAAAAATCCAAGATATGATGAAATGTGTCGTAGATATTTAGCTGATGAAGAAGATTTTTTTCAGAAGAAAAAAATTAAAAGAAGCAGGAATAACTAAGTTCTATGTAAATGAAAATTTACGAGAATGTTTAGATGAAATAGAAAAAGATATGGAGCCGGCATAATGTTCTCATTTAAAGATATTGTTTCACAGGAAAAAGATAATAAAAATATTTTTAAGGAAGCAATAAAAAAATGATAATATATCCCATGCTTATATTATAAGTGGAGATAAAGGAATGGGGAAAAAAAGACTATTGCAAATGCTTTTTGCCCTCGAATTAACGTGTGAAGCAGAGAATAAACCTTGTTTAATTTGTCATTCTTGTAAACAAACTATTGCCGGAACAAATACGGATATAAGATATATAAAAACATGAAAAAAACCTAATATTATATCGGTATCGGAAGTTAGAGAACAGTTAGTAAAAAGATACAGCTACTAGGCCATTTAATAGTAAATATAAGATATATATTATAGATGAGGGCTAATAAACTAACTAAAGAAGCGCAGAACGCTATATTAAAAAAACTATAGAAGAACCTCCATCTTATGTTATAATAATATTACTTAGTGATAATATGGAAGTTTTTTTAGACACTATAAAAATCAAGATGCGTCAAACTCAATATGGAATATATTAAGGATGATGTTATTCTTAAATATTTGAAGAACAAGTATGGCATAGATGATGATTTTTTTATAGTCTTGCGACTTATGCCAGGGGGAATATAGGAAAAAGCTATAGATATTTATGAAAAATCCGGAAAAAAAGACTGTTGTATATGGAAAAATTTAAGAATTTTACGAGAAATAAAAAAAGTCTAAGATGTCCGAGATAATAGAATTTTCAAAGATTTTAAAGAATAGAGAAAAAGTCTATTATAGAATTTATAGATTTTGCGAGATTATGGTATAGAGATATATTATTACTAAAAATCGGCTAAAAGCTTATAGTGAAGAAAAAGAAGCTTTCTAATATTATTTTTCAAGGCAGAATATAAGTATTTATCCGAACTTGCAAGAGAGTATAGTTTGGTTAAAATATCTGAAATTTTAGAAACTTTAGATATTACAGTAGATAGAATAAATTCAAATGTAAATATAGATTTGAGTATTTTTTTATGCTTTTAGAAGAACTTAGTGATTAGAATTAAGGAGAATAGATGACTAAAAATAATAGGTGTTAGGTTTAGAGAAGTAGGGAAAATATACTATTTTTCACCGGGAACTTTAGATATAAAAGTAGGAGATAAGGTTATAGTAGAGACATCCAGAGGATTAGAATATGGAAATGTTGTTCTGGGAGTTAGAGAAGTTAGTGATGAAAGTATAAGCAGTCCTCTGAAAAATGTTATAAGAATGGCAAGTGATGAGGATAGTAAAAATGTATCGGAGAATAGAGAAAGAGAAAAAGAAGCTTTTAAAATTTGCAAAGAGAAGATATTAGAGCATGGCTTAGAAATGAAGTTAATATCCGTAGAATATACTTTTGATAATACTAAATTATTATTTTATTTTACAGCAGACGGTCGTATAGATTTTAGAGATTTGGTGAAAGACTTAGCTATCATATTTAAAGTTAGAATAGAGCTTAGACAAGTAGGTGTTAGAGATGAGACAAAGTTAGTAGGTGGTATAGGTTCTTGCGGTAGACCTCTTTGTTGCCATAGTTATTTATCTGATTTTGTTCCTGTTTCTATAAAAATGGCTAAAGATCAAAATTTATCATTAAATCCGCAAAAGATAAGTGGAGTTTGTGGCAGACTTATGTGTTGTTTAAAAAATGAAGCTGATACCTACGAAGAATTAAATAGGAATTTACCTGCAGAGAATGATGTAGTTTCAATTAAAGGTGGTAAAAAAGGAGTAGTTGCTTCTGTAAGTGTGCTTAGACAGACTGTTAAAGTCATAGTAGAAAAAGAACGTGATGAAAAAGAAGTATTAGAATATCATGTTTCTGAATTAAAATTTAGACCTAGAAGATTAGAGCAAATTTACGAAGATGAACACTTGGATGAGGGAATAGAAGATATTTTAGATAATAATGAAAAAGAAGATTTAGATGAAAGTATAGAAATAATAGACAAGAAAAGACCTAAGAAGAACTTTAAAAAAAGAAGTATAATAAGAATAGACCTAAAAAAATAATTATAATGATGTGGAGTAACAAGTGAATAATTTTTCTTTTAGAAGATGAGCGATTGGATGACTTAGAAATAAAAAGGTTTAAAAAAATAATACAAAAATTCAAAGAAATTTTTGTTTTGGAATAGATGCTGTATTATTATCTGATTTTTGCTAAAATAAAGAAAAAAATAGTTTGATAATAGATTTTTTTGTACCGAAATGGGATTATTCCTTTACTTTTGAGTGCAAAAATATGAGCCGAAGAAGATAAATGCTTTAGAATTACAAGATGATATAGTGGATATGGCTAGACGTAGTGTTTTGTATAATAAATTAGAAAAATTTAATAAGTATTGAAAATGGAAATATTAAAAAAATATAAAAAGATATTTATGAGCCACAAAGTGTAAATGTAGTTACTTGTAATCCACCTTATATGGAAGATTTATCAGCTTTAAAAAAATACTAAAGAGAGTTTAGCAATAGCCAGACATGAAGTAGAATGTAATTTGGAAGATGTTATTTATGCTACAAATTATGTACTCAAACAAGGAGGTGTCCTTTATATGGTACATAGACCTAATAGATTAGTAGGAATAATGTCTATTTTGGCTAAGTATAAAATGGAAGTTAAAAGACTTAGATTTGTACACTCAAAAAAGGATAAAAAAGCGAACTTGCTTTTAATAGAAGCAATAAAAGGTGGAGGAGCTTGGATAGATATAGAAAGTCCTTTGTTTGTATACAATGAGGATGCTTCTTATACAGATGAGATTTTAAAAATATATGGGAAAATTTAGTATGCAGGGGAAATTATACATAGTTGCTACACCTATAGGAAATTTAGGTGATATGAGTGCTAGAGCTATAGAAGTTTTAAAGGAAGTAGATATAATTGCAGCAGAAGATACGAGAAATACTATAAAGCTGTTAAATCATTTTGAAGTTAAAACTCCTATGACCAGTTATCACGAATTTAATAAGATAGATAAAGCTTATGAACTTGTAGAGAAAATAAAAGAAGGGAAAAAAATATTGCCTTAGTTAGTGATGCAGGTATGCCTGCCATATCTGATCCGGGTGAGGACTTAGTAAGAATAGCTTATGAAAAGGATATAGAAATTACAGTTATTCCAGGTGCAAGTGCTGTAATTAGTGCCTTAGCTATAAGCGGACTTCCTACAAGACGTTTTTGTTTTGAAGCCTTTCTTCCCTTAGATAAAAAAGAAAGAAAATTTATTTTAGAAGAGCTTAAAAAAATGAAACTAGAACTATTATTTTATATGAAGCACCTCATAAATTATTAAAAAAACCTTAAAAAGATTTAGAAGAAGTTTTAGGAGAAGATAGAAAAAAATAAGTTTAGTTAGAGAGATAAGTAAAAAGACACGAAGAAGTTATTAGGACTACACTAGGTCTTGCCGGCTCTTTGTATAATGATAGTGAAGAAAAACAGAGTTAGAGGGAATTTGTACTGGTTATAGAGGGAAAGAGTATAAGACAGGTGCAGGATGAGGCTATAAAAAAAGCTGGGAAGAATTAAGTATAAAAAGAACATATAAAAAATATGAAGATAAGGGTGTAGATAGAAAAGAGGCTATGAAACTGGTTGCAAAAAGACAGAGGAATTAGCAAGAGAGATGTTTATGCTCAACTTATATAAGAGCCGAAAGGCTCTTATTTTGTATTCTTTAAATATGGATAAAAAGTTAATTTAGCATTAAAGGGTAATAAGTTCTAAAAAAATAATCAAAAAAACCTTAAAAAGCTTTTAATTTTAAAGGGAAATTAGCATTTTGAATATATAAAAAAATGAGAAAAAAACCTATTATTATTAAATTTATCAATAACAAATTTTTAACAATATAAAAGGGGCTGTAACTACCCCTTTTTATATTATAAAAATCGACTGAAATTTTTTTCTATTTCTTTTCTTAAAAGCTTCCACATCTCTATGGCCGTATATCGAGTTAGTTATATCAGAAAAAAAGCATGACCTAACATTCTTTTTTTATCATTTTCGTTTACATAATATTCATCACATAATTTAGCAAATGTATGTCTTGTGTCGTGTGGAGTATGTTTTTTTCTATTTTTTTATATCACCTAAAAAAATTTATACATAATTTTTTTCTGAATTTATTAGGGATAGATATAAAAAGAGCATTGTACTTTTTTTAATCTATTAGCAACTAAAGGAATAATAGCAGAGTGTATAGGGACAATCCTGTTTTTTTCCAGCTTTGGTTTTAGAACCACCTAAAAAAATATTTTTTTCTTCAAAGTTGATTTCTAAATTTTTTTATATTCATTTATTCTAAAAACCCGAGTAAATCATTATTAGCAACATTTCAGCTATATGATTATACTTATTTTTTTCCATAAAATTTTTAAATCATCATTACTAAAAAGGTACACCGTTTTTCATCATCATCAGCAGTTTTAATTGATAAAAAAATTGTGAATAATCTTTTTCTATATATTCATTCAATAAAAGCATATTTAAAAAAACTTGTTTTATGACTAATACTATAAGCTCTTTAGAAGCGTGTTTTAATTTTTGAATTATCAATAATACTTTGTAAATCACTATACTTTAAATTAGCTATAGGCTTATTGTGGATAGCCTTACAGTTTTTAAAGCCTGCTTTAAAGCTTGTCATACTGGACTTTGAATAATTCTTTTTTGTATTATTAAATTTATAAGTAAAAAAGTGTTCATAAACTTCGCCAAAAGTAATACTTGTATCATCAGAGTAAGCAGGAGCTAGTTTATTCATAATTTCATTTACGAGTATTTCGATAGTTGGTTTATTTAGATTAGTGGGAATAGCGGTAGGAATAGGTTCTAAAGGCTTCCAAGTCCCGGCATGATACATGACAAGAACTGAAAAAGCATCATTCCAAGTTGTAGTATAGGTTAGGGCTTTATCATAAATAGGCTGCCCTTTTTTATTTTTTTCTTTACTTGGAGCAAATACAGCATAAGGTCTAGAGCGTTTTCCACTTAATTTTCTTATACTTCCAAAGCCGTTTCTTAGTCTTGGATATTTTCGTTTTGCAGCCATATATATCATCTCCTTTTTAAAAATAGGTATAAAAAGAACACCTGTGTGATATTGCACTGGTGTTGCCTAGATGATACAATATGAATTGAAAAAGTTTTTTATATCGTCTAGGACTTTATAAGCTCGCCCTTGCATTGTTGGTAGCAGTGTAGGGGTTTTTACTTTTTATTATTAGATAATTAAAAGAACTTTACTAATCAAGGTTTGATTTTTCTTCAAGTTCAAAGCGTAACCTATATATGTGTTTGCAAGGGAGTTTTCGCAAAAAATAATCTCTGCAAGTGCAAGTATCATAAGTAGTTAGATATATATTGTTTCCGGAGCCGGAAAAAGTAGCAGTTTTTTCTTCAAAGTTGATAGAAATAGGTGTATATTTCTTATTCCTTGCATTTTCTTGGCGTTTTATTTGGTCAGGCTCATTATCAATATTGCTTGAATTTCTTATATTGTTTAATAGCTCTTTGTCAAATGTATGTTTTGGTTGTCGTTTAAAAATCTCAATTACACCGAGTTCAACAGCTAGTCTATAAATGTGTTTACATGGTAGATGGGTACGGGCAAACATTTTACAGCTACATTGCTTTAGTGTAGTTTTATAGTAAAGTAGTGATGACATAAAACTAGTAGATAAAAATTCAGCACAAGAATGCTCGTAGTCAACAAGAATTTCAGGGAAAGGGTAAGTGATTGCACTACCTTGAACCTGAATTTGATGTTCATCAGCATGTATATAATTGTCCCAATCATTCCAATCTTTTAATAATTTTACTCTCCCAAATTCATTACGCATACTAATACCTCCTAAATTTAATTTATATTACTTTGAAATGCTATAGTTTACTTTTAAAAATATAGATATTTTTTTGAGTTTGGAGTTGATAATCAAATCCTTATATTATAAGATGCTATGGAAAGCTACAGCTTTCCTAATACTCTTATAGTATCCAACTCATATTTAGTATATATTAAATCTTCATATAAAAAAATTAGTATTTATTTTTTTTACATTTAAAGGCTTAAGACTATGTATAACCCTACCTATAATACGGAGTCCTATATCAAGATTCTCTCCAGTTTTTTTATCTTTATATCTTTATAATTAGGGTTTAAAGATTTTTAAAATTATATAATCGCTTTCTATATAAACTTTCTTCAAGTAGCTTTCATCCTCATATATAAGAGCATAAACATAACCATTTTGAAAATCGTAGCCTTGGCTTATAAGAACGACGTCTCCTTCTTCGTAATCAGGTAGCATACTATCTCCACTTACTAAACTTGCGTAATTATAACTCGGTAAAGTATTAGGGTTAATATCTATAATAGCAGTATATTCTTGTGGAGTATCTGCTAAATAATGCCCATAGCCTGCTGCCAGTTTTTCGACAATGTCTATTGTATATAGTCTTTTTTTCTTTTTAGCTTTATATTTTGTAGTTTCTTCTTTAATAGATAAAGCTTTGCTTTCCTCCGCCTTTTGCTCCTTTAGTTGGGCTGTGGCTGTATCTAATACCACTTGTTGCCTTGGTGGATTGAGTTGTGTATAAATATTAGTTATTTCTGTTGTATCTTGCTTTGGATTGTGGATAAGGCTATATTCAATATCTATTTTCATTAAATCGTCTATATCAACATTAAAATAATTGGCTATAGTCGTCAGCACTCCTATTTTAGGAGTATATTTCCCACTTTCCCATTCACTAATGGTAGAAGCACTTTTTCTGCCTAAAATATTAGCAAGTTCTAATTGTTCTATTCCTTTTTTTGTCTTAAATATTTTTAAATTTTTTTGGAGAACATATTATAATTCACCTCCTATATAATATATATCATAAAAGGATAAAAAAATAAAGAAAAAAATATTTCGGAAAAAAATGAAACAAAAATACTTGACTTCGGAAAAAAACCGAATGATATAATATAAGTGTAAGATAAATTGAAAGGAGATGAGAAAGTGCTAGAGGATTTAAAAAAAGCTACCTTTAAAGGATAAAGTTGATATAATAGTAAAAAAATAGTCGCAAGCTTTAATAGCTATTATAAAACTAATACAAAGTATCCTATAAAGATAGCTAAGGGAAAGGGGCGAAAGCCCCAAGTACCTTATAGCCAGAAATATTTAACTAGCTATAAAAAAATTTTAGCATATTTCTTTTAATAATACAATGAGAGGTGTAACTTTAGCATATTTACTTGCTATTAACAATCTATTGGCTTTTTATACTAACTTTAATAAGTGGAATAGAATAGTTATATTAGTTAATATAATTGCTTATTGCGTAGTTAGTATATATGAAAAATGTGAAAAGTAAAAGTGCAGGTAAATAACAAAAAAAGCTGACCTAACGGCTATACGGGGAGTATTAAAGAAAGGAGCGATTTTAATGCTGGAAGATGTGTATACACTTGAACAATGGAGAAAAATTAAGAGGACTATCACAAGAAGAACTTGCAAAAAGTAAATTTATCTACCAGAACAATATGGAATTATGAAAATGATAATAATAAATTGCGAAGTGCATCATATTCAACTATTGCAAAGATAGCAGAAGTATTATCAATAAAAAAACACAACAAATTTTTTTATAGATTATTTCGGAAAAAAACCGAATAAATGATAATATAAAAATAGAAAAACTAAACAAAAATACAAAAAAACCGCTTGACAAAAAAAGAATATATATATACTAATGTTAAATTTTATATAGAAAGGATTAGCGTATGGATATTAGAGATTGTCTAAGGGAAACGATAAAGAAAAAGGGAATTACCCAATCTCATATAGCTAAAAAGATAGGCTTATCGGATATAGACTTATCAAATAGGCTATTAAAGAAAAGAAAGCTTGAAGCTAATGAGATGTTAAAGATATGCAGTGCCATAGATGTAGCCCCTTTTGATATTTGGAAAGATACATAGGATGAAAGGAGAAGAATGAAAAGAGTTACAAATATTTAATAATGCAGATTTTGGAGAAATAAGAGTTTTTAGAGATGGACAGTGAGCCTTGGTTTGTAGGTAAAGATATAGCGGATATTTTAGGATATTCTAACTCAAGAAAAGCAATCGGAGATCATGTTGATGAAGAAGATAAGGGAGTAACGAAATGTTACACCCCCGGAGGAAAGCAAGATTTATTGATTATAAACGAAAGCGGTTTATATAGTTTAATTCTATCAAGCAAGCTAGAAAGTGCTAGAAAGTTTAAGCGTTGGATAACAAGCGAGATTTTACCAAGTATAAGAAAAACAGGAACTTATAAAGTACCAAGCGGCAATGAACTTATATCTTTAGCGTTGATAGAAGCACATAAGGTACTGGAGCAAAAAGACAGACAAATAGAGGAAATGAAACCTAAAGCTTTATTTGCCGATGCAGTGGCTACAAGTAAGACATCAATCCTTATAGGAGAGCTTGCAAAAATATTAAAGCAGAATGGTATTGATGTAGGACAAAAGAGATTGTTTGAGTGGCTAAGAAATAGAGATTATTTAATTAAAAGTGGCTCAAGTAAGAATATCCCTACTCAAAGGGCTATGGATATGAAGTTGTTTGAAATTAAAGAGGGTAGTTATGTAGATAACTCAGGCAACAACATAACTACTAAGACAACTAAAGTTACAGGAAAAGGGCAACAGTATTTTATAAATATATTCCTAAATACTATATAAGGAGAAAAAAATAATATGCAGGAACTAAAGAAAGAAAGGCTTACGGTAAATGAAGCAGCCAAAGTGCTAGGTTGTGGACCTAGTGAGATTAGAGAACAAATGAAACGAGGTAATTTTAAGATTGGAGTAGTTATCTCGCCAAGAGCCGGAGAGTGTAATTACAGATACCATATATACAGGAGTATGCTAGAAAGATTTATAAGGGGCGAGGAATGGAAAGACTACCAAGAATGTGAAGAATAGGAAATAAAAAAAGCCAAAAATAAAAACCCTGTAAATTTTCATCTTGGCTGGTACTTAATCTAAAAAAATAAAAAGTTGCTAAGCACAAAAAAACTTTAATAAATTGATTAAGTAATAATCAGTATATAAATATTAAACCTATTTTTTTAAAAAGTGTCAACATAAAAAAAGAATATAAAAAAATAAGGGGAACTATAAATGAAAAAAATAGATAAGGAAATTATAGAATTATTAAATGAATTATTAGAGATATACGAAAAAAAAGAAAAGCAGAAACTAAAAGGATTTTTACAAGGCTGCATACTAAAGAAAAAACTAGGCAAAGAGCCTAGTCAAGAAGAGTAGCTTTAAAGTGTTCAATGGCTTTTTTGCGAACCTCTTTATCGAGCGAGAAATAAGCCTTTAAAAATCTCTAGTTCGAGGTCGTCGGCTTTGTTAGATGTAATTAAATCATCAATAGAAATGTTATCGGCAGATATAAACATATCGCCTGTGCCGTTTCTAAGCCATTCTTCAGATACATTGAACTCGCGACAGATGGATTTGATTGTTTGCTCTGTAAGATTATATCTACCAGCCTCTAAGTTAGATACAGACATTCTAGTTAAGCCTAGTTTAGAGCCAAACTTCTCACCAGATAGACCTAAGGTTTTTCTTACTTGTTTGATACGTTCATTCATTTGAGATACCTCCTTTTATTTAATAATAAAAGATAAAATACAAAAAAAGTCAATAAAAAAATGTTTTGGATATTTACAAAAAGGTATTGACAAAGTACATTTGATTTACTATAATGTAAATATACAAAACAAAGGAGGTACAAAAAATGAGTAGAAAAAAGAAAAAGATAACTTCTCAAGATATCTTGAAAATAGTCGCTTATATAAGCACTATACTTTGGACACTATCCCAAACAGTCGACAAAGTAATAGATATCATAAAAAAGTTATCTTAAAGGGAGGGGCTTAAAGCCCCAATCCCTTAAAAATATTCTACTTCATTTTAAATATAAAAGCAATATGAAGGGGGCAAAAAATGGAACTTATAAAAAGATTTTATAGAATTAGGATTTTTATGCAGTAGCTACAGTATTTTTAATCAGTGAACTTATAAAGAAATTAAAAAAATAGGAGGTAATCAAATGGCAAAAGATAATTGTCAACATTAACAAAGAGGAACAAAAAGGAAATGAAAGAGATTGAAAAAGTTTATAGAGGGCTTAACAAAAAGAAGGAAGAATAAAGTTAAAAAGGATTTTTTTAGAGGGAATAAAAATTTAGTTCTAATTAGGAGCAGGGAATAAGTCAGAATAAGAAAGGAGAGTAAATGAATGATAAACAATTAACGCTCCGAATACCACAAGAGATACACGAAGCGTTGAAAAAAAGAAGCAAAAAGAAAAAAATACAAGTATTAACAAGTTAATATTATTAAAAAAATAAATCCTATTAAAGTTGATTTTTCGTCAATTTTAATAGCGCCATTGTTTTTTTCAAATTCGCTTATACAGTTTTCGATAAGAAATTCAATTTGCATGGTTGCAGAACGCTTATTTCTATCAGCTATAACTTTGATTTTTTTCAAGGTTTATAGGTTGTAGACGAAGTATAAAAAGGCTTTTTATTAGTTGCCATAGTGTAACCCCCTATATATTAAAAATTATATCTATATTATAACATAGTGATATATTTATAAAAGATTTAAAAGTGATATAAAAAAATGATATTGACAAATAAAAAAATATAAGTTATATATTAGTGCTATCACTTTTTATATCAAAAAAAGGAGAAAGGGAAATGAAAGACACATTTTTAATTAGAATGCCAAAGGAAATGAAAGAGTGGTTGACTAATAACGCAAGAGAAAGAGGACTTACTTTAACAGGTTTGATACTTGCAATATTAAGTGAATATAAAAAAAGCAAAACTGAAAGGAGAAAAATATAAATGAATGATTTGAAAAATTTTTTTAAAAAAACGCAGAATTTGGAGAAATTAGAACAATAGAAGTAGACAATGAACCGTGGTTTGTCGGAAAAGATGTAGCAGAGGTGTAAAAAATGAGAACCTTATCAAAAGAAGAATTGCAGGAGATTTTAGAAAAGCATAAAAAGTGGCTAACAGGAAAAGATGGAGGAGAGAGAGCGAACTTTAGAGGGGTAGACCTTAGAGGGGTGAACTTTAGAGAGGCAGACCTTAGAGGGGCAGACTTTAGAAATGCAGACTTTAGTGGAGCAAACTTTAGGGTAGCAAACCTTAGAGGGGCATTCTTTAAAAAAAGGTGAACTTTAGAGGGGCAGTCTTTATAGGGGCAGACCTTAGAGGGGCAGACTTTAGAAATGCAGACTTTAGTGGAGCAAACTTTAGGGTAGCAAACCTTAGAGGGGCATTCTTTAAAAAGGTGAACTTTAGAGGGGCAGACCTTAGAAATGCAGACCTTAGAGGGGCAGTCTTTATAGGGGCATTCTTTAAAAAGGTGAACTTTATAAGGGCAGACCTTAGAGGGGTAGACTTTAGAGGGGTAGACTTTAGAAATGCATTCATTTACTTCCCAATAGCTTGCCCAGAAAGCGGAAGCTTTACGGGTTATAAAAGTGCAGGCGGATATATTGTAAAGTTAAAAATTCTAGAGGATGCAAAACGTTCAAGTGCCACAACTAGAAAATGTAGATGCGACAAAGCAGAAGTAATAGCTATCGAAAAACAGCGACGGCACTGTAGCTAGTGTTGATAGTGTCAAGTCTAATTATGATAGTAGTTTTGTTTACAGAATTGGTGAAGTCGTTTGCGTTGATAATTTTGATAACGATAGGTGGAATGAGTGTACCGCAGGTATTCATTTCTTTATAACAAGAGATGAGGCTGTAAGATATAGTATGTGGTAGGAGGAAGAAAAAATAGAAAGGAGAGTAAATGGAACGGATAAACGAAGTAGAAAGGAGTTAAGTATGTACATTCCAAAACAAATAGAGCTAGACATAAGCGATAATCAAAGAATACTAGCTAAAGCTGAGAATAAAGCTAATAAGCACATCATAAAAGCTACAAAGCTAGAGTTTTCAAGAGATATGCAAAGAATGAGAAGAAAAGAACTAAAAAGTCTTAGAAAACTGAAAAAAGGTCTTATTGCTGTGGTAATAATAGAAGCTTTAGCACTTGGATACTTTTGCTATAAGTCAGTTATAACAAGTAGAGCCGGTGAGCCTATAAGTATAGAACAGAGCCTAGATAGTGTACAAAATGAAGAAATCCCAAAAGAAGCTTTAAAGGAGTATCCCCCGTTAAGCACTCCTAGTAATAGCTACAGTGAAAAAGATTTAGAGATTTTATCTCATATCATTTGTGGAGAAGCACAAAGCTACTCTGATGAGTTACAGCTTGCAGTTGGAAGCGTGGTACTTAATCGTGTAGTAAGCAGTAAATTTCCTAATACTATAAAAGAAGTAGTATTCCAGAGAGGTCAATATGCCTGCACTAAAGACGGTAATTATTACAGAGAGCCGACACAAAAAAATAGAGAAATAGCAAAGTATTTATTAGAAAATGGCTCGCAATTGCCTAGTAACTGTATATATCAGGCTCAATTTAAACAAGGTAGCGGAGTATATAAAAAAATAGGGCGTACATATATTTGTTACGAATAGGAGAGAAAATGGATATTAAAGAAAAAAATAGAAAAACAAGCTGCTAAGATATTAAAAACAGCTTGTAAGTGGAAAAAGGAAAAAGCACCAAAAATAAATCTACATCTTTCTTATGAGAAAACTACAAAGTCAAAGGCTGAAAAAGCAAAAAGAAGCAGAAGATATTAAAAAGAAATATTTTTTTATAACAGCGGCAAAAAGACTGGGTGTAATTTATTGATAGTAAACATATATGGATACAATCCATTTAACAAATCTTTAGACAAAGATATTTCGTTATGGAGAGCTTTAAAGGCGCAATCTAAAGCAAAAGCAAGGAAAGAAGTTTCTTGATGAGAAAGCGATTTATGACAAAAAGTGGATTTAAAAGAATTTGAAAAAAATTCGGCTTTAGACTGTGTAAGGGAGAAGCCGGCAAGAACGGATGCTATTATTTATGTGTATCAAGAGGGTGCAAAATGCTTTTTGTAAGCCCTATATTGTTTGGGGAACAAGACTGGAGAGACGATGACCCAAGGATACACGAGAGACCAAACTGTAGGTATCGTAGTTATATAGAGCCTATAGATATTATATATCAGCTAATAAAAGCCGATATGTTAAAAGGAGATTGGGAGAAATAATGTTAAAAGATAAAATTGATAAGTCAATAGAAATCTTAAAGACTGCAGCTAAGATTTCGGAAGATTTTTACAGTAAGCCGCTTATATTAGCCTATAGTGGCGGAAAAGACAGTGACGTAATGCTTGACTTAGCATTACAAGCAAACATCGAGTTTGAAGCAATATACAGTACAACAACAGTAGACGCTCCTCAAACAATGAAACACGTAAGTGAAGTTTTTAAGCGTTTGAAAGAAAAGGGAATAAAAACAAGTAGAACGCGACCCATATACAAAGGTAAGCCAGTTAATATGTTTTCCTTGATTGAACAAAAAGGTATGCCACCTACCAGAGTTGTGAGATATTGCTGTAGCAATTTTAAGGAAAATTCCACACCAAAGAGAATAACGGCAGTTGGAGTCAGAGGAGCTGAGTCAAAAAAACGAAGCGGAAGAGGTGACTTTTCTATTTTTGAAAAATCACAATCAAAACATTTTTCCTTAGAGCATATACAAGAAGTATTTGAAAACGCAAAGGAGCAAGACCCTGTGTGGGACTGTACATTTGTTGCAAAAGCAAGGAAAAACAAAAGACTAATAGTAAATCCTATATACGAGTGGACAAATGAAGAAGTGTGGGAATATATTCACCAAAACAAAGTGTCCTATAATCCACTATACGATATGGGTTATAGTCGTGTGGGATGTATTTTATGCCCTTTGGCGAGAAAGTCAGAAAGGAAGCGAGATGAACTTAATTTTCCAAAGTTCAAAGAAAACTACATCAAAGCTTTTGAGAGAATGCTGAGAGCAAGGAAAGAAAGAGGAAAAGAGACAACTTTTTAGCCTTTGGACTGATGGAGAAGCTGTCTATAAATGGTGGATGGAAGATAGGACAGATCCAAATCAGATAACACTTGACAACTGGCTATATGAAATAAATGCATAAAATGCAGATTATGTATTTATACCTGAATAAAGGAAGGAAAATAAATAATGAAAACAGTAATAACATTGGATGATAAGGTAAGAGAGTACGTGGGATTTTTTAAAAGACCTTAAACTATCTCCAGTTTTAGGTACGAAGAAGAAAAAAATAGACACCCTAAAAAAGAAGCTGATATAGAGTGGTACTGCTTACAGGTACACTGGTACCTAACGTTTTTATGAACGTTTTAAAAATTGATGAAAGGGGATAAAAATGAAAAAATACGAATTAACAGATGAAATCATAGAGGTGGAGGGTAAGAAGTTATATAGAATTAGAGCTTTAGTTGATATACCCGAACATGACGTTAAGATAGGAGACCTCGGAGGTTTTGTTGAAAACGAAAAAAACTTATCTCATCGTGGCAACGCTTGGGTAACTGATAATGCTAGAGTAACTGGCAATGCTAAAGTAAGTGGCGATGCTAAAGTAACTGACAATGCTAAAGTAACTGACAATGCTATAGTAAGTGACAATGCTATAGTAAGTGACAATGCTGCAGTAAGTGACAATGCTGCAGTAAGTGACAACGCTATAGTAGGTGACGATGCTATAGTAGGTGACGATGCTATAGTAGGTGGCAATGCTAAAGTAAGTGGCAATGCTAAAGTAAGTGGCAATACCGATTATATAGTTATCTATCCTATAGGTTCGGAATGTGGAGTTTTTACAGCTTATAGAACCGAGAACGGAATAGAATGTAATAGAGGTTGCTTTAGCGGAACTATAGAAGAATTTGAGAAAGCAGTCAAAAAAACTCACGATGAAAACAAATTTGCAAAAGAGTATAAGAAAGTTATAGAGCTAGTTAAGCTTAGATTAGGGAAGTTGAATGATGAATAGACAACTGCGTAGAATGAATGGAGGAATAATGATGGAAGGTATGAGAACACTTGAGTGGAATGATGATTTAAAAGAGAATATGCAGGAAGCTTCAAAAATTACGCTTGAGCAGGTAAGGGAGCAAGCAGAGCTTTTACCCCTCAAAAGACTGTAAATTATGAGAATTATATAAAGTTACTTTATAGGCAAAAATACAAGAATTTTAAATTTGAATATAAAGTCCCTTTATATGTCCAGATAACAGCATTTTATAAAAATACCACCTAGTAAGCCTAAATATATCAAGGGCTTGATGTTTAAAGGTGAGATGCTACCTACCAAAAAGCCTGATGTAGATAACATTATAAAAATAATTTTAGATAGTTTAAATGGTTTAGCTTATAAAGACGATGCACAGATAGTAGCTTGTACTTGTCAAAAACTATATGTAAATGATGATAATGAGCCAAGAGTAGAGGTAAAAAAATAGAGAAAAATTGTGGAGGAGATAAAATGATATTAAATTTAGATAAATTAGAAAAAAAGCTAAAAAAAGATTATGCAACAAAGTTTACCACACTTAGAAAAACGAGAGATAGATGGCGAAGAATATTTTTTTTATTGGGTTTACAAGAAATACTGCTAAGAATAAAAAGCTAAGTCTCTTTGCAATGAATTGAAAGGTATTTTGATTAAATTTTTGGAAATTTACCAAAAAGCAAATGAAATCTTAAAAAGCTAAAAAAATGATGAAATATTAGAAGAAAATGATAATGAAGTAATAACAACGATATTTAGTAAGTCAGGTATTGATGATGATATAAAAATAACAAGCTTGGTATTTGATGAAAAGGAAAAAAATTAAGAGTTTTACAAACGCAAGTGCATCAAAAAAATAATAATAGTAAAAAGAGGATTTTTGGGTATTTTAAACTTTAAAAAAGATGAATGAATTTAACTGTACTTTAGGAGCTATTGGAGTATATGAAAAATTTTGCTTTTTGTGTGTATAGATGAAACATATACAGTGGTAATATTGCCGGTAAATCTACAGGAAAACGAAGTTATAAAAACTTTGGAAACAATAGAACTTGAGTAGAAGATTAAAGAGATAAAGAAGATGAAATACAAAAGACTATTGGTAAAAAGCTAGATAGACAAATGGATAGAATAGCAGCAGAAAAAGAAAAAAACAAATAGCAAATAAAAGAAAGGAGATAGAGCTTGCTGGCCAGCACAAAGAACGTTCTAAGCTCCTTAAAAATGATTGTATTAAGTTTATTTGACGGAATGGCTGTTGGAAGATTAGCCTTAAAAGATGCAGGTATAAAGGTAGATAAATACTATGCCAGCGAGATAGATAAATATGCTATAGCAGTAGCAAGTAAAAACTTTGAGGACATTTTGCATCTTGGAGATATAAAAAGGTGGAGAGATTGGGATATTGATTTTAGTAAGATTGATTTACTTATTGGTGGCAGTCCTTGTCAAGGATTTAGTTTTGCAGGTAAGGGACTAAACTTTGGAGATGAACGGAGTAAGCTATTTTTTGAATATTTGGATATATTAAGCCATATAAAAAGTTTAAATCCCGAAATAAAAATTTTTTTACTCGAGAATGTGAGAATGAAAAAAAGAATATCAAAAATATAATAAGTAGCTACTTAGGAGTCGAGCCGATAGAAATTGATTCGGCTTTAGTATCCGCCCAAAGAAGAAAAAGGCTTTATTGGACAAATATAGAAAATGTAGAGCTGCTGGAGGATAAAGGCATACTTTTAAAGGATATAGTGCATGAAAATACCGATGTTAAATATATGGCAAAAGAAAATTGGTGTGAATGGTTTAAACAAAATGGAGAATATTTAATCAAGCAAAGTTATATAGGTTTTGATAAGGACAAGGCTATAACACAAACAGCAAGACAATATGGCAATTGGCAAGGGAATTTTACATTTGAATGGTTAAGTAAATATATAGTTCCATTTGATAAAACCTTGGAAATTTTAGAGAGAGAAACTAAAGCGGGAAAGATAGGATATTTTAATAAAGACAGTCAAGGAAATAGGATATATTACATAAAAAAATAAGTCGGTTACTTTAATGGGAGAAGCAGGCGGGCTAGGAGCAAAAACAGGTTTATATCTGTTTGGCTGCATAGCCCCTGATAGGGTAGTAAAAAGACAAAATGGTGCTAGATTTAGCGACGGGCAGAAGTTTTACACTTTAACAGCTACAGATAGACATGGAATTTTGATAGAGGGGTATATAAGAAAACTAACCCCTATAGAATGTGAGAGGTTGCAGACCTTACCTGATAACTATACGGCAGCAGAGGTAAACTCTAAACCTATAAGTGATAATCAGAGATATAAGATGCTTGGGAATGGTTGGACTAAAGATGTGATAGTGCATATATTAAAAAACTTATAAGGTAAAAATATGAAATATTGGAACGGAAATAGACAGAGTATTTATAAAATGATTGGAGCATCAAATCATACAGATAAAGAAAGACAGATACACGATTATTATGCGACAGAGCCAAAAGCAGCCGAACTTTTGCTAGAACAAGAAAAATTTCACGAAGTTATTTGGGAGTGTGCTTGCGGAGAGGGACATTTATCAAAAGTTATTGAAAAACATGGATATACAGTAATAAGTACAGATTTGGTATATAGAGGTTTTGGGATAAATAAGCCTTTTGATTTTTTGAAAGATGAAATGGAATATTTTGAGGGGGATATAATAACTAACCCACCTTATAAGTATGCTCTGAATTTTATAAAAAAAGGTTTGGAAATTGTGGACTATGGAAGAAAAGTTGCAATGTTTTTAAAATTGCAATTTTTAGAAAGCAAATCAAGAAAACAGTTCTTTATTGAAAATCCCCCCAAAATAATATATGTAAGCTCATCAAGACTAATTTGTGCCATGAATGGTGATTTTGATAAATATCCCTCAAGTGCAGTGGCTTATGCGTGGTTTGTATGGGAGAAAGGTTTTAAAGGCGACACAGTTATTAAATGGATAAATTGAGAAATTAAAGGAGAAGAATGTGTATGGCACATGGAGAAATTTACGAAGAATTTGTAGAAAAATTTAAACATAAATTAACAACTGATGATTGTTATACACCTAATAATATATATCAAGCAATAAAGGATTGGGTAATAAAAGAGTATGATTTAAGTGAGGTAGAGGTAGTTGTAAGACCATTTTTATCCGGGTGGAGATTATGAAAAATTATAATTATCCAGATAATTGTGTTGTTATAGACAATCCGCCTTTTTTTCTATTTTTTTAGTAAAAATACAAAAAAATTTTTATATAGATAAAAAAATATAAAATTTTTTTCTTATTTGCCCCCGGCTTAACCTTATTTAGTGCTAATGTTAAGGGGGTTACTCATATTGTTGTAGGAGCAAGAATTGTATATGAAAAATGGAGCAAAAAGTATCTACGTCATTTGTAACAAATTTAGATACTTGTAAAATTAGACTATGTCCAGAATTAAATGAGTTAATAAAACAAGTACAAAAGGATAAGGAAACTAATAGAGTAAAAATACAATTATCCTATAAATGTAATTACAGCGGCTACACTTGGTAAATATGTAAATAATGGGTTGGATTTAAAAAAATATGAAAAAAAGAATGTTGTTTTATAAAGGGCTTGAAAGCACAAAAAGGAAGAAAAAAAGAAGTTGTATGGTGATGGATTTTTAATTAGTGATACAGTAGCTAATAAATTTAAAAATAAATACTGATAATGTAAATGTAGATAAAAATAACTTGGGAATTAAGTGATGAAGAAGAAAAAAATAATAGAAAGATTAAATGAAGCTAGTAAGTAGTTGCAAAAAGAAAAAAAGATGTAGTATATGGAGAATGACAAATGAAAGCGTGGATTTTAAGTGATGTTACAGATGATTGTGGAAATTCTTTAGTATTTGCTGATACTGTAAATGAAGCAAAGAAACAAATGAGGAATGACGAATATATATATAGTTTTGATTTTGAGGACCTTGATTGGATAGATATTCGTTGCAAGAGAGCAAAAGAGTTTGATGATATGGAGAATGAGTCAGAACTTGATATTTGTATAAAAACTCATTCAAGAATATGGGTGGTCTTTTGAAATAGAATATAGATATGAGTGCAAAGTATATACAGAAAATAATATAGATGAATTTATACAGTGGTATAAAAGAGGTTGCTAAGATGACTATTGAGGATAATATAGAAAAGTTATTTGAATTACCATTAACAGAGCATAACGGAAAAAAATAAAAGCTACAAAAAGAGCATATTGATATATTGCATCAAATTAGTAAGACATACAGTAACACTGATTTTTATTAAAGGGGCTAAAAGAAAGATAAAGATATATTCGAGCAAAAATGACGGTGGAAGAAGTTTATGTGGATATGCTTAAAAAAAGATTATAAATGCTCCAAGTAGCTTACATATGAAAGCAGTTGTGATATTACTTGCAACTGTAATTGATAATAAAATAAAGAGGAGTAAAAAGGATGAGAATATACATAAGTGGACCGATAACAGATAACCCTGACTATAAAGGTCAGTTTCAAGCAGCAGAGGAATATTTAAAAATATAAATATCCTGAATGTAAAATAGTAAACCCTGCAAAACTATCAGAAGTATATCAAAACGGTAATTATGATGAATATATAGATATATGCTTAGAAATGCTTGGAAAATCAGATTATATACATCTACTTAAAGGCTGGAAAAAGTCAAAAGGTGCTTGCATAGAATATGGTTTTTTTCTAAGGCATTGGATATAGAGGTAATTTATTAGGTGTTTAAAATAATAAAAGAGATAAGGAGAAAGGAAAAAAATATGGGATATTACAGGACTTGTCCATATTGTGGCAATAATTTAGATCCAGGAGAAATATGTGATTGCAAGAAAGTAGCAGACCAAGAAATCAAGAAAGAATATTCTTTATCAGATAAGTGTGCATTACAGCGTAAAAGAGCAAAAAAATAAATATAAAAAAAGAAAAACATATTTATATAGAAGAAACACGAAACAAAAAAATACATTTAATATAGAAGAAACATAAAAAAATAAAAAGGGAAAAAAATATCCCTTTTATAACTTGATTTAGCCTTTAACTTTAGACCTATTATATAAAGGAGTATGTGAAATATGTATATTAAAAAAACTTGGATATATGGAAACAGAATAGAGGTTAAAAAAATATCATACTTCAAGATATGGAGTTAAAGGAGAAAAAAACGGAGTAAAAAGAGAAAAAGCCAAGTGATGAAAGTTTAAAAAAAGAGCAAATGAAAGAAAAAGCTAAAAAAAGAAACTTGAAAGATTGATGATAAATAATTTTGAACAAGGGGACTGGCATTTAACACTAACATATAAATCGGAGATGCGTCCAGATATTGAAAAAGTCAAAGTATATATTAAAAAAAGTTTTTTTGAAAAAGCTAAGAAAAGAATATAGAAAGCATGGCATAGAGCTTAAATATATAATGGCTACAGAATGGGAGAATAAAAAAATATACATCATCATATCGTTATAAATGATATAGACAATATATCTAAGGTATTGAGTAGATTATGGATATATGGTGGTATACATCTAACCCCTTTATATCCTGATAGAGATTATAGCGGCTTAGCTGAATATTTTATAAAAAGAGACCAATGAAACCTTTAGGAATAGTGATAACCCTTATAAACAAAGATATACTTGTTCAAGAAATTTGAAAAAGCCGATTGAAGAAGTTGAAATAATTAAGGCTAGTACATGGGTAAAAAGAACCGAAAAATAAATAACAAGTTGCTTGAACAAGGATATCAGTTAGATAAACAAAGTATATATACCGGAGTAGATGCAATGGGTTATGGTTTTTGTGAATATACTTTTATACGATATACATTAACAGAAAGGGCGAAGAATGAAAGTAAGAGACTTAAATATAAATAAATATAAAATAAGCTCTAAAAAGATTTAGAGAGTTATATTACTTTTTGCTTACAATATGACGAATGGAAAAAAAGAGTTAAAAAAACTTAGAAAAATCCTTTAAAGTCTATTGACCTGTCAAATGAAATAAAGGGAAGCGGTACTGCAAGCCCTACTGAAGATATAGCGATAAAAAAAGATTAGAGTTAAGCGAAAAGTGTAACTTGATTGAGGAAACAGCAAAAAAAGGTAGCAGGGGATTTATACGAATATTTATTATTAGCAATAACAAAAGAAAAAGACGTTTAATTACATAAGTCTAATCAAGAATATACCTTGCAGTAGAAATACATTTTACAGCATAAGAAGAAAAATTTTTATTTTTTTATTATCACAAAGTAAAAAAATAAATTGGTACTAGAGGGACAAAAAAAGATATATAATTGATATACTTAAAAGACTGATAAAAAGAGGGAGAAAAAGTGCAAAAAAATGAGTAAAAAAAGTATCGAAAAAGGTGTTCTAGGTACTTCCGAACAAATTTTTGATTGCGGGCCGAAAAGAAGCCCGATATTTTGCTGTAAAAAAACAAAAAAATATGTGATTTCCTTCCTCTTTTAATGTCAGACAATAAGGGTTAAAATGAGGTAAAAAAAGACAAATGCTTGTAAATCAAAAAAAGAATTATCACAAATACTAGGAATTACCGCAAGACATATAAGAAATCTAAAAGAGGAGGGCTTATTTGAAACTGAAAAAGACAGTAAAAAAATATAGCCTTAAAAAAGTGTGTCCAAGAATACATAAATTACAAGATAAATGCGGAAATAGGAAAGGGTACATTTTTAGAAAAAAAGAAAAAAATACAAGCTAAACACGAAGAAATCAAGATGCAGATATCAATATTAAAAGCTTAGAAAGATAAAAAAAGAAGTTCACGAAGCGAAATATGTAGAGGACTTTTTGATAGATATGCTAACGAATTTTAAAAACAGATTATTGTCTTTACCCACCAAATTAGCTATGCAAATAGTTGGCGAACAAGATATAAATATCATAGTTGATATATTAAACAAAAGCCTAAATGAAATTTTACAAGAATTGTCAGAATACAACCCGCAAGATATCGGAAGCGAAGTAGAGGACTTGGAAGATGAACAGGAGGAAGAATAAATGTGAGTGAAAGTACAAGAAGCAAGAAGAAAACACAAAAAAATTGTTTAAAAGAATTATACAAAGAGTTTTAAGACCGGCTGAAATATTAACTGTTAGTAAGTGGGCGGAAAAATATAGAATATTAGATGATAGTAGTAATATAGGGGGACGTTGGTCAAATAACGTAACCCCTTATTTAGTTGAGATAATGGATTGTATGAATAATACAGATATAAGAAAAAAATATTTTTTTGTAAATCTACACAGGTAGGAGGAACAGCCGCAATGATAAATATGCTTTTTTTACATTATTATGCAGTCTCCAGCTCCAACCATGATAGTATATCCCTCTGACGATTTAGCAAAAGATATTTCTAATGATAATTTAAAGCCGGCATTAAAACTTATCCCGAACATAAAGCGAAACTTTATGGAGAGTAAATCAAAAGAATTAAAAATTAAAAATTTAAGAATATGAATATATATTTAAGAGGTGCAGGCTCTCCGTCAAAGTTAGCATCTAAAACCAATTAAATATTTATTTTACGACGAAATCGACAAAATGGGCGGAGCTTCAAAAAAAGAAGCTTCGCCTTATAATTTGGCACTTGAAAGAACTAAAACATATAGACCTCAAGAAAAGGTGTATGCGTGTTCTACACCTACCTTAAAGACCAACTATATCTGGGAATTGCATGATAGTGCTGATGAGGTAAAAACATTATTTTGTAAAATGTCCACATTGTAAAGAGCTAATAGAACTAAAATTTAAACAAATAATTTTTGCTAAAGATGACGAGAAGAAAATGAGTAACTATGAGAGGGCGCAAACAGCAGTGTATTGTTGTCAAGAGTGCGGTTGTGAAATACTAGATAGTGATAAGCCTAAGATGTTAAGAGAGGGAAAATGGCAAGTTATAAAGAAAAGAGGTGTAGGAAAAGCAAAGAGCGTAGGTTACTGGATAAACTCTTTATATAGTATTTTCCTAAAGTGGTCTGACATAATAGAGGAGTTTTTAAACTCTCATAAAGACCCAGAAAAGCTCCAAAACTTTACTAATTCGTGGCTTGCAGAACCTTGGGAAGATACGCAGTTAAAGACAAGTTCAGGTCTTGTTATGAAACGGCAGGCAGATGAATTAGAGGGAGTAGTGCCTGAATGGGCAAGCTTTATAACCGGAGGTGTGGACGTACAAAAAGGTAGTATGTATTACACTATTAGAGCATGGGGAAAAGGAATGACAAGCCAAAATATAACACATGGACAAGTGATATCTTGGCAAGATATAGAAAAAGTGATGAACAGAGTATATAAGAGTACATCAGGAAGAACTTATACAGTAGCACTAGCTTTGGTAGATTCAGGAAATGATACAGATGATGTGTATGATTTTTGTGCTAATAACAGCGATTGGGCTATACCTGTTAAAGGCTCGTCTCACGCAATGACATCACATTATAAAATATCTATTATAAATCGTACCACCTCAAAGGCACACGGAATGAGACTTATCTTAGTAGATACAGATAAGTACAAAGATATGATTGCCGGAAGAATGAGACGAGAAAACGGTACAGGCTCTTGGTTAGTATATAAGGGCTGCGATGAAAGGTATGCAAGCCAAGTAACAGCGGAACATAAAGTAAGTATTAAAACTCAAGGAGGAAGAAAAATTGAAAAGTGGGTGTTAAAAACTAGCCATGCTGATAACCATTATTTAGACACAGAAGTATATTCTTTTGCGGCAGCAGATATGATAGGAGCAAGATATATAGATGATGACGAAGAAGAAATTGAAACTGTAGTAGAAGAAAGAAATGAAGATAACTGGATTTCGGGTGGCGAAGATTGGATATAAGGAGGAAAAAATGGAAGAATTAAACAGACCATTAACAACAGATGAACAACTCTTAGAACTTGATAAGGCTATAAATGCAATATTAAAAGGTGGACAAAGCTATAAGATAGGCACAAGGACACTTACAAGAGCAGACCTATCTATCCTTAGAAATTGGAGAAAAGAACTGATACAAGCTAAGAATAGTGAAAGCGAAAATGACTTTTTTAATAATACTTATGTAGCAGTGTTTGACGGGAGATAATATGAGTTGGATTGATAATATAATTGCGGAGATAAGTCCGAGATTTGCATTTAAGAGAATGGCTTGGAAAAAAGGATTTGAAGAACTAAGCAGAAATTATGATGCAGGAGAAAGAGGGAGATTAAACAGAAATTGGAATCCACAAAACTACTCAGCACAGATAACGGATACTTATTCAAGGGATAATGTTAGAGCAAGGGCAAGAGACCTAGAAAGAAATTCTGATATGATGAACTCGGTCATCAGTGCTTTTAGCAGAAACATAATAGGCGAGGGTTTTACCTTACAAGCAAGAACTGAAAATGAAAAATTGAATGAAGAAATAGAATGGTTATGGAAGTTATGGACTAAAAGAGCAAATTGCGACATAACAAAAACGCAAAATATCATTCAAATACTAAGAATGGTAGAAAGGAGAAAGAAGATAGATGGCGGAATACTGATATATAAATGTCATACAGATGACGGGATATTACCGTTTAAACTACAATGCTTAGAAGTAGATGAAATTGAAAGGGACAGGATAAGTCCTTTTTTTAGTTCAAATAAAGTAATTGACGGGATAGAAGTTAATGGACATGGAGTAGCAAAAGGTTATTGGATAAAACAATATAGCTTAGACGGAATAACAGAAACTCAAAGCAAATTTATACCGGCAGAAGATATTATATATGTCTTTACTAAGACAAGACCAAGCCAAGTAAGAGAAATGTCAGATATGAACCCTACCATTACTAGGATAAGGGACACACAAGAATTTATGACGGCAGTATCGGTAAAACAAAGAATAGAAGCTTGTTTATCGGTATTTATAAAAAAGCAAACACCTGCAGATACGCTTGGTAGAGCTATTAACGGCAGTAATAAAAAAATAGGATACGACGGAAAGATGTTATCGCCCGGAATGATAAAAGAATTAAATCCGGGTGATGATGTTATAGTTGTTAATCCTACAGGACAGGCGGAAGATGCAACACAATTTGTAAAATTACAGGGTCAGCTAATGGCAGCAGGACAAGGACTAAGCTATGAAGCGATTACAAGAGATATGTCGCAAAGTAATTATTCGTCCGCAAGGCAGGGGTTAATAGAGGATAACTTAACCTATGTTGAGGATAGAGAAATATTAAATGATGTTGTTGATGAAATATATGAGGAGTTTATAAAATCGGCGGTATTATCCGGTAAATTAGTTATAAAAGACTTTTGGCAAAATAAAGAAAGCTATTTTAGACATGATTGGATACACGCCCCTAAACGTTGGATAGATCCATTAAAAGAGTCAAATGCAACAAAGGTAGGACTACAAACAGGGCAAAAAACTTTTCAACAAATCGCAGCAGAAAACGGAAAAGATTGGAGGGAGCAAATAGATGACATAGTGGAAGTTTTAGAGTATGGAGCTAGTAAAAATATAAATTTGGAGGAGATATTATATGGCAAAAAATCAAGTAACTAACATAAACTCGCTACAAAGAGACTGGGCAATAGAGACTATAAGGAGTGTAGAAGATGAAGAGGGCAGGAAGGTGGAGATAAGCTTTTTTTCGGAAGAACCTTATCAAAGGTGGTATGATGCAACGGAAATACTCGACTCAAAAGGTGTTAATCTGGAAAGGTTAAATAGTATAGGTGTTTTACTTTTTAATCATAACAAAGATAAAGTTATAGGCAAAATAGTAAAAGCGTGGGTAGAGGATAAGCGCGGTAAGGCAATAGTAGAATTTGATACAGATAGCGAGAGTGAACTAATATATCAAAAAGTAAAAACAAATACCTTAAAAGGTGTGTCAGTAGGGTATAGTATAGGCTCTTGGGAGGAGATAAAAAAGGGGAGTACATCAAAAGACGGATTTGTCGGACCTTGTTATGTGGCCAGAATATGGAGACCTAATGAGATATCAATAGTATCTGTTCCTGCCGACGAAAGTGTAGGAGTAAACCGAGGTTTTGAAGATAATAAAAAAATAAAAGATTTATGGAAAATGAAATATCTATATTTGAAAAATCAATTAAAAGTAAATACTAACAAATTGGAGGAATTATAAATGAATTTAAAAGAGAAAAGAGCTTTAGCGGTAAAAAAACAAGAAGAGATACTCTCTAAAGCTAAAACAGAACAAAGAAATTTAAGTGATGACGAGCAAGCACTATTTAATGAGCTGCAAAGAGAAATAGAAAGCTTAGATATTGAGATAAAAAATGAGGAGCTAAATGAAAGAGCGATAGAAGATGAAAGAACACGTTGCAGAGAAATTTATTCACTTTGCAGGGAGTTTAGCATAGAGCCGGAAGAATATATCGACTCTAAAGTAGGCATTGATGAAGTAAGAAAAGAAATTTTAGATAAGCTAAAAAGAGAAAATAAGCCTATAAATACCGGTGCCAGAACAGATGTTAAAGTAGTAGCACATGGAGAAGATAAATTTAGAGCGGCGGTTGTAGACGGCTTAATATTAAGAAGTACGGAGATTCCGCTTACTAAGGCAGCAGAGGGAGCTAAGGGCTTTAGAAATATGAGACTAAAGGATATAGCTATCCAATGTATGTCAAGACAGGGAGAAGATGTAAATGAGTTAATGCGAATGTCTCCTGATGAGATATTTAATAAAATCACTAATGAAAGAGCATATTCTTCTGCGGAAGCTTCTTTCCCTGCGATACTTGATATGGTTATAAATAAATCTTATATAGAGATGTATAATCATGCGCCATCAACATTTGATAGATTTTGTAAAATCGGTTCACTAAGCGACTTTAAAAAACATGATAATTATTACATAGCAGGTACAGCAGGAATGTTTAAAGAAGTACCTGAAAACGGCGAACTTGTGCATGATATACCAAAAGATACCAAAAAACCACAAAGGCAATTAAAAACATACGGTAGACAGTTTACTATGTCAAGAAAAGCATTTATTGATGATGACATAGGTTTTATTACAAGTTTACCGGGTAGATATGCAAGGGCAGCAAAGATGACAATAAATAAGCAGGTATACGAAATATTATTTAATAACCCTGCTATTTATGATGGAGTAAGCTTATTTGAGAGAGATAGCCATAAAAATATCTTAACAACAGGAACAGCACCAACAGCAGAAGCGATAAATAAGATGATTTTAGCCTTAGCTACTCAAAGAGACGATTTTGGCGAAGCTATATCTGTAAGTCCTAGTGCTATAGTAGTGCCTGTAGGTTATGCTATGGATATATACAAAATATTTAATTCTCCTAGCATAAATACAACAGATAATACTCAAGCAGCCAACCCACTATATCAATTAAAAAATAAAATTGAAGTAGTAGAAGATGCTACTTTAAATACTTTGGCAGGAGATAGTGCCACACCGTGGTTTATGTTCGCAGATAAAATGGATTTGAATACAATAGAAGTTGATTTTTTAAACGGACAGCAAACACCGACAATAAGAAGAATGGAAACCTCAGGAGTATTAGGATATACATGGGATATATTTTTAGACTGGGGCATTTCGGTTATGGACTATAGAGGTGTTGTAAAAAATAAGGGTATAGCAATAGCAGACCCATTAGCATAGTAGAATAAAAGGAGAAAAACAATGACAGCTAATTTTTGGAATAAAGGGGAAACAATAGATTATAAAAATATAGGTAATACTATGATAGATGCCGGGGAAATAGTAAAACTTAATAATGCTAGAATAGGCATAGCAGGTTGTCCTATAAATCCTGATGAAATAGGAAGTGTGCATGTAACAGGAGTTTGGGAAATAAAGAAAGTAGAGTCAGAAGCTATAGGATTAGGAGCGAATGTATATTATTCAGATACGGGAATTACGGCAACGGTAGGCTCCAATATCCCTGCAGGTTGGTGCATTAGACAAGCAAAAGCAGAAGATAAAACTATACTTGTAAAAGTAGGATAGGCGGAAATAATGAAAATAATAGCTAAAAGACACATATTATATTTTTCAAAGCAGTATGCTCCGGGCGATGAATTAAATATAAACGATCCGGAATATATAAAAACTATTAAAGTCAACAGATAGCGTGTACGAAGATCCGGAAATAGAAACGGAAACGGAAACAGAACCGGGAACAGAAGCGGTAGCAGGAGAAGTACCCGAAGCGGAAACCGACGAGAAAGAGCCTGAAAAGAATTTAGATACTAAGGATACTAAAACGGATAAAAAGGCAGGAAAAAAGGATAATAGTTTCAGAGTATAAAGGATAATAAGAAATGTTTAAAGAATTGATACAAAATGATATAAACAATATATTCTTAAGCTTGGAAGAATTTGCAGAAGTACACAACATAGACAATAAGGAAATGACAATAATCATAGATACCAACGAAAGGCTTGAGAGAGAAAAAAATAAACGCTTAGTTAGTAATTTGGGTGATGCTGATGGTTTATTTAGGGAAGAAATCCTGATTTATGTATCGTCTAAATATTTTAAGTCAAAGCCTAAGATTGGTAGACTAATGATATTAGATGATAAGCCTTATAGGGTACTTGATGTAATAGACGAAACAGGAATATACTCTATAACTTTAGGAGCGGAGTTACATAGATGATAGTAATAGATATATCGGGAATAAAAATATAGAACTAAATATAAAAAGAGGATATAAAAAAATCTAACAAAGTCTTAAAAAAAGCTATAAACAGCACAGCCAAGAAAGCCACTAAGATGATAGCCAAAAACGTTGCTAAAAACTATGTTGAGCATAAGAAAAAAGGCGGATCTAATAGTAAGAAGTATGCAGAAAGTATGAAAGTAAAAAAAGCTAGTGTTAGTAACTTAGAAAGTGTTATAAGCTCCAAAAAGTGGAAGTAAAGAATTGTTAGACTTTAAAGTTACTCCGAGAAGTGCAAAAGAAACCCCGAAAGTATATAAAGCAAAAGTTCTAAAATCCGGAAAACTAAAAAAATTGCAAAAAGACGGAATAAAAGCTTTTATTACTGTGTTTAAAAATGGTCATGAGTCTATTGTAACAAGGACCGCTTCTGATAAATCAAAAGACAGAAAGGCAGGAAAAGAAAGTTATATAACTAGGCATAATCAAAAGCTTAAAGTTCTATATTCGGTTTCTGAAACTGTCATGTTAGGTGGAGAGCATGGATACCTAGAAGCAGAAGAAGATATATATAAAACCCTAGAGGAAGAACTAAACAAAGAAATGGAAAGAAGCTTAGCAAAAAGAGGGGGTGCGTAGTATAGGACTTAGCATATATTCCTTATTAGAAGAATTAAAAAAAGAATTAGAGGAAGAATTAAAAAAACTTTATACTTTGAAGATGAAAAGGGAGAAAGAGTATCTATGAATATCTACAAGCAAGATTTACCGGTAGAGACATATGATGATACATTTTCTCCCTTTCCTTATACCGTAATAAGGATAGTAAGCGGTAGTTCTCCGATAAATTATAAAAGTAATGACGGCGAGGCAGTACGAATACTAATTCTTATAGGTGTTATAGATAAAAATATAGAGAAAAGACCACAAGAAAGCCTAATAGGAGTAATCGAAAAGAGTAAAGCAAAAATTTATGAAAAAAGCCACATCTAAAAGCATTTTAGCCTTACAGGAGATATAACTTGGGGAATTAGTGAAGAAGATAAATGGCCATACTCTTTTTGGCGGTCTTGATTTAAAAATTCAAAAATTATGCCGATAAATATAGAGGAGAGTTTGATTTGATGAAAAAAAGATGAAGAAAAGAAAACAGAAAAATATTGATAAAAATAACAAAAAGAAGAAAAATAGCATCATAAAAAGATATAAAAAAAGCAGCAGTACGGATGGAACTGTTGTATATATTGGACCGCCAATATCTAATATAGTATCACAAAACACAGTTTTTAATAACGGAATACCCGAAAAAAATTAAAAGAAAAAATAAAAGAATGTCCGATAATAAACTCGCTACTTATACCTTTGCAATCCTATCATCAGGTACTAGCAGAACTAAGAAGTAAAGGAAGTGTAATGAGTAAATTATATGAACAGGTAAAAATCTTTAATATAAGGAGAATAAAATGGAAAGATACAAACATGGTATAGCGGTAAAAGAAAGCATTACCAAATTAGCAACACCTAAAAAAGGTAATTCAGGAGTTCAGGTTATATTCGGTACAGCTCCGGTAAATCTAATAAATAACCCTCAAAGTGCAGTAAATAAACTTGTTTACTGTGAGACAATGGAAGATGTAGTTGAAAAATTAGGCTATAGTGATGATTTTGAAAACTATACCTTATGTCAGTCAGCTTATGCAAACTTTGAATTATTTTCAGTGTCGCCCGTAATATTTATAAATGTGCTAGACCCTAAGAAACATAAAAAGACTGTACAAGAGACAACTTTAAGTATATTAAATAAGCAGGCAGTGTTAGAAGAAAAAGGAGTTTTATTAGATACTGTTACGGTTAAAAACGGAGAGACTGTATTAAATATAAATACAGATTATATTTTGACATTTGCAAAAAACGGTAACTTAGAGATAAGCTTAATAAATCAGGAGAACGCAAATTTGATAACACAAATAAAAGTAAGTGCCGAGCAGTTAAATCCTAAAGATGTAAAAGCAAAGGATATAATAGGCGGTGTAGACGTACAAACGGGAGTAGAGACAGGCTTAGAGTTAATAAGACAAGTATATCCTAGATATGGAGTTATCCCAAGCACACTTTTAGCCCCTGCGTGGTCAAGTGATGCAACGGTTGCAGCAGCACTACAAGGCAAATGCGAAGAAATAAACGGAAAATTTAAGGCTATTTGTTTGGTGGATTTAGCAACCAGTAATGCAACAAAATATACAGATGTGGAAAAAGTAAAAAAAGATATTGGTGCAAGCTCTGTTTATACGGTAGCACTCTGGCCAATGGTAAAAGTAAAAGACGTGATTTTATCTTACTCTGCAGTTTATGCAGCACTTTGCCAATATTTAGATACTACTAACGATAATATACCATCTGTGTATCCGTCTAATAAAACTATTAATGTTGATGCTGCTTGTTTAAAAGACGGAACAGAAGTATTTTTGGACGAAGTCCAAGGCAATGTGTTAAATTCTCAAGGTGTGGTAACAATAATAAATCAAGCAGGGCTTAGAATATGGGGAAATAACACAGCAGCTTATCCGGAAGTCTTAGACCCACAAAATAGATGGATTGCTATAAGAAGATTTTTTAACTGGTATAGCAACAGCTTTGTAGTAAGGTTTTTAGATAATGTTGATAGACCGGCAGATTACAAGCTGATAGAAGCGTTTATAGATAGTGAGAATATTTATGGTAACGCATTAGTGGCCAGCGGAAAGATTGCAGGGGCTAAATTTGAGTTTAACCTTGAGGACAACCCAAAAGAACAAATATTAGAGGGTAAAATTGTGTTCAGAGAAAAGATAGCACCATATATACCGGCAGAGTATATAGAGAACAACCTTTCGTTCGATCCTAATATGATTGCAGATGCCATAGGAGGTGGTAAATAATGAAAATCCCAACAATTATAAATGGATTTAATGTTTATAAAGCAGGAAATGTATTAGCAGGTATATCCGACGAAGTAAAGCTACCTGATTTTAATACTATTACCAGCACAATAAGTGGAGCGGGAATAGCGGGAAATATAGAAGTTCCGGTTATAGGCTTTTTTGAAGAAATGGAAATGGAAATACCGTTCAGAAGCTTAGTAGATGATACTTTTGAAGTGTTTGGACCGTCAGAGCAAGTTGATGTAACATTAAGAGGAGCAATACAAGTAACTGATACGGCTACAGGAGCAATTAAAAAAATAGGTATGAGAGTAGCAGTAAGAGGGTATGTAAAAGCATTTAAACCCGGAAGTGTAAAAAAATTGCTGACGTTATGAATACATCTATTACCCTAGGGATAACTTATATACTGATAGAGATAGATAAAGAAACTAAAATCGAATTAGATAAGTTTAACTCTAAATTTGTGGTAGATGGTGTGGATATATTAGGTGATATCAGGAGCTTAACATAAAAGATTAAAACAAATAATTTTTTTAAGAATAGGTATTTACGCTTGTAAGTACCTATTCTTTTTATAAGGAGATAAAAAAATGGAAAAATAAAAAAAGTTAGCGAAATAGAAATAGTAAGTGCAGGAGAAGTAACCAACATAGAAGATACAAGAACTTTGTGTTTTTCTACCCCTTATATATTTGAGGGAAAAGCGTATGAAAGTATAGACTTATCAGGCTTATACGATATTAGTTGTTCTGACTTAATAGAAGCACAAAAATATATAGCAAGAAGCGGAGAAATAACACCGACACCGGAACTATCACTTAATTATGCGTGCTTTATTGCTGCAAGAAAAACAGGAAAACCGATAGAGTTCTTTCATCAGTTACCTGCAAAAGAAGCGATAAAATTAAAAAATAGAGTGATAGATTTTTTTTACTAAATAATTTAAACCCGAATGATGGAAAAGCAATAAGAAAGACTTGTATAGTTTTATCAATGCGTTTAAAAAAACCGGACTAGATTATTTGATGGAAATGGAGATAAAAGAGCTAAACGAAATAGTAAAGGAAGTGTTAGATATTGGCTAAAGGCAAAGAATACGAATTAGCTATAAAAATAAGCGGAAAAGTAGATAAATCATTAAAAGCAGCCGGCGATAGTGCAGTTAAATCATTAAAAGAAGCGAATAGTGCTATAAGTAAATTACAAAAATAAAAAGTAATTGGGATAATGCTTTTTAAAAGATTTAGATAAGGGAGTATCCAAAATAGAAAAAAAGTAGCATCAAAAAGCTTTTTAGCATCGTAGAAAAGTCGGCTAAAATCGGCGGTGCTGCCATAGTCGGAGTTGTAGGAGTCTCTGCCAAAGTAGGAAGCGATTTTGAAAAGCAAATGAGTGCCGTTGGTGCAATATCTAATGCTACCAATAAAGATATGATAAAACTAAAAGATACCGCTAAAAAAATGGGCAAAGAAACAAAATTTTCCGCTACAGAGTCCGGGAAAGCTATGGAGTATATGGCTATGGCAGGCTGGAAAGCAGGGCAGATGATAGACGGTATAGATGGAATTATGAACCTTGCAGCAGCATCAGATGAGGACCTTGGAACTGTATCGGATATAGTTACAGATGCCTTGACAGCTTTTAAAATGCAAGCGGAAGATGCAGCGAAGTTTTCAGATGTATTAGCGGCAGCGGCTTCAAACTCTAATACTAATGTAGGCATAATGGGGGAAACTTTTAAATATGTAGCACCAATAGCAGGTAGCTTAGGATATAGCATAGAGGATACGGCTTTTGCAATAGGGTTATTAGCTAATAATGGAATAAAAGGAAGTCAATCAGGCACGCAACTAAGAAGAATAATGTCAGCATTAGTAGACGGTGCAAAACTTACAGGAAAGGCTATAGGACAATTAGAAATAAAAACAACTAATGCAGACGGCTCTATGAGGACATTTTCAGATGTTATGACAGATTTAAGAGCAGGTTTTTCAAAATTAACAGATTCAGAAAAAGCTTTAAATGCGGAAAACTTGGTTGGAAAAAATGCCATGACAGGTTTATTATCTATCGTAAATACATCAGATTCTGATTGGGACAAGTTAAGTTATGCTATAAATAATTCAGCAGGAGCTGCAAAAAAAATGGCAGAGATAAGACTTGATAATTTACAAGGAGATATAACCTTGCTTGGTAGCACAGCGGAAAGTTTGGGAATAAGCATATACGAAGATATAAATACCCCTATGCGAGAAAGTGTACAACTGGCCAAAGGATTTGTAGACAATATAATCAAGTGGAATGAGAGTAGTGGATTTGTAGCTAATATATCAAAAAGTATTACTAAAAATATACCAACCGCAAGGCGGGAGATTAGGAGTATATATAAAGATATAACAAAGATGAGCAAACCGCTATTAGAAGTAGGGGAATGGTGTTTAAAAAATCCAACCGCAATATCAAGTGTATTTGTTTCTATCGGCAGTGCGTTATTAACTTATAAAGTAGCAAGTCAAGTATATAAAACTTATGAAAATATTACTGCTTTAATAGGTGCTTTTAGCAATCCAGTTACGGCTGTTATAGTAGGTGCAGGACTTATAGTAGGTGCAATAGCAGGTATAACAACAGCATATAAAGAAATGCAAAAAAATATAGGTAAAAAAAACCTAGCCGAACACTTTGGTGATATTTCCTTAAGTTTAAAAGATATATCCCAAGTTGCAGGATATATAATTGACGACGGTAAATTTAAAGAACTAAGTACAGCTATAGATGCTTTTGATAATGCTAAGAGCAAGCTTAAAGATTTTAAAGATAGTTTTCAAGATTTAAAGAGATTAAATTGGAAGATAGGACTTGGAATGTCTTTGTCGGCCGTTGAAAATGAAAATTATAAAAACTATGTAGATACTATGCTAGAAAATGTGGGCGTTGCCATAGGACAAGAGCAATATGCCATGAATATAAGTTTAAATACATTGTTTGGAGACAGTAGCAGAAGTCAAGAACTAAAAAATAGATTTAATGATTTTTACGGTAGTACGCAAGCAGAACTTACTAAACTTGGAGGAGATTTAAACGAAGCACTTAATGCAGCCTTTAATGACGGTTTATTAACTATAGATGAGTCTAAAAACTTAGCTCAGTTGCAGGAGCAAATAGATAAATTAACTAACAAACTATCAAGCATGAACTTTGAAGCTAGTTTGGAGATATCAGGAAGCAATATAGTTGGGGAACTAGATTCTGAAAGCTTTAGAAACTTAACGCAGGAAGTGGGAAACAAAGTAGGAGAAAGACAAAAAGATATAGATGAAAGCAGTATAAAAACTCTTACAAGCTACTAAAAATGCAGTATTCAGACGGAATTATCTCGGAAGAAGAATATAAAAAAACAGCCGAAGAAATAAAGGCAGCAGGAAGAGAGCAAAAAAATTAGGTGTAGCAAGTAAAGCTAATGAAATTTTTATTTAGTGCAGTAAAAGAAAAATTATCATAATGAATACTTAGAAAAACTATAAATTGATTGATGATAGTATAAATAAATTTTTTTGGATTTAACTGTAGATGGATTATATAAACCTGATTGGATATACCATTCAGGTGAAATTGCTGATGGTTTATTGCCCTAAAAATAGGAATAGATAATGAAACTAGGCAGGGGATAAAACAAGTATGGGAAGAATATGAAATACTATTTAAAAATGAACTTGAAACAGTAAATAAAGATTTTTGTTGAACAAGGCAAGGCGATACCTGAAAGTATATCAAAAGGGTTAAGAGATAAAGCTATGCTTGGAGTAATAGCCGGTGATGTTGATGCGTTATGGTATCTGATAGGGGATAATGCGAGCAAAAATGCAGAATATGAAAAAAACCTTAAATGAAATAGTTAAATATGGCGAAGATTTGCCTAAAGAATTTAAGACAGGGTTTTTAAAAGAAATTTCGATGCAAGCTCCGGTAGCGGAGTTAAAAAACTCTTTAATTAGTTCGCTAAATAGTGCTTTTCTAAGTCCTATAAACCTTGGTGCTAAAATAAATATAAATACAGATATTCCGGGTATAAATGCACTAGGCAATGCTGCAAGGAATGAAGCTATAAAAAAAGCCACATCAAGCGTTAACAATATAGTTACAAAAAAATTGCCGGGATATGCTAAAGGTGGTCTGATACAAAACCCTACAATAGCAACCTTTGCTGAAGATAGTCCTGAAATGGCTATCCCTATAGACGGTTCAAATAGGAGTTTGTCACTTTGGAAAAAGACAGGCGAAATGCTAGGAGCTTTCAGTTCTACCTCTAAAGCAGAAAATAATTTGAAAAAACTTGAACAAAATAGTGCAAATACAGGTCTTAATGTTACTTACGCACCTGTACATAATTTTAATTCGGGGACACCTACAAAAGAGGATATCATTGCATCAAATAAGATAAGCCAAAAAGAATTTGAAACAATGTTAAATGATGTACTTAAAAAAAATAAAAGGCTAAGCTTTGCGTAAAGGAGAATGATATGCCAAATAAAGTATATAAAGTATATAGGACTATACAAGGGGATACATGGGATATGATAGCTAAAAAAGTCTATAATGATGAATTTAAGTTGGGAATACTGATGGAGAGCAATCCGAATTTGATGTTTACATTTATATTTTCGGGCGGAACTAATATTATTTGCCCTGAATTAAAGGAAAAAGAATTTGATAAATTACCGAGTTGGAGAAAGTAAATGAGAAAAAGTATATCTAAATACATTTTTATGAAAATGAAAATATAAGCAATATAGGACTGATAGAACAATTTACATATACGGATGAGGCTTGTAATAATTCTGATTCTATATCTATAACTGTTGATAATATAGACAGTAGATGGCAAAATGGGTGGCAACCTAAAAAGAGCGATAATATTAGGGCTAAGATAATGGTGTATGAAGATAATAAAAGGACTGAATTTAATTGTGGTAACTTTATTGTAGATGATTTTTTTCGATAAACGCTCCACCTATGACTTGTAATATAAATGCTATAAGTGTACCGATAAATAATAGTTTTATGACAGAGCCTAAAAGTAAAATTTGGAAAAAAGTATCTCTTAGGCAAATAGCCTTAGAAATAGCAGGAGCAAATAATATTGAGCTTGTATATGATGCACAAAAAGAAAATAAGATAGAGGAGCTTGAGCAAGGCAAAGAAACAGACTCATCATTTTTTTAGCAAAGCTATGTAAAGATTATAACCTGCAAATGAAAATATACTCAAAAAAAATTATAATCTATGATGAAACTTTATACGAAAATAAAGATAGTGTTTTTACTATAACACCACAAGACTGCAGTAGTTGGACTTATAACGCAACAACAGCAGGTACTTATACAGGTGCGGTTATATCCTACACATCTCCTAAGCAAGGTAAAACTATAACTGTCAATGTGGGGACAACGGAAAGGTTGTTATATATAAACGAGCCTGTAAAAGACGAAGAAGAAGCAAGGACAAAAGCGCAGGCAAAAATAAAAGAAGCTAATAAGGATATGACAACAATGTCTATAACTCTGAAAGTAGCTTCTTTTTTGGTTGCCACAAATAATATAGATATAAAAAATTTTGGCAATGCGATAGATGGAAAATATTTTATTAAGTCTGTATCTCATACAATCAGCGATGCAGGTTATGTAGTTAATGCAGAGCTTAGAAAGATATCAAGTGCTACAAAAGGAAATACCGATAGAAAAAAAGGAGATGAGCAAAGCGAAAAGCAAGAAGATAAAGAGACATCTAAGAATTACACAGTAAAAAGGGGTGATAACTTGTGGGATTTAGCAAGAAAGTTTTATGGTGCAGGTAAAGCATATAAAAAAATATACGAAGCTAACAAAGATGTAATAGAGCAGGTTGCGAGGTCAAGAGGGAAGAAAAATTCACAATCGGGAAAATGGATATTCCCGGGAACAAATTTGGTAATACCCTAGGAGGTAGGTATGGAAGTTATAAGAATAGGCAGAGTATCAAGCATAGATTATAAAAAGGGAATGGTATCGGTATATTATGAAGATAAAACAGCAAGTGTAACAGCTTTATTACCAATGTTATCAAATGGAGAATATAAAATGCCGGGCATTGGAGAACTTGTATTAGTCGCACATTTATCAAACGGCACAACTCAAGGGATAGTAATAGGCACAATTTGGAATGATGAGCAAGTGCCGAAAGTAAATGGTGCAGGCGAATATATAAAATCTTTATCAGGCGAAACTTATATAAAAGCATCAACAAGTGATATAACTTTCCAAATCCCTAGTGGCAGTATATCTGTTTCGCAAATGTTAACAGCGCTTAATAGATTAAGTGCTTTAGAAAAGAAGCGTTTAAATTAAAGGAGAAACTATGGCAAAAATAGGGAGTTGGGGAAAAAATATAGTTTTCAGGGTATCGTCGCATAAAATTTTAACTTTTTCAGATTGTAGCAGGAGTATAGCTACAAGGTGGGCGATACATAATGGTATAAGCGGAAAGCCGAAAAAAAGAGCTACAAGGGCAAGAGTTAGAGCAAGTTACAATGAAAAATAGTTTTAAATGCAAGCTTAGGTGTAAATATACATAAGACAATGCAAAAGTTAGAAAACGCTCTTTTAAGGGGACAAGCTAATTATCTTGTTATAGGCGGTAAAAGAATAGGTAGATGTAAGTATAATTTGGTAAAAAAATTTCTGAAAAAAATTTGGGACTATATATAGCGGTGGAGAAATAGCAGAAGTGAGCCTAGATATAACTTTTTGTAGAAGCAACATAGGAGATAATATGATAGGAGAAATAGAAATAAAAAGGGATTGAAAAATGAAGAAATCTATGACTGTTTAAAAAAACTTTATGTAAGACTTATGCAGGTACTTGTCCCTTAGATAAAGAATTTGGGATAGACCCTAATATAATATCTTTAAATAGAGATATAGCAAAAGAGTATTTAATACAAGACTTATACGAAAAAGGTGGAAAAAAATATGTTCCGGAAGTAGAGATAATAAATATTGACTTTGAAGAGAATACAAAAAGAACAGCAAAAAAATATTTCCGACCATATACTTTAAATTAAAGGGAGAAGAAAATGAATATTTTTAGATAGGATACCTGATGTAAGTTTTATAGATGATATAGGCATAGAAAAGTTACAAGAAGAATTGATAAATGATTATGAAGAAGAATATAAGAAGCTTACAAATAATCAAAATTATGTACTACCGAAAGCATCGCCATATAGAATTATTTTAAATGCCTTAGCTCTACAGTTGTATCAAGGCTTTAGGTGGCTTGACAATATGGGAAAGATGAATTTATTGAAATACTCAAGAAACGAATATCTTGACCAGCTAGGAATTGCATTTGGCATTACAAGAAAGCAGGGAGAAGCAGCTAAAACAAAGATAAGGTTTATTCTATCAGAGCAAAGAGACCGCAATATACATATACCAAAGGGAACGAGGTGTACCACAAGCAACTCAATGTATTTTGAAACAATAGAAGAAACTGAAATAATGGCAGGAGAAATACAAAAAGATGTTGATTGTGTATGCAGTGTAAAAGGGAATGTAGGAAATGGGATAAAGATAGGAGAAATATCAATACTTGTAGATTCCGTTCCGTATATAAAAGAAGTTAAAAATATAAGTGTTACAGAATACGGAACAGATATAGAAAGCGATGAAGATTTAAAAGAAAGAATTTATTTAGCATCTTCTAACTTTTCTGTAGCCGGCCCTGAGGGTGCATATATTTATTTTGTAAAGGAATATTCAAGCCTTATTTCCGACGTTAGAGTAACAAATCCAAGTCCGAGACTTGTAGATATTAGGGTGATACTAAAAGGTGGTAAGTTACCTACTACCGATTTTTTAGAGGGACTAAAAAAATATATTTCAGCTAGTAATAAAAGACCATTAACAGATTTAGTCAATGTAGAAGCACCTAAGCAATACCCTTATGATATTGATTTAACTTATAGTATAGCAAGCTCTAGTAAAGCAAATGAAAGTGCTATAAATAAATTAGTGGAAGAAGCTATTGAGCAGTATATAGAGTGGCAAGGTAGCGTAATAGGTAGGGATATAAACCCCTCTAAGCTTATAGCTTTAATAATAAATGCAGGGGCAAAAAGAGTTGAGGTATTATCGCCTAAGTTTACAAAAATTGAAGATACTAATATAGCTATTTCAGGAGGTAAAAAAATACGTTACGAGGGGATAGAAGATGACTAATTTAAAAGAAAGTAATATAAAAGATATTCTTCCGCTAAGTTTAAAAAAATATCCCGAAGTGGTGGCGATAGGTAATGTCGTAAATAAAAATATAAAAAAATTATTAGAGTTATTAAGCCATAGCCTTGTGGAATGTGAAATAGATTCTTTGCCGGAAGATATTTTTAGACGTAAGAGCGGTAGAACTTAATGTGCCATATTACAATGCAAATATAGATATAGATAAAAAAAGAAACTTAATAAAAAAATGTAATAAAGTTATATAGGAAAGCAGGGACTAAAGATGCAATAAATGAGATGATATCTTATACCATAGGCAGCGGAAATGTTGAAGAATGGTATGAATTTAACGGAGAACCCGGAACATTTAAAATAAGAACCACAGAAAAGACTACGGAAGATAGTCTTATTATATTTAAAAAAATCCTAAGACTAATAAAGCCTGCAAGTGCAACTTTATTATCGGTAGAGTTGGGAGCAAAAAAATTAGAGAGTAATTTATATATCGGTGCAGGCAGTGTAATGGCATATCGTATAAGCATAAAGTAAAGGAGGTACAATGGCAAGCTTTTAGAAGTGTTACAGTAACTAATGCAGGCAAAAGAATTGCTTTTTAAAAAGCAACGGCAGAAACAAAAAAAGTATAACATTTTCATCTTTAAAGATAGGTGCAGGTGCATATACGGATAATGAGGATTTGGCTGCTTTTAAATAATTTAAAAAAATTACAAAAAAATACATATCCTATAACATCTGTAAAAATGCAGGATAATATGCTAAAGGTAGCAGCTAGTATAGATAATAGGGTGATAAATGTCGGCTATCACATAACGGAGATAGGGATATATGCCAAAAAAGATAAAGAGACGGAAGTTTTATTTGCTATTAGTACGGCTATAGAATCTGATTATATAACAGACAAAAACAGCTCCCCTATTACTGTTTTAATAGAGTTATACGTCAGTTTATCAAATACAGTAAATATTGAATTTAATTACACAGTACCAAATGGGATATATGCAAGTGTAATAGATTTAGAAAATAAGGTGGATAAAGTAATTGGTAAAGGTTTGTCAACTAATGATTTTACAAATGAGTATAAAGGCAAAGTAGATGTTGCGATAAGCAAACAAGAGGTAACTGCTAGTATAGACAAAATAAAGGATAAAAAAATTGTCCTTATTACAGATGATAATAACTGGGTAAGTGTCAACGGTGCTTATAAGACTACTATTGTAGTTAATGATATAAGCAGTGCAGATAGTCCTTTAATAAGTGCTTATAGTCCTACACTAGAGGAGTTCAAGACTTTATTTTCACAAACTTCATCAACTGTAAATAGCGAAGTATACCCCAATTTTTTAAAAACACTGAAAAAAAGTAACAAAAAAAACTTTTCAAAAATTTTAGCAATAGAAAGCAAAGATAATGCAATAGAAATAATTGCTACAGAGCGTATATCAGGTTTAGTAATAGCCTTGAAAGGAGTGTAAATATGGCAGGTTGTATATTGTTAACAGATGACGGCGGAATAGATCCGGAAGAAATAACAGCAAGGGCAGGAGATGTGATAGAGGGTAAGACTACCATTGATGAAAACGGTGAAGTTGTCAAAGGAAATATTCCGATTTCTAAAACAAACAAAAATCACGTTAAAACAATGAGTGACGGCTTTGCTTGGAGTGATGATAGAGGTTTAATGTACGTAATAAGAACTGATGATAATTACTATATACCACCTGTATCTGAAGGTGGATATAACTATGTTGGAGTGACAGAACCGGATTTAAAGCCTGAAAACATTATAGCAGGAAAGACTATAGGTAGAGTAAAAGGAAGTATACCTGTTAAAAGTGGAACTAGCTTTAATACGAATGGAACTAGGGGTGGTTATAACAATGAAACTCAAAGGTTTTATTGCGACATAGAAAGAGGAGCTTATATAAACAATTGCTGGAGCGGTTATCCCGAAATAGGCATACATAGAGATGTTTTTATTCAAAATCTAGGCATAAGACCGGAACTACTAAGGCAAGGCTATTCGTTATTTGGGGTTCAAGGAACTCTACCTGACATATTAGCAGGTGGAGTGGTTTTTCGTGATGCCACCTTTTATGGACCATTAAAGGGTGGCTTAGCAAGTAGTAACCCAGCTGACTTTAGGATTGCTTATTATGACGCTTACTATAAGAGATATGTTGATAAGCGTATTACCCCTGATTTGTCAAATAGCCCCTTAGAACTAAATAATACTATAAGAAGTCCGGAAGTATGGGAGGTTATGGTAGACCAAAGCTTTATTTATATATTTAAAAACTCACTAAATATAAGATATATAAACGAAATACATATAGAAGCTCAGATGTTAAATGCAAGTGGAGTGTATGAAGATCCTGCCATAGAAGTAGGGCTTATGTCTACAAACATGAGAGCGTCTAGTTCCTATTCAAAAGCACATCAAAATTATTATGAATCGACGGCTTATCATATTCTAGCTTATCGTTGGGAAAGCAATTATTATAATAATATACATCTAGATACTAAAAAAATATGGTCTTAGATGTTAGAAATATCAATGAACACGCATTCTTATATATCAAAAATGTCATATTCTATAGATAGAGGAAACCCACCAGATACATCTAATATACATATGAAAGTAAATAGGATAAGTATTTCATAAATTAAGATATACGAAATAATAGAGGATAAAATTATTTTATGATTGGAGCGAGTGCCGATGGCGAAGCTAGAACACAAGCTATGGTTGTATTTAATTACATAGAGTTTATAAACTAAGAAAGGAGAAAAAAATATGAAGATAATATATGACAAAGTAACAGGCTATATCTACACAACCGCATATATAGGTGGCGAAATAACACCGGCTGTTATAGAAGTAGATAATCCACAGAATTTGCTGGTAAGCAAGGTAGTCATAGAAGAAGGCAAAGAGCCAAGAGTAGAGTTTTATGAAAACCCTGAACAAACCAAGTTAAAAAGAGCTTGAAGATAAGCTTTAATGATTTAACACACAAACAACAATCAACAGATTTAGCTTTGACAGAGCTTGCAATGAACTCTGTGCAATCATAAAAAAGAAAGGAATAAGAGAATATGGAACATTTGTTTGAGGTAGTAGCAAATTTAATAATTGATGGAGTATATAAGTTTAGTAAGGTAGTATCTAAACTTAGGGATGGAGTTGCTAGAAAGCTGAAAGAAAAAAAGGCAGAGAAGATTTGGCAACGGATAGCGATGCAAAGATGGATAAAAAAATAGTATAATATTATCCAATGGAAAGGAGATTAAATTTTATGATATTAAAAAGAAAGATTTAAAGATATACTAGGCATTAACACACCGATAGATAAAATAATAGTATCAAGTGGACTAAAAACACATATGATAAAAAAAGAAAAACACTTTGAAGCATTGAAATACCTAGATAGATTAGAAGATATTTTAAATAATCCGGACTATATAGGAGTAAATCCTAATGAGAAAAAAATACAAGTATAGAATTTATAAAAAGTGTATGATAATAATGTATTACTTGCTTTTAAAAATTAGATTCTAGTAATGAATATTTTTATATAGCTAGTGTGTATATAAAAATCTCAAGCTAAAATAGAAAAAAATGCTAGTAAGTGGTAGGATTAAGAAATTATAATGTAGTTGACAAAGCATAAATAATAGTTTATTATGATAGTAATTTAATTTATAAGAGGTAGAAAAGGTGCTCTACACACTTGTAATATTTACAAGTACCTGAGATGATGGATACACCGCCCATCCTTATAGATATAAAATTTAATTTCCTAAAAAAGCACTCTAAAAAGGGGTGCTTTTTTATTGCAAAAAAGAAAGAGGAGCGAAAATTATGAAGATAGAACTATCTTATATCATATCTTTAATATCGGTAATAATAGCAGTCATTACTGTATTAACTAATAACGGACGTAGCCTAAAGCAGGAAGCCTCCAGTCTTTCTGCAAAGTTGACAGAAATGACTGTAAGACTTGAGATAATAGGCAATAATATAACCGAGATAAAGGCAGATTTAAAGAATGTAAGAAGTGAAGTTAAAAATAACTCACAGGAGATAATAACTCTTAAAAATGAAATGGAACACTTAAAAGGTAGAGTGGATATTTATGAGCAAGCCTGTAAGGATTGTAGGAAAACAAACAACTTAAAATAAGCAGAAGAAAGGAAAAAAGAATTATGAAAGAAAATAAGATAAATTGGCAAAGAAAATTGACAAGTCGTAAGTTATGGGTATCAGTAGCAGGTTTTGTATCTCTACTTGTTGTAGCCTTAGGTGGCGGTCAGAACAGTGCAACGCAAATAAGTGCCTTGATTATGGCAGGAGCTACTGTAATAGGCTACGTTATAGGCGAAGGTCTTGCAGACGGTGGAAATAAGAAAGAGGAGAACTAAGCTATGGATAACGCATATATAAAAGGAAAAAAGCTTTTGGGCGGTAGTTATAGTCAGTACACACCTACAGGAAAAGACTACTTTGTGAAAATGGGTTGCTACGGCAAAGAACCAAAGCTTGGAAGTGTTATATACTTTTACAGCCCTACAATGGGTCGTGTGTGTCACGTTGGGGCAGTTATAGAAGTATCTAAGAAAAATGATAGATACTTTATAAAAACAGTAGAGGGAAACACTTCCGACGGTAGTGGTTTTAATAGAAACGGTGGATGCGTAGCTATAAAAGAGTATAACTTTACACTTGCAGAAGTAGGTGGAACGAATAGAATAAATGGCTTTGGGTACCCTTTATTTTCTGATGATACTTGTACTGTATCTGAGTTTATAGAAGTGCTAAAAGGCGAAGTAGGATATACGGAAAAAGCAAGTAATAAAGATTTGGAAGATAAAAAAGCAAATGCAGGCGATAAGAACTTTACAAAATACGGTGCTTGGTATGGTGGAAACGGTCTGTATTGGTGTCAACAATTCGTATCTTGGTGTAGCTATATGGCTTGTAAAAAACACCTTGAAAGTAAGGCTACAGGTTGGAGTAAAGAGGGTGAGTATTGGAGATATAGATTAAATGGTCTGCTTATAAAAGGGCAATGGCTGGAGATTGGTGGCAGGTGGTATGTCTTTGACAATGCAGGTAATATGATAACAGGTTGGTTTAAGGATGGAGACAACTGGTATTATTTAAACAAAGACGACGGAGCAATGCTAAGTTCTCAGTGGATAAAAGATGATGAAGATACATATTATTATCTAAGTTCTTCAGGAATAATGGCTAGGAATTGTTACATCTATAACAATTACAAGGGGTTATATCATTGGGTTGATACAGATGGAAAGGCTATAGAAAAATGGGATACTAAAGAACCGGATTTAAAAAAATATGAATTAGTAGAATAGAAAAAAAGTCTTGCAGGATTTTATTGTCCTTGCAAGACTTTTTTTGTTTTATTCTGAGGGATTTGCAGACTTGATAATAATTTCTTTTTTTATTCTCATCAAAAAAATGGCAATTACTTGTCTGTTATCCGGTTCTATCTTCATGCTATTTATCCAATCCTTGGGTAAGGCAAGTCTTGATGATATTGAGCCGGAACCGGATTTCTGAAACATAATATTCAGAGTACGCTTATTACTTTTCATGGTTGAAAATCTCCTTACTCTATGTTATCTTTATTATAACATGGGAGACGGTGTGAGTAAGTCCACCGTTCCCTGTTTATCCTAGCTATCTATTCGTTAGCTTTTTTTCTTTTTTTTAGCATTCCCTTGATTTCCTCAAGGGCTTTTTTTATTTCATCCATATTTTTACAAGATTCTAACTTATCAATTATAAGTGATACAATAAAATTTAATTGCCTGTCGGTCATCTCTTCCATATTACTCCTTTCTCCGCTTACTCCCAGCGATTTGTTAAGTTCTTACTTAACTATGAAATAAGTATAGCATAATTGCAACGGGTCGTCAATGGTTTTTAAAAAAATAAATTTAGAAAAATTATAGTTTTTTTCATTTATAGTTGTAGGTAGATTACAAAGAGAGAAGTATATAAGCTATAAGAATTTTAATGACTTGCGTTTAAAGTATAAAGTTATATAAAGGGCCTAAAAAAATCCTAATTATTTTTGGGTCATACTTTGGGTCATACTTTTGCGAAAAAAAGGGGTATAAAATCGGAAAATAAATACTATTTTAGACGTTTAAAAAAAGTAAAAAAATAAACTTGCTATAAACGGCTTAAACACTAGGTAAAAATAAAAAAATGGCTTTTTTTGAGCCATTTTCCTAAAAAGAGCTGATAACGGGGGTGTATTATCCCTCTTTTTGCTACCATTTTGCCGACATTGGCAAAATGGGGAAGATGTGAAAATGTATAAATAAAAATTTAAAAAAATAACCCACACCAGTATCGAAAAATACTGGAGACAATTTAATTATAATCATAAAAAAATAATAATGTTAAATAAAAAAAGAATAAAAAAATGGAAATTTTTAAAAAAAGTAGGCACAGTGGCTACTGCCACCCAAAAATAAGTATAGAGATAAAAAAATCTCTTAAATAGGATTAAAGCTTTATATAACAAAAAAAGTATTATAGTTTGTTATATAAGCTTAAAAATAATACATATTTTAATAAATTTAACAATAACAAAATAATAACAATAAAAATGCTAGAAATGGCTTAAATACAAGATTTTTAAGGGATATTAAAGTTAATTTAGCATTAATTTAATTATTTTTTTATTGACAATAAGAAATCTTATGCTAAGATAGTTTGAGTATCAAAGTATTTTTTTTAGGAGGGTGTATGAATATATTATTGGAATCTTGTGGAAGTGCCTTGCCAAAGAAAAATTCTTAGTAATGATGATTTAGCAAATATGGTAGATACATCTGATGAATGGATATTTTCCAGAACAGGTATAAAAACAAGACATATACTGGAAAAAAAGATGAAAGCTTAAATGATTTATGTATAGAAGCTAGTAAAAAGGCTATTGAAAAGTCTTTAATAAAAGCTGAAAATATAGATTTAATAGTGGTTGGAACATCTACTCCGGATAATAACTTTCCTAATACTGCTTGTACCATACAAGCGGCCATAGGAGCAAAGCAAGCTATTTGCTTTGATGTAAGTGCTGCTTGTTCAGGTTTTATATATGCGATGCATCTTGCGAAATCTTTGATGAAAAGTGAAAATTACAAAACGGCTTTAGTAATAGGAGCAGATGCTTTATCAAAGGTTATAGACTGGCAAGATAGAACGACTTGTATACTTTTTGGAGATGGTGCCGGAGCGGCAATATTAAAAGCTGATAAAAATGAAAAAAGCGGAATTTTATCATCTTTTATAGCTAGTGATGGAAGTAGAAAAGACTCTCTTACTTGCCCAAGTAGAGGAGAATATCCATATATCTCAATGAAAGGTCAAGAAGTTTTTAAATTTGCGGTTAGAACGGTTCCGGAAGCTATAGAGAAATCTATACTTGATGCAGGGATAAAAAAAGAAGATGTAAAAATGTATGTTTTACATCAAGCAAATATAAGGATACTTGAGGCAGTAGCCAAAAAATTAGGAGAACCTATGGAGAAGTTTCCGAGTAATTTAGAAAGGCTTGGTAATACATCAGGTGGAAGTGTTATTTTACTTTTGGATGAACTTCTTAGGGAAAATAAATTAAGAAAAGGAGATATAATTGTTATATCCGGTTTTGGTGCCGGTCTTAGCTATGGAGCTATGACAATTATGATTTAAAAGAGGAGAAAGAAATGAACGAAAAAAATTAAAGAAATCATTGCAGATCAATTAAATATCGAATTGGATAATGTAACAGAGGAATCAAACTTTAAAAGATGACTTAGGAGCAGATTCTCTTGACTTATTTAATATGGTAATGGCTCTTGAAGATGAATATGGAATAGAGATACCAACAGAGGATTTAGAAGAAATAACAACTGTAGGTGCAGTTGCTAAATACTTAAAAGATAAGGGTGTTGAAATCTAATAAAATATAGGGTTGCCTAAAGGCAACCCTATAATAAAAATCTTATCAAAGAAAAATGGTAACTAAAAATTTTAGTGGCTATTTTTCTTTGATAAGATAATGAAAAAAAGTAGGAGTGATTAATATATGAAAAACTAGAATAACAGAGATTTTAGGAATAGAATATCCGATTATTCAAGGGGGAATGGCTTGGGTTGCAGAACATAAGTTGGCTGCAGCAGTTAGTAATGCCGGAGGACTTGGACTTATTGGTGGGGCAAATGCACCGGCAGAAGTTGTAAGAGATGAAATAAGAAAATGTAAGGCTTTAACAGATAAGCCATTTGGTGTAAATATTATGCTTTTATCACCTCATGCTGAAGAAATAGCAAAAGTTGTGGTTGAAGAAGGTGTAAAAGTAATAACTACAGGGGCAGGTTCTCCGGAAAAGTATATGAAAATGTGGAAAGAAGCAGGAATAAAAGTTATTCCTGTTGTAGCCAGCGTCGCTCTTGCTAAGAGAATGGAGAGATGTGGTGCAGATGCTATTGTAGCTGAGGGTACAGAATCAGGTGGTCATATAGGAGAAATAACAACTATGACTTTAGTACCACAGATAGTAGATGCAGTAGGTATACCTGTAATAGCCGCAGGAGGTATTGCAGATGGAAGAGGACTTATGGCGGCACTTATGCTTGGTGCACAAGCTGTTCAGATGGGAACCAGATTTGTTGTAAGTGATGAGTCTATTTGTCATGATGCATATAAAGAAAGAGTAATAAAGGCAAAAGATATAGATAGTGCAGTTACAGGAAGAAGTCATGGACATCCTGTCAGAAGTTTGAGAAATACTATGACAAGAGAGTATGCAAAACTTGAAGCAGAAGGAAAGAGTTTTGAAGAGTTGGAATATCTGACACTTGGAACACTTAGAAAAGCCGTAATGGAAGGTGATGTGGTAAATGGAACTGTTATGGCCGGTCAGATAGCAGGATTAGTTAATAAAAAACAATCTTGTAAAGAAATAGTAGAAGAAATTATGTTAGAGGCAAATAAGCTCATAGATAATATTTCTAAGTTTAAGTAAGGAGTTTGTATGAAAAATAGCTTTTTTTATTTCCGGGGCAAGGTGCTCAAAAAGTGTGGAATGGGTGAGAGTTTTTATAATGCAGATGTTGATTCAAAAAATGTTTATGATAGAGCAAGTGAACTTTTAGGTTTGGATATAAGAAAACTTTGTTTTGAGGAAAATGAAGAAATTAACATAACTGAATATACGCAAGTAGCTATGGTTACTACAGGTATAGCTATGTTAAAAGCTATAGAAAAAACAGGTTTGAAAGCTGATGTATGTGCCGGACTTAGTTTAGGTGAATATGAAGCTTTATATCTTAGCGGAGTTCTATCAGAGGAAGATGCTATAAAAGCAGTTAGAAAAAGAGGAATACTCATGCAAAAGGAAGTTCCTGTAGGTGTCGGAGCTATGGCTGCGGTATTAAATCTGGATGAAAAAGTTATAGAAGAAGTCTTAAAAGACATAGAGGGAGCATATATTGCTAATTATAATTGTCCGGGACAAATAGTAATTTCAGGAAAAAAAGAAGCTATAGCTATAGCCGGTGAGAAGTTAAAGGAAGCCGGTGCAAAAAGAGTTATAGAGCTCAATGTAAGCGGTCCATTTCATTCTAAATTACTTAGTGGTGCCGGAGATAAATTATATGAATACTTAGAAAATATAAAAAAATAAATAAACCATGTATTCCTTATGTGGCTAATTATACAGCTAAATATGTAAATGAAGAAACTGATATAAGACAGTTGCTTAAAGAACAAGTATCCTCTTCAGTAAAATTTAGTCAAAGCATAGAAGAAATGATAAAAAATGGTGTGGATACTTTTATAGAAATAGGACCGGGTAAAACCTTAACTTCTTTTGTTAAGAAGATAAATAAAGAGGTTAAAAACATACAATATTGAAACTATAGAGGACTTGGAAAAAAATTTCTGATGAACTGGTAGGAGCTTAGGGAGTAAGAATATGAATGGAAAAGTGGCTTTTAGTAACAGGAGCAAGTAGAGGTATAGGAAGAGCCGTAGCTATGGAATTAGCTAAAAACGGAGTGAATTTAATAATAAATTATAGCGGTTCTGAAGAGGCGGCTAAAGAAGTTTTAAAAGAGGTAACACAATTAGGTATACAAGCATATATCTATAAGGCAAATGTAGGCAATTATAAAGAGTGTGCAGCTATGGTTGAATTTGCTATAGAAAAATTTACTAAGATAGATATCTTAGTAAATAATGCCGGAATTACAAAAGATATGCTACTTATGAGAATGAGTGAAGAGCAATTTGATGATGTTATTAATATAAACTTAAAAGGCACATTTAATTGTATGCAACTTGTTTCTAAGTATATGATAAAGGCTAAATCAGGAAGAATAATTAATATGGCTTCTGTATCGGGTAGACTTGGAAATGCAGGACAAGTAAATTATGCGGCCTCAAAAGCAGGTGTAGAGGGTATGACAAAAGCTGCAGCAAGAGAGATGGCGGCAAGAGGTATAACTGTAAATGCTATAGCACCGGGTTTTGTAAAAACTGATATGACAGATGTTTTATCAGATAAGGTAAAAGAAAATATTATAGAAAGTATACCTATGAAAACTTTCGGTATGCCGGAAGATATAGCTAAAACAGTAGTATTTTTAGCCGGAGAGGGTGCAAGATATATAACAGGTCAAACTATAAGTGTTGACGGCGGAATGTATATGTAATTTAGACTTGGGAGGAAGCTTAATGAAGAGAAGAGTAGTTATAACAGGTATGGGTGCAATAACACCAACAGGTTTAAATGTAAATGAATTTTGGAAGTCTTGTAAAGAAGGAATATGTGGAATAGGTGAGATAACTTATTTTGATACAAGTGATTATAAAGCAAAGTTGGCAGCTGAACTTAAAGGTTTTGATGCAAAAGAATATATGGATGCTAAGGCGGCAAAAAGAATGGAAGCTTTCTCTCAATATGCTGTAGCGGCATCAAAAGAAGCTTTGGAAAATGCGGGATTGGATTTAGAAAAAGAGGATAGGTATAAAGTAGGTGTCAGTATAGGTTCAGGAATAGGTTCATTACAAGCTGTTGAAAGAGAATGTAAGAAACTTTTGGAAAGAGGACCGGGTAGAGTAGCTCCTCTTTTGGTACCTATGATGATTTCAAATATGGCAGCAGGAAATGTAGCTATTACTTTTGGACTTATGGGAAAAAATATTAATGTTGTAACTGCTTGTGCTACAGGAACTCATTCCATAGGAGAAGCATTTAGATCTATTCAATATGGAGAAGCAGATGTAATGCTTGCAGGTGGAAGTGAAGCTTCTATTACTCCTATAGGTGTAGCAGGATTTAGTGCATTAACAGCTTTAAATACTACAACAGATGTAAAAAGAGCTTCTATACCTTTTGATAAAGAAAGAGCAGGCTTTGTTATGGGAGAAGGTTCAGGTATTTTGGTTTTAGAAGAACTTGAGCATGCTAAGAAGAGAAATGCAAAAATATATGCTGAGGTAGTAGGTTATGGTTCCAGTTGTGATGCTTACCATATAACTTCACCTATGGAAACAGGTGAGGGTGCGGCTAAGGCTATGACTTTTGCATTGGAGGATGCAAAGCTTAATGGAAATGATGTTGATTATGTAAATGCACATGGAACCAGCACTCATCATAATGATTTATTTGAAACTAAGGCGATAAAGTTAGCTTTAGGAGATAATGCTTATAAAGTAAAAATAAATTCAACAAAGTCTATGGTAGGGCATTTACTTGGAGCGGCAGGCGGTGTTGAGGCTATAGTATGTATTAAATCAATAGAAGATAATTATGTACATCAAACTGTTGGCTTAGAGGTAGATGATCCTGAGTGTGACCTTGATTATTGTAAAGGAAAAGGAATTAGTATGCCTGTAAATGTAGCAATATCAAATTCTCTCGGTTTTGGTGGGCATAATGCTAGTTTAGTATTTAAAAAATATGAGGCGTAGGTAGAAATGAAGATAGAGGAAATTATACAGTTAATAGAAGCTGTTAATAAAAATAATGTAGACAAGTTTAGCTATGAAAAAGAGGGAGAAAAATTACATATAGGTAAGAATATGCCTAAGATAATATATGAAGGACCTAATAAAGTACAAGAAATGCCGGTAATTACAGGTACAAATGTACAAAGTCAAGCTGTAAGTATGGAGAAAGAAACTATTACTGATATAGATAGTGGAAATGTAGTTAATTCTCCTTTAGTTGGAACTTTTTATAAGGCGGCATCTCCTGATTCTAAACCTTTTGTTGAAGTAGGAACAAAGGTAAAGAAAGGTCAAATTTTAGGAATTATAGAGGCTATGAAGCTTATGAATGAGATAGAAAGTGATTTTGATGGAGTAGTAGAGGCTATACTTGTTAATGATGGAGATGTAGTAGAGTTTGGACAAGCACTATTTCGTATAAGATAGGAGATTTATGTTAGGAATAAAAGAGATACAGGAAATAATACCGCATAGACATCCATTTTTACTTGTAGATTGTATAGAAGAGTTGGAGGCAGGAGTAAGAGCGGTAGGTTTTAAGTCAGTTACATATTCAGAAAATTTCTTTGCAGGACATTTTCCAAAAGAGCCTGTTATGCCGGGTGTACTTATAGTAGAAGCTTTAGCTCAAACAGGAGCTTGTGCAATACTTTCATTAGAAGAAAATAAAGGGAAGATAGCTTATTTTGGTGGAATGAATAATGTTAAGTTTAGAAAAAAAGTTATTCCCGGAGATAAGTTAAAAATTAGAGTGTGAGATTATAAAAAAAGGAAAGGACCTGTTGGTATCGGCAAGGCAGTCGCTAGTGTAGATGGAAAAGTAGCAGTAGAGGCTGAACTTACATTTATGATAGGCTAAGGAAGGTTATGTTTCAAAAGATACTAATAGCTAATCGTGGAGAAATAGCTGTAAGAATAATAAGGGCTTGCAGAGAATTAGGAATAAAAAGTGTGGCGGTATATTCAGAGGCAGATAGAGATAGTTTACATACTATGCTAGCTGATGAAGCTATATGTATAGGACCGGCTCCATCTACAAATAGTTACCTCGATATGACGAGGATTTTATCAGCAAGTATAGCTATAGGTGCAGATGCCATACATCCGGGTTTTGGTTTTTTATCAGAAAATTCAAAATTTGCAAAACAATGTAAGGAATGTAATATTACCTTTATAGGTCCGGATAGTGAAATAATAGCTAAGATGGGTGATAAAGCTATGGCTAGAGAAACTATGATAAATGCAGGGGTACCGGTTGTAAAAGGTAGTGATGGTAGTCTGACAGATGTAAAGCTTGCTATAGAAGTAGCTAAAGAAATCGGTTTTCCGATTATGATAAAGGCAGCTAGTGGTGGCGGCGGTAAGGGAATGAGAATATCTAGAAGTGTAGATGATTTTGAAGAAAATTTTCTTACGGCACAAACCGAGTCTATAAAAGGATTTTCAGATGATGCTATGTATCTTGAAAGATATGTAGAAAGACCTAGACATATAGAGTTTCAGATATTAGCTGATAAATATGGGAATGTTGTACATCTTGGCGAAAGAGATTGTTCTATACAAAGGAGACATCAAAAAGTTTTGGAAGAAGCTCCTAGTATAGCTATAGATGATAAGCTGAGAAAGGCTATGGGTGAAGTTGCTATAAAGGCGGCAAAGGCGGCAAAATACGAGAATGCAGGAACTATAGAATTTTTGTTGGATAAAAATAAAAATTTCTTCTTTATGGAAATGAATACTCGTATACAAGTAGAGCATCCTGTAACAGAGTTAGTTACAGGTCTTGATTTGATAAAAGAACAAATTAGAATAGCAGCAGGTGAAAAACTCTCAATTACTCAGGAAGAAGTAGCAATTAAAGGTCATGCTATTGAATGTAGAATAAATGCAGAAAATCCGGAGAAAAAATTCAGACCATCACCGGGAACTATAAAAAGCTTACATATTCCGGGAGGAAATGGTGTAAGAGTTGATTCTCATATATATGCGGGATATAAAAATCCCACCTAATTATGATTCTATGTTACTTAAACTTATAGTACATGGAAAAAGATAGAGATGAAGCTATAGCAAAGATGAGGTCAGCACTGGGAGAAATGATAATAGAAGGTGTTGATACAAATTTAGACTTTGAGTATGAAATAATTAATAATGAAGCTTATCAAAAAGGTGAAACAGATACACATTATATAGATATAAATTTTCCGAAATATGTATCTTAATAGGAGGAGATTATGCCATTAAGAGATATGTTTAAAAAGACATATATAAAAGTGTTGGATACAGACAATAAAAAAATTCCGGAAGCACCGGAAGGCTTATGGAGAAAATGTAAAAAATGTAATTCGCCTATATATGTTGAAGATGTTAGAGCAAATCACTATGTTTGCCCTAAATGTATGGGCTATTTCAGAGTACATGCATATAGAAGAATAGAAATGTTGGTAGATAAGGGTAGTTTTAAAGAATGGAATAAAACTATGCCTATATCGAATCCTTTAAATTTTCCTAATTATGAAGAAAAATTAAAAGAAGCAAAAGAAAAGAGCCATTTAGATGAAGCTGTTGTTACCGGTAAGGCATCTATAGAAGGTATGAATTTAGTTCTTGCAGTTTGTGATGCCAGATTTATGATGAGTTCTATGGGACACAATTTAGGCGAAAAAATAACTTTTGCAATAGAAGAAGCGGCTAGACTTTCTCTTCCCATAGTGATATATGCTTGTTCAGGTGGTGCAAGAATGCAGGAAGGTATAGTTAGTCTTATGCAAATGGCTAAAACCAGTGCTGCACTAAAAAAACTACATGATGCAGGACAAGTTTTTATAAGTGTACTTACAGATCCTACTACAGGTGGAGTTACAGCTTCTTTTGCTATGTTAGGAGATATTATACTTGCGGAGCCGAAAGCACTTATAGGATTTGCAGGACCTAGAGTAATAGCTCAAACTATAGGTGCAAAGTTACCGGAAGGGTTTCAAAGATCTGAATTTTTATTAGAACATGGTTTTATTGATGCTATAGTAGAGAGAAAAGATCAGAGAGAGACCTTGGTAAAAAAATACTTAAATTACATAAGAAAGAAGATATAGCTTTTATAAAAAATCAGATTAAAGATATGGATACGATTTCATATTTCGATGAGGAAGATGAGAATAAGCTTGAAAGAACAGCTTGGGATAGCGTGTTAATATCGAGAAGTGCAAATAGACCTACAGGTTTAGATTATATAAATGAACTTTTTGATGATTTTATAGAGCTACATGGAGATAGATGCTACGGAGATGATGGAGCTATAGTAGGCGGTATAGCCAGTTTTAGAGGTGTTCCTGTAACTGTTATAGCCCAACAAAAGGGAAAAAATTTAAAAGATAATAAGATTAGGAATTTTGGTATGCCCTCACCGGAAGGATACAGAAAAGCTCTTAGACTTATGAAGCAGGCAAATGATTTTTCACGACCTATAATTTGCTTTGTTGATACACCCGGTGCTTTTTGTGGTTTAGAAGCTGAGGAAAGAGGACAAGGCGAGGCTATAGCTAAAAACTTGTATGAGATGAGTGCTTTCAAAGTACCTATACTTAGTATAGTAATAGGAGAAGGTGGAAGTGGTGGAGCTTTAGCAATGGCAGTAAGTAATGAAGTCTGGATGTTAGAACATGCTATATATTCTATACTTTCGCCGGAGGGTTTTGCTTCAATTTTATATAAAGATGCAAAATTGGCAAAAGAAGCGGCTCATGATATGAAGATTACATCTAAGGAACTAAAGAAACTGGGTATTATAGATAGAATAATACCGGAAAGAGAAAAATGCAAGTTTGGATAATATTGGAGAAATAAGTTCTATTATGGATAAGGAAATTATGGCTTGGATAGTGGAATATATGAGTAAAACAGAAGATGAACTTATAGAACAAAGATATTTGAGATATAGAAAATTTTAATGGATAAAAGGGTGGCATGGTCCGCCCTTTTTTATAAGGAGATTTCGAGTGGGAAAATTAATTATTGGGGACTTGTCTGTTTCCAAGCCTATAATACAAGGTGGAATGGGAGTAGGTATAAGTCTTAGTTCGCTTGCAGGTACAGTAGCGGCAAATGGTGGTATAGGGCTTATATCGACAGCACAAATAGGGTATAGGAAAGAAAGTTTTGAAAAAAATCCCTTTGAAGCAAATTTAGAGGCTATAAAAGAGGAATTGAAAAAGGCTAGAGCTATAGAAAAGGTTAATAAGAAATTGGATAAATCAGACTTGCAAGGTGCAATAGGTTTTAATATTATGGTTGCAACTAAGGGGTATGAAGATTATTGTGAACTGGCAATAGCTCATGGTGCGGATATTATAGTTAGTGGAGCCGGTCTTGCTCTTGATTTACCGATATATCTAGTTAAAGGTATGGAAAGAAGAAGAAGTTTATCTGATGATGAAATTTATGGAGATAAGGACAGAGTAACTAAAATAGCGCCTATAGTAAGTAGTGCTAAAAGTGCCGGTGTTATACTTCGTATGTGGGATAGAAAGCATAAGACTACTGCAGATGCTATAGTTATAGAGGGTCCTTTAGCTGGAGGACATTTGGGCTTTAGCTTAGAAGAATTAGAGTATTATGGTGCTATGGAGAGGCAGGAGTATAGGCGAGATTTATTTGATGAAGAAGTCAAAGCTATAATAAACGTTGTTTCTGAATATGAAACCAAATTTAATAAAAGGATACCTGTTATAATTGCAGGTGGAATTTATGATAATCAAGACTTTAAGCATGCTTTGGAACTTGGAGCGTCAGGAGTGCAAGTAGGAACAAGATTTGTTACAACTAAGGAGTGTGATGCTCCTGATTACTATAAGGAAGCTTATATACAGGCAAAAAAGGAAGATATTAGAATAACAAAATCTCCTGTAGGCTTACCGGGTAGAGCCATTGATAATACATTTTTGAATGAAGTTAAAAAGAAAAGACCTGAGATAAAAAAATGTTATAAATGTTTAAATAAGTGCGATATTAATACTATACCATATTGTATAACGGATGCACTTATAAAGGCGGCTACAGGGAGATACGGCAAATGCTCTTTTATTTGCCGGTGCGAATGCGTATAGAAGTGAGAAAAATAGAAAGTGTTAAAGAAGTTATAGATAGTATAGTTGGATAAGGGAAAGCACGATAAAAGTCGTGCTTTTTTTGTAATATATGTCTTATCACATTACAAAAAAATAAAAAAATAATACAAAAAAACTTATAAAAAAACTAGAAGTTTTAAATAGGTAAAATATAAATATTATTTTTCTGTATCAAGGAACTTTTATCTAATAAGTAGGTTTAAAAGTTTTCCAAAACTTGTATTTTAGGGAACTTTTGACTATAATATCTATCAAAAAAAGTTCCCTAAAGGTGAAAGAAAAATGAATGATTTTAATAAAATTCAAAAATTTACTTCAAGAAAAAAAGCAGATTATCAAGCTAGAATAAATCTTATTCCCTATGATGGTAGTCCTGAGATAAAGGAAAAATTCTAGTGGTAAGTACATTTATATAAGAAAAAAAGAGTGGGAAGCCGTTTAACATCTACTTATGTTGATATATACTCTGATGATTTATATCAACTTTTATTAAGAAATTCTAAAGAATTAAGAGAATTAAGAAAGAAAGTAAGAAAGATTGAAAAAAAGGCTGGCAGACTTAGGATATGAAGCTAATGACTTAGATGTAAGAGTTATACAGAATCTTGATTTTTGCTAGAGCTAATATGAAGTCTAATATATATGACCAAGCTGTATTAGAGGGTGTAGCTACTTCATTTCCACAAATAGAAGATATTATAGATAATGGAACAGTTAGTGGAATAGCAGCAAATGATATTCAAAAAATATTAAATTTAAAGCATGCATGGGAGTTTATACTAGATACAGATGTTTTACAAGCTAAAACAGATTATTATTTATTATGTCATATTGCAAAATTAGTTAATGAGGGATTTTTTGCTGATGGAGGAAGAGTAAGAGCGGTGCCTGTTTCTATAGGTGGTAGCTTGTATAAACCACCTATACCGGTAGAAACAATAGTAAGAGATAGAATACAAGAAATTATAATATCCGAAAAAGAGAAGATTGATATAGCTATAGAATTATGTATGTATAGTATGAAAACACAGGTTTTTATAGACGGAAATAAGAGAGCTTCGGTAATATTTGCAAATCATTATCTTATAGCACATGGGCAAGGACTTTTTAGTAATACCGGAGGAACATGTACCGGAATTTAAGAAAAAAATTGATAGAATATTATGAGGGAGAAGATATTAAAGATATTAGTACATTTTTAAAAAGATAAATGTTGGAAAAAAAGTTCTAAAAATAAACACCTAGAACACTTGTTTACACAGGAGATATGTGCTAGAATATCCTCGAAAGGATATTCGTATGAGAAGTCAAATTATTATACATATAGATATGGATGCTTTCTTTGCAGCAGTAGAAATAAGAGATAATAAAGAATTATTGGGTAAGCCTGTTATTATAGGTTCTATGCCAAATGAGAGAGGTGTAGTGTGTACTTGTAATTATGAAGCGAGAAAGTATGGTATACACTCGGCTATGAATATAAAAGAGGCATATAAGCGTTGTCCGAAAGCTGTTTTCATTAGACCTGATTTTAAAAAATATAAAGAAGCTTCAGATTCTATACATAAAATATGGAAAGTATATAGCAATAGTATAGAGTATATGTCTTTAGATGAAGGATATCTCGATATGACGGATAAAGTAAATAGTTTTGAAGAAGCTATAGAGATTGCTAAAATTATAAAAAAGAGGACGTATGAAGAAATAGGACTTACTTGCTCGGCGGGAGTAGGATACTCTCTTATGAGTGCTAAAATTTCCAGTGAGGAAAATAAGCCAAATGGTTTATTCTATATAAAAGATAAAGAAGAATTAGTAAATTTGATTAAAGACAGACCTGTTTTTGCTATTTATGGAGTTGGAAAAAAGACAGCAAACAGATTACATGAGTTTGGGATAGATAAGGTTAGTGATATATAAAAAAATGAAAAAGTTAATTGTTTCTTTTATTGAAAAAAATCATGGAAAGTATATAGTAGATATGGCTAAGGGTTTAGATTTTAGAGTTGTTACTCCTTATGATGAGAGAAGTGTAAAATCCATAGGTAGAGAGTGGACTTTTAATGAAGATATAATAGATGTTGATACTTTAAAGGATAGTTTACTTTTTATTGTCTGATGAAGTAGCAAAAAGATTAGAAAAAAAGAGAAGAGAGCCAAGACTATAAGCTTAAAAAGTAACCTATGCAAATATGCAAACGATTACACGTTCTAAAAGTGAGGAAAAAGGTACAGCAGATGTTATAAAAATATATAAAGTTACTTCAAAGCTCTTAGATAATATAAAACATGAAGCTATAAGACTTATTGGAGTATCTACTGCTAATTTTAGTGAAGAAGAGTTTATGCAACTTAATTTTGAAGATGTATTTAAAGTGGAAAATAGTGAAGATAGAGAAATACGACAAAGATTGGAGAAATTAAAAAAATCAGTTTTCTCTGTAAAGTATATGTAGAAAAAAATCAACTATTTTATTGTAAGATGAAATAAAAATAGTATTGGTATCGTTACCGGAAATTGTGAGAGGTTATAAGAATGTATTTATTTTTACTTGCGTTAATTTATTTGGCTTTTATAAGTCTAGGTTTACCTGATTCATTATTAGGTTCAGCCTGGCCGCTTATGCATCTTGAAATGGGAGTTCCTATATCATATATGGGGATAATAACTATGCTTATTTCAGGTGGAACTATAGTTTCCAGTCTTATGTCAGATAGATTAACTAGAAAATTTGGAACAAAAATATTAACTGTTGCAAGTGTTTTTCTTACAGTAATTGCTTTATTCGGCTTTTCTTTTGCAAATAATTTTTCTATGCTTATAGCATTTGCTATACCATATGGAATTGGAGCAGGTGCTATAGATGCGGCTTTAAATAACTATGTTGCATTACATTATAAAGCAAAACATATGAGTTGGTTACATTGCTTTTGGGGTGTTGGAACTATAGTTAGTCCTTTTGTTATGGGATATGCACTTACAAGCTCTACTTGGAATAATGGTTATCGTATAGTAGGGTTTATACAGTTAGTTATAGCAATTATTTTACTATTAACTTTACCTGTATGGAAAGTTAATGAAGATGTTGTAAGTACAGCTGGTGAAGATGTAGGACTTTTCAAGGCTTTAAGGATTAAAGGAGTTACTTTTCTCTTATTAGGCTTTTTAGCTTATTGTGCAGCAGAAACTACAACTATGCAGTGGGCTAGTACATATTTTGTTGAAGTGAAAGGAATTTCTGTTGAGAGAGCGGCAAGCTTTGCTTCACTTTTTTATATAGGTATTACAGCCGGAAGATTTATAAGTGGTTTTATTACAGATAAATTAGGTGATAGAAAGATGATTTTATTAGGTTCCTCGGTTTTAATAGTTGGAATACTTACTTTGGCTATACCTTCCAGTTCTTATGAGCTGGCCTTTGCTTCTTTCATTATAATAGGACTAGGTTGTGCACCTATTTATCCTTGTATTATTCATTCTACACCGTATAACTTTGGTGCTAAAAATTCAGGAGCGATTATAGGAATACAGATGGCCAGTGCCTATCTTGGAGCGACATTTATGCCACCAATCTTTGGAGTTTTAGGAAATGCAAGTACATTTGCAATTATGCCATTGTACTTATTAGTATTTGTACTACTTATGCTTGTAATGATTGAGTTAACATTTAGAGTAACAAAAAAAGTAATGCTTAAATATAAAAGGGGCTGTGAAAAAAACTCAATCTAGTTTTTTTCACAGCCCCAAAAAAATAATTACCCCAACCCTTGACAAAGAGCCCTTATTTCACAGCCCCTTTTTATATTTAGCCTCTAGCTTTTATTCTTTTAGCTTTATTTTTTTCTCTTCTTTTTTGCTTAGCCTCTTCTTTTTTTTCAAATAGAAGATTTGCAACATCAGAAGTAACAAGTTTTTGTAGTCTTAATAGCAAAAAAATTTTGTTGTCATCGCTGTATTTCATTCTAAGCTTAGCCTTAACAAAGCCATGTTCAGGACAAAGTCCGAGGGCGTAGTAGGTTTTTTTGATTAGAGGAAAACCAATGTATTTTTTTACGTAACATACGATTGCAACGATAACAGATAATATCTGAAACAGTTTTATCTTTTAGTATATCTTCTTTTAAAGTAAAGGTGGAGGAAACATATTTTGAATAATGTGGAAAAAAACCAGGTAAAGTTCCTCGTCTTTATTTTTTTTGGGCGGATTATAATAATCTAAGGATAAGTATTTATCTACACTTGAAAAAAATCTATATTTTTCATAACCATAGCTGTATAGTAGGCATCATCAAGAGCATGGTGAAAAGGTCTTGATATATCAATACTAAGAGCTTCGCAAACCTTATCAAGTGGCATTTTATTAGTTGAAATATCGCTAATATCATGAACTATATTATATAATTTTTGTATGTCATAGTATAAAAGAGGTAGAGGGAATACATTTTTAATCTTATAATAATTTAGGTTTCTTTGAAATTCTGTCAAATCCATACTTCCCCAAGTACAAAAAAATAGGAGTTTCATTTTCTTTAAAACACCACGAAAGAAAGGTATTTGCTACTAAAGGAAAAGCTTCACCCAGTTTCCTAAGCTCTTCTATACCAACTTGAACAACCTCATGTACCTTGAAATGCATTTTTTTATAGACTACAGGTTTAACTATTTTTCTAAATTCATCAATAATATTAAAGTTTTTCATCCAGTTTAACAGCACCTATTTCAATAATTTCAAAAAGGAATAGCTTTAACAGTTCCTATTTTTTTCCATCCGAGATTGATTCCATTCAAGATCTAGGACGATATAAGTTTTTCATAATTATTTTTTTAGTAAATCCTTTCTTTTTTTACGGCTGCGAACATCTCTAACTAAACCGACCGGAGATTTTTGGAAAAATCTATATTTAAACTACTATCTATTAGTTTGTTAAAAGATTCGGTTTTTTTCTACGTTTACTCCTAAGTTTTTTTCGAGATATAGTTTGCTCCGCTTTCTATTTCTATATCTAATAAAAATAAAAATACTGAGAAAGCTATAGAAAGCAATATTATGATAATGACTGCAATAATAAAAATACACACTGGAAAGTATATATTTTATAGTTGTAAATCGAGTAGGTTTTTTGTTAATACCGGTATGATCAAGTCTTACTCTGGCATTACTATTAGAAAGATTATCACTAAGTAAGTAAATTGTTCCGATATTGTGGTCTTGCAGAGTATAATCAATCTTTGCTAAAGCATTTTTTGGTGCTGTAGCATCAAGCTCATAAGATAATTTCATATCTGCTTCTTCTATACCGGCTTGCTTAGGCAAAGTTACAAAATCATCAGAAGAGAGTTTTATTAAACCTTTTAATTTACTATTGCTACCTACGAGATGAAGATTGGAGATCAAATTATCATAATTTATAATACCGGTAGAAAGTGAAATAGATTTAAAATTATTAAAACCAAATTCCAATAAAGTTTTTGTGTCCGCATAATGAGTCTGCTTACTACCCAGTACAACAGATACAAGACTGATATTACCATTATCCGCATAGGTAACCAAAGTATTTCCGGCATCTTTGGTATAACCTGTTTTTCCGGCTTTTGCATATTCGTAGTAATTTTCGCTGTTATTTCTCAACATTGCATGGTGCACATAGACGCTAAAACCATCAGGATTATTCTTTGAAGCAGGTAATTTATAATAAGTTTTGCCGGCTATTTCCCTAAGAGTAGGATTTTTAAAGGCTTCTTTAGAGATTAAAGCAAAATCGTAGGCAGTTGTATAATGATTTGGGTCATTTAAACCGCTAGGATTGGTAAAGTTTGACTCATTAGCTCCTAGGCTTTTTGCTTTAGCATTCATTAATTTAGCAAATTCTTCTATACTTCCTGAACAATGTTCGGCTAAGGCATTTGCAACCTCGTTTGCTGACTTTAGTAACATAACGTGTAAGGCATCATTTACAGTAATACTATCACCCTCATCATAGCCGGCAGATGAAGAGCCGGGATCAACGTTGTAGACAGCATTATGAGAAAAGGTGATAGTATCATCTAATTTACAATTTTCTAAGACTATAAGTGCTGTAAGTATTTTGGTAATACTTGCGGGATATGACTTTTCATGAATATTTTTACCATAAAGTAAGCAACCTGACTTTGCATCTATAACAATGGCAGAATCTGCTTCTATGTTTCCTATATTGTTAGGCCACTCTGTAGCGGCGAAAGTATTATTTACTATAAATAAAGCACTAAAAAAATCAGCACTAAAAAAATAAAGCTTGTTAATTTTTTTTCATATATTCTCCAACATATTTTATACATTTAATTATAGTTTATAAATGGTATATAGTAAAGGAAATTGAAGTATACATAAAGTGAACTTTCTGTTAAAAAGTAAAATAGAATATTAAAAGAGCTTTATAAAAAAAGAGTACAATCAAACTCTTGTACTCTTTTAAGCTTATTTCTTGGATTTTTTTAATTAAATAACTTCCGCCTAAAAACAAATATAACAAAAAAATACCATATAGAATACCGATATTTCTTGCTGTATCTATAAAAAAAGCCTTCAGGAACCATATTTATAAGTCTATCTGTAGTCGGATCTAATATCCACAAATCATTAGTAAAGAAAAATTTTTGTGAAAAAAAGTATAAAAATACCTAGTAAAAATCGGTAGAGATTATAAAAACCTAAAATCAACAATATACTTAAAAAAATACAACTGAACCTAATAACATACCATTTGCCAGATATATGAGTATTTTTCTTTTTGCTCAAAAATAAAAAAAGTATGATAAGAAGAATAATATTAAGTATAATACAAATAAAGATAATTCTAAGTCCCAAGAGGAAAAAGCTCTTTTACATCTTCCATGTGTGCTATTTCTCTTTCATTGAAAAAAAGTTTACATTTTGCTTACCGTTTATAGTGGAGGTAATATCGGATAAACTCTCTTTCTTATCAATTAGATAATCAAGCATCTGATTATTTACAATAAGTAAATCATCAAGAGATATACCTATATTTTCGTAAACTTTATATTTTTTTCAAACTCATATTTATAATAATTTGGAAGTTTATATGTAACTATCCAAACAGAAAGGAGTAAGAGAAAAAAATGAAAGAAAAAAAGGGCTATAATAAGAGACAAAATCTTAGCAAGCCCTTTCATATTAACTTTGCATCCTTTTAATTACTTTAAGTCTTGTAAATTCCTCACGCTCTTTTTCTTCGAGTGCGTTGGTAATACTTTTACTAATAGTTTCATAACGAGGAATAGTAATATTTTTAAGTGCATTTGCACGCTTTTGAGTTTTACTAATATTGCTTGCAAGTCTATATGCAGAATTTTCTATCATAGAAAGTTTGATTGTCAAATCCTTAACTTTCTTGAAGTGCATTCTGGCATTATCAAGACATTCTCTAGTGTTATAAAAAGCGTAGGAAAGTTTAATATCTTCTTCCTTGTATTGGACAAGAGGAATTTCAGTGCCCATAACGGATCTTGTTTTTATGATTATACCGTCGTCTATAGGGACGGCAGTAGCAAGCTCACTTACATAATCTATACCGAGCTCTATATTTGCTTGTTCCAAAGCTTTATAAGCCAGTCTGTAGGTTGAGTCTATCTCAGACTGTATTTCTTTTGCTTTGTCAATGAGTTGCATAAGCTCACGGATAAGAATATTTCTTTTCTTATCCATAAGACCATAGCCTTGTCTGGCAAGAGCTAAAGAGTTTTTTGCAGCAATTAAGTTACCTTTTGTTGGAAAAGTATTTAAGTTCATTTAATACCCTCCTTAGATATTTGCTTCGCTACCTTGTGAAGAATCGGGAACTATATCTCCATTTTCGGTAAGTTTCATCGGTTTATAATATACATCAAGAACCTTAGTATCTATACGATCAAGCTCACTTCTTGGCATAAGACCAAGTAAATTCCAAGCTATAGTAAGGGTGTCTAAGATGGTTCTATTTTCGTCCTTACCTTGACCGATAAATCTATTCTCAAATTCGCTACCAAAAACAAGATATTTCTTATCTATATCAGAAAGTTCATCTTCACCGATAACTGATGCAAGTGCTCTGGCATCACCAACCTTTGCATAGCAAGAGAATAATTGGTTTGCGACATCTTGATGATCAGCTCTGGTATAACCATCACCTATACCGTCTTTCATAAGACGAGAAAGAGATGGGAGTATACTAACAGGTGGATATATGCTCTTTCCGTGTAGTTCACGGTCAAGAACTATCTGTCCCTCTGTAATATATCCTGTAAGGTCAGGGATTGGATGAGTAATATCATCATTAGGCATACTAAGTATAGGTATTTGGGTAACAGAACCTTTTGAACCGTGGACAATACCGGCACGTTCATAAATAGTAGCAAGTTCTGAATAAAGATAACCGGGGAAGCCTTTTCTTGAAGGAATTTCACCTTTTGAAGATGAAACTTCACGCATAGCCTCGGCAAAGCTTGTCATATCTGTAAGTATAACAAGAATATTCATACCTTTCTCAAAAGCCAGATATTCAGCAAGAGTAAGAGCAACCTTTGGTGTTATAAGTCTTTCAACAACAGGGTCATTTGCCAAGTTTATAAAGGTGGTAACGTGGTTACTAACACCTGATTCTTCGAAAGTTCTTCTAAAGAAGTCTGCAACATCGTGTTTAACGCCCATAGCGGCAAAGATAATAGCAAATTTTTCATCACTATTTGCATCATCACCTAGAGAAGCTTGGCGTACTAATTGAGCGGCAAGTTCATCATGTGGTAAACCGTTACCGGAAAAAATAGGTAGTTTCTGTCCTCTGATAAGAGTTGTAAGCCCATCTATAGAAGAGATACCTGTTCTAATATAGTTACGAGGGTACTCTCTACTAACAGGATTTAGCGGTTTACCATTTATATCAATAAACTTTTCAGGCTCTATAGCACCTAAATCATCTATAGGTTTACCTATACCGTTAAAAGTACGTCCTAACATATCTTCAGAAACGCCTAACATCATGGCTTGACCTGTTAATCTGGTATGAGTATTACGCAGAGCCATACCGCTAGTACCTTCAAATACCTGAATAACAGCTTTATCATTATGTATTTCTATTATACGACCGAGTCTTTTTTCATTACCATTTACTGTCATTTCGACTATTTCATCAAATGCAGCATCTTTAACGCCTTCAAGAATTACCAAAGGACCATTTATGGAACTAAGTCCAAGATATTCAACTGACATAAAAACCTCCTTTAAGCATTTCTTTCTATAACTGCATCATAGAAATTATCAATTTGTTTTCTATAATCATTAAACATTTCTAAAGCATCATTTGGAATATCGTATTTCATAGTAATAAGCTTATCCCAAATAGGATCTTCCTTTAAAAATGGACATAGGCATACCCATACGAACTAATGAACGAGATTTTTTTGTATAAATATAAAATTAAATCCATCATCTTAAATTGCTTTTATAAGAGGAACACAAGTATCATCTTTATGGAAAGCATTTTGTTGTAAAAAAAGCCGACCCTTATAACCTTTGCTATATCAAGAACAAGTTTTTTTGCTCATCAGGTAGAACATCAGCACCTATAAGTTTTTACTATTTCCATTAGAGAAGATTCTTGGTTTAATAAATATACTATTCTATTTCTATAATCAACAAATTTTTTATCAACATTTTCATTATACCAAGCAGATAAATCGCTTAAATATTCAGAATATGAATCCAGCCATTGTATAGCCGGAAAATGTCTTGCATAAGCAAGTCTTTTATCAAGTCCCCAGAAACATCTAACAAAACGTTTTGTATTTTGGGTAACAGGTTCAGAGAAGTCTCCACCTTGAGGAGAAACAGCTCCAATTATAGAAACAGAACCGTCTGTTCCATTTAGGTTTTGCATAAGTCCGGCTCTTTCATAGAAAGCGGATAACTTAGATGCAAGATAAGCAGGGAAACCTTCTTCGGCAGGCATTTCCTCAAGACGACCTGAAAGCTCTCTTAGAGCTTCAGCCCATCTGGAAGTAGAATCTGCCATTATGGCAACATCATAGCCCATATCTCTATAGTATTCTGCAAGTGTAAGACCGGCATAAAGACTGGCCTCTCTTGCCGCAACAGGCATATTTGAAGTGTTTGCAATAAGTGTAGTTCTATCCATAAGAGGATTACCGGTTTTTGGGTCTATAAGATGAGAGAATTCTTCAAGAACTTGTGTCATCTCATTTCCACGTTCTCCACAACCTATGTAAATAATAATATTTGCGTCAGACCACTTGGCTATTTGGTGTTGAGTCATAGTTTTTCCTGTACCGAAACCACCCGGAACAGCTGCTGTACCGCCTTTAGCAAGAGGGAAAAGAGTATCGAGTATTCTTTGACCTGTAATAAGCGGTTTTGTAGCAGGGAAACGCTTTGCTGTAGGTCTGGCAATTCTTATAGGCCAATGTTGAGTCATAGTTAGAGGAATTTCAGTATCATCACTGAGTTGTAACTTTAATAAGGTATCATTTATAGTATATTTTCCATCACTTACTACGTCTAATACATAGCCTGAGAGATTAGGTGGAACCATTACTTTATGTACAATAGCCGGTGTCTCCGGAACTTCGGCTATTATAGAGCCACCTGAAACAAAATCTCCATTTTTAACAACTATATGTGTATCCCATAATTTTGAGGTATCCAAGGAGTCAACACTTACTCCCTTAGTAATATAAATACCTGATTCTTTTGCTATTTGTGTTAAAGGTCTTTCTATACCGTCAAATATATTGTTTAAGATACCCGGAGCTAAAGCTACACTAACTTGAGAACCTGTACCATAAACTTTATCACCCGGTTTAAGGCCGGAAGTTTCTTCGTAAACTTGAATAATAGTTGCACTGCTGTTTAAACCGATAACTTCTCCTACCAGTTTTGCTTCTCCAACATAAACCATTTCATTCATACTAAAGGAAGATGCCTCTGTTTTGATAACAGGACCATTTATTGAAAAAATTGTACCTATATTATTCAAAATCTGTACCTCCTACATTTATATGAAATATGTCTTTTTCATCAGCTATCTTTTTTTCGAAAGAATTATCAATAAGTATGTTTTTATCCGGAATAACTGCTCTAGTACCACCCATGAATGAATACTTACTTTCTATAAGATTTATATTATTATCCATTGACAGTTTATGTATCAAATGTGCATCATTTGGGTCTATATAAATATCTAATTTGTCATTATCGGCAAAAGATATAGCTTTTTTTATTTGACTATCGAGCAGCTTTTGATAATCTTCAGTTTGCATAAACTCATCTAATTTATTTTGAAGCTCAATAAAAAGTTTCTCATCAATTTCATCTCTTTTATCACTAATCATTTTTTTGAGTTTGAGCTCTTCAATAGAGAGTTCTTTATTGAGTTCTTTGTTAATATTTTCAGTTTCAAATTTGATTTGCATTTCAGCACGACGTTTTTCATCTTGTTGATGCTCATAAAAAGTTTTTTCAAGAGCTTCTTTATATTCAGTAATAGTTTTATCGTAACGTTTTTTTGCTTCGTTTAGACAAAACTCATTGAAATGTTGTAATTTCTCTTCGATTGTCATTATAATACCTGCTTTCTTACAGTTTTAAACCAATAGCCTCATTTACATAATCGGTTATGAAATTAGGCTTTCTACCAGTACCATGTCTGTCGGGAACATCGACAAAAAGAGGTAGTTTGTATTCGAGTTTAAAGTAATTTACCACATCAGGATATAAGCTCGAAAATTTTTCGGTTAATAGAACTATACCTATGCTTTTGTCTGCCACGACAGTGTCAAGAGCAGTTTTCAGTTCATCTTTTGTATGTGCTATAACACCATCTATGCCGGCAAGTCGCATACCGGTTAAAGTATCTATATTATCGCTTATTAGATACATTTTCATAAAATCACCTATTATAACTTACCAAGTATCATGAAAGAAATGATAAGTCCGTATAGACAAACACCCTCAGCAAGACCAACGAAAATAAGTGATTTACCAAGTATTGTAGGATCTTCGCTAATAGCACCAAGAGCGGCACTTGCAGCGGCACTAACAGCTATACCACCACCGACACAGGCAAGACCTACTGAAAGACCGGCAGCTATATAACCAAGACCAATCTCTGCAACACTACTAGCGGCATTTGCAGCTTCTCCGGCGGCATAAGCATTTCCGCCAAAGATTAATGTTGAAACAACTATAATACCAAAGAAAAGAGCTAAATTTGAAAATAAAGCTGTTTTATATCTACCTTTGCTTTTTTCACCTATTGAAAAAGCTCCAAATGGAATAACGATACTTAAAATAAGTGCAACTACTAATGTTGAATTAACTAAAAATATTCATAAAAAATCTCCTTTATATATGCTTATAAATTTTTACCATAAGGGGTGAAAGCTCTTCCTCCACCACGATAAAATCTTGAAAATAGTTCGTAATATTGAAGTCTTAGTACCTGTATACCGACTATAAGACCTTCCATACCCATTACGAAAATATTACCTAAAATAATAACTAACCAGTTTACCTTACCGGATTCAACACCGCCAAGCATAAGAACAACTTCCATCATAGCGGCATGGCTGACTGCGAAAGCACCAATTCTCACAAAAGAGATAGTATTTGAGAAATAGCTAAGAAGTACCTCTATCATCTCAAAAACACCTTGGACAAAGAACATTCCTTTATCTTCAGGAAATAAATGTGCTTTTTTCTGTACTAAGTGTATAAGTGGTTCTTTAAAGAATATTATTAATAAAGGTATTATGAACATAATGGTCATAACTATTGCAGCAGGTAAATGTTTACCTGTCATTATAAGAACTATACTTACAACAGTCGCAAGATAAAATACAAAGCCTGCTATACCGTTGGCATCAAATAAAGCTTCTCCTGCTTCTCTGAATTTGAATCTATTGATGATATTTAATACCATGGTCATAAGTATGATTAACATACCGATACCTACAGTTATGACAAAGACTGTATTCAAGTTTCCAATTATAGGAAGAGCTGTAATGGCCTTTGCAGGGCGTAGCCACATAGCCGGTAAAACATCCTCAAAGCCGAAGAAACTTCCAAATAAGAAACCGAAAATTACGGAGAATATACCACAACGCCCTATAATAGCTGCAAGAGCAGATTTCTTATAGTGGGCGAGGGCAAAGCCTGCTATAAGTAGTATAAGTCCCTGACCGACATCTCCGAACATAAAGCCGAAGATTACTGAATATAAAAGTGCCACTAACATAGTAGGATCAAATTCATTATAATCAGGTAAACCATACATATCTATAAACATCTCAAATGGTTTAAACAAGGTCCAATTATGTAATTTAACCGGAGGCTTACTTGATAAGTTGTTATGGTCATCTTCTATGATACAGAAAGTTTGAGGATCTTTTTCTATTTGCTTATAAAATTTCTTTGCATCTTTTGTTGTCATCCATCCACAAAGTATATAGAAAGGTCTTTGTGTATTTTTTGTCAAAGCAGCAAGCTTTCTTATATCGAAATTAGCTGTATACTTGGAGAGCTTTTGATAGGCTGTAACAAAATCTTGTCTATGAGCTTCCATTAAGGTATTGAGCTTTATATCTATTTTTTCTCTACCTTCGATACAATGAGCTATTTTATCTTTTAGAATAGAAACTGCACCGTCCGGAGTTCCTTCATATCCGTCAGGCAAGAAAAATCTTTCAAAGTGCATAGAAGAATATATAGCATCTACCTTTTCATGTATGGCCGCCGGAACGAAGTAAACAGCCCATATATAATCATCTTCCTCTTGACATTTATAGAAGATAGAATCAGTATCTTCATAAACGAAGGACATAAATTTGTCATAATATTCTTTTTCGATACGACCAAATCTAAATCTTATATGTTCAAAATGCAAAATTTTTGATATATCGTAATCAAGCCCGATATATTTCTCTACATCATTAAGTCTGGCTTCGTACTCTGTTTGTCTTTTATCTATATTCTCTCTGACTTGCAAAAGTTCGCCGGCTTCTTTATTTAAACTGGTAACCAAATTTGAAGCTTCCTCTATACTCATAGCACTTAAAGAGCAAGAGTCCAGTTCTGCTTCTGTGATATTCATTGTTTTACTAAGTTCTTTAGCAAGCGAAAAACTATCTTTGTAAGGGTTATTTTCTACATAAGGAAGTAGACCTTTAATAGTTTTTAGTTCAACCAAAGCATTTTCCAGTTGAATATCAAACTTGGAAATGTGTTCCTCTATAACACGGTCAAGATCTTCTTTTAGACCTGTTATACTGAGAAACGTCATCTTCTCAATCATTTAGTGTCCTCCTTTATTGCACTGTTGGGTCAATATTTTGATCGGCAGGAACGCCATAATTTACTGACTCTATAATATGTATAAGAGCTTCTATTTCAAATTCTCTCCTAAAAAGATAAGAGTAGAGTATAACAACTGAATTAGGATTATTTTTTGCAGTTTGAGTAAATGTATAATATAGAATCTTATCGCTGAGAGTTTCTATAGTATTTATATTTTCAAAAATGTAATTTCCTAACTTTTTCCGTAGTAAGTTTCATCAAAAAGCTGACATAACTTCATCAAGATTAGCCGCCTCAACCATAGCTTTAATATCTTTTTCGCTTAGTTTACGATAAATAGGAATTAGAAGAGAATAGGTTGTTACAGCATCCAATTTATAATAACGTTTACATCTCCATATCCATTGAAGATTTAGTAAGTCACAACGAGAACCGATAATAGTATTTAGGGCTTCTACATCTTGTTTTGAAAGGAATTTATTTTTTTTGTTTCCATATAGATTTAAAAATAAATTAAATCCATACAAAGTTCAAAGTCAAAAAAAGTGTAGAATTCTCATCTAATTTAGATAAAAGCCTCATAATAGATAGTACCTTTTTAAGGCCTCGGTGAAAGATTTGAAATCAGTTGCTTCACAAACAGTATCAAAATCCACTTTTGAATATTTGTCAAAATAAGGTTTAAAAAAATAACATCAATAGAAGAAACCGACTTATGTGCTATGACATCTCTAAGCATTCTTTTTAGCATAGCAACTTCGAAAATGTATAAAAATAAAGTTTTAAAAAAACTTCTATAGCTACCATTTACAAATTTGTATAATTGACCGTAATCTGCTAAGAGTTTTACATAAAGTATTCTTTCAAGATCTCGTCTTTTCAGATTATCTATATCTAAGTTTGAAAAGATAGAGTGATAAGACTTAAATTCATCAAGTTTATGAATTACCTCATTTACACTTTCAGAGTTAGCTAAGGATAAAAAATTTTCTTTTTTTAGAAGATTAGCTTGCATTGCTCTTATTTTTGTTGGAGTAGCACTATTTAAGTTCAATATGCTCATAATTACTCCTTAGTTATTTCTTCAAATAACATATCAACATATTTTTTTGTGATTTTTTTCATAGTCTTCCTGCAAGGACATGACGACCTTACTAGACTTTTGGCGCTTGGCATTGATTGTTGCACTTTGGCTTTCTCTAGCCTTTTTTTCTATGTCAGCTATAATATTTCTTGTACTTTCGTGTATTTCGTTATCCCAAGCGGTAGTACGTGCTTGCATATCAGCTACTAACTTCTTTTTTTCGTCATTAGCATCATCAAGTATAGATACAGCCGCATCTTCTATAGCCGATAACTTAGAAATTATATCATCCATAAAAAAACCTCCAATCTTTTAATTATCTAAGTAAATATAATAACTCTTTTTGAACTAAAGTAAATATTTGTAATGAAAAAAACTTATATTTTCACTACAAATAAAAAGGGTTTAAGTGGGCGAAATTGTGCAAATTTTTGTCGTTTTATAAGAAAAAAATAAAAAAATCAAGAGTATAAGTGCTAAATTTATTTAGCCGTATACTCTTGATATAGAAAAATATTTAATATCGGAAAAATTGATATTAAGTAAACAATTATTTATTTAGCCTTAATATAATTAGCAGAAACATAAAGCTTGTGCACCATTATAATTAATAATAGCCCATTCATCGTTATAATTTTTTTAACAAATTCTATTTCAGTACCGGCGTTAAGAGTTGTGATTATGGTTCCGTCAGTGCTAGGGTGCTGAACGAACTCTAAGATTGGCTGTTGTAACATAAGTTGTTGTAGCTTCTGTATCAGCTTCCGTACTTTCATTACTTACAGTAGTTTCTTCTACGACGGTTTGCGCGGTGCTTGTAGGTGCTAAGGTTTCCTTAGCAGTTAATTTGCTACAATATTTAAGTATAACTATTAATAAAATAACTAATAGTATAGGAATAGATAATTTTATTAGATTATTTAAGTCTGTAGCTTTTTCTTCTAGGTCTTTTTGTTAGGGGTCTTACTTTCTTCCTAATAGAAGGAGTTTTGCTACGTATAGGTCGTCCTGCAAATTCTGCATGTGAGAAAGTTACTACCTCCTGACTAAGTAGAGAGTAAGCATTATTTGCACTATAAGCATTATTATCATTTTGATGTGCGGCTTTATTTCCGATCATACGAATTTTGTGGTAGTTTTCACAAGTGGTTTTATTTATAAGCTTATTTCTATATAATTCATCTATCATATCAATAAGCTCAATACCTTCGCTATCACCTAGTTCTTTATATAGGGATTTGACCATATACTCCAGTGTCTGTCTGGCTTTAATCATAGCAAGATTATATTCTTTTTGACCTAAGAGTTTTTCTGTCTCCTTTACGCCGTCTTGTATAAGTTCCCAAGAGTTTACATTTCGTGTATTTGGCATAGCAATCCTCCTATCTGTTTTTTTATATATTATATCAAAATATAAGAAAAAAATAATAGTAGTATAAGAGAAAAAGATATGAATAAAATATCTAGATTATTAGTATTTAACTATATATCAAAGTGGGGGCTATACTAAGGAAAGGTAGCAAGATAAGCAAGCCTTATATGGAGTATTTTTTTAATAAGGCTAAAAATTCCTTGTGTTTTTGGTTTTTTTGAAGTTCAGGTTAGTATAAAAGCTTGATTATGTGCTTTACTAATGTTATATTGTTTTTTTAAAAGGGAAAAAGAGGTTTTTATGAGATTAAGACATATACCGGGCTCGGAAGATTTTTATTAAAGAAAGTCCTGATTGTATTTCAGGGGAAGATATTTTTTTAAATATAAAGGAAATTGGAAAAAAAGTATTTAAAAATGAAAATCCTATACAGATAGAAATAGGTATGGGAAAAAGGAAAAATTTATTCGTGAAATAGCTAGAAGAAATCCGAATATTAATTATATAGGTATAGAAAGATATGAAAGTGTTCTTATGAAAGCTATACAAAGAAAGCATAAGCAAGATGAAGAACAGGGCGAGTGCAAAAATCTTCTATTTATGTGTGCAGATGCCGCAAAATTATCTGATAGTTTTGAAATAGGTGAAGTAGATAAGATATTTTTTTAAATTTTTTTCAGATCCATGGCCAAAAAGCAAGACATGAACAAAGACGTCTTACCTCTAAGACTTTTTTTGGAGGTTTATGATAAAAATTTTAAAAAAACAGATGGTGATATAGAATTTAAAACAGATAATCTCGCTCTTTTTGAATATTCCGTAGAAGCAATACCGGAAGCTTCATGGAAATTAAGTTATGTAAATTTTGACTTTCATAATGCAGAGGAAGCAAAAGATAACATAATGACTGAGTATGAAGAAAAATTCAGCTCTAAAGGGCAAAAAATTTGTAAACTAATAGCAAGGAGATAAAAAATGAGTATTAAATTGACAAATGAAAATTTTGAAACAGAAGTATTAAAGAGTGATAAGCCTGTGCTTATAGATTTCTATGCAGATTGGTGTGGTCCTTGTAAAATGTCAGCACCACATGTAGAAGCTATAGCTGAAGAAAAGGCAGATGTATTAAAAGTAGCAAAAATTAATATAGATGAAACACCGGATTTAGCTGTAAAGTATGGGGTTATGTCAATACCTACTTTTATACTTATAAAAGATGGTGAAGTGCTTACAAAGTCTGTGGGGGCAAAGAATAAAGATGAATTACTTGCTTTGGCAGGTTTATAAAAAAAGGTCATTTTGTTTCCTGTCATAGAGTAGAAGAAATATAAACTTAAAAAGTTCACAGTATTTTACGAGAAAAAAATTTAAAATATATAGTATAATGAGACTGTAGAGTAATTATATTAATGAAATAGACTTAATTGGATTATAAAAATCTATATAAGTCTATTTCTTGATTTAGGAGAAAAAAATGAGAAAAACATATATATAATATATTAATACTTATATCTTTAATAGTAGCTATATATTCAGGGTATCAGATTTTTTTAAAAATTCAAGCAGAATATCAGGCGGGAAATAATACATATCAAAGCTTGAACAAGTACGTTCATTCAGAGGAAGAAACTAAGCCTATAAGTATAACTCAAGATAAAGAAGAGAATGAAGAAGAAAACACTTAGTGAAGCTAAAGAGGAATGTCCTATAGTGGATTTTTTTCAGCTTTGGAGGGTATAAATAAAGATATTATGGGGTGGATTTATTTAGGGAGATAGTAAGATAAATTATCCTATAGTAAGGGGCAGTGATAATGATTATTATTTAACTCATTTATTTGATAAAAAAAGTTAATAGTTCAGGAAGTATATTTATGGACTATAGAAATAGTATAGATTTATCAGATAAGCATACTATAATTTATGGACATCATATGAAAAAAATGGAAGTATGTTTGCGGCACTTACCAAATTTAAAAAAATCAGGAATATTATGATACTCATAAGAAAGCTTTAATTGTTCTAAAAAGATAAAAAAATATGAATTGGAACTTTTATCAGCCTATGTTACAAATGTAGAGGATAATGCTTGGAATCTTGATTTTGATAGTGATGAAGCACTTCTTGATTGGGCAAAAAAACAGTCAAAAAGAAATCTACATTTAAGTCAGATATAGAGCGGAGTTAGGTGATAAATATTTTACTTTATCCACCTGTGATTATGATTTTAATGATGCAAGATTTGTAGTTTTAGGAAGATTAAAAGAGATATCATAAAATACCTTGCAAGCCTAAGGACTTGTGTCTAATACCGGACTTAGTATTAAAGCTTAGTCCGGTATTTCCTTTGTAGGGTGAGTATTTGCAGAAATAGCAGAGTACAGTGGGCAGCACAAGGAAATAAATATATGAAATACGAATTTGCAAAAAAATATTTTTTTTAATTATATATTGACAATTTAAAATATATGAATATATATATATATATTGATATAGGGTAGGTATTAAAAAAATGAATAATTCAAGTAAAAAAATTTGAAAAAAACTGCAAGCGTTTTTGGTTGCTGTGTTAGTGCTGTTGTGCTTTCTGTCGGAGTAATTGTAGGAGGAACAGCAAATGTTGCATATGCTACTATTAGTGACGAACCACATGTGGAAAATGGACAAATAAATAATGGGTATAGAGTACGCACACCCGGAAGAAAACGATATGTCAGAAATGATGAGGTTGAAAGTCATGAGCCTGTTTTAAAAACAAAAGGGCATGACGGGATAACTTATATCCTTAAGGATGATAGTGATGAAGCGCAAAAATATTTTACTTATCATCCTATGGAACATTTATTTAAAGAGTTATATCTTAAAGCTGAACTTAAAGCTGAACTTAAAGCGCGTATTGAAGCTGACCTTGAAGAGGAAGCTAAAGAGGAAGCTAACCCTGAAGGGTATATTAGGGAGAATTATTTTAGTTATGATGACTTTGTGAACTCCAACTTTGTGGACTCTAATGGTGAGGAGAAAGTTGATGGTGAACCGGAAGATAAGTATGTGAGAGCTGATGCTGATACTTTAAATCTTCACGCAGGAGAAGTAGATCCGGAAACCGGTAAAAAAATTCCTAAAGTGAGTATAATCAATCCGAAATACCCACATCGTATAGACGATAACGATTATGATAAAGATAACGATGGTAGGATTCCGTACAATCCCGACGGTGATATTTCTCCTTGGGATTATACAGTAATCGCTAACAAGGAGATTACTGTTGATGAAAACTCAACTGAGAATGTTGTGAATGATGACGGTAGTATCGTGCTTTCTAAGTATTATAGTGTTGAACGAGAATTTCGCAGGATAAATAACGAAAAAGTGTATACTAATATAGAAGATGATATTTATGAGGTGGGAACAAAACCTAGAATAGTTACTGAAGAACTTCCGTCACCTAAACGTTATGTAAAAGATGATACAAAAGAAAAGGGTACACCGAATGAAGAGGTTTCCGGAACAGCAGGAACAAGAACAACAACAACGACATACGAAGTAAATCCTAATACAGGTGAGGTAACTGAAAATACAGGAGAGCCGGTAGAAGTAAAACCGACAGAAACTATAGTAAAAGTTTTTGCAAAAGATAAAGTGGTTACTGAAGAACTTCCGGTAGTAACAGAGTATGTTGATGACCCAACTCTTGAAGAGGATAGAGAGATAGAGGTAACTAAGGGTGAACCGGGTGAAAAAACTATAATAACTACTTATACTGTAAATGAAGAAACAGGTGAAATTACTGAAACTACTTCAAGTGAAATTACTAAAGAAATAGTAAAAAGAACTGTTAAGAGAGGAACGAAGGCAGTTGTTACACCAAGTCCTGAAGTAGCTACACCAACAGATGCAGTTGGAGATACTGATAAAACAAACGTTGAAGTAAAAGAACCGAAGAAAGATACTGATAAGGAGCTTACTCCTTATTATAATGATGGGGACGAAATGAAAACTTCAACAACAACTAATCAAAGTAATGTAGCGGGAACTTCCGGTAAAGGCTCTAACAGTGTTGTATTAAACAAGAAAAACAACTGTTGCAACTGTTCCGGTAGTATCAACTGTTCGGTAGTATCAGCTGTAAACAAAGAAAAGGTGCAAGCTGATAATGGAAATGCTTCTTCTTCACCATTTGTGGATTCTGCTGTATCTACAAATGAAACTAAACCGGAAGAAAAATATGAAGAAGTTGTTGCAGCGGTATCAGAAAATGGAGTTGAGAATTCATCATCTAAAAAAAGTACATAAGAAAACAGAAGTACCAAAGACAGGTGATTCTGCGACGATTATAGGTTCGGTATGCTTAGAATTATTAGCTATATTATCAGGTTTACTAGCTATTATTAAAAAGACGTAAAGAAAATGAATAATAGAGATGATTTTTTTGAATTTTTAAATAAAAAAACTCCATATAATATAAAAGGTGTTGAGTGTAAATTCAAGAAACTTAAATATATTTTATCTACTTGTCGAATGTATTTGATTTAAGTGGATAAAGAGAAAGCTATACTATATTAAGTAGTATGGCTTTTTTTATCTTTATAAAGATTAAAAGCTTGCTAATATTTAGGCTTGTAAGTTATAAATAAATTTTATATTTTCTATATTGACATCCGGTTATAAAAAGGAATATCATAAAAAAATACATTATTCATTCTAAAAACATATCCATTCAGGTAAACTTTTTGTACATGGAGAAATATGAAAGTTATACTTGTGTCTGAAGATGTTTTATATTCTAAAAGATTAAGTGTTCTATTAAATAGAACCTCTTTATTACCGTGTAAAAATTCAAAAATTCAAGTGAAGTTTCCGATTTGAGTACAACTATTAAAGACTGTAATTTAATACTCTTAGATTTCAAATTTTTTTAAAAAAATAAAAAAATTTAGATATAAAGAATTTGGATAAAGAGAAAGTATTGTTTCTAACAGAAGAAGAGTATATACAAACAGATTTATTAGATATCAAGCAGGAAAAATATAATCTATAAATATCAATCATATAAAAAATATAGCATCAAAGCTGTTAGCTAAACTTAGTGAAATAGAACATATAGATATAATTAAGACATTGACTTTATCAAAGATAATATCAATATATTCGCCCATTAATAGAATAGCAAAAAAAGCTTATTTTGTAAACATATAGCAAAGCTTATAAGTAAGCAAAAATAAGATTTTTACTCATAAAGCTTTGATTTATATTCAGAATTTGAAGAAGATGAAACAGGGGCAAGCTTCTTTATCAGAATTTTTTTACATATTTATATAAAATCAAATTTCAATATAACAGCAATTAAAAAAACTATCTATAAGCAAGATAATCTACATATAATAAAAAAAGTTTTTTTCACATAGATGATATATATAGCTTAAAGGAAGAAGATTATATAAGTCTTTTTAAAAGAAAAATAGCCGGCAGTATGGATTATGAATATATAATTATTGATTTGGCAGGTATGAGTTTTTTTCTTTGGGAGCTATTATGAATCTAAGTTATAAATTTATAATTCCATATGTGGAGGACAGGTATAACAATATAAAACTAAATAAATTTAAAAGCTCTACTTAAAGAAGAATTATCAATATATAAAGAAAAAAATTTCTTATTTGAAGATAGAAGAAAATGCCAATATAGAAGATAAAAGCTAAGATTTTTTTATTAAAGAAGAGCTTGGAGAAAAAAATATGAAATATATAGATGTTTTTGTGGTTTTTATTTTTTTAGGATTTGCCAGTTTAATGGATATAAAGTTCAAAAAAAGTATCAAATTTGTATTTACTTTTTTTGGCTGGTGGTAGGTATGTGTATAAAGAAATATGAATTTATAATAAGCTTTCTCGTAGCTTTAATATTTACATATATTTTTATTATTTGAGATTTTTTTGGAGCGGCAGATATAAAATTAACGGCTATACTATGTGGTTTTCTTGGCTTAGGAGAGAGCTTATATATTATATTTATAGCTTTTATTTTAGCTGCTTTATATAGCTTATATTATCTCCTTAGAAAAAAAGATATTTTTTTTGAGAGAATTTCTTATTTCTTACATTATACGGATCTTAGCCTTAGAAGTAGAACTTTTTATAAATACAATATAGGCTTGGAAAAATGATTTGCTTATGCCTATGGTTCCGTGGTTGTTGATAGCATTTTTAATATGGAGATTATATCAAATAGTATGGATTTAAGTAGTATTTATCAAAAATATAAAATTGAGTTTAGATGAGATAATAAATGGAGATCTGGAGATAGATGATAATAAAAATATATGAAATCATAGATAGAGAAATAGAAAAATTTATCGTTAAATTATAGATTGAGTATAAGAGAAAAGATAGAGCTTAGAAATAACTTATTTTTCCTCATATAGACGCTTGGGCATCTTGGAAGAGTTGCTAAAAAGACAAAGAAATAAGTGAAATTATGATAAATTCTTATAATAGGATATTTGTAGAAAAAAAGCAGGAAAGGTAGAACAACTTTCTATCAGCTTTGAAAAATAAAGAACAATTAGAAGATGTTATACAGCAAATAGTATCTAGAGTGAACAGAATAGTGAATACTTCAAAACCTATAGTAGATGCAAGATTGTCTGACGGTTCCAGAGTGCATATAGTATTAAATCCTATTTCTATAAAAGGACCGACCATAACAATTAGAAAGTTTCCGGAACCTATTACGATGAAAAAGCTTGTGGAATTTAAAGCTGTAGATGAAAAGATAGTAGAGTTTTTGAAGAAATTAATATATGCAAAATATAATATTTTTATTTGTGGCGGAACCAACTCGGGGAAAACGACTTTTTTGAATGCTTTGTCTGAATTTATTCCTAAAGATGAGAGAGTAATAACTATAGAAGATTCAGCCGAATTAAATTTAAGTCATATAGAAAATATTGTTAGTTTGGAAACTAAAAATGAAAATAGCAGTGGAGAGGGTGCTATTTATATATCTGATTTAATAAAAGCGGCTCTTAGAATGAATCCGGATAGAATAGTAGTAGGTGAAGTTAGAGGGAAGGAAGCTTTGGATATGTTACAGGCTATGAATACAGGTCATGACGGTTCTCTCAGTACAGGTCATGCCAATTCGCCTAAAGATATGTTGACCAGATTAGAAACTATGGTTCTTAGTGGTGCTGATTTACCATTATCAGCTATAAGAGCTCAAATAGCCGGTGCTATAGACATAATAATACATTTAGGCAGACTTAGAGATAAAAAAAGACGATTGTTATCTATAGTAGAGATAGGAGATTACGTAGAGGGTAAGATAGAGACAAGGAGTCTGTATGAGTTTGAAGAAAAAGAGAGTAGTAAAGAAGAACTTGTTGGAGAATTTGTTAAAAAAGCTGAACTTAAAGAAAGGAGAAAACTTAGGGAAGCAGGAATTAAATTATAATAAATATGAATATGATTTAAAGATATATCTCAGATATGTAACTATAGCTTTATTTTTATGCGATGCTCTTTTGTATACACTTTTTATAGAAATATATTTCTGTATTTTTTTGAGTATTCCATTTTTGTTTTTTTGTATCCGCTTATAAAAAAAGAAGAATTAATACAAAAAAAGAAAAAAAGATTTTTTTACTTCAGTTTAAAGAAGCATTATTGATATTATCTGCCTTTGTTAGTGCCGGTTATTCTATAGAAAAACTCTATAAAAGAGAGTATTAATGAATTGAAATTAATTTATGGGGAAACTTCTCTTATAGTATCTGAATTTAGCTTGCTAAACAATAAATTAAAGATAAATAAAAAGTATAGAGCAAGCTATAGAAGAGTTAGCTGACAGAGTAGCTTTTAGAAGAGGTTTCAAATTTTTCTATGATTATAAGGATTGCTAAGCGTAGTGGAGGAAATCTGATAGATATATTTGAGAGAAGTATAAAAAGTTATAAGTGATAAAAATTAGTATAAAAAGAAGAAATAATAACTTTTATAAGTTCAAAAAAATATTTGAACAAAAAAATAATGAATATTTTCCCTATAATTATGATTTTATATATAAATTTTTAGTTCTCCCAATTATTTTTAAGACTATGTATACAAGTCTTATAGGAAGGGTGGTAATGAGTATATCCTTATTGATATACATACTGGCTATATATGTATCTAAAAAAATAATGGATATAAGGGTGTAGTATGAAAAAGATATATAAAAAAATATAAAAAAAGAATTGTATGTTGTTTTTTTATAGGTCTTATCGTAGCTATCTTATATGCTTTCTTATTAAAGACACCTAGTCCTTTAGTAAATGAAAAATATGTTAAGAAGACAAGATTATATAGGAGAAGATTATTCCATAGACTTATATGTAGACGGTCTTAGCGATAAAAAAACTTTTTGCTTAATATACCTGTAGAAAAAAGGAAATATGATAAGAAAGATTTGGAACTTATTTTTGATAAGTGTATGGAAATCTTGCCGAGTAAGATACTGGGTGAGAATAAGTCTCTTAGTGAAGTAAGAACTAAGTTAAATTTTTATAAAAATATATAGCTGAATATGATATAGATGTATCTATAAGTCCTGAGGATAGTTCATATATAGAATATGATGGAGAGATAATAAATGAGGACTTGAAAAAGGCTGTAGATACATATCTTGATATAAGTCTGAGATATGGAGAAGAAAAAGAAGATTATCAAATAAAAGCTTAGTATTTTTACCTGTTGATAAAGCTAGTATTTCAGGTATAAAAAGAAGTTTTTTTAAGTACCTAAAGCAAGAAGATAAGAATAGCTTGACAAGTGAATATATGTTTTTGCCTAAAACTTGGGGAGATAAGAAGCTGAAGTATAGTACCAAAAAAGAATATACAGCTATTTATATATTTGTATTTTCTATAATTATAGCCTCTCTTTTGAATTTTAATAAAAAAATATAAAAAAAGGCAGAAAGAATTAAGTATAGAAAGACAATCTTTGCTTGAATATCCTGAGATAATATCAAAAATTTATCATATATATTGAGGCAGGTTTATCTATAAGAAATGCTTGGGAGAGAATAGTTTTTAGATTATGAAAAAAAGGAAAAAAAGTGAAAAATATTTATGTCTATGAAGAGATGAAAAAGGCTTACGGAAGATTAAGAGGAGGAATACATGAGGCCATAGTTTATAAAGACTTTTCAAGGGCTATGAAACTTAGACAATATACGAAGTTTATAAGTATACTCGAACAGAATAGAAAAGCAGGATTAAATAATCTAAAAGAACTTTTGAATTATGAATGTAAAAAGTGCCTGGGAAGAACGTATGAATCTAGCTAAAAGACAAGGAAAAGAAGCTGAAACAAAGATGTTATTACCATTATTTTTGATGTTAATAATAGTTTTATTAGTAGTAGTTGCTCCGGCAATGTTAAATATTTATTAGGAGGTAAGTATGGATATAAGAGAATTTTTAAAAGATGAAAGTGCAATAGGTGTTATAGAAATAGTGCTTATTTTAGTGGTATTAATAGGTCTGGTATTAATATTCAAGGGAAGAATAAATAAACTATTAGGAAATATTTTCAAAGAAATAGAGAAAAATCAAAAGAGGTTTATTAATGTACCAAAAAGGTTCTGTATCTGTATTTTTGGCTTTGGTTTGTTTGTGTGTAATTTCTGTAATAATGATATCTCTAGAGAGTGCCAGAACCGGCGGTGCAAGATGGCAAGCAAGAAATGTTGCAAATATAGGTATAGATAATCTATTCAGTGAGTACAATATAGGATTATGGAAAGATTATAAGATAGCTCTTTTAGAATATTTGGGTGATGAAGAACTTGAAGAAAGTTTAAGTATGTATGCCGCTGACAATATGGAAAAAGTCAGTAATTATCGTTTAAGTGAGGCTTCTTTTGATATAACAGAAAAAAAGATGATAGTAGATGAAGGGGGGAGGTATCTTGAAAAAGAAATAGTAGATTTTATGAGATATGCTCCCTTGGATATAGCTTCAATATTTAAGAATCCGGAAAATATATTAAAAGATGCTAAAGCGGCAAATTCAGGCGAAAATATAGCTGATGATTTTAGAAATATATCGAAGTTGGCAATGGATTTAGAGAAACAAGCAACAGTATTAGCGGATATTTTAGAAGAAATCAGTATAGCTTATGCACAGGCAAGTGAGTATATCTCAAATGAGAATATAAGTTCTTTTAATGAAGAGGCAAGTAAAAATTCTGCATAAAATACAAGATTTGGAAAAGCAATTTAAAAAATATGAGAAACAGGCAGGCATTACAAAAAAGAGGATAGAAGAGGCGGAAAAAAAAGAAGAATGGAGAGAATTAAAAGAGGATAATAAAACTTCTATAAAAAAATTATGCTTCTTCTTATAATTTATATAATGAGGAGCAGAGGAAGAGACTGGAGGACTTAAAAACCCTTGTGACAGGCTATAAAAAAATGAGGTGGACAATATAAAAAGATGCCATAGGTAAAGCTGAAGAGATAGAAAGTCTGAAAGAAAAAAAGTGATAAAGAGAATGATTACTCAAGTGAGATAGATTCTTTGTATGAAGACTTGATAAGTGTTTGGAATGAGCTTAGACATAAGAAAAAAATATACAAAAAAACCCAGATAGATGACGAAAAGAAAAAGTATTTTATATGACTTGAAAGATAGTATAGATAAGAGTTTATTGAGTTTAGTTTTTGCCAAAGGATAAGGAAGTCAGTAATCTAAATATAGAAAAATAAAAAGTTTGCCAAGTAGTGGAGTTTATGAAAAAAAGAAAAAAAGCGGTGAAAGATTTAGATATAGCATCAAAGGTACTTATACAAGAGTATATAGATAGATTTTTTTAATGATTATACAGATAATAAGGTGAATACCTTGGCTTATGAAAAAGAATATCTAATCGAGGGTACAAATGTAGATGAAGAGAATTTAGCCGGAAGTTTGAAAAAATTATTATTTCTAAGATCAGGTCTAAACTATATCAGTATTAGTAAGGATAAACAAAAAATGCTTGAAGTAAAAACCTTAGCTACAGCTATAATGGGAGCTTGTGCCTTACCTGAACTTGCTTTTTTATTAGAATTTTTTATTCTAAGTCTTTGGTCTTTGGCAGAGGGAGTAGCAGATATTAAATGCTTGCTTGCGGGGGAGAAGTACCGATTTTTAAAAAAATGGAGCAGATTTTAAAAATCTCTATAAATTCTTTTGCTTGATTTTAATAAAGCTTTTAGAAAATGTATCTACAGATAAGAAAGCGAATAAAAAAGTCTATGTTCACATATAATAATTATCTAAAAAAATTTTGATGCTTATGGAAGAAAGAGAAAAGCTTTAATTATAGAATTTTTAGATATTTTTGGAAGTGAATATGAAAAAAATACGGGTAATAATATTAAAAATGAAAGATATGCTTTTATGCTCTAAAGGCTGATATGAATATTAAAAGCTCCAGATTATTTTCAGATTTTGTATATGAAGGTGTTCCTGATATTGATGGAGATTTCTATATGGATCTAAAAAGTTCAAAAAAAGCTTATTAGGAAGGAGGTGCTTATATATGCCCTTTTATTCTAAGTTAATAAATAATATTAAGAAAAAATCAAAAAAGATGCCGGCAACTCTCCAAGTTCAGTATATCTATAAAAATATCTTAAATAAAAGGGTGTATGTAAGTGCCTCCTTAACATTAGAAGCTGCTATGAGTTTTTCAATGTTTATACTTCTTATGCTTTCTCTTACAGGATTTTTTTCGGCTTATTGAATACACATAGGAAAAATACAGGCTATAACAGATAAAAATAGTGAAGGAAGCTAGTGCTTATGCCTACGTATATACTTTAAAAGAGGGTGAAAAAGCTTATGGAGATTTCGGCGTAAATCTAGGAGAGTTTGCAATTTCTTCTTTATGTAAAAGACAAATTAATGATTTGAAAGAAAGTAGCTCTATTTATGCACTAAGAACATATTGTGAATTTATGCAAGATGATGAAAATATCAGTTTGGAAGTAAAATATAAGTATGCTCTACCTTTTTTTCTCTTTTTTTAAATAGTAAAATTAATCAAAGTGCTTTTTTTCTAAAAAGGAGAGCATATATAGGTAAGGTTTCAAGGAAAAAAATCCGGTGAAGAAAAATTCATCTTTAGAAGATGAGTTGGTTTTCATAGGTAAAAATCCAACACGCTATCATTTAGATAGAAATTGTCATTATCTATATAATGATGTAAGTATGGTTAAATTTGAAGATATAAAAAAATTAAGAAATAAAAAAATGGAAGTAGGTATACAGCTTGTGAAAGATGTGCAAAAAAATATTAAAGGTGGAGCTGTATATATTATGCCGTCAGGAACAAGTTATCATACAGATAAAAAAATTGTAGTGCTATAAGAGCTTATGTAAAAAGTAGTAAGAAAGTCCAGTGTAGAACATTTAGGGGTCTGCTCTTATTGTGGAGGTAAATAATGTTAGAGAATATATCTATTTATAAAATATTTTTTTCTGTCTTTTCTTGGTATTTTAAGTTTTCAAGATATTAAGTATAAGAAGATTTCTATATATATTTTAGTTCTTATGTTTATAAGTGAAATATTAATGTATATATATCTTTTTATAGGAAAAAAATAAGTTTGATGTAATTTCTTTGTTTTCCATTTTTATATTTACTTTTTATATTATTTTTTTGTTTGCAAGATTTACTAAGGAGAAAAATAGCTTACGGTGATGTTATAGTTCTCTTTTTGTTAGGACTTTATATGGATAAAGAAAGGTTTTTTTGTGTTTTTTTAAGTTTGCTTATGTTGGTTTTTGGGTTTGGTATCCGGATTTATAATAATGATAAATATAATAAAAAGGTAGATATAGGAGAGATATAGCTATACCTATGTTACCTTTTTATATTTGTAGCTGTTTTATTTATGGAATTTGGAAAGTAGTATGAGAAAAAAAGTATATAAAAAGCCAGCTTTACTATAGAATTAAGCTATATATTATTTGTTATTTTTTTATGGGAATAGCAAATCTAATTTTATATGTGCATAGAGAAAAATAGGTACAGCTTGTAAATATCTTGTGCATCAAATAGCAGTAGAGTTGGCGAGTAGAGAAGAAGTTTTTGATGAAGATGGAGAGTTTGATAAGACTATAAAAAGAGAAATTTAGTTTACTTGGAGCTATGGAAGAAGATTTTTAGTGGAGTAAAAATAGAAATAGATAGAAAAAAATGGATAGAACTTTAGCTAGACTAATATCTCCTAATATGGATATAAGAATAGAACAAAAAAATTATTCAAACAAGTAGAAATTATGAGGGCTGTATCGGCTATAAAGAGGATAATTAATGAAAAGTGAGTATAAAAAGAATAAATTTTGATAATTATATAAGTTTTTACTGCTCGAAGAGCGAAATTACAAGAGAATGTATGTATGAAATTAAAAATGCTGGGAAATAACAAGATAAAAGGAATTTTGGAGACTTATATAAGTGAGGGCGAAGAAGAGTGGGAAATATCTTATAAAATAAATCATAAGCAAAAATTTTTGCCAGATTTATAGAAACAAAGTTTTTGGAATGAGAATGACATAAAAAAATATTCATAAAAAAATTTTTTTGTCATCTTTAAAAAGGCGTAGAAGAGTTTATGTTAGTAGTGGACGATATTCTTTTAAGTATGGAGTATATATTTATAGATGTAGAGAGTCTGAAAGTGTATTTTTTTGTTATATTCCAAATATGAATAAAGATATAAATATAGCTTTATCTAAGTTTTTTTATTTGACTTAGTAGATAGAATAAAAAGCAGTAGATAATAAAGTTCTAGGTATATTACATAGTTGCTATAAGAAAACTAAAGTGGAGGGTTTTTGTATAGAGGATATAGAGGAAGAATTAGAAAATAATAACTTTAATAAAGATGCAGATGAAAAAATAAGCCTTAAAAACAAGTATGAAATTCCTCTTTTGCAGAATCAGGAAGAAGAGAAAAGTTTAGAAAAAGAAATAGCTGAGGATGAGTTTTTGTGTGAACTTGATGATTCGAAATCAGAAAAAAAGCAACAAAAAAACCTTTAGTATTAAGGCTCTTTTTTCGAAGAAAAGAAAGGAAGAAAAAGCAAAGGATCCTTTCGATGAAGAAGACTGGACTGACTTTTTTGAGAGTAATTTAATAGATAGAGAAGAAGTTAAATCTGATGGAACAGAAGATATAGAACATACGGTACTTTTAAACGAGAAATTAAGAGATAAATCCTAAGTTACATTGTATATCAGATGAGAGTTTGAATATAGAACTTAAATATTTCCCTTTTTGTTATAGGTAGACAGTCCAGATTATGTGATTTTTTTGTTTGGATAGAGAAGGTGTAAGCAGAGTACATTTTAGGATGGAAAAAGATAGATGATGATTATATTATATGTGATTTGAATTCTAGAAATGGAATAAAAAGTAGAGGATAGAAAGCTTGAAAAATGAAGAATATTGCGTTGTACGAAGAGGTTATAAGATAGAAGTGGCAGATTTAATATATTTTTTTGAGTAAAAAAACAATAATAAAATAGAAAAAAACCTAAAAAAACCTATTTACAAAGTATGTTTATAGGTGTATTATACTTGCAGAAAGATATATTGACTTAAACAGACTTTATATTTAAAATCCTATTAGTAAAAAAGAGAGGATTAAAAAAATGAATGTGCAAGTATTAATAGAATATCTGCCCTTATATGAAAAAGCTTTGTGGCTTACCTTGAAAATAGGTTTATTGGGTATATTTTTTTCGATAATTATAGGATTTTTATGTGCATTGGCACAATATTATAAAGTTCCTATAGTCAAGACTATAATAGCGATTTACATAGAAATTAGTAGGAATACTCCTCTTCTAGTTCAATTATTTTTTATATATTATGCCCTACCTAAGGTGGGTTTAAAGCTTAGTGCAGAGCTTTGTGGGGTGATAGGGTTAAGCTTCCTTGGAGCGGCTTATATGTCAGAAAGTTTTAGAAGTGGATTGGAGGCAGTAGATAAAATACAAAGTGAAAGTTCTCTAAGTTTAGGCATGAGTAAGTGGCAGTCTATGATATATGTCATTTTACCACAAGCTATATCGACAAGTGTTCCTGCCTTTGTTGCCAATGTCATATTCTTATTAAAAGAAACAAGTGTGTTTTCAGCAATAAGTTTGATGGATTTGATGTTTACAGCTAAAGATTTGATAGGTTTATATTATAAAACTACGGAGAGCTTGTTTTTATTAGTTGTATTTTACCTAATAATTCTTCTACCTGTTTCTGTCATAGGAAGTATTATAGAAAGGAAGTTAAGATATGCCGGATTTGGGGCTTGATGTATTATTTAAAGGCAAAAAAATTTTTTTATAGATTAATAGCAGGACTTGGTGTAGCGCTAAGAATAAGTCTTATAGCCGTTATTATCAGTATATTACTTGGAATATTGCTTGGAAGCTTGATGACAGGAAAAAATAAAATAGTAAAACTTATTTTAAGAATATATTTGGAGATAGTTAGGATAATGCCGCAAATGGTCTTACTGTTTTTGGTATTTTTTGGAACTACCAGAATATTCGGTTGGGACTTATCCGGAGAGATTTCTGCGATAATAGTATTTTCTATTTGGGGAGTAGCAGAGATGAGCGATTTAGTCAGATCGGCTCTCATAAGTGTTCCAAAACACCAGTATGAGAGTGCCTACGCATTAGGGCTTGATAAGGTACAAGTATATAGATATATTATTATTCCTCAAACGCTCAGAAGATTATTACCTTTATCTATAAATTTAATTACCAGAATGATTAAAACTACCAGTCTTGTGCTTATGATAGGTGTTGTAGAAGTGTTGAAGGTGGCACAACAAATAATAGAAGCAAATAGAAAAGCAAGTCCAAATGCAGCTTTCGGTATGTACTTGGCAGTATTTATCTTATATTTTGTTGCTTGTTGGCCTATAAGTATATTTGCTAAGTATCTGGAAAGGAAGTGGAGATAATGTCAAAGAAACTATTAGAGATAAGTAATATAGTTAAAAAATTTGATGATAATACTATTTTAGATAATATTTCCCTAGATGTAAAGAAAGGAGAAGTAATAGTTATCATAGGACCAAGTGGTTGCGGTAAATCTACATTACTTCGTTGTGTAAATGCGCTGGAGCCTATACAAGAAGGAAGTATTAAATTAGATGGTGTAGAAATAGTTACAGGAGCTAAAAATCTCAGTGAAATAAGACAAAAGATAGGTATGGTTTTCCAAAGCTATGAATTATTTCCTCATATGACAGTTCTTGATAACATACTTTTAGCACCTACAAAAGTCCAAAAAAGGAATAAAGAAGAGGTAAAAAAAGAGGCACTTAGTTTGCTTGAGAGAGTGGGACTTTTGGAAAGAGCCGATTATTATCCTAGACAGCTCTCAGGTGGACAAAAACAAAGGGTAGCAATAGTTAGAGCTTTATGTATGAATCCTGATATTTTGCTTTTTGATGAAGTAACAGCGGCTCTTGACCCGGAGATGGTTAGAGAAGTGTTAGACGTTATGCTGGGTCTTGCAAAGCAAGGAAGAACTATGATAATAGTAACTCATGAAATGCAGTTTGCAAGAGCGGTTGCTGATAGAGTTATCTTTATGGATAAGGGACATATATTAGAAAATGAAAAACCGGGTATATTTTTTGATAATCCTAAAACGGATAGAGCGAAACAATTTTTAAATATATTTGATTTTGAAGGAGCTAAGTCGGATTATATTATTTAATATAATCTTCCTATATAAAAAGACATAAAAGGAGAAAATTATGAAAAAAATTTAAGAGTATTTTAGTGGCAACTTTATTGACAGTATCGGCTTTTGACTTTAGCTGCTTGTGGTAAAAGTGCAAATAGTACAAGCGCTACAGAAACAGCAAAAAAAGCGGTACAAAGGTAGTTTATCGTACTTTAGATGAGATTAAAAAAAGTGGCAAGGTAAGCGTAGGCGTATTCTCTGATAAGAATCCTTTCGGTTATGTAGATGAAAAATGGAGAGTATCAAGGCTATGATATATATTTTGCAAAAAGATTAGCAAAAGACTTGGGTGTAGAACTTGAACTTGTATCAACAGAGGCTGCAAATAGAATAGAATATTTACAAACAGGAAAAGTTGATATTATTTTAGCTAACTTCACTGTTACAGATGAAAGAAAAGAAGAAGTAGACTTTGCAAAGCCATATATGAATGTTGCTTTAGGTGTAATCTCACCTAATTCTAGAGTTATTGAAAGTTTAGATAATTGGGACAAGAATGATCAGATGATAGTTATATCAGGAACTACAGCTCAAACTTATTTAACAAAGAATTATCCTGATATACCTTTACAAAAATATGATAGCTATGCAACAGCTAAGAATGCTTTGGAGAATGGAAACGGTGTTGCTTGGGCTAATGATAATACAGAAGTTATAGCATTTGCAAAAGATAATGAAGGTTATACAGTTGGAATACCTTCTCTTGGTAGCAATGATACTATAGCTCGGCAGTATCAAAAGGAAATGAAAGTTTACTTAATTGGATTAATGAAGAAATCGTAAATCTAGGAAAAGAAGAATTTTTCCATGAGGGCATATAAGGCAACTTTAGTTGATACTTACGGTCTTGACTATATGGAAACATTAGTTGTTGAGGGTGGAGAAGCAAAATAATAAAATATAAAAAGTAGAAAATATTCTCTAATTGTTAGACCTAAATTAGCAATTAGAGAATATTTTTTAAAAAGGAAATCGAACTTATATTCTAGAGGGTTAAGCTGATATATATTTGTCAATATATAAGAAGTGCAAAAAAAGCTAAAAAAAGAGAGTATAATGTAACTTAATAATATTTAGGAGGCAACTATGATAGATAATAATTGCATATTTTGTAAGATTGCAAATGGGGATATTCCGTCAAAGACTATTTATGAAGATGAGGATTTCAGAGCAATATTGGATATTGCACCGGCTACAAAGGGACATACTCTAATCTTACCTAAATCACATTTTTTTCTGATATAACAAAGGCAGATAAAGAAATAGCTTCTAAAAATTTTACCCTTGGCAAGTAAATTAGGAGAGAAATTAAAAGAATGTTTGAATGCAAGTGGTTTTAATATACTTTTTAAATACAGGTGAAAGTGCCGGACAAACGGTATTTCATTTACATACACATATAATACCAAGATATGAAAAAAAGGTGGTAAAAATACTTACTTGGGATAATTTAAGTCCTAGAGAAGAAGAACTTTTTTTGAGATAATAGAAAAGTTAGGAACAAAAAGAATAATGGCAAGATCAAAAAGAAAGAAGTTTTTTTAAGTGCAAATACTTTTCTTATACTTATAAATGTAGCTTATTTTATCTTCATTGAGTTTGTAGGTTCAAGTGAAAATATAGATACAATGTTAAAGTATGGAGCATCTTACACTCCTTATATTATTCAAAAGAAGGAATATTATAGATTATTTACAGCTATGTTTATGCACTTTGGTATAAGTCATCTTGCAAATAATATGTTGGTTTTATATTTGTTAGGAGATAATCTTGAAAGAGCCTTAGGCCCTATAAAAATATATAATTTTATTTATATTGAGTGGAGTAGCAGCAAACATTGTTTCATTATCTTGGAATTTGGGTAATAATAATGTCAGTGCAGGTGCCAGTGGTGCGGTATTTGCCGTTATGGGTGGACTTTTGTGGTGCATTATTAAAAAAATAAAGGTAGATTAGAAGATTTAAGTTTTAATCAAATAGTTATATCTTTTAGCCTTAGGGATTTACTATGGACTTACAAGTACAGGAGTAGATAATATAGCACATATTGCAGGTGCAGTATCAGGTTTTATCCTATCTATTATATTATATCGTGGCAGAAAAATGGGGAAGATAATGAAGAAAATAGTATTAACAGGTGGTGGAACATCCGGACACGTAACACCTAATATAGCCTTATTACCGGAATTAAAAAAAGAAGGATATGAGATATCTTATATAGGTTCTAAGAATGGTATAGAAAAAGATTTAATAACAGCAGAGGATATAAAATATTATCCTATATCATCAGGGAAACTAAGAAGATATATAGATTTTAAGAATTTTACAGATCCATTCAGAGTTTTAGCGGGATATTTTGAAGCAAGAAAAATACTAAAAAAAATAAAACCTAATGTTATATTTTCAAAAGGCGGTTTTGTAAGTGTTCCTGTGGTTATGGCGGCAAAACATTTAGGGATACCTAGTATAATACATGAATCAGATATGACTCCGGGACTTGCAAATAAGCTATCTATTCCTAGTGCAAGTTATGTGTGTTGCAATTTCCCGGAGACTCTCAAGTATTTGCCAAAAGCTAAAGCAGTTCTTAGCGGTTCACCTATTAGAAGAGAATTATTTACAGGAGATCAAAGAAAGGCGAAAGAGCTAATAGGTTTTGTAGATGATAAACCTGTTCTGCTTGTCATAGGTGGGAGTTTGGGTTCTGTTTTCATTAATAATATACTCAGAGATAGTATGGATATACTCTTAAAAGATTTTAATATTATTCATATTTGTGGAAAGAATAATTTAGAACCGAGATTAAATAATGCTAAAGGATATAGGCAATACGAGTATGTAAAAGAAGAGTTAAAAGACTTTTTTGCTCTTGCAAGCATTATACTTAGTAGAGCAGGGGCAAATGCTATATGCGAAATATTAGCTTTACAAAAGCCGAATATTTTAATTCCTCTATCAGCTAAAGCCAGTAGAGGAGATCAAATACTTAATGCTAATTCATATAAATCCAGTGGGTATAGTGAGGTTTTTAGATGAAGATAGTTTGAATAAAGAAATTCTTATAGAAACTATTTATAAGGTATATGAAAATAAAGAAAAAAATACATAGAAAAATATGTCAAAAATCTGAACAAGGTGATGCTATAGGGATTATTATGAATTTAATAAAAAGAATTTTTAGGAGATATTATGATAGGTATAATAGGTGCTATGGAGGAAGAGGTAGCAAATATAAAGAATCTTATGTCCGATATAGAAATAATAGAAAAAAAGCGAATATGAGCTTTGTAAAGGGTAAAAATAGATGGCAAGGAACTGGTTGTTGTACGTTCAGGTATAGGTAAGGTAAATGCCGGTATTTGTACCCAAATTTTTAGCTGATATTTTTTTTCGGTATCTATAGTTATAAATACAGGTATAGCAGGGGCTATAAATAATAATATAAATATAGGAGATATAGTCGTTTCAACTGATGCTGTTCAAACAGATATGGACGCTACAGCCTTCGGATATGAACTTGGTCAAATTCCAAGAATGGAGATAAAAGCTTTTCCGGCAGATGAAAAGCTTATAGAATTGGCTGTACAAAAAGTGTAAGGAAGTAAATCCTGATATAAATATATTTAAGGGTAGAATATCTACTATGGATAAATTTGTGGCGGTAAAGAAATTAAAAAAAGAAATAGAAAAAAAGTTTTTAATGCTTTTTTTGTACAGAAATGGAGGGTGCGGCTATAGCACAAGCGGCTTATTTAAATAATATAAAAATTTCTCATAATAAGAGCTATATCAGATAAGGCGGATGGAAGTGCCGTGTAGATTATGTAGAATTTGAGAAAGAGGCAATAAAAACATTGTACAAAAATTAACTCTTGCACTAATTAATTCAATTTAGATATTTAATAAGAGAGATTACTGTGTTATAATAAACAAGTTTAAATAACTTAAAAAGGAGATATGTAATATGTCAAAGGATATAATATTTGATTATTCAAAAAGTTCTAAGTTTTTGTTACAGAACAAGAAATAAAAAAACTTTAAAGATACAACATTAAATGCTAGAAATACTTTAGTAAACAAGACAGGTATAGGAAATGATTATTTGGGTTGGCTTGATTTACCTGTAGATTATGACAAAGAAGAGTTTTCAAGAATAAAAGAAGCTGCAAAAAAGATAAGTAAAGATTCAGATATACTTCTTGTTGTAGGTATAGGCGGTTCTTATCTCGGAGCTAGAGCTGCTATAGAATTTTTAAGTCATAGTTTCTACAACAATTTAAGTAAAGAAGATAGGAAAGCACCTCAAATATTCTTCTGCGGTAATTCTATATCTACCAAGTATATTGCAGATTTGAAAGATTTGCTAAAAGGAAAAGATTTCTCTGTTAATATTATATCAAAATCAGGTACAACAACAGAGCCGGCTATAGCTTTTAGAGTATTCAAAGAGATGCTTATAGAAAAATATGGAAAAGAAGAAGCAAATAAGAGAATATACGCTACAACTGATAAAGCCAGAGGAGCATTAAAAAATCTTGCTAATGAAGAAGGATATGAAAGTTTTGTAGTTCCGGATGATGTAGGTGGAAGATATTCAGTTCTTACAGCAGTCGGTTTACTTCCAATAGCTGTTGCAGGTATAGATATAGATGAATTAATGAAAGGCGCCGCAAGAGCTAGAGAAATAGTTTTAAATACAGAATATGAGAAAAACCCTTCTCTCTTATATGCGGCTATTAGAAATATATTAAATCGTAAAGGAAAAGATGTTGAAATAGTAGCAAATTATGAGCCTAGCTTACACTATGTTTCAGAATGGTGGAAACAGTTATTTGGTGAGAGTGAAGGAAAGGATTATAGAGGTATATATCCGGCTTCAGTAGATTTAACAACAGATTTACACTCTATGGGACAGTTTATACAAGATGGAAAGAGAATAATGTTTGAAACAGTTCTTAGTGTAGAAGAAAGCCCTGTAGAAATACTTCTAAACAAAGAAGATGTAGATACAGACGGTATGAATTATTTGGCAGGAAAGAGTATAGATTTTGTAAATAAATCAGCTATGAACGGTACTATCTTGGCACATACAGATGGTATGGTTCCAAACTTATTGGTAAGAATACCGGATGTTAGTCCTTATAGCCTTGGTCAATTGTTTTATTTCTTTGAATTTGCTTGTGGAGTAAGTGGATATATATCAGGAATAAATCCATTTGATCAGCCGGGAGTTGAAAGTTATAAATCAAATATGTTTGCGCTTCTTGGTAAACCGGGTTATGAAAAAGAGAGAGAACAACTCTTAAAAAGGTTATAGAGTTATTCCTCTATAACCTGTATTTCCAGATAGTCGAATTCAATACTTTCTATAAAACTATCGTTATAAAAAGCGAGTTTTTGAAAGTTTTTTTGAATTCGTCTATGTTTGAGTTTAACCATATAGGTTTTTGCCAAATCAAACTTATGGCAGATTTCAGATAAAGAATTTAAAAACCATATCGGTTCTTGAAATAGAATAGTCATTTGTAGAACTGACATAATCTTTTTAAAAATTCTGTTGTCTTTAAAAAAATTTTTTGCCCATAAACGAAACATATATCCTCCCTAATAAAAAGATGATATAGAGTATAGACTATAAAATTGATATAAGCAAGTATAAGGAGATTGGTATGCAGGGAATACAAGATTTAGAAGAATTTCTTGATAATGCTAAAAAAATCTTTGCAAGAAGAAGAACAATTAAAAAGCTGAATTAGTAGATTTGGAAACTGAGTTGGCTGCTAAAAATGCTTCTATAGAAAGCGAAAGAAAGGCTTTAAAAGATCAGATAGATATAACTATAAAAGCAAGAGTCAGTGAACTTACAAAAACCTACGATGATGAGTATAGTATATTAACTGAAAAAAATTAAAAAAAGAGTAAAAATCAGGTAGAGAAAAGGCTAAAAAAATCAAGGTATTAAAGAAAGAATAGCAGATGAAACAAAGGATTTAAGCCTGGATAATAAAAAAATATAAAAGCAAAAAAATAAAAAGATGAGATGAAAAAAATCCTCTGTACCTTTTTTTGCAAATACGCATCTTTTTATGTCTATTTATATGCCGAGTAAGTTATCAGAAATACTTACTTTGCTACTTAGCTTTGCTATTTGCTATATTGTCATACCATTATCAATATTTTATTTCATCACTTGGAACTTAAATAGTATTTTTAAAGATAATTATAATATATCTTATTACTATAATTATTTTTTTGGCGGCACATATATTTTTGGTGGCAAATATCAGTAAGTATAAATATGCTGAGAGTTTAAAAAAATAATAAAAGGTTATAGAAAAGATATAGACCTAAATAATAAAAAAAGATAGAAGCTATAAAAAAAGAAATTAAAAAGTGATAAAAAAACGAAGAGAAGTATAATCTTGCAAGTTTTGATGATGATATTTCACATATAGAAAAAGAAATACAGGAACTTATAGAAAAGCGAGATGAGGCGATAAATACATTTGAAAGTGTTACTAAAAAAATATAATAGTAGATGAGTTGACCTCTAATTCTATGCCAAGAATAGATTTTTTTAGAAACTCAAAAAGTTAGATTTGTGTCAAAAAGTTGAAAGATACTGAAGTGAGTCGTAAGAGTTTGAGTTTAAAAAATAAGTAATGAATATGAGGGTATATCTTGGAAAGGATTTATTGTCTGAATCAAAGATAGTTGAAATTGAGAATATAATCAAAGATAATACTATTTCTAATCTAAGTGAAGCTATAGAAATTTATAAAACGAATAGTAGGACGAGCTAATGTCGGATGGGGAAGAAAATAAAATAATGTCTACAAAGATTATTTCTATAGATGCAAAAAGCAGACAAGAAGAAGTAGAAAAAAGACCGAAAAGAGATAATAAAAGAATAATAATATTAGCAGGAATAGTGCTGATTACTCTTGCTTTGGGACTACTTTTATTTAATAGATTTTTTAAGCATACCAAGTATAAGTTGATATCAGAAAAAGAAATAAGCCAAGGCAGTTTTGTGGCTTATGAGAGATTTGAGGATAATGTAGTAAAATATTCCAAAGATGGTGCTATTTGCATGAATAGTGCAGGTAAGGAGCTTTGGATAGAAAGCTATGAAATGAAAGATCCTGTAATTGCCACTTCAAAGAAGTATTTAGCAATAGCTGATAGAAAAGGTAATGCTATACTGACTTTTTCAAAGAGTGGTAAATTGGGAGAAATAAAAACCCTATTACCTATAACAAAAGTAGTTATTTCTGATACAGGTATAGTAGTGGCTATATTGGAGGACAGTAGCGCTTCATATATAAGTTTTTATGATTATGATGGAAAAATCTTTAGATATAAGTGTAAAAGCTAAACTTTCCGGAGACGGATATCCTACAGATATATCAATATCTCCGAATGGAACTCAACTTATGGTTTCTTATGAATATGTAGAGTCCGGAGAATTGAAGGGAAGAGTAGTATTTTATGACTTTTCGGAGATAGGAAAAAGCATTGCAAATAGATTAGTGGGCGGTTTTGACGAGGCCTTTACAGGTAGCTTACTTGCCAGAGTTAAGCATTTTAATTCGATGTATTCTTTTGCAATAGCAGATACAGGTATATATTTTTTCTCTACGAAAAACCTATTATCTCCTGAACTTATAAAAACTTATGCTATATCAGGAGAAAATACAGGTGAGATTTATAGTATAGCTTACAATGATAAATACCTTGCTGTAGTTTATAAAACCATAGATGGAGAAGCTCCTTATAAACTGGAAGTATATAGAGATAATGGCAGCGTAGTATTTACTAAAAATATAAATTCAGAATTTACATATTTTGATATAGATGATACTAATATATATTTCGGTTTGGAGGGTTCCGGACTAAAAATATATAATATGTCAGGTGTATTGAAAGTTGATATTAACATAGAAACAAATATAGAATATATAAAAAAAGGGTCTTTGTTTGGGCGATATATAATTTTTGGAAAATCCGGTATACAAGAGATACAACCCAAATAAGTAGAAAGGATGTATTATGGGCAAGATAAGTGTAGGTGTTGATGTTGGTGGAACTAGTATAAAACTTGGAGTTTTTACTTTTGATGGAGAACTAATTAAAAAGTGGGAAATAAGAACAAATAAAGAAAATGGGCATATGGCAGTATTAAATGATATAGCAACTACTATAAGGGCTACTCTGATAGAGTTAGGGTATAACTTACTTGATTGTGTCGGTGTAGGAATGGGAGTTCCGGGACCTGTAATGCCGGATGGACATGTGGAAATTTGTGTCAATTTGCATTGGAAAGACTTATATCCGGCAAGAATATTATCTGAATCTTTGGACGGAACACCGGTTGCACTTAGCAATGATGCTAATGTGGCTGCACTTGGAGAATGTTGGCAAGGTGGAGCAAAGGGTTATACAGATATAGTAATGTTGACACTTGGTACAGGTGTCGGTGGCGGAATAGTTGTAGATGGTAAAATTGTTCCCGGCAGACACGGTATAGGTGGAGAAGTAGGACATATGCATATCAGAGATGAAGAAACAGACGCTTGTAATTGTGGTGGACATGGTTGTCTTGAACAAGTTGCAAGTGCAACAGGCATAGTAAAAGAAGCTAAGGCTGTACTGTCAAAAAATCCTGATAAGAGTTCAAAATTAAGAGATTTCGGTGCCAATTTAAGTGCCAAAGATGTGCTTGATGCGGCTAAGGCAGGAGATGAGTTAGCTATTGAAGTTATGGAAGTGGTTTGTAGATATCTTGGTATAGCTATATCACATTTAGCTATGACTACAGATCCTGATATTTTTGTTATAGGTGGAGGAGTTTCTAAAGCAGGAACTTTCCTAACAGATATGATAACAAAATATTTTGAATATTATTTACCAATATCAAATAATAGAGCAAAGGTAGTCTTGGCAACTCTAGGAAACGATGCAGGTATATATGGGGCTGCCAAATTATTAATTTCATAATTCATTAATTGAAAGGAGTGAGAGTATGAAGTTTTTTATTGATACAGCTAATGTTGATGACATTAGAAGAGCTAATGAAATGGGTGTTATTTGTGGAGTTACAACAAATCCCTCTTTAATAGCAAAAGAGAAAAGAGATTTTGTTCAGGTAATAAATGAGATTACAAGTATAGTAGATGGTCCTATAAGTGGAGAAGTAAAAGCTACTACAGTAGATGCACCTACAATGATAGAAGAAGGAAGAGCTATAGCAGCTATACATCCAAATATGGTTGTTAAAATTCCTATGACAGAAGAGGGATTAAAGGCAATTAAGGTACTACACTCAGAGGGAATAAAAACAAACTGTACTTTGATATTTACAGCTGCTCAAGCACTTTTAGCAGCTAGAGCAGGTGCGACTTATGTATCTCCATTTCTTGGACGTTTAGATGATATATCTACAAATGGTGCTGAACTTATAAATGATATAGCTGAGATATTTGCTGTAAATGAGATTGATTGTCAAATTATAGCAGCTTCTGTTAGAAATAGCATACATGTTATAGAATGTGCCAAGGCAGGAGCAGATATAGCAACTGTACCATTTAGTGTAATAACTCAGATGTTAAAGCATCCACTTACAGATGTAGGAATTAAGAAATTCCAAGAAGATTATAAAGCAGTGTTCGGAGAGTAAGTATAAATTTCGACATAAAAATTTAGCAATATAGTTATTGTAATTATTAGTGGAATTATAACTGAAAAATCGCTTAAACCTTATGGCTTGAGCGATTTTTTTGTATTACTATTTTGTGAGTTAAATTTTTGATTTTGTTTTCATCTTGTTAGTTCTTAAATTTTTGAAAAAGTCTTGTAAAAAGCTTAGCGGCTTCGTTTTTTTTCTTCTTCATCTGCCATAGAAATTTCAACTTGATGATTTAAGTTTGGCATATTCAAAAGATTTATAACAGAACCTGCACAACCTGCCTTGGGATTCATTGTGGCTATAACAACTTTAGGAATGCGAGCTTGAACGATAGCGCCTGCACACATAGGACAAGGCTCTAAAGTTATATACATAGTACAATCTTCTAAACGCCAATCTCCTATTTTTTTACAAGCCTTTTTTATTGTAAGTATCTCGGCGTGAGATAGGCTCGATTTATCTTTAACTCTTTTATTGTAAGCCCTAGCTATAATTTTATCGTTTTTTTAACTATAATGCAGCCTATAGGAACTTCATCTATAGCTAGGGCTTTTTTTGCTTCTCTAATAGCTGCTTTCATATATTTTTTTTCGTATGTATCCATATTTATTACTTATTCTTTACTTATATTATTTGTATTGATTCAAACATTTATTATAATATAAAGTAATTTGCGTATCAATTAATAAAATGATATAATTTAAAAGTACGCTTGAGAAAGGGGTATTTTGAAGAATGAAAATATTAGTTTGTGATGATGATAAAGATATAGTGGAAGCAATAAAAATCTATTTGTCAGGAGAAGGCTTTGAAGTCTTTGGTACATATGATGGATATGAGGCTTTAGAAGTAATGGAAAAAGAGAATGTCGACTTGTTGATACTTGATGTTATGATGCCGGGACTGGATGGTATTAGGACTACTCTTAAAATAAGAGAAACATCAAGTATACCAATAATAATCTTATCGGCAAAAACTGAAGATACAGACAAGATATTAGGTCTAAATATAGGAGCAGATGATTATTTGACAAAACCATTTAATCCTCTTGAACTGGTTGCAAGAGTAAAAAGTCATCTAAGAAGATATACTCAACTTGGAAGTATGAGTACATTTGAGGACGAGAAAACTTATTCTTGTGGAGATTTAAAAATTAATGATGAAACAAAAGAAGTTATAGTTGCAGGAGAAATAGTAAAATTAACTCCTATAGAATATAACATCTTATTACTTTTGGTGAAAAATCCGGGAAAAGTTTTTTCTATTGATGAAATTTATGAGCAGATATGGAATGAAGACCCTGTAGGTGTGGATAATACAGTTGCAGTACATATTAGACATATAAGAGAGAAAAATAGAGATAAATCCTAAAGAACCAAGATATATAAAGGTTGTTTGGGGAGTAGGATACAAGGTGGATAGGCAATAGAAGATGGATAAAAAAAGAAGTTTTTTTCCTATGATACAAAAGAAATTTATACTGGTACTAGTGCATATAGTATCTATTTTCACCTTGTTAGTAGGAGTTTCTATAGTATATTCAAATGAAAACTTTCATCTTGGTTTTACAAGTTTGAATCAGAAAAAAATTATGAAAAATTCACGGAATTTACTAAAGATTTAGAAAAAAGATATAAAAATATATCTTTGACTATGAGAGATATAAATATTTTTTTGAAGTGGGCGAAAAGTTTGATAAAAAAACCTGGAAATGTTCACTCTTGATGAAGGACCTGATAATGAGAAAAACATATACATTAAGAGAAATCTTAGATTATGCAAAAAAAGTATAGGCTTTTATATAAATGAAGATTATCAAGTTTCAAGAACTTATGAAAAGTTGGAGGATATGGATACTACCAAGTATTTGGTAACTTGGAAAAAAAGTATGCACCTATAGAGGAAATAAAAAGAACCCGGCGATGCATACAAAAACCTTGGAAGATCTTAGTATGGAGGTTCTTAGCAGACTTGCAAAAATACTATGAAGCTTACAAGAATTTAAAAATTAAACCCCAGAAATATATATTATAAGTTGGTATATGAGAGTTACACTGTAGATAATAAGTCTGATCTGAGTTTAGATAGTGTAAAAAAATACGGAAAAATATTTGATCATAAATTCAGATAGCATGATAGCAGATACAAATATTAAAAAAACTACCTAATGATATATATAAACAAGCTACAAAAGGGAATTTATGATCCGGGTAGTGATAGTGCAGGTACGATTGATGAAAAACTATAATATTTATATAGCTATAGATACTACATATCCGCATAAAGATATATATTATCAAAATAATCTAAGATACGAAAAAGAGAGGCAAACTTATTTCAGAGGAGTTGTACTTCTTATTTTTGTCTGGATTTGTTGCTATATTTAGTTTAATAATATTGATACTTATGTCGGGGAAAAACAAGTTCAAAAAGATAAAAAAATATAAAATTGAGCTTTTATGGATAGGTATAGTATAGAAATTAGAGCTTTATTTTCTATGGCTACCGTTATCGTTTTTTTCTTTTCTAAGTGAGAGGATAATTTATAAATTCATACATATAATATTAGATGACAGCTTATGGAAATATGGCGAAAAAAACTAGTGCTATATACGATAGTTTATTTTTGTAGTTCTTATTTTTTTATATTTTTCTTTTGTTAGATCATTCAAGTCAAAAGATTTATGGAAGAATTCTTTTATAAAAACATATAAAAGAAGAAGGGAGTTTATATAGAAATAACTATACATACTTAAAGAGATTTACCAGTAATTATATACTCTATTATTTAATGAATTTTTGGTGGTATTTTACTGATTATGGCTTTGCTGAAAAACAGAAAAATACTTTTAGCTGAACGTTTAGTTGTAATAATACTTATACTAGTTCTTATTTGTTTTAATGTATTGGTGTTTTATGATATTTACAAGAGAAATATAGCCATAGATAAAAATTTCTGAAGCTATAGATAAAAATGTCTGCCGGAGATGCAAAAAAATAAGCTTTAGATTTAGATGAGTTTAGCGGAAAAAAGAAAAAAACTATGGCACAAAGAGTAAATAATATAGGCAGTGGCTTTAGTAGTGCTATAAATGAGCAAGTTAAAAAGTGAGAGATTAAAAAGCTGATTTAATAACTAATGTTTCTCATGATATAAGAACACCATTAACCTCAATAATTAATTATATTGATCTTATAAAAAGAGAAAAATATAGAAGATGAAACCATAAAGTCTTATGTAAATGTACTTGAAACAAAAATCTTTATATTTGAAAAAAATCTAACAGAAGATTTATTGGAAGCCAGTAAAGCGGCTAGTGGAAATGTTAATGTTAATCTAAACGAGATAGACTTTGTCCAAATAATAAAAGCAAACAAATGGAGAGTTTGAAGAAAAGTATAATACCAGAGGTCTTAGTATAGTTTCTAAGTTTTTCGGAAGATAAGATTAGAATAAATGCAGATGGTAGACATTTATGGAGAGTACTAGAAAATCTTTATAATAATGCCTACAAATATGCTATAGAAAATTCTAGAGTTTATATAAATTTAGGAGTAGAAGGTAAAAAAAGCAATATTTACAATGAAAAAAACGTTTCTAAAAAAATGCGCTGAATATAAGTCCTGAAGAGCTTACTATGAGATTTGTCAGAGGAGATAGCTCAAGAAGTACCGAAGGGAGTGGCTTAGGCCTATCAATAGCAAAATCCTTGACTACCATTCAAGGTGGAGAATTAGAAATAGAGATAGACGGAGATTTATTCAAAAATAAGTTTGATTTTTTTGAAAAACTAGATTAAATTGATCGCTACATATATATCATCATTATTTTAAATCTAAAATGGATGATATATAAGTAGCGATTTTTTTGTTGAAAAAAATATTAAAAAAATGCTTTACTAAAATGCTATCTTGATATAAACTAATAAATAAGGTAATACTAACTTTAGTTAGTTATAACTAATCATCTGTGTTGGTTTTTAGTTTTAGGGGGATAGTTCTATTTTAATGAGTTCTATTTTGATTAATAAAAATTCTTTATATTATTGGTTTTTCTCCCTTATTTTAGCAAAAATTAAAAATATTAAACACTTTCTTTATGTATGACTAATTAAGTTTAGTAAGTATCTGATTTTTTTCGGTAGGTATACAAGTGTTTTACTTGTAACTAAATATAAAAACTTAGGGGGAATTATGATTAAAAGGAAATAAGAAATACTTATTTTTTTGCATTAGGTGCAGCCTTTTGCATTTGCAAGTGTAAAACCTGTGAATGCCGCACAAGTAAAAAGGAACATGGGAACTCAAAGACGGTACATGGAGGTATTATGATGCTAGCCATAATATGTACAAAGGTTGGGTTGAAACTAAAGATGGCTGGTATTACTTAGATAAGAATACAGGTGCAATGCTTACAAAGTGGCAAAATATTGACGGCTCTCTTTATTATTTTGATACCAAGGGAGATGGTATAGAGGGTAAGATGCATACAGGTTGGTACAAATCTCCTGAAGGAAATTGGTATTTCTTCAACAATGATGCTACTTCAAATAAAGTAGGTATAGTAAGACAAGGTTGGCAATGGATAGACGGCTATTGCTATTATTTTGAAACCGGAAAGAAAGATGCCGGAAAGATGTATTCTAATGGAACTACACCTGACGGATATAAGTTGAATGCTGACGGTAGATGGGTAGATGATAACGGTGTAGCAAAGTATGAGGCAGGAAGAGGCTATAATACTAAGGCTACTATAACAGCAAAGAAAAATGTAGCTACAAGACCATCAGGTGGCGGAAACGGCGGTGGCGGAAGTTGGAGCCATGGAGCATATACACCTGAAGAGAAAACAAATACTTTAGCTGATGGTGTATGGTATGGTACAGGTGCTAAAGATATGTATGGTCTGACAAGAGGAACTGAAGTAGTTAAACTTACTGTAGAGGGTGGTAAGATAAAGAGTGCAGAGAATGTCATATATAGAAACGATCCTGAATATACCAGAGGAGAAAAGATTTTAAAGCATATTGCGGGCTTAACTGATGTTGATGAGATAATCAAAAATGTTGATAAGAGTCTTGTAAGATATGACGGTATTTCAGGAGCTACAGAAACAGCTAAGGGACAACTCAGTGCCGCTAAGAATGCTGTGGACAGATCAAGAAAGTTTGCAAATGACAAAAAAGAGCAAAATATAGAGTATATGCAGTTCAAGACAAGACCTAATAGCAATGTTTCTGCAGGTAACTTAGACTTAACACCTACAGTGATAACTGTAAAAGAAAAAGGCAAAAATGCGGTAGATGTTCCATTTAGCGAGTTCCATAAATACGGTATAGTTGCTGTACCGGCAAATGGTACACTTTTGAGTGAAACAGGCAAAGAGCATATAGTACACTTTAAAAATGAAGATAACCTTTTAGATATTTATACAAAAGTATTTGTTAAAAAAGAAGCTGTAGTTAGACAACCAAGCAAGATAGTTATTACTTATGCTGATGATACAACAAAGGATATTGATATAAATAAGGATGATTTCAGATATAAGTTAAAGGCTGAAAAGGGAGTAAAGAGTGTAGCTATTTATGACAAGGACACAAAATTATCAGATGGTGTATATGATGTAAATAGAAACGAATGGATTTTAAGTTTGAGAAAAGTTGAACTTGGAGCAGGTTATACTTCTTGGAGATTTGATGATTATGTCCTTACAATAGATGCAGGAGAAGATACATCTAATATAGCATCATTTGAGTTGGATACAAAGTTTGTAAAGACCAGCTATAATGTAGGAGAGAGATTTGATATGGATAAGATGATTATCTCTTACGTTACAGAAAAAGGCAGCAGAAAGAAATACGATGATTGGGCTGCAGCTGTAAAAGCAAACTTTACTGCAAGTATGGATGGAAAAGCAATAGAAAAGGGATATGAATTTAAGGCGGAAGAAGCAGGAGAAAAGACTATAACTGTAAGCAAACAAGTCGGTGACAGAACTATTAACCAAACATTTAAGATTAAGGTTATAGATACAAATGATAGAACTCCTGTTAAGGTTAAAATTTTTGTCGAAGGCAAAGAGATAGCTGTGATAGATATATCAAAAAATGATACTGATAATGGTGCAGTTACCAAGTACCCAGAGCTGGAAGAAAAATATAAAGCCTTAAAGCCAAAGTTTGAATTCAAGGTTTATAATTCATCTGATGCAGAGATAGAAAGTATTGTAAATAATAGGAAAGCTGTAACAACAGCCATTGTAGTACCACGTCATGAAAAATGATGATGATCCATTCAAATTAACTTTAGGTTTTAATAAGTGGAAAGCAAATACTACTCCTGTAACACCTCCAAAAACTGAAGAACCAAGTGTTCCTACACCACAACCTCCACAACCACCGGTGGTAGAAGAGCCTACAGAAAAAACTGTAAATGCAGAAGAGGAAGTTTTTGAAGAGGATGCAGCAGATAGTGAAGATTATAAGTATGCAGCAAAGGTTACGGTTAAAGTTAATACTAAAACAAAAGAAATAATCAGTGTAACAGATAATGCTACAAATCCTGCAGTAGATGGAGATGATAGAACAACTAAGAAAAACAAAAAGTCTTGGGATAAATTAACTGCTGATTTTTGGAATAAATTTAAAGGTAAAACAAAGGAAAATGTAGATACTGTTGATACTGTATCAGGTGCAACACGTTCGGTGTAGCTATAAAGAAAGCTGTTAAAAAAAGCCTTGGAAGAAGCTTTTTAAAAAAACAACTAAGTTTGTTTAAATTTTAATATTGTAAATGCCAAAGATTTAAGTCTTTGGCATTTGCTTTAAGGAGAAATAGAGGATGTTTAAGGGGAAAAAAACATATATAATTTTAGCTTTGGGAGCTTTGCTTTTTATGCCGAATATGATGAATACACAAGCACAGGTAGAAAAAGGCAAGTGGGAGTTAAAAGATAATAAGTGGAAATATTATAATGAAAAGAGTGAATTACAAAAAAAGGTTGGCTGGATTTAAAGGGAGATTGGTATTATCTTGATAAAAAAAATACAGGAGATATGCTAACAGGCTGGCAGACTATAGACGGTTCAACCTATTATTTTGATACTAAGGCAGAGGGTATAGAGGGGAGAATGCATACAGCTTGGTATAAATCTCCAAAAGGAAATTGGTATTTCTTTAACAATGATATAAAATCATCTAAGTTAGGTATAATAAGAATAGGTTGGCAATGGATAGACGGATATTGTTATTATTTTGAAACTAATCCTAAAGATATAGGAAGAATGTATCTGGGAAAGGTTGGGGAATATCTGCTTAATTCAAATGGTCAATGGTCAGATGCAAGTGGCAAAGCATTTTATGTTGAGGGGAAAGGATTTAATACTAAAACAAGTGCGATAGCTAAAAATATTGAAAATAAGAGAGTTTTATCCGGAGCAGGTGGTGGTACAGGTCGTTCTAGCGGAAGTTTCGGCGGAGGACATTCATCTGGTGGATATACAGGTTCTTTGTCATCAGAACAAAACAATAATACGGAAAAGCCAAAGACTGAAGATTTGAATAAGAATCAAGGTATACAAGATACGAAAAAAACTGATAAAGAGCAGGACACTCCACGAGAAGTTGATAAAGGTCAAGGAGATGATTTGAGTGCTAAAAGACCTGATGCGGGAAAAACAGATACTCCAAGTGTAGAAAAACCAAATAACTCAGGTGTAGATAAGCCAAATAACTCAAGTGTAGATAAGCCAAATAACTCAAGTGATGAAAAGCCTAATACCGAACCTGAAACGAAGAAAGAGGAAAATGAAAATATTCCTGCAAGAGTAGAGGTTTGGGATGGAAATGAAAAATTAAAAGATTTGAATATAGATGAGGCAAAATTTGAGAGGGATAATGCACATTATAGAATTTATGATGTAAAGTTACCACATAAATATGCCAGATTAGAAAGTAGTGTTACTAAGTTCCCTGATAATGCCTTAACAGTAAAAGTATTTAATAAAAAAGAAAAAGCTTTAAATATAAGTGTTAAGGGAGCTTTATTTAGTACCTTGCATATAAAATTGAATGATTTTAAAGATAAGAGATTCACAAGTGGAGAAATTTCACTTAGATTTTCTTTTGAGGAAAGTGATGCCACTACAGAACATACTAATAATGAGCAAACCAATATGGAAGCCGTAAATATAGTTGTGGATGGTAATGCTCATACATATTACTATAAGAAATATGATAAAACAAAAGAGAATGAAGTTCTGAAGGTAGACGGTGTTGATGTAACATCTAAAGCTGAAAAAATACTAAATTATAAAACTCCGGTAGCTTATTATTATGTGAAAGAAAATGAGAAGTTAAGTGGAAATATTTATGGTAGAGCCACGCTTAGAGCTGCTGATTTTTATGCGGCCGAATTAACTCCTAGTATATCTTTCACCAAAAATTTAGAACCTGATGCAAATGGAAGTAATTTCGTAGTTACAGGTTATATTCGTTCTTATGTAGATGTAGAGAGAAGGAAGACCATGAAAAATTATGGAGCTTTCATAAATGCAAATTATGAGAAATTCAAGAGCGAAGAGGGTTATTTTATAAATGGTATAAAGGTACCTATACAAGTGGATGCTAATCTTTATGCCAAAGCTTTTATCATGTCTAAATTGCAGGAACTTGATAAACCGGGTTTTACGGCTAAAGGTCCTCTGTTGCCTATTATAAAGAGCCTTACATCCGGCGATGAAGTATTAGAGGGGGAAAATACAGAAAATGTAAAAAGAACTTTGAGTACTACAGAGCCTAAGGTATACAAAAAGCTATATAGTGATGGTGTATTATCTGCTTTGATGTATTCAGGAGAAGCGAGAGAAATACCTGTTTCGGGAGTTGTTTCTACATTTACAGATCAAAGCTCGGATCCTAGATTTGATTATGAAATAAAACTTGATAATTTGCCTGATTCTATAAATGTTAAAGAAAACCTATTGGGTGTTATTATGAGTGTAAAATCAGGAAGAACAGACACTAATTATGGACTTATGTTTGATGAAAATGTAGATGCAGACAGTAATACTTTAAGATTTTCTGTACATAGGAGAGCTGTAGGTAGTGGAACTCATTATACCAGATACTCAAAAGCCTAGTGTAGCAGGAAAAAAACTATTAATAGTATAACATATTTATTATCAGATAATAAAAAACTTGTTGTAGATAATCTTAATATTTATGTACCTAAGCAGTTGCCTGCAAATGCAGATATAAATGTTACAAACAATGAGGGCTTTGCTTCTGGAGAAGGGGCTGCTATAGGTCTTGATATTAGTACCATACCTTATAAAGATAATATAAGTGTGGCGAACGTATATAAAGTAAATGGAGAAGAAAAAACCAAGTTGACAGAGGGAAATGATTATACCTTTGAAAGTAATACCCTACATTTAAAGGATACTTCAAATACAGGTTCAGGCACATATAGACTTATATTAAAAGACACTAATATGACTACAGGTTATGTTTCCGTAGCCAAAGATATAGAGGTTGGAACAAAAGCAAAAGCAGATACAGGAAATGCAGAAGATCATAATATAGATACGGGGAATCTTGTAACAAAAGTCGGTGAAGAAGAAGTAATAGAACCGGCAGAGGAAGAGGGCGAAGAGGCAACAGATTATAAATACAAAGCTAGTGTAGAGGTTACTTTTGATAGAAGTACAGGTGCAATTACGAAAGTGGTGGATAATACTGTTCCTGAAAATAGTTCTAAAAAATATTGGACTAAAGTAAAGAATGCTAAGTATATAGATAAATTTGTAGGAAAGACCAAGGATAATATTAACGAAGAGGATGTGGTAAGCGGTGCTACTTGGTCAAGTAAAGCAGTTATTAAAGCTATCAAAAAAGCTATTTCAGATAATTCTGTAGCTGTTAATCCTACAGAAAATGAGAGAAGAGAAACGGGAACATCTACATCAGATGCACCTCAAACACTTGGCTCAACTGTGGGAACTATAACAGGTAAAGCTCAAGTTGACCAATGGGGATATAAAGCTCAAATATTAGTTACATATAATACTGATACGGGTGAAATAATTAGTGTAAAAGATAATAATACTAATAGCGGTGTACATAAACCTTATTGGAATACTGCAAAAGCAATGTTCAAGTCTTTTGTCGGTAAACATGGGACAAAAGATGAAATAGAAAATGTAGATAACATAAGTGGAGCTACATATTCTTCAAGAGCTATAAAAGACGCAATGCGTGATGCTTTCCATATAGACGACGACTCTTTGACTAGTGAAGGACATTTTTAAATTATGGTTTAATAAGCGTATAATATCCTTTGGCTTGACAAACTAAGCTAAGGGATATTATACTATGTTTTGTACAGCCGGGGAGATAGCGGTGCCCTGTACCTGCAATCCGCTTTAGCAGGGGTGATGTCTTGCCTAGGGTGTGTGTTTGTAAAACCGACTATGGCAAGTGGTGTTGACGTGGGGGTCCTTGCGCAATAAAAACCTGTGAACCGTGTCAGGACAGGAATGGAGCAGCACTAAGTGGGAGCTTTTATGTGCCGTAAGATAGCCGTTGCCGAGCTAACTACCATAATACGATTATGGACAGCATTCGAAGCAAGACGTACATTAAATAGAAATTAAAGCACGTTTAAAGCGTGCTTTTTTATATATCAAGGTGGTTAAATATGTCATATACAGCTTTATATAGAAAATTCAGACCGAAGAGTTTTGATGAAGTAAAAGGTCAAGATGCGGTAGTAACAACATTAAAAAACCAAATAAAAACAGGGCGTATAGGCCATGCTTATTTGTTTTGCGGTACTAGGGGAACAGGAAAGACCAGTATTGCTAAGATAATGGCAAGAGCGGTAAATTGTGAAAACCAAACAGATGGAAATCCTTGTAATCATTGTGCTACTTGTCAAGCGATACTTAAAGAAAGTTCAATAAATGTTGTTGAAATGGATGCTGCAAGTAATAATGGTGTGGATGATATAAGGCAGATAAAGGAAATGGTTCAATATCCACCAACCTTTGGGAAATATAGGGTTTTTATAATAGATGAAGTTCATATGTTATCTAATCAAGCTTTTAATGCACTATTAAAGACTTTGGAAGAACCGCCTGAATATGTTATTTTTATACTTGCTACTACAGAAGTACATAAAATACCTATAACAGTACTATCAAGATGTCAAAGGTATGATTTTAAAAGAATAAATGCAAACACCATAAGTGCAAGGCTAAAAGAGTTGTGTCTTGCCGAGAATATTGGAATAGAAGAAAAGGCTTTGCAATATATAGCTAAAATATCTGATGGAGCTATGAGAGATGCTTTGAGTTTGCTTGATGAATGTGTAGCTTTTCATTTGTCCGGATCTATTAGCTATGATAATGTTCTTGAGATTTTTAGGAACTAGTGATAATGAAGATTTTGAAAAAAATTGCTCAAAGCTATAAATAAACAAGATATATTAGCTTGCCTTGCTCTTATTGAATCTTTGGTAACAAGTGGTAGAGAATTATCACAATTTATCAATGATTTTTTTGTGGTATTTAAGAAATTTATTGATAATTAAATCAAGTGATAATTTCTATGATATAATAGATGCATCTAGAGAAAGTATAGCAAATATGGAAGAAATATCTGTAGAAGTATCTAAAGAAAGCTTGAATAGATTTATTAGAATATTATCAGACTTATATAATAAACTAAGATATTCCATGCAAAAGAGAGTATTATTGGAATTGGCGATAATAAAGCTTATGACTCCTGCTATAGAAGAAAGTAAAGAAGCTATACTTGACAGAGTTTCCAGAGTGGAAAGAGCTATAGCTGAAGGTTCTGTAGTTTCTCCGGTGCCAAGCGGTGAAAAAAACTACTGTTAATATAGAGAAAATAGCAGAAGAAAAATTTGGTAAGAGAGGTTTTTTTGAATAAAGCCGATTACGATGATTTGCTGCTTTTAAAAAAGAATTGGTCAAAAATTATTGCAGGCATAGGAGCCGGAACTAAGGCTTTACTTAAAGGGACTGATATAGAAGCTTTCGATGGAAGTGCTATAACCATAATTTTCCCTAATGAATCCACGTATAATTTGTGTAGTAAACAAGAAAAGTTGGATGAAATAAAAGCTTATGTAGAACTGCAATATCAAAAAAAATTTGAGTTTAAAACGCAATTAAGAGATAGTAGGAATAAGGAGCAAATAAATTATATTACAAGAGAATTCTTGGAAAATAATATAAAGATGGGCATAGATATAGAAAGCTGATATTTTAATATTTGCCTAAATGTGTTAGAATACAATATTGACATTAATAAAGATTGATTTTGGAGGAAGAAATGGCAAGACGTGGAGGTTTTCCGGGCGGTATGATGCCCGGGAATATGAATAATTTATTAAAACAAGCTCAAAAAATGCAAAAGCAAATGGAAGAGCAACAAAAGGAAATGGAAGCTAAGGAGTTTACAGCAACAGTAGGTGGCGGAGCTGTAAGCGTTAGTATCTCAGGGAAAAGAGAAGTTACAAAAGTTAGTATAGATAAAGATGCTGTAGACTTAGATGATATAGAAATGTTGGAAGATTTGGTTATGGCAGCTACAAATGAAGCTTTAAGAAAAGTTGAAGAAGAAAGCGGTGTCGGTATGGGTAAATTAGCCGGTGGCTTAGGTGGAGGACTACCATTCTAAGATGGATTACTATAGTACACATATTACAAAGCTAATAGGTGAGTTGTCAAAGTTGCCGGGTATAGGTTCAAAATCAGCACAAAGATTAGCTTTTTATATAATAAATATGCCTAAGGAACAAGTGGATTTTTTGTCCTCGGCTATACTTGAAGCTAAGGAAAAAGTTAATTATTGTAAAAATTGTTGCACTTTGACGGATAGTGATATATGCCCTATTTGTGCCAGCAGTGCCAGAAATCATAAAATGATAATGGTTGTAGAAAGTACAAGAGATTTAGTGGCTTATGAAAAAACCGGCAAGTATGATGGAGTCTATCATGTTTTACATGGGGCTATTTCTCCTATGCTTGGTATTGGACCGGCGGATATAAAGCTAAAAGAGTTGATGAGACGTTTAGAGGGCGACGTTGATGAAGTTATAATTGCCACTAATTCTACATTAGAAGGCGAGGCTACGGCTATGTACATATCTAAGCTGGTAAAACCGGCGGGTATAAAGGTTAGTAGAATAGCCAGCGGTGTTCCTGTTGGGGGTGATTTGGAGTATATAGATGAAGTAACTTTACTTAGAGCCTTGGACGGAAGAGTGGAGTTGTAGATATTTAAGATTAAGCTCTGTCTTAAATAAAGATATAAAGTTTTGATTATACCTATGTGGGAGTAAAATATGGATAGATATGATTTTAATATCAAAGTAGAGAAGCTAAGAGAGCTTGCTAGAGAAAAAGATTATGAAAATGCTATGAAGATAGCAGATGCTATAGATTGGAGAAGAGTTCAAGATTCTAAATTACTTCAAGTTGTTTCAGAAGTATATGAAAATAATGGAGAGTATGGAGAAGCTAAAGAAATTTTATTATTAGCTTATGAAAAATCCGGTTTGGGAAGAAGATTTCTATATAAGTTGGTGGAACTCGCTATAAAAGATGGAAATTTAAAAGAGGCTGAGGCTTACTATAAAGAGTTTGGAGAGATAGCTCATGGAGACTCTAGAAAATATCTTTTGAGATATCAGATATTTACAGCTAAGGGTGAAGATATAAAACAAAGAATAGCTGCTTTGGAAGCTTTTAATGCCAGAGAATTAGATGAAAAGTATATGTACGAGTTGGCTAAGTTATATTATGAAGCAGGTATGGATGAAGAATGTGCAAAATCTTGCGATAATATAATGCTGATGTTTGGGTTTGGACGTTATGTAGACGCCTCTATTAAACTTAAAACAGAAAAACTAGGAATCCCTCTAAGTCCGTACCAACAAGGTTTGGTGAATAATAAAGAACAATGTGAAGATAGATTGAGAGTTGTTGAAGAAGAATTTTCTAATCAAAATATGGATGTAGAAACCATAGAAAAAGAGATAGAATCTAGGGAAAATATTATTGATGGAATTGAATATGAAGCTCCGAATGAAGAAGAAGTTAGGCAGATGCAAGAGTTGGATGAAGAAATAGCTAAGCATATAGAAAGCTTAGAAAATAGGAGTTCAAATCTTGTAGAAGAAGATATAGTGTCTGATGGCGAAAAAACACAAGAAGAGTTGGAAGAAAGCTTTGAAGATGATGTTTTGCCTAAGTTTATATCTGTAGAAGAAGATACTGAAGTAAGCGGTAATCAAGAAAGTGAGAAAGAAGATAAAGTTGCTGATACAATAAATGAATCTACGCCTGAAAGTGTAGAAAGCAATAAAGATTTCTCTGATATAGAAGAAGATATTAAAGATATAGAAGAAAGTATACAGTATACAGATGTAGATAGTATAGAAAAGGTTGTAGAAGATAAACTTATATATACTATAGAAAATGATATGAATTTAACGCTTAAAAAAAGCTGTTGAAGAATTAAAAAAACAAAGTGATTATGAAGAAAGTAGGCAAATTATCAAAAATTAAAGCAAACAAGTTAAATGATAAGGATCTTAAAGATGTTTTTTTGAAAAAAACTTGTAGGTAAATCTTTAGTAATAGAAGAAGCCGGAGATTTATTAGAGGATAAGTATATACAAATAAAGCAAGAGTCTATAGATAAAGATATAAAAATTTGTTTTGGTAGATAATGCCCTACAAATTGCTAAGTTAAGAGGTGAAGCTCAGATAGAAGTAAGGGAAGATGAGGTTCCTTTAGGAGAAGCAGACCTTAAACGAGAAACAAAGCCGGAACAAGAGGTGGAATTTAAGTATCTTAATGAAGAACTTGGTATAGATGATTTTGCTAGTTATGCCAGTGATTATGCTACGGAAATTGATTGTACAATAACCGGAAAGAGTATGTTGGCTTTGTATGAGAGGATAGAATTTATGCAAGATGAGCATATACCTTTAACCAGAAAGAATGCAGAAGATTTAATAACGGAAGCGGCGGATAAAGCAGAAAAACCTGCTCTTTTAAAGAGTATCAGAAGTGTTTTATCATTTGAAAGAAGATATGATAAAGATGGGAAATTAATATTAAAAGAGGAACATTTTATTGTATGATAAAGTTGATTTTGAATAATATGCTCTTCATTTTGGTTATTGTATATATTATATTTATGACTCTTAGAGGGCATAAAAAAGGCTTTTTCAGAATAGCTATATCCACTATAAGCATAGTAATAACTCTTTTTTTTAGCAGCATAATATTCCCTAAGATAAATTCTTTTATAAAAGAGAATACGGCAGTAGAAAAATGGAATCAGCAATATTATGTTAAATAATATTGGGGTTGAAAAATGTATCTATCTCAGACTCGAATGATGAAATGGAACAAGAGGAAGCTATAAATTCTCTTTCTCTGCCTAAGAATATTAAAAAAAGCTTTGATAAGGAATAATAACAGTGAGAGCTATTCTGTTCTTGGTGTACAAGGTTTTAAAGAGTATCTTTCTAAGTATGTAAGTGAAACTATACTTAATATAATAATATTTGTTATAGTATCCGCTGTGATATGGATAGTATTACATATAGTGATGGAGATATTGGATATATTTGCCAAGGTACCGGTTATACATGGCTTAAATCAAATTCTGGGGGCACTTGTAGGTTTTTTTCTAATGCTTTGATTATATTGTGGATATTATCGTTGTTTGTTGGAGCTTTAGCGGAACACCTATAGGGATAAATATAATGCAGAAGATAGAAAGTAATTGGCTTTTATCCGTTATTTTTGATAATAATTTGATTAGTCTATTCATGCAAGAAAAACTATATGGGAAATTTTGAAAAACTGTTGACAAGACAGAGTTTTTAGTTTAAGATATATAACACTTCATTGAAGAATGTATTGTGCATCTTTTTTGAAATGATATCAAATTTTTCGTGTTATGAATATAATTTTTTGAGAGTTAATTTAAAACAAAAAAATTAAAAAGTTATTGACATAATTTAGATGATATGATATAGTAAATGAGTTGCTCCTATAAAGGGCAACAAAAAAGGACCTTGAAAATCAAAGATTAAACAGTACACATAACCCTGAAATTTCTTTAAAAAGAAAAATTCAAGAATGTAAAAAAACCTTAACAGTAAAGGAAGATAAGTTGAACTTATGGAAATAAGAGTAGATTTATCAAAGGATAATTGCCAGTGCAATTAGAGAGAGATTAAACTTTAAGATGAGAGTTTGATCCTGGCTCAGGATGAACGCTGGCGGCGTGCTTAACACATGCAAGTCGAACGAAGTGTTTATTCAAAGTTCTTCGGGATAGAGAATAAATTACTTAGTGGCGGACGGGTGAGTAACGCGTGGGTAACCTGCCTCACACAGGGGGATAACAGTTGGAAACGACTGCTAATACCGCATAAGACCACAGCACCGCATGGTGCAGGGGTAAAAAGATTTATCGGTGTGAGATGGACCTGCGTCTGATTAGATAGTTGGTGGGGTAGAAGCCTACCAAGTCAACGATCAGTAGCCGACCTGAGAGGGTGATCGGCCACATTGGGACTGAGACACGGCCCAAAACTCCTACGGGAGGCAGCAGTGGGGAATATTGGACAATGGGGAAACCCTGATCCAGCAACGCCGCGTGAGTGAAGAAGTATTTCGGTATGTAAAGCTCTATCAGCAGGGAAGAAAAATGACGGTACCTGACTAAGAAGCCCCGGCTAACTACGTGCCAGCAGCCGCGGTAATACGTAGGGGGCAAGCGTTATCCGGATTTACTGGGTGTAAAGGGAGCGTAGACGGCATAGCAAGTCTGAAGTGAAAGCCCGGGGCTCAACCCCGGAACTGCTTTGGAAACTGCCAAGCTAGAGTGTCGGAGAGGTAAGTGGAATTCCCAGTGTAGCGGTGAAATGCGTAGATATTGGGAGGAACACCGGTGGCGAAGGCGGCTTACTGGACGATAACTGACGTTGAGGGCTCGAAGGCGTGGGGAGCAAACAGGATTAGATACCCTGGTAGTCCACGCGGTAAACGATGAATACTAGGTGTCGGGAGGATTAACCTTTCGGTGCCGTCGCAAACGCAGTAAGTATTCCACCTGGGGAGTACGTTCGCAAGAATGAAACTCAAAAGGAATTGACGGGGACCCGCACAAGCGGTGGAGCATGTGGTTTAATTCGAAGCAACGCGAAGAACCTTACCAAATCTTGACATACCTATGACAGACAAGTAATGTTGTCCTTCCTTCGGGACATAGGATACAGGTGGTGCATGGTTGTCGTCAGCTCGTGTCGTGAGATGTTGGGTTAAGTCCCGCAACGAGCGCAACCCTTGTCCTTAGTAGCCAGCAGTAAGATGGGCACTCTAGGGGAGACTGCCAGGGATAACCTGGAGGAAGGTGGGGATGACGTCAAATCATCATGCCCCTTATGATTTGGGCTACACACGTGCTACAATGGCGTAAACAAAGAGAAGCGAGCCTGCGAGGGGAGCAAATCTCAAAAATAACGTCTCAGTTCGGATTGTAGGCTGCAACTCGCCTACATGAAGCTGGAATCGCTAGTAATCGCGAATCAGAATGTCGCGGTGAATACGTTCCCGGGTCTTGTACACACCGCCCGTCACACCATGGGAGTCAGCAATGCCCGAAGTCAGTGACCTAACCGCAAGGAAGGAGCTGCCGAAGGCAGGGCAGGTAACTGGGGTGAAGTCGTAACAAGGTAGCCGTATCGGAAGGTGCGGCTGGATCACCTCCTTTCTAAGGAAGAGAGTAGGGGTTGTGGGTACTGTTTAATCTTAGATTTAAGAGGGGATAAATATTCCGGTGTCGATGCGACTAGGGGACACACCCGTTCCCATCTCGAACACGACGGTTAAGACTTAGTCGGCCGATGGTACTATACTGGAGACGGTATGGGAGAGCAGGTGGATGCCGGATTTTTTAAAAAATGAATAGAGTTTACTATTCATTAAAACAGTTAAGAGATTGAATGTTTTAATGAGTGGTAAACACTCAAGAAATCGTACCTTGAAAACTGCATATCAAACGAGATTAAGAAGAATGAAACAGTAAAATGGCATTGCGTGTTAGTAGTGCAATACCATTAATTCATTTATCTTAGACATCCGAGGTGATAATAACGAGAGTTATTATCCAAACAAACTAAAATATTGTAAACACAATATAAAAACCAAACCGACCAACAAGATACACGCTAGTATCTAAAGATTATCCTACCGCAAGGATAAGAGTTGGTTAAACATAAAGAGCGCAGGGTGAATGCCTTGGCACTAAGAGCCGAAGAAAGACGTGATAAGCTGCGAAAAGCTACGGGAAGAAGCAAATATTCAATGATCCGTAGATATCTGAATGGGGAAACCCACTTGAGAAGACCTCAAGTATCCATGCCTGAACACATAGGGTATGGAAGGGAACCCGTGAACTGAAACATCTAAGTAGCCGGAGGAAAAGAAAGAAAAAAATCGATTCTGGGAGTAGTGGCGAGGCGAAACCGGAGGAGCCCAAACCTATCTGCGTGCAGATGGGGGTTAAGGACTGCAATAAGTTATCTAATAGTTAGTAGAAAGGTTTTGGAAAAAGCCTACCAAAGAGCGTGAGAGTCGCGTAAATAAAAAAACGAGTTAGAGACAAGCAGTATCCAAAGTACCACGAGACACGAGAAACCTTGTGGGAAGTCAGGGGGACCACCCCCAAGGCTAAATACTACTTAGTGACCGATAGAGAAATAGTACTGTGAAGGAAAGGTGAAAAAGAACCCGGGAGGGGAGTGAAAGAGAACCTGAAACCCTGTGTTTACAAACTGTGGAAGTGCAATACTCAGTAAAGCACAACCGCGTACTTTTTGTAGAACGGTCCGGCGAGTTACATTTACTGGCGAGGTTAAGCACTACAGGTGCGAAGCCGAAGGGAAACCAAGTCTTAATAGGGCGAATAAGTCAGTGGAAGTAGACCCGAAACCGGGTGATCTATCCATGTCCAGGTTGAAGTTTTTCGTAAAAGAGAATGGAGGACCGAACTCACATCCGTTGAAAAAGGGGTGGAGATGAGGGTGTGGATAGGGGAGAAATTCCAATCGAACCCGGAGATAGCTGGTTCTCCTCGAAATAGTTTTAGGACTAGCCTCGTTAGAGTCTGCTGGAGGTAGAGCACTGAATTTTTGCGGGGGCGTCAAAAGCTACCAATGAATATCAAACTCCGAATGCCAGCCAGATGATTAACGGGAGTCAGACTACACGAGATAAGTTGGGTAGTCAAAAGGGAAAGAGCCCAGACCTACAGCTAAGGTCCCAAAGTATGTGTTAAGTGGAAAAGGATGTGGGATTTCGAAGACAACTAGGATGTTGGCTTAGAAGCAGCCATACATTCAAAGAGTGCGTAATAGCTCACTAGTCGAGAGGTCCTGCGCCGAAAATGTCCGGGGCTAAAAACACAACACCGAAGCTTAGGAAGTAGAAATACTTGGTAGAGGAGCATTCTTACAAGCGTAGAAGCTGTATCGGAAGAAGCAGTGGAGAAGTAAGAAGAGAGAATGCGGAATGAGTAGCGAGAAAGAGGTGAGAATCCTCTTGGCCGAATATCTAAGGTTTCAGAGTAAAGCTGATCTGCTCTGGGTAAGTCGGGGACCCTAAGGCAAGGTCGAAAGACGTAGTCGATGGACAACAGGTTTAGATTCCTGTACTGCATATAATCAGAACTGTAGGGGACACAGAGACGTAAGCGAACCCGGGAAAGCAAAGACCGGGGCAAGCGAGGTATCCGTATGGTAGGGAAAAAAACCGCCATGCAAGGAGAAAGCGTTATGCGAAGCGAAAACAAGTAGTGAAGTCGCTAAAGGAGCTGTCAAGAAAAAGCTGCTATTGTATTATATGTACCCGTACCGTAAACCGACACAGGTGGATGAGGAGAGAATCCTAAGGCCGGCGGGAGAAGCATTGTTAAGGAACTCGGCAAAATGACCCCGTAACTTCGGGAGAAGGGGTACCAAGTGAGAGCTTGGTCACAGAAAAATAGGCTCAAGCAACTGTTTAGCAAAAAAACACAGGTCTATGCGAAACCGAAAGGTGAGGTATATGGGCTGACGCCTGCCCGGTGCTGGAAGGTTAAGAGGAGATGTTAGGAAACGAAGCATTGAATTTAAGCCCCAGTAAACGGCGGCCGTAACTATAACGGTCCTAAGGTAGCGAAATTCCTTGTCGGGTAAGTTCCGACCCGCACGAAAGGCGTAATGATTTGAGCACTGTCTCGACAATGCACCCGGTGAAATTGAAGTACCAGTGAAGATGCTGGTTACCTGCGCCAGGACGGAAAGACCCCATGGAGCTTTACTCTAGTTTGATACTGGGATTCGATAATACCTGTACAGGATAGGTGGGAGACGAAGAGATATGGACGCCAGTCTGTAAGGAGTCACCGTTGGGATACCACCCTTGTATTATTGGATTTCTAACCTATGGCCGTAAGCCGGTCAGGGGACAATGTCAGATGGGGAGTTTGACTGGGGCGGTCGCCTCCGAAAGAGTATCGGAGGCGCTCAAAGGTTCCCTCAGAATGGTCGGAAACCATTTAAAGAGTGCAAAGGCATAAGGGAGCTTGACTGCGACACTGACGGGTGGAGCAGGTAGGAAACTAGGACTTAGTGATCCGGTGGTTTTACGTGGGAAAGCCATCGCTCAACGGATAAAAGCTACCCTGGGGATAACAGGCTTATCACTCCCAAGAGTTCACATCGACGGAGTGGTTTGGCACCTCGATGTCGGCTCATCGCATCCTGGGGCTGAAGTCGGTCCCAAGGGTTGGGCTGTTCGCCCATTAAAGCGGTACGCGAGCTGGGTTCAGAACGTCGTGAGACAGTTCGGTCCCTATCCGGCGTGGGCGTAAGATATTTGAGAGGAGCTGTCCTTAGTACGAGAGGACCGGGATGGACTGACCACTGGTGTACCTGTTGGGTAGCAAGCCCATGGCAGGGTAGCCAAGTCGGGAAGGGATAAACGCTGAAGGCATCTAAGCGTGAAGCCCACCTCAAGATGAGATATCTCATGCGAAAGCAGTAAGACCCCTTAGAGACTATGAGGTAGATAGGGTCAAGGTGTAAGTGCAGTAATGTACTCAGCTGATGATTACTAATAGGTCGAGGGTTTAACCAAGAAGTCGGTTAGGTTTTAGTGATGAAGTTTGATGTGTAGTTTTTAAGGTATGATATTATATAGCCTGTAAAATTTAAAGTTAGTATTTTAACTTTAAATTTTGTTATATATGGCGACATAGCCAAGCGGTAAGGCGTGGGTCTGCAACACCCTGATTCGTCAGTTCAAATCTGACTGTCGCCTCTAAAAAAAGAACCATCATTGTTTGTGGTTCTTTTTTTATTTACCCTTTACTTGCTTTTTTATTACATATTTGTTACAATACTTATATTGCCTTTTTGTGCAATAAATTAAGAAATGGAGGTGCTCCTGTGTCATACATCATAGCAGCAGTTATAACAGCAGTGATTGTGGTGCCTCTAACTTGGATAGTAGCAATATCTCATCGTAAGAAAACTTATGAAGATAAGATAGGAAGTGCACAAACAAAGTCCAGAGAAATTATAGAGGAAGCCGTAAAAATAGCTGAAACAAAAAAACGCGAGGCTCTCCTTGAAGCTAAAGAAGAGTCCATGAAGACTAAAAAAATGAGCTTGATAAGGAAGTAAAAGAAAGAAGAGCAGAATTACAACGTTACGAAAAAAAGAGTTTTAGTTAAAGAAGAAAAATTTAGACAAGAAATTAGAAACATTAGAGAAAAAAAGAAGAAGCTATTGCTAATAAAGAAGAAAAACTTTTACAGCAAACAAAAGAATTAGATTCTTTATATGAGCAAGGTGTAGCAGAGTTGGAGAAGATATCGGGTCTTACCAGCGAGCAAGCAAAAGAAATGCTTTTGCAGTCTGTGGAGGAGGATATAAAGCACGATACAGCAAAGCTTATAAAAGAGCTTGAAAGTACAGCAAAAGAAGAAGCAGACAAAAGAGCAAAAGAAATACTTACAGTAGCTATACAAAGATGTGCAGCAGACCATACTGCTGAGACTACTGTAACAGTCGTACCTTTACCAAATGATGAGATGAAAGGTCGAATTATAGGTAGGGAAGGTAGAAATATAAGAACTTTAGAGCAAATGACCGGTGTAGAACTTATAATAGATGATACTCCGGAAGCGGTAGTTTTATCAGGTTTTGATCCTGTTCGTAGAGAAGTAGCCAGAGTGGCTCTCGAGAAACTCATATTAGATGGTCGTATACATCCGGCAAGAATAGAAGAGATGGTTGAGAAAGCTCAAAAAGAGGTTGAAGCAATCATGAAAGAAGCCGGAGAAGAAGCAGTTTTGGAACTTGGTATACATAGTATTCATCCTGAAATAATAAAATTATTAGGTAGAATGAAATTTAGAACAAGTTTTGGACAAAATGCTTTAAGACATTCTATAGAAGTTGCACATTTAACAGGCTTATTAGCAGCTGAAGTTGGTGTTGATGTAAGACTGGCTAAAAGAGCAGGATTGTTACATGATATAGGTAAGGCTATAGATCATGAAGTTGAGGGTTCTCATGTACAATTAGGTGTTGAGATATGCAGAAAGTATAAAGAACATCCGGTTGTTATTAATTCAGTTGAATCTCATCATGGAGATGTAGAAGCTGAAAGTATTATTGCTTGCCTTGTTCAAGCGGCTGATACAATCTCAGCAGCTAGACCGGGTGCCAGAAGAGAAACCATAGAAACTTATACCCAAAGATTAAAACAATTAGAAGAGATAACTAATTCGTTTAGTGGTGTAGATAAGTCATTTGCTATACAGGCCGGTAGAGAAGTACGTATTATGGTAGTACCTGAGAAAGTAAGTGATGATGATATGGTAATTATGGCTCATGATATTGCAAAAAAAATCGAAGAAAATATGCAATATCCGGGACATATTAAAGTAAATATAATTAGAGAATCTAGAGTTCAAGGCTTAGCAAAATAAAAATATTAACAGACCTTACAAATTTAGTACTAAAAAGACTAATTTGTAAGGTCTTGTAAGTTGACTAATAGTATATATATAAAAATATAATGTAGAATATGTACTATTTTAGAAAGGAAAGTTGATATGGGAAAAAAATAGGAAAGAAGTTTTTTTAGCTATAGCTATACTTGGTTTGAGTTTAGCTACGCTTATATCAGGAACCGCATTTGCGGCAACTAAGAAAAAAAGAAAAAAATAAATACTGTTAGTTTTAAAGTTATGGGTAATATAGATGTGGATACTCAAATAGGTATGGAAAATTTGGATTTTACCACTTCTGCCAGTACTTATCATGTAGAGAACTTTGAAGTACAAAATCAAGGTTTTAAGTGGACTATGAATGATGTTCCGGAGTATAAAGTTATATTAACTGCTGAAGATGAATATGAATTTAATGTAAAAAAAGCCAGTGATTTAAATATAGTAGGTGCAAGCTATGTAAGCTCAATTACCGAAAATTCAAGAACAAATTTAGTTGTTACAGTAAAGTTACCTTCACTTAAAAATCAAGTTTCTGCTATAACTGAAGCTAAGATAGAAGATGATGGAAGTTTGAGTTGGAGTGTTTCTAAGGGTGCAGGTTCTTATGAAGTAAAGTTTTATAGAGGTCAAAGTTTACTTGGAGGAATATTAAAGTCAAATACGAATACTTTAAATGTAAGAGAATATATGCAAAAAGCCGGTTCTTATTATTTTCTAGTAAGGCCTATTAATGCTATAAATACAGATGTAGCTGGAGACTGGTTTGAATCAAATAGAATAAGTTTGGATTCGGAACAAGCTGAGTTAAATAAAAACTTGGTATGATAAGGTAAATACCGGGTTCTTGGGGGCAAACATCTACAGGAGATTGGTATTATATATTATCAAATAATACTTTAGCTAGAAGTGAATGGAAAAAAATAAAAAGGTGAATGGTATTATTTTTGAAGATAATGCCTATATGGCAAAAAGGCTGGCTTGAGAATAGTGGTAAATGGTATTATTTAGATCCTGAAAATGGAAAAAAATGTGGAAGAATACTACAACTCCGGATGGATATACTCTAGGAATAGATGGAAGTATGGCGACAGGAAATGCCATATCTAGATAAATAAAAAAATATTATTATAAAAAAACATTCAGATGAAAAAAACTTTGTTAAAGAGTATAATGGTTATATCTGGATGTTTTTTTATTTTCTCAAAAATACAAAATGTATATTGTATACAATGAAAGTTCTGAACAAAAAGTTATATTATATATATTAAAAATACTATATTTAAAGAATTTAAAAAAATATAGTTATATTGAAAAAAATTAGTATTTTTAAAGTATCATATAAAAATATTCATTATTATGGGATAAATTTATACATTTAAGAGGAGAAAAGATAATGAATGTTAATATTTGTTTGATTCCGGGCGATGGAATAGGACCTGAGATAGTTAGAGAGGCAAAGAAAGTTCTCGATTTTATTTGTACTAAATATGGGCATACCTTTAATTATACAAGTATAGATATGGGTGGATGCTCCATAGATAAATATGGTGTACCTTTAACTGATGAAAATATAGAAGTAGCTAAAAAAAGTGATGCAGTATTACTTGGAGCTGTAGGTGGAGATGTAGGAAAATCATCTTGGTATAAGTTAGAACCTAGTCTTAGACCGGAAGCAGGTTTATTGAAAATTAGAAAAGAGTTAGGTTTATTTGCAAATATAAGACCGGCATATCTTTATAAAGAGCTTGCTGCGGCTTGTCCTTTAAAAGATGATATTATAGGCAATGGGTTTGATATGCTTATAATGAGAGAGCTGATAGGTGGGATATATTTTGGAGATAGATATACTAAGGAGGTAAATGGGCAACTTATAGCTACAGATACTCTTAGTTATAGTGAGGATGAAATACGAAGAATAGCTATAAAGGCCTTTGATATAGCGAGAAAAAGAAAGAAAAATGTTATAAGTGTGGATAAAGCAAATGTTTTAGATTCTTCAAGATTATGGAGAAAGGTTGTAGAAGAGGTTGCTAAGGACTATGAAGATGTGGTTTTGAATCATATGTTAGTTGATAACTGCGCTATGCAATTAGTTATGAATCCAAAACAATTTGATGTTATACTTACTGAAAATATGTTTGGAGATATATTATCAGATGAGGCGAGTATGATAACAGGCTCTATAGGAATGTTAAGTAGCGCCAGTTTAAATGAAACTAAGTTTGGTTTATATGAACCAAGTCATGGCTCCGCACCTGATATAGCAGGTAAAAATATAGCAAATCCTATAGCAACAATACTTTCAGCAGCTATGTTGCTTAGATATTCTTTAGACTTGGATATAGAAGCGAAAGAAATAGAAAATGCGGTAGAAAAAGCTTTAGATTTAGGTTTTAGAACAGCGGATATATATTCAGAAGGCTGTATAAAGCTTGGAACAAAAGAGATGGGGGATAAGATAATAGAACTTATGAAAGCTTAATAAAAGCATAAGTGAACTGTTAATTGAGATATATAGATAGTAAGAGGAGAAATTATGAAAAGTGATAGAATGAAAGCAGGTATGCAACAAGCGCCTAGTAGATCTTTGCTTAAAGCTTTAGGTATGACGAATGAAGAGATGAAAAAACCCTTAATAGGTATAGTTAGTTCATTTAATGAAGTTGTACCCGGACATATAAATATAGATAAAATAGTTGATGCAGTAAAAATGGGTGTTGCAGAAGCCGGTGGAATGCCGCTAGTATTTCCTGCTATAGCAGTCTGTGATGGCATATCAATGGGACATGAGGGTATGAGATATTCTCTAGTTACTAGAGATTTAATAGCTGATTCTACAGAGTGTATGGCTCTTGCACATCAATTTGATGCTCTAGTTATGATACCAAACTGCGATAAGAATGTTCCGGGACTTTTAATGGCGGCTGCCAGAGTAAATGTACCTACTGTTTTTGTAAGTGGAGGACCTATGCTCGCAGGAAAAGTTAAAGGCTGTAAAACTTCGCTTTCAAGTATGTTTGAGGCAGTGGGTTCTTTCGCAGCAGGAAAAATGACTGAAGAAGAAGTAGAAGAATTTGAAAATAAGGTTTGCCCAACTTGTGGTTCCTGTTCAGGTATGTATACGGCAAATTCTATGAATTGTCTTACAGAAGTGCTTGGAATGGGCTTAGAGGGTAATGGAACCATACCTGCAGTATATTCTGAGAGAATTAGGCTTGCAAAACGTGCAGGTTATGCAGTTATGGAAATGTTAAAGAGGGATATTCGTCCTAAAGATATAATGACGGAGAAAGCATTTATGAATGCCTTGGCAATGGATATGGCGTTAGGTTGTTCTACAAATTCTATGTTGCATTTACCTGCTATAGCGCATGAGGCCGGAATAGAACTCGACCTTGAGCTTATTAATAAAATTAGTAAAAAAACACCTAATCTTTGTCATCTTGCTCCTGCAGGTCATGCTTATATGGAAGATTTATATGAGGCAGGTGGAATTTATGCAGTTATGAAAGAGCTTTCAAAGAAAGATTTACTAAATCTTGATTGTATAACTGTAACAGGAAAAACAGTTGGTGAAAATATAAAATATGCAAGAAATTTAGACGAAAATATAATAAGACCTATAGAAAATCCATATTCAGTTACAGGTGGTATTGCAGTATTATCAGGAAATATTGCACCGGAAAAATGTGTTGTTAAACGTTCAGCAGTGCTTGAGAGTATGTTAAAGCATAGTGGGCCTGCGAGAGTATTTGATTGTGAAGATGATGCTATTGTAGCTATAAAAGGTGGTAAGATAGTTCCGGGTGATGTAGTAGTTATTAGATATGAAGGCCCTAAGGGTGGTCCCGGTATGAGAGAAATGTTAAATCCTACTTCTGCAATAGCCGGTATGGGATTGGATTCAAGCGTAGCTCTTATTACAGACGGACGTTTCTCAGGTGCAAGTCGTGGTGCATCTATAGGACATGTTTGTCCGGAGGCGATTGTAGGCGGACCTATAGCATTACTACAAGAGGGGGATATTATAGATATAGATATAGAAAATAATTCTTTAAATGCAAGAGTTAGCGATGAAGAATTTGCTGAAAGAAGAAAGAATTGGAAACCTAGAATCAACGAGGCTAGGGGTTATCTTGCAAGATACCGTTCGCTTGTAACAAGTGCGGCAAGAGGTGCTATACTTTCGACTGATTTTTGTACAGTTAATTTAGGGACAGAGAGTAATTAAGAGGGAGAATAAATATGTCGTTAAAAAAAGGTGCTGAGATAGTAATAGAGTGTTTAAAAGAGCAAAAAGTGGATACAGTGTTTGGTTACCCCGGTGGAAGTATTTTAAATATATATGATGCTCTATATAAACATTCTGATGAAATAAAACATATACTTACAAGTCATGAGCAAGGAGCAAGTCATGCGGCTGACGGATATGCAAGAGCTACAGGAAAGGTTGGAGTTTGTTTTGCGACAAGCGGTCCGGGAGCTACTAATTTGGTAACCGGTATAGCTACAGCTTATATGGATAGCGTGCCTATGGTAGCAATTACTTGTAATGTTACTAATGCTTTATTAGGTAGAGATTCTTTTCAAGAAATAGATATATTGGGTGTAACAGTGCCTATTACTAAGTACAACTTTATAGTAAAAGATGGTAATGAGTTGGCTAAAACTTTAAGAAGAGCTTTTACTATAGCGGCAAGTGGTAGACCGGGACCGGTATTGGTTGATATTACAAAAGATGTTACGGCAGATAGCTTTGAATATGAATATCAAGAACCTGATAAAATAGATATTCCTAAACAAGAGTATACAGATGGAGACATAGAAGAAGTTATAAGTCTTATAAAGTCTGCTACAAAGCCATATATTTTGGTAGGTGGAGGATGTATAGCGTCTAATGCAAGTGAAGAAGTTAATACTTTTGCGCATAAAATTCACGCACCTGTTGCCGATACTTTACAGGGAATGGGAGCTTTTGACGGTTCAAATGAATTATATACCGGTATGGTAGGTATGCATGGTACTAAAACAAGTAACTTGGGCATAACTGAGAGTGATTTACTTATTGCCATAGGTGTAAGATTTTCAGATAGAGTTATAGGAAATTCTAAAAAGTTTGCCAGAAATGCTAAAATTGTGCATATAGATGTAGATGCTGCGGAAATTAATAAAAATGTAAAAACATATAAGGCTTTAGTTGGAGATGCTAAAGATATATTAAATAAGCTTATATCAAGATTAGATCCTCAAAATCATGATGAGTGGGTAAACCATATAGAAAGAATGAAAGATATGTATCCTCTTAGATATAATAAAGATACATTAACAGGTCCGTATATAATAGAAACTTTAAATAAGCTTACAGAACCTGAAGATATAATAGTTACAGAAGTAGGTCAACATCAAATGTGGGCTGCACAGCACTATAAATATAGAAAACCTAGAACATTTTTAACTTCGGGTGGACTCGGAACTATGGGTTACGGATTAGGAGCAGCAATAGGAGCAGCTTTAGGTAAAGAAAATCAAAAGGTTATAAATATAGCAGGTGATGGGTGTTTTCGTATGAATATGAATGAACTTGCTACTGCTACAAGATACAATATACCTATAGTTCAAATTGTTGTTAATAATGAAGTTCTAGGTATGGTTAGACAGTGGCAAAATCTTTTCTATGGACAAAGATATTCGCATACTATATTAAAGGATAAGGTTGATTTTACAGCTTTAGCTAAGGCAATGGGAGCAAAAGCATATAGAGTTGAAAAAAAGGAAGATTTAGAGCCTGTATTAAAAGAAGCTTTAGACTTAAATGAGCCTGTTTTAGTAGAATGTATGATAGGAATAGATGATAAGGTATTTCCAATGGTTTCTCCGGGAGCGGCTATAGAAGATGTTTTTGATGAGAAAGATTTGGAGATAAAAAAACAATAAAATAAAAGGAGAGTGGTATTATGGGAAGAGTATTTAATTTTAGTGCGGGTCCGGCAGTCTTACCGGAAGAAGTTCTTAGAGAATTAGCAAATGAAATGCTGGATTATAAGGGCAGTGGAATGTCCGTTATGGAGATGAGCCATAGATCCAAAGAATACGAAGAGATAATAAATGAAGCTGAAGCAGACCTTAGAGAGCTTATGAATATTCCAAGTAATTATAAAGTCTTATTCTTACAAGGTGGAGCACATCAGCAATTTTCCATGATTCCAATGAACCTTATGAAAAATGGAAAGGCTGACTATATTATTACAGGTCAATGGGCTAAAAGAGCATGGCAGGAAGCCGGGATATATGGAGAGGCAAGGGCTGTTGCAAGTAGTGCGGATAAGACCTTTTCATATATACCGGATTGTAGTGATTTAGATATATCAGAAGATGTAGATTATGTGTATATATGTGAAAATAATACTATATATGGAACAAAATTTAAGACCTTACCTAATACAAAAGGTAAAACTTTAGTTGCTGATGTATCTTCTTGTTTTCTATCTGAACCTGTAGATGTTACAAAGTATGGCTTAATTTATGGTGGAGCACAAAAAAATATAGGTCCTGCCGGAGTTGTTATTGTAATAATAAGAGAAGATTTAGTTACAGAAGATACTATGGATAAGACACCAACTATGTTTAAGTATAAAACACATGTAGATAACGCTTCTATGTACAATACCCCTAATACCTATGGTATTTATGTATGTGGAAAAGTATTTAAGTGGCTGAAAAAGCAAGGTGGTTTAGTTGGTATAAAGGAACTTAACGAGAAAAAGGCTAAAATTTTATATGATTTCTTAGATTCTTCTAAACTTTTTAAGGGTACAGTAAGAAAAGAGGATAGATCACTTATGAATGTTCCTTTTATAACCGGAGATGAAGAACTTGATGCAAAGTTTGTAAAAGAGGCGAAAGCAGCAGGTTTTGTGAACCTAAAAGGTCATAGAAGTGTAGGTGGAATGAGAGCAAGTATATATAATGCTATGCCTATAGAGGGAGTAGAAAAGCTTGTAGACTTTATGAGAAACTTTGAAAAAGAGAATGTGAGATAGAGTATGAAGAATATATATTGCCTAGATAAAATTGCTAAAGTAGGAACTGATATTTTTGGTAAAGAATATGAACTTGTAAATAATATGGATAAGGCTAATGGAATATTAGTACGTTCTTCAAGCTTACATGAAGCTGTATTTGATAAAGAAACTGTAGCTATAGCCAGAGCCGGTGCAGGAGTAAATAATATTCCTTTGGAAAGATGTGCTGCTGAAGGTATAGTAGTGTTTAACACACCGGGGGCAAATGCGAATGGTGTTAAGGAACTTGCTATTTGCGGAATGTTGTTAGCGGCTAGAGATATAGTGGGCGGAGTCAATTGGGTAAAGACAATAAAAGAAAGTCCAAGTATAGATAAAGATGTAGAAAAAGGTAAAAAGTCATTTGCAGGAACCGAAATAAGAGGTAAAAAGCTTGGAGTTATAGGTCTTGGTGCTATAGGAGCTATGGTTGCAAATGCGGGAGAGAGCCTAGGGATGGACGTATATGGCTATGATCCATATATATCTGTAAATTCTGCATGGAATTTATCAAGAAAGATTATACATATAACAGATATAAATCAAATCTTTTCCGAATGTGATTATATAAGTTTACATTTGCCACTAACAAATGATAATAAAGGTCTTATAAATAAAAAAATAGTTTTGAATTGATGAAAGATGGAGTTATTATACTTAATTTTTTTCAAGAGATTTACTTGTAGATGATATTGATATGGAAGAGGCTTTAAATACCGGAAAAAGTTAAAGTTTATGTAACAGATTTTCCTAATACCAAGACTGCAAATATGGATAAGGTTATTACTATCCCACATCTTGGTGCTTCTACGAGTGAGAGTGAAGATAATTGTGCTATTATGGCAGTAGAACAGTTAAAAGACTATATAGAAAATGGAAATATAAAAAAATTCTGTTAATTATCCTAATTGTGATATGGGAGTTTGTTCTACAGTTTGTAGAGTAACCTTACTACATAAAAATATTCCAAATATGATAGGTCAGATTTCAAGTATCTTAGCTAAGTATAATATAAATATAGCTGATATGACTAATAAGAGTAGAGATAAATTTGCCTATACTATGTTGGATTTGGAAACTATGGCTGATACCAAGTTATTATCTGAGCTTGGCAGTATAGAGGGAGTATTAAAAGTTAGACTCATAAAATAAGGAGGGTCTATGACAAAAAGTGAATTTTTAGAAGGGCTAAGAAGGGCTTTGTTTTCTACCGGTTCTAATGAGCTGATTAATGAAAATATTAATTACTATTCGTCCTACATAGATGAAGAAATAAGAAAGGGTAGAAGCGAGGAGGAAGTAGTAGGAGAGCTTGGAGATCCTAGATTACTTGCCAGATCTATAAAAGATGCGGCGGGTATGAGCGATGAAGTTATAGAAGAAACTTCATTTAATAATACTTATGAAGAAAACAGGCAAACTTATACAGATGATTATGGGAATGAAATTAATAAAAAAGAAACAATTAAATTCTTTAATTTTGGAAGAACAGGTTGCCTTATAGGTGCCTTGGTTTTAATCTTGGTATTTATTGCTGTTGTATCTGTAGTGGCGTATATAATAGGAGGGATAGTACAATTATTGGCTCCTGTAATAGGTCCTATACTGCTTTTGATAGTTGTATTACTATTCATACGAATTTTTAGAGCGGGAGATTAGCACTCTAAAACAATATGAATAATATATGAATAAGTCTTTAAATATACTTAAAAGCTTTTGTCTTTTCACTTGACATATAAGTGTGAAAAAAAGTATACTATTTGTAACATTTATGTAACAAATGAATTTGAAAAAGTAATAATTTAGCTTTAAGGAGTATTAATAGATGATAAAAAAAGATGATGAAGTTCGGTTTTGCTATATTTGCATTATCAACTATGATGATATATGCACCTATACAATCAAGGGCCGAAACATCAAATTCAGAATATATAGTAAAGGCGAATGAAATTATTACAGAAACTATATATAATATAAAAATACAAAGAGATGGAGTTGTTGCCAGAAAAGAGGCAAGTGAAAATGCAACGATATCTTCAAAAAGTAGATAAAAAAATAGAATATTAGAGGTAAAAGAGAAGCTGTCAGGAGATTGGGTAAAGGTTAACTTAGATGGTGAGGAAGCCTATATACAGTTGAAAGATGGTCAAGGTGTTATATATGAAACAACAAAAGATGTAGTAGATGAGGAAACAAGACTTCGTCAGAGTATAATTGATTATGCAATATCTTTTGAAGGCGGAAAGTATGTTTGGGGTGGCGTAAATCCTCATTTTGGTGTAGACTGTTCAGGGTTTACCAGATATATTATGGCTAATGTCATAGGAAAGAATTTACCGCATTCATCAAGGGCTCAAGCCGGACTTGGAAAGCAAGTTAGTAAAGAAGCTATGAGACCGGGTGATTTAATATTTTATGCAGAGGGAAGTAATATAAATCATGTTGGCATTTATATAGGTAAAGATAAGGTTATTTCAGCATCTACAGAGAAAACCGGTATAAAGATTAACAGATATGATTATAGAACGCCTGTAAAATTTGTATCAATGTTTTAAATTAACGAGCAAAAAGCTTGTTATATATATTAGGAGAAGGTAATGAGAAAAAAATCAAACTAGTATTATTAACTGCGTTATTGGCAGTGAATATATGTACTTTAAGTACAATGACAAGCTTTTGCGGCAAAAAGCTAAGAAAAAAATCAAGCAGAGAAGGTTAGTGCTCTTGTTATTACAGATACAGAAGAAGTAGAATTTGATGAACCTGAGATAGATCAGGCTATAGATGCGGCAGAAGCCCATGGAAATCCTGTAGAAAATGAGAAGAAAGCTGAAGAAGAGAAAAAAGCTTTGCAAGAAAAGTCTAATAAAGATATAGGACCGGGAATAGCCCAAAATATAGAAAAAAAGCGGAAGAGGGAGCTAAAGAAGAAGTAAAAAAACAGCTTCAAGTGCCAGACAAAAGTTAGTTGAGTATGCTCTAAAAATTTGTCGGTGGAAAGTATAAATTTGGCGGAAATACTCCAAGTGGTTTTTGACTGTTCAGGTTTTTGTACAATATGTTTACAAAAAAATGCAGCAGGAAAGTCTTTACTTAGAAATTCAGCTTCTCAATCTACACAAGGAAAGGGTATCAGCTCAGAAGAAATGCAAATTGGTGATTTACTTTTCTATGGAAATGGAAATAGAATAAATCATGTGGCTATGTATATAGGAAATGGTAAAGTTGTTCATGCTTCAAATGAGCGTTCAGGAATTAAAATCTCTCCTTGGAATTATAGAACACCTTCTACTATAAAAAAAGTATGATGGAATAATATTAAAATGATAGTTAAAAAGGTCGCCTAGAGCGACCTTTTTGTTTAGTGAAAGAAACTTTGCCTTAGTATAAAAATATCCTACTTGATTTTTTTCATAAATAAAAGGTTATGCTTATTATACTTTAAAAGCATTAAAACTGTGTGGTGTAAAAGAAAAAAATATATAAAGGGGATAAGATGTCAAATAGAATTAAATTTAAGTCTAGATGGGGCTTTATTTTAGCTTGTGTAGGTTCAGCGGTAGGAATGGCAAATGTATGGGGGTTTCCATATAAAAATAGGTTCAAATGGAGGAGCGGCTTTTTTTAATTCCATATATAATATTTATAGTATTATTTAGTTATGTAGGTCTATCAACAGAATATGCTATAGGTAGATTTGCGGGAACAGGAACTCTAGGAGCTTATGAGAAGTCTATACAAATGAGATTTCCAAACTCTAAAGTACTTAAGCATATAGGATGGTTACCGCTTATAGGTTCTTTATGTATTGCCTTAGGTTATGCAGTAATAATAGCTTATGTTGTAAAAGCATTATTTCAGTCAATAACAGGTAGTTTAATGACTGTTAATGCCGGTGAGTGGTTTTCTTCATTTTCGGCAACAGATTTTGCGGTCTTACCTTATCATATAGTGGTTGTAGTAGTAACTCTTATAACAATATTTGTGGGTGCAGAAGCTATAGAGAAAACTAATAAAATAATGATGCCTTTATTTTTTATTTTATTTGTTGTTATAGCTGTAAGAATAGCTTTTTTACCTAATGCGATCTCCGGCTATGGCTTTCTTATAAAACCTGATTTCAATTATTTAAAGGATCCTATGACGTGGGTATGGGCTATGGGACAGGCATTTTTCTCTTTGTCTGTAACAGGTTCAGGTATGATAGTATACGGCTCATATCTTGATGATAGGGAAGATGTAGTAGATGGAGCTAAAAATACTGCAATTTTTGATACTATAGCCGCTGTAGTAGCAACCCTAGTTATGATACCGGCTTGTTTTGCTTATAATATAGATGTTAATGGTGGCCCCGGTCTTTTATTCGTTACTCTACCTAATATTTTGCAGGATATTATAGGGGGAAGAGTATTTGCTATATTATTATTCCTAGCTGTAACTTTTGGTGGAATAAGTTCTTTACAAAATATGTTGGAGGCAGTTGTAGAGTCTATAGTATATAAATTTCCTAAATTGCCAAGAAAGTATGTAAGTGTATTTTTTGGAATAGTATTATTGGCAATAGGTGTATTTATGGAACCAATATCTAAATGGGGACCTTGGATGGATTTAGTATCCATATATATTATTCCTATAGGTGCCAGCCTCGGTGCTATAGTATGGTTTTGGGTACTCAAGAAAGAAACTTTGTTGGCTGAGGTGAATAGAGGTGCTAAGTCAAAGATTGGAAATTTATGGTATAATTTGGGAAGATATTTATATGTACCATTTGCAGTTTTGCTTTGTATAATAGCTATAATAAAAAGGAATTTCTTTTTAAAGTAGTAAAAGATAAAAATTTATATTGTTAATCTAAGCAGGCTTGACTTTTAAATATATTATGCTATTCTATATCAATAGTTAATTAGATTGAATTAAGTGAGAAATCAGTATGTGGATATGTACTGATTTCTCGTTTTTATAAACAAAAAACATAAGGAGTGAATATGAAAAAGAATAGTTAAGAATCTTAGTCTTATATTAAGTTTTATTTTTTTGTGTTTGTCTATATTTCAATTTGGAAATTTTAGTTCTACTGCTGAGGAAAAATATAGGAAATAAGGCTTTCTATATAAGTCCATATCATGCAAATCCGGATGCAAAAACTATTATAGATGGTTTGGAAACTTATATGAGGTATGAGGTGACAAAGCCGGATGGATCAAAAGATTATAGTAGTAATTCATGGATAAATACAGATTGGAGTTATACAACTAAGATAGGTAAAAGAGGAGATTTCTTAGATATAAATCAAGTAGCAACAATGGCACAAGAAGTGTATATAAAAAATACTACAGGTGCGGATATGCCTATCAATATAAAATTTACTTATCCACGTAAGGAAATAGCAGATGCAGGCTATTATGCACCTATAGTTAGTGGAGAGCCTGTAGTAGAAAATACTGATACAATAAATTCGTTTAATTTTGATATAACAGGTCTTGGAGTGAATACTCTAGATTTGGCTAGGGCAAATGCAGATACTAATTGGTCAAATCTTAGAGATATTACTATAAGAGGTACTTTAGGAGCCGGTAAGGAGATTAGTATTAAAACTCCTTTAAAAAAATAGAAAATATTGAAAATGTAGAGAATGTTTATTTCTCATCTGATATAATTTATAATACTCCAAGAAGTGATAAAAGATATGTAACTGTGCGTGGTGCAAAATCGGTATATAAAGTAGATGATTTGATATTTGGAAATTATGTAGGAACATACTTATATTATTATACAGATGATGATGGTACTACAAAGGGAGCTTATGTAAGAGTGCCAAAAGAGATACAGGCAGTTATGCCGGAAGTCAAAAAGTCAGATTTATATTATACTTTATGGGATTATATAGGTACTGTAGATATGAATAATAGACCTAATATTTCCGATGAGTCAGCTTTCTGGCTTAGTGATTATGCAATAAGACTAACAGGCCGAGATGGTATTTTTGAAAGAGTCAGTCCTTTAGGATATTCTGTACTTAGAGAAAATGTAGCAAATCCTACTAAAGTCAGAGATTATTATTATTATAGTCTTGGAAATCGTGGTTTAGTTATATATGACGAGGAGGGCAAAGCCAGTCAGATAGGAAGAGTTGATGAAAATGGCTTTAATCTTTCTAAATATTATGTAGAATTAGCTAAGGTGCTTGATACTGAGGATAAGGTACTTAATATTAATAGTTCTTGGTCGGATTTTGATAACCTTACCTATCATATGAAAGTTCATTCACCTAGAATGAATCCGGATACAGAAATTCCTTTAGCTAGTCTTGCAACCAGTAGTAATGTAGATGTATCTGTTCCGGGTTCTTATACAGTTAAATATTCTTATGATGTTGGAAGAGATGTAAAGCCTGATGATAATTCAAGAGATATAGTATCAAAAACAGCTAAGGTTGATGTAGTTGCAAGTAAAGTTAATATAGTAAAAGAAGGTATAGCCGATCAAGAAGATAGACCTATAGCTATAGAAATATTAAAAGATAGCGAGATTATAGATACTGTGCAATTGGATGCGGGAAATAATTTTAAATATTCTTCGGCTTTATTGAATAGATTTGATGAACTTAGTGGAAAGAACTTTAAGTATGAGATAAGAGTGCTTTCTGATAATGTGAATTATGATGTGGTTTCTGAACTGCTTGATGAGAATAATATCTTTGAATTTAATTTTAAATTAAAAGCACAAAAGGCAACATCAAGTGAAGCTAATAAACCTATAGGACCGGAAGTACCGAACAAGGAAAAAGATAATATAACACCTAAACCATTAGTGATAGATGATAAATCTAATGTAAATGGAGGTTCAGGAACGGCAGATTCTGTCGGTGCTATAGTTAAATATAATGATAGAACTTTTGTAACTAATAAAAATCAAAGTTCTACACCGGTAGAGATAGTAGGAGAAACAAGTGAAAGCCAAGCAGGAAATATTGCTCCAAATACTGAAGTAAGTAGAGATAATATTGTTATAAGAAAGAATAATATTCCTAAAAACATCAGATTACACGAATAATAGAATTTGGATAATTTTTCTTTGTAGTGAGTATGATATTTTTTTAGATACGACTTTACTTATAAAAAAATAAAGAAAAATAATATAAAAAAATATCGATTAAAAAAATTATTATGTTTTTTTAGTCGATATTTTTTTGTGTCTTAGTTTTGAATTCATTATAATTATAAGAAGAATAAGCTGTTTTATATGTTGAAAGAGAGGAGAATAAGGAGTAATATAAATAAGTTAGTAAAAACCTTGCTTTTTTTATATTGCGTAAAAAGTAAATTGTATGCTATACTTTAATTAATTCATAGTTGTTTAGTATGAATTAATCTAAATATGAACCTAAGCTTATGAGTAGCTTAAATTATAGAAAAAAATTTGAAAGAGAGGATTTTTTTATTATGTACGAACAAATTAAATTAGATTATGCTTTTTGATGCTCTAGAGCCACATATTGATGCATTAACAATGGAAACTCATTATTCAAAGCATCATGCAGCATATACAAAGAACTTTAATGATAGAGCGGAAGCTTCCGGTTTTGTAGGTAAACCGGTAGAGATAATTTTAGCTCATTGGAAAAAGAAAGCACCGGAGAAGAGCGATGCAATGGCAGTCAGAAATAATGCAGGTGGATATTATAACCATAATCTTTATTTTGGACATCTTTCTCCAAATGGTGGTGGAGTTCCAAGTGGAGTTTTGGCTGATAAAATAAATTCTACTTTTGGTAGCTTTGATGTATTTAAGGAGAAGCTGAGTGCGGCTGCAGCCGGACAATTTGGTTCAGGTTGGGCATTTTTAAGTACAGATAGAAATGGTAATCTCAGTATTTCTGCCTCACCAAATCAAGATAATCCAATTCTTGAAACTGAAGGAGAATTAACTCCTATTTTAGGACTTGATGTTTGGGAACATGCCTACTACTTAAAATATAAAAATTTAAGAGCTAGTTATATAGAAGCTTTCTTCAATGTAGTAGATTGGAATAAAGTTGCTAAGAATTATGATGATGCCTTGAATAATAATGTACTTTATAAGTAAGTTGTAACGAGAGGACTACGGATGAGAACGTAGTCCTTTTTTGATGTGTTGATAATGTCTATATAAAGTATTATACTAGGAAAAACACATATATATAAGGATTGGAAATGTGCTGTTTAAGGAGAAGATGATATTATGATTATCAAAAATATTCAAAAATCATTAGCTGAATTATATAAAGCATTATTATCAGAGTTAAGACCTGATTGGGATATTAAAATAACAGTTGAAGACTATAATCTATATAAACTTGGATTTGTAAAAGAGATTCCTTGCTCTCTTAGTGTGGATATATCTGAGGATGAAATAGATAAATTATATAATGAGCTTATCGATAGGGAGATTAATGTTTATGTGAGTGAGGATTTGCTTCATAAAGATGTAAAAGAGTATGAGTGAACAAGAAAAAAATAGAATATAAAGAATTGAAAAAGCTAGAGAAAGAGTATCTTAAATATATGCCTGTAGAAGGACTTTGTTGTTATTGGTTAGGGATATAATTATGATAAAAGTATTATTCATCTGCCATGGCAGTGTTTAAGGAATGGGATGAAAGCCTTGATTTTTATTGTTTTTTTGGATGGAAGTGTAGAATCTACATCTTTGGAAGATCGGATTGGAATAGCTGAAATAATAATATAAAGGCGTGGCAAAAAATCCTACGTTTTTTTACATATAATAGCACAATTTAAGCGAAGAAAGTCTCATGTTCATGTGCGAAAATGAAAGTAAAACTTATTAGACGATATAATGTATAAATTCATCCTTTGAAAGAATATTAGCTATTTATAGCATCCATTTTAATAAAGTTATCTGACTAGGAAATAGTTCTTATATCGGCTAAAAAAATAATTTGATATAAAAAAAGATAGAGTTTTTTTGCCGATAATGTGATATACTAATCAGTAGATTAGTACGTTTTGGATTTAATTTATGATGGATGGAGGATGACAGATGAAATACCTTTTAGTTGCTGAAATAGCAAAAAAATGGAATATGTCAGAACGTAGTGTGAGAAATTACTGTTTCCAGGGGCGTGTGAACGGTGCGTTTCTTACCGGTAAAACCTGGAACATTCCGGAAAATGCGGAGAAACCAGAGCGTATCAATAAGAAAAAAAGAAGAACCGATTACACTATTGGATATTCTGAAAGAACAAAAGGCAAGTAAATACTCCGGTGGGATTTATCATAAGACACAGATTGACTTGACCTATAACTCTAACCATATGGAAGGAAGCCGTCTGACGTATGATCAGACCAGATATATCTTTGAAACTAACACCATCGGTGTAGAAAAAGAAGTGCTGAACGTGGATGACGTGATTGAAACAGCAAATCACTTCCGTTGCATTGATGTGATTATTGATTACGCAAAAGCAGCTCTGACGGAGAAGTTCATCAAAGAAATTCACTTGGTTTTGAAGAATGGCACCAGTGATTCTAGAAAAGAATGGTTTGCTGTTGGCGATTATAAGAAACTCCCGAATGAAGTCGGTGGCATGGATACAGTTCTTCCGGAAGAAGTTGCCGATAAAATGAAGAACCTGCTAACAGAATATAATGCCAAGGAAGAAAAGACCTTTGCGGATATTCTTGACTTCCATGTGAAGTTTGAGCGAATTCATCCGTTCCAAGATGGTAATGGACGTGTGGGAAGACTGATTATGTTCAAGGAGTGTCTGAAATACAATATTATTCCGTTCATTATTGAGGATAATTTGAAGTTATTCTATTATCGTGGATTGAAGGAATGGGACAACGAAAAAGGTTATCTGACCGATACCTGTCTGACAGCACAAGATAAGTATAAGACGTATTTGGATTATTTTAGGATTGATTATTAAACGAGCTAATTTCCGGACTATATAATAGGTAAAACGACTTTTTGGAAAAGGCAAACAAAGAATTGAGTTATAAATGGAGAAAGCGGATATGAATGACAAAAAAGGTGTAATATATATTCTTACAAATCCTTCTTTTCCGGATTATGTGAAAGTAGGATATACAGATGATATAGATAAACGATTGAAACAATTGAATCGCAGCGAATGTATTCCGTTCGCATTCCGAGTATATGTGACATACGAAGTGAATTCAAGATTGTCAGATTTGAAGTTACATGCGATTATTGATAAGTTGAATCCTGATTTACGTTCTGTTGATGAATTTAATGGTCAGAAAAGAGTGCGTGAATTCTACGCAATGAAGCCGGAAGAAGCATACGCAATTTTGGAGGCAATGGCAGAAATTCACGATTGCAAGGAGAATCTGAAATTAGTTGTTCCAAGTGATGTAGAAGCACAGGAGGAACAGTTGGCACAGGAAATTGACACAGAGAGCCATGAAAAAAAGCGGAGAATTTTTTTCATTTGCAAAATGTCAGATTTCTGTTGGAGAGGAAATTGAATATTATGATGAGCCAAGTATTAGGTGCAAGGTTGTTGGGGATAGAAAAGTGCAGTATCAAGGAAAAGAAATGTCTCTGACGGCTGCTGCAAAACTTATATCTGGAAAGAAATATTCGATTGCAGGTCCAAGATTTTTTAAATATAAAGGTGAGTGGTTAAATGATATTAGGGCTCGTATAGGATTTTAATTTTACCAATGATGTTCCGATAATATTTGTTATCAGGAACTAGAAGAGGGAGGCTGTATTCATGACGATAATATCTAAAAAGCAGATGTCCGAAAAAGATATATTATTATAGAAGATCGTATTCAACAGGTTGTAGCAGAAATTACAAACTATCTAAAAAGTACAGATCGTATGGCAAAAATAATTGTATTTTGTGCAGCAGAAGATGTAGCAGAAAGAATGAGGATGGCAGAGAAGAAATCGCTAGACTTCGAATTATGTAATTACGATTTTTAATTTAAAAATAGTAAGGTGTAAAATGCAAAAAACCTACACCTTATTTTACATCTTTTGCAGACAATATTATGCAAAAATAAACTAGGTTATCCTAAAAAGCAAATATTTACAAAGGCTTACAAAGCCAGAAATACCAAGAAAAACTAAGAAATGCGAGGTTATGCAACAATGATAAAAGTGATATTCATCTGCCATGGTAATATTTGCCGTTCTACAATGGCAGAATCAATTATGACACATTTAGTAAAAGAGACAGGTAGAAATGATATAGCAGTATATAGTGCAGGAACCAGTACAGAAGAGATAGGAAATCCTGTTTATTATGCGACTGTAGATAAACTAAATGAAAAAGGTATAAAAAAACAGTACCACACAAAAGCAGTCCAACTTACTAAAGGGGATTATGAGAATTATGATTATATTATAGGTATGGATAATGCAAATATAAAAAATATACTGAGAATAGTTAGTGGAGATAAAGAAAACAAAGTATATCTTATGAAAGATTTTACAGATGAGAAAGGTGAAGTCGCAGATCCTTGGTATACTAGAGATTTTTGAGTTGACATTTAAAGAGTTATATAAATCTTGTAAAAGCTTTACTTGGGAAAAATATAGCTTTATTTATACTTTTAAGTATCTATTCTTTTATTCGGTAAATATGCTAAAAAAATAAAAAAATTTATTAAAAAAGAGAAATCGCTTGGATTAAGATGTTTAAGCGGTTTTTTTCTATAGTAAGTTACGTGCTTAAATTATACTAATGACAGCAGAAAAAAATTTATATTTGTATAAAAAGTATAAATATAGCAGAAAAATTGATTTTATGCATATTGAAACGATAAATATGCATAAAAATATATAATTATGATATTATATGAATAAAAATAAAAAATATTCAAAAAATACTTGATTTTATTCAAAAAGATGTATAGTTATTTGCATAACATAGATAAGAAAAAATTGGAGGAAAAATTATGAAAAAGATTTTGTTAGCAGGAATGATAGTAATGGCAGGTATGGGACTTATGGCTTGTGGGAAAAGTGCTAATGCAGGTGGAAAAGCAGAGGCAGGGAAACTTGTAATGTCAACTAATGCAGAATTTGAACCTTATGAGTACCATGATGGTGATAAGATAGTTGGTATAGATCCTGATATAGCGGAGGCTATAGCTAATAAACTTGGTTTAGAATTAGTAATAACTGATACAGCTTTTGATTCAATTATACCTGAGGTTAGTTCGGGCAAGGCGGATATGGGTATGGCAGGTATGACAGTGAATGAAGATAGAAAGAAAAATGTTGATTTCTCTGATACTTATGCTTCATCTAAGCAAGTTATTATAGTTAAGAATGGTTCTGATATTAAGGGTGCCGATGATTTGAAAAATAAAACAATAGGAGTTCAGCTAGGTACAACAGGAGATATTCAGGGTTCAAATATAGAGGGAGTTACAATGGAGCGTTATTCAAAGGGATTTGAGGCGGTTCAAGCTCTTTCACAAGGAAAAATTGATGCGGTTTTAATAGATAAACAACCTGCACAATATTTTATAAAAGATCAAGCTGATTTAAGTATACTTGATGAAGCTTTTTGCAGAGGAAGATTATGCAATAGCATTCAAGAAAGGAAATACAGAACTAAAGGATAAGGTAAATAAAGCTTTAGAAGAGCTAAAAAGCGGACGGAACAATAGATAAAATAATAGGAAAAATATATAAAAAGCAGAGTAATTTATACAAAATACTTATAAAAAGCTAGGGTTAATATTTTAACTCTAGCTTTCTATGGTATAATTATATTAAAAAAAGACCTTGGAGAGGGTCTATAAAAAAATTACTACTATTTTTAAATGAGGTAAAAAAATGCAAGTTGTCATTGATAGTATCAGACAAAAATCTTCTCGAACAAAAATCGTTGGGAATACATAGTTGACGGACTGTTAGTAACTTTAAAAGGTAACATTTTTTTGCTGTATTATTAGGTATTTTTAATAGGAGTTGTAGTTGCAATGATAAGAAATACTTATGATAATACAGGAAAGTTAAAAAAATCTTAAATATTATATGTAATATATACTTAACTATAATAAGAGGAACTCCTGTTGTTGTTCAGTTACTTATTATTTATTTTTGGCGTATTTGCCAGTGTGCGTATAGATAAAAACAATAGTTGCAATACTTGCTTTTGCTATAAATTCAGGAGCATATCAAGCAGAGATTTTTAGAGCAGGTATACAAAGTGTTCCAAGAGGACAATTTGAAGCGGGAAGAAGTTTAGGTTTTAATTATGCACAAACTATGACTATAGTAATTATTCCACAAGCATTTAAGAATGTACTACCAACATTAGCTAATGAATTTATAGTGTTATTAAAAGAAACTTCTGTAGCCGGATATATTGCTTTACAGGATATGACTAAAGCCGGAGATGTTATTCGTAGTCAAACATATGCTGCATTTACACCACTTTTGGTAGTTGCTTGTATATACTTAATTCTTGTAATGGGATTATCATATTTAGTTTCTTTACTTGAAAGGAGATTAAAGAAGAATGAGCGATAAGAAAGTTTTTAATAGAAGTAAAAAGATTTATGTAAGAACTTTGGCGATAAGAAAAATTCTGAAAAAAATATAAATGTTAATATATATGAAGGAGATGTTGTTTGCGTTATAGGACCTTCGGGTTCAGGGAAATCAACTTTTCTTCGTTGCCTAAATAGAATGGAAGAAGCAAGTAGCGGCTCTATTATTTTTGAAGGTACAGATATAGTTGATAAAAAAACTGATATAGATAAACATAGACAAAAAATGGGAATGGTATTTCAACAATTTAATTTATTTCCACATATGACAGTTCTCAAAAATCTTACAGTAGCACCTATGAAGTTACAAGGAATAAGTGAGAAAGAAGCTAATGAATATGCAATAAAGCTTTTAGAAAAAGTAGGATTGGCTGATAGGGCAAATGCTTATCCTAATCAACTTTCAGGTGGACAACAGCAACGTATAGCTATATGTAGAGCTTTGTGTATGAAGCCTGATGTTATGCTGTTTGATGAACCTACTTCTGCACTTGATCCGGAGATGGTAGGAGAGGTTTTAAATGTTATGAAAAATCTTGCAGATCAAAAGATGACTATGGTTGTTGTAACTCATGAAATGGGCTTTGCCAGAGAAGTAAGTAATAGAGTGATGTTTTTAGATGGTGGAGATTTTGTTGAGGAAAATGAGCCTGTAGAATTTTTCACAAACCCTAAAAATGAAAGGCTTAAAACATTCCTTAGTAAGGTGTTATAAGTTAATTAGAAAAATGTATACATAGGAAAATGGCAAAAAGTCGGATTTTGTATTCGACTTTTTGCCATTATATATTTTCAATGAAAAATAGAGCTGTATTTATCCTGTAATGAAATAAACAAAAAAAGATAATGGATTTATTTTTTTAATAGTGCGTTAATAAAGAAAAATATTAGCTAAAAATATAAGTTTTAAAGGGTCTTGTATATCTATCATATAAATAGTAAAAATTATAAAAATAAAAATATTAATGAAAGAGAAAAACATATATGATAATACGTTCAAGAGCCCCTCTAAGAATAAGCTTTGGTGGAGGTGGTACAGATGTAGCACCTTTTTGTGAAAATGAAGGTGGAGCTATAATCGGCTCTACAATAAATAAATATGCATACTGCTCTATAGTTCCAAGGAAAGATGATCAAATAATAGTTCATTCATTGGACTTTGATATGACTGTTAAATATAATACTAAAGAAAATTTAGTGTATGATGGAAAGCTTGATTTGGTAAAGGCGGCTCTTAAAGCTATGCAAGTTTGTGAAGGCTGTGAGGTATATTTGCAATGTGATGCACCTGCCGGTTCAGGACTTGGAACAAGTTCTACGGTAATGGTAGCATTACTTACAGCAATAGCAAAGTGGCAGGGTAAAGAACTTGATAATTATGCGATGGCAGACCTTGCTTATCAAGTAGAAAGAGAAGATTTAAAAATTTCAGGTGGATATCAAGACCAATATGCAGCTACTTTTGGTGGTTTCAATTTTATGGAATTTTCCGGTAGAAATAAAGTAGTTGTAAATCCTTTGCGTATAAATAAGGCCATAATAAATGAATTACAATATAATCTACTTATGTGTTATACAGGAAATATTCATATTTCGGCTAATATCATAGATGACCAAGTGAAAAATTATGATAAAAAGGATCCTTTTGAGGCTATGTGTGAGGTGAAAGCTTTAGCTTATGCAATGAAAGATGAACTTTTAAAAGGAAATCTCAACGGTTTTGGGAAATTGCTTGATTATAGTTGGCAAAGTAAAAAACGTATGAGTGAAAAAATAACTAATACAGAAATAGATGCCTTGTATAATGCTGCAAAAGAAGCAGGTGCTATAGGGTGGAAAGCTGCTTGGTGCCGGTGGAGGAGGCTTTTTACTCATATATTGTCCATATAATGTAAAACATAAAGTTGCCGCCAATATGGAAAAAATGGGTGGTCAAATTATGGACTGGAATTTTGAACTTGGTGGAGCAAAGAGTTGGATAACAAATGAGGATAGATGGGATTATGAGCGAGTAAAAGTTCGTATGCCTAATAAAGAGTATAGCTTTGACATATAGAGGAGAATAATGAATAAATTTATTGACGAATTAATAGATAGATATCCTAAGCTGGAAAGTATAAAAAAAGACATAGAAGCTGCTTATGAGCTTATAAAAAATATGTATAAAGATGGTGGTAAGCTGCTGGTTGGGGGTAATGGTGGCAGTGCGGCAGATTCTGAACATATAGTTGGGGAACTTATGAAAGGATTTTGCAAAAAAAGAAAAATATCTACAGGCTTGGCAGAAAAATTAGAAAATATTAACGAGGACTTAGGCTTAAAAGCTCGGAAAAATGTTTACAAGGAGCATTAAAAAGCTATAGCTATAACAGGACATACAGGACTTACAACAGCTTTTGCAAATGATGTTGACCCTGAATATGATATTTGCACAACAAGTATATGGATATGGGGATAATAAAGATATTCTTCTTTGTATATCTACTTCCGGTAACTCTAAAAATCTGATATATGCAGCTATAACAGCTAAAGCAAAAGGAATGAAAGTTATAACTTTAACAGGTAAAGATGGTGGAAAGCTAAAAGAATATTCAGATATCAGTATAATAGTTCCTGAAAATGAAACATTTAAAATACAGGAGTTACATTTACCTATATATCATGCACTTTGCTTAGAATTAGAGGAGTTTTTCTTTGAATAATATTAAACATACTTTTGTTATTTGTGCCTATAAAGATTCTCCATATTTAGAGGACTGTATAAGGTCCTTGAAAGCTCAAGAGATAGAATCGGAGCTTATATTAACTACATCTACACCGAGTGAGTATATAGAAAAAAATTAGCTAATAAGTATGATATTGAGTTTATAGTAAATAAAGATGGTGGGAATATAGGAAAAAGATTGGAATTTTTGCATATAAGTTGGCAAAAAAACGGATTTAGTAACAATAGCACATCAAGATGATATTTATGATAAAGAGTATACAAAAATACATACTTAGAGCAAAAAAAGCTTTATAAAGATATGTCTTTATTTACTTGTGCTTCAAATACTATAGATGAAGAAAAATAAAGCTTACTAGGGGAAAAATAGAAATTATTAAAAACTATACTTAGATTTCCACTTAGGATTTTTTTGCCTTAAATAACATCAGCTTAGTAAAAAAACTTAGCATAATTATAGGGAATCCTATAATTTGTCCTTCATGTTGCTATGATAAAAAAATTATGTGGAGAAGATTTGTTTAATACTAAATATAAATTTGCCCTTGATTGGGAAGCTTTACTTAGACTTTCAAAAGATAAAAAAATAGATGGATTTGTGTAGAAAAAAACCACTTATCAATTATAGAGTACATAAGCTTTAGTGCGACTAAGACTTGTATGGAAAAATGATGATAGACAAAAAAAGAAGAAAAAAATAATATTTGAAAGCTTGTGGGGAAGATATATAAGCAAGATTTTACTTACTTTTTTTATAGGAGAGCTTATATTGCGTATGAAAAAAATAAAAATATATGTATTTATTCGGTTTTATAAGTTTTATATTTACTTTTTTTCAGTGTGATAGATATAACAAAGAATACCGGTTTTTTTGTCTGATTTAAAAAAATGAGAAAAACTCTTAGTATGTTATTTGAATTTTTTTTATAATTTATATAATACTTTTACTAATAAATAAGCTTGGTAGAGGAGCTACTAAGCTTTTATTTGTATACTTTAATCATAAGTATTACCTTGTATATACATCAAATAGCTTTTAGCCTTGGTTTTAGTATCGGCATATTATATTTCTTTTTATAATGATGGGAGAGGTACTGCTTTTTGCTACCTAGAAAGAGAAGAGCTTTTTCCCTACACCAAGGGTATTATCAGATATGCACATTCTTTTTATTCTTGGAATTATGGTCTATATAATTTCTATTTGTCTTATGTCTGTATTTAAGATAGCGGATTTAAAAAGAAATTTATATATTTACTATAGCTTATTCATTAATAGCTTTTAATTTTATATCTATATTTTGGCTTTTCTAAATTACTGCCTGTTTATTTTGTTGAAGCTATGGAAGATAACAGACAAGCAAAAAGATAAAGAGTATCTATTTTTTTAAAATATAATATTTATTTTATTAATACAAGCCGGTAGATTAAATATAAGTTTAGATTATGATTCTCTCAGATATGCCTTAAGAAGTCCGTACATACTTACTAACGGCATAGGAATATATGAAAAATTTAGCTTTTAGTAAATTCAGTATATAATTATCCAAAAGGTTTGGAAATATTGACTTTGCCACTAAATATAGGAAATTCTTATAGTTTTATACAAAGCTTTTTCATTTATAAGTTTAATATTTTTTTCTTATTTATCGTATATGAAATAGTAAAAGAAGAGAGTAATGCCTATGTGGCTATATTCTGTACAAGTTTGATGTGTTATATTCCGGCTATAGTAAATATGGGAATATCTGCAAAAAAACAGATATGATAAGTTTGTTATTTCAATTTTTTTGCCATATCAGATTTTTTTAAATTTCTTAAGAAATAAAAAAATAAGAAATATATTTATTGGGCTTTTTGTTTCTTTGATACTAAGTACCATATTTAAAGCCGACTACTATAGTGTTTTTCAGGGCTTATAGCTATATATTTCTTTGTATATTTAAGTATATATTGTATAAAAGAAAAGAAATGCAGATTGTTTGACATATACGGAATATACTTACTCTTATTAAGTTTATTTACAGCAGCCTTAGTTCATTTGAGAACTTTTTATAATTACAGGTCATTTTTTTGGCTCAGTTTTTCTCTGGTATATGGGAAAAACTTAGGGTTTTCATATAAAAATATCCATATAAAATAGAAAGCATACCTAATAATTCATATAATCTTGGCTTAATGGAAATGCTATATGTATTTAAAAAAATAGGTTTTATGGTCTATTTTTTTATCACCAAGTTCCGAGGAAATGCTGCATGTATATATAGCTTTTTGTGGGGTTATGATATTGGCTATGTTTATTTGTGGAGTTCTAACATATACTTTTTAGTTGTAAACTAAGAAAAAAATAAATGTATAAGTTTTTTTGAATTTACTTAGTATAGTGATATTTTTTTATGAGTATGTATAGTTTATATAAACTATATCAAGTAGATGGAAACTACTATATTTTTATTATATAGCTTGATTTTTAATGGTATTTGTATTAAACTATAAGTATATATTTGAAAAAAATACAAAAAAAGCTTAGCTTTACTATGTGTGTAGTACCTTGTTTCTATTCTCTGATTTTTTTATTTTTTTCTAACTAATTGGTCAGGGAACTTGGGAAATACTAAAAATTAAACTGGTAAATAAAGGTTTTTTTATGAGCATATTTTTAGATAATGAGAATGATTTTATAAATAGTGATGAGAAAGATATATACGACTTTTTAAAGAAAGAAAAAAAGGATCAAGGTTAATTAGTATAGCTTATGAACCCAGAGCCTTACTATTTCCTATAAGTAGTGAGAGTTATACAGATATAACAGGTAGTGGCGGTAATGTGGTTCTTGTAAAAATATTTAGATAACTTTAAAGAGTTTTTGAATTATGCAAAGATTGATTATATTTATACAAGAGAAGATTATTTGCGTACTCATGACAGAGCAAAAAGAGATAGTAGCTTATATGGAAGAGGATGCCAGCTTACATTTGCTTATAGATAACGGAGAAGCTAAGTTATATAGATATATAAAAATAATAAGGAGGGTATATGTTTGAGAAGAATTTAAGTCTGGAAGATAGGAATGAATTACTTAAAGATGCACTTATAGCAGCTTTTTTTCTAGGCTTTGCTTTTTTTTATAAATAATGGAATAAAAAAATAAGCGGCTTATATATGGATGACCTTTATATGTGGTCTTGTTATGGTGAACAAAGCTTTAGGGAGTATGTATTCCCTTTGGGTTCAACTCGATTTAGACCTGTGTACTGGTTTGTAGCTTGGTTACAACTTGGTATTATAAGAAATCATATAGAGTGGATAGTTCCTATGAACATTATGTTTTGCTACTATAATAGCTACATATATTTATATGTTTGTGAAGAAATTAGCAAATTCCAGAGTTGTAGCTTTTGTTTTTTTGGAACTTTATTTATATTATCCAGATTTTTCGTATTATGATATTTCACAATTATTAGGTTTAATGGAAGCAATGGCCTTACTCTTTGTATTTTTTATACTTAGAGATTTATACTATTTTATAAGCTTAGGTAAGATGAAATCATATTATACTGCTTTAGTATACTATATTTTAGTGTGTTTTACGCACGAAAGATTTATGGTTTTATTGCCTATATTTATTTTTGTCTTAATAGTAAGAAAGAATAAGTCTATATTGGCTTACTTGGGGGCTATATTGTCTTTTGCCTTTGTACAAGTTGTCAGAGCTTTAACAATAGGTACAGTTTTGCCGGCAGGAACAGGTGGAACTAATGTTGCAGATACTTTAACACTAAAAAGTTTAATACAAAGTTCTATTTCTGAAATCTTATATATACTTGGGATAAATGCCGGACCTGAACATTTAAATGGCGTAACTTGGGAGCAGACACCACATGGTTTTAAATTAATAATCTTAGCAGGTATAATAGTCTTAGCAATATATGTTTTGATTTTTTTATGTATTACCTTTATAAGAACAAAAAAAGAGAAAAGTTTAGGAACGGATATACTCTATTCTATATTCTTTTTATGTTTTATAGGTGCAAGTATAGTTTCTTCAGCCGTTACCATAAGAGTTGAGATGCGTTGGATATATGCACCATATATGTTTAGTTTATTATATCTTGCATATATGCATGGAAGAATAAGAGAATATATAAAAGAAAAATAATAATATACTTAGATTTATTCCTATAGCAATACTCATAATATGGGCGCTACTTAACTTACCGTTTGAGTTTTATAATCGTAGTAAGTATGATAAAATATACTTATTTCCAAAACCAAAAATAGATATAATTCTCTTGCAGATGTTACCTATGGGAAGTATGGAGAAGCTATATTTGGAAAGAATATATATATAGTAGGAAATCGCTTTGAAATGAGTGATTTTACAGCCGATACTTTCTTTAAAGTCTATAGCTATAAAAAAAGAATGTGGAAGAAGCGAAGATAATTCATGTTGACAGTATAAAAGATTTACCTACATTAAAGGATACAGATATAGCTTTACAAGAAGATTTTTACCCATGATAAATTTATAGATATTACCTCTGTAGTAAAAGAAATCAAGCTTAGAGCTATAAAAGGTTACTATAGTGATGGCTGGATGGATGAAAATGCCAGTCTGGAGCTTATGAGTGGAAGAGAAGGAAAGATAGAATTTGAATTAATGTATCCCGGAGAAATACAAGGTGATGAACTTACAACTATAGCTTATGATGATAAAATCATAGAAGTACCTATAAAAAGAAAAACATCATTAAACTTGATATTGATGTAGAGAGCAATAGAATTATACATTTTGATTTTTAAGAATAATTTTTTTATATGAAAAAAATGCTAAAAGAGCAAAAGAGGTGAAGATAGGCTAAGTCTGATAGTTAATATAAGTAGTAAATAGAATTGGGAGAGTTTTATGTCAAAAAAAGCTTATAAATATACTTATACCTATATTTGGTTTCTTGTTTTTAAGTGCCTATATAAGAAGTGCTACAGTTAATGTAATTTACACAGATTATACAAGATTGGTACTTAGTTATCTTGGAAATGTATTTTTCTTTTTAGACCGTATATGGGACTTGATAGTCTAACCAGACTACCTATTAATTACATTCAGAGAATAATTAATGTTGTGATATTTAAGTATTCCACAACTTTTTGATATGTTATTGGGTGCTTTCTTTTTTTAAGTATGCTTTCTTATGTATTTGGAAAAATATATTTTTAGAAAAAAAGGATACTCGGTGGCTATATATTTAATAGTTGCATTACTTACGTTTTCGTTGAATAAATGGGAAATGTTGACTAATGGCAGTGGCTGGGTACATTTTTTTGGCTATCTTCTTATTTATATATCACTTTTATGTATTTGATAAGTCAAGAATTTTTGAAAAGAAGAAGATACGAATATATATTAAGATATTTACCTGTCTTTACTATAATATTTGTTGCAGGTCCATATAGTGTTTCCTATACGGCAATAATATTACTTGCTTATATCTATGATATTATAGATAATAAATTTAAGAGAGCAAATATCAGAAAGAATATAACAAGAATAATATATATATTTATACCTTTTTGTTTATATATGTTTAGTAGAACTAATTCTATAGAAGAATATGCAGGAGCCAGTAGCATGAGTTTCTCTACTGCACTTAATACAAAAACTTGATGTAATAATAAAGTTATTCCTAAAAATCTTTTTCGAGTATGATATTTAGTGAAGAATGGATGACTACATATAAGTTTAGCTCACTATTTGTTATAGTTTTATCAATTGTAGTGTTGCTGGCATATATATATGCTTTATACATAAATATAAAAATATAAAAATTTATAAGTATAGTATATTTCCTATCTTGTTGATATTATATGCTATTTGTAATCATGCACTGGTAACTTTATCCAGATGGATATTCTTGAAAGATACATATGGAATGAGTTCAAGATATTCTTTACAATATTTCATAGGGTATAGTGGGTATTGTACTTAGTATAGCTTATTTTTAGAAGTATGGAAAAACAAGAAAAAAACTAAGATAATAAGAGAGAATACAGATAAAGCTAATTTTCTAAAAAAATAGTTGCAAATTTGTTGTTGTATATATTTATTATAGGAAATATTCTTACGACTTACAGAGAAATAAATATAGCAAGATATAGAAAAGAAAATTTTGAGAAAAATAAGAGAAACTGCATTAAACTTTGAGAATGTAGATGATGTAACATTAAAGAAAGTATTTCAATATCATGATGGTGCAAAAAAACTAGAAAGGCACTACAGATTTTGAAAGAAAGAAAGCTTAATGTCTTTAAGTAAGGGAGGTTTGATATGAAGGTTGTTATATTGGCAGGAGGCTTGGGTACCAGAATTACGGAAGAGAGCCATTTGAAACCAAAACCTATGATAGAGATAGGAGAAAGACCTATACTTTGGCATATAATGAAATATTATTCTGAATTTGGATTTAATGATTTTTGTTATCTGTCTTGGATATAAACAATATATAGTTAAAGAATTTTTTGCGGATTATTTTTTGCATACCTCAGATATAACTATAGATTTGGCAAATAATAAAATGGAAGTACATAATAATTATGCTGAACCTTGGAAAGTAACCTTAGTAGATACAGGACTAAATACTATGACAGGCGGTCGAATAAAAAGAGTTAGAGATTATATAGGTGATGAGGATTTTATGTTGACTTATGGCGATGGACTTAGTAATGTAGATTTGAAAGCACTGTTGGATTTTCATAAGAAGCATAAGAGAATAGGAACTATGACCACAGTAAATATAGGGCAAGCCAAGGGAGTTATTTCTTTGAGTGAAGATGGAAGTATTAAATCTTTTAGAGAAAAGAGTGATAATGATGGAGCTATTATAAATGGTGGCTTTATGGTTATGAGTTCCAAGATTTTTGATTTTATAGATGGTGATGAAACTATCTTTGAACAAGAACCTTTGCAGGCACTTGTTGATAGAGGAGAATTGATGAGTTTCTATCATGACGGTTTTTGGCAATGTATGGATACTCAAAGAGAAAAAAATAAATTAGAGGAGCTTTGGAATAGTAAAAAAGCACCTTGGAAGATTTGGAAGTAGGAAAAATGTTAGAATTTTTTTTAAGAATAAAAAAAGATACTTATAACAGGACATACGGGTTTTAAAGGTTCGTGGCTTAGTAGGATTTTAATTTTAGCAGGAGCGAAAGTTTGTGGTTATTCTCTCGAGCCTGAAACCGATCCTAATTTATTTAATATATTAGATATAGAAGATAATATAAAACATATCATAGGTGATATTAGAGATTTAGATAAATTAAAAAAGACTTTTGATGAGTTTGAGCCGGAAATGGTAATACATTTAGCTGCTCAACCTATAGTTAGAGAAAGTTATGATAAACCGGTATATACATACGAAACTAATGTTATGGGTACGGTCAATATATGCGAGTGTGTAAGACTTTCAAAGTCGGTAAAATCTTTTTTGAATGTTACAACAGATAAAGTTTATGATAATAAGGAGTGGGATAAGGGGTATGTAGAAGAGGATTATCTTGACGGATTTGATCCTTATTCAAACTCTAAATCTTGTTCTGAACTTGTAACACATAGTTATAAGCGTTCATTCTTAGATAATACAGATATAAAGGTCAGTACAGCCAGAGCAGGAAATGTTATAGGTGGTGGAGATTTTGCAAAAGATAGAATAATACCTGATTGTGTTAGAGCAGTATTTAAAAATGAAAAGCTTACTATAAGAAATCCAAAATCTATAAGACCGTTTCAGCATGTGCTTGAACCTTTAAAAAGTTTATCTTATGATATTAGAGAAACAATATAAAAAAATAAAGAATTTAGCGGTTCATTTAATGTAGGACCTAATATAGAAGATTGTGTTACTACTTTGGAGATAGTAGATTTATTTAAGAACTTTTGGGGTGGTAACTTTGACTATGAGATTGTAGAAAATAAAGGACCACATGAAGCAGGTTTTTTAAAATTAGATTGTGCAAAATTAAAAAAAGTCTATGAATGGAAAGCTATATATGATATAAAAAGAAGCTGTGGAGAAAAACTGTATCTTGGTCAAAAGCCTATTTTGAAGGTAGGGATATGACAGAGTTCACAGATGCTCAAATAAAAGATTTTTTTGAAAGGTAATTATTTTTATAATGAATAATAGATTTGAAGGTAAAGAGGAGAGTAAGGCAAGGGAAGAGATACTTGCCTTAGTAGAAGAATATTGTGATAGATATCATAATAAAAAAAGAATATAAAAAAGGCGATAGAATAAGCTATGCAAGTCGTGTGTTTGACCATGATGAGATGATAAATTTAGTAGATAGTTCTCTAGATTTTTGGCTTACAAGCGGTAGATATCATGATGAATTTGAAAAGAATTTAGCAAAATATCTTGGAGTAAGATTTGCAAACCTGGTAAATTCGGGTTCAAGTGCAAATTTACTTGCATTTATGACATTAACATCACCTCTCTTAGGTGATAGACAAGTTAAAAGAGGAGATGAGATAATAACTGTAGCTTGTGGTTTCCCTACCACAGTAACCCCAATGTTACAATATGGTGCTGTTCCCGTTTTTGTAGATGTTACAATACCACAGTATAATATAGATGTAACTATGTTGGAGGAAGCATTATCTGATAAAACTAAGGCAGTTATGGTTGCACATACTTTAGGAAATCCATTTGACTTAAAGTCTGTAAAAGAATTTTGCGATAAGCATAATCTTTGGCTTGTTGAAGATAACTGTGATGCGTTGGGAAGTACATATACTATAGATGGGGAAACTAAATTTACAGGTACCATAGGAGATATAGGAACTTCAAGTTTTTACCCTCCACATCATATGACTATGGGAGAAGGTGGAGCTGTATATACCGGCAGTTCTCTTTTAAATAAAATTATACGCTCTTTAAGAGATTGGGGAAGAGATTGTTTTTGTCCATCCGGAAAAGATAATACTTGTCATTGTAGATTTACTAAGCAATATGGAGAGTTGCCAATGGGTTATGATCATAAATATGTATATTCCCATTTTGGATATAATTTAAAAGTTACAGATATGCAAGCGGCGGTAGGAGTTGCTCAATTAAAGAAATTTCCAAGTTTTGTAGAAAGAAGAAAGCATAATTTTAAGAGACTTAGAGAGGCTTTAAAAAATGTAGAGGATAAGTTGATTTTGCCACTTGCAAATGAAAATTCCGACCCTAGCTGGTTTGGATTCTTACTTACTTGTAAAGAGAGTGTAGATAGAGCTAAGCTTGTAAACTACATAGAGGAGCATAATGTTCAAACTCGTATGCTATTTGCAGGTAATCTTACCTTACATCCTTGTTTTGATACAATTAGAAATGATGGTGTATCGTATAGGGTTATTGGAGATTTAAAAAATACTGATACTGTTATGAGAAATACTTTTTGGGTTGGAGTATATCCCGGGATGACAGATGAAATGATAGACTATATGGCAGAAACTATAATTAATGGTTTAAGGGAAATTTAGGAGGAAAAGATGGATAATTCTTATGGCCTTTTAGAGGTTCAAAAAGCAAATCTCTATATATTAAAAGAGATAGATAGGATATGCAAAAAATATAATTTAAAATATATGTTAGATGCAGGAACTTTATTAGGGGCTATAAGACATAATGGTTTCATACCTTGGGATGATGATGCGGATATAGCAATGACACGTTCTAATTTTGAAGTATTCAAGAAGATAGTAAAAAAGGAACTTCCAAATGATTTAGAACTCCTTATGCCAAGTGATATAAAAAAAGGAAAGGTTTTTTATGATTTTACGCCTCGAATAATCTTAAAAAGGAGTAAAAGGCATAAAGACTCCAAGGAAGATAGTTTTTATGATAACAAGCTAAATCATCTTTGGGTAGATATATTTATCTTAGATGCCTTGCCTAAATCAAGACTTGTGGGAAAGGTTGTTAAAAATCTGCATAAGTTTATCTACTTATTAGCCATGGGACATAGATATAAACTGGATTATAAAAAGTATTCCGGTATACATAAGATACTGATATTTATTTTTTTCTACTTTAGGTAGATTTATTCCTATGTCTAAGCTATATATAGCACAAGATGTATTAGCTAGGAAATATAATAAGAAAAAAAGCATAATAGTCTATATTATAGTAACTATCAACCTGATTATTTATATGTCAACTTAGAAAAAAATTTGGCTAAAAAAATATGACGGAAATAAAATTTGAAGATATATTATTGTCTATTCCTGAAGCTTATGATGAAATCTTAAATTTGGTATACGGAGATTATATGACTTTGCCAAGGAAAGAAGATAGAAAAGCAAGTCATGGAAGCAAGGAGATAGAAATATATGAATAAAAGCTTGTCTATAGTAGTTTCCGTTTATAATGAAGAAGATTCTTTAGAGAGCTTTTATGAGGTGGCAAGCAGCTATATAAAGAATTTAGATATGGATTATGAACTTATTTTTGTTAATGATGGCAGCGTGGATAAGAGTGGAGAGATCATAAGAGAATTTGCAAAAAAAGATGATAGGGTCAAAAGCTCTTTTTGTTTTCAAGAAATTTTGGACATGAGGCTGCTATGATTGCAGGAATAGATTATGCCTGTGGAGATTATATAGTTTGTATGGATGCAGACTTGCAACATCCTCCAGGTATTTTAAAAGATATAATCTTTAAGTTTAACGAGGGTTATGATATAATTAATATGATAAGAACCAGCAATACAGATGCCGGACTTATAAAAAATATAACTTCTTCTATATTCTATTCCGGAATAAATTTATTGAGTAAGAATAAACTGGAAAAAAATGCGTCAGACTTTTTTTGCTATATCAAAAAAAGGTGGCAAATGTACTTAGAAAAGATTATAGAGAAAAAAAGTTAGATTTTTTTGCGAGGCTATGTCCAGAATATAGGCTTTTAAAAAAACAAGCTTGCCTTATGTAGCTCAAAAAAAGAGTAGCAGGACATAGCAAATATTCTCTGCATAAGCTCTTGAAATTTTCTATGGATACAATATTATGTTTTTTTCTGATATGCCATTAAAAATTAGGTCTGTATGCAGGTACATTTTTCTATATTTTTAGGGCTTCTAATGGCTATATATACTATAGTTACTTGGGCTAGAGTAGGAACTCCGAATGGTTATGCTACTATCATAGTTTTACTTTGTTTTATGTTTGCAATGTTATTCTTGATAGTGGGTATAATAGGGCAATATATAGCTATTTTGTTTACAGAATTAAAAAAATAGACCTATATATATAGTTGATGAAAGTTTAAATATAGATAAATAAAGCTGTTCTTTCCTCTAGGTGGGGGAGGTAGCAATGAATATGGGTGAAACATTAAAAAAACGGATTTTTGAATTGACTATTAAATACAATAAAACTTTCTATGAATTATCTAAGATTAGCGGTATTCCTAAATCTACAATAAGGAAGATAGCTAGTGGAAAATCTAAAAAAATCCTAATTTAGCAAATATCGAAAAGATCGCAATAGCTTTTGGTTTAAGCTTATACGATTTTTTTCGATGATGAGCTATTTAGGTAAATCAAAAATTTCTTTATTTTTTTCTTTTTAAATACAAATTAGCATCCTTAAAGAAACTAATAATTATAAGAATGATAATAAAGCCTATAGGAAAGGCAGCTATTATTGAAACTGTTTGTAAATTTGCCATAGAGTTTTTAGAGAATAATAAAGCTATAGGCAATAATATAAGCAATATCGCCCAAAAAAGTTTGAGCTTTTTATTCGGTTCTTCATCAGGTTTTAACTTTTTGCATGAGTAGGAAGCGGCTATAAGTGTAAGTGAGTCAAAGCTGGTAGCATAAAAAGGCTATCATGGTAAGAGATAGTAAAAAGTAGTACAAGCTTTGGGAAGGGTAGAGTATCTAAAAATACCTATAATTAAAGTATATAAATCTTTGTTTTTAAGGTATAAATCTATAAGATTTAATCTGTTAGTAAAATTTAAACTAAGTCCATAATGTCCTAATACTATAAAGGAAACATAAGTACCGGCTATACCGAAAGCATAAGCCCCTAAAATAGTTTGTTTAATAGTACGTCCCTTGCTTATAGATCCTATAAAGAATGGGGTTCCAACACACCAAACTATCCAATATGCCCAATAAAAAATAGTCCAATTTTGAGTGAATCCATCTGCTTTTAGAAGAAAGATAGGTGGCCATAGGAAAAAAAGTTATAAAGCATATTTGAAATAGCTATAAAAGCATATTTTATTATGAAGATTTCTTGTTTTCCGAAAATAAAAACATAGGCTAAAAATCCGAAAAATAAATAAGTGCAAAATGTAGCTAATTTTGATACATTTTCTATACCAAGGTAAGCATGAGAAGTATATATTATGCAGATAATAATTATTATGAATATACTTAAAAAAAGTAGTATTTGCTATACCTAAAAATCTTGCTAAGTGCAAGAGAAAGTAAAGGAGTGGCAAGAGAAAAAGTAGTAGCTGTTCCTGCTATTAGGGCAAATACGGCGAGTATATCTATAAAACGACCTAGATTTTTATCTACTAATTTGCCTAATATAGGTCTACAAGCTTCGGAATATTTTTGTCTGTGCTTATTTCTGTTATGAATCATAAAGCCGAAACAAACACCTAAAACAAGGTAAAAGCTCCACGGTATAAGTCCCCAATGAAAGAGAGGATAAGTGCTTGACCATTTTATAAGCTCTAAATCGGAATTTACTCCCTTGTTTGCAAGCTCTTTAATATGGTTTTCATTTGCATATAAAATCCATTCGCATAAAGAATAGAAGATTATGTCAGCGGCTAAACCTGAAGTGAAAATCATAGCTCCCCACTTAAAGTATGAAAATTGTGGTTTGTCTATGTTGCCTAAACGAATCTTACCATATCTACTAAAAAGCTATATATAAAGATAAGAGGAACATACCAAGTCCTATACAAAGATAGTATATTGAAAAAAATTATCATTAATAAAATTTCTGATATTAGAAAGATAAATATTAGAAATTTTTAGGGAAAAAAGCAAAAAAATGCAAATAAGGCTTACTAAAAAAATGGTATAAAAGTTATACCCAAATCTATGTTTTTTTAATCTTGAATGTTTAAGTATATTCATATTTACTCCTTATGTTCATTAAATATAATATTTTTTTAATATTGTGAACATAATATCACTAAAAAAATCAATTTTGGCAATAAGAGATTATATAAAAATATTGCACTATTGGTATATTTGCTAAGCTTTACATTTAGCCTAAAAAGGTATGAAAAAAATATCAGACTTTTATATTTTTCTTGATTTTTATTATATCTTTTAATAAAGTACAAAAATATATCGGGGGTTCAAAAATGAATTGCAAAAAAAATAATAGTATTTTAAATAAAATCCCACCAGCAATATGGATGGTAATCTCAGTAGCTTTAGCATTTTTGATATGGATATTTATAGCATCAACTGAGGCAGGTGGAGTTATTTTTTTGCTTCTCCATTTGAAGTATTTATTAAATTGATAGAAAAAAATAAAGGATAATAGCTTGTGGGGACATGTCTATATAAGTCTTTTCAGAGTAATAGTAGGCTTTTTAATAGGATTTATAGCATCTATACCGATAGCCTTTCTTATGGGTTGGTATGCACCGTTTAGAAATTTGGTTGCACCTTGGATACAATTTATAAGGAATATTCCGCCATTAGCATACATACCACTTGTTATTGCAGGTGCGGGGGTTGGAGAGAATGCTAAAATAATAGTTATCTTTATTGCCTCATTTTTAGTTTTAGTTGTAACTATATATCAGGGTGTTTGTAATGTTGATATAACCCTGATTAAGGCGGCAAGAGTTTTAGGTGCTACAGATAGAGATATATTTTTTAAGGTTGTAATACCTGCTTCGACACCATTTATTTTAGTAGGTGCCAGACTTGGCCTTTCAGCTTCATTAACTACTTTAGTAGCTGCTGAGCTTACAGGAGCTTCAAGAGGACTTGGAATGATGATACAAAAAGCTCAAGGATATTATGATATGGCAACCGTTTTAATGGGTATACTTATCATAGGTATCATAGGTCTAATATTTGAACAAGTAGTAAGATTTTTAGAAAGGAGCTTAACAGGATGGCAGGAAACGATGCAAAAGTAAAGGTCAGAATTGATAATGTAGTAAGAAAGTTTAATACCAGAAAAGGTGAAATGATTGCTCTTAATGGAGTTAATCTGGATATAAAAAGAAAATGAATTTATTTGTGTAGTAGGACCTTCAGGTTGTGGAAAGTCGACCTTGCTAAATATTATAGCAGGATTACTTGAGCCTAGTAGTGGGCATGTTTATGTAGATGATAAAGTTGTTGAAGGTCCGGGTCCTGAAAGAGGAGTAGTATTTCAACAATATGCACTTTTTCCTTGGCTGACCGTTTTAAAGAATGTAGAATTTGGTTTAAATTTAAAAGGTATAAAAGGAGAAAAGGCGAAAGAGGAAGCCATGAAATATCTTAAAAATGGTAGATTTAGAACAATTTGCTTCTTCGTATCCTAAAGAGTTATCAGGTGGTATGAAACAAAGGGTTGCTATAGCCAGAGCTTATGCAGTAAATCCGGGGGTTTTACTTATGGATGAGCCTTTCGGAGCTTTAGATGCACAAACAAGGACTCAACTACAATCAGAGCTTTTGAATACTTGGGAAAAGGAGAAAAAGACTTGCTTCTTTTATTACGCATGATGTAGATGAAGCTATAATTTTAGCACAAAAAGTAATTATCATGAGTGCAAGACCGGGTAGAATAAAAGAGATTGTAGATATTAATATTCCATACCCAAGGACTCAAGAAACTAAGATGACAGATGAATTCTTACAGCTTAAAAATTATATCTGGGGACAAGTTTATAAAGAGTATCTTGAGGTAAGAAAATAAGAAGGGAGAACAGTCATGAAGAAAAAGATTTTATGTGTGTTGGGAGCGGCTATGCTATTGGCTTTAACGGCTTGCTCGGGAGCTAAGGTAAGCGAGAGTACTACAGCAACAGCTAAGGAGGAAACTACAGTAGCGACAGAGAGTAAAGAAGCTAAAAAAGAAGTATTTGAAACGGAAAAGGTTAGACTTGCATATATGCCAAATATGGGTAGCGCTTCACTTGCGGTAACAGCTAAGGAAAAAGGTTATTTTGAAGAAATGGGCTTAGATGTAGAAATGGTAGAATTTCAGGGAGGCCCTGCAGAAATAGCGGCTATGTCATCAGGAGATATAGATATATCTCAAATAGGACATGGAGCACATGCTCTTTGTATAGAAGGACAAGCGGTTGTATTTGGACTTGATGGAACTTCTCTAGCTGATGCAGTTATAGCTAATAAGAAAAAGGGTATAGAAAAAATTGAGGATTTAAAAGGTAAAAAGGTTGCTGTAACCAGTGGTACATCAGCAGAAATTATTTTAAATCTTGCTTTAGAGCAGGCAGGTCTAAAACAGAGTGATTTGGAATTGGTTGAAATGGATGCAAATGGTATAGTTTCAGCTATAGTAAGTGGAAATATTGATGCTTGTGCTACTTGGTCTCCGGGAACAGGAACTATAATTAATGCTTTAAAAGATGATGCTTTAGTTCTTGGAACAAATAAAGATTACTTAGATAAGGTTACTTTCCCATCAAGCTTTATCACAACACAGAAGTATGTGGATGCGCATAAAGATGTACTTGTAAGATTTGAGAGAGCTTTACAAAAGGCGGCAGATTACCGTGCGGCTAATATAGATGAGATTGCGAAATTAGTTGCAAAGCAATGTCAGGTAGATGAAGCAGTTATGTTAGCTTCTACAGGTGAGGGTAATTGGATTAGTGGAAAAGAAGTTGCTACTTATCTTGAAGATGGTACAATGAAGAAATATTATGAAAAATCAGCAAAAAGGTATTTCTTGATGCAGGAAGAATAAAAGAGGCTGTACCGGTTGAAAAATTATGTATTATTTGACATAATGAAAGAAGCGGCAAGTGCTAACAGTAAATAAAAAGTATAATATAATGAAGTATTTTTTTGTTTTGTTGATGTTTTTTTATATTTATTTGAAATATTGTGTGAGTACAATATTGCCGGGTTTGATATGGAAGCCGAAGAGATATAGGATTTAGAAGTGAATATATTTATAAAAATAGCACTTACGGAGTAGGTGCTATTTTTTTGTAGGAATAAAGAAAGAAGGATTTTAAATAACCCGGTTTTAATGGAATTTTATAGACTGCATTGAATTTTATTTTAAAAAGAAAAAAATAGATGAAAAAGGTACTAAAAGAGCTGATAGAGGAATGGTAAAAATTGTTAAAAGAGAGGAGTATGTATAAAAAAATTCGGTAAAAAGAGAATACAGGGAATTGAAAAACTTTATGAATAACTACCCAAGAAAAAAATGTTTGATGGATTAAGCTCTAATGAGGTTTATAGACTTGCCTATAAAAAATTATGAGATACTGACATTTAGGATTGCAATTTATAGTGAAATGATGTAACATATAATTATTTAGTGCCTTAGTGCCTTAGTGCCTTAGTGCCTTAGTGCCTTAGTGCCTTAGTGCGTGAAAAAAATATCTTACTTCTTATAATTAGATTTAATTATTTGTATTGTTGAATCTGATTATTTTTTTGATTCTTAAAAAAATGTTTTATGATTTAGAGTGAAAGGTTATATTCAGAATATGAAAAAGGAAAAAAACAGAGAATAAAGAAACTTAGAAGTCGTAAGTTCGGACTCGGAATTTTCAGTCTGGCATTTTCTATGTTTTATTTGACTACAACAACTGTAGCAGCTTATGAAAGCGGTTTGGGTTCTATAGGAAATTTTTCAGAGCATTTAAGTTTGAAAACTCACATTTTAGATGATGAGCAAGCTACGAGAGCTACATATTCCCAAGCTATGAAAGCTACATTATCCGAAGCTATAAATAAGCTTAATAGTTTAGAAAATAAGGCGACTCAGTCAGATGTCTTGTTTGATGTCTTTTATGATGCAAATAATGATGAAGCGGCACATAGAACCTTTAAAGAACCTGATAGTAGTGCAAGTATTGAGGAGTTGTATGAGGTTTTGGATGGACTTCCGGATGATTATCAAAATAATGACTATACTTATATGAAAAATATGGATGATGTAGGTGATGGTTTCAATCTTGAAGATGGAGAAATTAAAGAAATAAATTCCTTTGGTGGTTGGACGGCGATAGATAAAGATGGTAAGCCGGGAAGATTTGCTATTGGAAAGAAAAATGATAGGGGATATTTTACCGGTTGGCAAAGAAATGAAGATGGAACTATTGTGCAAGGTGGTATGTTAGGTTCTAATGCTCTTGATCAAATTTATGTTCATGAACAAGCCTTAGATCGTACTTTCAATTATATGCTTATGCTTGCCAAAGGACGTACACGTGCTAACCGAGAGGACGAGGTACAAGATGGTACTAAATATGATCCGAAGACTCCAAACAGTACGGAGAATGAGGAGTATTTAAAAAGCTTACCTGTAAATGAAAGAGATGATATTGTCATGCATTCTCCAAATGTGGAGGGATTTAATGGAATTGAAAAACATTTTGCCGCGTATTCTACGAAATATGGAAGTCGTCTGAAGATTGATTTTATAACCGGTTATATTTCGGACTTTGAGGGTTCAAAGGGAAGCTATCGAATTGTTATAAAAGCAACTAAAAAAGATGATACGGTAGAAACAATTTACGATCATACTATTAATAATGTTGACGGAGTTGTTGATAACGAGGTGCTTTATAGTGAAGGCTTAGATTTAAAAGCGGTGAATGGAGTTATTAAACAATTATTAAAGAAACCTTATGATAAAAAAATAATAGAACTTGCTAATAAACGTCTTAAAGAAGAAGATCCGACTGTTGGCAAAAAATTAACTCCTGCTCAAAAAACACGCTTGGAGGAATTAAAGGGAGTTGTAGAAGCAGAGCTTGTTGCGAGAGGTGAAGATATAGTAGAGCTCCTTGTGGATAAAGATGCTTTAACAGAACAAAATTTAAAAAAGAACATTCCAGGCTTAGACACCTATGCGGCTATAGCAAATACACTTAATAATACAATCAAAAAAATTAATATTAGCGATGAACGTAGAAAGGCCTTGCCAATTTGGGCAACCTCACAAGAAAAAAACTTAGAAGGTGAAGTGAAGAGTAAAGATCCGAACCGTGTTTATAAATTGTTAAATTTTGTGTTGCCTACTGCAAAAAAAATAATTTATCATGGACGCACAAACCAACTGGAGCTGGTAACAGATTCCGAAAAAGTTGCTACAGTTCGTGCGGAGCTTGAGACTAAGCTTAGGGAAAAAGAAGCTCAATTAGAGGCAAGCACTGATAATGACGCTATAACCAAGCTGAATAAAGAAATTTCTGCTTTAAAATCAGGAATTAAAAGTACAAATGCTTATGATTATATAGAAGCAAGGAATGGTGAAAAGGAGCTAAAAATACTGGGTTCACACATGGAGGCCAAAATACAACCTCCGGCAAGTGAGATGACTCAGAGTACCTACGATAGAATTCATACAAATGAACTTGCAGCTGAAATGAATGATGGACTTAGCCGGTTTACTCACTACTTCGTTGAAAAAGATAATTTAGTGCGTTCTAATGAACTTAGTGATGCCGTGTTATCAGAAAAAATAGAAGAAGGACTTAATGGAGATAAGAGCAAGCTTGGAAGAGGCGGTAGATTTCGAACAGGAGATATAAAGCTTGATAAGGATGTAGTATCCTATACTGTACAGATTATTCCGGAAAATCAAAAGAGAGTTGGAGTAAATCATCAAAGTCCTCGTATTCAATATAATGAACCCATACTTGCGGATTTTTCTATTCTTCAAGATACCTTAGAGCCTTCTAAATATGTTGTGCGTCGTATTTTAGAGAAATTAGATGATGATCCTAAGTTTCCTAAGGATAAGCTTAAGAAAATAAAAGAGGAAATGGATACACCCGGTATAAATACAACAAGTAAATTGAAAAAACTGTTTGTAGAAAATACTATGGGAAGCGTAAAGGTAGGATATGTAGACGAAGAAGGAAATATGCTTAGTGACGGTTATAAAACTATTGTAGCTGATGCAAATTTTGCTACTGAGTACGAATATGCGTTCCCTGAAAGTGATAATATTATCAGAAAAAAATAATAAGATGTATAAACTTACTGCAACTAATGGTGGATTAAGGGAAGATTCAGATCCAAGTAAAGGTAAGATATTTAAGGGTGAAACCATTATTACCTATCTATATGAAGAGGTGCCCGCTAGAGCTGTGGTTCATATAAAAGAAGAAATTGATGGTGTTCAAAATGAATTGTCCGAGCATAAGATAATTCTAAGTGGAATTCCCGGTGAAGCTATGTCAGCAGAGCAAGTTAATAAAAAAATTAAAGAGTTGGAGGATTTGGGTTATATAATTAAAGAAAAATGGTTTTAAGCCGGAAGTTTTTTTGATTCAAAAATATGAGGGTGATAATGAGGAACCTAGTCAATCCTATAATATAGTAATTGAAAAAAAGATTGTAGATAAACCGAATGAACCTAAGCCGGATGAGCCTAAACCAAATGCACCAAAGCCAAATGAGCCTAAGCCGGATGAGCCTAAACCGGATGCACCTAAACCAAATGAACCTAAGCCGGATGAACCTAAGCCAAATGAGCCTAAGCCGGATGAGCCTAAACCGGATGCACCTAAACCAAATGAACCTAAGCCGGATGAGCCTAAACCAAATGAGCCTAAGCCGGATGCACCTAAGCCGGATGCACCTAAACCGAATGAACCTAAGCCGGATGCACCTAGACCGAATGAGCCTAAGCCGAGTGAACCTAAGCCTAGTGAGCCTAGACCGAATGCACCTAAACCGGATACACCTAGACCAAATGGATCATCAAACGGTTCTATACCCTAATTCTTCGGTACCAAGCGCTTCCACATCAGGTGTACCGATAGAAAGTCCTATATCAGAGGTAATACCTGTACCAAGCGATGAAACTAAAGAAAATCTTGTAAATAGTAATCGTATATTAAAGAAAAAAGATATGCAAAAAGGAATTCCAAAAACAGGTGATAAAGGTATGGATGCTATGATAAAACTGAGTATAGTATCTATCCTGTCAGTATTTGGATTGCTTGTTCTAAAGTTTAAGAAAAAAAGAAACTGAGGAAAAATAAATAATATATTAAATAAGTTATAGTAAAGAACAGTTCTAAAAATTCATAGATGTGAATTTGGGACTGTTTTTATTTTATAGGAATGTGTATTTTGAATATTTGATTAATAATAAGGAGAATTAATATCTTGATACGGATTTAATTGTTGATATTTTTTTGTGTAGAGTATTAATTTTATTGTAAAAAGAAAAAAATAAAGGTATAGAATAAAAAGTATCAAAAATTCTTATATTCTTAAATTCAATTATCAAAAAAATTCTTAATTTTAAGGAGATATAAGGAAAAATCACATTATAAAAAAAGTATTAAAAAAACGGAGGGAAATGAATGATTGATGAAAAAAATTGCTTAGAGAGTGGGAAAGTTTAAACTTGTTTAATGACTTTATATTTGCTAAAAATTATGAATAAGAAAAAGTATTTGTAAGCATTTACTGGAGCTTGTATTAGATGTAAGTATAGAGAGAATAGATTACGCCTCAGGGCAAAAAAGCATAGCTACTATGTTAGGCTCTAAAGGGGTTAGACTTGATGTATTTATAAAAGATAGCGAAGATACAATTTATGATGTGGAATTGCAGGTAAGAAATACCGGAAATCTACCTGATAGAGCTATATATTATCAAAGTGCTATGCTAGTAGAGAATTTGAAAAAGGGTGAGGACTATTCAAAAATAAAAAGGAGTTATGTTATATTTATATGTCCCTTTGACTTGTTCGGAAAAGGACTATATAAATACAGCTTTAAAAATTGCTGTCTTGAGGATAGAGAGCTTCTTTTGGGAGATAAGAGCAATATAATATTTATAAATACAAAAGCCGGCAGTAAGTGTGAGAATGCGGAGCTTAGAGAGCTTTTGGAGTATATGGAAAATAAAGATAGAGCTTTGGAATTTTCCTATACTAAAGTTATAGATAATAAATTAAGGGATATAATAGACAAAGGGAAGGAGAGTAGAGTACAAATGTTGATGGCGACAAAATATAAATTTGATATGCAGGATGCCAGACGCGAGGGTATAGAAGAAGGAATAAGGCAAGGGATAGAAACCGGAATAAGGCAAGGGATAGAAACCGGAATAAAGCAAGGGATAGAAACCGGAATAAAAGCAAGGGATAGAAACCGTATAGCAAAAAGGAATAAGGCAAGGGAAATTAGAGAGCATAGAAAAGAATATAGATATATTAAAGCGTTTAAATATTTCCGATACCGAAATATTTACTCTCATAAAGGAGAGTTTTTGATATAGATGAAAAGATGCTAAAAAAGCTGATAGAGGGATAAACTAAAGCTATAGATAATAAACTAAGGGATATAATAGACAAAGGGAAGGAGAGTAGAGTACAAATGTTGATGGCGACAAAATATAAATTTGATATGCAGGATGCCAGACGCGAGGGTATAGAAGAAGGAATAAAGCAAGGGATAGAAACCGGTATAGCAAAAGGAATAAGGCAAGGAAAATTAGAAAGTATAGAAAAGAATATAGATATATTAAAGCGTTTAAATATTTCTGATACCGAAATATTTGCTCTCATAAAGGAGAGTTTTGATATAGATGAAAAGGTACTAAGAAAGCTGATAGAGGAATAGTAAAAGCTATTTAAAAATTCTTGATAGATTAAGCTCTAACTAGGTCTATAAGTTTATCTGTAAAGAGTTGTAATTCTTACTGACAATTATAAAAAAATATAAACTATTCTTTTCTCGTTGACTAAGATGTTTTATTTATATATAATGAAGTCGTTTTTTTAGATGTATACAAGCTACAAAAAAAGGTAGTAACTATTGCAAATGGAGATTTCAAAATGACTGAGCGATTATTAATTAAAGTTCAATATTGGCAAGGGAAGATAGCTCATGGTAGTAGTGTAAATATTAATAGAATTGGTGTAATTTCTTTTTGATATGTGTATATCTAATTTAATATGCTATAAGTGTAATTATTAAGGGCAGTTTTTACTGTCCTTTTTTTGTATTAAAAAATATATAAAGAGGAGAAAAAATGAAAAAAGTAGGTATTTTAATGGGTAGTGATTCTGATCTTCCTATAGTAGAAAAAGGTATAGATGTTCTAAAAGCTTATGAGGTTCCTATTGAGGTCCATGTGTATTCAGCACATAGAACTCCGGTGCAGGCGGAGGAGTTTGCAAAAAATGCAAGAAATAACGGCTTTGGAGTTATCATTTGTGCGGCGGGAATGGCGGCACACTTAGCAGGAGTTATAGCGGCGGGAACAACATTACCGGTTATAGGTATTCCTTGTTCTTCAAAGGTATTAGATGGAATGGATAGCTTACTTTCAACAGTAATGATGCCACCGGGTATACCTGTTGCAACAGTAGGTATAAATGGTGCAAAAAATGCAGCTTTACTTGCTATTCAAATTTTATCCATAGAAGATGAAACTTTAGCTGTAAAACTTGCTAAAGAAAGAGAAGATAATAAAAAAGTAATACTCGAAAAGAGTAAGCTTTATAGAAGAAAAAAATATAATAATTAAAAAGGGGAAAAAAATTATGTCATTAACAAAGATGAATCAACTTTATGAAGGAAAAGCAAAGAAAGTATATGAAACAGAGGATAAGAACTTTTATATTGTTTCTTACAAAGATGATGCGACTGCTTTCAATGGTGAGAAAAAAGGTACTATAGTGGGTAAAGGTGCTATAAACAATAGAGTAACTAACTTTTTAATGCAAATGTTGGAAAAAGAGGGTATACCTACAGATTTTGTTGAAGAGTTAAATGACAGAGAAACAGTTGTAAAGGCTGTAAAAATAGTTCCTCTTGAGGTTATAGTAAGAAATATAGCTGCCGGTTCTCTTTCAAAAAGACTTGGTATAGATGAGGGTGTAAAGCTTGCTTCTACAGTATTGGAATATTGTTATAAAGATGATGCACTAGGCGATCCTATGATAAACGACTATCATATAGCGGCTATGCAATTAGCCACAAAAGAAGAATTAGAAATAATATCTAAATATGCTTTAAAGGTAAATGATATACTTAGAGATTTTTTGAAAAAAGACAATATAGATTTAATAGATTTTAAACTCGAATTTGGTAGACTTTCAGATGGAACTATAGTTCTAGCAGATGAGATTTCTCCTGATACTTGTAGATTCTGGGATTCATTAACAGGAGAAAAACTTGATAAAGATAGGTTTAGAAGAGATATGGGCGGAGTAGAAGAGGCTTATCAAGAAGTAATTAAAAGACTTATGGGAGAGAATGCCTAAGTTTTTTATGAGAGGAAATATTGATAATGGCTAAAATAAAGGAAGAATGTGGAGTATTTGGTATATGGACCAAAGAACCTACTGATATAAGTCATTTGGCATATTACGGTCTCTTTGCTCTCCAACATAGAGGGCAGGAGGCTGCGGGTATAGCTGTAAATGATGATGGGATATTCAGATATTATAAGGATAACGGTTTAGTTCAAGAAGTTTTTACGAGTGATAAATTAGCTGAACTCGGAATGGGACATATAGCAGTAGGCCATGTCAGATATTCTACTACCGGAGATAAGAATAGAGCGAATGCACAACCTATGGTTGTAAACCACATAAAAGGGCATACAGCTTTGTGTCATAACGGAAATTTGGTTAATGCTTATGAACTTAGGAGAGAGCTGGAGTTGGAGGGTTGTATTTTTAATGCCAGTTCAGATACAGAGGTAATATCACATATACTTACAAGGCAGAGAATTAAAACAAGCTCTATAGAAGAAGCCTTATTAAAAACTATGGATATAATAAAGGGGGCATATTCTCTGGTTCTTATGTCTCCTAGAAAACTTATAGCTTGTAGAGATAAAAACGGTTTCAGACCTCTCTGTTATGGATTTACGGAAGATGGCTCTATAGTTGTTGCTTCTGAAAGTTGTGCCTTAGAGGCAGTAGGTGCAAAGTTGGAGAGAGATCTAAAGCCGGGAGAAGTTATTGTAATAGATGAAAACGGTATAAAGAGTATAGAAACTCATTGTGGAAAAGAAAAAAATACTTTGTGTATTTTTGAATATATATATTTTGCAAGGCCGGATTCGGTTATAGAGGGTGCAAGTGTGCATGAAGCAAGACTTCGTTCAGGTGAGTTTTTAGCTACAGAACATCCGGTGGATGCAGATATAGTTATAGGAGTGCCTGATTCAGGAATTGATGCGGCTATCGGATATTCAAGAGCCTCAGGAATACCTTATGGAATGGGTCTTATTAAGAGTAAGTATGTAGGACGTACATTTATAGCTCCTAATCAAAAAGCAAGAGAAAATCTTGTAAGATTAAAATTAAATCCTATAGCGGACGTAATAAAAGGAAAAAGAGTAATTCTTATAGATGATTCTATTGTTAGAGGTACAACCAGTGCCAGAATAGTAAAGCTTATTAGAGATGCGGGAGCAAAGGAAGTTCATATGAGAGTTTCGGCTCCGGCATTTATAAATCCTTGTTTTTATGGTACGGATATAGATTCAAAGGATAATTTAATAGCCTGTTTGCATACGCATAAAGAAATAGAAGAAATGATAGGTGTAGACAGTCTGGGATTTTTGTCAGTAGAAAATGCAAAGAAATTACCGATATGTAATAAGGAGGGTGTAGGGTATTGTACAGCTTGTTTTGATGGAACATATCCTACCGAAGTTCCGGAGAAGAGAACTAAGAGTAAATTTGAACAAAAATTAAGTGAAGCAAAAAATAGCGGAGGGGTTAATGAAGAGCCATAGTGAAGCATATAAAGAAGCAGGAGTAGATATTACAGCCGGTTATAGAGCAGTGGAGCTTATGAAGAGCCATATAGCTAAAACAATGATAAATGGTGTGGTATCAGATATAGGTGGTTTTGGTGGTTTATTTGAATTACCAAGTGGATATGAAAAGCCTGTTTTAGTTGGTGGTACTGACGGTGTAGGAACAAAGTTAAAACTGGCATTTTTACTTAATAAACATAATACTATAGGTATAGATTGTGTTGCTATGTGTGTTAATGACATAATCTGTTGCGGAGCAAAGCCTTTATTTTTCCTTGATTATATAGCCTGTGGAAAGAATGTACCTGAAAAGATAGCAAAGATAGTTGAAGGTGTCAGTGAAGGTTGTATCAGTAGTGATGCAGCTCTTATAGGCGGTGAAACGGCAGAGATGCCGGGCTTTTACTCTGAAGATGAATATGACCTTGCCGGCTTTTCTGTTGGAGTTGTTGATAAAGCAAAAATTATTAACAATAATGAAATGGAAGAGGGTGATGTTATTATAGCTTTAGCTTCAAGCGGAGTACATTCTAACGGTTTTTCTTTGGTTAGAAAGGTATTTGATTTAGATAATATAACTAGTGATGAGTTGACAAAAGCTATAGATAGCCTAAATGGTAAGAGTTTAGGAGAAACTTTACTTGAGCCGACAAAAATATATGTAAAGCCTGTTTTAGCTCTTTTAGAGAAGATTAAAGTAAAGGCTATCAGCCATATTACCGGTGGTGGTTTTTATGAAAATATTCCTAGATCTATACCTGAGGGTTTATGTGCAAAGATAGCTATGTCTGATGTAAAAATATTACCTATATTCAATCTTATACAAGAAAAGGGAAATATCAGTACAAGAGATATGTATAATACCTTTAATATGGGAGTGGGGATGAGTATAGTGCTTAAGAAAGAAGATGAAGAAGAAGCATTAAATATTTTAAAGGCTCATGGACAAGAGGCTTATAGATTAGGTGTAATAGTAAAATCAGAAGAAAAAATAATATTAGAATAGTATTACTAAAAAGTGTTAATAATTAGGAGAAGAGGTAATGACAAATATAATAGAGCTTTTAAAGAACAATAGCTATAATGGAAGAGGTATAGTTATTGGAAAGTCCTTAGACGGTAAAAAACTCGTTTGTGCTTATTTTATAATGGGAAGAAGTGAAAATTCCAGAAATAGAGTTTTTGAAAAAGAAAAAAATAAGCTAATGATATATCCGGCTGATGAGAAAAAGGTAGAAGATCCAAGTCTTATAATATATCCTCCGGTTATAGAGAGAGAAGATTGTATAATTGTAACTAATGGCGATCAAACTATAACTATAGATGAGTTTTTAGAAAAAGGAAAAAAACATTTGAAGAGGCTTTAGAAACAAGGGAATTTGAACCTGATGCTCCTAATTATACACCTAGAATATCAGGTATTTTATATAATGATGAAAGATACAAAATGAGTATATTAAAGTCTATAGAGGGTCTGGGTACTCATTGTGCCAGATATGTATATAGTTATAAAGCTTTATTTCAGGTCTAGGACATTTTATTCATACTTATGAAAGAAATGAAAAATCCATTACCTAGCTTTGTAGGAGAACCAAGAGTAGTAGAAATAGATAATGATATAGATGAATTTGCAACTAAGATTTGGAATAATCTAAATACAGATAATAAGATTTCTTTATATGTAAGATATGAAGATATAGATACTAAGGAAGTAAAAAGAAGTTATAAAAAAATAGATTTGAGAAAGTTGATTAAGATAAAAGATGAATAGTTTAGAATTAAAAATATGGTTGTAATCCTAATCAAAAACCGGCTAGAGTTTTTATGGAGAATAATAAGAAGTTACCGTTTGAAGTGTTAAATGGAAGAGCAGGTTATATAAATCTATTAGATGCTTTTAATGCTTGGCAGCTTGTTAAAGAGTTAGATGAGGCTACAGGTCTTGCAAGTGCCACTTCATTTAAGCATGTTTCTCCAACAAGTGCGGCTATAGGTAGAAAGCTTGATGAAAAGTTAAAAAAAGCTTATTTTGTAGAAGATGTAGAAAACCTAGATAAAAGTCCTCTTGCCTGTGCTTACGCAAGAGCTAGAGGAACGGATAGGATGTCATCTTTTGGAGATTTTATAGCTTTATCAAGAAAGTGTGATATAACTACAGCTAAGCTTATTGCAAGAGAGGTATCAGATGGAGTTATAGCACCTGAATATGATGCTGAGGCTTTAGAAATTTTAAAATCTAAGAAGAAGGGAAACTATTTAGTAATACAAATAGATAAAGATTATATACCTGAAAACATAGAGAGAAAACAGGTATATGGTATAAGTTTTGAACAAGGTAGAAATGAGTATAAAGTGAGTTGTAAGGATTTTGAAAATATAGTTTCAAACAATAAAGATTTGACGGATGAAGCAAGACTAAATCTTACTATAGCTCTTATTACCCTAAAATATACTCAATCAAATTCGGTTTGCTATACTAAGGACGGTCAGGCTATAGGAGTAGGAGCCGGTCAACAATCAAGAATACATTGTACAAGACTTGCAGGTAGTAAGGCGGATATATGGCACTTAAGACAGGCGGATAAAGTCTTGGCTTTAGACTTTAAAAAAGAGCTTGGAAGAGCAGATAGAGATAATACTATAGATATATATATATCGGATGATTGTGATTTAGTATTAAAAGATGGGGAATGGCAAAGGTATTTTAATACTAAACCGGAAGTATTTACTAAGGAAGAAAAGAAAGAATATCTGTCCGGTGTAAGTGGTGTTTGTTTAGGTTCAGATGCATTTTTCCCATTTGGAGATAACATAGATAGAGCATTCTTATCAGGAGTTAAATATGTTGTCGAGCCGGGTGGTTCAGTGAGAGATGATAATGTTATAGAAAAAGCAGATGAATATAATATGGTTCTTTGCTTTAATGGAATGAGATTGTTCCATCACTAGGAGGAAGTATGGATAAATTAAATGTTGCAATACTTGTAAGTGGTGGTGGAACCAACTTGCAAGCACTTATAGATGCGAGCAAAAGAGGAGAACTTCAAGGAGCAAATTTAAGTCTTGTTATTTCAAATAAGGTAGATGCTTATGCCTTAGAGAGAGCAAAAAAGGAAGATATAAAAGCAGAATTTGTATCCGGTAAAGATGAAGATAAGTTAATCTCTCTTTTGAAAGATAATAATATTGATGTAGTAGTCCTTGCGGGATATTTGGCAATATTATCAGAGAAAGTTGTAAAAGAGTATGAAAATAGAATAATAAATATACATCCCAGTCTTATACCCAGCTTTTGCGGAAAGGGATTTTATGGTCTAAAGGTTCATGAAGAGGCACTTAAATATGGCGTAAAGGTTACAGGTGCTACGGTTCATTTTGTAAATGAGATACCTGACGGTGGAAAGATAATAATGCAAAAAAAGCTGTATATATAGATGAAAATGATACTAAAGAAAGTTTGCAAAAGAGAGTTATGGAGGAGGCAGAGTGGGTAATTTTACCTAAAGCTTTGACCTTGGTGTGTGAAAAAATATTAAAAAATAGGAAGAATATGTAATGAAAGTAGGCATAATAGGTAGTGGCGGAAGAGAGCATGCCTTACTTAGGGCTGTGGCTAAGAATCCGATAATAAAAGAAATCTATGCAATTCCAGGAAATGGTGGAATGGCAGACGAAGCTGTTTGTTTAAATATTGATATAAAGAATATAGATGAAGTTCTTGCTGTTTGTTTAGATAAAGATTTAGATTATGTGATAGTTGCTCCGGATGATCCGTTGGCGGCAGGACTTGTGAATTTGCTTGAAGATAATGGAATAGCTTGTTTTGGACCGAAAAAAGAGGCGGCTATTATAGAGGCAAGCAAAGTGTTTTCAAAAGATTTGATGAAGAAATACAATATACCTACTGCTTTTTATGAAAATTTTGATGATGCGAATAAAGCTAAAGAGTATCTTAAAAATAGTGAGTATCCAATAGTAATAAAGGCAGATGGGTTAGCGCTTGGGAAAGGCGTTATAATAGCAAACTCTAAGGAAGAAGCATATAATGCCATTGATGATATTATGCTCGACCATAAGTTTGGAGCTAGTGGAAATAAGGTAGTTATAGAGGAGTTTTTAGAAGGTGTAGAAGTTTCTGTTCTTAGTTTTACAGATGGTAAAACTGTATTACCTATGATATCTTCCATGGATCATAAAAAAGCTTATGATAATGATGAGGGTCTAAATACCGGTGGTATGGGAGTTATAGCTCCAAATCCATATTATACTGAAAGTATAGCGACAGAGTGTATGGAAAAGATTTTTAAGCCTACAATAGAAGCTATGCGTTTAGAAAATCGTACATTTAAAGGTTGTCTATACTTTGGTCTTATACTTACAAAAGATGGTCCTAAAGTAATAGAATATAATGCCAGATTTGGAGATCCTGAAACACAGTGCATACTCCCTTTGCTTAAAACGGATTTATTTGAAATTATGCTTGCAACAAGTAGTGGTGATCTTGATAAAATAAAACTTGAATGGGATAATAAAGCTTCTTGTCTAGTTGTTTTGGCAAGCGAGGGCTATCCTTTAGAATACAAATCGGGATATGAGATAAAAATAGATACAAATAAAGAAAGTGTTTATGTAGCAGGTGCAAAGCTTGTAGCAGGAAAGTTGCTTAGTGCAGGTGGAAGAGTTCTGGGAGTAGTAGGACTTGGAGATGATCTAAAAGGAGCTATAGATGAAGCTTATAAAAAGGTAGAAAAAGTAAGTTTCCAAAATAAATTTTATAGAACGGATATAGGCAAGAAAGCTTTAGAGGTAAAAAATTAATGGTATATCGTATTTATGTAGAGAAGAAAGAAGAACTGGCTTATGAAGCTAAGGCACTACTTTCGGATATAAGAAATTTTTTTAAATATAACAAGTGTAGATGAATTAAGAATATTGAATAGATATGATGTGGAAGGTATATCTGAGGAAGTATTTGAAGAAGCGAGTAGGCTTATATTATCAGAGCCACAGCTTGATAGAATTTATAAAAAGTATAAATTTTAAAGAGGGAGATGTACATTTTGTAGTAGAATATCTTCCGGGGCAATACGATCAAAGAGCTGACTGTGCGGCACAATGTATACAATTAGCTTCTAAGGGAAATAAGCCTGAAGTAAAAAAACTGCAAGAGTTTATATTTTGAGTGGAAATATAAATGAGGAAGATATAGAACAAATTAAAAAGTATATTATAAATCCTGTTGAATCAAGGCAAACAGATGATAAAGAATATAAAAAGCTTAAATATAGAATATGATAATCCTAAAGATGTGGATATAATAGAAAAACTTCATAGATTTTGATGATAATAAACTTCTGGAGCTGTTAAAAGACTATGCTTTTAGCTATGGATATTGATGATTTGAGATTTTTGTAGAGGTTATTTTAAGTTAGAAAAAAAGAAATCCAAGCATAACAGAAATACGTATGATAGATACATACTGGTCGGATCATTGTAGACATACTACATTTCTTACAAATATAGATAAGGTTACTTTTGAGGACGAAAAAGTAGAGAAAGCTTGGAATAGATATATAGCTACAAGAGAGGAATTAGGAAGAACTAAGCCTATAAATCTTATGGATATAGCAACTATATCTGTTAAGGCTTTGAAAAAAGCAGGTAAACTTGATAAGCTTGATGAGTCGGAAGAGATAAATGCTTGTACAGTAAAGATAAAGGTAGATGTAGAGGGTGAGGAGGAAGATTGGTTATTATTATTTAAAAATGAAACACATAATCATCCTACGGAAATAGAACCTTTTGGTGGAGCAGCTACTTGTATAGGTGGGGCGATAAGAGACCCGCTATCAGGAAGAGCCTATGTATATGCGGCTATGCGTGTAACCGGTGCGGCTGATCCGACAAAGAGTATGGAAGATACTATAAAAGGTAAGCTACCACAGAGAAAGATAGTTACCACAGCTGCGGCAGGTTATTCATCTTATGGTAATCAAATAGGCCTTGCAACCGGTATAGTAGATGAAATATATCACGATGGTTATGCAGCTAAGAGAATGGAGATAGGAGCTGTAGTAGCGGCTACACCGGCGGCGAATGTAAGAAGAGAAGTTCCTGTAAAAGGTGACAAGGTTATTTTTATTAGGTGGAAGAACCGGTAGAGATGGTTGTGGTGGTGCAACAGGTTCTTCAAAGGCACATAAAGAAGAATCCTTAAAAACTTGTGGAGCAGAAGTTCAAAAAGGTAATGCTCCGGAAGAGAAAAATTACAAAGATTATTTAGAAATGAAGAAGCTAAATCTCTTATAAAAAAAGATGTAATGATTTTTGGTGCAGGTGGAGTAAGTGTTGCTATCGGAGAGCTGGCAGACGGCTTACGCATTAATCTTGATGCAGTGCCTAAAAAAAGTACGAGGGACTAGACGGAACGGAACTGGCTATTTCGGAATCCCAAGAAAGAATGGCGGTAGTAGTCGAGGCAAAAGATGTAAATAGATTTATAGAACTTGCAAGCGAAGAAAATCTTGAAGCTACACTTGTAGCAGAGGTTACAGACGAAAATAGACTTATAATGACATGGAGAGATAAGGAGATAGTGAATTTAAGTAGAGATTTCCTTAATTCTAACGGTGCAAGTAAGCATATTAATATAAAAGTGCCTAAAATGGAAGAAATAGAAGAAAAAAATGTAAAAAATTTCAAATTAGGTATGGAAAAATTGGTAAGCGACTTAAATGTTTGTTCAAAACAAGGACTTAGTGAGAGATTTGACTCTACAATAGGTGTAGGAACTGTACTTATGCCATTTGGAGGAAAGTATCAAAAGACACCTATAGCGGCTATGGTAAATAAGGTATCGGTTGAGAAAAAAGATACTACTACTTGTTCTATAATGTCTTATGCGTATAATCCTTTTATAAGTGAAAAAGACCAATATAAGGGTGCTTATCTGGCGGTTGTGGAATCTCTTTGTAAACTTATTGCTACGGGTGCCGGTTATAAAGATATATATTTGACTTTTCAAGAGTATTTTGAAAAACTTGGGACAGATGAAAAAAGATGGGCAAAGCCGCTTGCCGCTATACTAGGTGCTTTGGATGCGCAGCTAGACTTTGAAGTGGCGGCTATAGGTGGAAAAGACTCCATGAGCGGTTCATTTGAAAATCTTGATGTTCCGCCTACCTTAGTATCATTTGCAGTAACTACAGAGGATATTAATAATATAATTTCTCCGGAGTTTAAAAAGGCAGGTTCAAAAGTAATGCTTCTATCTGCAAAGAGAAGTGCAGATAAGGACTTACCGGATGTATATAGTTTAAAAAGCTTTTATTTAATTTTATATCATCTAAGAATAAAGATATATTAGCTATGTATACAGTGGGCTATGGCGGTGTTGCTGAACAAATATTTAAGCAATGTCTTGGAAATAGGTTGGGATTTGATTTTGATAGTAATTTAAGTGTGGAAGATATATTTGAATACAATTACGGAAGTTTTATAGTAGAACTTGATAAAGATTTTACTAATGATGACTTGAAATTACTTGAAGATAATGAGATAGATTTAAAGATTTTTAGGAAATGTAAGTGAAGAATATAAGTTGAAATATAAAGAAGATAGCTTGCAACTAGCGAAACTTGAAAAATTCTTATGAGGAGAAATTGGAGAAAGTATTTCCTAGAAAGATAGAGGTTGAATCTTATAAAGAAGTTCCAAATATAGGGGTAACTACAAAAGAAAAAAATATAGTGCTAATATAAAGAGTACAAAACCTAAAGTTCTTATACCTGTATTTCCGGGAACTAACTGTGAATATGATAGTGCAAAAGCTATAGAAAAAGCCGGACTTGAACCGGAGATAGTGCTTATTAAAAATTTAAGTTCTAAAACCATAGAAGAGAGTATAAATGAAATTGAGAAAAATATTAGAAATTCTCAAATAGTATTTTTGCCGGGTGGTTTCTCAGGTGGAGATGAGCCTGACGGTTCAGCTAAATTTATAAGTTCTTTCTTCAGAAATCCTAGAGTAAAAGATGCCATTAGCGATTTACTTGATAATAGAGATGGTCTTATGGCAGGTATATGTAACGGTTTTCAAGCTCTTATAAAATTAGGATTGGTTCCTTATGGAAAGATAGTAGATATAGATGAAACTTGCCCTACACTTAGTTACAATACTATAAAAAGGCATCAATCTATGATAGTTAGAACTAAAAATCAGTTCTAATAATAGTCCTTGGTTAATGAATGTTAATGTAGGAGAAGTGTATAATGTTGCTATTTCTCATGGAGAAGGTAGATTTATTTGTGATGAGAATTTATTAAAAGAACTTGCTGCTAATGGACAAATAGCTACACAGTATGTAGATCTTGGTGGAAAGCCTACTATGGATATTGTATACAATCCAAATGGTTCTATGTGGGCGGTTGAAGGTATTTGCTCGCCTGATGGTAGAGTATTTGGAAAGATGGGACATTCTGAAAAGAATAGGAAAAGGTCTTTATCAAAATGTAGTTGGAAATTATGATATAGGAATGTTTAGATCTGCTAAGAAGTATTTTGATTTATAGTGTAAAATTTTTGTTTCAATAAGTATTTTGCCATGGTTTTGGTATATAAAATCGCTTTTAAATTTAGTTTAGTTGCTATTTTTTTATATTTAGATAGGTGAACTAAACTAAGTTTGAGCGATTTTTGTAGTATGGGGGCAAAAGATTATTTGTAATAATTTGTTAGTCTATATAAATTTTATTTAGAAAGTCAAAATGAGATATACTCATAAGATAAATATATTAAACAATAAAAAAACATCACTCTGTGATGTTTTTTTATTAGCTGGGCTAGATGGATTTGAACCATCGAATGCAGGAGTCAAAGTCCTGTGCCTTACCGCTTGGCTATAGCCCAATATTAATTTAAAAGGGTGGATAATGGGATTCGAAACCCATGGCCTCCAGAGCCACAATCTGGCGCGCTAACCAACTGCGCTATACCCACCATACACTATGTACATTTGTACAAGAGCGGGTGATGGGAATCGAACCCACGTATTCAGCTTGGAAGGCTGATGTTCTACCATTGAACTACACCCGCATTTTAATATAAAAATATGAGCCTGAAGGGATTCGAACCCCTGACCCTCGGCTTAGAAGGCCGATGCTCTATCCAACTGAGCTACAGACTCATAAATGACATATCGCTTACGCAATATAAATCGGGGTGACAGGATTCGAACCTGCGACCCCCTGGTCCCAAAACCAGGTACTCTAGCCAAACTGAGCCACACCCCGATAATTTTAGTTGCTTTATCTCGTAAAGACAAAAGGAATTATAGCTAAAGTAAAAGAAAATGTCAACCACTTTTTCAAAAAAATTTTAGCCAAAATAAAAAGAGATTGTTTTAGCTTAAGAAGAGATTGAAATAATAGTAAACTAAGATGGGGTTTGTGCTATAATGTTAACCAAAAAGCCTAAATATATTATAGAAGAAAAGGAAAAAAAGGATGAAAAACAAAAATTAACTACTTTATGTTATATAGAAAAAAGATAATAAATATCTTATGTTACATAGGATAAAAAAAGAAAAATGATATAAATAAAGATAAATGGATAGGCGTAGGTGGACATTTTTTTAGAAGATGAAAGTCCGGAAGAATGTCTGCTTAGAGAAGTAAAAAGAGGAAACCGGATTAGAGTTGATATCATGGAAGTTGAGAGGAGTTATAAGTTTTATAACAGATGTATGGCAAACTGAGTATATGTTTTTATATACAGCGAGTGAATTTATAGGAGAAATATCAGACTATAATGCTTGTGATGAAGGAAAGTTGGAGTGGGTAAAAAAAGAAGATATATATAAGCTTGATATTTGGGAAGGCGATAAAGTGTTTTTTTGAATTGCTTGAAAAAGACAGTGAGTTTTTTTCTCTTTAAAGCTTAGGTATGAAAAAAAGATAAACTGATAGAGGCTATTAAAAAAATGGAATAGAAATATTATCTAAATAAGTTGCAGTTAAGATAAAAAAATAACACTACATATAAAAATGCTATTATAATAGGTAGCGTGGATGTTGTAGATTAAAAAAATATATGAGATGCTATATTTATTAAGTGGTGAGGATTAGAAGAAATATGAAAGAGAAAACTAGTTTTGAATTGATATATGAAGTTGTAAAAAAAATACCAAAAGGTTTTGTAGCTACCTATGGTCAGATAGCTACCCTAGCCGGAAATCCAAAGTGGGCTAGAGTTGTAGGCTATGCCTTGCATGTAAATCCGGAACCCGAAATTATACCCTGCTTTAGAGTTGTAAATAAAGAAGGTAGAGTGAGTAAGGCTTTTGCTTTTGGTGGGGAAAATAGGCAAGTAGAACTTTTAAAAGCCGAGGGGGTTGAATTTATATATAATGAAGATAAAAAAGAATATTTTGTAGATATGAAAAAGTATAAGTGGGATATCCCAAAAGATTATGGTAAATTTATATAAGAGGTATAAAAGAACGAAATTTAGCAAAATTATTGACTAATATATTCGCTTATGCTATAGTACGAGAGATAGAGATGTCGAGGTCTTTTTTTTTTGACCTCATAACTTTGCAACTAATTAATAAGTGGAGGTGTTACTGTGCGTACTAAAATCACTCTAGCTTGTACAGAATGCAAGCAACGTAATTATAATACGACTAAGGATAAGAAAGCTCATCCTGATCGTATGGAAACAAAGAAATATTGTAGATTCTGTAAGACTCATACAATGCACAAAGAAACAAAGTAGGAGACTGTATAATGGCTGAACAAGGCAAAGAAAAGAAACCAAATTTTATTAAGGGTCTCAAAGCTGAGTATAATAAAATCATCTGGCCTACTAAAGAAGAAGTTTCAAAGCAAACAGTGGCAGTAGTTGTATGTTCGCTTATACTTGGAGCTATAATAGCTGGTCTTGATTTTGCCTTTAAAACAGGATTTGGACTTATTATTAAGTAGAAAGGGTAGTTGTATGGAGCAAGCGCAATGGTATGTGGCTCATACTTACTCGGGCTACGAAAATAAAGTTAAAGCAGATATCGAAAAAACTATTATAAATAGAGGTCTTGAAGAGCAAATATTAGAAGTTTGCGTACCTATGCAATCAGTAGTAGAACTGAAAAATGGTGCTGAAAAAACTTCTGATAGAAAATTATTTCCGGGCTATGTACTTATACATATGATTATGAATGATGATACATGGTATGTAGTAAGAAATACAAGAGGTGTTACAGGCTTCGTTGGACCGGGGAGTAAGCCGGTAGCTTTAACTATAGACGAGATATATAATCTTGGACTAGGAGATGCTTTAGCAAATAGAGGAGAAAAGAAACTTATCTTAAATTTTGCTATTGGAGATTTGGTTAAGGTTGTTTCCGGTGCTTGGGAAGGTGCCAAGAGTGTTATTGAAGATATCAATGAACATAAAAAACAAGTAAAATTAATACTTGGTGTATTTGGCAGAGAGACAGAAGTCTGGATAGATTTTTCAGATATTAGAAAAGAAGATTAATACACGTTCTTCTAAACGAAGAAAACGTGGGAGGGTTTATCCCGAAATTACCACAAGGAGGTGCCACTATGGCAAAGAAAGTAACAGGATATATTAAATTACAAATTCCAGCAGGCAAGGCAACACCAGCTCCACCTGTTGGTCCAGCATTAGGTCAACATGGTGTAAACATAGTTGAGTTTACAAAACAATTCAATGCAAAGACAGCTGATCAAGGAGATCTTATCATCCCTGTAGTTATCACTGTTTATGCAGACAGAAGTTTTAGTTTTATTACTAAGACTCCTCCGGCAGCCGTTCTATTAAAGAAGGCATGTAACTTAAAATCAGGTTCAGGTGTACCTAATAAAACAAAAGTAGCAACAATCACAAAAGCTAAGTTAGAAGAAATAGCAGCACTTAAGATGCCAGATCTTAATGCGGCAAATATTGATTCAGCTATAAGTATGATTGCTGGTACAGCTCGTTCAATGGGTATAACAGTACAGGACTAATTTAGGAGGAAGAAAGATAATGAAACGTGGAAAGAGATATTTAGAAGCAGCTAAATTAGTTGACCGTGCAAACTTATATGATAGTGCAGAAGCTATCGCACTTATTAAGAAAACAGCAGTTGCAAAGTTCGACGAAACAGTAGAGTTACATATACGTACAGGTTGTGATGGACGTCATGCAGATCAACAAATAAGAGGAGCTGTAGTTCTACCACATGGTACAGGTAAAACAGTTCGTATATTAGTATTTGCTAAGGGAGCAAAAGTTGATGAAGCTCTTGCAGCAGGTGCAGATCATGTTGGTGGAGAGGAATTAATTCCTAAAATCCAAAATGAAGGATGGTTAGATTTTGATGTAGTAGTAGCTACACCTGATATGATGGGTGTTGTTGGTCGTCTTGGTAAGGTTTTAGGACCTAAAGGACTTATGCCAAACCCTAAAGCCGGTACAGTTACTATGGATGTAAAGAAAGCTATAGATGAGATTAAAGCAGGTAAGGTTGAGTATCGTTTAGATAAAACAAATATTGTGCATGTACCTGTAGGTAAAGCTTCATTTACAGAAGAGCAATTAGGAGATAACTTCAAGGCTATTTTAGATGCTATAATCAAAGCTAAACCAAGTGCATTAAAAGGTGCATATTTAAGAAGTGTTATATTAACATCAACAATGGGTCCTGGAATTAGACTTAATGTTGCTAAGTTAATGGCATAATAATATATTGACATTATTTGTTTATAGTGTTAGTATACACATAGTATTGACTGCCAAAGACAGTAGGTGCCGTAAGGCATAAGTTTAAACGCCTACCGAGGATAGTGAAAGCTTATACAAATTAAATTTGTTATTAGTTTGCCTCGTTGTCTTTAGATAACGAGGCTTTTTATTTGGGTACTACCTCCCGCAGTTATACTTAATAAAACAAGGAGGAATAAAAATGGCAAAGATTGAGTTAAAGCAACCAGTGGTTCAAGAGATTTCAGAACTTTTAAATGGTGCGGCTTCAGCTGTTGTTGTAGACTATCGTGGTTTAACAGTTGAGCAAGACACACAACTTCGTAAAAATCTTAGAGAAGCAGGCGTAACATATAAAGTATATAAAAATACTATGATTCGTTTTGCTACTAAAGGAACAGAATTTGAAGGTTTGGATGCTTATCTTGAAGGACCAACAGCTTTAGCAGTATCAAAAGATGATGCTACAGCTCCAGCTAGAATTCTTAATAATTTTGCTAAGACAGCTCCAGCTTTGGAATTAAAAGCAGGTGTTGTTGAAGGTGCTGCTTATGATACAGCAGGTATTAAGTTAATAGCTGACATTCCATCAAGAGATGAGCTTCTTGGAAGACTTCTTGGAAGTATACAATCACCTGTTGCAAACTTCGCTCGTGTTCTTAATCAAATCGCAGAGCATAAGGAAGCATAATATTGGGTGATATTCTCTAAAAGAGAATAAAAGATTAGAATTAAAAATATTTAATAGAAATAATATGGAGGATTATATAATGGCAAAGTTAACAACTGCAGAGTTTATAGAAGCAATTAAAGAGTTATCAGTATTAGAGCTTAATGAGTTAGTAAAAAGCTTGTGAGGAAGAATTTGGTGTATCAGCAGCAGCTGGAGTAGTAGTTGCAGCAGCAGGAGCCGGCGCAGCAGCAGCTGAAGAGAAAACAGAGTTTGATGTAGAATTAACAGAAGTTGGTTCAGAGAAAGTTAAAGTTATCAAAGTTGTTCGTGAAGCTACAGGTCTTGGACTTAAAGAAGCTAAGGATCTTGTTGATGGAGCACCTAAGATGCTTAAGACAGAAGTTTCTAAAGAAGAAGCTGAAGATATCAAGAAGAAACTTGAAGAAGTTGGAGCAAAAGTTACTCTTAAGTAATTTTGAGTTATATGAAAAAAAGCTTGGCGAAAGCCAAGCTTCTTTTATTTTTTGAATAAATTTTTGAAAAATCCTTTTTTCTTAGGAGGAGTTAGAGTACCACCTCTTACACTTTTGATTTCAGTGATATAAATACCGCTAACAACAGCCTTAACCTCTGCTTTTGTAGGTAAAATATTAAAAACTTTGTCATCTGCCATAAGAGTCATAACCTTTGGACCGACCTTAGCTTTTACTATAGGTAGCTTTGTCCATCTAAGATATACAGGCATTTGTTCGTGGACGATTTTTGGGAGTCCGGACTCTTTTATTCGTAGTCTTTTTTTATCAATTATAAGCATTGAAACAACTTGCTTATTTGCTTCTATAGCTGCCTGCTGTTCGCTTTGTCTATCCTGAAGTCGTCTGCCGGCAAAATATAGACCTACTAGAGCTGCAAGTAAAATAAGTAAAACTATAATGATAGTTGTGATAATAGGATGCAATTTTAAATCCTCCATATTAAATTCTTTTTATTAACTTTATTATTATAGCAGAAAAAAAAGAAAAATCAAGCTAAGACTTGACGTATTGACATTGCTATGCTAATATGAAGTTTGCACTATTATGGGTTATTGTGCAATTTTAGTATATAGATATGATACAACATATTTATAAAAAAACAAGTATTAAATTTATGAATAGGGGTGAAACGTCAATGGAAAGAAGCAAAATGCGTCCCGTTAAGTCAGGGAAAAGCGTGAGAATGAGTTTCTCCAAGCAAAAAAAGAAGTTTTAGAGATGCCAAATCTGATAGAGATTCAAAAAGACTCTTATAGATGGTTTCTTGATGACGGCCTCAAGGAAGTATTTAGAGATATTTTCCCGATAGAGGATTTTGCCGGACATTTAAGTTTAGATTTTGTCGATTTTACATTATGTAAAAATGAGGTGAAGTATTCTATTGAAGAGTGCAAAGATAGAGATGCAACCTATGCAGCTCCACTAAAGGTAAAAGTTAGACTGATAAACAAAGATAAAGACGAAATCAATGAACATGAGATATTCATGGGTGATTTACCGCTAATGACAGATACAGGTTCATTTGTTATTAACGGTGCAGAACGTGTTATCGTAAGCCAGTTAGTACGTTCACCTGGTATATATTATACAGCTACTCACGATAAGGTGGGTAAAGAATTATATTCAAGCCAAGTTATTCCAAATAGAGGTGCATGGCTGGAGTATGAAACAGATTCAAATGATATATTCTATGTGCGTGTTGATAGAACAAGAAAGGTTCCTGTAACTGTTCTTATAAGGGCACTCGGAGTAGGTAAAAATGAAGAGATTATAGAACTCTTTGGTGAAGAACCAAAGATTATGGCGAGTCTTACAAAGGATTCTACAGAAGATTATGGTAGTGGTATTTTGGAACTCTTCAAGAAAATTCGTCCGGGTGAACCATTATCAATAGATAGTGCTAATAGTTTATTAAATGGTATGTTCTTCGATGCAAGAAGATATGATCTTGCTAAGGTTGGACGTTATAAATTTAATAAAAAATTACATTTTGCTAATCGTATAGCAGGACATACTTTAGCAGAAGATGTTATAGATAGTGATACAGGTGAGGTTTTGGCAAATGCCGGAGACTTGGTTAATAAAGAGTTGGCAAAAAAATTGCAAGACTTAGCAATAGCTTATGTATGGATACAGGGCTTAGATAGAAAAATAAAAGTTTTATCAAACCTTATGGTAGATATAAAAGCGCATACCAATATAGAAAATCCTGAAGAGTTAGGAATAACAGAGTTAGTATTTTATCCTGTATTAAAAGAGCTTATAGAAGAAGCGAATGATGAAGAAGAATTATTTAATCTCATTCGTAGAAATATTAATGAACTTATACCTAAGCATATAACAAAAGAAGATATATTCGCTACTATAAACTATAATATGGGTATAGAAGAGAATATAGGAACAAAAGATGATATTGACCATTTAGGGAATAGACGAATCCGTGCAGTTGGTGAATTATTACAAAATCAATATCGTATAGGTCTTTCCAGAATGGAAAGAGTTGTTAGAGAGCGTATGTCAACTCAAGATATAGATGGCATTACACCACAAGCACTTATTAATATCAAACCGGTAACTGCTGCTGTGAAAGAGTTCTTTGGTAGCTCTCAGCTATCACAGTTTATGGATCAAAACAACCCTCTTTCAGAGCTTACACACAAGAGACGTTTATCTGCTTTGGGACCTGGTGGTCTTTCAAGAGATAGAGCCGGCTTCGAGGTTCGAGATGTTCACTATACACACTATGGACGTATGTGTCCTATAGAAACACCTGAAGGTCCAAATATCGGTCTTATCAACTCTCTTGCAAGTTTCGCAAGAGTTAATGAATATGGTTTTATAGAAGCACCATATAGAGTTGTAGATAAGAGCGTAGATGCAGCCAATCCTATAGTAACAGATGAAGTTGTATATCTTACAGCTGATGAAGAAGATAACTATGTTGTGGCACAAGCGAATGAGCCTTTAGATGATGAAGGTCATTTTATACATAATAATGTTTCAGGTAGATATAGAGAGGAAACATCAGAATTCCAAAAAAAGAATATAGATCTTATGGACGTTTCTCCTAGAATGGTATTCTCAGTTGCTACAAGTATGATACCTTTCCTTGAAAATGATGATGCTAACCGTGCACTTATGGGTTCTAACATGCAACGTCAGGCAGTTCCTCTAATGATAACAGAAGCTCCTGCTGTAGGTACAGGTATGGAAGCTAAGGCTGCAGTCGATTCCGGAGTTTGTGTATTGGCAAAGAATGCGGGTGTGGTTGTACTTAGCTCAAGTAGTAAGATAGTAGTTAAGAGAGATGACCATACAGGAGAAGATGAATATAAGCTGATTAAATTTAGCAGAAGTAACCAATCAAACTCTTACAATCAAAAACCTATAGTAAACAAAGGTGATCATGTAGAAGCCGGAGAAGTTATAGCAGACGGACCTTCAACTAAGAAAGGTGAGATAGCTCTTGGAAAGAATCCGCTTATAGGATTTATGACTTGGGAAGGCTATAACTATGAGGATGCAGTTTTGCTTAGTGAACGTTTGGTACAAGATGATGTTTATACTTCTATTCATATAGAAGAATATGAATGTGCATCCAGAGATACAAAGCTTGGTTCAGAAGAGATAACAAGAGATGTTCCGGGTGTAGGAGATGATGCCTTAAAGGATCTTGATGAAAGAGGTATCATTCGTATAGGTGCAGAAGTAAGAGCAGGTGATATATTAGTAGGTAAGGTGACTCCAAAGGGAGAGACAGAGCTTACAGCAGAAGAAAGACTACTTCGTGCTATCTTTGGTGAAAAGGCTAGAGAAGTTAGAGATACATCTTTAAAAGTACCACATGGTGCTTATGGTGTAGTAGTAGATGCTAAGGTGTTTACAAGAGAAGCCGGTGATGAACTTCCTCCGGGTGTAAACCAAAATGTGCGTATATATATAGCACAAAAGAGAAAGATTTCAGTTGGAGATAAGATGGCAGGCCGTCATGGTAACAAGGGTGTTGTTTCAAGAGTATTACCTGTTGAAGATATGCCATTCTTACCAAATGGTAGACCGCTTGATATAGTTTTAAATCCTCTAGGCGTTCCTTCTCGTATGAACATTGGACAAGTATTAGAGATTCACTTATCGCTTGCGGCTAAGGCTCTAGGTTTCAATGTTGCGACACCGGTATTCTCAGGTGCAAATGAGACTGACATTATGGATATGTTGGATGTTGCAAATGATTATGTGAATATGACTTGGGAAGAGTTTGAGTCTAAGTATAAAGAATTACTTCGTGAAGATGTACTAGAATACCTGGGAAATAATTTAGACCATAGAGAACTTTGGAAGGGTGTGCCTCTTTCAAGAGATGGAAAAGTAAGGCTTAGAGATGGTAGATCAGGAGAATACTTTGATAGTCCTGTAACAATAGGACACATGCATTATCTAAAACTACACCATCTTGTTGATGATAAGATACATGCCAGATCTACAGGACCTTATTCACTAGTAACTCAGCAGCCACTTGGCGGTAAGGCACAATTTGGTGGACAACGTTTTGGAGAGATGGAAGTTTGGGCTTTAGAGGCATATGGTGCAAGCTATACTTTACAAGAAATACTTACAGTAAAAATCTGATGATGTTGTAGGTCGTGTTAAGACTTATGAGGCTATTATTAAGGGTGAAAAATATACCTGATTCAGGTATACCGGAGTCATTTAAGGTTCTCCTAAAAGAATTACAATCTTTAGGACTTGATGTTAGAGTTCTCTCAGAAGATGGAAAAGAAGTAGAATTAAAAGAAAATGTTGAAATTTCAGATTTAAGTCTACGTTCTATAATAGAAGGTGATAGTAGACCACATAATAACGAAGAAGATAAATTTGTCAGTGCCGGATTTACAAAGCAAGAAATACAAGATGGTGAATTTGTTGATTCTACAGAGGATACTTATACATTAGAACCGGAAGAAGATGAGTTTGATATGCCGGAAGATTTTGACATAGACACAGATGAGTTTTAAGAGTAGTTAAAAGAAGGGAGTATTTTCATGCCTGAAAACAATGAAATGTATCAGCCGATATCATTTGATGCTATACAAATAGGGCTTGCTTCTCCAGAAAAAATTGAAGCATGGTCACATGGCGAGGTAAAAAAGCCGGAAACCATTAACTATAGAACACTAAAACCGGAGAAAGAGGGTTTGTTTTGCGAACGTATCTTTGGACCTAGCAAGGACTGGGAGTGTCATTGCGGAAAATATAAAAAAATACGTTATAAAGGCGTAGTTTGTGATAGATGTGGTGTTGAAGTAACGAAAGCTAGTGTAAGAAGAGAGAGAATGGGGCATATTAAACTTGCTGCCCCTGTATCTCATATATGGTACTTTAAAGGTATACCATCTCGTATGGGTCTTATACTTGATATGTCTCCAAGGATACTTGAAAAGGTACTTTATTTTGCTTCATATATAGTTCTTGATGCAGGTGAAACAGGTTTATCATATAAGCAAGTCTTATCTGAAAGAGAATATAGAGATGCCATAGAAAACTATGGATATGGTTCTTTCAGAGCGGGTATGGGTGCAGAATCTATACAAGAAGTGCTTGCAAATATAGATTTAGATAAGGATTCAGAAGAGCTTAGAAGAGAACTTGTTAATGCAAGCGGTCAAAAAAGGGCAAAAATCATTAAAAGATTAGAGGTAGTAGAGGCTTTCAGAAATTCAGGAAACAAACCTGAGTGGATGATAATGACTGTTGTACCTGTTATACCGCCGGATATAAGACCTATGGTTCAGCTTGATGGTGGTAGATTTGCTACTAGTGACTTGAATGATCTTTATAGAAGAATTATAAATAGAAATAATCGTCTTGCAAGACTTTTAGAGCTTGGAGCTCCGGAGATAATAGTAAGAAATGAAAAAACGTATGCTACAAGAAGCAGTTGATGCACTTATAGATAACGGTAGAAGAGGTAGACCTGTTACAGGTCCGGGAAATAGAGCTTTGAAATCATTATCAGATATGTTAAAAGGTAAACAAGGCCGTTTCCGTCAAAACTTACTAGGTAAGCGTGTTGACTATTCAGGACGTTCAGTTATCGTTGTTGGACCGGAACTCAAGATTTATCAATGTGGTTTACCAAAAGAGATGGCTATAGAATTATTTAAGCCATTTGTTATGAAAGAATTAGTTGCTAGAGAAATAGCACATAATATAAAATCAGCTAAGAAGATGGTTGAAAGACTTCAAACTGAAGTTTGGGATGTTCTTGAGGAAGTAATTAAAGAGCATCCGGTTATGCTTAACCGTGCTCCTACATTGCATAGACTTGGTATACAAGCATTTGAGCCTATCTTAGTAGAAGGTAAGGCAATTAAGCTTCATCCTCTTGTATGTACAGCTTTCAATGCTGACTTTGATGGAGATCAGATGGCGGTACATTTACCACTTTCTGTAGAAGCTCAAGCAGAATGTAGATTTTTACTACTTTCTCCAAACAATTTATTAAAACCATCTGATGGTGGGCCTGTTGCTGTTCCATCACAGGATATGGTTTTAGGTATATATTATTTAACGCAAGAAAGACCGGGAGCTTTTGGTGAAGGTAAGTTCTTTAAGAATGTAAATGAGGCAATATTGGCTTATGATAATAAGGCTGTAACTTTACATTCACGTATTAAAGTTAGACTTAGTAAAAAAATGGCGAATGGTGAAGTTATTTCTGACATAGTTGAGTCTACAGTAGGTAGATTGTTATTTAATGAAATAATACCTCAAGATCTTGGATTTGTAGATAGAAGTATTCCTGGAAACGAGTTAAAACCTGAGGTTGAGTTCTTGGTTAAGAAGAAACAATGTAAGCAAATACTTGAAAAAGTTATTAATGTTCATGGTTTGTCCAGAACAGCAGAAGTTCTCGATGATATTAAGAAGATTGGATATAAGTTCTCAACTATAGCATCTATGACAGTTTCTGTTTCTGATATGACAGTTCCGGGTAGTAAAAAGGGACTTATTGAAACAGCACAAAATACAGTGGATAGGATTTCTACAAACTTTAGAAGAGGTCTGCTTACAGAAGAAGAAAGATATAAAGAAGTTATTGAAACTTGGAAAAAGACTGATGAGCAGCTTACAAAAGACCTATTAACAGGACTTGATTCTTACAATAATATTTTTATGATGGCAGATTCAGGAGCGAGAGGTTCTGATAAGCAAATCAAACAGCTTGCCGGTATGCGTGGACTTATGGCGGATACAACAGGACATACTATTGAACTTCCTATCAAGTCTAACTTCCGTGAGGGTCTGGACGTACTTGAGTATTTTATCTCAGCTCATGGTGCTAGAAAAGGTCTTTCAGATACAGCTCTTCGTACAGCCGATTCAGGATATTTAACTAGAAGACTTGTAGACGTTTCTCAAGACTTAATAGTTAGAGAAACAGACTGTATGGAAGGTAAAGAAATACCATTCATGGAAATTAAAGCCTTTACAGACGGTAAGGAAGTTATCGAAAGTCTTGAAGAAAGAATTACAGGTAGATATATAGCGGAAACTATTACCGATCCTGATACCGGAGAAGTTGTAGTTAAGGCAAATCATATGGTTACACCTAAGAGAGCGGCGGCTGTTATGAAAGTTTTAGAAAAGCTCGGTAGAGATAGTGTTAAAATTAGAACTATACTTTCATGTAAATGTCATACAGGAGTTTGTGCTAAATGTTATGGTGCAAATATGGCTACAGGTCAGGCGGTTCAGGTAGGTGAGGCAGTTGGTATTATAGCTGCACAGTCTATCGGTGAACCGGGTACACAGCTTACAATGCGTACTTTCCATACAGGTGGTGTTGCCGGTGGAGATATTACTCAAGGTCTTCCTCGTGTTGAAGAGTTATTTGAAGCTCGCAAACCTAAAGGACTTGCAATTATTTCCGAGTTTGGTGGTAGAGTTGAAGTTAGAGATAACAAGAAGAAGAGAGAAATCATTGTTACAAATAATGAAACAGGTGATAGTAAGGCATATTTAATACCTTATGGTTCTCGTATGAAAGTAGTTGACGGTCAAGAAATAGAAGCCGGTGATGAGTTGACAGAAGGTAGTATAAATCCACATGATATCTTAAAGATTAAGGGAACTAGAGCAGTTAAAGACTATATGATACAAGAAGTTCAAAGAGTTTATCGTTTACAAGGTGTTGAAATTAATGATAAGCATATTGAAGTTATTGTTCGTCAAATGTTAAAGAAAATTAAAATAGAAGAGAGTGGAGATTCTGATGTATTACCTGGAGTTTCTATGGATGTTCTAGATTTTAATGATATGAATGAGGCACTTATTGCTGATGGTAAAGCACCGGCAGAGGGTAAGCAAGTAATGCTTGGTATTACTAAAGCCTCTCTTGCTACTGATTCATTCCTATCTGCAGCTTCATTCCAAGAGACAACTAAGGTTCTAACAGAAGCGGCTATCAACGGAAAGAGCGATAAGCTAATAGGACTAAAAGAGAATGTTATTATAGGTAAACTTATACCTGCAGGTACAGGTATGAAGAGATATAGAAATGTAGCTCTCAGTACAGATGTGCATATGGATGATGATATTTTCCTAGACGAAGATTTATAGGATAGATGAAAAGGACTTACTAAGGTAGGTCCTTTTTTTGATATTATATTTGTAGTAATATTGTATGTAGATTTAATAAATAGAGATATTTATATTTTTTTGATTAGTAAGTATTGAAAAAAAGTACAAAAAAATAATATACTTATACATAAATAAAAAAAGTTTTAATATTAAGAGGGGTGAAACTGATGTTTATATAAGAATGATATTAAGGTCAGACTACCTAAATTAAAGGGAGATAGGGGTATGAAAAAAATACGGCTGAAGCTTATAATGAAAGTTTATATAGAGATAAGAGATTTAACAGGTAAGCAGTATAAACACCAAGAAATAGGAAGCAATAGTTTTATTATTACTGGAGAAGAAATAGTAAATATGGGAACATTGGCTCTAGAGATAGTTTTAAAAGTTGTTACTGATATGGGAATAGGTGGCTAGTATGAAGCTACCGAGAGGTTCTAAATGTTTGATAGCCATGTATTTGCTAGTAATGGCAACTAGAGATTTTTTTCGTTTATATTTTTGGTATTTGAGTGCTATTACATATATAAATTTGTTTCTTGAATTAAGAGAATTAAATGAGAAAAAAACGGAGGTGTATTTAGTACAAAAGAGAAGTTAGATTTTTCTTTTGAATCTTCTTATTTGTATCTATGCTACTTTGTGTGCCTTAAATAGATTGTTTGCTTGGGATATTAAAAATTTTTTTATACAGATATAGGAATAGGCTAGAAATAGCCTATTTTTTTATATGAAATATATAAAATTTTTGAGTTTTAGATATTGAAATTTATATTTACAAGCTGTAAAAATATTTTTTTACTCTTCATATCGGATTAATCGGGATTACTATATGGTCTAAAAATTTCTAAATTACTATTTTATCAAACTAAAAATAACTCTTTAATCTACAAAAATATCACCTTTAAATTAATATTAATAGTAAAAATAATAGGAAGGGAGAAATATGAATTTAACAAAAAAACAAAAAAACAAGAGATACGAAAGTTAAAGCTTGTTTAATGACTTTATATTTGCTAAAATTATGTCTAACAAAGACAACTGTAAGCACTTATTGGAACTTATATTAGAAAAAAAGATAAGCTACATAGAAACGATAGATTATCAAAAAACTATTAAGTCGCTCATAGATGCAAAAGGAGTTAGGCTGGATGTCTATGTAAAAGATGATGAGGAAAAAAGCTATGATATAGAAGTTCAAGTAGCTCATGAGAAGAATATAGCTAAAAGAGCCAGATATTATGGAAGTATGATAGATAATGACTTGCTGTATGTTGGCGATGATTACTCTGAACTTAGTGAGAGTTTTATAATATTCATCTGCCCTTTTGACATTTTAGGCAAAGGTAAATATAAGTATGTTTTTAGAACAGCTTGCCTAGAAACAGGAGATGCCTTAGATGATGGTCTTACAAAGATTTTTATTAATACTAAGGCAAAAGATAAGTGTGAAAATAAGGAGCTTAGAGAGTTTTTGTCTTACATGGAAGATAAAAGTATCATTCTAGAATCTGACTATATGAAAAAGATAGATGAAGAGCTAGTCATGGTACTTGAGGATACAGAGAAAGGCAAGGGTGAGGAAAAAATGTTCGTAAGCTTGCAAGAACACTTTAATAGACTAGACTTAGAAAGAGAGAAGAAAGAAGTAGAGGAAGATTTAGCAAAGAAAAGAGAAGAGCTTAAAGAAACAAGTAAGGAACTCAAAGAAAAGAGTGAAGAACTTAAAGAAACAAGTAAGGAACTCAAAGAAAAGAGTGAGGAACTCAAAGAAAAGAGTGAAGAGCTCAAAGAGAAGAGTGAAGAGCTCAAAGAGACAAGTAAGAATCTCAAAGAAAAGAGTGAGGAACTAAAAAAGAAGGATGAGACAATATTGAATAATATACTAGGTACTATAGAGATATTAAAAAATATTGGGTTATCAAAATCTGATATTAAGGATAAAATAGAAGAAACTTTTGATGTAAACGAAGAAGTATTAAAGGAACTTATAGATAAATAAACTTTGTTAGAGTTTTAGGTATTGATTTACTTGCTTGGATTGGGATATTAGAACTTATGCTAAATAAATAATAGTTTAAAAAAAGTGAATTAAGATTATAAAAGATATAATAATATTGAGAGCAAGAACAAGAGAGTTTTTGCTCTTTTTAGTTTTAAATATATATTCCGGAGTAAGAAAGAAGTGCAGAAAATACAAAAAATCTTTGATAAAAACATTGCCAATAGCCTTTCGTTAGGATATACTAACTTTGTGGTATTATCTTTATAAACTTAATAAGTAGAGCAGATAGGAGTATATTATGAAGAAAAAAATTCTAAAGAGTGCAACACTTTTAGCCGGTATAGGAGTTGTATGCATATCTACACTCTTTCCAAGCTTTGCAGGAACATGGAAAGAAGAGGGGCGAAAGTATTATGGAGATGATGGAAAAGCAAAAACAGGCTGGGTTCAAGTAGAAGGTAAGTGGTATTATTTGGATAAGTCTACAGGTAACATGAAAAACAGGTTGGTTATTAGATACAAATAATAAATGGTATTTTTTGAATACCACTACAGGAAATACTTTAGGAGAAATGTTAATAGGTTGGCAATGGATAGATGGATATTGCTATAACTTTTTACCTGATGGTTCTATGGAACACTCTGTTATTACAGCCGATTCTTATATATTGAATGAAAATGGTCAATGGACAAGTAGTACAGGTGTAGTTATGTATAATGAAGACAAGGGCATTTCATCAAATAATCAAGTTACTATTATAGAAGAAAATACATCAACTCCAGGGGCAACTGCTGCTGAGAATACCACAAAAGGTATAGAAACAACGAGTGGAACAAGCGCAAGTGAGAAAGCTAAGGCAAGTTCAAGACCTGCCAGTGTGAATAAGTCTAAAGCTTCTAAGAAGTCCGGTAAGAACTTAAATAGCTCAAATTCAAGCGGTTCAGGAAGTTCTTCAAGTAGCAGTTCAAACTCAAATAACTCGGGAAGTTCTTCAAGTAGCAGTTCAAATTCAAATAACTCGGGAAGTTCTTCAAGTAGTAGCTCAAATTCAAATAACTCAGGAAGTTCTTCAAGTTCAAGTAGTACAGATGCAAAGAGTGGAGCAACATCATAGAACATAAACGGATATACACTGGATTTAAGTATTCTTAAGATATTAATTTCTAATAAGTAGTGTTTGCAATATACAAATGCTACTTATTAAAATTATACTTTAATATAGTATTAGATTAAAGGAGGGAAGAGGATGATTAAATGAGATATTATAAGTAAGAGTTAATATGTGGGGTGTGTTAAATAAATTGATAATGAGGAAAAAAAGATGAGAAAAGAATATTTTAAAAAAACTTTATTTGTAGGGTACTATTGTAGGTGCAACTACAGTTATGATAGCTTTTACCAAGTTTTGCAGCTAATTGGAAAATGGAAGGGAAAGCTTGGAAATATTATACTGATGATGGAAAAATTAGTTACAGGATGGGTTAAAGATAATAATAAATGGTTTTATCTAGATTCTAAAAAGTGGAGAATTAAAAAAACGGGTTGGTTTAAAGATAATACAGGAAAATGGTATTTCTTAAATCCTCAAAGTAATGGCAATAAGGGAGCTATGCTGACAGGTTGGCAATGGATAGATGGAAATTGCTATTATTTGAATGCTGACGGTTCTATGTTGGCAAACGGAGAAACACCGGATGGTTATAAGGTAAATGCAGATGGCAAATGGACAGACGCAAATGGGAATGCAGTGTTTATAGCAGGAAAAGGAATAGAAACAAAGTTATCTTCACAAGGAACTTCTATGTCTAATGTTAATAAAGCAGTAAGTTTTAGAAGTTCAGGCGGTTCAGGTAGTTCAGGTGGCGGTGGAAGTCATAGCACCGGTTCAGGTTCTAATATAGGAAATACGGCAGACGTAGGTAATAATGATAAAAAGCCTGAAAGCAAGCAGGAAGATAAAAAGAACGATAATAAGCCTGAAAATAAGACAGAAGCTAAGAATGGGAATAACAAACCTGAGATTAAAGATGAGACCAAGAAAGAAGAAAATAAGATAGAAACTCCTAAGAAAGAGGAAAAGAAGCAAGAGCTTAGTATAAAGTCTTATGAAAAAGTTAGCAGATATAAATGTAGATAATGGTCTTGCAAAGGAAGAATTAGATAAAGTCTTGCCTAAAAAAGTAGTTCTTACCCTTAGTGATGAGAGTAAGAGAGAAGTCGCAATTACAAAAGTAGATACGAGTAAAGTTGATACTACAAAAGCAGGTGAGTATGAGTTGGAAGTAGAATATGACTTACCTGAAGGAGTAGTGGGTGAAAAACCTGGAGTGAATATAAAACTTATAGTAGCAGCACCTAAAGAAGTAAAAGTAGAAAGTGTTGCAAGCATAGAAGATGTGGTAGTAGATTATCAAATGCTAAAGAGTGAGTATGAAAAAAACTATTACCAAAAAAAGATAGTATTAAATTTGAATAATGGAAGTACAAAAGAGGTAGCTGTAGTAGCAGACTCAAGTACTATAAATACTAATGAAGAAGCTGAATATATAGTAAAACTTGCTTATGAGTTACCTGATGGAGTGGTAGGAGAAAAACCGGAAGCTAGTGTAAAAGTTATAGTTACAAAACCAAGTATAGTTGGATATACACCTATAGAGGGTGTAACCTTAGAAAAAAAGGAGAGGGTAAAAATCCTTATAATGCTTTTTCCATATAGTGCAGAGTTTATTTTAAGCAATGGACAAAAGAAAACTATAGTTATAAAGGTCAAAAAGCCAACTAATGGTGAGGACTATTATGCTATTGGAAAGTATACAGTTCACTTTGAGTATAAGATACCAAATAGCTTAAAAACAGGGAAAAAGATATAGATGTTACATCTACATTAACAGTTACACCAAAAATCTACTATAAAAGCAGAGAAGGAAGCTTATAAAGAGACTGAGAATGCAGTACTTAAATTTGAGAACAGAGATATTCTTGATACAGATATTATAGAAGTAACAGCATTAAAAGATCCGGATAATGATTATCACTATAAAGATTTGGAAAAAGGAACAGATTTCACAGTTAATGCAGAGAATGATACTATAACAATGACAAGTACTGAAGTCTTGAAAAAAGTATGGGGAAATTCAGCTTATGCAAGTGGAAAATTAAATGGTGATGTTAAAGTATATTATGAAGTAAAAGTGCGTAAAAATAATAGCACACCAAGAAAGACATACGAAGCCATATTAGTACAATACAAAAAAGCCGGTGAAGAGAGTGTTAAACCGGTAGAAGATGATAGCAGTTTAGAACTAGCTACTGTTAGTGGCGGCATAGCCTCTACACAAAATAGAGAAGATACTGCTTATCCTGTATATGTAAATGGCTGGGATAGTTTAGATACAAGCAAAATCTCACAAGTAAAATTTTATAAGGTTGGAAGTGATACAGCCATAGATGGAATACGTCTAGTATCAGAAGCATTTAATGATGATGATAGAGAAAATGGAACGAAAAGCACTGTTCTAAAGGTACCTTTTTCTGCAATAGAAGATAAATTAGTTGATAATAAAATAACTTTATATGGCAAGGGTGGTGGATATAAAATAAAACAATTCACTATTACATATGAAGCACAATAATAACTAATCTTAGCTACGAGGGGAAATATGAATAAGACAGTAAAAAAATACTAAGTATCATTCTAGTATTTGCTTTAATTTTAACTAATCTAGCCGGCATAGGGTGTAAAAAAACACCTATGCCGCTATAGATAATACTTATATTGATGAACTTTTTAAAGGATATAAAAGCACCTTATGATGTAATTATAGGCTTGGATTATTTTTGGTGAAGATGCAAATAGTCTGTCCAGAAAAAGAGAAAGCGGATTTAGCTCAAAAAAAGATTTACTTGAATTATTAGAAAATGAGAAAAAAATTAGGGAATGTAGAAGATTATAAATCATTTTTATATAACAAATGCAGTTCATGCTATCATAAATTCAAAAGACTTATTATATAAAAATATCAAGTCTCAAAAAAATGTTATAAAAAAATAACAAAAAAATTCAAAAAGTACACTTAATTAAACCTATAGAAGATAAGGATAAAAATGGAAACATATTCCTATATATATGAACCTGACGAAAGACGCATAGAATGGGGTGTTTCACTAGTTCATGCTGATAAAGTTTGGGAAGATTATAATATAACAGGAAAAGGTGTAACAGTAGGTATTATAGATACAGGTGTTAATTATAAACTGCCTGCTATAAAAAAGAATTTTAAAGGTTATAATGAAGAAACAGGGGAAATAGATAGAAGTTATTATAAAGATTTTGTAGATGGATTCTTAGAGCCTATGGAAGATCATGTAAATGACCATGGAACCCATGTTGCCGGAACTATTTGTGGAGTTGAAGGAGAAAATCTAAACAGAATAGGAGTAGCTCCAAATGTAAAATATATAAGTGCAAGGGCTTTGAATGACCAAGGTGGAGAAACCAGCAATTTATTAGATGCTGCACAGTGGATGCTTGAGCAAAAACCTGATGTCATAAATAACTCTTGGGGTGGAGATAGTGATGCTGATGCTTGGTTTAGTGATGTTGCACAAGCTTGGAAAGAAGCCGGCATAGTTGGTGTATTTGCAGCAGGGAATCAGGGTGGATTTGAGCCTACTCCGGGTTTAGGTACAGTTGCAAATCCGGGAAATTTACTAAATGTATTAACTGTAGGTGCTGTTGATATAAATAAAAAAATAGGTTCTTTCTCTAAGAAAGGCCCATCAGCTTTTGATAAGACAGGGAAAATTATAAAACCTGAAATAGTTGCACCGGGGGTACAAGTTAGGTCTATAGATGCATTGGGTAATTATGTATCTTGGAATGGAACAAGTATGGCAACACCTCATGTTGTAGGTGTTATTGCACTTATAAAAGAGGCAAATCCAAATTTAAGCGTTGATGAGATAGTATCTTTAGTTGAACAAAGTGCGGAGCCGCTTAGTGATAGAAAGTATATTGGCAGTCCTAATATGGCCTATGGTTATGGGCTTATAAATGCCTATGATGCTATAGCAAAACTTAAGGGAAGAGATTTAGGTTCTATATTTGGAAAGGTTGTAAAGGACGGTAGGGATACTTCTCCTGCAAGTGCAGAGTTTAAATCTGAAAATGAAGCTTATCTTGGACGTGATTATAATGTAAATATAGCCCTAAAAGATGATGTATCTATAAGAGAGGCGAAAGTATATTATAAATTTAATGAAGAGTTAGAAGAAAAAGTATTAAATCTGAATTTTGATACAGGTGAGCAAAATGATGGTATATACAAGGCTGTAATATCATCAAATGAGTTAAAATCGGGTATATTGAAATTAAGAGTAGAAGTAAAAGATTATGCAAATAATCCTACTATTATAACAAAAGATGTATCTGTAAATTCAGGAGTAAGTTTACCGTGGACTTTTGACTTTGAAAATGATCTCTCAGGTTTTATAACTGAAGGAAATTGGTATTTATCTAAGAGATTATCAAATGCCGAACCGGCTATGTTGGAAGGTAGTAAACAATATATCGGAATAAATGGTGGTTCAGCTAAATTTAAGCCTAGTGAAGATAGTTTCTTATATTTGCCACCAATAGATATCAGCTCTTTAAATGAAAATGATAATTTAACACTTAGTGCTGATGTATACAATGGTTTCTTAGGATTTTGCACAGCACAGATACAAGTGAAATATAATAATGAGAATGAGTGGAAAACTATTTACAATACCATATTGCGTCCTGATATAGAAGAAAGAAAGTGGGAGCATAATACATATTCTTTGAAAGATTATATAAAAGGTGATAAACCTTTACTTATAAGATTCTATTTCCGTGGTCGTGGTGATGGTGTAGGTTGGTATCTTGATAATTTAAAAAAATCTCTACAAATGAAGATAAAGCCCCTGCTAAGATAAAAGGTTTTAAAAACAAGTATTGAAAAATACAGGATTAAAGCTAAGTTTTATTAAAAAAATGAAGAAACTGATATAAAAGACTATGTAATAGAAAAGAAAGTAGATGAGGGCGAATTTACTGAATTAAGTACCATAAAAACAAGGTGCTAATGAAGATTTTATCGCTAGAGAAGGAGAAATTGCCTCTCATTTTGAAGTTTCTTATCTGGATACAGATGTAGAAAAACGGTAAAAAAATATACTTATAGAGTTAAAGTAAGAGATATATCAGATAATGAATCTGAATATTCAAGTGAAGTAAGTATTAATTACACTAATCTTAGAACTACTGTAGAATATAACTTTGAAGATAATGATGGAAACTTTGAAAAAGGTGTACTTAGCAATGAGATAAATGATTGGGAATATGGACAAGCTGTTTTACCTAAAGAATGGGAAACAGGTACTTTAATATATCAAAATATTTATAGCGGTTTTAACAAAAAAATAATACAAAGATGTGGGGAACAAGGTTAAGTGAAGCTATGTCCCATGGAGCCAAAGTAGTACAAGATTCATATCTTAAAATGCCTAGTTTTACAGTAAGTGAAGGGGATTATTTTTATTTTGACTCATTTTCTGTAACTAAGAGCTTTGATAGAACAATTAGTTTTACTGTAGATATAAGAGAAGAAGGTAGTGAAAATTGGGATATCCTATTTAAAAAAGAAGATATTCAGGATGTAGATACGTCTTCTGCTTGGCATACTCTTAGCACTTCTTTAGATAAATATAAAGATAAGACGGTAGAAGTTCGTTTTAGAGTTCAAACTACAGGAAAGGGTATGAAAGATGACTATAATATAGGTTGGTATATTGACAATATCTTTGTAGGGGAGAAAAAATCTGAAGTAGGTACTACTACCTTTGCAAATAATGATGAGATAGAAGTATATAATGACTTAGAAGAAAGAGATATTTATACTACGTCCGATGAGGGAAATACAAATATAGATGTAGCTAATTCTGTTCCTTTAGTAGCTAAATTAAGTATTTTGGAAACAGGAAAGTATACTTATTCCAGTGAAGTGGACGGAAGTTATAAATTAGGACATTCTATCAATCTACCTGATAAGCCATATACTCTAGCTATTAGTTCTTATGGATATGAAACAGAGTTTAAAAAAATAGATTTAAGTGAAAAATCATAACAAAGAACTTAATTTTTATGTTAAAAGCCGGCTAAGAAATCAGGTATACAGGGTAGTGTTATAGGTGGCGAAAATGAAAATATACAGGGAGCCACTATTAGAGTAGTTGATGATGATAAAATAGGTGAAGTAAATACAGATACCGATGGTAAGTTCAAATTAGATAATGTATATACCGGTGAGCATAGACTAAGAATATATAAAGAGGGGTATATACCTAAAGAGATTGATATTAAATTAACAGAAAAAAGTCTGGATTTATCTTCTATTAAACTTGAAAAATTACCTAAGCTATTGGAAAAAGAAATTGATTATGGCTTTAATGTAGAAAAAACAGATGATAAGTATCAAACTGTGCATTTCAGAACAGGAATGAAAGGTGCGGCAGTTAGGTTCCAATCACCTTTTGAGGGCGGTATTTTAAAATCAGCTAAATTATTCTTGGCAAGTAATGAATATTACTCAGGAAAGCATATACAAATAGGTGTTATTGCTTATGATAAAGAGGGTAGACTAAGAGAGTTGGCTCCATTTAAGGAGTATCCAAATTTAAAGGTTAATGATTGGAATGAAATAGACTTTGGAGAGTATTATATTAGAAGAGATGAACCTATTTATATAGCTACAAGGTATGATACTGAGTTATATGATAGCTTGGGCTTATATTATGACGTGAAAGCAGAAGCTAAAGCTAAAGCCAGAAGTTTTGTTTATGATGGTTCTTTTATAAGTACAAATGTATTGGCAGGAGCAGGAGCTTTTGCAATAAAAACCACATGGTTATATGAAGAAAATGCGAGAGAAAATAAGGAAACTGAATATGATGAAACTTCTTCAAATATAGGTGGAGAAATAAGACCTGTTAATGAGCTTGAATTTGAATTTGATGAAAGTACAGGGACTATAACAAAATATAAGGGAAATAATCCTATAGTCAGCATACCGAGAAAAATAAAAGGGGTAGATGTAAAACATATAGGAGATTATGCTTTTAATAAAAATAAATAAAACCTTATGAAGAAAAAAATTAAAAAAACTCTAATTATTCCTGAAGGTATAGAAACAATAGGAAAAGGTGCATTTATCAATAATAGGTTAAGCACTGTAAAGTTGCCAAGTAGCTTAAAAAGAAATTGGAGAAGAGGCATTTAGATTTCAATATAAGGATAGTTCTTATGGAAGTACAGCTTTTAATATAAATATACCTGAAAAATATAAAAAAATTATAAAGAAACATACTTTTTGAGAGTGCGGGAAGTCCTTTATTAATAGAAGAAGCAAACGGTCTTGAAAGGATAGAAAAAAAGAAGCTTTCACTTATAATAAGAAGGTAGAAATAAATGCTTATAATCTAAAAAGAAATAGAGGATGGAGCTTTTTGGAAATAATAGAAGTACAGACTTTGAATATGCAAAAGTGTATACAAATAAAGATACAAAGCTAAGGTCAAAGACGGGAGAATATCTTATAAATCCGGCTCTTGTAACTATTAATTTTATAGATGCTAAGGATGATGAAAATATCTTAAAAAAATCGGCTTGAAATATGGAATAGGTAATTTGAAATCTTATTCCAGAGATAATGATGTTGAAAAATTATTATAAAGTAGGCGATAAAGTGGAGATAAAAGCCGTTTGATATTGAAAAAGATAATAAATCTTATACCAGTATAGATAAATCCATAGAGCTTATTTTTAGAAAAAAAGATAATAAAATAGACTTTTTTTATACTATCTGACGGAAGCACAACTTAGAAAACCTATCTTAGATGTGGATAAAAAGATACTTGGTTTTTAGTTTGCCAAATGCAGATATAAAAGTGGAAGTAAATGGAGAAATTTATACAACAAGAGCAAATGAAGACGGTTTCTTTGAGTTAGCAGTGGATAAGTTAAATGCCAATTCTGTAGTGAAAATAAGTGCTAATGATAAAAAAAGAAAAGTGAAGTATTAGTTGAAGCTTATAAAGGTGATGAATTTATAGTTAAAGATGGCAAATTACTCAGATATATGGGAAATGAAAAAAAGATGTAATCATTCCTATTGCTGTTGGAAATTCGGCAGATATAAAAAGAAATAGGAGATTTTGCGTTTTATAATAAAGGGCTGAAATCCGTTGTTATACCTGAAAAAAAGTTGCTACTATAGGAGCAGGAGCTTTTCTTGATAATGAACTTGAGAAATTCTCCTTTAACTTAAATAATATTAATTTATCGGCTCTTAGAATTATAAAAAGAATATGCGTTTAAAAAAATAATAAGATTAAGTCAATAAAAGAGATGCGGAACTAACTCATGTTATTCAAACGAAGGCATTTGAAAAATAATAAAATAGAAGAGTTGAAACTGGCTAAGTATATGGGACATATAGGAAAGGCGGCTTTCAAGAATAATCTTATTAATAAATTAGATTTGACCGGAAATATAGAAGAAATAGGTGAAGAAGCTTTTTATGAATAATGAAATATCAGAACTTAAATTTTTAGATCCGGTTAATGCCTCTGAACATATGGAGGGCCTTACTAAAATAGCTGCCGGAGTATTTGCGGGAAATAATTTTACTACTATAAATATTCCTGATAAGATTAAACATATAGATGAAACTGCTTTTTGAAAAATAATAAAAAAAGGTATACCTACATTAAAAAAACTGATGAACCTGGTATATTGGCATCGAAGAATTTTAATGTACTTAGAAGTGATGGAACTTTACTAAGATATGGAGATGTGGGTAAAGAAGAGAAGACAAAAGATGAGATAAATAGTACAACTCAAAACGGAAACAGCTTAAGAGTAAGTTCCGGAGGAAGTTCTTCATCAAATAGATTTTTAAATAAGGCATACCTACCTACAGGATATATGGGTAAGACAAAGGTTTTATTTGGAAATGTAGTTCGGATATAGTAGAGAGTCCAAATTGGGTATTGAATACAAAAACAAATAAGTGGCAACTTATAGATGCCGGTGGAAATATTGTAAAAAACACTTGGAAATTAGTTTATATTAAAGATTCCGATACTACTAATAATACTTTACCTTATGCGTGGTTTGCCTTTGATGAGAATGGAAATATGAGAACTTCTTGGTTTAAGGAGGGTAGTTACTGGTATCATCTAAATACTTCTAAAGATAAGTATGAGGGCAGTTTAAGTCTTGATTGGCAAAAGATAGATAATAAATGGTATTATTTTGAAACGAAGTTTGGAGTTGATATGGGAAAAATGTATAGTGATAGACAAACTCCTGACGGATATTATGTAAACAATGAGGGAGTATATGTTCCTAACAAGTAAATAATATAAAAAAATCTTCTCTAAGGAAACTTGGGGAAGATTTTTTTATTTATATGAGATAATAAATTTTTTTAATGGATAATGATGATAAATGTGATATAATTATATAAAAAATATAGTGGAAAGGAGATATGAAGATGATAATTTGGAGTATTATTTTTTTGCTATTTGTTTAATAGGAGAAGTTATAATACCTGCTTTAGTTTCTATATGGTTCGCTTTTAGCGGCACTTATAGTATTTGTACTTAGTATATTTATCAAAAAAATTCTATTGTTCAATTTTTTTGATATTTGTTGTCTTATCTCTTATATTCTTGTTATTACTTAGAGATTACTGTAAGAAATTCGTCAAAAATAAAAGATAGGCTCCCTAGAGAGCAAGTATGTATAGTAAATCTTGTAGATGAAGATAAAGATGGAAACTTCAAATATGAAGTAAGATACAAAGGAGCTATTTGGACTGCTATAAGCAAGGAAAAAAATTTATAGAAAACGACAAAGCTCATATAAAGGGTTTTGAAGGAAATAAAAATTAAATTATAGGAGGATTTTTTTATGTTAGGTTTGGGATTAATAATTTTAATACTCGCAATTATTTTTTTGTTGTAACTACAAAAATCAATAAAAAAATAGTTCCGGAAGCAAGAGTTTTTTTGTCATTGAAAGGTTAGGAAAAATATAGTCAGAGTTTAAATGCGGATTAAATTTTTATAAATCCTTTTTTTGATAGGGTTTCAAAAAGTAATTTCTTTGAAAGAACAAGTGGTAGATTTTTCCACCACAGCCGGTTATAACAAAAGATAATGCTACTATGCAAATTGATACTATAGTTTATTATCAAGTAACGGATCCTAAGTTATATACTTATGGTGTTGAAAGACCTATAGCGGCTATAGAAAATCTAACTGCTACTACTCTTAGAAATATTATAGGTGATATGACTGTAGATCAAACTCTTACTTCAAGAGATGTTATAAATACGACAATGAGAGTAGAACTTGATGAAGCTACAGATCCATGGGGAATAAAAGTAAACAGAGTAGAATTAAAATCCATATTACCACCTGAAGATATAAGGGTGGCAATGGAGAAAGAAATGAAAGCGGAGCGTGAAAAGAGAGCTAATATCTTGGAAGCTCAAGCTAAGAAAGAAAGTGCTATTTTAGTTGCAGAAGGTCAAAAACAAGCTGCTATTCTTAATGCTGAAGCAGAAAAAGAAACAGCTATAAAGAGAGCTGAAGGTAAGGCACAAGCAATTCTAGAGATACAAAAAGCACAGGCGGAAGGTCTTAGAGTTCTTAATGAAGCTAATCCAAGTAAGTCTGTCTTATCTTTAAAAGGTTTGGAAACCTTTGAGAAGGTTGCAGATGGAAAAGCAACTAAAATCATTATACCTAGTAATATGCAAAAATTTAGCTTCTATGGTAACAGGTTTTTGCTGAAATGAATGAAAAATTTGAAGAAAAGTAATGACTATACAACAATTAAAATATATAGTTACGGTTGCCGAGAAAGGTAAAATAAATGAGGCTGCCAGAACCCTTTTTTTATATCACAGCCAAGTCTTACTAATGCTATACATGAGTTAGAAAAAGAACTTGGCTTTGATATATTTAATAGAACAAATAGAGGTATAGCGGCTACTACAAGAGGAACAAAGTTTTTGTCTTATGCCAGACAAGTAGTAGAGCAAATGTCTTTGTTAGAGAGTACATTTTTGGAAACTGTACCTGAAAAACAACATTTTCAAGTATCAACTCAACACTATAGTTTTGTAGTTGATGCTTTTGTTAATTTTTTAAAAGAAGTTGATTATAAAGAATATGATGTTACTCTTAGAGAGTGTAGAACTGCAGAAATTATTGAAGATGTAAAAAATGCAAGAAGTCAATTAGGATTTTTGTATATAAGTAGTTTTAACGAGAAAGTAATGCAAAAATTTATAAAAGATAATCACTTGGAATTTAAGCCTCTTTTTGAAGCAAAGCCACATATATTTATAAATAAGGATCATCCCTTAGCAAGTAAAGGCTTGGTAGATTTATCGGACTTGGCAGAGTATCCATATCTATCTTTTGAGCAAGGTGAATATAATTCTTTCTACTTTGCAGAAGAAATTTTGAGTACGAATATAAGGGATAAGGTGATAAGAGTTAGTGATAGAGCTACCTTATTTAATTTACTCATAGGTCTTAACGGATACACTATCAGTACGGGTATAATAAGTAAGGAATTAAATGGAGAAAGTATAATATCAAGGCCCCTTAATGTTGACGAGCAAATACAATTAGGATATATTAAAAGGAAAAATGAGCCTAATGGTGTACATGCAGATCATTTCTTGGAATTATTAATTAGACATATTAATAGTGGTTTGAGTACAGAAGAATAGTAGGAGATAATAAAAATGTTTAGAAATAATGCATTAAGAAGATTTTTGGTGATGAGTTTCGGTATATTTATAATTGGTCTTGGAATAGCTTTGTTTAAAAGTTCAAATTTAGGAACTGACCCTTACACAAGCGGTGTTATGGCGTGTGGGAATTTATTTAAGATAGAATTTGCCATAATATATTGGATTGCTAATATAGTCGCTTTTATTATAGAGTTTATCTGGGGTAGAAAGATGATAGGAATAGGTACTATCATGAACGGAACTTTGGTAGGAGTATATATAGATTTATTCTTACATTTAATAAAAAATGGCATTGGAGAGCCGGAAACTCTTGTTATGAGATTTATTTTTATGGTGGCAGGTGTTATTGTTTTAAGTTTTGCGGCTTCCTTATATCAAACTGCAGATTTAGGCATCAGCCCTTATGATAGTATAGCAATAATAATATCAAATAAGTTTAGGATAAAGTTTTTTTGGGCTAGAATTATAACGGATAGTATTTGTGTCGTAATATCTTTTGTATTAGGAGGTATAACTCTGGGGATATTGGGAATAGGAAGTTTTATTTGTGCTTTGGGTATGGGTCCTATAGTACATTTCTTTAATACTAAAGTATCAAGAAAAACTTTGCGGATATGAGAATTAAAGTTTAATATAGCTAAAGTAGAGCATCATTTATATGAAGAATATTTCGTATAGATGATGTTTTTTTATATTTTTTTATTTTTTTAGTTTAATAGATTTAATATTATCCGTTTTATAGAATAAATAATTATAAAAATAAAAAAAGTAGGATAAACTATAACATATATTGACAAATAATCTACAATATATTAATATATAAAAAGATAAAAAAATTAACAATTTAGATATGTATCGGAATTATTAATAAAATTTTTTTGAAACTGAAAGATAATCAAAAAGTATTTAGAGGAGATTTTGGGAGTGTTTTTAAATGAAAAAAATTTATAAAAGCTTATTAGAGATTTGGTTTTTAGAATATCCTGAAATCTCTAGAATGAATGATGATAAGCTTAAAGAGTTAATAGAAGAACTTATTGATGAGCAAGTAGATGGCGTATACATTAGTATAAGTGAAAAAATTGATATTGTTGACCATGTTTATAGTTCGATTAGAGGTTTGGGACATCTTGATATAATATTAAAAGATGATGAAATAACTGAAGTTATGATTAATAGTTTTGATGAAGTATTTGTTGAAAAAAATGGTAAAGTAGAAAAAAACTAAATGTTAAATTTGAAGATACTAAAAAAACTTGGCGATATAGTACAAAGAATTGTAGGTAGAGCAGGAAGAGAAGTTAATCAATCAAATCCTATTGTAGATACAAGGCTTCCTGATGGTTCTCGTGTCAATGTAGTTTTACCACCTATAGCCTTAAAAGGACCAACAGTAACAATAAGAAAGTTTTCAAAGAAACCTATGACCGTCGAACAACTTATTAAATACGGTTCCATAAATAAAGAGATAGCTGATAAACTGGAAACTTTAGTAAGAGCCAAGTATAACATATTTATAAGTGGGGGAACCGGTAGCGGAAAAACGACATTTCTTAATGCAATGTCAAATTTCATTCCACGAAACGAAAGAATAATTACAATAGAGGACTCGGCAGAGCTACAAATTTCAAACATAGAAAATCTGGTAAGATTGGAAACCAGAAATGCAAATACATCAGGTGCAGGAGAAATAACAATAAGAGATTTAATAAAATCATCTCTTAGAATGAGACCTGAAAGAATAGTAGTAGGTGAGGTAAGAGGTGCAGAAGCAATAGATATGCTTCAAGCTATGAATACAGGACATGATGGTTCTCTTTCTACAGGACATGCCAATTCTACAAAGGATATGCTTAGTAGACTTGAAACTATGGTACTTATGGGGCGAGCGGTCTGCCTCTTGAAGCAATAAGAAATCAAATTGCTTCAGCTATAGATATAATCATACATCTTTCAAGGCTTAGAGACCATTCAAGAAAGGTAGTAGAGATAGTAGAAGTTGTAGGTATGAAAGACGGAGAGATAGAACTTAATACTTTGTATGAATTTATAGAGAGTGCCGAATCTACGACAGATAAAGTGGTAGGTAGTTTGGAGAGAACAAATAATCCTCTTATAAATAATCATAAAATGAGACTTATGGGTGTTAAGGAAGAATTTTAAGGAGAGCTCTTTATGCTGGGAGTTAAAAAGCAAAACTATGTACAAGTAAAAGGTATTTTCGAAGAAGGAACAGATTATCACATATACAAAATGTCTATTAAGGACTACTTTATGGGTGCCGGAATAGGATTTTTGATTTGTGCAATAGTAAGTTTTGTATTTTTTTAGAAATAATTTATTTGCATTTATATGTGGATTGATGGGAGTTTATCCTGCTCTTATATATTATAAAGAACATTTAAGAGTAAAAAGACAAAAATTCATTGTTATTAGAATTTAGAGATTTGCTTGAAGCTTTATCTACATCTTATTCATCAGGAAAAAATACTATGGATGCTTTTACAGATAGCTATCAAGATTTACTAGGTCTGTATGGAGAACATGCCGATATAGTAAAAGAAACAAGAACAATAATGCTGGGAATGGCAAATAATATTTTGGTTGAAGATTTAGTTTTTAATTTTGCAAAGAGAAGTGGCTTAGAAGACGTGGAAAGTTTTTTTCCCGGAATATTTGAAAGTTGCAATAAGTATGGTGGAGATTTAAAGCAAGCTATAGGAGATACGAGAAAAATAATCAATGACAAGATAGAGGTTGAGATGGAAATCAAAACTATGGTTGCTGAGAAGGAGAATGAGCTTAATATAATGATGGTAATGCCTCTTGTAATTATGCTTGCGTTAAGTGGAATGGGAAGTATGTCAGCAGTTAGTAATACACCTGTAAATATAATAGCAAAGATTGTGGTTTTAGGAATCTTTTTGCAAGTTACAAAAATAGGAAGAAAGATACTTGATATAAAAATTATAGAGGAAGAAAAAAATGCGTATATTTATATTAATACTAACAAGTTTATTTATAGCTTTCATCTTATTCATAGACAGAAAGTATAAAAAAATTCATTTGAAGATATGTTAAGTCCTATTGAAGTAGGAACTTATCCTTTATATGAAATCTATTACATAGGACTTGGGATTTTTAGACTTTTTTTAAATATGATATAAATAGTAAGGAAGCAAAAAAAGGCATAAAGAAGTTAGAAGAAATTTACGGAAGACAGTATGCCACATATTACTACTATATATTGCTTGGTTCAAAAAAATAACCTTAATAAGTATTTCTATAATAGGAGTACTTGTATTTATGAATATAAGCGCAAATTTGAGTTTAGGTTTTTATGGGATTATAATTGTAGCTTTGATACTTTGGTATACAGAAGAAAGTATTAAAGATAAGGTAAATTTAAGAAGAGATGAGCTTATAAGAACTTATCCCGGTATGCTTTCAAAACTTCTGCTTCTTGTAAAATCAGGTATGCCTATTAGAGAAGCTTGGGAAAGTGTTGCTCTTGATAATGAGGGTATACTTTACAAAGAAATGAAAATTACAGTTGAGGAGCTATCAAATGGAATGATAGAGATTGAGGCATATAAGGCGTTTGGAGAAAGATGCAGTATAAAGCAAATCAAAAAGTTTTCTTCACTTATGATACAAAATTTGCAAAAAGGTAGTGCGGAAGTTGCCGATTTTTTAAGAGATATGAGCAAAGAAGCGTGGGAAGAGAAGAAGAACTTTGTAAAAAGAAAAGGCGAAACGGCATCAGCTAAATTGGTTTTTCCTATAGGATTAATTTTTGTAGGAGTATTAATAATCATCATAGTGCCTATGTTTGGTGCATTGGGATTATAGAAGTTAAGACATTGTATGTCATAAGGAGAAATCCTTTTAACATAAATAAAAGAGTGAAAGGAGAGAAGGTTATGTTTGAAAAAATTGAAAATTTGTTTTGGGATTTTAAAAGAGGATTTTCTTCTTTTATAAATCAGTTTCAAGAAGAAGAAAAAGGTGCTTCAGACATGGTTGCTGTAATAGTTTTGATAGTAGTTGTAATTGCGGTTGCAACAGTATTTAGAACTCAACTAACCGCTGCGGTAACAGCAGTGTTTGATAAGCTCACAGGCTTTATAGGTTCATAATAGTAGGTTTCAAAATAGTCTTTACTGAAAATTTAAGTATAGCTGCTTAAGTATTATATGGAGAAGTAACTGTATGAAAAGAAATATGGAAAAAGGAAGTATAATGGTTGAAGCAGCTATAATCTATCCTTTTGTACTTATTACAATAATGGCTATGTTAATTCTGTGCCTTATAAAAATGCAAGAAACAATAGTAGTGTTTGCTACTCAAAGAAGTGCTAATATAGTTGCTAAAGAAATGAGTTATCCGGATAGTTTTAAACTTGGGAGTATAGAGGGTGCCGAGGTAGGAGTCAGTGCTTTGCCGGATGTAGGGAAAGTTAATGCCTATTATGATAAAAAGGCGTTATACTCACAACTTACTCAAGATTACAAAGTTAGTGTTGAACGAGAGAAAACTAATCTTGAAAAATTTTTAAGAAATTACACGTTTTTACGTTCTTCGACTTATGATGTAAGTATAAATGCAAAGAAAGGCTTGTTTCCAAGTGCAATAGTAGCAACAAATTATAGCATAAATATGCCAAAGTTTGTTGGCTATATAGGTCTTAAAGAGCAGATTACCATAAGAGCAAAATCTATGGCATATGTTACAAAACCTAGTGAGTTTATAAGAAATGTAGATATTGCACTGGATTTATCAAGTTTTCTTCTTGATAAATTGGGTTTAAAAGATGGACTAAATACATTCTTAGCTAAGCTAAATGACTTGGGTTCAGCTATAAAAAATAGGAGCAGGAGGAAAAAAATGAAATGTTTTTTTATAAGCGAAGAGGCTCATTGACAATATTTGTTTCTTTGATTTTAACTCTTGTTATTATTTTTACAACCATACTTATAGATGCAAGCAAAATTATCTATACAAGAAATCTTGTAGCAGGAGCAGGAGACTTGACTCTATCTGCGGGACTTTCGTCGTATAATACAATTTTGCTTGATACCTATGGTTTGTTTGCAAATTCTAAAGATGAAGCTGAGCTTGCGAATAACTTAAGGAAATATTTTGAGGAAACTTTAAAGCATCAATCAATAAATGGTTCAGATGTTGTAAACGCTCTTACTTCCTTAGCTATGGATGGAAAAGTGACAAACTTATTTGATATTAGTGTAGATGAGTTTAAGATTTCAGGAACTGAAGGGGCTAATCTTTCAAATTATAGAGTTCTTAAATCAGAGATACTTCAGTATTCTAAGTATAGAGCTCCTGTATCTATGGGTTATGGTTTCTTGGAGAAATTAAATGTTTTAAAATCTCTAAAAGAACAAAATGATGTTCTTGACAAGAAAAAACAGTATGAAAAGAAACTTAAAGAAATAGAGGATTTGTGCCTTGAGATATATGCCGGAGAATTAGCATTACAAAGTTATGCTAAGGGTCAGGCGGATAAAAGTATATTTGATAAGTCGCCTGAAGAAATTGTGAAGCTTAGCTCTTCAGAAATTATCACTTCGGTCTTAAAGGATTCATCCAGACTTAAAACAGAAGTTTTAAGACTGCAAGCCGGAGACTTTTATGAAGCTAATAGAAACTTAGTAGCTCTTGCTTTTGTAGAAGTGGAAGAAAAGCTTCCTAAGGGAGCTACTTGGGAAGATAAAATAGAAAGAGATGAAGTCTTAGGCTATACAGATATAGAGCAAATAAAAAATGACTTGGATAACCATACCGGAAAGCTTGGTTCTCTTTATACTAACTTAGTAAATATAAAAAGTGATTTGTCCGGCGATATAGATGCCTATCTATCTCTTGATGCTACTTTAAACTATTTTGAAGATTACAAAAAGTCTGTAGATATTTTTAGAGATGTGGACTATCTATATAAGAAAAAAAGATAAAGGAGCTTGACGAGAGGATAGATGAGCTTAACGAAATCATAGCAAATCCCGGTACGCATGAAGCTATGGATGGTGATGGAAATCCCATAACTGAAGAAAATGATACAAGCTCAGAAGAAGCCGAGAGAGATGAACTTATAGACAAAAAAGAGGAACTCAGTTCTTGGTATGGAGGCTATGAAAGACTTGCAAAAGAATATGATATGGAAGAGCTTAGAAAGGACTTCATAGAAAGAGCCAAATTGCAATTTAGTAATTATGCACTAAAAAGCTACATCTCTTATTAGGTCTGAGCACACATGGTTTGACATTTACGAAGAAGAGGCAAATAAGGTAAAAGAACTTTTAGAAAAGCTTAAAATAGACTCTGAAAATTTAAGAAGAATTAAAGAAGAGTGGGGAAATGGAATAAAAGGACTTTCTGAATCGAGTATAAAGTCAAATATGCAAAATGATTATAAAAAGTAAGACAGATGTATTGCTTGATGAGTATATAGAAACTAATATAAAAAAATAGTTAATAATATACTTAACTACGCGAGAGAGGCAAAAAGAGATCTTGCTAATATAAAGTATAAAGGTACTTCGTTAGTAGAGTCTAATATAAATGTAGATAAAGTAATAGAATATATGAATTATAGAATCTATAGTGAAAAGGATACTATTATAAGAAGTTCTCAGCATTTATATAACTATGTTGACGAAAAAATCTATGCTGATTCTGCTTTTACAGATTCGTTTGTACTTGCTTATGGTGGTAAAGCTTATAAGCAGGCTGAAGTAGACCTACCTTATCTGGGAGATGGCAGACTCTACATTCTTGGTATTGAAGCTTTAGAAAAAGAATTTGGAAATACTTATCCTGCTCCGACAGCTCTAAATAATTTAGTATTTGAAAGAGAAAATATAGCTGAGGATTCTAAAGATAAGACGGATAATCTCTATAAAATACTAAAAAAGATGACTAGCAGAATACTTGATATAGATCAGGATGCTAAAAAAGAGCAAGAAAGAAAAAGAGATGAAGTATTAAAGAATGAAACTAGTTTGCAAAATGATAATGCAAGGCAGATTTCCAGTGATATTGTAGAAAATATAATGTCACAAAATCCGGAAGTTTCCAAAGCTTTAGAGACGAATTTTGGAAAAGATTCAAAAAATATAGCAGACAATGTTATAAAAGAAAGTGGAAAGGCTTTAGATGGCTTTGAAAAATTAAAGGACATAGCTCTTAAAGGGAGAGATTCTTTATATTTAACAGAGTATGCTACGCAGATGTTTTCAGCCTATACTACCGGCTTTAAGGATGGAAAAGAAACAGGAGAAGAGGAGCTTACTCTGTCAGGTATAGCTTTAAATACTCAAAATAATGCAGTATATAGAGCAGAGCAGGAGTATATCCTGCTTGGAAAGCAAAATCCTAAGGCTAATGTAGATGGAGTAAGAAACAGGATTTTTGCTATAAGAGCTTTACTTAATCTTATTTTTGCTTACACAGGTAATTCTCGGTTAGATGCGGAAACCTTTACTATGGCAACAACTATAGCAGGTTGGACAGGATTTGGAGTACCTATAGTTCAAAATGTGCTGAAGGTAATAGCTGCAGTGGTAGAAAGCACCTATGATACAAAGGATTTGATGGACGGCTATAGTATTACTGTATATAAGTCCATGCCTACATGGAAATTTTACTATACCGGTGCAGTTACAGATGCTGTAAAAGACTTAGGTTCCGGTGCAATTTCTGAAATGGTAAATACAGCAACTTCTAAAATAAAAGATAACTCGGATGCTCTTATTGATGCTACAAGTGCCTATGTTGAGGGTAGTGTTAAAAACATAACAGAAAGTATAATTTTATATTTTCAAAAGCCTGTACAGGAATTATTACTTCGAGCTATTAGTAATGCCGAGGCTGATACAAATAAGAGCTTGGAAGAGAGTAAAAAGATAATTAGGCAAGGCTTTGAGAATCTAAAACAAGAACTTAATGAGCAAAAGCAAAAATTAGTAGGAGTAGATGGAGCTTCTCCTCTTGTTATAGAAGCTAAGCTAAAGGTCTTAGAAGTTTTTAATACTGATGACAGTGTAGATGCTCTTGCAAATATGGCTAATGAAATCATACAGGCTGAGCAAAAATGAGATAAGTAATGTTAGTAAAAAAATTAGAGAATGATGTAAAGGCTTATTTTGAAAAAAGAAAAGACAGAATATTAAATAATATAAACTCTGTAATAAATGTAAATGAATTAAAAGAAGAAATTAAGAAAGACATTAATGGTGCCATACAAGAGGGCGGAGAGCTCGTTCAAGCTAAACTCAATAAGGCTTTAAATAAGTTTGCAGATAAGCTTGATGGAAGTATACCAAAAGGTGCAGATAAGTTAAGTGAGTTTGACTCAAACAGAGCCGCACTACTTTCTATGGACTATAAAGAATATCTAAAGGTATTTATATTGATACAAACTTTAGTTAATGATAAGGTAGTTGTAGAAAGGATGGGAAATCTGATTCAAAAGAATGCTACAAAAGCAGGAGCAGAGTATTTCATAAGTGATAGCTTTGAACTGAGAAAGTCAAAGACTATGTTAAGTTTGGAAGCTAGAATAGGTATAAAACCGTCATTTTTAAACTTGGATTTTAAAGACTATGGTATAAATAACGACTACTTTAAGGATATGTCTAGATATAAAAATAAAAATATAAGGAAGTTTTAGGGTATTAAGATGAAAAAGAAAATATTTTTATCAGCTGCTATTTTAAGCTTAGCTCTTTTAAGTGCTTGTGCAAAGGCAAGTGCAAATAGTGATATAAAGCAGGGAAGTATAGTAAAAGATGAAGAAAGCAAAGTAGATAAGGCAAAGCTGGAAGAAACTAAAAAGCAAAAAATAGAAAAGCATGAGGAAGATTGGCAAATGATTACGGGTATTGGTGAAGCAGATTGGAATGCGAATATGCCTAAGGTGGGAAAGTTTGCTTTTTACTAATGACATATATGTACCTACTGTACTTGGAGAAGAAGAAAAGCCCTATTTCTTTTTGGCGAGAAATTCTATAGGATGGGATAGTGAAGATGTTCTTGGTGTAAAGAGAGTTAGAAATCTGGAAGAAACACCTGAATTCTATATGGGTATAAATTCAATTTGGGAGAGAATATTCGGTTCTATCAGTACAATGCAGTTAGATACAGATGAGGAAATAAATCCTGTTATTGAAACTAAGGAGAAGCTTACTATAGATGACTTCGATTTTATGAGAGTAACAGGTAAAATTGAGATATCTGATAAAAAAATACCAAAAGAACTTCTTAGAGAAAGAAAAATATATAGCTTATTTTTTTATAATCAGTTTGACGATCCATCTGCAGAGAATGATGAAAGACTTAAGGTAGATACATTTAGTAATAACGTATTTATTTGGGCTGAGGGATATTTAAAAGATACTGAAGGTAAGGACTTTGATGTAGTAATAGAAACAGCAGATAAGATAATGTCAACCTTTAAGCTTGATAGCGAGCAAAGAGAGTATCTTGAGTATACGAAGAGTAAGCTAAAATAGGTGTAAGGATTTTTGCTATAAGAGCTTTGCTTAATCTTATTTATGCTTATACAGGTAATTCTAAGTTAGAGACGGAAACCTTTACTATGGCAACAACTGTTAGTAGGAGTAGATGGAGCTTCTCCTCTTGTTATAGAAGCTAAGCTAAAGGTCTTAGAGGTTTTTAATACTGATGACAGTGTAGATGCTCTTGCAAATATGGCTAATGAAATCATACAGGCTGAGCAAAATGAGATAAGTAATGTTAGTAAGGGATTAGAGGATAAGGTAAAGAGTTATTTTGAAAGTAGAAAAACGAAAATACTAAAGAGTATAAACTCTGTAATAAATGTAGAAGAACTAAAAGAAGAACTAAAAGAAGAAATTAATGGTGCCATACAAGAGGGTGGAGAACTCGTTCAAGCTAAACTCAATAAGGCTTTAAATAAGTTTGCAGATAAGCTTGATGGAAGTATACCAAAAGATGCAGATAAGTTAAGTGAGTTTGACTCAAACAGAGCCGCACTACTTTCTATGAACTATAAAAGAATATCTAAAGGTATTTATATTGATACAAACTTTAGTTAATGATAAGGTAGTTGTAGAAAGGATGGGAAATCTGATTCAAAAGAATGCTACAAAAAGCAGGAGCAGAGTATTTCATAAGTGATAGCTTTGAACTGAGAAAGTCAAAGACTATGTTAAGTTTGGAAGCTAAAATAGGTGTAAAACCGTCATTTTTAAACTTGGATTTTAAAGACTATGGTATAAATAATGACTACTTTAAGGATATTTCAAGGTATAAAATAAAATATAAGGAAGTTTTAGGGTATTAAGATGAAAAAGAAGATATTTTTATCAGCTGCTATTTTAAGTTTAGCTCTTTTAAGTGCTTGTGCAAAGGCAAGTGCAAATAGTGATATAAAGCAGGAAAGCGTAGTAAAAGCTGAAGAAAGCAAGGTAGAGGAGACAAAGCCGGAAGAAGCCAAAAAGCAAAAAATAGAAAAGCATGAGGAAGATTGGCAATTACTTCTAGGTCTTGGTAAAGTAGATTGGAATGCGAATATGCCTAAGGTGGGAAAGTTTGCTTTTACTAATGACATATATGTACCTACTGTACTTGGAGAAGAAGAAAAGCCCTATTTCTTTTTAACGTACAATATTCTAGGAATAGAGAATGAAGGTGATCTTAATGGGAAGAGAGCTAAAAATCTGGAAGAAGTACCTGAATGGTTTATGGGTGTAAATTCAACTTGGAGGCGCATAGCTGGCTCTATCAGTACAATGCAGTTAGATACAGATGAGGAAATAAATCCTGTTATTGAAACTAAGGAAAAGCTTACTATAGATGGCTACGATTTTATGAGAGTAACAGGTAAATTTGAAATATCTGATAAAAAAATACCAAAGAACTTCTTAGAGAAAGAAAATATATAGCTTATTTTTATAATGCTTACGAAAATCCGTATAAAGAGGATAATGAAAATGCATTCGATAATTTTGCAATTATTTGGGCTGAGGGCTATATAAAAGATACTGAAGGCAAGGACTTTGATGTAGTAATAGAAACAGCAGATAAGATAATGTCAACCCTTAAGCTTGATAGTGAGCAAAAAAAGTATCTTGACCTTACGAAGAAGAAGCTAAAAAATTAAAGGATATAGCTCTTAAAGGGAGAGATTCTTTATATTTAACAGAGTATGCTACGCAGATGTTTTCAGCTTATACTACCGGCTTTAAGGATGGAAAGTAGAAAAGCGAAAATATTAAACAGTATAAACTCTGTAATAAATGTAGATGAATTAAAAGAAGAACTAAAAGAAGACATTAATGGTGCCATACAAGAGGGTGGAGAGCTCGTTCAAGCTAAACTCAATAAGGCTTTAAATAAGTTTGCAGATAAGCTTGATGGAAGTATACCAAAAGATGCAGATAAGTTAAGTGAGTTTGACTCAAACAGAGCCGCACTACTTTCTATGAACTATAAAGAATATCTAAAGGTATTTATATTGATACAAACTTTAGTTAATGATAAGGTAGTTGTAGAAAGGATGGGAAATCTGATTCAAAAGAATGCTACAAAAGCAGGAGCAGAGTATTTCATAAGTGATAGCTTTGAACTGAGAAAGTCAAAGACTATGTTAAGTTTGGAAGCTAAAATAGGTGTAAAACCGTCATTTTTAAACTTGGATTTTAAAGACTATGGTATAAATAATGACTACTTTAAGGATATTTCAAGGTATAAAATAAAATATAAGGAAGTTTTAGGGTATTAAGATGAAAAAGAAGATATTTTTATCAGCTGCTATTTTAAGCTTAGCTCTTTTTAAGTGCTTGTGCAAAGGCAAGTGCAAATAGTGATATAAAAGCAGGGAAGTATAGTAAAAGATGAAGAAAGCAAAGTAGAGAAGGCAAAGCCGGAAGAAACCAAAAAGCAAAAAATAGAGAAGCATGAGGAAGATTGGCAACAATTTATGGGTATTGGTGAAGTAGATTGGAATGCGAACATGCCTAAGGTGGGAAAGTTTGGTTTTTACTAATGACATATATGTACCTACTGTACTTGGAGAAGAAGAAAAACCCTATTTCTTTTTAGCAAACGATTATATAGGAAGAGAGAGTGAAAGTTTTCTTAATGTAAAGAGAGTTAGAAATCTGGAAGAAACACCTGAATTCTTTATGGGTATAAATTCAGAGTGGGAAAGAATAGCCGGATCTATTAGTACAATGCAATTAGATACAGATGAGGAAATAAATCCTGTTATTGAAACTAAGGAGAAACTTACCATAGATGACTATGATTTTATGAGAGTAACAGGTAAATTTGAGATATCTGATAAAAATACCAAAGAACTTCTTAGAGAAAGAAAATATATAGCTTATTTTTGTAATTTTTTTGAATTTCCAGCTGCAGAGCATGATACATTCAATAATGGTGTATATATTTGGGCTGAGGGATATTTAAAAGATACTGAAGGTAAGGACTTTGATGTAGTAATAGAAACAGCAGATAAGATAATGTCAACCTTTAAGCTTGATAGCGATCAAAGAGAGTATCTTGAGGATACGAAGAGTAAGCTAAAAATAGGTATAAGGATTTTTGCTATAAGTGTCTATGTTGAGGGCAGTATTACAAATATAGTAAAATGAATTAAAAGAAGAACTAAAAAGAAGACATTAATGGTGCCATACAAGAGGGTGGAGAACTCGTTCAAGCTAAACTCAATAAGGCTTTAAATAAGTTTGCAGATAAGCTTGATGGAAGTATACCAAAAGATGCGGATAAGTTAAGTAAGTTTGACTCAAACAGAGCCGCACTACTTTCTATGAACTATAAAGAATATCTAAAGGTATTTATATTGATACAAACTTTAGTTAATGATAAGGTGGTTGTAGAAAGGATGGGAAATCTGATTCAAAAAGAATGCTACAAAAGCAGGAGCAGAGTATTTCATAAGTGATAGCTTTTGAACTGAGAAAGTCAAAGACTATGTTAAGTTTGGAAGCTAAAATAGGTATAAAACCGTCATTTTTTTAAACTTGGATTTTTAAAGACTATGGTATAAATAATGACTACTTTAAGGATATGTCAAGGTATAAAAATAAAATATAAGGAAGTTTTTGGTAATGGTATATGATTGAGAAAAATAAAAAGATAAAAAAAGGTATGGTTACTATAGAAGCCAGCCTCATACTCGTAATGTTTATGGCATTTTATATAGCTTTACTCAGTTTTTTTGATGTATACAAAAACATATACCATTGTCCAAAAATGCCCTGAATCAATCAGCAAAAAGAAATAGCACAATATGCCTATATAATAAAGGTTATGAATCTTGAAGATACAGGTAAAGAAACTAAAAAAAGAGCAGAAGCCTTTAAAGATGAAACAAAAGATACTATAAATACAATAGGTGTTTTTTTGGATACATCGCAGAGAGGTCTTTTGGAAGCCATAGAATCCGGGAAAAAAATATCAAAAGATACTATAGCCTTAGGAAAAGGAATAAGCTCGGATATTAATGAAACTGGAAACCGTATAGGAAACCCGAAATATAGCGAGCTTGAAAAATATTTCTGAAACATTAGATAAGATAGAAAAAAGACAAAAAGAGATAGAGGAGCTTCGAAAAAAAGACTGAATCTTCCGTAGAAGAAATTAAAAAGAAAGAGTGAAGAAATAAATGTAGCTTATGAAGATATGAGTACAAAGGTAAGTAATTATTCAGAAAAAAATATTTTAAAGACCCAAGAAGCTTTTATAAAAAGAAATGCAGGTTTTAGGTAAAGATATGGCTTTTTGATGGTGCTAAGTCAGTTTTAATATATCCTATAACATTGGGATTAATGAATAAATATTTATCAGTTTATTCAGATAAAGACTTTATTAATATGGGAATAGTAGGTGGAAAAAAATGGAATTAATTACTGGGGTTCAAATATGTTTGTAAGAGACTATGACATATGTTTGGTAGCAAGTTATAAGTGCAGATTTAACCTACCATTTTTTTAGATAAGATAGAACTAAATGTAAGAAATACCGCACTAACAAGAGCCTGGATAGGAGATAAGGAAAAAGTAAGCTATGATAATTTTAAAAAAATTGCTGAAATAGTATATATACTTATAGAATTATTCTTCGTTGCAAAGCTTGATTACAAAGAAAAAATAATAAAAAATCAAAAGCATACTAAGAATACTATACTTTGGAGTTTTATTTTTGGTTCTTAGAGTAATATTTTACAAAACCCCTATATTCTCAGAAATACGTGAATCCATATTCGGTTTACTATTTGCAGGTGGATTGTTCTTTTTTGCTAGACTTATAAGTAAAAAAATAGTATTGGTATGGGAGATGTGAAAATTATGCTCTCAATGGGTTTTTTCTTTGGCCTATATTCTATAATAGCTATTTTGATGCTTACCTTAGTTACAATGTCAATATATAATATAACACGATTAATTTTAAAAAAGACAAATTTAAGAGAGGAAGTGGCATTTGCACCATACTTGCTTGTGGGAACCGTATTAGCACTGCTACTGGGATTTTAGTATGAAGTTAAAAAAGATTATAGCTCCCATATTAATACTCTTGTTACTTTTATCATGGTACAAGGGCTTGACATTTAGTACTGACAAGCAACATAAGCTTAATAAGTATCTCGAGAAAGCTAAAAAAATATGAGGAAAAAGGGTATATATATTGATGCCTTAAAAATCTTACAAAGAAGCATTGGCATATTCCGGAAAAACCTATAGAAATTCAAAAAAAGATATACTGAATATGTATTTAAAGTTAGGAGATTTTTGCAAATTATAAGAAATATTCTATGGAGATACTTGAAGAATATAATTACCCTACAGATGTTGTACTTAATCTTTTAGATGTATATGATAAAGAAGACGCTACTCAAAAATCAGTAAGCTTACTAAATCTTGCTATCTCAAAAAATTCAGACATAAGCTTAGTTGAAAAAAAGAAAAAGAGTACTTAGGAGCGTATAGAGAAACTTATCTTTATTATGATTTAGTTAAGAAATCTTTGCCAGGGTATTATGTATACGAAGATAATTCTAAAAAAGGACTTATGAATTTAGCCGGAGAAATTGTCTTGCAAGCACAATATACTGACGTAAAGGGCTTTGACGATACACTCGAATATGCAACTGTATTTGAAAATGGGGAATGGTATGTAGTACAAAAAAACAAGGGTATAAAAAAACTTGTTCCTGATTTTTAAAGTAGATTATCTTGGAGTTTATGGCAGTAATTTAATTCCATATTTAATTGGTGATAAGTACTCTTATATGAATGAGAATATGGAAGTAGTAAAAGAAACTTATTTTGACTATGCAGGAAACTTTAGAAATGGCTTGGCTGCTGTAAAAACCGGTGATAAATGGGCTTTGATTGATAAAAAGCTTGAGCCGGTAAATAAATTTTTATATGAGGATATAGTTTTTAGATGATAATGATTTTGCAATATCAAATGGTAGATATATAGCAAAAAAACAGAAGGTAAATATCAAATATATGACCTAAAAGGTAATGTTTTTGTCAGATTCTTATGATTATATTAGAGCTTTTTGTAAGTAATGAAGCTACAGCCTTTTAAAGATGGAGATAAATGGGGTTTTATAGATAAGGATGGAAATGTTCTTATAAAAGCTACTTATGAAGATGCTTACGGCTTTTTCGGATGGATTAGCACCTGTACTTATAGATGGATATTGGGGCTATGTGGATACTGAAAAATATTTTAAGAGTTAAAAAAACAAGTTTAGCTTTGCAAGTACACTAAGTGAAAAATAAAGCTTTTAGTACAAGATGATAAATATAAGTTTTTAGACTTTATCAGATAAGATTAATACAGTTTGAGGGAGAATTATGAAATTAAGACTTGTTATTATTGATAATAAGAAAAAAATATTTTGATAGATTGTTGGCTTATTATAAGTCTAAGTTTCAAGATAAGATAGATTTATACTATTATTCCAAACCGGAAGAATTTATCAAAAGTGATAATTATAAAAAAATGTAGATATATTGCTTGTAGATGATAAGCTCAAGGATAGTATATCGGAATTAAGAAATAAATATGCGATAGCTTTACTGGTAGATTCTCCATCTGTAGAGAGTATATTAAATATTAAAGCCATATTTAGATATCAAAAACCCGAGCTTATATATAAGGAACTTTTTAGATGTATTAGCAGAATATGGTGATAGCGATATAGTATATAAAATAGGTTCAAATAATGATTCAAAGGTAGATATTTTTTTATGTCGCTTAGTGGTGGAGCAGGTGCTACAAGTATTGCCCTAGCTTCTGCTATGAGTTTTGCAAACAAAGGTGAAAAGGCATTGTATTTAAACTTAGAATCTATAGAAGCTACTGATATATTTTTGACGGGAAACTCTAATGGTACATTTCATGACTTGGTATATGCTATAAAAAGTTCAAAAACCTAATATAGGCTTAAAAGATAGAATCAATTATTTGCAAAGATGTTTCAGGAGTATATTATTTTAAGCCTGAAATTAATGTTGCAGATATGCTGGAACTTAGTGCTGATGATAAAATGAATATTATCACTGTATTAAAAAGGACTTAATAATTATGAACATATAATTATAGATATGAACTTTGATATTAATGAGAATATGGAAATAATAGATAAAATTGCAAATAGAGTAGTGTTTGTATGTGAGGATTCAAGCATAAGCCTGAAAAAGGCAGAGAACTTTGTTAAAAACATTGAAGATATTTAATAGTGTAGGAAGATTGAATATAAAAAGATAAAAACATATTTTATATGCAATAAAAAGCAGAAGAAATAATTCGGAACATGAGTTTATATATCAATACTTACCTATATTCCAAGATAAAAAAATCCAAAAGAGATAGTAGATGGACTTAGAACTTGCAATATTCTAAGTGGAAAGGTGGATAGATAGATGGAATTTTATAAGAAAGTAATATCGGGAACTACATATTTGAGTTGTGATATATCTTCAGATACCATAGACGAAGTCAGTTTAGGAATGCTTTCAAATAATAAAAATAACAGGACTTTTACCACTAAATCTATTTGAAGAAGATGAAAAGTTGTCTTTAAATTATAATATTTCATCAAAGCTGTCCTTAGATGAATATTTAGGTGGTCTTGTAGAAAAAGGTAAGCTCATAAAAAAACATTAATAGGAATTATAGATGCGATACTTTTGGCTAAAGAGTATATGCTTGAATATAAGCAATTTGTACCTGAAATGTCTAGGATATATGTGGAAGCCGAATCAGGAGAATTAAATCTACTTTTTTTCTTCCTATAGAGGAATATGATAATAATTATGAAATAAGTAGATTTATAAAGGATGTATTGTTTAGTATACAATTTGATTTAAAAAAACAGAAACAAATTATGTTGCAGAGATAAATAACTACTTGGCTAGTGCGACAAATCTTTATTTAGAGGATTTAAAAAAAGTTTTTTTGGAAAAATATAAACCGTCGAGATGGAGTATTCACTAATAAGCAGATAAATTCTACTAAAATAGTTGAAAACAATATTAATGCGTCTAAGGTAAGTATTCCTAATGTTGCGCCAATTTTAGATACTGCAAATACTAATACAAAAGAGCAAAAGACTATAAAAAGAGCCGGAAAAAGATAAGTGCTGTAGAAAAACCTAAATATAGCAAAGCCTACAGTAGTTGCTAAGAAGTCCTTTTTAATACCGGGAAGTGAAAAGCCTGTACAAATTTCAGACACGAAGAAAGAAACTAAGAAAGAAAGTAAAAAAGAAACTAAAAAAAGTCTCTTCTCTTTGTTTGGAAAAAAGAAAGAGAAAGAAGAAAGTAAAGATAATAAAATCAAACAAGATATACAAGAAAGAGATGTTATGCCTTATGTACCTGAAAGTATGGGAGAAACGACTGTTCTTTCTGCTTCGAGCTTTGATGAAACAACAGTGCTTAGTTCTTCAAGTTTTGTTACTCTTCGTGGGGTTTTAACGAGAAAATCTAATGGTGAAGTAAGATACATAGAGAAGTTTTTTTCTTTACTTTGGGAAAAAGATAAGACAAATGTAGACTATTTTATAGATTCAAATTCAACTATAAGTAGAAATCATGCAAATATTGTATGTGAAAAAATAATGAGTATTTTATAATTGATAATAATTCTTTAAATCATACATATATAAATGGAAGTCAGCTTATACCTAATCAAAAGACAAAATTAAATGATGGAGACACTATAGTATTAGCTAATGAGGTGTTTACTTTTAATATAGCGAATTTTTTTAATTAGGTGGTAAAACAATGGATTATAAAATAAGTGCAGATACGGACATAGGAATAAAAAAAGCTACCAATCAAGATTGCCTAATAGTAAGAAAAAGCAAAAATATGCAAGTAAGAACATAGTATTTGCAGTATTGTGCGATGGAATGGGTGGATTATCAGAGGGAGAAGTGGCAAGTAGGAAAATGCTTGAAGAAATGACTTTTTGGTTTGATAATACTTACCCTATTAATCTTAAAGATGGATATACAGAAGCTGAATTAAAAAATCAATGGTTAAATCTTGTAGAAAAAGAAAAATCTTTTGCTTAAAGAATATGGAAATAGTAAGAATATAAAACTTGGTACGACACTTACAGCTATGCTTATTGAAGATGATATTTATTATATCTTGCATTTAGGTGATTGTAGAATATATGAAATAACTAAGGAATATATCAAACAATTGACAGCAGATCATACGGTTATTGCCAGAGAAATATTTTTTGGAAGATTAACAAAAGAGCAAGCAAAAATTGATCCAAGAAGAAATGTATTATTGCAATGTATAGGGGCTTCAGATGAAGTAAAGCCTGATTTTTTTTGCGGAAATGTGGGGAGTGATAGCTGTTATATAATTTGTAGTGATGGATTTAGGCATATGGTAAGTGAAAAAGAGATTTATGAAACTTTCAGCAAACTTCAAAATTGTAGTGAAGAAGATATGAAAGGAAATATTAGAAAAACTTATAGACTTAAATAAAAAAATAGAAAAGAAACAGATAATATTAGTGCAATAGCAATAAGAAGTTGGGAATAGTATGCTAAAAGTTGGAGATATTTTAGATAATAAGTATAAGATATTAAATAAAATAGGACAAGGTGGAATGAGTACGGTTTACCTTGCAATGAATGAGAAAGCAAATAAACAATGGGCTATAAAAGAAGTTAGGAAACAGGGAGAGGAAAATTTTGGAATTGTAAAGCAGGCATTAATTGTAGAAACTGAACTGCTAAAAACTTTAAAAAATAAATATCTTCCTGCAATAGCAGATATAATAGAAGATGAAGATACCTTGATTATTGTAATGGATTATATAGAAGGCAGAACTTTATCAGATATACTTGAGGAACAAAAAACTATAGCTCAGGATAAGGCAGTACATTATGCAGTGCAGTTATGCGAGGTTCTTTCATATTTACATTCTCAAGATCCACCAATAATTTATAGAGATCTTAAGCCAAGTAATATAATGATAAAGCCTGATGATACTATTACTCTAATTGATTTTGGTACAGCAAGGAGATATAACAGTTCTAATATAGCAGATACTACTTGTTTAGGAACAAGAGGATATGCAGCTCCCGAACAATATGAGGGTGCAGATAGCAGACAAACTGATGCTAGAACTGATATATACAATTTAGGTGCAACTCTATATCATATTTTGACAGGAAGAAATCCTGCCAAACCACCGTATGAAATTAAGCCTATAAGAGATTGGGATGTTTCACTTTCATCAGGTCTGGAGAAGATAGTTTTAAAATGTACTAATAAAGATCCGGAAAAGAGATTTAGAAATTGTGTAGAATTAAAGCAGGCTCTAGAAAATTATACGCATCTTGATGATATGTATCTAAAGAAACAGAAACGAAAAATAGCTATATTTGTATTTAATATATTAATTATGTTTATGTCCTTATTCAGTATATTTTTTTCTTTGTAAATAAGATAAAGTATGAAGATAATTTTAAATATAATGATTATTTAAGAGAGGCAGCAACACAAATATCACTTACTTACAATGATTCTGATATAAATTCGGACATAGTTGATACTTATAGAAAAAGCTATAGAAGTGGATGCACATAGGTCAGAAGCTTTATATTAGGCTGTTAGATTATTATATATCGAAAGGTCAGACAAAAAAACGGTATTTTTAGCTATATCAGCAATGATTTCTTCGGGAAATGGTAATTTGATAAAAAAATTCGGATATTTTATATAAAAATGGGAATGCTTTACTTTTTGTATAATGCTAATAATGAAGATATTGTTGATTATGAAATTGCTTATGGATATCTGTCAAAGGTAGATACAAAAATTGTATCCAAGAGCAGAGTACTATACAAGTATTGCAGAGGCTCTTTCGTCTATAGAAATAGATTGGAATAATCTGTTAGAAAAAAACTCTATATTTTAGAGGATTCTCTTAATTCTATAGAAGATGAGGAAGAAAAAGATAAATACATATTTAACTTTAGCCAATATATATAGAAATAATGCACTAGCTATTGATGAAGTGGGTGTAAATGCTTACTTAAAGGCTATAGAAATCTTAAATAAAGGACAAGATTTGCTTCAAAGTAACTATATTGATAAAGATATAGCTGAAAAATATATGGGGCAGTTCAAGTATTATCTTGCAGATTCATTATATAGAGCCGGTCTTAAGTCTGATAAAAAAAGATGAAGATTTATTAATAAGTTCTATAGACTATTATAGAGAGTATTTAGAATATATAGATGCGGATGAAGGTTTAACCTATAAAAAAATCGTATTGGAGATATATACAGACAGCTTGGAAAGTATGATAAGGCGCAAGCACAGTATGAAAGTATTATAGAAGCCTATCCTAATAATGAACTTGCTTATATAAGTTATACATCTATGCTTTTAAATGATCTAAAAAAAGAATTGATAAAGCTACAGAGATATACAATAAAAATGAAAACTCTTGAAGGTATAGAAAATAATAGAAACTTTAAAGCAATAGAAAAATAAAAATAGAGGCATTAACAGTAGGTGGAAATAATGGATAATATAATAATCTATTTAAGTTTTGCTATATTTATCTTAAGTTTTTTTATGGCAATTTTTTTATGGTTTAAATTGGGTATAAGAAAAAGCTATAATTGATATTTGGTTTTTTTGCTCCTAATATTAAAAGAAAAAAAGAATAAAAAGTGGAGGACGATAAGACGGTTCCTTTATTCAATAATACTTTAGAAGAAGAGAATGAAACCAGCTTATTAGTGGAAGATGAGGGAACGGTTTTATTAAAAAGATGAAAAATTCGGAAGTAGAAAAATACTGATAATAAATTAGTTATTCTTGAAGAAATAAAGCTAATAGGCTCATATAGGGGAGAATTATGAATTTAAGATTAAAAAAAGATATTTGAAAAAGAGTTATTGCTTTTTATATAGCAATAATATTCGCATTTTTTTATCAATAGATAATGTAGCTTTAGCTCTTAGTGGAATTTTTTTGGAAGAAATGTAGAATTATCATATTTATAAAAAAATGATGATGGAACTTATGTAAGTGTACCTATGGCTTATGAAGAGGGCGAAAGAATAGTGCTTGCAGAAAATCCGGATTTTCTCTCTATAAATGACGGAGAAAGCGTTGTTGCTTATAAGCTTGTACTATTAAATAGACCTATAAGTGAACTTTCAGATTATATAGCTAGGGGAAATTCTATTATAGAAAGAGATTTTTAGTGAGTATAGAAATGCAACTCCATCAGAAGCAACAGTATCTGATGCTGATGCAACACCATCCGATGCAACACCGTCCGATGCGACACCGTCAGATGCAACACCGTCAGATGCAACACCGTCTGAAGCTACGCCATCGGATGCAGATTTTTATTATTTATGACTTGGGTGATGAGTATATTTATAAAAAGTGGAGGATATGACTTTGAATTCTTTAGAGAAATATTTTCTAGAGAAGAATTTAATGGATTTAGGAATTTAAACTTTGCTTTTATACCAATTACATTCTTAAAAAAAGCTTAATGAAACGGATACTTATGTTAGTTATAGAATAAGCAATAATAAGAATTTTATTTTGGAATATGAATATCTGGGCACCCCTGTATCAAGAGAAGGAAGAAATTCTTATGATATCACATTTGATAAAAACGAGTAGAAATGGGCAGGTTGATTTAAGATTAAAAATATAATGAAGATGTAGAAATTTTAAAAACAATTAACTTTTCTGCTATGATATCGACTCCTGAAACTGATAGAGAAGAAATTGTAAGTCCTATAGTATCACCTACACCACCTGCCCCACCTACAATAAATCTATTACCGGCAGAAAATAATAATATGATAACTACCGGTAAGGGAAGTGCTCTGCATGATGATAAGTTTCAATTTGAGTTAAAAGGATATGCCGGCACTTGGACTAGAACTATACCTAAATGGGAATTTAAAAAAATATGGAAAATAAACTGGTATATTATAAAATATGGAATACGAGTTTAGGCAAAAAGGAAAGTTCGGCGCAAGCTGTTTTATATAAGGGTGAGAATATACCTATAGACGCAGATGGAATATATGTTTTGAAAGTTTGGTGGGAAGATGAAAAAGGGAATAAGTATGAGGAAACAACCAAAGAAATTAAGATAGATAGATTCGCACTCGGAAATAGAAGTTAGCTATAATGCATCAAAAAAATTTCAGATAGTAAATATTATAATAAAGAAGTAGTTGCAGATGTAAAGATAATAGAGGGTAACTTTGATGCCTCAAGAGTAAATATAAGTGTCATTAACAAAAAAACCGGAAAGAAATTTACACCTGAATATAAATTTACCAGTAATAATGGTATTAATTTGGCTAAGATATATTTAAAAGGAATCAGGGACATATAGTATAAGTGTAAGTGCGAGTGATTTAGCAGATAGACAGGCTAAAAATGTATGAGGGTGAAACATTTACATTGGATCTTGAAAGTCCTAAACTTAGTATTTTTTTGGAGTGGATAATTTAAGCTCTAATAAAGAAGTGCCTAAGATAAAAAAATTTTTATATTCAGATGAAAAATATAGACAGAATAAAGACAAATATAAGCTTAAAAAAAGTATGAGTTCTAAAAAGAAATATGAACTTAAGGGAAAAATCAGATTTTACCTTTGGAAACTATAAGGTAGATGATTTAGGGAAACTGGCAGATGATACTTATTTGCTGGAAGCAAATATATATGATTTAGCAGGTAATCTTACTTCTAAAAAGTCTAGTATTTTCAGTTAATACTAAAGGTGCTACTTTCCTATTTAAGCCTACAGAGTTGATTGGAGAATATACAAATAAAAAAATTTTTGTTCCAAAAGATAGAAGTATGGAATACGGAAGAAGTATCTATAATATCTGCAACAATAAAATGGAGTTGAAGAAAGTTATAGTTATATAGACGGAGAGCTTGTATTTAACAATGAGATATCAAAGGAAGGCAAGTATATATTTAACTTAGAGGTTGTTGATACGGCGGTAATAAGAGTAATATGCCTACTGTAGAGTTGATCTTGGATAAAACAGCTCCAACTATAGTTGTTGATGGTTTAGAAGAAGATAAAGTTTATAAGAAAAAAAGTTGAATTTATAGTAAGTACATTAAATAAGCAAGACAGTATACAGAATATATTATTAAATGGAAAAAGAATTTAAGGATTATAAAGACTTAAAAGACGGTTCTAAAAAAATTTATTTTTTTAATAAAGACGGAGCTTATAATTTGAAGGTAGAAGCTATTGATAAAGCAGGAAATAAGAGTATGGAGGAACTCAGCTTTTAGTATAGACAATTCTAAAAGAAACTCCAATAAATATTACAAACAAAAAAAGGATAATAAGAGTTTAATTATTGTAATAACTTCTTTTGTTTTTTTATAGTTATAGGTTTTGGAGTCTACTTATTAATGAAAAAGAAAAAGAAAGTAGCTTGTATGTATAAGGAGAAATCCTTTTTTTACATCAAAATAGGATTTATAAAAAAAGAAAGTTGGAAGTAGCTTTAGGCAAAAAAACAACTTTCTTTTTTTATTTATTAAAAAAATTTTTATTTTGGTGTTCTTGTTATAGTATACTATAAAAATATTAATCTTGTTAGCATTTATCTTTTGTAGTAAACTTATACTAAAAATAAATAATATGGGTTTATTAACAGAGGTAAGTATGCAAAAAGATAGCATTTATAGGTATGGGAAATATGGGACAAGCTTTTAGTTAAAGCTTTGTTAAAGTATAAAAAAATAAAGAGGATATAGTTTTTTTACTAGAGATAATCAGGAAAAAGGCTAGATGCTTTGAAAGAGAGCAGGGTATAAAAATATAGATAATATAGAGGAGCTTGCCGATAAATCAAAAATATATGATTTTTAGCTGTAAAGCCACAAGTGTATGATAAGATTTTTTTAAAAGTTCTTAAAAGCTCATATAAGGAAAGAACATATAATTATAAGTCTTGCACCGGGTATTAGTACCCAAAGTATAAAAATATAATTTGGGTGATGTTAGAGTTTTAAGAGCTATGCCTAATACACCGGCTTTGCTTGGAGAGGGAATGACAGGGCTTTCTTATATAGAAACGGAATATAGTAAAGAAGAGATAGAAGAACTGGAGAATATTTTCTTAGGGGTAGGGAAGTTTATAAAGATAGAAGAGAAATATATGGATGCAGTAGTTTGTATGTCGGGTTCATCTCCTGCATATATGTATGAATTTGTGGATGCCTTAGCCACTATGGGTATAAAATTTGGGCTAAGTAAGAATGATTCTATAAAATTAGTTGCACAGACTATGTTGGGAACTGCCAAAATGATATTGGAAACCGGAGAACATCCTGAAGTTTTAAAGGATAAGGTGTGTTCACCGGCGGGTACTACTATAGAGGGAGTGTTGGCACTTGAAGAAAACGGTTTTAGAAAGTCTATACAGAAAGCTGCAAAAGCCTGCTACAATAAATGTAAGGAACTGGGAAATTAAAGGAGGATATATGGATATTCCTATAAAAAGAGAAAAAAGAGAACTTGCCTATGAAGGTGCTGTTTTGAAAGTTTATAAAGATTATATTGATGCGAACGGACATAAGGCGATATGGGATTATATACATCATGACGGTGCGGCTGCGGTTGTTGCTATAGATGATGAGGGAAAATTGATTATGGTAAGGCAATATAGAAATGCCTTAAATAGATTTACTTTAGAAATACCGGCAGGAAAGGTTGATGCACCGGATGAACCCAGACTCTTATGTGCTTTTAGAGAACTTGAAGAAGAAACAGGAATGAGAGTAGATAAACCGGAAGATTTGGAATTTTTGATAAGAGTGGATACTACAGTGGCTTTTTGTGATGAGGAAATAGATATATTTCTTGCAAGAAATTTAAAAAAGACTAAGCAACATCTTGATGAAGATGAATATATTAATGTAGAACATTGGGAACTTGAAGATTTATTAAAAATTAATATATGCAGGTGAAATGAAAGATGGAAAGACTGTAGCAGCTATTTTTGGCTTATGCTAATAAGTATAGAAAAATAAATAATTAAAACTTAAATATATTTTTTTAAATATAAAAAAACGATATCATAAAAATAGAGTTTCTATCAGATTAAGAATAGTTTCTGTATAGTTATACATAGTATGCTAAGAAAAATGGAGGAAAATAAAATGAAATTAGAAGTTTTTTACGATTATACTTGCCCATATTGTTATAAAGGTTTAAATGAATTAAAGGCGATTAAAGAAAAATATCCAAATTTAGAATTTGATTTTACACCTTGTGAAGCTCATCCAAGACCGGAACCTGCCAGAGTGCATTCAGATCTTGCAGAACAAGTAACTTATTATCTTAAAGAGAGGGATTTGGATGTAGAAAAGTATAATGACCTTGTATATGAGGCACATTTTGAGAATAAGCTTAGAATAGATGATATAGATTTATTAGTAGGATTTGCTGTTAGTGTCGGTGCTGATGAAAAAGATGTCAGAAAAGCTTTGGAGAATAATGAATATGCTAAATTCGTAACAGATTCTAATAATTTAGTATGGTTCAAATTGGAAGCTCCGGCAGTTCCAAGCTATAGATACGGTGAGAAAACTGCTTTTAGTGGTGGTGGAAAATTAGTTGATTTAGAGAGTGTAGAAAAAAATTAATTAACTAATTTACAAAAATTTATCTAATATTAGGTATGAAATATTGTTGAGGAACATAGATATATTTTTTTAGTAAGAAACGGATAAGAATTCTTAGGATTAAGTATAATGTTTTTAAGAAAGATGTTGTTTCTAAAATAATATACCCTCTCTAGTAGATAAAACAGTAGAGGGGGTATAATATATAAAAAGGGATAAGGTCTATTCTTCCCAACTATGATATACATTTTGTACATCATCATCAGCTTCAAGTAAAGCTAAAATTTTATTCATATTTTTGATGTCTTCTTCGTTACTTAGACTAACCCAGTTTTGTGGGATCATAGTAACTTCGGCACTAAGCATTTCTACTTTAGCAGTCTCTAAGGTTTCACGGACTACTGAGAAATCATCAGGCTCAGTATAGATTTCAAAGCTATCATCTTCTTCGCCAAAATCACTTGCACCGGCGTCAAGAGCCAACATCATAAGTTCATCGCTATCCATATCACATTCTTCTTTATCAATGATAATAAGCCCTTTTTTATCAAACATATAAGATACACAACCTTGAGCACCAACATTTCCATTTCCCTTGGTAAATGCAGAACGTACATTGGCAGCAGTTCTATTTCTATTATCTGTTAAAGTTTCTACAATAATAGCAACACCGCTAGGGCCGTAGCCTTCATAAACATTTTGTTCATAATTTACAGAATCTATATCTCCGGCAGCCTTTTTGATGCCTCTTTCTATAGTATCATTTGGTACATTATTAGCTTTAGCTTTTGCGATAACATCACGAAGTCTGGAATTGTTGTTAGGGTCAGCTCCCCCCTCTTTAACAGCAACGGCTATTTCTCTACCGATAACTGTGAATATTTTACCTTTAGCGGCATCATTTTTTTCTTTTTTATGTTTTATATTAGCAAATTTTGAATGTCCTGACATATTAACTCCTTTATTTGTTCTAGCTAGATTATTTTATATCTATTTCAAAAAAAAGACAAGAACCAGATTTGATTTCTAGTTTTTTTGTAGTTCAAGGTTTAAGTTCTTTAGCCACTTATATTTCTTATATCTGGCATATCCGATAAAAACTTTGTATACTTCTTCTATCATAACAAGAGTATAAACACCGTAGATAGGGAATTTCCAAACTAAAGCGCCGATGAAAGCAAAAGGTATACCAATTAGCCATACACCTGAAAGATCGAGTAAAAAAACAAGCAAAAAGTATCTCCACCACTGCGAAGAATACCAACTATATTTACTATAGCCATACACTTAAATGGAAAAATATATAGCAAATACCAGTAAACATAGCATTATATCTGTATATACTTCCGGACTGACGGTATATAGGGATATAAAAGGTTTTCTAAGCACTATAGTAGTAAAGCTTATAATAAGAGACACTATTATGGTTAGCAAGTGGAAATAAGTTGCATAGGTTTTAGCTCTTTTTAGATTACCTGAGCCCATTTCAAAACCTAGTATGACAATGGTTGCAGCCGCAAGTCCTGTTGCACCTACTTGTAGTAAATCTTGTAAGGTAGTTGCTATTGTTATAGCGGCAACAGCTTTATTTCCCATACGACCATAGGCTACAGAATATAAAGTTATACCAAGCCCCCAGAAAAATTCATTTAAAATAGTGGGTACGGAAGTCTTTGTAAATTGTAAAATTAAATCTTTTGGATAACCAAGCATCTCTTTTATATGATAGACGATAGGATGTTTTTTTAATCTAAGAAGTAGTAAGATTAAAAGCATTTCTATGATTCTTGCGACAACCGTAGCAAGAGCGGCTCCTGCAACTCCCATAGAGGGCATACCTAGTTTTCCGAATATAAAAATATAATTTAAAAATACATTTATAAGTATAGTTATAAAACTTGTAAGTATAGGTAATTTTACTTCTCCCATAGCTCTTATAGAAGATATGTATATATTCGATACGGCTGTAAAAGGATAAGATAAACCTACTAAGCTAAGATAGGCTATACCTAGAGTTATAGCTTCAGGAGAATTTGTAAATATTTTTCATAAGTATATCCGGTATGAAAAAGAGTAGCTCCTGTAAAAAAATTATACTTGCCGTAAGAGCTATAATTAAGCCTATACCTAGAACTTTGCGTATATTTTTTTATATCGTTATTACCGTAGTACTGGGCGGATAATATGCCTATTCCACTTGAAATACCAAATACCAATAAAGCATATACAAAGAAAACCTTATTTCCGAGACCTACTGCGGCAATAGGATTTTCTCCAAGTTTACCAATCATAAGTGTATCAGCCAAATTAGTAATCATATTCAGCATTGCTTGAAAAAGCTACAGGGAAAGCTATGGCGGCTGTTTTGAACAAGAAAAATCTATCAGCAAACATTTCTCTTGTTTGCAAAATCTTTTTATATATGAAACTGGTCATTATTTTCTTTTTCCTCTTCGTAATTTAAGTTAAAGCTTAGTTTTAAGCTTTCGATAAATTTATTATCTACTTTTTTACATTCAAAAATAAGGTTCTTATAAAGAATCTTGAAATTATCATTATCTAAAGGAAGACGCCCTAATTTATTGATAATAAATCCGTTTATGGTATCAAATTCTTCAAAATCTTCTTCATCAAATTCAAAAATTTAAAGTTTCAGAAAAACTCACTTAGAGAACACATTCCTTTAACTATATAAGTTCCATCATTGTTTTTTTAACTATATTGTCTTCTTCTAAGTCATATTCATCTAAGATATTTCCTACTATTTCTTCTAAAATATCTTCTAAAGTAACTATACCTTGAGTTTGAGCATACTCATCAATTACAACAACTAAATGCAATCTGTTTGCCTGCATTTCTTTGAAAAGTTCATCCAAATTTTTAGTTTCCAAGACAAATTCCACTTTTCGTATAAGCCCTTTTATTTCTGAAAGTTTTTTTGCTCCTATTTCCGGGTTTTTTTCTTAGGTAAATAAGAGCATCTTTCATATTTATAAGTCCTATTATATTGTCAATATCTTCTTCGTATACAGGATATCTGGAATTGATACCCTCATTTAACATAAAATCAACAATATCGGATAAGGATTTATCAGCGTCTAAACAAACAAGATTTTTTCTGTTTGTCATTATATCGCTGGCAGTCTTATCATTTAACTCAAAAATATTACTTATCATCATAGCTTCACGAGTTTCAAGTATTCCTTGTTCATGTCCTTCATTTACCATACTAAGAATATCTTCTTCTGTAACGCCATCGCTTTCAGAGTAAGAATTTATTGAAAAATAATCTCAAAAATCAAGTGAGAAATTAAATTGACAATAAAAACTAAAGGTGTAAAGATAAATATTAGTATATTTATGAGAGAGTAGCTTATATAAGCAAAAATTTTTTTGGGATAAGTTTTGGCTATATATTTTGGCACTATGATACCGATACTTAGATGCAGCGTTAAAGCTAGTAAGTATGCCAAAAATTCTAAAAATTATAAGAAAAAAATTTCCCAGTAAATAGTCTCCTATAATATAAGAAGATAGAATAGATACTACTTGTATAGTATTAATGAATTTAGTAGGTCTATTTATTATTTTAAGTAATAGCCTTGCTTTTTTATCACCATCTTCCATAGATTTTTCAAGACAGGTTTCATTAATGTTTTTGATAGCGGCTCCAAAACCGAACATAATAGTATTGAATAGGACTAAGATAATAAAGATAATAAATCCAGTCCACGAATGATAATCATTCACTGTTAAACTCCTTTTTTCTTATATTCCATAGCAAGAGGGATACAAGCTATTATATCTCTTGCTATAGTTCCGTGTTCAGAATATTTTCTTGCCGCAATTCTGGCGGCAAGATTATGTATATAGACAGCTAAGGACATTGCGATAGCATCATCTAAATCAAGACAGAACATAGCTGCTAATATACCTACTAAGATATCTCCACTTCCGGCTTTGGCAAGAGAAGGAGCAGGTATATTATTGATATATATTTTGTTTTTAGATACTATTATAGTATCAGAAGATTTTAAAATCAAAGAAATATTATGATTTTCACAATAATCAAAAGCTGTGCCTATCATGTCTTTTTTAATGAGTTCAAGGCTTGTTTTTACTTAGTCGCTCCATTTCTTTTTAGATGTGGGGTAAGAATAATATTTTCGGTAAAATATTGTTCTAAGTAGGGGTATTTTGCTATAACATTGATAGCATCAGCATCTACTATAATAGGAACGTAGGCTAGGCTAAGCACCTCTTCCAGCAAGATTTTAACATAATCCTTTGTCCCAAGTCCCGGTCCTATAACTATAACACCGGCCCAAGAAACTTCCTTAGATATTAATTCTCTAAAATCTTCTATATCTTCATCTATATTCTTCTCATTATAGCAAGAAATTAAAGCTTCAGGTAGGGAAGTTTGAAGTATTAATCTATTAGCCTCCGGACTTAATATTTTAACCATGCCCGCACCGGCTCTATAAGCTGATAAGGATGAAAAATAGGCTGCACCTGCCATACCTTCGCTACCGGCTATTATAAGGACTTTTCCATAAGTACCTTTATGTGAATTTGCTTTCCGTTTTGGAATATAATCTAAAATATCTTCATTTAATATAGACTTACTATAGTCTGACATAATAATTCTCCAAAATAATTATAGAGTTACACACGTCTTATTATACAGAAAGAGTGGCTTATTGTATAGATTTATGGAACTTTATTTATAAAAATACCGACAAGAAAGTAAATTTTATTACTAACTTGTCGGTATTTTTTATTATTCAAAGTCTTCATCGTCATCAAAACTATCTAAATTAGAAAGTTTATAAGATAATCTCATAAGAGATTCTGAAAGATGTACATTTTCCACGACTATTCCTTTTGGAACTTTTTAAGTCTAAGTGTGCGAAGTTCCAAAAAAAGCTTTAACACCAAATTTGATTAGTTTATCTGCTATATCAGGTGCACTTGTTTTGGGAATAGCTAAAGCTGCAATTTTAATGTCATTGTTTTTGACAAATTCCTCTAAATGACTAAGGCTATAGACAGGTACATTTCTAAAAGTTTTTCCGAATAGTAGCGGATTAACGTCAAACATAGCTTTAAATACAAAGCCACGTCTTTCAAATGCCGAGTAGTTTGCAATGGCTTGCCCTAAATTTCCTGCACCGATGATAACGGCGTTGTTCTTTTTATCTATACCGAGAATTTTACCTATTTCCTCATAAAGATATTTTACATTGTAGCCGTAGCCTTGCTGACCGAAACCACCGAAGTTATTCAAATCTTGTCTGATTTGAGAGGCAGTAACTTTCATACGTTGGCTAAGCTCTCTAGAGGATATTCTTTCACAACCCTCTTCTTGTAGTTCACCTAAATATCTATAATATCTAGGCAATCTAAGTACGACCGCTTTTGATATTTTTTTAGCTTCCATATAACTCATAGCTCCTTTATCCCTTTGTTAAGAATTCTACTATTACGAGTATAAGCCTTTGTTTATCATTTGTCAATTAAATACAATAACTCACTTATAGTTATTTTTTTTATAAGTTGAATTTAGTTTAATAATTGCATTTTTTTAAAAGTATTTAAGCTCTTTTTTTATAGGAGGTATATTAAGAATGATTATTGTCAATACACCTTCGGTAAAAATATAGGCTCCATTATAGCAAAGAGAATAAGGAAGAGCACCCCAACCTGACCAAGCGTACTCAGCAAAAAATACATAGCCGGAAATTACAGCAAAGATATATCTTCCTATTATGCCCACGATATAGCCTAAGGTGAAAGAGTTTTTGTTAGTATGGAATATTCCGGATAGACCGAGTGCGGCAAAAGCTAAGCCGTAATCGACTATTACTTGAATAGGATTTAATATATAAGGTCCTAGTATAAATTGAACTATGCCATAAACTAAACCTGATAAAAGTCCTATAGGTAGACCATATATGATACCCGGTAAGCATATAAATAGCATAGAAAAGGCTGTTATAGACCCTCCAAAAGGAAATTCATATATTTTCAACATAGATAAAACTGTCGCAAGAGCGACACAAACAGCACTAATAACTAGTTGTTTGATTGATAGAAAATTACTTTTTTGCATAAAAAAAGCCCCCTTAGATAGTATTTTTATCCGAGTAGGGTACTAAAAACGCTTCCTTTCGTTGCGATTATGCAAATCAAGTTTTAAGGGTCGGTTTAAACCTCTCAGCCGTAGCACCCCTAGCGGATAAAGGCAGTTTAGCACAAACAAGTAAAAATGTCGATAGTTATAATGGAAAAAGCCACGTAATATATTAGTGTTAAGTTATATATGTAATAAAGAAAGATTGCTACTTCTTAAATAAATAAGAATATTTCTTTCCTGCATCTAAAAAAGCATCTATATTTGCATCAGGTGTAGAAAGTGGAAGATTACAACCGGGTGTTAGAACGAAGCCCTTTTTACATTTAGTTCCGGCTAACATACATTTTTTTACTTCAGTATAAATATCTTCTATATTTCCGTTTGCTATAGTATGAACAGGGTTTACATTACCGGCTATAGCTTTGCTGTCAGCAAAGAAATCACAAGTTTCTTCTATAGGCATCTCATTGTCTACACTAAAAAGGCCTATATCGAGTTTTTTTATCATATTCCAAATTTTTCTGGTATTACCGCAAACATGGTAACTGGGCATAGAACCTGATTTTTCTTTTATATAAGAACTAATTTCTAAAGTATAAGGAAAAGCAAATTCTTCATACATTCTAGGGCTTAACATAGTGGTAGAAGCTATAGGATCAGCCATAGAAAAGCTAACACCTAAATTGGAAAATTCATTAATAACATATTTAACGTTATCGGTTATATATCTAAGGAAGTTATGGACTTTAGCAGGTTCTTTTATCATTGCTCTTAGAAGTTTATCTGTACTAAGTATAAAAACCTGCCAAAGTAATAGGTCCTGATACAGAACAGCCAACACCACAAATACCTTTTCCTGCATCTACGAGTCTGGATGTAGCATTGTAATACATTTGTAATCTACCGTCAGAAAGACTAATTTTTTTTAATTTATCTATTTCCTGTATACTCTCTATAGGGTGTTTTTCTACATATATAAGTCCCTGTTTCGGATAGTGTGCAATAACTCCCATCGCTTCAGCTATACCGTAGGCATTTGGTCCCACTCCCATGCCGTCAGCTCTGTAACGGTTAAAAGCCAAAATCTCTGCATTTACTAAATTATCTTCATTTGTCCAATATTCTCTGGTATTTTTATTTATAAGTTTTGCTTTGATTTCTCCTAAAAAAAGGATCCATGGCTATTCTATCAAAATCTCTACCCTCGGCTATAGCCCTAGAACGTTCTAGAGGTGTCATCTCTTCTTTTGGATTTAAAACTACTTTCATACTGATCCTCACTTTTTGATAATAAAATATTTTAAAATAAAAAGGTATATAGTGCAAGAAATATATGGTTTTTGGGTTAAATAGCTACATTTCTTACTTGTATATTTTCTAATAATAGTGCATAATTAGAGCGTACTGATTTATGCAGAAGAGATAAAGTTTTAATAGAAAACTATAATCTTAGAATAAAAAGATAGTAAAAATAATACGATTTTTATAAAGATATTAATGAATAGGAGAAATTATGAGAAATATAGAAAATAAGGCTATTAATGCCATTAGAGTATTATCAGCAGATGCCATACAAAAAGCAAACTCAGGTCATCCGGGTTTACCACTGGGATGTGCGGCTATTAGCTATGAATTATGGGCAAAGCATATGAATCATAATCCGGCTAATGAAAATTGGGCAAATAGAGATAGATTTATTTTGTCAGGTGGACATGGTTCGGCACTTTTATATTCACTATTCCATTTATTTGGATATGGAAATTTATCTATAGAAGATTTAAAGGCATTTAGACAATTAGATTCACTTACACCCGGACACCCTGAATATGGACATACTAAGGGTGTTGAGGCTACAACAGGACCTCTTGGTGCAGGTATGGCAATGGCAGTTGGTATGGCAATGGCAGAAGAGCATTTGGCCGCTACATTTAATGAGGCAGATTTAAAGGTGGTTGACCACTATACTTATGTACTTGGTGGCGATGGTTGTCTTATGGAGGGTATTTCATCAGAAGCTTTTTCATTGGCAGGGACTTTAGGGCTTTCAAAACTTATAGTAATATATGACTCAAATAATATTTCTATAGAGGGAAGTACAGATATAGCATTTACAGAAGATGTACTTGGACGTATGGCCAGTTTCGGTTTCCAAACTATAGAAGTAAAAGATGGTAATGATATAGAAGCTTTTGGCAAAGCAATAGAAGAGGCAAAAGCAGAAACTACTAAACCTTCATTTATTAAAGTTAATACCATAATAGGTTATGGCTCACCTGCTAAACAAGGAAAAGCTTCAGCTCATGGAGAGCCATTGGGAGTAGACAATGTAAAAGAGATGAAAGAAAATCTTGCTTGGGAAAGTCTGGAAGATTTCTTTGTTCCTGCTGATGTTTATGCTCATTATGAGGAAATAAAAAAGGAATTAGCTAAAAAAGAAGAGGAATGGAATGTTTTATTTGAAGAATTTTCGAGAAAATATCCTGAAAAAGAGAACTTTATGGGATAAGTTCCATGGTGAGGTAGATATAAAAAGCTCTTGATAGTGAAGAATTCTGGTCTTGGGATGATAAAGCAGATGCTACTAGAAATATTTCAGGAAAAGTATTAAATAGATTAAAAACAATAGTTCCAAACTTGGTTGGAGGTTCAGCTGACCTTTCTCCATCTAATAAGTCAGTTATGTCAGACTATGATTATTTCAAGGCCGGAGATTTTAGTGGTAGAAATATTCACTTTGGTGTTAGAGAGCTTTCAATGACAGCTGAAACAAACGGATTAATCTTACATGGTGGTTTAAGAGCTTATTGTGCGACATTCTTTGTATTTAGTGATTATACAAAGCCAATGGCAAGGCTTGCTTCTTTAATGAGAATACCGACAACATTTATATTTACACATGATTCTATAGGTGTTGGAGAAGATGGACCTACACATGAGCCTATAGAACAAATGGCTATGTTTAGAGCTATGCCTAACTTCCATACATTTAGACCGGCTGACGGTAGAGAAACTATAGCGGCTTGGTATAGTGCTATTACATCAAAAGAAACACCTACAGCATTAGTGTTGACAAGACAAAATCTTCCACAATTAGAAGGAAGTGGAAAAGAAGCTCTAAAAGGTGCATATATAATAAAAGAAAGCACAAAAGCTGTGCCGGATATGATACTTATGGCTTCAGGTTCAGAAGTTAGTTTGTGTCTTGAAGCGGCAAAGCAACTTTTAGAAAAAGGTATAGATGCAAGAGTAGTGAGTATGCCTTGTCTTGATTTATTTGAAGAGCAAAGTAAGGAATATAAAGCTAGTGTTTTACCTAATGAAGTACGTAAGAGATTAGCTGTAGAAGCACTTTCAGGTTTTGGTTTAGACAGATATGTAGGTTTAGACGGAAAGATTATAGCGATGGAGGGTTTCGGTGCAAGCGGACCTCAAGATAAACTATTCAAGAAGTTTGGATTTACAGTAGAAAATGTAGTGAATACGGCTTTGGAATTATAAAAGAGATAAAGCTATAAAAGTAGTGAGATAAAAAAAGGGATTGTTGCGTTAAGTACAAGTGATATAAATATAGTAGATTAGTTGTAAAAATTATAACTGTATTTTTGTGTATTCTGTTCTTGATGTGACAGTCTCTTTTTGATATAGTTTTTGTTTTTTTTATTTCTATTAATTGGCTTTGTATAAGTCTTGCTTTTGCTTATATATGAAATTGTTTTCATATATAAGCATATATTTACTTGAAGTATAAAGATTTTTTTCAGATATACTAAAAAAAGAAAAATTTTATTTTTGATAAAAAAAGTAACGAATAGGAGGAGATTTTTATGAAAAAGTCCGGCAGAGAGACTTTTTGATGGTGGAAGAAAAGGGTAATCTTATAGGTTTATGTATTATTGCTGTAATAACAGTTATATTTCTGCTATGCGTTGGACCTATTACAAAGTATGTAAAAGGTATGGGACGCATTAAGGGAAGTGTAGAGCAGTATACGGAAGGCACTTACATAGGTACGGCTAAAGGTTTTGGAGGAGATATTACTACAACTATAGTAGTTAGCAAGACTGATATAGAATCGGTTAAAATTGAAGGGCCTAATGAAACGCCTAATATAGGTGGAGCTGCAATACCAAAATTGAAAACTCAAATAATGAAACTTCAAAGTGCAGACTTTGATATTATTTCCGGAGCTACAATTACTTCAGAAGCTGTAAGAAACTCTTTAAAGAAAGCAATAGCTGCAGCTAAAGGTGAAAAAGTAGAGCTTGATACGACTATAAGTTCTACAAGCACAAGTGAAAATAGTGAGGAACAAAAAGCTGACATAGTTGTTATAGGTGCAGGTGGTGCAGGTATGACAGCTGCTCTAGAAGCTATGCAAAAAGGTGCTAAAAATGTAGTTGTTCTTGAAAAAATGCCAATTACAGGTGGTAATACTGTTCGTGCTACAGGTGGATTAAATGCGGCAGGAACAAAATATCAAGAAGCAGAAGGTATTAAGGATAGTGTAGAACTCTTTATAGAAGATACACTGAAAGGTGGAAAAAACCTGAATGATAAAGACTTGGTAAGAGTTATGGCAGAAAATTCCAAATCTGCTGTAGATTGGATAAATGATATAGGTGGAGATTTGGCTGTAGTAGGTCAATTTGGAGGTGCCAGTGTTAAACGTATTCATAGACCAAGTGATACATCGGCAGTAGGACCTATGTTAGTTAAAACTTTAACAGCTAAATTAAATGAAATGGGAGTTCCTATATTTGTAGATACAAAAGCAGAGAAGATAGAAGTTGACACAGATGGTAAAATTACAGGTGTTAAGGCTGTAGATAAAGATGGTAGAGAATTTACTATAACTACTAAGGCAGTTATTTTGGCAACCGGAGGTTTTGGCGCTAATCAAGAAATGGTGGTAAAATATAATCCAAATCTTGCAGGATTTTCTACTACTAACCATGGTGGTGCAAGTGGTGATGGTATAAATATGGCACTAGGAGTAGATGCGGCTTTAGTTGATATGGATCAAATTCAAACCCATCCGACAGTAAATCCTAATACAAGTACAATGTATACAGAGGCTGTAAGAGGTAATGGTGCTATACTTATAAACAAAGAAGGTAAGAGATTTGTAAATGAATTGGAAACAAGAGATAAAGTTTCAGCTGCTATATTAAAGCAAACAGATAAAGAGTCTTATTTACTATTTGATCAGGCAGTAAGAGAATCTTTATCAGCTGTAGAAAAGTATATTAAAGAGGGTATAGTAGTAGAAGCAAATACAGTAGAAGAGTTGGCTTCTAAGATAGGTGTTGATGCAGAGGGCTTAAAAAAGACACTTGAAGATTATGCTTCTTATCAAGCAAGTAAAACAGATGCTGAATTTGGTAGAACCAGTATGGAATTACCACTAACACAAGCTCCTTATTATGCAGCTTTATCAGTTCCGGCTATACATCATACTATGGGTGGAGTTAAGATAAATACAAACACAGAAGTATTAAAAGAAGATGGAAGCGTTATTCCCGGCTTATATGCGGCAGGAGAGGTTACAGGTGGTATTCATGGTGGAAACCGTTTGGGTGGAAATGCTGTAACAGATATAGTTGTATTTGGTAGAATAGCAGGAGAGAATGCAGATAAGTATGTTTTAGCAAATGGTGGAGTTACAGAGCCTACAATGAAAGTGGCAAAAGAAGAGCCTACAGAGATTAAACCGGAAGTAAAAGGAAATTTTACAGATGGTATATATGAGGGAGTAGGTAAAGGCAATAGTGGTGATGTTAAATTAGAAGTAGTTGTTAAAGATGGAGATATTATTTCTGTTAAATTAATAGAGCATGGTGAAACACCTGGGATTTATGAGAGAGCAGAAAAAGATGTTATTGCTAATATCATTAAGAAACAAACTACAAAGGTAGATATAGTTGCCGGTGCTACAAAGACATCAAATGCTATTATAGAAGGTGTAAATAAAGCATTAAATATTAAATAATTTGAATACAGCTCGCAAAAGAGATAGAAGTGCCGATTTCTGATATAAAAAGAAATCGGCATTTTAGTACGGTTTATATAAAAAAATATTTATTATCTAGTATAGGATATATTTATAGAGAGAATTTCAATATTTTTTTTATATAGAATTCATTAATTTAGTATAAGAAAAAAATAAATAGTATTTGACTTAATAAGTTTCTTGTGATATCATAGTCAGTGTCAAATCGTTCTCTCTTTGATTTGATATATTCCTTGATAGCTCAGTCGGTAGAGCATGCGGCTGTTAACCGCAGTGTCGTAGGTTCGAGTCCTACTCAGGGAGTTTAGGGTTTAGTTTTTTTACTAAACCTTTTTTTATATAAGATCTGGAGGAAGATTTATATATGGTATTGATTTTCCTATAGAGATTATCTATAATAATATTGTATTTCATTTGAACTTTTTTTGAATCACATATTTTTTTATAATATATTGTTATATCTATATGTGCCTGCATGATATTTTATAAAAATATGTGATTACTTAGTTGTTACAAGTAGTGCTTCGCTGGCTAGTTGAGAAATGCAAAAAACATTTAGGAGGTACAAGGTATGCATAAGGGAACTGTTAAATGGTTCAATCCAACTAAAGGTTATGGGTTTATCACTGATGAAACAGATAATAGTGAGGTATTTGTTCACTTTTCTGGCATCAATTCAGAAGGCTACAAAACCTTAGAAGATGGACAAAAAGTTACTTTTGAAATTACCGAAGGAAACAGAGGTTTACAGGCTGTTAATGTAACAATAGCTTAATCAAGAGAAAAAGAAGGGGATATTGCTATAAGCAATATCCCTTATTTTAATTTAACTTCCAATTGATTGAAAGGTATATCTATTCCATTTTTATCAAATTCACGCTTGATACTTTCTTGTATTCTCCATTTTGTGGTATTAAATTCTTTACTAGGGCACCAAGCTCTAAGCCCCATAATGATAGATGAACTCTCAAAACTATTTAAAAAACAGATTATTTCCCTATCTTTTAAAATACTTGAATCAGATATGAGTACCTTGTGTAATATGGATTTCACAAAATCAACATCACTGGAGTAAGCAACACCTATTTTTATTTCTAACATTCTTTCTTCATTAGCTGTTAAATTAGTTATTATTCCGTTTGATAAACTACCGTTAGGCATAGTTATTTTTTTTATTATCATAAGTAATAATTGTAGTATAAATTAATCCTATCATATAAACTGAGCCCTCAGCCTGAGGAGTGATTATATAATCACCTATGACAAAAAGGTTTCATAATGAGTATAAGAATACCACCTGCAAAATTAGATAAACTACCTTGCAGAGCAAGACCTACAGCTATACCGGCAGAGCCTAGTATAGCTAAGATACTTGCAGAATTTATACCTAATCTTATTGCCAAGACTAAGATGACTACAGTATAAGCAAGAGCCTTAAAAAAAGAGAAAGTAAAAAAATTTTTCTAACACCTATATCAAATTTGCTATTATTTAAAAAAATTTCTTTAAAAATAAGAATAGCATAATGAATAAAGCTTACTACTTATAAAAAAAGTATGATAATAACAAAAAAAGTATTTGATATATAAAGTTAATTATTGTAGGTAGGCTGTGATATAAAAGTATTGATAATGTTTTCGGGTTTTAATTTCTCTATATCGTTAAATACGGAGTCATTCTGATTAGCAATATTTTTCGGCTACATCATTAATTATATTTTTTTGTTAGTATCTAAAGTGGTTAAAAAAAGTCTAAGCATTATAGAATCCTTTCTACTTTGAATATAGTAAGGCTCATACCGGGAATATTAATGCCAACTTGATATAAAAACTTCATTTTCATTATCATTTTTTTCTTATAGTAGTGGTTTTTAACTTGTAATTATGACCTGCTTTTTGTATTACCGCCATATTTTTTTCTTTATCTGTATTAAAAACTAAATTAAGTTTAGCTTCAAATGGAAGATTAAAATTAAAATTCTCATAAACTACAGGTGTAAAGTTTGCTACAACAAAAAGACTTTCCCCATCTTTTGAATTACGTAAAAAAGCTATTATGTTTTGTTGATAAGAATGGCAATCTACCCATCTAAAGCCATCAGGATTACTATCGAGTTCCCATAATTGCTTGTTGTTTAAGTAGAATTTATTCAGTTCCTTAGTAAATAACTGCATCTTTTTATGTATATCGTAGTCCAGTAAATTCCATTCCAAACTATTGTGTTCATTCCATTCATTGCCTTGACCGAATTCTTGTCCCATAAATAAAAGTTTTTTTCCGGGATGCGTCATCATAAAACCTAAGGTAACACGCAAGTTTGCAAACTTTTCTTCTTGTGTAGCACCGGGCATTTTTGTGAGTAATGAACCTTTTAGGTGTACAACCTCATCATGGCTAAAAACCAGTATAAAATTTTCGCTATATTGATATACCATAGAGAAAGTAAGATCTCCATAGTGATAAGACCTGTAAAGAGGATCGTGTTGCATATAGCGTAGAAAATCATTCATCCATCCCATATTCCATTTATAGTCAAAGCCCAGTCCGTTATCATTCAAGTCGCCACTTATCTTAGGCCAAGCTGTGGACTCTTCAGCTATCATAATTGCTGAAGGATATTTTTGCTTAAAAATACTATTTAAGTGTTTTAAAAACTCTATGGCTTCAAGATTTTCCTTTCCTCCATATTTGTTTGCAACCCAGCTGCCATCTTCCTTGCCATAATCTAAATAAAGCATAGAAGCTACAGCATCCATTCTAATACCGTCTATATGATAGTATTTAGCCCAATATAAAGCATTTGCTATTAAAAAATTACTAACTTGTGGTCTGCCATAATTATATATATAAGTTCCCCAGTGTGGGTGCATTCCCTGTCTAGGGTCAGCGTGTTCATAAACGCCGCTACCGTCAAATCTTCCAAGACCATGTAAATCTTTAGGGAAATGTGCAGGAACCCAATCTATAATTACGCCTATATTATTCTTATGCATATAATCAATAAAATACATAAAATCATGTGGCGTACCATATCTTGAACTAGGTGCATAATATCCGGTAACCTGATAACCCCAGCTTTCATCTAACGGATGCTCCATGATAGGTAATAATTCTATATGAGTATACCCCATGGATTTTACATATTTGGCAATTTTTTTGCTATATCCCTATAATTATAAAAATTCACTACCGAATATATCATTACCGTTTTCATCTTTTTTTCTGTCTCTTTTTTTAGCCAAGAGCCAAGGTGTACTTCGTATATGTTAAGAGGGTATTCTGTACCGTCTTTAGAGCTTTCCATCATAGTATCTCTGTTGTTTAGCCAAGTTTCGTCATGCCAAGTAAAGTTATCAAGATTGTATACAAGGTTTGCATTATTTGGCCTAAGCTCACTGTAGAAAGCGTAAGGATCTGCTTTTAGTAGAAGTTCTCCCTTTATACTTTTAAGTTCAAATTTATAAAGCTCATTTTCACCAAGTCCCGGAATGAAAATATCATATATACCACAAGCTCCTAATTTACGCATTTGGTGTGCTCTTCCGTCCCAGTTATTAAAGTTTCCTACTACAGAAACTCTTATAGCTGCAGGTGCATAAACGGAAAAATAGGTTCCATCTACTCCTAAAATATTTTTTCTATGTGCTCCCATAAGTTCAAAAATATCATAGTGTATTCCACGTTCAAATCTCTCTATATCTTCTGCTGTATATAAACTAGGGAAAGAGTAAGGGTCTTTGATAGTAAGTGTTTCTCCGTTATCATAAGTAACGATGAAATTATACTTGAAGAGAGTTTTTCTGTTTAGAAGAATGGCAAAAAAACCATTTTCATTAACTAATTCCATAGGATGACTATTTTTTTTGTTTATCTATAAGTAGTTCTACTTTTGTTGCGTGTGGAATAAAGGTTTGAACTAGAACACCTCTATCGGTTATATGTGCACCCAGTATTTTCTCAACACGAGAACATTCTGAATATATGATTTCCTCTATGGCTGCAAAGTCAAGTATTTCTGATAATATATTATTCATATCTATATTAGTAGTAAAACTACTGCTCCTTTCCGAGTATTTTTTTATATTTTAACATAAGAAATGGAAATATTGAATAATAATTTTTGATAAAAAGTAGATAAAAAAATAAACTTTATAAGCTAGAATTATATGATATATTTTTTTAAATATATGCATAAGAATATTTCAAAAAAATAAATAGTACAAAGCGGTAGTTTGACAGTTATATAATTTCAAAATCTCCTCAGGCCTTGAAAAAGCCTGTATTTTTTTTGTTAAATATATCACAGGCGTATAAAAAAATATTAAATAATAAATAAAAAGCAAAATAATATAAATAAAATATAAAAAAACAATATAATGAAATTCGTGCTTTATAAGCAAATGCCTATATAGCATAAAGAATAAAAAAATAGGATATATTCTTATTATTAGAAAAAAAGCATAATGAAGAATATGAGGGGTGATTTTAGAAGTATAGGGAGAATGAAAAAAATAATTTTTTTATATGTATTAGTGAATAAAAATAGAAAAATTAAAAAAATGGCTGTAAAAAAATAGAAGCTTGAAACTCTTTTCATGAGTTGTTACCTAAAGAGAGCTTTCTATTTTTACAGCATCTATAGCTTTATTTTTCGTTGTATTGAACTATTTTCTCTTTGGATTTTTTTCGGGAACCATCCTTTTTCCACTCTTTTTTTCCTGCTCATATAATTCATGGATACTCCAAAAAGCAGGAAATGCCAAAGATGGCCAAACTTCCGGAGAGGAAAAAGAGAAGGGAGAAAAAAATGCTGGCTACACAAGCGAATAGACCTATTATGAAAAAAAGCCAGGCTATTTTTTTTACTAAAGTAATACTCCGCATAGACCACTATTGGGTGAAATATCCCTATGCAGAGAAAGCAAACCAAGCCTAAGAGTAAACCTTGAAAGCTCATAGTTTAAAATACTCCCGAAGCTCTCGAAGCAGAGTGTTAAGATCCACCTCTGCCCGTTCACTCATCATCTTTACCGTGGCTTTCGGCATCATAATACGAGCAAGAGGAGTGTTTAAGGCCTTAAAGCGATCGCTTAATCGGAAAAGGAGAGTCTTTACATTGGGATCTGCTTCCAAAATATCTTTTAACAGAGTGTCTTCGGTGATTTCTGTCAGCTTGCCGGCTGTCAAAGACTCTGTACTTTCTCTATTTTCTTCGTCTCCCAAAGTCCCTGCGTTTTCTTTATTGCCTACATCTTCAGCAGTCTCTTTGCCTTCTCCCTTTTCCTGCTGCTCCCAGGTCAGAAGAGTTTGAGAGCCCTGTAGGGAACGGATATGGGTGCAGTCCTGCATCATTTCCAGCACACCGCGGAACTTTCCCTTTTCATCTCGAACCGCATAGTAAACGATATAAATAAAGAGGTCCGGCTTGTTGATCCAAAACTCCGCCTTGTCCTGCTCTCCGGAACGGAACTTTTTGATGATTTCCTCAACGATATGTACAGAAGCCTTTGGATGACAGTTTTTCACATCTCTTCCGATGACATTTTTACTTCTGGGAAAAACTCTGTGCTTGGTGTCGGTGTAGAAGCACACCAGTTCATTTTCGTCCACATAGGAAAGATCCACCGGCATGTGCTGGTAAATCAGGTTAATCTGATCCAGGGTAAGCTGACCGGTAGTAACATTCAACTTTTCTTCTTTATTGTTAAAGCCGTATTTTCCCAGAAGACCGGCAAGTTCTTCCGCAAAACCGGGAGCGGAAGAAAGTCCGGATAGAGGAGCACCGGATGTAGAAGCTGAGACAGAAGAGGAAGCCGAAGCTGAATTGTTGGACTTATCTGCTTGCACGCTAATATAGGCAAAACCGATTTCTTGGTCTCCCTCGGCCATATAACGGAACTCCTCTTCATTAATCATTTCCAAGGAGGTGGGGTAGAGGATATTTTCTTCCTTGTCCATCAAATCCCGAACATCAGCCACAAGTTCTGCCTGCTTTCCGATAAATTCCTCTTCCTTATCCTCTAAAAGAAGATTGTAGCACTCTGAAATCTCATCCCGGATAAAGTCATCCAAAGTCCACATGGTGGTAGCGGCAAAGCTCTTTTTCCAAAACCGCATAATTTTGGTTTTGCTTTCTGGACAAATGAATCTTTGAATTTCAATGTCTTCATAAAGCTCCAGCCATTGGTTTTTAATGAGAGGGTACTGCACCAAATCCTCAACAGAAAAAGCAGTAGTTCCTTCATTTTGGCATTTTCCTACGGTAACAGGAGATGGAATATTCCGAAGTTTCCTGATCCTTTGTGACTAAACATCCTGGAAGACATATAGCTTGAATATCTTCCTTAATGCACCTTACCTCGGTTTCTTCCACCATTTCGCTCGATAAATGGCGATTTCATAGGGGCAAGGTGTGCTGTACTCATCTTTTAAGGGCTTTTCTTGCTTCTTCCAAAGAATTTTCCCTCATCATAGGCGGATTTATTTCATGGACAATTTCTAACTTCACTATCAATATTCAGCACTCATAGCTTTCTCTTCAGGGATATTCTATTCGCTATCCAATTAGATTAGAAAGGAAAATATAGTATTGCATAGTTGGTTAGAATAACCTAACTTATAATATTGTAGCAAAAAGAAGAAAGAAAAGCAATGAAATTTCCATATCAAATTCTAAAGAGATTTTGAGTTTGACCTGAATCAAATTCTGTCTATGCTACTTTTCTCTAGGATTATTTATCCTGATCCAAGAGGTCTTCTTGAACTTTCAAAAGTTTCTGAAAAGCCTGACTGCAAGCTCCATCACGTTTACCGTGCACTGGAAATCCTTGCAAAAGAGAATGATTTTTTCCAGTCTCAACTTTACAAGAATTCCGAAATGGTACTGAATCGACATAAAAGAGTTCTTTACTATGACTGCGCTAACTATTACTTTGAGATTGAGGAAGCGGATGATTTCAGAAAATATGGTCATTCCAAAGAAAACCGTCCGAATCCGATTGTACAGATGGGGCTGTTTATGGATGCAGATTGGATTCCACTCACCTTCTCCCTCTTTAACGGAAATGAGAATGAACAACTTTCGATAGAAAAGATCGAATCACGGCACATTTCATTACCTGCTTCACCGCCCTGATTCTTTATCGTATTCTGGAGAAGAAGTTAGGTGAGAGTTATACCACTGAAAGCATTATAAGAACATTGAAAGAAATGAACATGCTGATAGCCACCGGTGAAGGATATATCCCTGAGTACACACGAACCGACCTTACAGACAAACTCCACGACACATTTGGTTTTAGAACGGATTACGAGATTGTATCTCAAAGAGAAATAAAAAAAGATTTTAACCGCAACGAGAAAGTAGAAATATTGCTAGAATTCAAAAAGAAAACAAGAGCCTATAAATGGCGTAATTACGCCGTTTACGGGCTCTTGACTCTTTCGCAACTGTCAAAGACAGGGATTTTAACATAAGAAATGGAAATATTGAATAATAATTTTTTTGATAAAAGTAGATAAAAAAATAAACTTTATAAGCTAGAATTATATAATATATTTTTTTAATATATACATAAGAATATTTCAAAAAAATAAATAGTACAAAGGACACAAAAAGTTTATAAAAAAAGTAGCTTGCGAATATTAAAAAAACTAGCTTAAACTATAAATTATAATATTAGGAAAGAGTATAATTATGGGAATAAGTAAGAAAAAGAGAGAAATTATAGAAAAGGTTGAAAAGGAAAAAGTGGAGGAGTTTTCTTTGATAAGAGAAATATGGAGTTGGGTCAGTATTTTAGCTATTGCCGCTCTCATAGCTTTCGTTTTAAATACTTTTATAATAGCTAACTCAAGAGTGCCTTCGGGTTCTATGGAAAATACTATAATGACGGGAGATAGACTTATAGGTTCCAGACTTAGCTATAAGTTTTCAGATCCTAAGAGAGGCGATATAATCATTTTTAGATGGCCGGATGATGAAAGTATATATTTTGTAAAAAGAATTATCGGTATGCCGGGTGATACTGTTCGCATTAGTAAAGGAAAGGTATATCTCAATAATTCCGGTATACCTCTAGATGAACCGTATATAAAAGAAGAGATGATACCGGAGGAGGATGTAGAATATAAAGTGCCGGAAAATTCTTATTTTATGTTAGGTGATAATAGAAATAATAGTGCCGACTCAAGACGTTGGAGAAATACTTTTGTGCATAAGGATAAAATAGTGGCTAAAGTGTTGTTTGAGTATTTCCCAAGAATAAAGATAATTTCTTAAATTATTGACATTTTATAAGAATGGTAATATAATACTGGGAAAAATAGATTTTGCACAATTTATTTTTATTTAAACATGAAAAGGTCAAAAGGTGATGTTAAAAGAATTTAAAGAATTTGCTTTTAAAGGCAATGTGATTGATTTGGCTGTTGGTGTAATAATAGGTGGAGCTTTCGGTAAGATTGTTACTTCACTTGTTAATGATGTGCTTATGCCTATAATAGGTATAATTTTTAGGCGGTATTAATTTTACAAATTTAAAATTTGTAATTACACCGCTAGTGAAAATGTAGCAGAATCAGCTATATATTATGGAAAAATTTTTTTCAATCTATAGTTGATTTTCTAATAATTGCTATTTCAATATTTTTTTCTTTGTAAGGCTCATATCATTAGCAAAGAAAAAAAGAAGAAATAGTGGAAAAAAAGTCGCTGAACCTGTAAAAACTGATGAAGTTGTATTACTGGAAGAAATCAGAGATTTATTAAAGAAGTAATTTAAAAGTAAGTAGGAGGAAAAATAATAATGAAGTATATTTGTGATGTATGTGGATACGTGTATGATGAAGTTGCAGGAGATCCTGATAACGGAATAGCTCCAGGAACAAAGTGGGAAGATGTTGATGATGATTTCCTTTGTCCATTATGTGGAGTTGGTAAAGACCAATTTTCAGCAGAATAGTAAGAAATTCCTAAAAATAAGCTGATTTATCTAAATGATAAGTCGGCTTATTTTTTTGTGAAAAAGATTAATATATCAGTTATCATATAATATACGGCGAATACTAAAAATTATTTTTTTATAAAAATGAAATGTATAGATAAAATTAATGTTAATATATAATTATTTATTGTATGAATATGTAAAATGTGATAAGCTATAAGACAAATATATTATACAAAATGACAAATGTGATAATTTTAACTATAGTTTTTTTGCTAGGATTTGAGAATTTATCTATAATTGTATGAGTATATGTTTTGTAGACAAATCATTTTTATAAGGGTATACTATAATAAAGATGAAAAAGGGAGGTGTATTTTATAAAAATATAAAAAAATCAGTATTTAGAAGCCTCGCTCTTATATCGCAACTTGGTATAACTATGATAAGTCCTATTTTTGCTATGTGTTTTTGTAGCTTATCAAGTGGATAAGTTAACAAAAAAATCATTATGGAGTTCTATTTGGGATAATTTTTGGGAGTTATTACAGGAGCTAATATGGTGTATAAGCTAGTAAAAAGCTACTTTAGATAGAGAACTGGAAGATGAGAAAATGGAAAAAGCAAAAATAAGAATATAGAAAAAGTTAAGGTCTATAAACCTAAAAATAGCCAGTCGTATATTTAAGGAGAATGATAATGAATAAAGATTTAAAGAAAACTGTTTTACAGATGAGTATTGGTATCATTCTATACGAAATAAAGCTTAATTGTATTGGCTTTTTTTCTGCATAATTATTTAGCTTATACTTTCCTATCTTTAGTCTTAGGTATACTAATCGGTAGTGTGGCGGCTATTATTATGGTTATAGATATGGCTAGGGTAACTTATGATGTTATATGTAGTAATGATGTTTCCTATGCAAATAGAAAGACAGTTGTACGTTCCATCGTTAGAAAAGTTATTTTAGTACTTATTATAGTTGTATTTTGGAATTCTAGATATGTAAATGTTTTAGCAATAGTATTTGCAACATTAGGCATAAAATTTGGAGCATATATGGTTCCAATAATTAAAAGAGTTATGAAGTAAGCTTTGTGAAACTAGGCTTTCTAGATTATTTATGAAAGGAGGACAAATTATGGGAACTATGGGAGTAACTAATTTACCAGTTTCTTTTAGTGAACCGGACTTTATGATAAAGGGTATCTATAAGTTTAGTTTATTTGGGCAGGAGTTGTGGATAGGATCAACAACTGTCAGTTTGCTTATTGTCAGTGCTTTGCTTATAATATTTGCTTTATTTGCAAGACATGCTTTAGTAAATGCAAAAGATATTCCGGATACTTTTCAAAATATCATAGAGTTGTTAGTGGAAGCATTACAAGGGATGTGTGATAGTATACTCGGAGAAAACACAGCAAGATTTTTTAATTATATAGGAACTATATTTTTATTTATCTTGCTATCCAACTTTAGCGGTTTGTTGGGGCTTAGAAACCCTACAGCTGATTATGGTGTAACCTTTTTACTAGGTATTGTAACATTTATAATAGTGCAATATCAAGGATTTAAAAATAGCGGCATTGGGCATATAACAGGACTTTTTAAACCATTACCGGTACTATTTCCTATAAATCTTATAGGAGAATTTGCAAATCCTATATCAATATCCCTTCGTCTATTTGCTAACCTGCTATCAGGTGTAGTTATGATGGGACTTTGGTATGGAATGATGCCTATTTTTATGAAAATAGGTATACCGGCAGTTTTACAGGTGTATACTGATGTATTTTCCGGTGCGATTCAAACTTATGTATTTTGTATGTTAAGCATGGTTTATATTAATGATAAACTATAAGTTTGTAAAACATAAAACATATTAAATTAAAAACTTAAAAACAATTAAATTTCAGGAGGTTTTTTTATGAACATTTCAGGACAAGATTTTATTTATGGTTGCTCAGCAATAGGTGCAGGTCTAGCTATGATAGCCGGGTATAGGACCTGGTATAGGACAAGGTAATGCGGCAGGACAAGGTTGTGCAGCTGTTGGACGTAATCCGGGTGCCAGATCAGAGATTACTTCTACTATGTTACTTGGTCAAGCTGTTGCAGAGACAACAGGTCTTTACGGTCTTGTAGTTGCCATGATACTTATGTTTGTTAAGCCTTTCAACTAGGAAAGTTCGGGGACTTGTTCTCTAAAAGATAAAATAATTAGGAGGTAAGACCTTGGAACGATTGATAGGGTTCGACGCACAGCTGATTTTTGATACAGTTGTTACGGGAATAAATATCTTTGTTTTGTTCTTTTTACTTTCCTACTTACTCTTTAATCCTGCAAAGGAAGTATTAAGAAAAAGAAAAGAGAGAATAGCGGCGGAATTAGAAAAATGCGGCTAGTAAGGAAAGTGAAGCTTTGGCTTTAAAAAGATGAGTATGAAAAGAAATTAAGTGAGGTGAAAAAAAGAAGCTGAACTTATTTTTGGAGGATGCCAGAAAGAAAGCTAAAGCTAGAGAAAACGAAATTATAGATCAAGCCAAAGTGCAAGCATCTGTAATACTGGAAAGAGCTAATAAAGAAATTGAGTTAGAAAAGAAAAAGGCACTGGATGATATTAAGACAGATGTTGTTAATATAGCTTCACTTATGGCTACAAAGGCTGTTTCATCATCTCTAAATGTTGAAATACAAGAAAAAGCTTATTGATGAAACATTGAGAGAGATGGGTGATGATACATGGCAAAGCTAGTTTCAAAAAGTATACTCTAATGCACTTTTTTTGATGCTGTTAAAAACTCTGAAAAAAATTAGATATAGTTTATGAAGAAGTAAAAAGAAATTATAGGTATATTTAAAGATAATATTGATTTGAAAAAAATTATTAGATTCTCCAAAGATAGTAAAAGAAGATAAGATAAAAATCTTTGGAAAAATATATTTGCAAATAAAATTTCTAAAGAACTTATGGGACTTATGGTAAGTGTCATAGAAAAAGGTAGACAAACCGATTTTGTAGCTATATTTGAGGAATTTATAAGAACAGTAAAAAGAATTTAAAAAAATATAGGACTTGCATATATAACAAGTGCTATTAAACTTGATGATGAGAAAAAAAGAAACAAATAGAGGCTAGATTATTAGAAACAAGTAAGTATGAGAAAATGGAACTTGAATTTTTTTGGTAGATGAGTCTATTATTGGCGGCTTAATTATAAGAATCAATGATAGAGTGCTTGATTCTAGTATTAGCAAAAGACTATACAATATTAAAAGAGAACTTTTTAAATATTAGATTAGCATAGAAAAAAATTTTTTTAAGAAAGCAGGTGAAACCCTGATGAATTTAAGATCGGAGGAAATCAGCTCAGTTATACGTGAGCAGATTGAAAAGTATGGGACAAAGCTAGAAGTAGCTGATGTTGGAACAGTTATTCAGGTAGCTGACGGTATCACTAGAATCCATGGACTTGAAAATGCTATGCAAGGTGAACTTTTAGAGTTCCCCGGAGAAGTTTATGGAATGGTACTTAACTTGGAAGAAGATAATGTTGGTGCTGTTTTACTTGGTGATAGTCGTAGTATCAGCGAGGGGGATACAGTAAAGACAACAGGTCGTGTTGTTGAAGTTCCGGCTGGTGATGCACTTACAGGTCGTGTTGTAAATGCGCTTGGACAACCAATAGATGGGAAAGGTCCTATAAATACTGATATATATAGACGTATTGAAAGAGTTGCACATGGAGTTATAGAAAGAAAATCTGTAGATACACCATTGCAAACAGGTATAAAAGCTATTGATGCCATGATACCTATAGGTAGAGGGCAAAGAGAGCTTATTATAGGAGATAGACAAACAGGAAAGACAAGTATAGCTATAGATACGATTATTAATCAAAAGGGACAAAATGTTCATTGTATTTATGTGGCTATAGGACAGAAAGCTTCAACAGTTGCAAATATAGTAAAAACTCTTAATGAGTATGGAGCTATGGATTATACAACAGTTGTTGTTTCAACAGCTTCAGATCTTGCGCCACTTCAATATATAGCACCTTATGCCGGTTGCGCTATAGGTGAAGAGTGGATGGAAAGAGGAGAGGATGTATTGGTAGTATATGATGATTTAACAAAGCATGCCGCTGCATATCGTACACTATCATTATTGTTAAAGAGAGCTCCGGGACGTGAAGCTTATCCGGGAGATGTATTCTATCTACATTCAAGATTACTTGAGAGAGCTTCCAGACTTTCGGAGGATTTAGGTGGTGGTTCATTAACTGCCCTACCTATAATAGAAACACAAGCAGGAGATGTTTCAGCATATATTCCTACTAATGTTATATCTATTACTGATGGACAAATCTATCTTGAAACAGAGATGTTTAATGCAGGTTTCAGACCGGCTATCAATGCAGGTCTTTCAGTTTCAAGAGTTGGTGGTTCTGCTCAGATAAAAGCAATGAAAAAGATTGCAGGACCTATAAGAGTGGAGCTTGCACAATATAGAGAGCTTGCAGCTTTTGCACAATTCGGTTCTGAACTTGATGCGGCTACCACCGAGCAACTTGCACAAGGTGAGCGTATAAGAGAAATGTTAAAGCAAGCTAACTACAGACCTATGTCTGTTGAAAAGCAAGTTATTATAATATTTGCTGCAACAAAAAAACTTTTTATTAGATATACCTACAAATAAGATAAATGAGTTTGAAGAAGAATTACTTAGATTTGTAGAAAAATAAATATCCGGAAGTATTAGAAGAGATTCGCACAAAGAAAGAAATTAGCGATGAGCTTGCCGGAAAGTTGGTAGAAATAGTAGAACAATGTAAAAAGGCTTAAAAGGAGGTAGGGTTTAATGGCTTCAATGAAAGAAATTAAACGTAGGCGTACGAGTATACAAAGTACAGAGCAGATAACAAAAGCTATGAAACTTGTATCGACAGTAAAGCTACAAAAAGCCAGAGTGAAAGCAGAGCAATCTAAACCTTATTTTAGCCTGATGTATGAAACAATAAGTCGTGTACTTGGGAAAAGCGAGAATATAAATCATAAATACCTAAATTCAAAAGCTGGAAAAAAGGCCGTTATAGCTATTACCTCAAATAGAGGATTAGCCGGCGGATATAATAATAGTATCATAAAACTGGTTAATTCTAATTTTGATACAGAGGATACTATTATTTATGCAATAGGAAAAAAGGGTAAAGATGGTTTGGAGAGAAGAGGCTATGAAATAAAAGCCGATTATTCTGAAGTTATAAATGAGCCACTTTATCAAGATGCAGCTGATATTACAATTGAGTTATTAAGAGCTTTTGAAAAGGGCGAAATAAGTGATATTTATATTGCGTATACAGTATTCAAAAATACTGTAGTACATGTACCTACCTTATTACATTTGTTACCTATACAGGCAGATGAATTAAAAGGCAATTTTGAGGAAACTACAGGGCTTGAAGAAAAGAGTTCGGCAAAGGCAATTATGAATTATTCTCCAAATGAAGAAGAAGTCTTAAATGCTATAGTTCCTAAATATATGTCATCTATTATTTTTGGTGCTTTAGGTCAAGCGCATGCATCTGAAAATGGTGCTAGAATGAATGCTATGGATAATGCAACAAGTAATGCGAAAGAATTGATAGACAAACTTGGTTTACAATATAATAGAGCAAGACAGGGGGCTATTACTCAGGAGCTTACAGAAATTGTTGCAGGTGCAAATGCGATAAATTAGACATTGTTAAAATAAATATAAAGGAGAAACATTCATGGCAGAGCAAAATGTGGGTAAGATTACCCAGATTGTTGGTGCAGTTCTGGATATAAAATTTAGTCAAGGTAAGATGCCGGAAATTAATGAAGCTATACATATAAAGACTAATGATGGTAATGTACTAACAGTTGAAGTTGCTGCACATCTTGGAGATGATACAGTTCGTTGTATAGCAATGGGTACAACAGATGGTCTTGTTAGAGGCATGGAGGCTGTTGCTACCGGTGCTCCTATATCTGTACCGGTTGGAGAAAATACTCTAGGAAGAATATTTAATGTACTTGGAGAGGCTATAGATAATAAAGAAGCGCCAAAGGATTGTGAATATTTACCTATACATAGAAAAGCTCCTACATTTGAGGAGCAATCAACACAAACAGAAATATTGGAAACAGGTATTAAAGTAGTTGACCTACTTTGCCCTTATCAAAAAGGTGGTAAGATAGGTTTGTTTGGTGGTGCTGGTGTTGGTAAGACAGTTCTTATTCAAGAACTTATAAGAAACATAGCGACTGAGCATGGTGGATATTCAGTATTTACAGGTGTTGGAGAGAGAACTCGTGAGGGAAATGATCTTTATCATGAAATGACTGACTCAGGAGTTATAAATAAAACTACAATGGTATTCGGTCAGATGAATGAGCCACCCGGAGCAAGAATGAGAGTTGGACTTACAGGTCTAACTATGGCAGAATATTTCCGTGATCAAGGTGGTAAAGACGTACTTTTATTCATTGATAATATATTCCGTTTTACACAAGCAGGTTCTGAAGTTTCAGCCTTACTTGGACGTATGCCATCAGCTGTTGGTTATCAACCAACTCTTCAAACAGAGATGGGTGCTCTACAAGAGCGTATTACATCAACAAAAAACGGTTCTATAACATCAGTTCAAGCAGTTTATGTTCCGGCCGATGACCTTACAGATCCGGCTCCGGCTAATACTTTTGCCCATCTGGATGCTACAACAGTTCTGGACAGATCTATAGTTGAGCTTGGTATATATCCTGCTGTTGATCCGCTCGGTTCAACTTCAAGAATTTTATCACCTCATATAGTAGGACAGGAACATTATGATACAGCACAAAGAGTACAACAGGTACTTCAAAAATATAAAGAATTACAAGACATTATTGCTATGCTTGGTATGGATGAATTGTCAGAAGAAGATAAATTAACTGTATCAAGAGCGAGAAAGATTCAAAGATTTCTTTCACAACCATTCTTTGTTGCTACACAATTTACAGGTATAGAAGGTAAATATGTTCCGGTATCTGAAACTATTAGAGGTTTCAAAGAGATACTTGATGGAAAGCATGATAGTATACCAGAGCAATTCTTCCTAAATGCCGGAACTATTGATGAGGTAGTAGCCAGAGCAAGAGGCTAGGAGGTAGTATGGCAGATACACTTAATTTAAAAGTTTATACACCTACAAGAGAGTTTTTTGACGGTAGTGCTACTATGGTAGAATTTACAACTACTGAGGGTAATGTTGGTATCTATCCAAAGCATGTACCTACGACGGCTATAATTGCACCCGGTACACTTACTATACATAGTGATACGCAAGAAAAAAGATGTGCCACTCTTATGTCCGGTTTTGTGGAAATAGAAGAAGAAAGTGTAACTATATTGGCAGAAGTTTGCGAATGGCCTGATGAGATAGATGAAGCTAGAGCAAATGAAGCTAGAATAAGAGCTGAAAGACGCATAAGTGAAAAAAAGCCGCTGATTTAGATTTATCCAGAGCAGAGCTTGCACTTAAAAAGAGCTTTAGTAAGAATAGATACAAAAAAATAGATAAGATTTTTAATTGCCATTTGGATTTTCCGGATGGCAATTTTGTTATGCATAAATAGTTGTATTTAATATAATTTATAAAAAAATATATTGTTATGTTTTACTTTTTGATATTATACTTAGTAAAAAAATAAGAAAAACGATTTTAGTTTCTTATACTAGGAGAGGAGAGGGACATTGTTAGATGTCAAATTTATATGTTAAAGAAATTTTTTTAATGCAAAAAAAGAACTAGGAATAATGATATAGTTTTCTTTTCCGGGAATGTAGTATCAGTTCACAATATAATGTTGGTTTTATCGTTTATAATGCTAATGACTTGTTTTTTTAGCCTTTGTCAGATTAGATGTAAAAAAATTTTTACTAAATGCAAACTATACTAATTATAGTGAATTAAGAAGAATACCAATTTTTTTCACCTATAAACTTGGTTTTTTTAATGAAAAATATTATTTATTATATGTTAGGTGAGGGTGGAATAGAAAATGTATCTACTTTAAATGGAGTGAGTATCTTATTACATAGTTTCTCGTGGTTTTTCATAGTGCCTATTATCATAATTTTGACATATTTTATAAATAGGAAGTTAGTAAAAAAATACAAAAAAACAAGTTATAAGATATTAATGTTACAATATGCCTTAGTTTTTAATTGGAGGCGGTATAAACTATATCCTGCTTAGATTTTTTTAGCTGAGGTAATAAAAACTAGATACTATAATTCCATCTCTTGGAAATACAAACGGAGCTTTTAAATTAACATTTTTTTGCTTCTCTATATGGTTTTCTTAATACAATAATTCTTTTATTGTCTTTATATGGTATTGTACATACAGGAACAAAGGAGATCAGTGAAGAGCTTATTAGTGCTAATGTATTTTCTAAAGAAACCGTACAAAAAAACGACAGAATTTGCAAAAGATTTAAGGCAAAATGTAGCTCAAAAATATGGAAGTGGTAACAAGTGTGGCTACAAAAAGTTGTTAATGATGTAAAAAAATACTGCAAATACTAAATTTGATGAAGTTAAGGATAACATTAAGGATATAGTGGAAGAAGCCAAGGAAGATAAAGAAGACGTTAAGAAGTATGTGGAAGAAAAAGAGAATTACTACGGAGAATGATGATGTAGAAAAATAAAGAATAAATAAAATGGAGCTGTTGTTTTAATAATTTATAAATTGTTAAAAGCTACGGCTCTATTTTTTTATAGAAATAGTGAATGGGCGTAAATATTAGGCTGTGAAAAAAATATAAAAAGATATAATGGATTTTTTTATAAATTGTTGTGAGAGATATAAATATATGATAAAAATTATATAAAAATAGAGATTATGGAGGTGGTATAGTGGCTATTGTAGATGTTATAAAATTTAATGGTAGCCCGGATGTTTTTGCTTGGAAATATCCTAATGAAGAGCTTGGTACTTTTACACAACTTATAGTAAACGAAAGTCAGGAAGCTATTCTTGTCAAGGGTGGAAAGGTATGCGATATTTTTTTGGAGCAGGTAGACACACTTTAAGTACAGAAAAATATTCCGATTTTAAATAAAATAATAAATATACCTTTTGGCGGTAAAAGTCCTTTTACAGCAGAAGTATGGTATATAAGTAAAGCGTTTTCTTTAGATGTTAAGTGGGGAACTGCAACGCCTATACAATTACAAGATCCTAAGTACGGTGTATTTATTCCGTGAGAGCTTTTTGGACAATTTGGTATAAAGATTGATGATGTAGAAAAGTTTTTTTGATAAAGTTGGTGGGAATAATGCCTGTTTTTTTGATAAAAACAAGTTTACAAAAAAATATTTTTAGAGGATTTTATTTAACAAAAAGCAAAAGATTCTATATCATCTTATTTGATAAATAAAAAAATAAGTATATTGGAAATAGGCGCCTATCTTGATGAAATCTCAGATTTCATAAGAGAAAGATTAGATTCAATCTTTGAAGAATATGGAATAAAATTAGTTGCATTTAATGTAAATGACATAAGCGCACCGGAAGAAGATTCGGCAGTACAACAACTTAAAAAAAGGCATTATCTAAGAGAGCCGAGATGAATATAGTTGGATATAATTATCAACAGGAGAGAACCTTTGATACTTTAGAGGGAGCAGCAACCAATACAGGCTCAGGAGCGAGTTCTATAATGGGTACAGGACTTGGACTTGGAATGGGCTTAGGACTTGGTGGAAACATAGGTCAGCAATTTGGAAATATGAGTGAAAATCTAAATGTAAATGAAACAAAAATCTGCCCTAAATGTAAGACCAGTATATTTAAAAGTACCCGTTTCTGTGGTGTTTGTGGTTATGATACAGAAAAGACTGAGGAAATAGAGATAAAATGTTCTAGTTGTGGTGCAAAATTAACCGATAAGACTAAATTCTGTCCTGAATGTGGAAATAGATATAATCCTTGTCCTAGTTGTAAGGCAGATATACCAAGTGGAGCAAGTTCTTGTCCGATATGTGGAAAAGCTCTTCCAAAGCCTTGTCCGTCTTGTGGTGCTATGGTTGAAATAGGTATGAAATTTTGTCCTGAATGTGGTTATTCTATGCAAAGGAAGTGCAGTTCTTGTGGTAAGTTCCTAGAAGATGGTATTAAATTCTGTCCGGAGTGTGGGGCAGTAGTAAAGCAGGGGAAGCAGGTGAAGCATGAAAAAGAAATAATGCATTAATAATACTTATAGCAACCTGTATACTTATAATTACAATGACACTATTTTTATTTATTAACATTTAATAATATATTTACATTTCCTATGAGGTGGATTTCATTATTATTCTTAGTCTTAGTAGAGGTAGTAGGTCTTGTGGTTATTTTGAATACTAGAAGAAATATTATAGGAACAGCTATTATAACATTAGCTATTCTGCATTTAGTAATAGTGTTTGTAATATCATTATTATATGTTAATGTGTTACCGTTTGATATAATTAGATATGTAATAATAAACACTTTAATATTTGCTATAGTTATTATACTTTTATATATTATTAGCTAATTTTTTTCAATGAAATCTCAATTAAGCAATGTAAATTATAAAGTAGGAAATACAATATTGAGTGAGATTTTCACAAGTATAAAAAGACTTAAGTTTAACTTATTCAAATACAGAGTACAAGAAAGATTTAGAAGAACTTATAGAGTTTATCGCTTATAAGAGGGTTGTAAATTTAACGGGCTATGAGAATAATATCTTAGAAAGAGTAAATGAGCTTAAAGCAAGTTTAAAAAAATTCTGATGAAAGTAAAAATAAAAAGAAGATATCAAGAAGATAAGAAATTTGTTTGAAATCATATCTAATAATGGAAAAAAAGATTGGAGACTTTTTAAGGAGATAAAAAAAGTGGAAAAAAAGAAGTGCATTATATTCATGGCCTGTTATAATATTGTTTTTTTAATAATATGTTGGCCAATAGCTATATTTTTTTAATTTTCAGGAGATATAAAAACAAATAAGAAAGATGCTTTAAAAAGTAGGAAATGGAATGAGAAATGCCGGTATAGCTCTTTTTAATATTTGCAATTTTCTTTTTTTATGGGGAGCAACCCGGTTTTGGTGTATTCTTTATTATAGCAGGAGGAGTTTTACTTTGTATGTCAAAAAAAGTACTAAATTTAAAGTTGTAGATATAAAAAGCTTGTTTGGATTTAATAGTAAAGGAAGAGATATATGATATACAGACTATAGCTGATAGGTTGGGTGTAACTTATGATAAGGCAAATTCTCTTATTGAGAAAATAATAGTGTTGGGTTTAATAAAAGATGCCTATATAGATAAAGAACTAAAAGCTGTGGTATTGAATAATAGAAGAGAAAGCATAGAGGATAGCTCATATTTGAGGAGTCAAGATACTAAACTTGCCACGTCTAAGATGAAAAAAAGTTGTAACTTGTCCTTGCTGTGGTGCAAATAATACTATATTTACCGATACAGGTGAATGTGAATATTGTGGAACGCCTTTAGAGTAGTAAATAAAAGAGGTCTATTAAAAAATTGAGGTTTATTTTTAATAGACCTTTTTTCATGGAGAAGATATGAGAAATCTTATAGTTTACACTAGTATAAAAAATAATATATAAGAGTCTATAATATTTATAAAAGTGTTATTTTATAAATATCAATATAACCAAGCTCTATTTCATAGTATGTTCATCTAAAACAATGGTAAAAGGTCCATCGTTTACCAAACTGACTTTCATATCAGCACCAAACTCACCTTGCTCAGTTTTTATTCCTTGTTGCCTTGCTTTATCAACCATATATTGATATAGTTCTTTTGCTCTGACAGGATCACCTGCACCTACGAAGCTAGGTCTGTTTCCATCTTTACAACTTGCAAGAAGAGTAAATTGAGAAACAAGTAATAATTCGCCGTTTACATCGTTTAGAGAAAGGTTGGTTTTTCCGTTCTCATCTTCAAAAATTCTTAGTTTTATAAGTTTTGTTAAGTATTTATCAATAATAGCTTCGTTATCATCACCTGCTACACCGACTAAAAACCATAAGACCTTTTCCTATTTCTCCTAAAGTTTTACCTTCTACTTTTACATCTGCCTTTGTAACTCTTTGAATAACTAATTTCATAATAATTTAGCCTAAAGCCCCTCCTTTTTAATTTAAAATGAACGAATATTATAGTCAGTATCATCTATACGTATTTCCAATATTTTAAGATCATAGCCTGATGAAGAACTAAGATTAATATGGACAATATCACCTACCTTATGTCCTAATAAAGCTTTGCCTATAGGTGATTCTATACTAAGTCTATTTTCTAGAGAATTACTACGAATAGGGGTAACGATAGTATAAGTATCCTCTTCATCATCATCTATATAATAGACTTTGACTATTTTTCCAAGACCAACTTCATCAGACTTTGCCTTATCTTCTACTATATTAGCAAATTTTATCATTCTTTCCAAATAATTTATTCGACTTTCATTTTGGTTTTTTTCTCTTTTTGCCGCATAGTATTCAAAGTTTTCAGATAAATCTCCTTGAGCTCTAGCTTCCTTGACAGCCTCTATAAGCTTAGGTCTTAGTTCAAGTTTTCTCATCTCTATTTCTGCTTCTATTTTTTCTATGTCAGCTTTAGTAAGTTTTTCGGCCACTACATTCCCTTCCTTTGATATGTTTTTACTTGTTAAAAGTATGAATTATTAGTATAATATTCTATATAAGTATAACATTTTGTAACTGAAGATAAAAAGAGTTTTTTTTAGCTCTTAGAACACTTATAAGAAGATTAAACTTTCTTAGAGGATATTTTATGTCAGATAATACAAAAAGAAAAATAATAGTACAAAGGAATTTATTAGAGAGAAGATAATCAAAAAAATTCCTTTAAAAAAATAGGATATATAAGTTAATGTTTATATCTTTTTCGGCAGTTATATTTGGTTTTATAGCAAGTGTAACAGCTATGTTTTGTGAGCCCTTTGTAGAAAAAGTTTGCGTCAAAAGAGAAAGTAATAATAAAGAAAGTATAGTAATACCTAAGGATGAGCCTGAAACCATAAAAAGAGTCTGCTACAAGTGAAAGCGAAGCGGTTGAAAATATAGTTCAATCTGCAATAGAAGATTATGCCTTTGATATAAATTCATTAAAACTTATGTATAGCTCTTTATCAGATTTGACTAGTAAGATAGATGAATCTATAGTTTCTATTAGGACCAGCAATATAGGAAAAGATTGGTTTGATAATGAAATAGAAAGTACCGGAGAAACAGCGGGAGTTATTATAGCAGATACTAATGAACAAATGCTTATACTTGCTTCTCTAGAGGCTATAGGTGGAAATGAGGCTATTTTTGTTAAATTAAAAGATGATAAAGAATATGTTGCAAGCTTAAAGAAGAAAGATTATTTATCAGACATAGCTTTATTAACGGTAGATAAATCTATAATGGAAGAAAATGATAAAGCCAATATAAAAAGTAGCAAATTTAGGCAATTCTTATCAATTAAAAACAAGGTGATATACTTATTGCTATGGGGAGCACCTACAGGAATAGTACATTCCAGTATGTATACCAATATTGCCTATATAAGCAAAGTAACACCTTTAGTTGATATGAATGCAAGATTAGTATATCTAGATAGAGATATAAATGAGACCTTAGGAACATATCTGTTTAATACAAATGGGGACCTGGTTTCTTGGCTGGTTAGTGGTTCTATAAGTGGAAGTAAATATAAGGCCGGATTTGGAATATCTGACTTTAAAGCTCTTATAGAGAGAATGATAAATGAAAAAGATAGTGCATATTTAGGGATAGAAGGAATAGATATTGATAAGAAATTGGAAGGATATGGAATAAATAAGGGAATCTATATACGTAAAGTTATGAGCGATTCACCGGCATATAATGCCGGTATACAAGCCGGAGATATTTTAGTAGCCATAGATGATAAAGAAATAAGAAGTATGTCGGATTATAAAAATATCTTAACAAATCTTGGAATACAGGAAGTTAGTAAGTTGAAAATTAAGAGATATTCCAGAACAGAGTATGTGGATTTAGACTTTGAGTTAAATGTGGGACTCAGGCAATAGAGAGGGAATGATGAAGTATATTGAAAATTTAAGAGAAGGTATGAGAATATCGGAGGTTTATCTTTTGTAAAAGTAAGCAAATACTTACAACAAAGGTAGGCAAAGAATACGGTAGCTTAATTTTGCAAGATAAAACAGGTACAGTAGATGCTAAGATTTGGGATTTAGGAAGCCCCGGTATAGGGGATTTTGAAACCGTAGATTATGTTTTTTTGTAGATGCTGATATAAATACCTTTAATGATAAGTTACAGCTTAATATCAGAAGAATCAGAAAAAGCGAATGAAGGGGAATATGTAGCCTCTGATTATTTACCTACCAGCTCCAAGGATATTGATACAATGTACAACGAGTTAAAAGAGAAAAATTTTTTTCTGTAAAAGATATTAATTATAATGTATTACTCTCAAAAATTTTTTTATAGAAGATAAAGCTTTCGTTGAAAGATTCAAATATGCTTCTGCAGCTAAAAAGTGTTCACCATGGTTTTGTTGGTGGACTTTTAGAACATACTCTTAGTGTAGCAAATATGTGCGATTATTTTTGCCTTACTTACCCTATGTTAAAAAGAGATTTGCTCATAACAGCAGCTATTTTTCATGACATAGGAAAGGTTAAGGAGATATCAGCTTTTCCTGAAAATGATTATACTGATATAGGGCAGCTATTAGGACATATAGTTATAGGTAGCACTATGATATGTGAAAAAGCAAAGGAGATAGAATCTTTTCCGGAAAAGAAACTGAATGAATTAATACATTGTATTTTATCACATCATGGGGAGTTGGAATATGGTTCTCCTAAAAAACCCGCTATACTTGAAGCTTTTGCACTTAATTTTGCAGATAATACGGATGCCAAGATGGAAACTGTTATAGAGATATTAAATACTGCCAAAGATAATAATTCATGGCTGGGATATAATAGAATGTTTGAGACCAATATTAGAAAGACTAGCGAATAGGGGTATATTTTGAAAAAAGAGGAAATTATATATAAGAAGAATGATATTATTGAGCTTGAGATAATTGACTATAGTAATGAGGGAGAGGGCATCGGTAAAACCGATGCTTTTACTTGGTTTATAAAGGATGCTGTAATTGGTGATAAGATAGAAGCCATAGTTATGAAACTGAAAAAAAATTATGGTTATGCCAAACTTTTAAGAATAGTAGAGGCCAGTAAATATAGAGTTGATCCGCTTGTAGGGTAGCAAAAGCTTGTGGTGGTTGTCAGCTACAAAGCACATCTTATGAGATGCAGCTGGAATTTAAAGAAAAGAAAGTTATTTCTAATCTAAAGAGAATTGGTGGAATTGAAGAAAATACCTATATATATGATGGGATTATAGGTATGGAAGAGCCTTTTAGATATAGAAATAAAGCTATCTATCCAGTGGGAAAAGATAAAAATGGAGAAATTATAAGTGGATTTTATGCAAGTAGGACACATAGTATAGTAAAGGTAGATGATTGCTTGCTTGGAGTTAAGGAAAAATAGAAAAAAATATTGGATAAAATACTGAATTTTTATGAAAAAAAGTTCAATATAGAAGTTTATGATGAAAAACCTGCATAGAGGAATTGTGAGAAACATACTTATACGCAAGGGTTTTTTTATACAGGGCAAATCATGGTTTGTCTAATTATAAATGCTAAGAAGTTGGATTTTTTTCAGATGAGTTGATTAAAGATTTGCTAAGTTTAGAAGGGATGACCAGTATTAGTCTAAGTATAAATAGAGAAAAACTAATGTTATAATGGGAAAAGATATAGTTAATCTTTATGGGAATGGTTACATAGAAGATTATATAGGAGATATAAAATTTAGAGTTTCTCCTTTATCTTTTTATCAAGTAAATCCCTACCAAACTTATAAATTATATTCAAAAGGCACTTGAATATGCTTCTCTTACAGGAAATGAAACAGTTTGGGATTTATATTGCGGTATAGGAAGTATATCTTTATTTTTTTGGCTAAATCAGCAAAGAAAGTTTATGGTATAGAAATAATAGAAGAAGCGATAGATGATGCTAAAGAGAATGCAAGAATTAATGATTTAGATAATGTAGAATTTTATGTGGGTAAGGCAGAAGAAGTTTTGCCTGATTTGTATGAGAAGTTTGAGAGAGAAATTTTATCTAAGGATAATGAATCTACCTGTCCCAATGAGATATTAAAAAACAGTTCGCTTAATGATAATATTTTGGAAAGAGATGAAAATGCCGGAATTTGTGAAAATAATATTTTGAAAAATAAATTTGCACCGGATGTTATGGTGGTAGATCCTCCTAGAAAGGGTTGTGATAAAGCTTGCCTTGATACTATGATAAAGATGCATCCTAGTAGAATAGTATATGTAAGCTGTGATGTGGCAACCTTGGCTAGAGATGTAAAATATCTTGGAGAGAATGGTTATAGATTAGATAGGGTGTGCGTAGTTGATCAGTTCGGACATACAGGGCATGTGGAGACGGTAGCATTATTGTCCAAACTTGATGTCGATAAGCATATAAGTGTTAAAATTGAGCTGGATGAGCTGGATTTGACAAGTGCTGAAAGTAAAGCGACTTATGCTCAGATTAAGGAGTATATATTAGAAAAATTTGGTTTGAAAGTTTCAGCACTCTATATTGCCCAGATTAAAAAGAAATGTGGAATAGAGTTGAGAGAAAATTATAATAAGTCAAAAAAAGAAAAACAAGTTATTCCACAGTGTACACCTGAGAAAGAAGAAGCTATCATGGATGCGTTAAGATATTTCAAAATGATTTAAGAAAGGAGATGTATTATATGAGGTGGATATTAAAGATAATATTATTTTCAATATTATTACTTCTATCAATACTAATTTCTTTTCTAAAATTCATAATTAGTGTTAGTAGAATGATTTTAGGAATATTATCGTTCTTAGTGGTATTAGGTTCGATTGCAGCACTTGTACAAAAAAAGACACAACTACTTTTTATTCAAGCACTGATAATAGCATTTTTGATAAGTCCCTATGGATTACCTAAAAATTGCATTATGGGTTACATCATATATTGAATTTGCAAGAGATAGATTGAAAGAAATATAAAGAAACTAATGAGGTGATAGATAAAAATACTATCGCCTTTTTCCATGCTAAAAAAACTGAAAAAGAAAGGAGGACTTTGATGATAAATGAAGAAATTGCGAATAAAGTAGTAAGTATTGAAATAAATGTTTTAAAGCCAAAGGAAAAGAAAGAAGCAAGTAAAGAAGCTGAAAGATAGATTTATGGTCGGTGTGGTCTTGGGACTGCACCGGCTCTTTTTTATTCATGAATGATTGCTAATATAACCTTTGGTACAGAAAAATTAAAAATTTTTTTAATATTTGTCCCATAAGTATAGAATTGTGTCCCGATTTGTGATATAATAATAAAGAAAAATAGGAGGTATGGCAATATGAAAAAAACAAAAATGTTTTGAATTTAATAAAAATACCATGTGGAAAGGAATGAAAAATTCCTTTAGAAATGAGGCTATAGCAATAGCAAGATATTTTTGATAGCATAGGAGATTATCAGTTATCTGAATATATTATGGGGTTAATATCTGAATCAAATTTATATTCACCACAAAGTAGTGATTTTGAAAGTGAGTTTTTTTAAAAGCAAGTTGAAATAAGAAATTTAGAGGCTTTAAATTTACCGCTTGAAATAACAGAGGATATAAAAGGTATTATTAATGCTGTAAATCATAATGTTGGTATTAATAAATTTTTATTTGAAGGATTACCGGGAAGTGGAAAAAAACAGAAGCAGCTAAAAAAATGTTGCAAGATTATTGGATCGCTCTTTTTTTAGAGTTGATTTTGAAAACTTAATAGATAGCAAGTTGGGGCAGACTAATAAAAAAACATAATAAAAAGTATTTAGAGAAATAAATATGCTTCCAAATGCAAATAAGGTTGTAGTTTTATTTGATGAAATTGATGTTATTGCTTTGGATAGAATTAATTCTAATGATATTAGAGAGATGGGAAGAGTAACATCCACAATTTTAAGAGAATTAGATAGATTGACAGACCTTAATAGAGAGATTGTACTTATTGCAACAACTAATCTATATTTAAATTTTGATAAAGCATTAATTAGGAGATTTGATGCTGTTATTAATTTTAATAGGTATAGTGATGAGGATTTAATAGAAGTTGCTGAATATTATTTTTCTTCGTTTATCAAGAATTTTAAAAGGAATATCTAAGGATACAAGATTATTTAAAAAAATATTGAAGATAGCAAAGAAAAATACCTTATCCTGGAGAATTAAAAAACGTTATAAAAACATCACTTGCATTTAGTGATGTTGGTTCTGAGTATGATTATTTGAAAAGATTGTACAATAGTTTGATAGGAAACTTGGATCAAAAGGATGTAAGCCAACTTCATGAGGAAGGCTTCACTGTAAGAGAAATAGAAAAATTAAAAGGAGAGTCTAAAAGTGCTGTCTCAAGAAAGTTAAAGAAGGAGGAAGTAGGTAGTGAATAATGTCTTGGAATTAAAAGGGAAACGCTTTGTGCAAGCCAGTAAAAATGGTATGCGTGGTGGTGTAGCGATGAATGGGAGAGTGGAAGTCAGTACAGAGCATTTATTAAGATTAAAATCTCAACTAATACAGATTAAAGAATTTTGGGATAAAGAAACAAAACCGTTTGAGGGTATTTTGGTTAGTGTTTATTATAATAAGATTGTTGCGAAAAGTAATCGAATTGCTGGACTTTTTAAAGGGACGTATTCTAATGAAGCAATTGTTGGAGCAAAATTTAATAGAGATAAGAGCAAACATATCATCACATATTTTCTTGATGAGTATGATTTGACTAAAAAGTATAGAGTTGATTACAGATACTTCAAATATATTGTCTCAAAAATTTGTAGGAAAGATTAATAAGAGCATATTTGAAGATAAAAATATTGTCAATCCAAGAGTTTTTAGAGACTTCTCTGTGAGTATGTCAATATTTAAACAGGTGATTGCAGATGTATCATATATTGATTCTTTTGAGGTAGAGTTACCTACGATAGATGTAAAGCAGAGCATTATAACTTTGTATGACGTAAGAAAAGATACCAAATTATTATTTGAAAAACTAGGGATAGATATTTTAAGTAGCAGAATTTTAGATAATCAAACTGTTTACCTAGACGAAAAGCAGGTAGAACTACTTTTTGTAAAAGCACCTTATCTTGTTTCAATGGCAACCGTTGATTTGTCAAGTTTATCACCTGATGATTTTATCAATGAGTATAAAACAAAAATGGTGGCTATACCATCCCCAACTATTGAACCGACAATTGGGGTGATAGATACTTTATTCGATAAAAGTGTTTATTTTAGTGATTGGGTTGAATATCATGATATGGTCTCAGAAGATATACCTAAAAATCCAAAAGATTATAAGCATGGGACGGCAGTATCTTCCATTATTGTTGATGGAGCAAGATTAAATCCTTGGTTGGATGATGGCTGTGGAAGGTTTAAGGTTAGGCATTTTGGAGTGGCGGTAGGAGCTGAATTTTCTTCATTTTCAATAATAAAGAAAAATAAAGAGTATTGTAGTAAATAATTCAGATATAAAGGTATGGAATATTTCACTTGGTAGTAATCAGGAAATTAATGACAACTTTATTTCTGCTGAAGCTGCAACGCTAGATAAAAATTCAGTTTGAAAAACAATGTAATATTTGTTGTAGCAGGAACAAATAAACCAAGTGCAGATATAGTAAAAAAATAGGATCTCCGGCAGATTCTGTTAATAGTATAGTTGTAAATTCAGTTAATAAGAATGGTCTGTCTACTAAATATGCTCGTAAAGGATTAGTATTATCTTTCTTTGCAAAGCCTGATGTGAGCTATTATGGTGGCAGTGAAGAAGAGTACATTAGGGTTTGTGAACCTTTAGGGGCTGCAAGTGTTGCCGGAACTTCTTATGCTGCACCTTGGATTGCGAGAAAATTATCTTATTTAATTGATGTGTTAGGACTTAATAGGGAAGTTGCAAAAGCCATGATTATTGATGCTGCAAGAGGGTGGGATGAAAAACCGACTCCTGAGGAAGTCGCTTTATATGGACATGGAGTTGTACCAATTCATATAAACGATATTATTCAAACAAAAGATGATGAAATAAAATTTGTGGTATCAGATATTAGTGAAAAATGGAATACTTATAACTACGATTTTCCAGTTCCTCTAAAGGATAATAAGTATCCATATATTACGAAGGCTACGATGTGTTATTTTCCATTGTGTGATAGATTGCAAGGTGTTGACTATACAAATACAGAATTGAATTTGCATTTTGGTCGAATAGGAGATGATAAAAAAATCAAGGATATTAAGGGTGATAAACAGAATACAGAAGACACATTAGATGGAGAAAGAAATTATCTTTTGGAAGGTGAAGCCAGAAAACAGTTTAGAAAATGGGATAATGTTAAGTATATCGCAGAGAGTGCTACAAAAAGAATGATACCAAAAGACTCTTATAAAAATAAAAACTGGGGTATGGAAGTAAAGACAAACAACCGATTAGCTCCTCAAGATGGCGTAGGAGTTAGGTTTGGTGTTGTTGTAACACTCAAAGAAATGAATGGGGTTAATAGAATTGATGAATTTATCAGAAATTGTACATTAAATGGTTGGTTAGTAAATTTAATTGATGTTGATAATAGAGTAGATATTCATCAAAAAGTTAATGAAGAAATTAAGTGGGAGTAATAATGAAAGTGTAGGGATATAAGTGTTAGAAAATATAGGAATTAATTTGATTAGCAGTGGAATTTGTTTTTTAATTGGTATATTTGCAGCTAATTATAGAAGAATAGGGTTGTTTGTAAAAATCGTTGATGCATCGGAGCGAAGATATTAGGTTTAGCATTGCGTATTTATATAAAAATAAAAAAATAGATGATAAATATCTTTTAATTAAGGGAAGTAAAATAGAACAACTGCAACCTGTTGGTGGAGTATATAAGGTTTGTAGTTCGTTTAGTACTATTGAAAGGAAATTGAATATTATTTTTTTGAAAAATAAACGAGGGTTTTATGAAAAAGAAGATTTAAGATTTTGTACCAAAGGAAAAAAATATTAGCAAAGTTCTAAATTGGTTTGATAGTAGAGAAAAATAGGGAAGTAGCGGTATATAGAGAGTTTTATGAAGAAATTATAAAAAAATAACATATTGCCTATAGAAGTTTTTAAGTAGCATGAGAATAGAATTTTTTTAAAAGCAAATAAAACCTAAAATGGCTTATTCTAAGCATTTCAAAAAAAGAATGAAATATTATTGTTTGATATTTATGAGATTCATTTAACAAATGAATATATTGATATGGTATATAAATATGTAAAAAGAAGATAATGATCTAATTAAGCTTGTAGATAGAGAAGACATTGAAAAGGAATGTGTTGATATAAGAGGAAAAATCATTTAAAAATAGGAGCCCATTCGCAATATATTATTTAAGAAGAGAGGGGGAATAAAATGAAAAAAATTTGAAATGTCTAAGGAGATAAAAGAGCTTATTAATGAAATTGATGTTTCTGAATCAAATTACGAAAAAAAGCATCAAACAGGTATAAGGCAATTGCAAACTATATAAAAAGAATCTGACCTAGCAGAATATAGTCCAGATATTTACCTACAAGGTTCTATTAAATTAGGAACAGCAATTAAACCTCTTACTGAAGAAGGGGCGTATGATATAGATATTGTTTGCAATCTGACTAAAAAAAGAAGACATCACCAGACTCAAAGAGAATTAAAAGACGAACTTGGAAAAGTAGTTAAAAATTACTCGTTAAAGCATAGTATGGAAAATTTTCCAAAAGAAAGCAATAGGTGTTGGACATTAAATTATGTAGATGAATCAAATTTTCATATAGATATTTTTACCTGCTGTTCCTTGGAATGATACGGATGATGGAAATATTGCAATTTCAGATAAAAAGAAGTGGTAACTATGATAATATAACATTTGACTGGGAAGTTAGTAATCCTAAAGGATATTCCGATTGGTTCAAAAAAACAAAGTGATTTTCAAACAATAAAAAGAATCATATGCTAAACGATTTTTATGCAAAGATAGAAGAAATTCCAGATTATAAAAATAAAAAAACTCCATTACAAAGAATTGTACAATTATTAAAGAGACATGCAGAAGTTATGTTTGAAGATGATATGAAACAAAAAAACCGTCTTCCGTTATAATTACTACTTTGGTTGCAAAAAAATTTATCCTAATTGTACGATTATTAGTGATGATTTTAAAACATTATTATTGAATGTAGTTAAAAAAATCTTTTGAGTGGAATTGAATATGAAAAATGAAAAATCCTTGTATTTATAATCCGGTTAATAGAAAAGAAAAAAATTATCTTTGAAATGGGATAAGGACAGAAAAATATTTTGAAAGTTTTTTTGAAGTGGTATGATCAACTTAAGGTTGACTTTAGCGTAGATAATAAAGCATTGTCTTTAAATGAAAGTTTGTTTTTATATACAGAGAAGTTTGCGTAAAAAAATACTAATGAAATTGGAATTTCGTTAAATTCTTTAAGTCATCATCAAAAAAACCTAAATGGAAAATATCAAGTATTGCTAAGACTGACGTAGAGATAAAAAGCATATTATAGTTGGCATGGTTTCAGATTTAAGCAAATAAAAAAAGTGGTGAAGCTTTGAATAAAAAAGGAAAACTTAAATTTGAAGTCAATACACTTACACTTAATATAAAAGACTATGATATATATTGGCAAATAACCAATACTGGTTACGAAGCAATCAATGCAAATTGCTTAAGAGGAGACTTTTATAATTCTAAGCTTGAACAAGGAAAAAGAATAAGAACAGAAGAAACTTGCTATGCAGGTAGACATTATGTTGAGGCCTATTTAGTAAAAAAATGGTATTTGTTATGGGAAAAAGTAAACCTTTTTGAAGTTAATATAATTGATGGCCTTACTTTTGAGTGGTTTAATACCAAAAAACTAGGAGGGTAGTGTATACCTGATACAATTATAAATTGGTTGTTTGGATTAGTTAAAAACAATACCTAAAGATATTATTAAAAATGCTGATATTAGGTTTTTTTAATTTTAGTTATAAGAACACTTATTGACAAAGTGAAATTTTTTTAAATTCCAAATATAAAAAAATTTCATGGTAATGATATTTAGTACAAATATAGAAATATCTACAAAAAAACTTTTTTTATCGATTCTCCAGAATATAATTATGTTGCAAAAAGAAAAAAAGGAATATGTATCCAGTCAAAAAGTCGAGTGATAATGATGTATGGGGAATTATTATTGTAGGAGCATTGATTGCTTCTATAATTGTCAATTTTTTTCAAAAGAATATGTAGAGTATATATCTTTATTCTTAAAGTGGTTTGGACTTATACCTTTAATATTATCTATTATATTTTTTTATTTATTATATCTCTTAGCCAGGAAGTTCAAAAAAAGTTACCGTTAAATTCATTATTGTTTCAATAGCTGTTTCCACATTAACATTATATTATGGATTTAACATTAAGGAAATGGTGGTAACAATGAGTCCGTCAATAGTTGATACAAGAAAAATTTTTTTATATCAGTATATAAAAATTTTAGGTGTATCTATAGGAGTAATTCAACAAATGATATCTTGTACCTTATTGTTGCGTGTATTCAGTGTCTATATTGATAGAAAAAAAGAAAAAAATCCGATACAAGTAATTCGCAAATTTATTTCTAAAACAAAACGATTTGAATCAGTTTCTTTTCTCGTTTTTTTGGTAATATTGTTTTCAGTTTTATCATATTTGCTGACGTTAAACGCTGTTCATAATTTTTTTATTGAGATAGAGAGATAAACTTAAGAGTTTATCTCTCCATCCCCTACCCATATAAATTCCGTAATTTCTTCGTATCTTGTAAAGCTCGTCCATAGTAGATTTTGTAGAAGAATACTCTTGCATAAGGGTATTCTTTTTTTCTTGTAATTTATCAAGTTTAGATAAAAATATCCTTTGAATCTGGGAGCTTGGAATAGGATTTTTTTAAGCTCTGAAAGGGCATTTTCATATAGGGTAATCTGAGCTTTGTACTCTTCAAAAAAATGACTTATCAGACGGATCTGCCTTATATTCCTTGTAGTATTTCCTATATTTTATTACGGCATGAACTCGTTCCATAGTAGCAGAAAGCTCCTGCATTTCCTTATCAATAACCTTGATTTTATCCTGTAAATTTTGCCTTTCATCGGCTGCTTTTTTTGGATGTACTCATCAAGTTGCTTAACGGATTTAATACCTTGTTCTCTGAGAAAGATAACAGACTCAGCTATTGTATTAAGGTTATGTTTGGTTGCCCAATATTCATAGCCTTTGCTTTCTTTTACTTTCATATTGGTGTTCATATCAATAATATTGCCGATGCGTTTTTTTGACGGCATGGGTTTTAATAGACGATATTTCTGCAAGGCGTTCTTTTAATCTTTCTTCGATGTAATCTTCCCCGATTGTTTTTAGCCCTTGTAAATCTCGCCTTATCTTTTTGACTTAAAAAGCAATGTGCTTACTGTATTTGATTTCATAGCCGAGATCTGCCATCTTCTTTAGAAATTCATCCCAATCCTTAGACTGTTTTATAATTCTGTCAATGTCAAATTGAAGCCTGCTTTTCCAAGAAGTGCCATGCTTTGCTTGTTCATTTTCATACCAAGACTTACCGTTAGTCTTATATTTTTCTTATAGCTTTCGTAAAACTCGTCAATAACGGATAGGTTATTTTCTTTGCATAGCTTATCACTCTGGTAACGGATCTTATGATAGCTTTTCTTATTGGATTGATAGCATTTGCCGGTAACCATATTTACATTGTTGAAGATGATATGATTATGGATATGTCCTTTATCTATGTGCGTAGATAATACAAACTCATACTCATCTTTGAGTATCTTTTTACACAGCTACATGCCGATCCGGTGTGCTATTTCAGGAGTAGTTTCTCCCGGTAAAAAGGATTGAATAAGGTGTCTTGCAAGGACAGAACCTTTTGTTCCTGCATCATGTCGTGTCCTTAAAAACTGTGTATGAGCAGTTTCTTGATGGCATTTATGAGTGCTGACTAAAATCTTCTCATCGGTTTTATTCTCACCTGTAATATAGGCGATGGCGAGATGAAGCGTGGATTTTATAGGATGTATTTTTGTAATTGCCATAAAAACTAATCACATACTGAAGTCCTGTTGAGCAGCAACGAATGTATTTGCCATAGCTCTTTTGAGAAATATTCTATCTGCTTTTTCATATCATTTATATCGTCCTTATAGATTATGCCGGTGAAATTTACTCGCTTTGCAATCTGATTGATGTTGCTTGTAGCGTTGGAGAGTAAAGCCTGTAAATCTCTAAACGGCTCTAAATCAACTTGATATATTTCCTTTTCTAAAAATGCACTTGCGAATAAAATGGCTCATAGTTTTGCATTTTGCAAGTTTTCTTTTTCTCCTCAAAAAGAGCCTTTTTCTTCTTCAGTTAGTTTAATTTTTAAGTTTTTTTCATTTCGTATTCTATTTGCCATAGATAAATTTTTCCTTTGAATGTATTTCGGGGTCTTAGGGTTCTCTCTAAAAGTTTGCCCCAGCCAATAGTTTCCAATGAGAGCTTGCTCAAATTGTAGAAACTATTAGGCGAGGGTACAAGCTAAAAATTGATAAAAAAAGAAGCAGATCCTAAAGGGCTGCTTCATCAATTTTTCCGTAAGTGTCCGTACACTTACTGTGCTTGCTACAAAAGTTAAGCAAGCATTAAGCATTTTTCTAAAATTGTAAATATATTATACCATAAAAATTCAAGAGAAATGAGAAAACATAATTGACAAAATGTCAGTTGCGTGATATCTTTTAAATAGGAGGGATAAAATGCGAGATGTGAAAGAACCGGAAATACGACGTGCTGAAATTATGGATGCTGCAATGCTACTCTTTATAGAGCAAGGGTATACTAATACAACAACTCAGGATATTGTTGACAAAGTAAATATATCAAGAGGCTTGCTGTACTATCACTTTAAGAATAAAGAAGATATCTTATATTGTCTTGTGGAACAATATTCAGATAAATTATTGAAAGATATTCATGTTATTGTCTATGATGAAGGTAAAACCGCCATTGAAAAAAATTAGAGCTTTTTATAGATGCCACAATTATATCTTCGGAAAAATATTTCAGCAGAGGGAACAGCGTTACAGAAAAACAGTTGATCTTGAAGAAAAATCGATATATGATAGATAAGTTATCCCATAAGATTATTGAAAAAACTGACAATATATTTTGAAAGGATAATAAACCAAGGAATATCAGAAAAAAACACTTTTTGTAAAAATATCCGTCTGAAACAGCGGAATTTCTTATGACAGCTTATGTTTTTTTGTTTCAAATAACATAAGTATAAGATATTCAAAAAAAGAGTCTGTCAATGAGTATTTAAATGCATTTAAGATAATGCTTGAACAAAGCTTAAATGCAAAAAAACTCTTTAGCAATTGAAAAAGAATAGAATGTTTGTAAAAATAATAATGTTCCGATAGCTAATGCTAAACAAGCTATCGGTATTATTTCAAAGAATAACTGACAAATTGTCAATGGAGGTAAAAGCATGTTAGAGATAAATAATTTTAGTAAATTTTACGGAGACAAAAAAGTTGTTGATAACCTATCCATTTCAGTACAGTCTGGAGATATTTATGGATTCATTGGTGCAAATGGAGCCGGAAAAAAACTACAACAATAAAAAGCAGTAGTTGGGATTCATGATTTTGAGAATGGAAGTATAACGATTGATGGACATTCCATTAAAGAGGAGCCTGTTATTTGTAAAAAAATGATGGCATACATTCCGGATAATCCGGATTTATATGAACATATGACGGGTTTTTCAGTACATCAATTTTATTGCAGATTTATTTGAAATTTCTACTGAAATACGCAGAGAAAGAATTCAAAAAAATATAGTGATTTATTTGAAATGACTAAGCATCTTTCGGGGATGATATCTTCGTATTCACATGGTATGAAGCAACGAACAGCGATTATTTCTGCACTGGTTCATTCTCCAAAGTTACTAATTTTAGATGAACCTTTTGTAGGACTTGATCCAAAAAGCAGCTTTTTTTACTAAAGAAAGTAATGCACGAATGCGTGTCAGATGGAGGAGCTATTTTCTTTTTCAACACATGTTTTGGATGTTGCAGAAAAAAATTATGTAATAAAAATTGCAATTATAAAAAAATGGAAAGTTAATCGCAAGCGGAAATACAGAAGAAGTCAAAGGTGATAAAAACTTTGGAAACTTTTTTTCATGGAGGTACAAGATAATGAGCAAAAATTTGGATACTAATTAGAGCCCAATTGATAAATTTTTTTTCCAATCAACGAAATTAGAGAGCTGAGAAATAAAAAAAGCAAAGCTCTGTTGTTATTGCAAGTTTTGGAATAATAACTCTTGCTATATTTTTTTCTGTGTCTATAATATTATGACAGCCAAAAACACTGGTACAAGTTGGACAGCAGGAATTGATACCGGCTTATATGGTTGCGGTATCAAGTTTTTCAATATTATTTTTGACAATATTTTATTCTAATGGAATTTTATTTGGTAGTCGTGATATGGAAACGCTTTTATCGCTACCTTTAAAAAGCTCGGACATTATAAGTAGCAAGTTTATGTTTATGTATTTATTGAACTTTTTAATAGGATTCATATTTATGCTTCCGGGGGCATTGTTTGGGTATTAAACGCAAGCTTAAATGTATTACAGATTATATTGTATTTTACCTCCATGATTTTTGTTCCGTTGATACCTATGTGCATAGCAGCATGTATGGGAATGATTGTTGTTGCTGTTTCATCTTATTTTAAGAGGAAAAATGTTATTGCTCTAATCTTTTCATTTGCAATGATAGGCATAATTGGATATATTGCAGTGTCAGCTATGAAATCAGGTAATGAAGACAGTATTGAGATCATGCTTTCTAAGCAAATTACAGGACTGTACCCAATATCCAGGTTATTCGTGCAGCACACAAATTTTCCAATGTATATTGGAATGGGATTATTTATTGCTTTTTTTCAACAGCAGTTTTTTTATATTTGTAAAAAAATTGTTGCGATGAAGTATGGATTGCTTAATACTCTTGCTAAAACAACATCAAGATATTCTGATAACAAAAAATCTTATAATAGAAAATCGATATTTCTTGCCTTGTATAAAAAAGAAATGGGACGCTTTTTAAGCTCGTACATGGCAGTCTTGAATGCAGGCCTTGGTGTAATACTTTTATGTGTTTTTAGTATATTTTTGCTTTTTAATTCTGTGGAACAAATAGGAGAGGCTTCAGGAATAGGAAATATAAATGAATATCTCTCAAATTTTGCTCCATTATTTATTTCATCTATGCTCTCGCTCAGTTGCCCGGCAGCTTCAGCGATATCTTTAGAAGGAAAAAATATTTGGATTTTGCAAAGTTCTCCTGTTAAGGTAAAAATGATCTTAAATTCCAAGATAGCTGTAAACCTTACACTTCATTTGATTGGGTATATGATTTCCATATTTGCATTTATGCTAAAACTTGATATGAACTTTATTCAAGTTATTAACCTAATAATTGTTCCTATATGCTATTCGATCTTTATAACAGTGATAGGAATTTCTCTAAATAAAAAGTATCCAAATTATGAATGGGAAAGCGAGATGATGGTTGTAAAGCAGAGCATGCCTGTTATTGTGTCTGGACTTGTCGGGATAATTGCACTCATTACACCAATTTTTCTTAATTGGTTTTTAAATCTTCCGATAACACCGGTTTTGCAGATAATATCAGTTACTTTACTTGTTATTTCAAGCGAAGTTTATATAAAAGTTAGCAAGTCAAATTTTATTTAGTTTAAGGAGGGAAAATTGTATGAAAGTTGGACTGTTAAAAGATGTCTTGGTCTTGATGTTAATAATTGTTGTAATATTTATTATTTGCATATTTCTCCCGGAGGGAATTCCTGTTCATTTCAATGCAAAAGGAACCCCTGATATGTTTGCTAATAAATATTATCTTCTGTTTGCTACGGTTATTCCGTATTCTGCTTATTGGAAATTTATACGAGGAAGGAAAAAAATAAAAGGTTAAGTAAATATGTATCCATATTTACAAATAGCATCTGTGATAAGAGCAACTGTTTTAAGAGGTAAGTATGTACCGAGGCAACAGATGCCTCCCATAAGGGCTTTAGCAGAGAGGCAAGAATGTAATCCTGCAACCGTCCAAAAAAAGAATTAAAAAAATTCTTGAGAAACAGGGGTTGATTGTTAGTCGTGGAAGTAAAGGATATTTTTGTTACTGAAAGTGAGAAGAAAAATAATTGAGTTAAGAAATCAGCATTTGAACAGGCTAACAAAAAAATATTGTTTGAAAAAAACTATATGTCTTAGGATTTTCGGATTCTGAGATTATCAAACTATTTGATAGAATAGAAACTAAAAAAATGAATAAAAAAATCAATTATGTATGAAGAAGATAAAGATACTGACTATTTAGATTATTGATAAAATGGAGGAAACAAATATGGAAGAATCTAAACACCTAATGTTAGAAATACCAAAGAAACAAAACATTCCTCTTTTCAATAATCTCTATAGTAGATTATTGTTTCAGATACAAGCTGAAACACGTAAGTGTAGCTAAAGAAGTATTCTTATTCTTACGTTTTAGAGGACTTCGTATGCCTAAGTGTAGAAGTCCTCCTTTTTTTGCCTGAAAAACAGTCAGTCAAAAGAAACGGAGGACTTTGAAATGAAAAAAGAATATTATCTATATGTAGGCGGACAAAAAGTCAAAGTCAGTGAGGATATATACAAAGTCTACTGGCGGGAAAGAGAACATGAAAAGTATTTAGAGCAGGTGGACAGAAAAAACCACTTGCTCTTTTTTTCGTCCTTGGATTAGGATGGACATTTTGCAGATAATATCATTGATGAAAGTGTTGATGTCGAAAAGATTGTGGAGTGTGTGGTATTGCTACAACGAAAAAAGGGGTGAAATCCTTGATTTCAAGCTATTTTACAAGTATTTTGTCTTTGTAGATAAAGGCAATTTTGACATCAAAAAAGTCCTAAAAAGGTACATAGATGTAAATGTATTTGTAGATATCGTTTGCGTATCGGAAAAATGAATACAACAATAACTATCTATATTAAGAGTGGTTGACTAAAACGCATTTTTTCAGAAGGAAGATGAACGGCATAAAATTATAGTAAATAACAAGGAACTTGACAGTATGATTTTGGTACATTATAATGGAATTACATACCGTTAGTATGATAAGAAAGGGTTATAATGGCAAGAAATAGAAACTCACATGAAACTAGAAAAAAATATTAGAAGTTTCGAAAGATTTATTTTTTTAGAAAAAAAGGATTTGATAACACCTCAATACAAGATATAATCGATGGGCTAGATGGGTTGACGAAAGGTGTTATTTATCATCATTTTGAGTCTAAAGATGAAATATTGCAATCAATCATTAGCGAAAATAATCAAGAAATTTTTAAATTATAATTGGAGAGGAGGTACTGCATTAGAAAAAAATACAAAAACTCTTTGATGGATGCGTTTTTCTAATTTAAAAACAACAAAGACTAGTATACTCAGTCTCAATTATGTTAAGAAGTCCACGTTTGTTAGGAGAGCAGTATTTAAGTTTATTTTCTAATTTTTTTACCAGAAATTAGGAAAAAAAGTTTATGAAGGTGTTAAAGATGAATCAATAAAAAAACAGAATATCCAGAAGAATTAGCAGATTTAATCATTTTGACTCTAGATGTTTGGATTGGATTCCAAATTTCTGTTTTTTTCAGTAGAAGAATTAAAGCGGAAAAATGAACTTCATTAAACTAACTTTTTGAAGGTTTGGGAGTGCAGTTGATTACTGATGAAATGATGGAAGTAATTTTCAAATTATTTGATCACTTAAAAAAAGTAGTAAATAAGTTTTATGTATAGATATTTTTAAAAAAATACCATACTTTAGATATGGTATTAAAAATTCTATTATACATACCTTTGGTATGTATATTTTTTGAAAATTTTACATACCGAAAGTATGTAAAATGCTTTTGAGAATAGTTTAATTAATATTAATAAAAATTTTTTTGGAGGAAAAAAATCTATGTTGTCGATTATTAAAAATTGAATTAAATAAAGTTTCAAAAATCTAAATTATTTTTGTGCTTGGTTGGGTACTATATTTATAGTGTTAGGTATTACAGGAATCATAATCATGGGCTTAGGTACAGATAATAAACTGGGAGAATTTGTTGAGCAGAGTACCAATAATTTTAGAATTACTGGTAAATGGGAAGGTTGGGCAATTGCAACTTCATTATTTTCATCTTTATTTACAAAAAGCAGCTTTTTTTGATTTTTTTGAATCTTATTTATTATCTGCGATTATTATTGATGAATTTAAACGAAGAACAATTTTTTTCAGTTGTTTTCCTACCCTGTTTCTAAAAATAAAAATTACTATGGGGGAAAGTTATATCGGTAATTTTAATATCATTTATTGTTCATTTTACTGCACATTTAGTTATTCAATTATTAATTAAATTAGTAGCAGTTTTAACTGAATCAAATTATATCCCAGTAGCTAATCAAATGATTAACTTAGCTGGAATTACATTTGGAACAGTTTTAATCGGAGTACTACCTTTTTGTTTTGGGTATGATTAAGTATTCAATAGCTATAACAATGCTTTCAGGACTAGGTCTAGCGGCATTACTTTCGAATGTAAGTTCAGGCAGTTTAACTAATAACTTTGTTGATAACTTATTCTTCTTAATATTTGCTAGTTTCATAAGTTTAATGATTGTTTCATTTTCAATTTATACTATTTCGAGAACAGATATTAATATCAAGTAGTATATCTGAATTTAATGGAAGTAAAGTGATAATTCTTTGATAATTACTTTAAAAAGAAGAGCTGTATAAATTGGTATTTATGCTCTTTAATAAAAAAATTTTTTTGCATTTAAAGCTGGCTATAGAAAGAGAGATAGAAATGGGAAATATTGTTGAAATAAAGGAACTTTTTAAAAACTATTGCTAAGGAAGAAATTTTAAGTGGTATTAACCTGCGAATTTCTGAAGGAGAAATCTATGGATTTTTAGGACCAAATGGTGCAGGGAAAAACAACTTTAATGAAATGTATGTTATCCTTATTAACTGTTACATCTGGTAGTATTGAAATCTTTGGAAAAAAATTTACAAGATCATAGAGAGGAGATTCTAAGTCAGGTTGGAAGTATTATTGAAACACCAATTTTTTACGAAAACCTCACAGCAAAAGAAATTTTGGAAATTCACGCGCAATATATGAGGAAAAATATTAATGAATCAGATATAATAAGTGTCTTAAGTATGGTCGGATTAAAAAAATACGACTAAAAAAAGTAAAAGAGTTTTCGTTAGGAATGAGACAAAGGCTTGGTTTAGCTAGGGCTTTTCTAACAAAAACCTAAATTGTTAATCTTAGATGAACCAATCAATGGTTTGGATCCAATAGGAATTCAAGAAATTCGGAATCTTTTGTTGTCTCTTTCTAAGGAATGTGGTGTTACAATATTAATCTCAAGTCATATTTTGTCAGAAATTTCACAGATAGCAGACAAGATTGGTGTTATCAAAAATGGAAAAATGGTAGAACAGGTCTCTATGAAAGAGCTTAGGAGGGAGAATATTGACTTAGAAGAATATTTTTATGTCACATTTTCTAAAATGAAATTTAAGAATTATGAGGTTGATTAATAATGAAACAATTGATAGAACAGCATAAGAAGTTTTTTTATACTTTTATGATTTTTAATATATTGGTGCCTTTAACTAATATTGCTTTTGCTTATTCTATTAAAATTATAATTGATAATGGAATGTCTCAAAATATGGAAGCTCTATCTAAAGCGATACTAATTGGTGCTGTCGTAATATTCGTCTATGCTGGCCTTAATTTTATATCCCTTCGATTAAGAAATAAACTTGTTAGGCAGATTATGTCAAGATACAAAAAAATAAGGTGTTTAAATCTATTTTTAGATAGGGATTATAGAGAATTTTCTAAGGAAAAAAATCAGGGAAATTCATTTCAATATTAACTGAAAACATGAAAAAAATCGAGCAGGATTATTTGCATCAGTATTTTAATATTTCAAAAAAATATTTCCTTAATGATTTTCTCGCTAGTAGCCATGTTTATAGATAATTGGTTTTTGACTTTATTAGTTATCATTGCTAGTGTTATTCCGATGATAATTTCAGGATTGATTGGACAAAAGTCATCTTCTATGCAAAATAGTTCTATGATCGCCGATCAGAAATATTTAGCTAAGGTTAAAGATATTTTAGCAGGGTTTTTAGTTATAAAAAGTTTTAATGTGAAAGAGACTATCCGTCAAGATTACAGAAATGAAAGCGAAAAATTGGATGAGATATATTTTATGAAAGGAAAATTTGATGTTTTAGCTAATGTTATTTCTCAGCTTTCGGGGATGATTGTTTTTTTAGTAGCCTTTGGTGGAGGAATGTATCTTGTCTTCGGTGGGCATACAACAATTGGGAGCGTAACAGCTATTGTTCAACTAGTCAATTTTATAGTAATGCCACTAAATGAAATTGGTATGGGAATGAGTAAATTCCGCGAAGGTCAGGCTACACTGAATTCATTTGAGGTAAAAGATGTAATCGAACTTCAAACTGGTAAAACGAAAAAATATTTTGATGATGTCATTTCTTTTTTTCAAATGTAAATTTTTTTCCTACCCTAATGCTGAGGAAAAAGATTTTTTTAATAATTTATCTTTGAAGATTAAAAAGGGCGAAAAAATTGCAATAGTAGGTATGTCAGGCAGTGGAAAATCAACTTTACTCAATCTATTACTGCGTTTTTATGATGTAACAAGTGGGTATATCTCAATTGATAATCAAGATTTGCAAACTATTTCATCAGAGAGCCTATATAACTTAATGACTATTGTTCAGCAAGATGTTTATATCTTTGATGATACTTTAAAAGCAAATATTACCCTTGGTCAATCCTTTACTGAAGATGATATAAAAAAAGTTGTCCAGCAGTCTGGTTTAGAAAGTTATATTTTAGAAAAATGAATTAGGTCTACAAGCTTTTATGTGGCGAGAATGGATCAAAATCTATCTGGTGGAGAAAGACAGAGACTTAGTATTGCGCGTGCTTTAATTCGGAAAACACCGATCTTATTATTAGATGAGGCTACCTCATCTTTAGATAATAAAGTTACTATTGAAATTGAAAATTCAATTTTAGAAATTCAGGATTTGACGGTTCTTGTTGTTACGCATAAGTTAAATAAGAGCATGTTGAAGAAATACAATAGAATTCTTTTTTTATGAAAAAAATGGAGTTATTGTTGAAGATGGTTCTTTTGGTGACTTGATGGATAGAAAAGATGAATTTTATAAATTGGTTGAGTTGAGTGTGTAATGATAATATTTTTTTCAAATATCAATATTTCTAAATTGGATGAATTCTACATAGAAAAATCGTATCCTACTTAACTTTTTTTGAAAGAAGTGAGAAAAATATAAAAAGGGTTTTTAGATTACAGGAGATCTCTAGTTGCATACTATATCTTATATGGATATCTTTTATTTAACAAAATTATATCTGAGTTTACTCCCGTAAAAAAATTTTTTTAAAAAAATAATCATGGGAAACCCTATTTAATTGGAATTGATAATTGTTTTTTTAATATTACTCATTCGGGAGATTGGGTAGCAGTTGCGATTAGCAATGCTGAAGTCGGAATAGATTTGGAATATAATGAGAGTTTTGATTTTAATGAAGTTATAGATTATGTTTTATCAGAGAGGGAAAAAAATTTTTTTCTTACAGCTCTCAGATTCGTTTAAGTGTGAAACTTTTTATAGATTTTTGGACACTAAAGGAAAGCTTTGTTAAAGCGATAGGAACAGGTTTAATTAAATCCATGAATTCTTTCACTACTGAGCTGTGGAGCAACAATATTTGTGTTACTGGGGAGAGGAATTTCAAGTTCCTTGAATTACCTTTTTATAAAAAAATTATTCTTTTGCTGTTTGTTGTAATATTTGTGATAATATTGAAAAATATGATAGAGGTAAAAAAATATCAAAGTAACTAAAGAAAAAAATACTATTGAACTTTTTAAACATTTGATAAATACAAATAATCGAAGCAGAAAAAAAGTATAAGACATCTAAATAATATGAATTTATTCCTAGTTTAAGTTTGATGATTGATATGTTTTTGAATTTAAGTGATTTTTTTGTGATACTTGAGTAGATTGTTTGTACACTGACTATTCATATTATTTCAGTTCTAATATTTCTTAGCTTACTTACTATATTTTATAAAGACCGAGAGAATTATTTATAATGAAGTAAGTAGTTATTAGTTAATAAATAGTGGTAATAAGCACCATTTATCATTATGTGCCTTTAGCTACTCTCAAATCACCGTACGTGCCATTCGGCATACAACTGTTCAACTAAAGTTTATAAGCTCTCTCAGTCTGCAGAAGTGTTTCCTGTATTTTATGAACAATAGATATTATTTACTTTCTCAAACTACCATCCTATCTGACCAAAAAGTCAAAATAGACAATTCTACTTCTAGAGATATTCATTTAATTGTTTATCCATTCAATCCAGTTCTATTACAGAAGATTTATCACTACTATGACTTTGGTCGACTTCCCATAATTCGTTGTTACTACGCTTTGAGCGCTTATAAGATTTCACAGGATAAGGCGAACATCTTTCCCCGTTTACTTTCGTGATTCATGCATAAAGGTTATGTTTACCTTTTGAACTTTAGAGTTTCTAGCCCACTTAAACACTATAATCGCTTTACTACTAATTTTCTGTTCGTAGACTCACGATTTTGCTATCCCTTCCTCTACCCGCTACCTCAAGATAGTCAGATTTGCGAGGAGTTATTAGATTCACCGGCAGCAACTATCCATGAGGTCTTACACATTAGATTTACAACATGCCCGTCGTATCAAGAGGCGGAGAAAAAAGTCTTTAAAATTAAAAAGCTCATAATATTAGGTGTTGAAAAATCTTGATACTATGCGCTTTATTGTGAGAATATTTACTTCATTTTCTCTTGAAATTGAGTTTTTGCCCAGTCTCTTGATGTTTATAAAATTTATTAAGAAAAATCAAGACAATAGTGATATATTTAAGAAATTGATTCATAGGTTATCTGATATGTCCTTCCAAGATCTTGAAAAGATAGACCAACTGCTAGATATCATTTTTACTCCAGATTAAGAATCAGAACAAATAAAAACAGAATCAAGTTATAGAGAAGAAACTTTGGATGACACATTAAAGAAATCTAAAAAAATCAACTTCATAAGGAACAATTGGCGAAGAATTTAGAAGATTTAGAAAAAAACAACCAATAACGCACCAAAAAAATGGTGTATTTCCTTTTTCTAAATGATATAATGGGATTATTAAATAGAAGGAGAGAGCCATGATTGGAAAGAACATAAAACCCATGATTTAACGCAACCCGAATTTGCCCTATTATAGGAATTTCTCGAAATAGCTTGAGTCGTTATGAAAATGGAACTAGTTCAGTCTCTACAGAATTAATAGACATCATTTGTCAAAAGTTTAATGTATCTTATGTCGATATTGTAGGAGAAGATAAAATGCTTAATCCTGTTGAAGATTATGAATTGACTTTAAAAATTGAAATTGTGAAAGAAAGAGGTGCTAATCTATTATCTCGACTCTATCGTTATCAAGATAGTCAGGGAATTAGCATTGATGCTGAACCTAATCCTTGGATTTTAATGAGTGATAATCTATCTGATTTGATTCATACGAATATCTATTTAGTAGAAACTTTTGATGAAATAGAAAGATATAGCGGCTATTTGGATGGAATTGAACGTATGTTAGATATATCTGAAAAACGGATGGTAGCCTAATGGAAATCTAAGATTATACCGATAATGAATTTAAGCATGCTTTAGCGCGGAACGTTCGCTCACTGACAAGAGGAAAAAAGTCCAGTAAGCAACCTATAGCGATTTTGCTTGGAGGACAAAGTGGTGCTGGTAAGACTACAATCCATCGTATTAAACAGAAAGAATTTCAAGGAAATATTGTTATCATAGATGGCGATAGTTTTCGTTCTCAGCATCCACACTATTTAGAACTGCAGCAAGAATATGGCAAAGATAGTGTTGAATACACCAAAGATTTTGCAGGGAAAATGGTAGAGTCTTTAGTAACAGAATTGAGTCATTTAGGATACAATCTTTTGATTGAGGGAACTTTACGAATAGTTGATATTCCAAAGAAAACAGCACAACTATTGAAAAACAAAGGATATGAAGTACAATTAGCCTTAATTGCGACAAAGCCTGAACTGCCTTATCTAAGCACCCTTATCCGATACGAAGAACTGTATGCTATCAACCCATGTTGAGTGCGTAGTATTGATGTCAAAAGTTGCACCCAGTGAGTAAATAAAGTGTAGAAAACAAAAGAGTGGATGAAAGCAGAGGGTGTAATTGCACTTCCTGTCGTTAACGTGCCACTTGTAGGTATAATAATAGGTAGATGGCTAGTAAAGGATATAAAAACCACAAGTAGAAAGAAAAGTGATAAGTGATGGATAAACAAATAGATGGTTATATTACTAAAAAGAAAGATATGAATTTTCAGAGTGTAGAAGCTCTTCAGTCGGTGGTGAATGTAGTAAACGAGGTGGCTGTTGCACTTAGTGATAAAAAGAGAACTATTAGAGAAAGTGCAATTCCAGAAGTACTTGCAGGGGCACTTGGAGCTGGTGTTGGTGGCGTAGGATCCTTTGTTGCTTTATATGGACTAGGCTCTGTTGTTGGTTTATCAGCCGCAGGCATTACTTCAGGATTGGCGGTCGCTGGAGGAATTATTGGTGGTGGAATGGTAGCAGGTATATTTGTGCTTGCGGCACCAGTTGCCGTGTTAGGTAGTATTGGTGTAGGTGTTGCTTCACATCTTAAGCATAAGCAGCTTCGTCAAGAGAAGGAACGCCTGTATAAAGAAGCATTAAGTAAGCACGATGCAATAATTAAGGCATTGAAGGAGGAGGCCGATGCAGATAAAGAACGTTTAGATTATTTGCAGAGTTTGAATATTCTTCTTCAAAGAGCTGTCGAGGACTTGCAGAAGGATTTAGGCGTTGCATAATTTGGGAGGACTATGTATGGGAAAATTTGATTTGAATCAGATAACTCAAATCTTAAAAAAAGTAGGGACTGAAGTTATGGAAACAGTTAAAAACAAGAACTTTCAAAAAGGTGTGGCTTTTGCTATTCCATCAGCGATTGCATTGACGTATGAAATAGGAAAATTGAAGAAGGAGTCGGCAGAAAAGGAAGTGCTATATAAAGAGGCATTAGCCAAGGAACAGGCAATTGCTAAAGAACTAAAGGAGTGTACAGACCTTAGTAAAGAAAGGCAAGATAGGCTGTTGGCGTATGATGCTGAATTAAAAAAAGAACTACAAAAATTGGATGAAGAAAATCAGGAATTCAAAGTTCAAATTAGAGAACTTGAGAAAAAGAAGGCGAAAGAATGAGCAGATATAAATATTCAAAAACAGAGCAGGAAATCAATGATGTTCTTAAATTTCAGTCCAATGAGTTAAATGCAATCAAGAATGAACTGTCTTCTACAGATGAAATTGACAGAAGGATTCAAGAGAGTGAAGATTTGTTAAGAATGTTGGGACATACAGAAATGCCTGTAGTTTCGACTGTAACTGAAACAAAAAGAGTCATTGCTGTTCCATCATGGGAAGATTTGCATGCAGAAGCAGTTCTAAATGTAGGAACAGGAAACAACCTAGAATCATTATTTGCGGAAGAAGAGTTAAAAAAAGAAATCGGCAAGAGATACTGCAACTTAACGCTGAATTCAATCAGTTACACAAGCTGGATAGATATGATGTGGCAATTTGCGCGTCTGCTGGTATTTTGAGCGGGGTGATAGATTTGCTTCTTGTTGGAATTCCACAAAAAACACCAAATGGCTTAAAAGGCAGACCATTATCTAATTATGTAAGAGATTGGTTTGATAAAAAGTTTCCGGAAGATGAAATGGAGAAACTTGCAAATTCTAAGGTAAGTAAAGTTCCTTACGATGCGCAAGATAATAGAAATACGACGGAATATGTACAGGGATTATCCGCATACTACCATCGACTATTATCACTTGGGCATGATCCATTGTTAGGATTGCTGTTCGGTGTTATGGACATTCTTACTGGAAGAATGACAACAATTGATAAAACAGGAAAAATAGTGTCACAGGTGATGGGAAATTATGCTGATAGAAAAGAGTCTGATGTTTTTGTCGCTATTGCAAAACAGATAATTCATTTCAAATCAGATATAACAACATCGATGGGACTTCCGGCTCCAATGATGGCATTATTCAATTTATTGCAGTTCGGTAGTATCGGTGAAGAGGAGCAGACAATTGCAGAGATTGTGCAGGGAATGTATTTTGAAGGCTATGACTTTATTCATTTTTGCTCAATGTCTATTCCTGCAATAATCACTGAAGTTGTTATAAGACTGGGATATGGAATTAAGCGAATTAAGGAAGGAAACACTATAAAGGAATCCATTCCATTTTCTCTTAATAGTGAAAAGCATCCAAAACTTGCAACGATGCTTTTTATAGGGCATTCAGCTACAACTGCTATAAACACTGGAAAGGTATATTTTACAAAGAATCCAATGGCAATTAATTATCCTCAGTGGATTGCTTTTGCGAAATACTCATATTCTCAGTTGAAGTGGGTATTTATAGAAAAGCCTGAATTACGAGATGCATATGTGTTCGGTAAGATTAATGAAGAATTGAAGGAAGTTTATGATGAAGTGAATCGTACTTTTGATGAACTTGCAAAGGATAGGATTGTTATATACGACTAGTGATCTAAAAACTAAATAAGAGGTGAGTGATGTGAAGAAAAGTATCATGGAGAAGTAGTAACAAATGAAAGATTTGCAGAAGGATATAGAGAAATTAAAAGATTATTTGCCAGAGATGATAAATGTTATTGAGAGAAATGAAGGAATAATATAATTGAGAGCAAACACTTTCTAACGATAGATAGGAGTTATCATTAAAAGGTTTGTGGATATGTTCCCACATATGAATGCAACTACTTGACATACTTAGTGTTTGCTCATCTCATGTTGATTGTGTTGTATTGATGTCAAAAGTTGCACCCGCTAAGTAAATAAAGTGTAGAAAACAAAGGCTTATTCATAGTCTATCGTTAAAAGGTATATGAAGTCATTGTGGAAGTCCTTTTTTGATGCCTGAAAATAGCCGAGTGGGAACTGGTCTACTTGGTAGGGATGACACTAGGGAATGGATAACAAGAAGTTGAACACTAGGAGGGTGCATCTTTTAACGATAGAGGGTTCAGCCTACGTATCATCTATAAAAATACGTGATATGATTAGGATAACATTAAAAAAGTAAGTAGGTGAAAACTGGAAAGATTTGCTGAGAATATCACGAAAAATCCGGCTAACATAGGTTCATATAAGAAGGATGCAGTAATCTATTGTAGTGTCAGCTTGAATAAGAAAGCGTAGCTTGAAAGTTTGAGTGAGGAGTTATCAGGGTTGACGAGAATGATTGCAAATACACCCAGACTTGGAGTTGGTAGATACATATGCGAATAGAAGCAATATTGTTGTTGATGAGGATGGTTGGTGTACACAGAGAAAAGATATAGCCGGAAGATGTAAAATGAAACTCTACGACTCGTAGAATCCTCTAAAATCACTATATTCTACGGATCGTAGGTGTGAATAGCTTTGAAAAGAAGATATGATGCAGATAGAAAGGAGGAATCAAATGGATCAAGTTTTAGTTGGGAAATTTATAGCGGCTGAAAGAAAGCAAAAAAGGACTTACACAACGGCAGCTTGCAGATGAACTTGGAATAAGTGATAAGACTATTTCGAAGTGGGAAACAGGAAATGGATTCCCAGAAATATCTCTATTACTTCCTTTGTGTGAGCATTTAAACATTGCCGTCAACGAACTGTTGTCGGCAGAACGCTTATCAGATAGTGAGTATAGGCAGAAGGCGGAGGAAAAATATGGTGAATATGATTAAGGAAAAAAAGAATCAAATCAGAAAAAAATTATAGACTCAATAATATTATTGGAGGAATGTCAACGATAGTATTCATTGTTTTGATGATTATGGTTAGTATTTACGGCAATACAATGCCCAAGCTATTGACTGGTGTATTAATTGTGCTTGCAATAGGTGTATTTGCAGTAGGTTTATATGTGGCAACACACGGAGACCAAAGTGTTGGATATTTTAAATGCCCAGAGTGTGATGAATGTTTTATTCCTACATATAAGGAATATATGATGGGAGTACATTTCTGGAGTGCGAGAAAATTAAAGTGCCCACATTGCCAGCGAAAAGTATGGGCAAAGAAGGTCATGAGCAAGGAAGAGTAATTGTAGTGGTAAACTAAATTTGTAACGTCTTGTTCAAATGGTATATTATAATATTATTCAATTAAGGAGGATGTTACTATGTCAGTACACGACAGCGAAGACTTCAAAAAAGAAGTAGTTAAAGCCTATATGGGAGGGGACAAAACGAGAATACTATGAGCATCCGGTACATATCTTCGAGCTTATAAAATATGTCTATTACAACAATAATAGTGTTATCGGCTATAGAGCTATGGGTATTTTGATTGAGCGTTATGGCTATGAGATAAGTAATACCACTATACATAAGTACATGAATAAGGAACTGAATTTATGTGCTGTAATCATGCATTCTAAGCTTGTATATAAGGCTTATAAAAAGAATAAGATATTTGTTAATCTCTTAAACCGGAATTTTACTGTCGACTGCAAAAATAAATTATGGTGCACTAATTTCACATATATGTGCCAGCTAAATGAAAAAAATTAAGATACAACTTTTCAATAATTGATTTATTTGATAGCTCAGTTGTTGCTTCATTAAACAGTGATTATATCAGCAATAAACACACTTAAAACAGTTCTAAAAAAGAAAGAGTATCCTAAATTGATTTTACGCTCATATCATGGATACATTTTAGCTCGTGGGACTTTGTAAATTTCTGCAAAGATAACAATATAACCCAAAGTATGAGTAAGGATGTATACCCTTATGAGAATGCTCCAATGGAAAGGTTTTATAATACTTTCGAAAGCAACTTTTATAATGTGATTTTGTTTTCAAGTGTGGAGATGATGGAAGAACTTACTATGAAATATCTCAATTGATATAACTATGTCCACCTTCATTCATACAATGATTATTTAACACCAATGGAAATTTGTTATAGATAATAGGTATTTATCGAACAGAGTGTTACAAAAATGCTTGACCAGTATAGATAAATATAAAGGAAAGGGAGATGAAACGCCACATTTAAAAGAAAAAGTTATCAATGAGTATATAACACTTGATACAGCTATAGGAGAGTACTATAATCAAGGTAGTAAAAAGTATGAAAAAACAAAGAGGATATGTATTAAGTATACCAGTAAGGGTACGCATATTTATCCTGTAAAAGAAAAGGAAGATTAAAAACATGAAATATGTACAGCAGCTAGACCTTATAGGAGATAGGGGACATAAAGCAAAAGTAGTATTAAAATCAGGTGAAGTGATAGTAGGAAAACCATGGTATATAGATACTGATTATGTAGATGATGAAGATACAATAGTTATGATCATAGAAAGATATAGTGATGGTAACTATAGAGGAGAGTGGTGCATAAATAGTGAGATAGAAAGTATTGAAGAAATAATAGAGTAACAAAGATTGTAGCAAACCTACAGTCTTTTTTATTGCATAAAATTATATAAAAGAAGGAGAAGATGATGGAAGAAGTTGTAACAAATGTAGATGAGAGCTTAGAAGTAGATACGCAAGGCGGTTCTAATTCTAATACAGAGGCTACTGCAAGTGCAGACACTAAGGAGCTTTTGGTTGATGATACTACAAACAAAGCTAATGCCGGTGAAGAGAAAGTAGAGCCTAAAGAGAGTACAAAAGAAGATACTACAAAAGGTGATGAAAAGCTTATTAAAGAAAATACTGATGAGAGTAAAGATGAGCGTTTATCAGAGTTAGAAAAAAGAGAAAAAGAGTTAAGCCAAAAGGAAAAGGACTTTGCTAAAAAAGAACTTGAAATAAAGCTTAATGACTTTTTTAAGTCTGAGGGAATGGGGGCAAATTTGACAAAAACTTTTATAGACTTAGATTTAGACGAGCGAAAGGCTATGGAAGTAGCAAAGGAGCTTTCAGAGGGCTTTAAAAAGGCTTTAGAAGAAAAGTTAAGTGAGAAGATGCAAGGAAGTAGTCCTAGTAGCAGTTCAGGAAATGTAGGAAAAGATGATAAAAGCGATATAGATGTATTAGCTGTTTGATGAATGTAAAATTATATCTTGCAAATGCAAGTGCAGTAATCAAAGCAGGACTGAGTTTAAAAAACATTAAATTGAGTTTACCAAATATGTGTGATACAATTTGTTCAGTTTAGTGGATAGTAGAGCGCTTTAATTATAAATCCTTATGTATACAACTTATAAAAAAAGAAATTTGATGTATTTTTTTAACCTAAAAATCTATATTTATTGTTATTTATCTTTAGGATTTAATTAAATTATACTGATGAAAGTTTCTGGAGAAAAAAATGCTTGAAATAAAAAAACTTGAATATGAGCATGTGAGATATTTGTAAACTGTTTCTTGAACAAAAAAAGAATAGTAGAACTCTTGATCTGTAGACAATTAAGATTAAGAAAGGAGTAGAAGGATAGGTGTGGAAAGTATACTAAATGGTGTAGAAGACACTTTGTATATCCCTCTTGTAGGAAGAATATATGCGACAAAAAAGTTCCCTGAATTTTTCTATGATGAAAAAGCGTTATCATTGGATTTGCATATCCCAACAAAAAGTATAGAAAAAAATAGTAACGAATATTTTTATATGGCGAGTGTTTGTAGACAACAGACAATAGATGAAAAAGATAATAAGCTTTCTTAAAGATAATCCTGATGGGAATGTAGTGTTTTTGGGAGCAGGATTAGAAACTGCTTATTATCGCATAGGGAATAAAACAGCTAACTTCTATGAAGTAGATTTACCGGACGTTATCGAAATTAGGAAAAAGCTTCTTGGGAATGGTAATAACGAAAATCTTATCTCGGGTGATATGTTCAAGCTTGATTGGATTAAAGAAATAGATACAAGGCTTCCTACATTGATTTCTGTGTCCGGTGTTTATCAATATTTTAATAAATTCAAAGTTATAGAGATGATTAAAAAGATGAAAGGCCAAATTCCTAATGGGGAATTAGTTTTTGATACTACAAATTCTAAAGGCTTAAAATTTGCCAATAAATACGTGAAAAAGACAGGGAATATGAATGCACAAATGTATTTTTAGTATAGATAATCCCTGAGGAATTTGCGAAGTCTACGAATACTAAACTTTTTAGGAACATATGGATTTTTTTCAAAAAAAGCATTGAAGGATTGTTATGGATTGAAATTGATTACAAAGATATATATGTACTTTTCTGATAGATGGAATAGGACACTAATTGTACATTTAAGATTTAACTGATAGAGTTTTTTTATATATTTAAAAGTTTATATATTATGTTTGAAAAAGGAGGATTTACTATATAGATGAAACTATTTTAGCAGGAAAAAGGTAATGGACGCTAGTTATTAGTAGTTTTATTATTGTAAGCGTATATATAGGAAGATGGATTAGAGATACTGATAAAAACAAGTTGGAGATATGCTTTTTAGGTAGTGATAATTACGTAGTGATAATTATAATAAAAAGTACTTGGCAATGGATAGATGGTAATAAAGATGGTGTGGTTGAATGTTATGTATTTGATGCAGATGGTTGGTTGTATACAAACACCAAGACGCCTGATGGTTATGATGTGAATTTAGAAGGAGCGTGGGTAGTTAATGATGCGATACAAACTAAGGTAGTATCAGAACTAAGCACTTCTGTAAAAAATGGAGCATAAAAAAACTTCATATAATTATGCAAGTAAAAATGTATATAAATCAAATCTAGAACAAAAAAATGAAAATGCAAACTTTAATAAACGAATATAGGCGAGACAAAAAAATGGAATTTGGTGAACTTTTTAAGATTAGGTTATAGATGAGAGAGAGGGAAAAAGTTTTTTTGCTAACAATGCTAAGGATGCGGCTTTTTCTGTTATAGTAAAAAATAAGGTTCCTGCTCTTAATAGTCCCGAATTTAAGAAAGGGTATATTTCTGTAGAAAAAGGAAAGAACAGTACATTAAATTTTAGTGTGAGATTTTATTAATAAATTTATAAAAAGATAGATTAAATTATAGATATTTTTTTAGGATAATATTTTTTTGATTATGTTTGGAATTTTGTGCAATTATATTTAAAAAAATTCCTTGCATATCCCTAAAAACCTATGTTATCCTAGTAAAAGCTGTGACATTGATAGCTGTGAAGCGTGAGGTTGCTACTATATACTTAGTAGGTTTATTCCGTGGAGCGAAGGTCATGTTACGAAACTGGCGACAAGTCACTGTACAATTAGCAGCACCGTAGAGGGTAGAGTTTCGTGTGGTTATATATACGACACACACGGAGTAGTGTACAGTCACCGCTTGTCGTACTTAATTAATAGAAAGTGCGAAAAGGAGGCGACTTTTTTTATGGCAAATCAGGTAATGAGAATAACATTAAAAGCTTATGACCATCAATTAGTTGACAACTCAGCAGCGAGAATTGTTGACACTGTAAAGAAGGCTGGAGCAAAAGTATCAGGTCCAGTTCCACTACCAACAAAGAAAGAGGTAGTTACAATTCTTAGAGCGGTTCATAAGTACAAAGACTCTCGTGAGCAGTTCGAACAAAGAACACACAAAAGACTTATTGATGTTGTTACACCAAACCAAAAAACAGTTGAAGCTATATCTCGTTTAGAGATGCCGGCTGGTGTACATATTGATATAAAAATGAAGAGTAGATAATCCTGCTCTAGAATGAGCGTATAAACGCTCCGCTGTAGATTAAAATCAGGAGGAAGAAACAATGAAGAAAGCAATACTTGCTACAAAAGTTGGAATGACACAAATCTTCAATGAAGCTGGTGTGTTAGTTCCTGTGACAGTTCTTCAAGCCGGTCCTTGTGTAGTTACACAAATCAAGACTGAAGAGAACGATGGTTACAACAGTGTTCAGGTGGCTTATGGACAAATTCGTACAAAGCTCGTGAACAAAGCTAAAGCCGGACATTTGGATAAAGCCGGTGTAGAAAAGAAGACAGTTAAAAAAGGCGAAGGACAAAGAGAAGTTTACGAAGCAGGTAGATTTATCAGAGAGTTCAAACTTGATAATGCGGCTGATTATTCAGTTAAAGATGAAATCAAGGCAGATATATTTGCGGCTGGTGATATGGTAGATGCCAGTGCAATCTCAAAGGTAAAGGTTTCCAAGGTGCAATCAAGAGATTCGGAAGCACAAGAGGACCAATGTCTCACGGTTCTAAATTCCATAGACATCACGGTTCAAATGGTTCTTCATCAGATCCAAGCCATGTATTTAAAGGCAAAAAGATGCCAGGACACATGGGTGCTAAGAAAGTAACAACTCAAAAACTTAGAAGTAGTAAGAGTTGATCTTGAGAACGGTATCATCTTAGTTAAGGGTGCAGTACCAGGAGCTAAGAAGGCACTTGTAACACTAAAAGAAACAGTTAAGGTTAGCAAATAATCTTAACAAGAAAGGAGGAAGGCCAAATGGCTAAAGTATCTGTTTATAATATTGAAGGTAAAGAAGTAGGTAATATAGAATTAAACGATGCTATTTTTGGTGTAGAAGTTAATGAACATCTTTTACACTTAGCAGTAGTAGCTCAATTAGCAAATAAACGCCAAGGAACACAAAAAGCTAAAACACGTGCTGAAGTTCGTGGCGGTGGTAGAAAGCCATGGAGACAAAAAGGAACAGGTCATGCAAGACAAGGTTCAATCAGAGCTCCACAATGGAAAGGCGGCGGTGTAGTATTTGCGCCAACACCAAGAGATTATACTATCACATTAAATAGAAAAGAAAAAAGATTAGCTCTTAAATCAGCTTTAACAAGTAGAGTTAAAGAAAACAAATTCTTTGTAGTAGAAGATTTTGAAATGACAGAGATTAAAACAAAGAAGATGGCAAGTACATTAAAGAATCTTAATGTAAATAAGGCTCTAGTAGTTGTTTCTGAAAATGAAACTAACTCAGTTCTTTCATTAAGAAACATCAGAGGTGTAAAGGCTGCTTCTCCAAAGACTATCAATGTATATGATATTCTTAAATACAACACAGTTGTAGCTTCAAAAGCTGCTGTAGGTACTATCGAGGAGGTATACGCATAATGGCAGATATAAGATACTATGATGTAATTAAAAAGCCTGTTGTTACTGAGAAAAGTATGCAAGGTATGAGCGATAAGAAGTATACTTTCTTAGTTCATACAGAGGCTAATAAAACTATGATTAAGGAAGCTGTTGAAAAGATGTTCCCGGGAACAAAAGTTTTAAAAGTAAATACTATGAACTTAGAAGGAAAAACAAAAAGACGTGGTACTACTTTTGGTAAGACAGCTAAGACAAAGAAAGCTATTGTACAATTAAGTGCTGATAGCAAAGAAATAGAGTTATTCCAAGGTCTATAAGATTTAGATAATGGTAAATATACGGTAGAAACCGTGATAAAAAGCGAACGCTAAGGCGTTAGAAGGAGAATATAATGGGAATTAAAAAGTATAGTCCTTATACCCCATCAAGACGTAATATGACAGGACTTGACTTTGTTGAAATTACAAAGTCAACACCTGAGAAGTCATTAACAGTTTCTCTAAAGAAGAATGCAGGTCGTAATAACCAAGGTAAGATAACTGTTAGACACCACGGTGGCGGTTCAAGAAGAAAATATAGAATTATAGATTTCAAGAGAAACTCAAAGGATGGTATTCCTGCAAGAGTTGCTTCAATAGAGTATGATCCAAATAGAACAGCAAATATAGCACTTTTATTCTATGCAGATGGAGCTAAGGCTTATATAGTTGCACCGGAAGGCTTAAAAGTTGGTATGACTGTTATGAGTGGTTCTACTGCAGAAGCAAAAGTTGGTAACTGTCTTGCACTTGCTGACATTCCTGTAGGTACACAAATCCACAATATAGAGCTTTATCCAGGAAAGGGTGCTCAACTTGTTAGATCAGCAGGTAATGGAGCTCAATTAATGGCTAAAGAAGGAAAGTATGCTACACTTCGTCTTCCTTCAGGAGAGATGAGAATGGTTCCAATTACTTGTCGTGCTACTATCGGTGTTGTTGGAAATGGTGAACATTCACTTGTTAAGATAGGTAAAGCCGGAAGAAAGAGAAATATGGGTATTAGACCTACAGTTCGTGGTTCTGTTATGAACCCTAACGATCACCCACATGGTGGTGGTGAAGGTAAGACAGGAATCGGTCGTCCAGGTCCATGTACACCTTGGGGTAAACCAGCTCTTGGTCTTAAGACAAGAAACAAAAAGAAACATTCAAATAAGCTTATCATAAGAAGACGCGATGGTAAGGGTGCTAGTAAATAAAGGAGGAGAAAATAGATGTCACGTTCATTAAAGAAGGGACCTTTTGCAGACGCTAGTTTGCTAAAGAAAGTAGAAGCATTAAATGCTTCAGGACAAAAAACTGTAATTAAGACATGGTCAAGAAGATCAACTATCTTCCCTCAAATGCTAGGTCATACACTTGCAGTTCATGATGGAAGAAAACATGTTCCTGTATATGTTACAGAGGATATGGTTGGACATAAGCTTGGTGAGTTCGTAGCAACAAGAACTTACAGAGGTCATAAGGCAGATGCTAAAAAGGCTTCTAAATAATAAGAAAGGTTTGAAAGGAGGTTTCACCAATGGCTAAAGGACATAGATCCCAAATCAAAAGAGAGAGAAACGCTAAGAAGGATGCGAGACCATCAGCAAAGCTTTCTTATGCAAGAGTACCTGTTCAGAAAGCTTGTTTCGTATTAGATGCGATTAGAGGAAAAGATGTAGCTACTGCACTTGGTATATTAAGATATAATCCTAGATATGCTTCAAGTGTAATAGAGAAATTATTAAAATCAGCTATTGCCAATGCAGAGGTAAATAATAACCTTAATGCTGAAAATTTATACATTGCTGAATGTTTTGCAAGCAATGGACCAATAATGAAGAGAGTAAAACCAAGAGCACAGGGTAGAGCTTATCGTATAGAGAAGAGAATGAGCCATATCACAGTAGTGCTTGATGAAAGATAAGAAGGAGGCAAAAAATGGGACAGAAAGTACATCCACACGGCATTAGAGTCGGTGTTATAAAAGACTGGGATTCCAGATGGTACGCAGAAGCTGATTTTTCTGATTGCCTTGTTGAAGATTACAACATTAGAAAGTTTTTAAAGAAAAAACTTTATAGTGCTGGTGTTTCAAATATTGAAATCGAGCGTACTTCAGATAAGGTTACAATCATTCTTCACACAGCTAAGCCAGGTGTAGTAATTGGTAAGCAAGGTGCAGAAATAGAGAAAATCAAAGCTGAACTTGCAAAGTTCACAACAAAAAAAGTATTTGTAGATGTAAAAGAGATTAAGAGACCTGATAGAGAGGCTCAATTAGTAGCGGAGTCAATAGCTCAACAATTAGAGAATCGTATTGCTTTCCGTAGAGCTATGAAGTCAACAATGAGCAGAGCTATGAAAGCAGGTATACTTGGTATCAAAACAAGCTGTTCAGGACGTCTTGGCGGTGCTGATATGGCTCGTACTGAGTTCTACTCAGAAGGAACAATTCCACTACAAACACTTCGTGCAGATATAGATTATGGATTCGCTGAGGCTGATACAACTTATGGTAAAGTAGGTGTAAAAGTTTGGATATATAAAGGCGAAGTTCTTCCAACCAAAGCTGAATCTAAGGAAGGGAGCGTGAAGTAATTATGTTAATGCCTAAGAGAGTAAAACGTAGAAAACAATTCCGTGGAACTATGGCAGGTAAGGCCCTTAGAGGTAACACTATCTCTAACGGTGAATTTGGTTTAGTAGCACAAGATCCATGTTGGATTAGATCAAACCAAATTGAAGCAGCCAGAGTTGCTATGACACGTTACATTAAGCGTGGTGGTAAAGTTTGGATAAAAATATTCCCTGATAAACCGGTTACAGCTAAGCCAGCTGAAACAAGAATGGGTTCAGGAAAAGGTTCACTAGAGTATTGGGTAGCAGTAGTTAAACCAGGTCGTGTAATGTTTGAAATTGCTGGAGTACCTGAAGAAGTTGCTAGAGAAGCTCTTCGTCTTGCAATGCATAAACTTCCTTGCAGATGTAAGATAGTTTCTAAAAGCAGATTTAGAAGGCGGTGAAAAAAACGTGAAAACTAATAAGTATGTTAATGAATTAAAGGGTAAAAACCGTAGCAGAATTAAATGAAGAATTAGTTTCCGCTAAAAAGGAACTTTTCAACTTGAGATTTCAGAATGCAACTAGCCAATTAGATAATACTTCAAGAATCAAAGAAGTTCGTAAAAATATTGCTAGAATACAAACTGTTATAACTGAAAAATCAAAGATGGCGTAAGAAAAAGGAGATAAACCGTGGAAGTAAGAAACTTAAGAAAAACTCGTATCGGTAAGGTTGTTAGTGATAAAATGGATAAGACAATCACAGTTGCAATCGAAGACCACGTAAAACATCCACTTTATGGCAAGATTGTAAAGAAGACAGTTAAGTTCAAAGCACATGATGAGAACAATGATTGTGGTATTGGCGATACAGTAAAAATTATGGAAACAAGACCATTATCTAAAGATAAGAGATGGAGACTTGTTGAGATTATAGAGAAAGCTAAATAATTAAGCAGGAAGGAGTATCCGGCATGATTCAGCAGGAAACACGTTTAAGAGTTGCTGATAATACTGGTGCAAAGGAACTGCTTTGTATCCGTGTTATGGGTGGCTCAACTAGAAGATATGCACGCATTGGAGATGTTATAGTAGCCAGCGTTAAAGATGCAACACCAGGTGGCGTTGTAAAGAAGGGAGACGTTGTAAAAGCTGTAGTAGTTCGTACAGTAAACAGCACACGTCGTAAAGATGGTTCATACATTAGATTTGATGAAAATGCTGCAGTAATAATCAAAGACGATAAGACTCCAAAGGGAACACGTATCTTTGGACCAGTAGCAAGAGAGCTTCGTGAAAAACAATTCATGAAAATAGTATCACTTGCTCCAGAAGTATTATAAGAGGAGGTGTCTACAGTGCATAAAATTAAAAAAGGCGATATGGTTAAGATCATATCAGGTAAAGACAGAGATAAAACTGGTAAAGTCCTTAGCGTAGACACAAAGAATGGAACTGTTCGTGTAGAAGGATGTAATATGCAAACTAAGCACGCAAAGCCAAGCATGCAAAATCAAGCTGGCGGTATCATTTCACAAGAAGGAGCATTAGATATATCTAATGTTGCATTATTTGTAGATGGAGCCGTAACAAAAGTTGGATTTAAAGTAGTTGATGGTAAAAAAGTTCGTGTAGCTAAAAAGACTGGTAAGGTTATTGACTAATACAGAGAGGAGGAAGTAAAGTGGCAAGATTAAGAGAAATATACGAGAACGAAATCGTTGCAAAGTTAAACGAGAAGTTTGGATATAAGAATCCAATGCAAGTACCAAAGCTTGATAAAATAGTTATCAATATGGGTATTGGAGAGGCTAAAGAGAATGTTAAAGTTCTTGACTCTGCTGTTAGAGATTTAGAGATAATTACCGGACAAAAGCCTGTTATTACTAAGTCAAAGAAGTCAATAGCAAACTTCAAACTAAGAGAGGGCATGCCAATAGGTTGTAAAGTTACATTACGTGGTGAGAAGATGTATGAGTTTGCTGATCGTCTTATCAATTTAGCGTTACCACGTGTACGTGACTTTAGAGGAGTTAATCCAAATGCATTCGACGGAAGAGGAAATTACGCTTTAGGTGTTAAAGAGCAACTTATTTTTCCCTGAAATCGAATATGATAAAGTAGATAAAGTTCGTGGTATGGATGTAATTTTTGTTACAACAGCAAAAACAGATGAAGAAGCTAGAGAGCTTTTAACATTGTTTAACATGCCATTTCAAAAATAGTTTAGGAGGAATCAACCATGGCAAAGACTTCAATGAAGATTAAGCAAGCACGTCCTCAAAAGTTCTCAACAAGAGAATATAGTAGATGTAAAAATCTGTGGTCGTCCACATGCTTATCTCAGAAAGTATGGTATTTGTAGAATTTGTTTCCGCGAATTGGCTTACAAAGGTCAGATTCCAGGAGTAAAAAAAGCAAGCTGGTAGGCATTGAGCACTTAACGAGAACGAACGAAGTGAAGTTCGAGTTTAGTGCGAAAGCCCATCCCGAGACTTAGCGAAAACAAGCCGATGGCGAAGATTGAGCTTAGCCGAGTGGATGTCATTGAGCACTAGGAAACGAAGCGAAGTTCGAGTTTAGTGCGAAAGCCCATCCCGAGCCTTAGCGAAAACGAGCCGATGGCGAAGATTGAGCTTAGCCGAGTGGATGTCATTGAACACTAGGAAGCGAAGTGAAGTTTGAGCTTAGTCGAGCGAATATCATTTAGCACCTAAGCTTTAAAACAAAACTACAAAACATTTAATTTTTTAGATAATAAAAGGAGGCAACATCCATGACAATGAGCGATCCAATTGCAGATATGCTTACTAGAATACGTAATGCAAATACTGCAAAAACATGACGTTGTTGAAATACCTTCATCAAAAATTAAAAAAATAGCTATAGCTAATATTCTTTTAGATGAAGGATATATAGAGAAGTATGAACTCATTGAAAAAGATGGTTTCAATACAATAAAAGTAACTCTTAAGTATGCAAATAATAAGAGTGAAAGAATAATAAGCGGTATTAAAAAGAATATCAAAACCTGGTCTTCGTATTTATGCAAATAAAGAAGAACTTCCAAGAGTTCTTGGTGGACTTGGAACAGCAATTATATCAACAAATAAAGGTGTAATTACTGATAAAGAAGCTCGTAAACTAGGTGTAGGCGGAGAAGTATTAGCTTTTGTTTGGTAGGCATTGAGCACTTAATGAGAACGAACGAAGTGAAGTTCGAATTTAGTGCGAAAGCCCATCCCGAGCCTTAGGGAAAACGAGCCGATGGCGAAGTTTGAGCTTAGTCGAGTGGATGTCATTGAGCGATGAGAACGAACGAAGTGAAGTTCGAATTTAGTGCGAAAGCCCATCCCGAGCCTTAGGGAAAAACGAGGCCGATGGCGAAGTTTGAGCTTAGTCGAGTGGATGTCATTGAGTGATGAAATACAAAAATTCACCTAGAGTAAAATTATAATAAACTGAATTAAGTCTTAGTGTGGAAGCTTTTTGCTTTCTCACTAATCTTAATATATAACCTGAAAACATGGGTAAGATCCCACGATAAATTTAAGGAGGTAAGCGGCATGTCACGTATAGGAAGAATGCCTATCGCAATCCCAGCAGGCGTTACTGTTACGATTGCAGAAAATAATCAAGTGACTGTTAAAGGTCCAAAGGGAACACTTGAGAGAGTATTACCGGAGGAAATGACAATTACAAAAGAGGGCGAAGAAATAATAGTTACTCGTCCAAATGATTTAAAGAAAATGAAATCTCTTCATGGATTAACTAGAACACTTATATCTAATATGGTGGTAGGTGTTACAAATGGTTATGAAAAAGTTCTTGAAGTAAATGGTGTTGGTTACAGAGCGGCGAAGGCTGGTAACAAACTTACTTTATCTTTAGGATATTCACATCCGGTTGAAATGATAGATCCAGAAGGTATAACAACTGTTCTTGATGGTCAGAATATCATCAAAGTACAAGGAATAGACAAAGAAAAAGTTGGTCAATTTGCGGCTGAAATCAGAGATAAGAGAAGACCTGAGCCATATAAAGGTAAAGGTATTAAATATGCTACTGAGACTATTAGACGTAAAGTTGGTAAGACTGGTAAGAAATAATTAGGAGGGTAGAATAGTGGTTAGCAAGAAATCTAGAAAAGAAGTTCGTGTTAAGAAGCACGATAGAATCCGTAACCGTTTTTCAGGAACAGCTGAAAGACCACGTCTTGCAGTGTTCAGAAGTAATAGCCATATGTACGCTCAAATTATTGACGATACAGTTGGAAATACTTTAGTTGCTGCTTCAACTGTTGAAAAAACAGTTTTAGCTGAGTTAGAGCATACAAATGACGTAGCTGCTGCTGCTTATGTTGGTACTTTAATAGCTAAGAGAGCTATTGAAAAAGGTATAGATAAAGTAGTATTTGATAGAGGTGGTTTCCAATATCAAGGTAAAGTAGCTGCATTAGCCGAAGCTGCAAGAGAAGCTGGCTTACAATTCTAATAGGAGGAGAAAGATTACATGAAACGTACAATCATCGATCCAACAAAGTTGGAATTAAATGACAAAGTAGTTGCCATCAAGCGTGTATCAAAGACCGTAAAAGGTGGACGTACAATGAGATTTTCTGCTCTTGTAGTTGTAGGTGATGGAAATGGACACGTAGGTGTTGGTACAGGTAAAGCTGGCGAAGTTCCAGAAGCTATCCGTAAAGGAAAAGAAGCAGCTATGAAATCTTTAGTAGAGGTTTCAATAGACGAGAACAGAAGTATCCCTCATGATTTAACAGGAAAGTTTGGTAGTTCAAGCGTTCTCTTAAAGAGAGCTCCAGAAGGTACCGGTATTATCGCAGGTGGCCCTGCTCGTGCAGTTGTTGAGCTTGCAGGTATCAAAAATATCCGTACAAAATCATTAGGCTCAAATAATAAGACCAATGTAGTATTAGCAACAATCGAAGGACTAACATCTCTAAAGACACCTGAAGAAGTTGCAAAGCTTCGTGGTAAGACAGTTGAAGAAATCTTAGGATAATTATAGGGAGGATAATAAGATGGCAGATAGATTAAAAAGTTACATTAGTAAAGTCCCCTATAGGTGCTATTCCAAAAACATAGAGCAACTGTAGAAGCACTTGGACTTAAAAAGGTAAATAAGTCAAACGAATTGCCAAATAACGATGCTGTAAAAGGTATGATTTGGCACGTAAGACATCTTGTAAAAGTTGAAGAAATATAATTAAGAATGTAAGAATGGAGGTGCAGTCATGGATTTATCAAATCTAAAACCTGCTTGCGGTTCTAAACATAGTGATAATTTTAGACGTGGTCGTGGACATGGTTCAGGTAATGGTAAGACAGCGGTAAAGGTCATAAAGGACAAAAAGCTCGTTCAGGAGCTACAAGACCTGGCTTTGAAGGTGGACAAATGCCATTATATAGACGTATTCCAAAGAGAGGATTTACAAATCCTAATTCAAAGGATATCGTAGGTATTAATGTATCAGCATTAGAAAGACTTGATAATGGAGCAGAAGTTACTATAGCTTTATTAGTAGAGTCCGGAATTATCAAAAATCCAAGAGATGGTGTAAAGATTCTTGGTAACGGTGAGTTAACAAAGAAGCTTACAGTTAAAGAAGTAGCCGTTAGCGAAGGTGCAAAGGCTAAAATTGAAGCTGCCGGCGGAACCTGTGAGGTGATCTAGTATGCTCACTACACTCCGTAATGCGTTTAAGGTTAAGGAAGTAAGAGAGAAACTCTTGTATACATTTTTTATGTTAGTTGTTATCAGATTAGGTAGCAATATACCTATACCTGGCGTAAAAACTGACTTTTTCAGAAATTTTTTCGCTCAGCAAAGTGGAGATGCATTTGGTTTTTTTAATGCCCTAACAGGTGGTTCATTTGAAAGTTTGAGTATACTTGCTCTTAGTATTACTCCTTACATAACAAGTTCTATTATAATACAACTTATGACTATAGCTATTCCTAAGCTCGAGGAGATGCAAAATGATGGTGAAGAAGGTCGTAAGAAAATAATAGAGTATACAAGGTATGTAACAGTTGCTTTGGCATTTATTGAATCAATAGCTATGGCTATTGGTTTTGGTAGACAAGGTTTAATTAATAACTTTGGTATAAAGAGTGTTGTGGTCGTAGTTGTTACTATGACCGCAGGAAGTGCATTTCTAATGTGGATAGGCGAAAGAATTACCGAAAAAGGTGTTGGTAATGGTATTTCAGTAGTCCTACTGTTTAATATCTTATCATCATTACCACAAGATTTAGTAGTATTATATACAAGATTTATAGCAAATAAGACAGTGGCTGTTAAAGTTGTTATTGGTTTAATAATAATAGCGGCAATATTAGCTATGGTAGTTTTTGTTATTGTTCTAAATGATGCTGAAAGAAGAATACCGGTTCAATATTCAGCTAAGACACAAGGAAGAAAAATGGTAGGAGGTCAATCATCTAATATACCATTAAAAGTTAATACAGCTAATGTTATGCCTGTAATCTTTGCTTCTTCAATAATGTCTTTCCCTGTGGTAATCAGCCAATTTTTTGCAGTAAATCCAAATACTGTTTGGGGTAAGATTTTGGCGGTACTTAATTCATCTAACTGGTTCGTTCCGGAAAGACCTAAGTATTCTATAGGTGTTATAATATACGTTGCATTGGTAATCGTCTTTGCATATTTTTATACATCTATAACCTTTAATCCTTTAGAGATTGCTGATAATATGAAAAAACAAGGTGGTTTTATTCCTGGAATTAGACCGGGAAAGCCAACTAGTGATTACTTAACAAATATATTAAACTATATTATTTTTATAGGTGCTTGTGGGCTTTTGGTAGTTGCTATAATACCTATAATCTTATCAGGAATCTTTACAGTTTCTAGATTGTCATTCTCAGGAACATCGCTTATAATTATTGCAGGTGTTATATTGGAAACATTGAAAGCTATAGAGGCACAAATGTTAGTTAGAAATTATAGAGGATTTTTAGTAAATTAGATAAGTATATTTAGTACAAGTGGGCTCATTTTGGGTGCACTTGTACACTTTTATAAACTATATTATAAAGTATAGGGGGAATTTATGAAGATTATTATGTTGGGAGCTCCAGGAGCCGGAAAAGGTACACAAGCTAAAAGAATAGCTGAAAAGTATTCTCTACCACATATATCTACAGGAGACATATTTAGGGCAAATATCAAAAATGGAACAGAACTTGGTAATAAGGCTAAGTCCTATATGGATAAGGGAAGTTTGGTTCCGGATGAGATTACTATAGGAATGTTGATAGATAGAATAAATGATAAAGATTGTGTAAATGGTTATGTTTTAGATGGTTTTCCAAGGACATTAGCACAAGCAAGCAGTTTAGATGAAGCTTTAGCTAAACGAAATGAAAAGATAGACTATGCTATAGATGTAGATGTTCCTGATGAAAATATCATAAATAGAATGGGTGGTAGAAGAGCCTGCTTAAATTGTGGTGCAACTTACCATCTTGAATTTATACCTACTAAAGTAGAGGGTATATGTGATAATTGCGGTAACGAAATAGTTATAAGAGAAGATGATAAACCGGAGACAGTCAAGAAAAGGCTTGAGGTATATCATGCTCAGACACAACCTTTAATAGATTATTATTCTAATAAAGATATATTAAAAAAAGTGTAGATGGTACCTTAGAAATAGATGAGGTTTTTCGGAGCCATTGTTCATATCTTAGGGGAGTAATAAAATGGCAGTTACAGTTAAATCTGCAAGAGAAATTGAATTGATGACAGAAGCAGGTATTATATTAGCTAAAACACATGAAGAATTAGAAAAGATAATCAGACCGGGTATAAGTACATGGGAAATAAATAAAGTGGGAGATGAAATAATCAGATCTTATGGTTGTATTCCATCTTTCTTAAATTATAATGGTTATCCTGCTTCTATATGTGTATCAGTTAATGATGAAGTCGTTCACGGAATACCTAGTAAACACAGATATTTACAAGATGGAGATATAGTCAGCTTAGATGCCGGTGTTATTTGGAAAGGTTATCATTCTGATGCGGCCAGAACTCATGCAGTTGGGAGTATAAGTGAAGAAGCTAAAAAATTAATTGAAGTAACTAAAGAATCTTTCTTTGAAGGCATAAAGTTTGCAAAGGCGGGTAATCACCTAAATGATATATGTTCAGCTATAGGAGAATATGCTACTAGCAGAGGCTATGGAGTAGTTAAAGATTTAGTTGGACATGGTATAGGTACTCATTTGCATGAAGAACCTGAAGTACCTAATTTTAGAATGACTAGAAAAGGTATAAAGCTTGTTCCGGGAATGACTTTAGCTATAGAGCCTATGATAAATATTGGAAGAGAAGAAGTAGAGTGGTTAGATGATGATTGGACTGTTGTAACAGCTGATTCTTCGCTATCAGCACACTATGAAAATACAATATTAATAACAGAAGGTGAAGCAAAGATTTTATCTTTACGTTAGAGGTAATATGCTTAGTTTACAAATAGGTAATGTCGCAATTTCAAAAGCAGGACATGATAAGGGTAGTAGATATCTTATTATAAAGATAGAAAAAGATTTTGCTTATCTAGTCGATGGTAAGTTAAGAAATTATATAAACCTAAAAAGAAGAATATTAAACATATTCAAAATTTATATATTGACGATAATTCTATTAAGGATAAAATAGTAAATGGAATTAGCGATGAGGAGATAAAAATATTTCCTAAAGACTTTTTGGAGGTAAGAATGTCTAAGTCAGATGTGATTGAGATAGAAGGAACGGTAGTAGAGAAACTTCCTAATGCTATGTTCCAAGTAGAACTTGAAAATGGACACCAAGTTTTAGCTCATATTAGTGGAAAACTTCGTATGAACTACATAAGAATTCTTCCGGGTGATAAAGTAACTATAGAGTTATCACCTTATGATTTAACAAAAGGAAGAATTATATGGAGAGATAAGTAGAATTTATAAGTAAATTTACTTGCATTGCATATATTTTTTTGCTATAATAGGTAAGCTACTTTGTTGGTAACCAAGAAAGGAGAATTTACAATGAAGGTAAGATCTTCAGTTAAACCAATTTGCGAAAAGTGCAAAATTATTAAGAGAAAAGGATCTATCAGAGTTATCTGTGAGAATCCAAAGCACAAACAAAGACAAGGTTAATAATTAAGCCTTGCTAAAAATCTTATAAGGAGGAATACATCGAAGATGGCTCGTATTGCAGGTGTTGATTTACCAAGAGAGAAACGTGTAGAGATTGGTCTTACATATATCTATGGTATAGGTAGAACTAGTTCAAATCGTATTCTTGCACAAGCTAAAGTTAATCCAGATACAAGAGTTAAGGATTTAACAGATGATGAGGTTAAGGAAATAGCAGCTATTATTGCTGATAGCCAACTTGTTGAAGGTGATTTACGTAGAGAAATCGCTATGAACATAAAGAGACTTCAGGAAATCGGTTGCTACCGTGGAATCCGTCATAGAAAGAGTTTGCCGGTTCGTGGTCAAAAAACAAAGACAAATGCTAGAACACGTAAAGGTCCTAGAAAAACTGTAGCAAATAAGAAGAAATAGTGAGAACTTAACGAAAACAAGCGTTAGCGAGGTTTGAGTTTAGTACGAACATTCTTCACGACCCTTAACGAAAACGAGTTTGAGTTTAGTGGAGTGAAGATACTTTGAAAGCCCTTACCGATACTCAGTGAAAGCAAGTGATAACGAAGCTTGAACGTTAGTAGAGTGCAGGCAAAAGAGATGCTTTCAGCTTAATGAAAGCTAGGTAATACTCACCTAAAGAAGTATAAATTTATCTGTAACTATATGATATACGTTGACTGTATGTTTTAAAAACAGGAGAACGTAATAATAATTTAAAAGGTAGGTTAGTTTAATGGCAAAACAGGCGTCCACCAAAAAGGTGACAAAAAAGCGTGTAAAGAAAAACGTTGAACGTGGACAGGCACATATCCAGTCTTCATTTAACAATACTATTGTTACATTGACTGATACTCAGGGTAATGCTCTATCATGGGCAAGTGCTGGTGGTCTTGGATTTAGAGGTTCAAAGAAATCTACTCCTTATGCAGCTAGTATGGCTGCTGAGACTGCTGCTAAAGCGGCTCTAGTACATGGTTTGAAATACGTTGACGTTATGGTAAAAGGACCTGGTTCAGGTCGTGAGGCTGCTATCCGTGCTCTTGCAGCATGTGGTATCGAAGTAACAAGTATTAAGGATGTAACACCAGTTCCACACAATGGTTGTCGTCCACCAAAACGTAGAAGAGTCTAATAGGAGGTAGATAAAGTGGCAGTAAATAGAGTTCCTGTTCTTAAAAGATGCAGAGCACTTGGATTAGACCCATTGTTCTTAGGTATCGATAAGAAATCAAATAGAGATAATAAAAAAGCTACACGTAAGATGAGCGAATATGGAACACAGCTTCGTGAAAAGCAAAAAGCTAAATTCATCTACGGTGTATTAGAAAAACCTTTCAGAAACTACTATGCTAAGGCTTCAAGATTAAAAGGACAAGTTGGTGAAAACCTAATGATTCTTCTTGAAAGAAGATTAGATAATGTAGTATTCCGTATGGGATTTGCAAGAACTAGAAAGGAAGCTCGTCAAATAGTTGATCATAAGCATGTTCTAGTTAATGGTAAGTGTATTAACATTCCTTCATACCTTATAAAGGCTGGAGATGTTATTGAGATTAGAGAAAAATCTAGATCTAGTGCTAGATATAGAGAAGTATTAGAGACAACTAATGGACGTGTAGTTCCAGCTTGGTTAGAGTCAGATACAGAAAATCTAAAAGGTAGTGTAAAATCTATTCCTACAAGAGAAGAAATAGATGTACCTGTTGATGAACTTCTAATCGTTGAGTTATACTCTAAGTAATCTAATGTAATTTATTGTTGTAGGGTGTATGTATTCATATACCCTATTTATAGAGTATAATAAAGGAGGGAATTATCGTGTTCGATTTTGAGAAACCAAATATTGATATTGTAGAAATTTCCGAAGATAAAAAGTTTGGTAGATTTGTATGTGAACCATTAGAGAGAGGTTATGGTACAACTTTAGGTAATTCTCTTAGAAGAATTATGCTATCATCACTTCCAGGTTCAGCAGTTAGCCAAATCAAAATTGATGGAGTATTACATGAGTTTTCATCTATTGAAGGTGTAAAAGAAGATGTAACAGAGATTATAATGAATGTTAAGAGCCTTGCTATTAAAAATACAGGTTCTTTAGCAGAAGTAAAAACAGCTTATATTGATTTTGAGGGCGAAGGTGTTATTACGGCAGCTGATATTAAATGCGATCCGGATATTGAAATTATCAACAAAGATCAAGTTATAGCTACACTTTCAAGTGGAAAGTTCTATATGGAACTTACAATTACAAGTGGTCGTGGTTATGTTAGTGCTGATAAAAAAATAAGGATGAAGAGCTTCCAATAGGAACTATAGCTATAGATTCTATCTATACACCTGTAGAGCGTGTAAACTTATTAGTAGAGAATACACGTGTCGGACAAATAACTGATTATGATAAGTTGACACTTGATGTGCACACAAATGGAACATTAGAGCCGGATGAGGCTGTAAGTCTTGCGGCTAAAGTATTAAGTGAACATCTAAGTATATTTATAGATTTATCAGAAAATGCAAAAACTGCTGAAATAATGATAGAAAAAGAAGAAGATGGTAAAGAAAAAGTTCTCGAGATGAATATTGATGAATTAGAACTTTCTGTTCGTTCATATAATTGTTTAAAGAGAGCCGGTATCAATACTGTTGAAGAGTTATGCAATCGTACACCGGAAGATATGATGAAAGTTCGTAATCTTGGACGTAAATCATTAGAAGAGGTACTTGCAAAATTAAAAGAGCTTGGTTTACAACTTAGACCGGGTGAAGAGATATAATAAATAGCATATACATTAAGTCCGAAGAGCTTGTATATGTTTTAAGTGGAGGATAGAATAAAGATGGCAAAGTATAGAAAACTTTCAAGAACATCAAGCCAAAGAAAAGCATTACTTAGAAATCAAGTATCAGCTTTAATAGCTAATGGTAAGATTGTTACTACTGAAGCAAGAGCAAAAGAAGTAAGAAAAATCGTTGAACCACTTATAGCTTTAGCTGCAAAAGAGAAAGACAACTTTGAAACACTTACAGTAAAGGCAAAAGTTGCTCGTAAAGATGCTAATGGTAAAAGGGTTAAAGAAGTTGTAGACGGTAAGAAAGTTACTGTTTATGATGAAGTAGATAAAGAGATTAGAAAAAGATAAGCCTAGCAGACAACATGCTAGAAGACAAATAGCAGCTGTTCTTTATAATCAAACAGAAGTACCAACTAAAGCAGCTGGTAGAAAGAAAAATACTAAACTTGTTGATTTAACAGCTAAGTTATTAGATGAAGTTGCACCAAAGTATGCTACTCGTAATGGTGGTTATACAAGAATAGTTAAAATCGGTCTTCGTAAGGGCGATGCTGCAATGGAAGTATTACTTGAGTTAGTATAATATAGAATTAAAAAAAGGATTGCCTAAGCAATCCTTTTTTGTTAATAAATTTTCCTGTTTATTCCCATAGTAAACATTTAGTAAATATCTTATCATAATCTTCAAATTTAGATAATTCAAAAGAATTCAACATTTTTTTAGAAAAACTCTTTCATTGTAGCAAGAGCTTTACTGTCAAGTAGAGCAAGATAAGCACCACTTAGAGAAGTGTTGCCTAGATATTCTATTTTACCCTCAAATTCTTTTGGTACTAAGCCTACTCCAAAAAGGGAATCTAGGCTTATATATTTACCAAATTGACCTGCTATGTATACTTTATCTATTTTATCAAGACTAAGTTCAGCTTTTTTTTACCAGACAGAGTATACCTGATAATATAGCTGCTTTTGCTAACTGTACCTGTCTTATATCTTTAGAAGAAAAAAATATAGTTTATTTTTCTTCTAAATCTCTTTTGTAGGAAGAAATATCATCTATATTTTTTTGCAGTATTAGAAATATTTTTTTAGGACAAGAATCTTTAATAATATGCTTAGCTCTTGAAAGTGAAATATAATTTTTTTACCATCCTTTGTAAGTACAAAAGGGGCGGTAGTGGTCTTAGAAATAGCGCCTCTTTTATTAATAATATCATTTTTTAGCAGCTCACGCATTAATGCTAAGACTCCGCTGCCACATATACCTGTAGGCTTATCATTATTAATAGTTGTATATTGTATACAATCATTTGTAATCAAGAAATCATCTATGGAACCATTTTTCGGCTCTCATACCACAAGAAATATTCATTCCTTCAAGGGCAGGACCTACAGCACAAGAGCTGGCTATAAGTTTGTTATTAGTCTTAAGAACCATTTCTCCATTAGTTCCAATATCAATAAATAAAATATTATTTAAAGTATCATTTTGTTTATATAATTCGCTGACATATATACCGGAAACTATATCTGAACCTACAAAGGCTGATATATGAGGTAAAGTTATAAGTTTACAATCAAGTGCTAAATTAATACCTATATCAGGGGCATTTAGTTCTCGAGTGTCGGTAAAATTAGCTATAAAAGGATATTTGCCTAAGGTGGAAATATCTCTTGCAAGTAAACTGTGGCACATACAAGTATTTGATGAAACTATAAATTCTTTTATATAAGAACGTTCCTGTTTTGATTTTTTTAAAAGTTCATCTAACATAAGATTTAGAGTTTTTACAAGGGAAGCTTGCAAATCTTTTAGTCCGTTAGGATATTGCATAGTATATGAAATTCTACTCATAATATCAAAACCGTAGTTTACTTGTGGGTTGGTATCAGTAGCTTTTGCAAGCACAGTTGAAGTTTTTAAATCTACTAAACTCATAGCTAGAGTAGTGGTTCCTATATCAAGGGCTATACCTAGAAAAATCACTTTTTTTATCATGAGTAAAATTTGGTAAAAAAACTGTCTGATAGTATATGTGTGTTATTTTTTTATTTTTTTAGTAGATTCTAAATTCTTTTTTTATAAAGCGATAATATGAGATACCTCATCATCGTCTATATAGTGTTCACAGGCTAGTCTAAAAGTCGGCTTTTAAATCGCTTTCGCTTAGATATGTTTCATCATTTTTCTACTATGGGAAAAATCTGCTCCAAGTTTGATTTTTACATTTTCCGCAACCCCATAAACCATTACAGGCGGCTTCTATATTGATATTATTCTTTCTTAAATGATATAAAAATTGTTTTTTTCATAAATTCCTCTAATATAGTTTTTCAAGCTCAAAAAAAGTGAGAGTATTAATTTTACCAAAGTAATGTATACATTTTAAACCGCTAATAGAAAAAGAATCTTTATCTAATAGTAAATCAAGTAAAGAAGGATAGTTTGTTTTTGCTTATAAGTTTATTTATACTCAGTTTATATTTGCAGGTATCAGTGATTTTTATAAGTAGTATACTGAGTTTAGGACAAAGATGTACATGAGCTCTATTTTTTTACAAAAGTTCTTTTTAATTCGTATAAGAAATCAAGAAAAAAAGAGGTCTAAGTAGTTTTTGAGCGCTTTAGTTCTCCTATAAATTCCAGACTGGATAAAGGATCAGCTATACTGATGATTTTATAGCCCTTGTCGAGAGCGAGTCCGGTATTGGATAAAAAGTATATTTTTTTATATTTTTTTAAGTTCTAAAAATAAAATTTTCTTTTTCATCATCTTTCATACGCTTAAAGCGTAGAAACTTTTTATAGGCTTCATTTAATCTATTACTATTATCAAAATATTGTAAAATTCCATCTAATTCGAATACATATTTGTCATAGTTTCTTGAGTAAATAGTAGTATAGGGATATAAAGTTATATCAGGACAATTGTAAATAGGTAAGTTTCTCATATTAAGCCATACCAAATAGAGATTTTTGCAACGCTGACAGCTTCTACAGCATTATCAGAGTAAGCATCAGCACCTATCATCGTTGCAAATCCACTAGTAATAGGACCGCCACCTACCATGATTTTTATTTTATCTCTATAGCCCCTTTCGATAAGTTTATCTACTACATCTTTCATACCATACATAGTAGTAGACATAAGAGAGGACATACATAGAAGAGAAGCATTTTTCTCTATACAAGTATCTACAAAATTATCAGTAGCTACATCACGACCTAAATCTATCATTTCAAAACCGGCTGTCTCAAGCATAATTTTAACGAGATTTTTACCTATATCATGAGTATCTCCCTCTATAACGCCGATAACAGCCTTGATTTTGTTATCATTAACCTCGGTTATTGCAGTTTTTAGTATATTAATGCCGGCGTACATAGCATCGGAACAAAGGAGAAGCTCCGCTATATAATATTCTTCTTCATCATAGAGTGTTCCTGCTCTTTGCATACCAACAGTAAGTCCTTCTAAGATGCCCTCTTGTGCCGGATAACCGGCTTCTAAATATTCATTTGCCAGATCTATAATAGTTTCATCTTCCATATTTACTACATAATCTGCTAAAAGCTCTAATAATTCTTCTTTAGTTCTCATATTTGCTCCGTATTAAGTCATCTCGTATTTGTTTATAATATTCATAAGGTTGGTATTTGTCTAGAACAAGCTCTCCATTAATGTTATCAGCTAATATTTTGATATTTAATTTATCTTTTAATACTTCCAGTGGCTTTAGACCTTCTCTTTCCAATCTTTTAAAGATGTTAAAATCTTGTATAGAAAAAAAGCATATTTTTTTCTCTTATACTATGATTTATATTCATATTTTTGCTAGGATATACAAAGAACATATCGCCTGCCTTCCATTTCTCAGGCTTATAAGAAATATTTGAACAAGGTTCTTGTGTATAAAGATTATATGCCCAACGTAGCATACCCTTAAATTGCCATAAGTAGGTGTATAGTCCCAAGTATCTTGATTCTATGAGTGGACTTGATATAAAGGTATTTAGTTTTTTTAGGAAAACAACAAGGATACCAAGTCATTTTTATGAGAATTTTCCTTCAATATACCTACTAACTCACCATTTTTTATATAAGGAGATAAGTATGCAGAGTTTATAGAAAAAAACTTTCAAAATCTCCTTTGTACTTATCAAGGAAAGTGGAGCTGTGTAAAAGCATACTTAAAGCTAATATTTTTTTAGGATAACAAGAACTTAGGAAATCTTGAAATTCCGTAAAAAGTTCTATATTATTTGGCTCATCCCTATTACTTTGCAAAAGCTTAAAAATAGTTTTTATCTTCCAGATGCTTAAAGAGTAAGTATATATATTCTTTAAGTTCGTCTTTTGTTCGTATATAATCATAGCACCTTTTTATCTTTATCGTAAAGACTAATACGAATAGGATCTTTATAGTCTATTAGGGGACTTGAAAAGTCTTTTCCATGCCAATTTCCACAAAGTCCGAATAAGTTTATTTCGTCTTTTATACCGTATTTTTAAACAGAGTTCCACATATTTATCCAGTGCATTGAAATCTAATTTTTAAAGAGTTATTTTTCTCTGAGAACTTTGATTATATTATATTCATAAAGTCGAGAAGCATTTTTCTTCTATATTGAAACAGGATTGACCTGCCCAAGGGAAATCTGAAACTATTAAATCTATTACTTTTTTTGTCCTAGTTTGGATAGAGATTTAATATTTTTTTCAATTAAAGAAAAAGTGTTCTTCGCTAAAAATAAAGTAAGACCGTGAGTTCTTGCTAAACTACAAGGATGTTGCCATAAATCCAGAAAAAAACAGCTCATCATTTTTTTGTAATGAAAAAAATTAATAATCTTTATACTAAAAATCCATACTTTCTACTAGTTCTTCTGCATTATAGCTATTATTTTTTTATATAAATTAAATCTTAAGTTGATAAAATTATTAATAAAAATCAGTAGAAATCTTACCGCTTATATATATAGGAACAGATATATTTTTCATAATAAGAACCGGGTTCATCATTTATCATATCTGCATAGAATATTCCGTCATCATCTTTTATATAAGAGCATAGGTTGCAAGAAATATTAGAATCATCTTGATTATCACTAAGTATCTCGAATCTATATCTATTATCTAAGCCCCACCAAGGTAAGTCATAATGGGAATTTAGGCATATGTAAGATTTTTTTCTTTTATATCAAAGCTCACAAAGAAGCCGAATTCTTCATTTTTAACTACAGACATACTATCTAATATGTCTATATTAGGATCGTAGTCTTTAGAGGTATTGAAACTATGTGTACTATTGTATATTTTCATGAGAAGTCCCCATAAGTATATTTTTAATATATATGTATTTTTAAACAAAAAAATTCTAAATAAATATAATAGATAATAATAATAAACTAACACACTTATAGATTTTTTTCTATCAATAAATAAAACTATATATCTAGAAATAATAATTTTACTTTGTTATAATCTATAATGACTTTTGATTTTTAAATTAGGGAAAGGAGAGTGTACAAAAAAAGTACACATAAGTTTTATGAGAAAGTTTTTAAGTGTAAGCTTTGCTAGTGTTATGCTTGCAAGTACCTTACTTGCCGCTTGTTCCGGTGGGGCAAAAAAAGCAGAAGAAAGCACTGCGACAGAAACTAAGATGGAGGAAACTACCAAAGAACAAGAAGGTGCAGGAAAAACCCTAAAACTTTTAGTTCCGGGTTATGATGGAGGCTACTTAAAGAAAGAACTTGATAATGGTATAGCAGGTTTTGAAAAAGAGAATGAAGGTGTAAAAGTAGAAATAGTATCTGTTGGTTGGGATGAATTAAATTCTAAGATTGTTTCTCTTTATCAAGCGGGAGATGCACCTGATATTATGCTCACAGGTTCAAGAACATTAACACAATTAGCAGATCTTGGAGTTGCTGCAGATTTAGACGCTTATATTACAGATGATTTTAAAGAGAAAAGAGTTGAATCTGTATTAAATACAGGAAAAAGTTAATGGTAAGCAATATGGTATACCAATGGCATTTTTCATCAAGAGCATTATACTATAGGAGTGATTTAATAGATAAAGCACCTACTACTTGGGATGAATTATTTAATACAGCAAAAGAGGTAAAAACTAAAAATTCAGATATTTACGGATTTGCAATCCCTACAGATATAACCAGTGGCACAGATGAGTTATTGAACTTCGTATATCAGAATAATGGAGCCTTAGTTAATGATAAAGGAGAGTATACATTTAATACAGAGGCTAACGTAGGTACATTGGAGTATTTGAAGAAATTTAATGATGAAGGATTAGTTCCTGATGTTGTAAGTACAGCAAGAGCTGACCAAGCCAAATTATTTGCAAATGGAAATCTAGCTATGTTTGTATCAGGACCTTGGGAGAAAGAAACTCTTGATGCGGCTACAGATAAGGCACCTTATAAGGTAGCACCACTTCCGGAAGGTGCTAAAAAGGCAGAAACTTTAGTTACAGACTCTTATGTAATATCAAGTATAAGTAAGAATCCTGAACTTGCTTGGAAATTTGTAGAATTTATGGGTCAGATAGAATATCAAAGACCTGTATCAGAAGCCTTTGGTTGGTTCCCAATATTAAAAGAAGAGTTTAATGATGAAAGATTTAAAACAGAATTTATGCAAGCTTTTGCCGCTAGTATAGAATATGGCATAAGCGAACCACAAGTTAAAGATTGGGATACTTTCAATAAGACTTTCTTAACAGCAGTACAAAAGGCAGTTACAGGTCAAATGGGTGTTAAAGAAGCTTTAGATGAAGCAGGTAAAGAACTTGCGAACTAGAAATAAGTTTAAAATCACAAAAAGAGTAGAGCCGTATTTACTTCTTTTTCCTCTTTTTGTGATGGTAGCACTTCTTTTTGGATACCCGATATACAGAGTTGTACTGGGTTCTTTTTATAAGATTTCCATTTTAAATGGAGATATGACATTTATAGGCTTGGAAAAATTATAAGAAATTATTTAGTTCAAAAAGTATTTTTACCTACAATTTCTCTGACTTTCAGATATGCTTTAATGGCCGTCTTTTTTAAATTGTTTTTCGGCTTTTTAATGGCTTTATTTATGAATAGTGAAATGTATTTTGGGAAATTTTTAAAATTCTTATCGTTGCTTCCTTGGGCGATGCAACAAGTAGCGGTAGCGGTTATATGGAAATGGATACTGGACGGAAATTACGGATATTTGAATTATTATTTACAGAAATTTGGAATAAGTCATACAAATATAAGTTTCTTATCAAATCCCAAGATGGCATTTTTGTTAACAACTATAGTGGATGCCTGGCTAGGACTTCCTATGGTTGCTATGATATTTATGGCAGGACTTGCCAATATAAACCCTTCTTTATATGAGAGTGCAAAAGTAGATGGAGCAAGTACAATTAAAAGATTTCTAGTTATTACTTGCCCTAATATTAGAAAATTATTTCTGGTAACACTTGTTTTGGTAGGTATATGGACTTTTAATTCTTTTAATGTGATTTTTGTTTTAACAGCTGGCGGACCTATGAGAGCAACAGAAACACTTATATTTAAAAATCTATGAGGAGGCTTTTGCTAAATTTAACTTAGGTCTTGCTTATGCACTTTCCAGTGTGGCAGTTGTTATTTTAGTATTCTTTACTCTTATTTATTATAAATTAGATGTGGAGGAGAACTAAATGAAAAGAAAAAAAGTATTTTTTAAGTCGCTTAGAACTATAATATATGCTATATACATAGTTGTTTTTATAAGTCCTATCTTGATTATGTTGAACACTTCATTAAAGACTTATGATGATATAATAAAATGGCCTCCTAAGTGGTTTGGATCTAATCTTAGATGGATAAATTATAAAGTAGTAATTATAGGTGAAAAAAGTATATTACCGGCTCTGAAAAATAGTATAATAGTATCAATAAGTAGTGCGCTAATATGTATTTTGGTAGGAGTAATTTCAGCTTACGCAGTTACAAGATATAAGTTTAAATTCAGAAAGTCGGTAATGCTTATAATGATAATAACACAAATGTTCTCGGAAGTTATATTGGCGGCACCTATATACATGGTTTTTAGACGTTTCAATTTGTTGGATACTAAAATAGCACTTATTATAGCAAATTGTGCTGTATGTCTACCTATGAGTCTATGGCTCCTATATTCTTATTTATCTGATATACCAAGAGAGATAGAAGAGGCGGCTTGGGTAGATGGTTGTTCAAGATTACAAGGAGTGAAATTTATAGTGGCTCCTTTGATAGTTCCGGGACTTATAACAGCTTTTTTTGTTTGCATTTATAAGAGCTTATGGAGATTTGATGTTTTCCAGAACTTTTATATTATCGCCGGAAAATAGAACTATAGCTATGGCGTTAACGGACTTTCAGTCTTTATATAAAACTACTTGGGAAACGCAAATGGCAGCTAGTGTAATATCTATGTTACCTACTTTAATAATTTTTTTATATTTATACAAAAGTTTCTTGTAAAAGGAATAATTAGTGATAGTGTTAAAGGATAGAAAAAAACTATATATACATATATTAATTTAAAATATCTATTTTAAATTAACATAAAAAAATTTAGTATAATATTAAACGATTTTTAACTTAAAAACAGGAAGGAAAAAGTAATGAAAAAGATTTTTTTAAAAACCTTAGGTGTGGCTACGCTTGCAACACTTAGTTTAACAGCTTGTAGTTTAGGAAATAAAAATACAGGTAAAGAAACAACGAAGATGGAGGAAACTACTGCGAAATCTGATACAAGTAAAGATTCAGACAGTCTTAGTGTTATGATACCTGAATGGGCAGTTCCATCTGATAATTTACTTAAAGAATTTACAGATAGTACAGGTATAAAGGTTAGCATAAATCAAGTTGCTTGGGATGCTATAAGAGATAAGATAGGAATAGCTGCAAGTGGCGGGGAAGCCAGTGCAGACGTAGTTGAAGTGGATTGGTCTTGGGTAGGTGAGTTTGATAGCGCTGATTGGTTAGAGCCACTTAAAGTAGATGATAGTTTAAAAACAGAAATGCCAACTATCTCATCTTTTTCTGTAGGTGATAAGGTTTTAGCATTACCTTATTCAAACGATTATAGAATAGCTTATTATAATACAAAGCACTTTGAAGAAGCAGGTATAGGTGAAGAGCCAAAAACTTATGATCAAATTTATGAGGCGGTAAAAACTATCAAAGAAAAAGGTATAGCAGAGCATCCATATCCATTAGTTCTTACAGCTGAAGAAAAAGCAAGTACAGGTCTTATTTGGACTGCTTATACTATGAATGATAAAGTATTTAATGATGATAATACTTTAAATGAAGAATCAGTAAAAGCTGCTCTTAAATTTTATGATAAGCTAATCAAAGAGGATTTAGTAGATCCTGCTGATAAAACTGCAGATGGTATGGAAACATATAGAAGAATTACTACAGGAACAGCCAGCTATCTTACAGGTCCAACTTCTTATATAGGAACAGTTAATAATGCTGAAAAGAGCCAAGTGGTAGGTGAAGTAGCTCCAATACTTATGCCGGGAAAGACAGGTAATGCAAAACATACTATGGCACTTCCTGAAGCTCTTGGTATAACCAAATTTTCAAAGAAAAAGGAAGAAGCCAGAAAGTTTATAGATTGGTATACATCTGCTGATACTCAAGAAAAAGTTAAATGCAGAACTTGGAAATCTTCCAACAAGAAATTCTGTATTAGCGAAACTTATAGATGATGGAAAAATAGAAAATCCCGGAGCTATGCTTGAGCAGGCAAAGCTTATAGCTTCTCCATTCCCAAATGGTGTACCGGTTTATTATAATGAGATGAGTAATGCAATATATAATGCTGTAAATGGCCTTGCAACAGGTAGTCTTGATGTTGATAGTGCATTTACACAAATGGATACAAAAAAATAAAAAGAACTTATAGCAGAAAAATAAATAATAAAAACTTGCGAGTGGTTTTACCACTGCATTTTAAAATAAGTTTAATAGAGGTAATATGAAAAAAAGAAAAAAACTTGCCTATACTTTATTAGCTCCTATGCTAATACTTATGTTTACACTGGTATTTTATCCAATATTGGAGACTTTTTACATATAGTTTGAAAAAAAGTGGAAATTGACAAGACCTAAAGATATAAAAATTTATAGGTTTAAGAAACTATATAAATATACTATCATCAAAAATCATTTTTTTGTATAGTTTGTTAAATACTGTATTTATACTTATTATGGTAATTTTATTAACTACTATAATATCAATATTTGTAGCTTTGTTTTTTTAAATATAAAAACGAAGTTTTCAGGACTATTACTGGCAATATCATTAATTCCTTGGGCTTTACCACCTTTTTGTAAACGCTCTTTTATGGAAATTTGTGTTTTATTCCGGATATGGATTCCTAAATAAGCTATTACTGTGTTTGCATTTAATAAATAAGCCTATAGAATGGTTAAATAATAGATATAGCTTGCTTTTTTTATAGTATCTATAGTAGTAGCTTATAGACTCATACCTTTTATGAGTTTGGTTTTGCTTATCGGGCAGACAGTCTATACCGGAAAGTTTGCTAGAGGCGGCTAAAAATAGACGGAGCGGTAATTTTGAAATATTTAAAAATAATTATATGTCCTTTGATGCTACCATTTATAAGTTTAGGAATAACATCTACTTCTATAAGCGCTATAAATGTTTTTGATGAGATAGTAGCATTGAATGGATATGCTGATGTTGGAAAAAAAGTTTACTTATAGAAAGTTATTTGACTACTTTTTCGTTTATGGATTTTGGAAAGGGTAGTGCTTTAACTTATATAGTTATGCTTTTTAGCAGGCATATTAGGCTTTTTCTATATAAAAAAATTTAGCTAAGGAGGTAGAATACTAATGAAATATCTTAAAAAAATTCTTTATCTTTTGGCTCTAATCTTATTTTTTTGATATTTTTTTTTAGGCCCTATTATTTGGACTTTTTATTATATCTATAACTCCGGATGCTTTTAGTATTGGAAAAAAAGCCTTGATTTTTTTACCACGAAGCTTTTAGTTTTAATAATTATAAGATTTTTACTTAATATTAGTTCCAGACAAGGGAATTTATTGTTTAGAGGAATGAATAATGCTATATATGCAAGCTTTATAACAATAATAATTTGTATACCTATGGGGATATTGTCAGCTTTTTGCTCTTTCAAGAATAAATTTTATCGGAGCTTCTTTTTATAAAAAAACTCTTTGCTTATAACTATGGCTATACCTGTGATGGCAACTATTATACCTATATATAAATTATTTATGCAACTCAAGTTATTAAATAATATGTATATGCTTAGTTTGGTTTATGTCACAGCTTATTTACCTATAATAACTTGGTTGACTATGAATTATTTCATGAGTATTCCAAAAAGATTTAGATGAGGCGGCTATGGTTGATGGTTGTTCTAAATTTATGGCATTTATAAAAGTGATTTTACCGATATCATTTCCTATAATAGCTTCAAGTATACTTATAATATTCTTGAGTACATGGAGTCAGTTTCAGATACCTTTAATATTGGCTTCAAACGAATCAACTAAGCCTATTGCAATAATAACTTCAGAATTTTCAACAAAGGATACTATACATTACGGTTTGACAGCGGCAGCAGGTATACTTGCTTTAATTCCACCTATGGTTTTGGCAATATTATTTAGGAGATTTTTAGTATCAGGAATGATGAAAGGATCAGTTAAAGCATAAGATGAAAAATTTAAAAGAGTTTATGAAAAGCTTGGCTTTTTCCGAGGCGCTTATAATAGAGATGCTTGCGTATAAATTGGAGAAAGAAAGATATGAGTATTATAAAAAACTTTTTATAGATGATGAGACCGGATTTTATGAGGAAATAGGTGATGATGAGCAAAAGTTGGCATTGTATTTATATATAAATTTTTGCTATGGACTTAGAAGATTTTATAAAAAAAGTAAAAATAAAAAGCAAATTTTAAATATAAATCTATAGCGGAATTTTTTTGATGTAGACAAAAATTTTTTTATGATACCATATCAGATATAAGAATCTGGCAAGAAGTATATGAGAGAAGAAGTGGAAAGATAGGGCTTATAGAATTAGAGTGGCTTTCCAATTCATTAAAAGGGAGATTATTTAGACTGGGACGATTACAATTTGAACCGGATAAACTTAAAAAAATGCTATACATGTACATATACCGGAGGGAGAAAGACTGGATAAAAAAAGAGTGTGAAAAAGGCTTTTGAATTAGCCGTAAGTTATTTATGGATTTTAAGTATTTTGATTGCCTTTCTTGGTTATTAAGTCCCTAAAAATATTAGGGCTTACTTAGTGAAAAATAGCGGAATAAGAGAGTTTCAGTCTTTATTTGAAATAAAAGATATAAAAATACGATATGAAACAAGCAAGTGAGAGAGTGTTATTTGATAGTCCAAATAAAAAAACGAAACCAGCTTACAAAAAGAAACTTAAAGAATATCTAAAAAAATAATGAAGATCCGGGTATGGGTTATGGAATAAGGGAAATTAGGGCTTAAATTCATTAAAATTTGCAATATAATCCCAAATTATGTTATAATTAAAGTAAAAAAAGCGTTAGGAGATAAGTGTGCTTAATGAAGAAAAAAATAAAAGCTTATGACAGAGCTTGCTCTTTACGAAAAAAGAAAAAGCAAGATTTGGAAGAAGCGAAGAAGTATTTTAAGGGCGATTATATAGCAAAGCATCTTATAGAGTCATTTTTTTGGCTTTAGCTTTAGCTATCTACTTATTAGTATAATACTTGTTCTTTATGGCGTCCAACCAATATTAGAAGCAAATAATATTTTTTTGATATTTCAGATATGATAAAATTATATATTATCAGCTATTTTATATGCTTAATAGGTTTTGAAATTATTAGTGCATATATATATTCGAGGCGTTATGATAGAGTTAAGAAGAAGAATGATGAATATATACTTAGACTTACAAAGCTTAATAAAAAGATATGATTTTTATGAAGAGAACCAAAGAGCTTGTAAGAGAGGAGGAGAATGCTTTAGTTTACTTATTTTCAAAGAAAAAAATAAGACTTATATATGGGAAGTATAGTATGTTCATTCTTCCTATCTTTAAGTTTGTTTTGATATTAGCGGCTCTAATACTTATGAATATTAATATTGGATATCTGGATATACTGAAAAATCCTTTTTTTATATTTATTATAGCTGTTTTTTTGTTCTGTTTTACCATTTTTCAGCTATAAGTATAATACTCAGTATATATTTACTTTCCGATATATTTAGTGTGTCTATGGATATGTTTTTTTACTTATAGGAATTTATTTATTGGTTATAGGTATTTTTATATTATGGATTTAAACCGGGAAATTCATATCTAATTATTGTAGTTCCTTTACTATTTACCTTGAAAAATACCTTACGTTTTACCTATAGTTCTAGGTCTTGGTACAGGAATATTAACTGTAATACCACTTAGTGCAGGTATTATATTATATTATTTACTGCTCTATGTTAAAAAAATAATATAGGAACCTTAACAAATGGAATAACTTCGGATTTAAGTGTTAGATATTTTCAAATATTAAATTCTATATTGTCAAATAAAAATAATGTATATAATGCTTTTAGCCTTTGCATTGAGTTTAGTAGTAGTATATTTAATACATAATTTATCAATAAATTATTCTTGGGAGATAGCTATTGTAAGTGGAATGGTTTCCTTGCTACTTTTTTTATATTCATGGGAGAATTTATTATGAATATAACTTTGTCTATAATGGAATTACTGTTTGGTCTTATAATTTCACTTGTATTAGCATATATATATAAGTTTTTTTTATTTTTTTAATATAGATTATACAAGGACGGAATATACACAGTTTGAAGATGATGAATATTATTATTATGTAAAAAGCTGTGCCTAAAAATAAGCATAAAATTTCGGATTATAAAAAAATGAAAAGATAAATACTATAAAAAAAGTAATAGAAGAGTAAAAGAAAAAAAGCTAAAGATATGGTAGATAATAAGTAGTAGATTATAATATAGAGAATAGGAGAAAAAGATGAATATTAGTAAATTTTTTTATCCTTTTTGGATCTCTTTATTTCCTAGAAATATTGTAGATATATTAACTAATTTAGCAGAGATAGCCATAATAGCCTATATAGTATATATAATATTATTATGGATAAAAAAATACTAGAGCTTGGCAATTGTTAAAAAGGAGTTGTATTCATATTTGCATTCACACTTGCTGCGGCAATATTTAGGGTTCGATGCTATACTTTGGCTTTTGAGCAAGGTCGCAACTATAGCAGTTACTGCACTTATAATAATATTTCAACCGGAACTTAGGAGAGCACTTGAACAACTTGGACGTAGTAATTTTATTTTGAATGCTTTTTCATTTTCTACTAAGGACAAAGAAGAGGCTTATGAAAGAGATATAGATGAATTGGTAAAAGCTTCCTTTGAACTTGCAATGGTTAAAAACAGGTGCACTTATAGTATTGGAAAAAAGAGAATCTTTACAAGAATTTATAAAAACGGGAATTAAAATAGATGCTTTGATAAGTTCGCAATTACTTATAAATATTTTTGAACATAATACACCTTTACATGACGGTGCCGTTATTATAGTAGATAATAGAGTAGACTCAGCAACTTGCTATTTACCTTTATCCGAAAATACCAGCATTAGTAAGGCACTTGGAACAAGGCATAGAGCGGCAATAGGTATTAGTGAAGTTAGTGATTCGGTAACAATAGTTGTTTCAGAAGAAACAGGAAAGGTTTCTATTACTTACCAAGGTAGAATTACTACTATAAGCAGCTCAAAAGATCTAAAAAATAAGTTGCTAAACTTATTATATAGCGAAGATACTAATACATATTCTAATAATAAGTTTAATATTTGGAAGTTGAGGTCTAAAAATGAAAAGAAAAAAATTAATAAATAATTTATTTTTTTAAAAGCTTATCTCCATAGTTATCGCTTTTTATAGTATGGTTAGTAGTTATAGATATCTCTAATCCAAGAGTTACTCATACGGTGAATGTACCTTTGCAGATAAAAGGTGAAAATGTTATTACTTCAGCAGGTAAAACTTATAATTTAAATGTTGGAGATACAGTTAGTGTAAGTTATGTTGTTAGGTCAAAAGAGCAAAGAAATATCAGTGCTGATAATTTTAAAGCATCTATAGACCTGGCGAATTTATATGATGTAACAGGAGCGGTTCCTGTTAATGTAGAAGTTATAGATAGCTCAGGTTATATAATAGGTAGTCCTACGGTAAGACCCAGTGTTGTAAGTGTAACTACGGAAGATATGCAAAGAAAAGAGTTTAAGCTTAGTACGAGTACAAAAGGAGATCCTAGTGTAGGATATAGCGTTGGAACCATAGATTTAGAGCCGAGTTCTGTTTATCTTAATGGACCTGTTTCGGTTATAGGTAGAGTGTCTTCTGTTGGTATAGAAATAGATGTAAGTGGTGCTAATGAGGACATAAAGGGGACTACTAAGCCTGTATTTTATGATGCAAATGGAAATAAAATAAATATAGATGATACAGCGGTTTATTTTGATAATGATAAAATAGAATATAGTGTCAGCATGCTAAAAGGTAAGGTGCTTAATCTTAATTTTGATGTTGGCGGTGAGGTAGCAAAAGGGTATAGATTTATGGGAGCTGAAAGTTCTACAAAATCAATATCAGTTGTAGGTTTGCCGGGGGATTTAAGCAATTTAAGTACGGTGGAGATACCTGCGAGTTTATTAAACTTAAATAATGCCAGCTCAGATAAAACTATAAGTTTTGATGTTTCGGAATTTTTGCCTCCTAACGTTACAGTTAATGGAAATTCTCAGATAAGCGTAACCTTGAAGGTTGAAGCACTTAATAAGAAATCTATAACTTTGACCTTAGATGACATAGAACAGGTGGGTCGTAGTAGTTTATATTCTTATAAAATAAGTCCTGAGAGAGTTACAGTTTTAGTAACAGGTGTTGAAGAAGAATTATCAAAGATGAATGCAAGAAGCTTGGGGACAAAAATAGATTATACTAATTTGGGTCGTGGAACTCATGCCGGTAGCTTGACATTTAGCTTACCAAATGGTATAGAAGTAGATTCATATACTCCTTTTAGCTTGCTTGTATATGAAATGTCTCAAGGAGAAACAAGTAATAATGATAAAATAAAAGAAACTACAGGAGATACCAAAGAGGTAGATAATTAGTTTGATAAAAGGGGAAAAAATGGTAAAACAAAAAGTTAAAGTTAGCAATCCCAGCGGTTTACATTTAAGACCGGCAGGTAGCCTTTGTAAAGAAGCACTTAGATATGAGTCCAAAATAAATATATTATTTGAGAATGCTAAATCTAATGCAAAGAGTGTTTTGAGTGTACTCGGAGCTTGTGTAAAATGTGGGGATGAGATTGAAATAGAATGTAGTGGTAAGGATGAGGACGACGCTTTAGTAGCTATAATAAGTTTGATAGAAAGTGGTTTTGGTGAATAAGGAGGACTCATGGTTATAGTCGGCACAGGAGCGGCAAGTGGTATAGGTATAGGTAAGGCGGTAATCGTACGAGATATAAATCCGGAAGTGGTGAAATTTGATATTTTTAGATGTAGAAGCGGAAAAGAAAAAGATTTTTTTAGAAGTATTAGAGGTGGTAAAAAGCGAAACCTCAAGTATGGTAGAAACTTTAGCTGAAAGGGTAGGAGAGAAAGAAGCGGCTATCTTAGAAGGACATATGCTTTTAATGTCTGATCCGGCTCTTATAGATGAAATATTAAAAAAATAATAAATTCTGAGTCTGTAAATGCAGAATTTGCTGTTGAGAGTGTGTGTGATTTATATGCAAAATATGTTTGCCGGAATGGATGATGAACTTATGCAACAAAGAGCCACCGATATGAGGGATATAAAAGTTAGACTTATAAAGTCTTTGCTGGGAATAAGGAATGTAAATATAGCAGATTTATCCCAAGGAAGTATTCTTGTTGCTACAGATTTAACACCATCTATGACTTCGGGTTTAGATCCTAAGATGGTTTATGGTATAGTTACCGAACTTGGAGGTAGGGACTTCCCATTCAGCCATTCTTGCCAGAGCATTAGAAATACCGGCCATAGTGGCTTGTAAAGATGTAATAAAAAAGGTAAAAGATGGAGATTTAATATGCTTTAACGGAGATAAGGGAGAAGTATATATAAATCCTGATAAAAATATAGAAGAGAACTTCTTAAAAGAAAAAGAGCACTTTTTAAAAAGAAAAAGAAAGACTTAGAAAGTTATAAAGGAAAAGAGAGTATAACTAAGGATGGTCATAAAGTTGAACTTGTGGCTAATATAGGAAATCCTAATGATGCTACAAAAGCTTTAGAATATGATGCAGAGGGCATAGGATTATTTAGAACAGAGTTTTTGTTTATGGATAGAAGTGATTTACCTTCTGAGGAAGAGCAATTTGAAGCCTACAAAAGGGTTGCTATGATGATGAAAGGTAAACCGCTTATAATAAGAACTTTGGATATAGGTGGAGATAAAGAAATAGATTATTTAGGTATAGAAAAAAAGATGAAAAATCCATTTTTTTAGGTTACAGAGCTATAAGATTATGTTTGGATAGATATGAGGATTTATATAGGCCACAGCTTTTAGCTTTACTTAGAGCAAGTGCTTTTGGGGATATTAGAATTATGCTTCCTTTTATTACTTGTGTAGATGAGTTGAGAAAGGCTAAGGAACTTATAGAGAGTCTTAAAAAAGAGTTAGATAAAAAAGGTATAGCTTACAATAAAAATATTAAAGTTGGTATAATGATAGAAACAGCTGCCGCATCTATAATAGCTGATATTTTAGCCAAGGAAGCCGCTTTCTTCAGCATAGGTACAAATGACTTGACACAGTATACCATGGCGGTAGATAGAGGAAATGATAAGGTATCTTATTTATATTCAACATATAATCCGGCTGTGCTTAGGAGTATAAGAAATATTATTTTGGCTGCTAAGAAGGAGGGTATACCTGTAGGTATGTGTGGAGAAGCTGCGGCAGACGAGCTTATCTTACCTTTATTACTTGCTTGGGGCTTAGATGAATTTTCAATGAGCGCATCTTCTATATTGAGAATAAGAAAACGTATATTAAATTATACCGTAGAAGAAGCGAAGCATATCGCAAATAAAGCTCTTGAATTTGTAACAGAGGAGGAAATCAGAGCATATCTGAAGAGTGTATGTTAGTGTATTGCATATTATTTCTGATAAGTTTTTTACTTAGTCGGATAGGGATATATACCTTATCCGGCTTTGCTTTAATAGCGGCAGCTATATACTTATATTATAAAGACTATAAAAAAATACCGGGAAAAATAGTTAATTTAAGAGGTGTTTTTTTGCTTAGCTTTATAGGTGGTCAGGGCTTATCAGCATTAAAAATTATCATATTTACAAAAAGGATTGGGAAATTCTTACGTGGATTTGTTTTTCTTGTAAGCAGTCTTAGTTTTTTTATTATGCCTATAAGTTTTCTTTGAAAAAAGAGAAGCATGAAGATAAATAAGACAGAAAAAAAGTTTACAGTGAAAAAAAGTTTAGTATTAGCTATTGTCGGTTTATTAATATTATCCCTACTTGGATTTAGTGTGGAGGCAAGTTTATTAGGCTTTATACCTTTATTTCTTAAAGGAGTACCACACGCATATTCTTATTTCCATATAAGTGGAGTCCATTATTTTACAGTATCCTGTGTTTTGATTCCGGCATTGAGTGTAATATATTTTTGTAGATTTAAGAAAAGAAAAGAGAAGAGTTTTAGATATAGCAGTTATTTTATGTACTTTTTATTGCACTTTTTAATACCTATATTACTTGTATCAAGATTTCAATTTATTTTTTTGCGATAATTGTAGCTTTAGTAACATTATTGTCAATAAAAAGAGAAATGAAAGCATATATAATAATAGTGGCGTTCTTAGCTATTATACCGGTTTATGTTCTTCTTAGTATAGCAAGAAGTCATAACATAGAATATCTTAATAGTATTTTTTTGAAATGAGAAAAGGCTTATCCTATATATATAAGTCAACCCTATATTTATATAGCTAATAATTATGATAATTTTTAATGTTATGGTGGAAAAATTTACAAAAAGCATAGTTTGGGATTAAAGTCTATATTTCCTATTTTGGCTCTTACAGGCTTGAAATTTAAACTTGCAAATTTACTTTAGTTTTCCTTTGTTTATAACAAAGACAGAGCTTACGACTTTGACTATTATTTATGATGCCTATTACGACTTCGGTATATTTGGAGTGTTTGTATTTACATATATATTAGGTCATATTGCAGGAATATTAGAAAAGGTAGAAGATAAAAAAATCCTATATTTTATTTGATATATTCTCAAATCCTTTTTATATTTTTTTACTTGCATTTTTTTACAACTTGGTTTAGTAATCCTACAACTTGGTTTTTATCTTATTATTACAGTGATAATTTACGTTTTTATAGATAGGAGGGGCTATGATTTCAAATAAAATGAGGCATATGCTTGGCAAAAATTCGGCTATTAGAGCTATGTTTGAAGAGGGTAAAAGATTAAAAAAGGAGTTTGGAGAAGATAAAGTTTTTGATTTCAGTCTAGGAAATCCTAATGCTAAAGCACCAAAAGAGATAAAAGATGCCATATTAGAAATATTAGATAAAGAAGATTCTTTATTAGTACATGGATATATGTCCAATGCCGGATATGAAGATGTAAGAGAAGCTATAGCAAGATCCTTAAATAGAAGATTTCAAAAAGACTATACATATAATAATTTGATTATGACTACAGGTGCTGCAATGGCTATAAATATATGTTTAAAGACTCTTTTAAATTCCGGTGATGAAGTTATAAGCTTTTCTCCTTATTTTGTAGAATATGGTAATTATGTAGGTAATTATGATGGAAAAATTAGTTATTGTATCTACTTATGAAGATACATTTTATCCTAATATGGAGGAATTTTATAATAGCATAACAAAAAAACTAAGGCTATAATTATAAATAGTCCTAATAATCCTACAGGTGTAGTATATTCAAAAGAAATATTAATGCAAATAAATACTGTATTGAGAAAGAAAGAAAAAGAATTGGGAATTAGTATAATTACTATTAGTGATGAGCCATATAGAGAGCTTGTTTATGATAATACAGAAGTACCTTGGGTACCTGATTTCATAGATAAAACTGTAGTGGTATATTCTTATTCTAAAAGTTTATCTCTACCCGGTGAGAGAATTGGTTGGATTTTAATTCCTAATGAAATAGAAGAATTTGAAGATTTTGTAGAGGCATTAACTATAGCTAATAGATGTAGCGGTAGTGTCAATGCTCCTTCTCTTATGCAAAGAGTAATAGGAAGATGTGTTGATGTAAAAATAGATATAGAATATTATGATAGAAATAGAATACTCTTATTAGAGATAATGAGAGAAGCCGGAATAGAAGTTTTAGCACCTAAGGGGGCTTTTTATATATTTCTAAAAATCTCCAATAGCTGATGATGTGAGATTTTGTGAAATTTGTAAAAAGTATAATATATTATTGGTTCCCGGTTCAGCTTTTTGGAAAAATCAGGATATGCAAGATTATCATATTGCGTATCTTATAATATGATAGAGGCTTCAAAAAGAGCATTTATAGAACTGGGGAAAAGAATTTATTGATTAAATCTATTTTTTTCTTACAATTTAGTAAAAAAAGCTTACAAGGTAAAGATATGTCTTGCTATTGTAAGCTTTTTATTGATAATATTAATTATTAAAGTTTTAAAAACTTTTAAAAATAATAAAAAGTGGATGTGTAATGGGAGAAAAAAAGAGGTGAAGAAACATCTTTTAAAAAAAGATTTATCATGTTTTTTTATGAGTATAGCTTTGATTACAGTCGGATCAAGTTCTTATTTTGGTACAAGAGTTATAAAAGCGTATACAATAAAAAGCAGGTAATGTAACAGCCGGTTCTCTTAATATAAGAGCAAGTGCAAGTGCAAATTCCGCTAAGATAATGAGTTTAGCAAGAGGTTCTAGAGTAAGTATAATAGATGAAGTAAATACAGCAAATGGTGTTTGGTATAAGATACAATTTAGTACCGGTGCAGGAACCAAAGAAGGTTATGCATCAAAAACTTATATTAAGGTAGAGGGTGAAGAAAATTCTAATTATAAGACAGATGTAGGCTTTGAAGCCAGATTAAATAATGAGGGTTTTCCGGAAAGCTATAAGTCAAGTCTTAGACAGTTGCATGCAAAAATATCCTAATTGGATTTTTTTAAAGCACAGAGAACAGGTATAGATTGGAAAGAAGTTATAGATAATGAGTCATTGGTGGGAAGAAATTTAGTTCATAAAAGTTCTATCTCTTCATGGAAATCTACTAAGGCAGGTGCATATAATTGGGATACAGGGACTTGGGTAGGCTTTGATACTAATGCTTGGGTGGCAGCCAGTGAAGGTATAATAAGACATTATATGGATCCTAGAAATTTTCTTGATGAATCATATATATTCCAATTTTTAGATAATGCTTATAGCGAAAATGGGCATGATAGAAGCGCTTTGGAAAATATGGTAAAAGGAAGCTTTTTGGCTACAGGAGCTAATATAGGAAATACAGGCTCTAATACAGGTGTACCTAGTAGCCCTAATACGGGAACAGGTTCAGGCAGCTCTAATCAAAATAGTGTAAATGTGAGTAGTGGTGGTCCGGGTACAAATTTATCCGGTAAAACCAAGCTTGGAAATGATGTAATAAGTACGAACCCTCCTACAAGAGCTGCAAATTCAAATGTCAGTTTAACAGCACCGGGTTATAGTGGTAATGAAGCGGAAATAATATATCAAGCCAGTGAAGGAGTACCGGTAGCAGGTCCCGGATTAAATTCGGCAACTTCTGCTTCGGATAAAAATCTTAATACTTCTCAAGGTGGAACTTATGTAGATATTATAATGAGAGCCGGTAGTATATCCGGAGTAAATCCTTATGTTCTTGCTGCCATGATAATACAAGAACAAGGTACTAATGGAGATAGTGGACTGATTAGTGGAAATACTCCACCATATCAAGGATATTATAACTTTTTTAATATAGAAGCATATCAAAAGGGGACACAAACTCCTGTTCAAAGAGGCTTATGGTGGGCTTCTCAAAACGGTTCTTATGGTAGACCATGGAATACTAGGGAAAAGGCTATAATAGGTGGAGCTGCTTATTATGGTGATAATTATGTAAAGACGAACCAAATACCTTATATTTGAAGAAATTTAATGTATTAGGTACAAATAGATATAAACATCAATATATGACTAATATAGAGGGTGCTGCTAATGAAGGGGTAAAGCTTGCCAAAGCATATACAGAGAGTATTAAAAATTCGGCTTTAGAGTTTAGTATACCTGTATACAATAATATGCCTGCAAATCCGGAGCCTATCCCAATGGGTAATGATAAGCCAAGTAATAATACGCCAAATAATAATACTAATAATAGCACAGTAAATATTACGGATAATAATACTACAAATAATAGTTCTAATTTGGCAGGACCGGGAGCAAATTTGGGAAATAATAAAAATAAAGAGAGCAATGTATCTTTAGTTGCACCGTAAGTATAGGAGAAAGATATGAAAGTACTTAGAAAAATTATACTAAACCTTGCATTTATTTTGGTGTTGGGTGTAGGGGTTTCATTAAATTCTAATTTTTGTAATGCAAGCATATGCTTTAGATACAAGAATAGCATTTAGTGATCCATCGGTAATAGAGGGAAATGAAGTTACTGTAGTTTTAAAAATAAGCAGTTTGGAGGGCGGAAATCTTGGTAATGCCAATCTCATGCTAAAATATGATAATTCTTACTTGGAATTTATCTCGGGAAATAATGCCGAAGGTGGAGCTGGTGCTATAAAAATTAGCGCAGGCGAGGATGGTAAGCAAGAATGGGTTTATAATCTAAGATTTAAAGCTTTGAAAGCCGGAGAAACAAATATAGAAGTAAGTTCAGATGAGATTTATGATGTTAATGGAAAGTCGGCTACTATTTCTAAAAAAGGTAGTTCAAAAGTTACTATAGCGGCAGGAGCAAGTACATCAACAAATGCTAACTTGAGTTCATTAAGTGTGAGTGAGGGGGCATTAGAACCTGAATTTAATTCTGATACAACAGAATATACTATGAATGTAGGTGCTGATATAAATAGCATTAATATTAGTGCAGTAGCTGCAGAAGCGAATTCAAGTGTTGAGATAAGTGGAAATGAAAATTTAGTAGAAGGTGAAAATAAAGTAAATATTAATGTAAAGGCGGCTGATGGAAGTACAAGTAAGTCATATACTATAACAGTAATGAAAGCTGTTACTTCAGAAAGTCAAGCAAGTACAGAAAGTGAAACTGAAAAATCTTTAGCTGAAATAACAGTTTCAAGTAAGACTATTCATGTTATAGATTTGGATTCGGGTGTGAAAATACCTGAAAATATGGTAGAAAACAGCATAGAAGTAAATGGGGTAAAAGTAAAAGGTTGGATAGATAAAAGTGATGGCGGACAAAATTTTGTTTTAGTATATGGACAAAAATTCGGAAGGTGAGAAAGGTTTCTATGTTTATGATCTAAAAGAAAAGACTATACAAAGATACTTTTTTGAAAGCGGGGCATCAGCTTTAGCAAATTATAATTCCTTGAAAAATTCATATAAACTTAGAACTTATATTATGTATACCTTGTCTTTAATTAGTATATTCTTATTTGCGATAATTATTTATCTTTTGACTAGAAAAAAACAGCTAAGAATAATGATATTATTAGTAGTACCCAAATGGAAAAATCTTGATTTAAAAAGATGAAGATTTTTTTTAATAGATGAAAAAAATAGATTTAGAAGTTATAGTCAAAGATGGAGCAGAAGAGTCTAAAGAGAATATAGATATAGAAGTATCAGATAGTTCTAATATTAAGTCTGAAATTACGGAAGATGAAAAACGAAGTTATTGAAGATTCTAAAGATATAGAGAATATAACTTTGGAAGAAAGTAGTGAAGAAATTCATGCCGAAATACCTACGGAAGAAAAAAACTGATTTTTATTGGTAACTCTGATAAACAGGATAAACATAAAGATAACAACTTATCTGAAAGTTTGAAGTCTAGAAGATATTGATAGTTTGGATGAAAAAAATATAGAAAATGTGGTTTTTAGAAGAAGTAGATGAGTTTATTAAGCATAATGATGTAAGTGTTGAGGATATACAAGACTTGGATGATTTATTGCTTGAGGGTTCTATAAATGAAGAGAATATAGATAAAAATAGAAAAAAAGAAGATAAAAAGTAAAGAAAAAGTCCGGTTTAGAAGATTTAGGTTTAGATGATGACTTTTCTATTGTGGAGATATAAGATATACAATATACGTTTGCTATAATAAAAAGAGGCTATGTAGATGACTTTGTTCATCTATATAGTCTCTTTTGCAATACTAAACATCTTACTAGAAGTTTGTATTTAAAGGAAAAATAGATATAAATATAAAATTTATATAAAAAAACTTGCATATATATATATATATATAATGGTATATGAATAAATTGTAAATTTTTTTATAAATGTTTTACGATGAATTAGAATAAAGACATATACTGTCTTTTTTTAATTTTGTATAAGTTAATTATAAATATGTAGATAGAAATATTTAAAGTAAAAAAATATTAATATTGAAATTGTTAATTGCTAAAACTAGAGAAATAATATTTAAAAGCCAAATATAAAGGTATATAGGGGGTTAGGATGAAAAAAATTTAAAAAGTATTATGGGGAAACTATTTGTTGTACTTATGCTTGCGATTATACTAGTTGCTTGTGGTATGTCCAAAAAAGAGAGAAGTATACAAACTGTAAAAAATGGTTCTTTAGCAATGTATCCTGATTATACTATTGGTGAAGTATTAAAAAGTGAGTTTAAGAATATTAAATGGAAAAGCAAAATGGCAGACGATGGGGATATGCTAGTAAGTTTCATAGGTAGGCATGAGACTATAGGTTCAAAGTTTAAGATTGATTTTACTGTAGATGATGATTACTTTGAAGTTGTCAGTATAGAGACAAAGGGAGAGAAAGTAGAAGGTTGGGGTGCAAGTCTTTTATTTGCCGGTTTAGTAGCTGCTTATGCTGAGGAGCAAAATGGTGGTGAAGCCTCATATGAAGATATTTTTGGAGACTATGATAATGGTGATGGAGCAATTTATGATAGTGGGGAAGATAATTATAGTACATCAGAAGAAGATTATTGGCATAATATAGGAAAAGATATGGGAAATGAACTTATGGATGCATTCTATGATGCAATTTATAACGGACAGTACTAGATTCTGTATAAGTACATTTTCTAGTTAAGTAAGAAAAAAGGTGTAAAGATGAGGTGTAAAGATGAATAGTAATAATGAAAATATAAATTGTACAAGTTTTAAACTGTGTAGGATGGCAAGGTTAATTAGTTTTGTATTAATAGTATTCTTAGTCTCTAGTCTATTATCGGCTTGTAGCTTTAAAGATATTACATCGAAGCTTCCAAATCCTTTTAAACATAAAGCTGATGAAAGGATTGTATTAGTAAGAGATGGTGTATTTGAAGACTATCCGGAATATACTCTAGGAAAAGTGTTAGAAGATATATCTAAAAAAGGAGAATGGAAAGCATACAAACTGAATACAGGCTCAGATATAGTGGTATATAGCGGAGAACTAAAGTCTACAAAAGAAAAAATAAGAATAGAGTATAAGTTAGATGAGGAAGACGTTTGGCCTATATCTATGCAAGTTGGAGATGAAAAAAATAGATGATGAGGATTTAACTAACTTATCTTATTGGACTATGATTAAAAAAAGTATATGGATGGTGGTGCTAAGTCAAAGGATTTAGAAGAATATTTTAAAAAAATATTTATATTTATGGATTTGAAGAAGCTTTTATCTAAAGCAGGAATTAGTACCATAGAAGATATTTTTTTGGTAATGATTTAAAAGAAAAATACTACAGAAGAAAGCACTACAAAAGAAAAATACTACAGAAGAAAGCACCATAGAGAAAAACTGTTGTAGATGAAAGTGTATTAGGAACTTATTTTCAACCAACAACAGGTGAAGAGGCAGAGGGTGGTTCCTATATAACTATAAAAATATTCAGATGAAATAAATTCATATATAGCCACAATGGGTGCAGGATATTCAGGTATAGGTTTTGAATATACAGAACTTGATGACTATTATCCTCTAAAGAAAAAAAGTTGGATGGTACATGGTATTTGTACAATAATAATGGCGAGGAATTAACCAGTTTTATATTTACTGATCAAAAATCATATAGAAATACAATCCCAAAGTTCAGAACTTGTAGATAAGCTTGGTTGGACTGTTATAGTAGGAACTTATGAGAGAGTAGAAGATTAGTTCTATAATAGTTACTAGAAAGTAACTAATTAAATATATAATATTAAAGGGAGAATATTAAAAATGGAAAAAAAGAGTAGACAAGAATGTATTTGTATGGGTAGGAGCTTTTCTTTTGGGTGGTTTTGGAGTTGATAGGTTTATGAGAGGTCAAACAGGCTTAGGAATCTTAAAAGCCTTAACTTGTGGTGGTTGCGGTATATGGGCATTGATAGATCTTATCATAGCTTTAACCAAGGCATATGGTCCTTATAGTACCGAAAAAGAAATAACATTTATAAATGGTGATTATTCTAAGAATGAAGTTAATCAAGAAGTATATGTATCTGCTTTGGACAATACAAGACTGAATCAACTAAAGAGACAAATTGCCACTATTGAGAAAAGAACTTGATGCCTCATATACTATTATTGGTAAAAAGATATACAGAATATATAATTAATACCGGCACTATGGGTGATGTAGATGTAAGAGATATTCTTAAAAATATTAGAGCCAAGGATTATGGAAAAGAAAGAGATTGAAGCTGAGATTGTTGAAGTTGAAAAGAAAAGCAAAGATCAAGATGATCTTAGAGAAAAGCAAGTAGCAGAGCAAGAGTTTATTCAAACAAAGAGTAAACTTGATAAAAGCCTTACAAATGGGTGTTATAGCTAAGGAAGAGTATGATTTAAAAACTATCTATTGCACAGAAAAAAATATAATAATTTTGAAGAAATCAGACGTATAGAGACTCAATATAATATGGGTATTATCTCTATAGAAGAAAAAGAATGCAAAAAAATTAGTGCTTTGAATTAAATGATAGAAAGTAAAGAAAAGAGGGAGAAAAATATTTAAAAATATAAAAAAAGTAAGTGATACTGAGATGGTAGATTTGATAGATGAATTCTTTATCAAAGAGGCTACTACATCAAAGGAACTAAATAGAATAAAAAGAGCTACAAAAGATAGTGCTATAGTTGATGGTGGTGTATGTGAAAAATATAAACAAAACCAAGGTACTATTAGGTAGTCTAGGTAGCATGTGGGTAAAGTGAAGTTTTAGAACTTCATTTTATCACCAAATAGCTTAAAAAAACTTAAATTACCTAAGATATTAAGACTACCTAGTTTATATAAAGGAGATTAAGATGAAAAAAATCAAAAAAAGATTAGTTTGCTACTAGTAAGTATTTTTATTGTTAGCTTTCTTATTAGTGGGCTGTAGTATAAAAAGATAAGTTTACTTTTTGGATTCAAAGCTAAACCTAGTAGTGAGAATATAATTAAAGTGGTTCAGGACGGACGCATAGAATCTTCGCCGGAATATAGCATAGATGAGGTCTTTTCTAACTTATTTTACGATGGGAAATGGAATTCTTATGAAGTAAATTCCGGTACTAATATGGTTAACTATACCGGAAAAAAATAAAAAGTCTTAGATGAAGATATAAAAAAATGAATTTTTTTCTGTGAAAGATAAAAAAATTTGAAGTAAGTCAAGTGAATATAGCAGGGAGTAAAAATAGAGGGAGAAGATGCAAAAATTTGCTCTTGATAAGATTATTGGAATATATACAGGTACTAAAGAAGATGGAAAAAGCGATATTTCTGAGAGTATAAGTAAAGTGGTAGAGGAAATTTTAGCAAGTGTAACTAAAGAAAGTACAAGTGTAGAAGAAACTGCTGCAACAGCGATTCAAGAAACAGTAGCACCTGAGACACAGGTGGCTCAGACGGTTCCTGCTACAGAAGAAGTAGAGACATGGGGAGTTAAAGCGGATGATTTCCAAGATTATATTATGGCAGACCAAGGAGATAATTTACATATAATAAATTGCGATGAAAGTATAAGTCTTAGAACTGCTCCGGATAAAAGTGCTAGAGTTATAACACAGATACCACTATATGCTACTGTTAAATATATAGAAGGTGCTGTTAATGGTTTTGTTAGAGTTGAATATAATGGTCAGTTTGGATATGCCTTAGTAGCTTATATGGATACATATGAACCACAAGTTGCTACGGGGCAAACCATGACAGTTATAAATGCTAAACAAAGTGTAACTCTTAGAACTTCACCATATACTACTGCAGAGGAGATAATGCAGATACCGGTAGGTGCTAAAGTATATTATCTAGAACCAAAGAGGGATTTTTACTTGGTATCTTACGATGGTCAATCTGGATATGTATTGGGTAGTTATCTGAGATTTGATTAAGATAATTATATGGAAATAATAAGATAAATATAAATTATCAAAGTGAACGACTTAACAATAAAACAGGTTGGGATGGATTTGTAGGGGATTGCATAAGAGAGTAGTAGTATATAGAAAAAAACCATGTTATCAGATAGATAATATGGGGTAGTAGGAGAATAGTATTATGAAAACTTGGAAATTAGTTTCAGGAATTATATCTATAGTATGGGGAATAGGCTTAATCATTGTTGCAATAAAAAAATGTAGCAATTTTTGATAGGATAATGGCTACATACATAGATGCATTCGGAGATCTTCGTGGCTTTATTGTCCTTTGCTTATTTGCTGGAGCTGGTACTTTATCAGGAGGTCAAAAAAATATTAGAAAGTAGATGCGAAGATATAAAAAAGGCAAAAAAAAAGCACTCTTATGTAATACTCTATTTTGTAATTGCTGCTTTCTTTAGTTTTTTTAGGTTTTATAGGACTAGGCGAATTATTTTTTTGACTTTCTTATGGTCAATAGTAAATATAATTACAGCGATAGTTTTTTTAGTTAAATATTAGAAAAGAAAAAGTATAAATGACTTATAAAGTAATTAAGAAAGGAAATATGGGTATTAAGAAATGAATATTAATAAAAGAGAAACTCTTCAGAAAAATAGGGGGTTAAGACTGCTTAGTTTTTATTTTGCTAGTACTCTTAGCAACTAATCTTTTGCTAAGCTGTAGCTTTTAAAGATATGCTATCCAACATTCCTAATCTATTAAATATGGTATCAAAAAAAGAGGATAAGAGAATAACTTTTATAAAAAAATACAAAGGTTATACTTATCCAGAATATACAATAGAAAAAGATACTTAAAGGTATATCTAAAAAAAGGAGAGTGGAGAGCTTATAAAAAGTAATGGAATTAATATAGTATGGTAATTTCTCTAAGTAGTATATTTATCAAAAATATAAAAATCAATAATGAAATTATTACATCTATGATACAGATGGAAGTGTATTTTTTTCAGATTTACTTTTTGATGGTCAAAAACACTATCAAAATAGACTATCAAGGCTCTAATGTAAGTGGTGGAATGGGAGTAGATGAGTTTAGAGGTACTTATATTAGAAGATAGAGACTAATGGATAGGTACTACCTAAAGGCAGATGGAACTATGGCTATTAATGAGAAAAACAGCAGATGGCTATCAAGTGAATAACTTAGGTATTTGGGTAAGGTAATTTAAGATAATATAATGAAAGTGGCTCTAGGTATTGTGAATACAAATATCGGAGCTGCTTTTTATTATCCATAATCCTTTTGTTATAGAAAAATAAAAAAATATAACTTTAGTAAAGAAAGGATACTTATAAGCTTATTCCGATTATATGGTAAGTCAAATGTTTATGATATATCTGAAAAAAATTCGGAAAAATGGAAGTCATATATAGCTAATACCGGTATAGTTATAAGAAATAATATAACAATATAATTAAAATATTGCATAAATATTTAAATAAATGTATAATACATATAATCTATTTTTTTAAAAGTTTACAATATATTTAAAAATAAATAATAGTTTTTAAATATGTAAAAATATTAATAAGTATCAAAACAAAAGAGAGGGATATAAGATGGGACTTTTTAGTAGTGATAACCCTAAGGAAAAGCAACATAGTGGCATACTTGGTGCTTTTTCAGTGGATGTTATTAAATGGGAGCCTGAAAGTGGCGCTGAAGCAGACTTGATAGTGCATAAGTTTGAGTATGAAGACTTTCCAAGTGGTGCTTCTCTAATAGTTGGACCTACACAAATGGCTATTTTTACCAATAATATGAGTGCCGGAAATTCTTTAGAAGAAACAGGAGATGGAAATGCTCAACTTTCAATTTTTACAGGTCCATGTAAGATAAAATTAGAGACCGGAGATTCCAGATTTTCACCTTTTAGAAATATTGCACATTCACTGACAGGAGGAGATTCTGCCTTTCATTCAACAGTATATTTTGTAAATACTACCTATATGAATGAACTAAATTGGGGAACACAACAACCCATACTACTTCAAGACCCGGAAGAAGAAGTGAATATTCACGTTAGAGCTAATGGTATTTTCGGTGTACATATAGAACAATTAGATTCCACTATATCAACAGCACAAGTTAGAAAGCTTTTACAAAAAGTAATAGGTACAAAAGCAAACTTTACAAGAGGAGAGCTGGTGTCCTATATGCGTGCGAAGATACTGGAATATGTACGGATTTACTGGCTAAAGCTATGATAGATAAAAAAATATAGGTATCTTAAAAATAAGTAGATACTTATCGGAATTTTCAGAGGCTATAAAAGAAAAGCTTGTAGAACATTTTTATGACTTTGGTTTAACTCTTGATAATTTTTCATTTCATTCTATAAATGCGCCGGATGAAGATCTTGAAATAATAAATGATATGAAGATAAAACGTAAGTTGGATCAGCTTGATGCTGAGGGTAATGCTAAGAAGATGGACATAGAGTCTGAAGCTAGAGCAAGAATGAGAGAAAGAGAAGGATATACATATCAACAAGAAAAAGGCTTTGATGTAATGAAAGCGGCAGCTTCCAATGAGGGTACTCAATCTACTTTTATGGGTGCCAGTATGGGACTGGGAATGGGAACTATGCTAGGCACAGGAATGGGTGCTAGTATGGGAAATATTGCTAGAGAGACGGTTCAAAATATAGATATGGAACAGACTAAAAAGTCAGATGTTAAGATTTGTAAGATTTGTAATTCTCAAAATAATATAGAAGCAAAGTTTTGTCTAAATTGTGGAGAAAAATTTGAACAAGCAAATATTTGCCCTGATTGTGGAGCAACTTTAGCTGAGGGAGCAAAATTTTGTATGAATTGTGGTAAAAAACTTGTTTCTGTTTGTCCTAATTGTAAACATGAACTTGAAAATGGAGCAAAATTCTGTATGGAATGTGGTTATAAATTATAAGAGAGGTATATATGAAATATCTAAAAAAATATAGTAAATAAAAAAACAAGTTTTAACCCTAAGTATGATATATATTATATGGGTAGTAGCCTTATTTAACTTTAGAATTGTAAAAAGCTTTTAATTTTAGATTTTTTTGTTGCTCTATTATTTGGAACTATATCCTATGCAGTTACTATGAGTTATATACTTAAATTTAGTAAAAAAACGTAAGAGAAACTAGCGAAATACAACACCTGCCTTGGATATATACCTTAAATTATATAAGTATATCATTATTTACAAACTTTTTTTATGTGGTGTATTCAATATTGGGATTGGTTGGACTTTAATTATAAATCTTATAACGCTTTTTTTGTTTATATACAGGCTATTATCAATGTTGATAAATATATAGAAAAAAACAGTAGAGAAGATAGAAAAAGTTCGAAACAAAAAGTAGAGAATTTTAATATTATAGATCAAAAAAATGACTTATCTTCTTGCTAAAGCTACAGATAAAGATATTAAAAGCCAAAGTTCTGGAAATAAAACAATTTTTTTCTTATAGTAATGCTTTTTTTCCAGTGATGCAACTAGAGAGATAGATGCAATTATAGTTGATAAAATAGATAAATTGGTAGAGGCAATAGAAAATGATAAGAAAGAAAAAGTTATAAAAGGTTTGGAAAAATCTTATGACAGATATTAAATATAGAAATGCTATAAAATCAAAGAATACTGCAAAAGAGAGGTAGGGTATGGAAATTCCAGGTGTACAATGTGCAGGTTGTGGTAGCTCTGAGGTGGAATTTATAGAAAGTTCGAGAAAGCTGATTTGCCATAAATGTGGCAGAGAAGACTATTGGTCAAGAGCTACTTTAAATAAAAAAATAGGCAGGTAATTATAAATAAAGATAATGCTATGAAGTTCTTCTTAGAAGGAGATATAGATACTTCTAGACACTATGCCTTGGAAGTACTAAATATCTTTGTTGACAATATTCCTGCAAAATATATAATAAGCTACTTTGATGAAGTAAAGAATGGAAAAAAATAGATAGCATAAAAAGAATGTATAAAGTGTATACAAGATACTAAAGATGTACATGGAGATGAGATAAGAGATTTTTTTCTAAATTAGTAGTAGCCAGTGCCAGATATTTACATGAGTATAGTTCAGATATTATAGAGGTATTTGTGAAAAAAATATGCAAGCTATGGAAGATAGAAAGGAGCTATCTGAGATTATGGATAAGATTTGTCCGTATTTTTATACAGCTTAGTTCTTCTATAGATTTCTTAAAGGATAAAGGTTTGGAATATTATACTGAGTTAGCACAGAATTTAGATATACCTAAAACCTGTTTTTTTATCTTATAAAAAGCTATAGAAGAAAAATCCATATTCACCTTATGTAAATAACTCATTTTATATGTCAACAAAAAAACAAAAGTATTTTTTTATGATGAATTTGTTGTTCCTGTTGGAGATATTATTAGTAAAAATGAAAGAATCTGAATATAAAGAAAAAAATTAAAAAATGGCTTATCAACAAAAAAATTATTAAAAATATAAGCAAGAAGCGAAGTATTAGAGGGAGGAAGTATGCCGGATGATGCAGTAAGATGGCGAGATATAAGCTCGCTAGAGGGAAAAAGTAAATAAATTAGATAACAAGCTAAATGATGTACAAGAAAAAAATTAGGTGCGGCAGATGCTAAAATAAATCGCATAGGTTCAGAAGTAATGGCTATAAATAAAAAATTTGAAGAGCTTATGAGAGATAGAGAAAGAGCGGAAGCTTTATCTCAAGCAACAACAGAACTAGTAAGAATCAGACAAGAAATAGAGGATAAGTTTGGTAACTATAAACTTGTTAGAGATACCATGCTTGGAGTTTTACAAAGCAACAGATTTAGCTTTAGTTAAGAAAACTACTATGTCTAATATTTCTGAAGAGTTAATGATTACAACGCCAAAGTATTGGCTTGCACCACTACTTATAGCTGTTACCGCTTGGATAAGTAATGATAGAGATTTAGCGGATAGAGCTATAAAAGAGGCGCTTAAAAGAGATGAGGAGAGAACTGCTCTTGCAATGGCACTTATTTGTAGAAGAAATGGAAGACAGGTAGCTTGCTATGAGTGGCTGTCTATATATTTTTCTAAACTAAATGTAGGCAATTTTACAGAAGGTGGATATACTTTCGTGGATGCTTATATAAATAAGGTATTTGGTGAAGATGAGAATCATATTTGTTCGGATTATATGGCAAATTGGTTAGCTGAACTTAAAAAAGACGATGTTAATTTTGAAGAAAATCAAATCGAAACATGGAAAGGGATATGTATAAATAAAACATGTTCTATAGGTGGAAAGTATCCTAACCTTAAGTCTAATGTTATAGAGTTTGATAAAATTGATTCTTATGCTTCCAGAGTAGAGTCTTCAGATGGTCTTATGAAGTTTTTTTGAAACTATAAATAATACTCCTGTAGACATTGAAAAAGATGAAAGCGATGGTTGATGCAAATTTAATCAAACTTATTAGCGAGTATGATGTAGATGAAGTTGAACTTAGAAATGAGGAATATTGTTTCCAAAAAAAGTAAAAAGATAGTAATGGAAATATTAGATTTGCTAGAGTAAAAAAAGAGCTTCTTGAAAGACAAAAAAAGAGAACGGGATAAAAAAATTAATTTAGTAGAGCAAATGACCGGTTCTGTAGTTAGTGATGATAATATGATTCCGTCAAAGAAGAAAACAGCTATTGCTATATTAAGACCTTATATAAATAAAAGCTTATGATAGATATATAGATGAAAAATAAGGGACAATTTCAAAAGATATAACTATATCTGTAAATGGTCATAACGCTAAATATAATCAAGGCACAGATTTAGATAGATTAGAGATTGATTATAAGGAACATTTGAAAAAAATAAAAAAAGCAAGAAGAGGTAACAGCAATGAAGAATAAGAGTGCTTCAAGTAAAAAAAGAAATCTATGATAGTGGCTATTAGTGCGGTTATTATTAGTTTACTTTTTATTTGTAAAGCTAGGAGTGTTGGGTGTTATAGGTCTTGCTGTAGCAGGATTTTTCTTCTATAAATATGGTACTGCAGATAAAAAACTTGCTGAAGTTATTAAAGATTTAGATAATAAATATATTACTATGGAACAAGAAGGCTTAAAAACAATGCAATCTTGTATAGATGAGTGGTCTAGGGTAAATACTAATATAGGAGATTTTGATTCTAATAGAAGAGAGCTTGTAGTATAGGAGGAAGTATGGAAGAAAAGAATGTATTAGATGATTTTTCGGAAGTATTTGGTGCTGAGAAGGAAGAAAATGCTTTTGATGAATTAGAAGAAATGTTTAAAGAAGATGAAGAAATTGCAAAAGCGGAAAAAGTTGTTTTAAAACAAAACTTAGAGGGTTTTGCCAGTTGCTTCCCTGAGTGGGATTTACATCCACCAAGATAGGAAAATTAGAAAGAGAAATCTAGATAAAACACCTATAATATTAGGCAAAACTAATATTATAGGTGTTTTACATTGAGTTTAGTGATATAATATAAGCAATATTTATATTATAGTGATGGAGACAGCTAAAAAGAGATTATGGAAAAATATTTTTTGGATCCTACAACCTTATTAGGTAGAGTCGTAACAAGTAAGCCTAATTATGAGATTGTACATTTATCGTTAAAAAGCCGGTAATGAAGTACCGAATATAGAAATAAAAGCTAGCATTATAATTTTTTTGTTATAGAGGGTGAGATTTTTATTGTCAGCAGATGAAGAGATTTTTTTATAAAAGGAACGTGAGTTGGTAGAACTTCCCGGTGATATGGAACACAAGATGATAGCGATTAAAGATAGTCAAATAATGGCTATAAAAAGTGTAAAAAGTTGAATATATACAAGATACTATTGTTAATTAACTAACAATACTTGTAAAGACTGTAATTATAATACAAATTAAATTATTATAAAGTTAATTAAAAAAATCACGTAAAGATGATATCTTCAGCTAAAAAGCTTTAGATATAGAGATTTGGCAGTCTAAGTATCTAGGTATCAGAAGAGTTAAAAATTATCAAGGTATTCATGAAAAATCTATTTGCTGAATCGAGAAAGAGGCTATATTGACAACTTGAGTTGTGTGTATAGCCTCTTTTTGATGGAAAAAAACAATTATTTTAATTCTTGACTGAGAGTCTTTAATCTTTATTTCTAATCTTTATTGGTTTTAATTTACCTACAACTTTACCTATAATTCTAATATCAACTCTATCATCGCAGATAGGAATATGAATATCTTTATATTCAATGTTAATGGATTGCAAAAACGATTTCATTTTTTTCTTAAAAATATACCTTTTTAAGAAGGTTTCATCATCGTATGCAATAGCGTAGACATTACCATTCAAAAAAAGTCATATCCTTGTTTGATTAAAACTATATCTCCATTATTATAGTCCGAGTCATACTATAGCCATCAACTATACTTGCAAAGTCGTAGTTAGGAAGCGTGTTAGGGTTTTTCTCTTATATAAGCAATATACTCTTGAGGTATATCAGCTAAATAATGCCCATATCCGCAGCAAGCTTTTTCTATTATATTAATTTTATAAACAGGTATTTTTCTTTTTTTGACTCTCTCTTTTAATCGTATATGGTATATTTTTTTCTCTGATAAGGTTACTCCTATCAAGATTATTGGTATATATATTTGTATTTTTCTTGTGCTTTTAATTGCTCCTTAGCGAAGTCTACAAGCTTTTTGTCTAGGTGGCTCTAATGAGTTGTAAATTGAGAGAAGAGGTATGGTAGGGGTAGTAACAGTTTTATTTGCACTATTATATAATTCTTCGTTTATTCCCAGTAAATATTCAGGCTTTTACATTTAAAAACTTTTTGCAAAGTCAGATATTCTATTTAGAGGAATTCACGTTGTTTATTAAAGTATCTAGAAAGTGCAGATTTAGCCATATCTACTTGCCTAGCTAATTCACTCATTGACATTCCTTTTTCTATATATAGGTCTTTTATAAGGTCGACTATTTCAGAATTCGATTTCATATAATACCTCCTTATATAGGTATTATAGCATGGTTCTCAAAAAAAGAAACAATATAGTATGAAAAATAAAGAAAAAAATGTTGACAAACGAGAACGGAAGTGATATAAAAAAACACTATGTGATGAGAAAAATAATAGATGAAAGGGGAGTAGCTGACAAGTTTATAGTAAAAATATTTTTATTTGTAATTTATTGTATGGTAGATATTTCTGATTAAATTGTATGTAGAGTATTATCAGTTATATCTATATATTTTATTTATTTTTTTATGCAAAAAAAGTAAAAAGAAAGTGATATGAAATAAACTGGCTTAGGAGCTAATAAATAAGAGAGGAGGAGTAAATGTGAAACTGGATTTGAAAAGATTGAGAGCTGAGAGAGTAGCTTGTGGCTTATCACAGGAAGATGTAGCTAAGAAGTTTGGAAAGACTAGGTCATGGTATGCGAAAAAGAGAAAAATGGCTTTGTATCAATAGGAGCCGATGAATTAGCGAAAATAGCAGGTATATTTAATATAGATGATAAAAGAATAGCAATTTTTTTAACAATAACGTTCCCGAAAAAAGAACAAGAGTAAAAAGAAGATAAAGAAGTCACAAAGTTAGTAATAGATTTAGAATTTATATCTCATATTATTTTTTTATGTAGAGAGATATAAACCAAATAATGATATGAGAATTATGTTTTAGTAGAGACAAGTGATTTTGTAAAGGAGAAAATGATGACATTAGAAAGTAAAAAAAGGATTATCTAAAGCAAGTATATAGACTGGATAAAAATAGTAAAAAAACTAAGATGAATGAGGTAAAAAGAATTATCGGAGCTTGCAACTAGTATATCTAGTTTAGATTATACCAAAGAGAAAGTTGATGTATCAAAAAGGAGATGGTGCGAAGTTTGAAGATATTATAATAAAAAAATATGTGATACTGAGAAAGAGATAAAAAGAGAAGTAGATATTTTAATAAATTTAAAAAAAGACATAGACAGAAAAAAATTGATACAATAAAAAGATGTAGATGAGAGATTATTACTTAGATTAAGATATATAAATGATTATAAGTGGGAAGATATATGTGAAGAAATGAACATATCTAATAGCCAAATACATAGAGTGCATTTAAGAGCATTAAAAAAAGTTAAAAAAATATAAAAATAAGTAAAGTCGGTGTAATAACAAATTTTATATAAAAATTTGCTGAAAAATAGCGGAGTATGTTAAGCAAAAATAAAAAAAGTTAGGGGTGTTTGGGGGATTAAATGGTATGGAATGGGATATAAGAAGTGTGGTATATATAAACTAGAAAAGTGAAAGCTAAATATTTATATTAAACCTTCTTTTTAAATTTTTAGTAAGAAAGGCAGTCGGATTAGGCTGTCTTTTTTATTTAGGGAAGATAACCCGATTGATTACGTGAAGTGTATGAAATAAAAAAATGCTCATAATGTGGTGGGAATGGTAGTTATATTTAATTTGGCTTTCCTTATAGCATAGTTGTCTAGGCTATTATCATAAAGAAAGGAAAATGATATGAGATATCTAAATGCAGAGGGATATAAAGATGTGACAGCAGGCAAGGCTATAGAAATGGTAGAAAGGAGTAAAAAAAGAAAAAAATAGAAAAAAAGGTATGCAAAAATATAAAGCAAGAGCAGATCCTATACCTGAACAAAGAATTTATTAGTTTTAAAAATATAGAATTGATAATATAGAAAGGGGGGATAAATATGGTCAAAAATAACTACTTCTATCTAGTGTATAGATATTTGATTAAAAAGTAATAAGGAAATTTACAGGGAGTATTTATCAAGTGGAATATAAAGATGAAAGGAGAGGAAATGTCTAATGTGAGTGTAAGTATCAGCAAAAATAAAAAAATATATAAATAAGTTAAAATCTTTAGGGTGGAAATTTTAATGAAGTAAGGAGAAAGGCTTTTAGTTAGTGGAGTTAATGTAGGTATAAGATGTGCAAAACAAAAATTCTCCGCTTGCAAGAAGATATTTAAAAAAACAAGTGGGAAGCTAACTCTATTCTAAAAAAAGATATTACGAATAGTGCAAAAATATGTAAGCCTTTGTAAATTATGGAAGAAAGCTGATAGATAAAAAAAGCTTAAAGAGGAAATAAAAGAATTAAAGAGAAAGAATTATGAATTATGATATATATCAAGATATAGCTAAAAAAACTTAAAGAAAGTAAAGGATATAGATGTTTACATAGAAGATATACCACAAGGGCTAAAAATGCCTCTTTTTTTAATACATATTTATGAAAGTAAATATAGCATCGGAATAAATAAAATACAAAAAAAGTAAGCCTAAGCTTAGATGTCTTATATTTTCCTAAGAATAAAGAAGAATTAAAAAAAGAGTGTTTGGAGCTTATAGAAAGCTTATATCACGATTTTTAAGTTGGATAGTTTTAAGATAAGTGGTAGAAGCTCTACTATAGTAGATGATGTAGCACATTTTACTTTTTAATATTAGCTATAGAGAGTATAAAGAAGACGAAGTGAACAAAATTAAAAAGAATTGAGTCAATAAACAGTATAGATAAAAAAATAATAAACAGGTTTGTAAGGAAAGGAGTCTATATGGCAGGAATATGGAACAGTGAAAATAAGGTAATACCGGGTGCTTATATAAATATAAGAACTAATGAAGCATTATCTATAAATACTAGTGATAGAGGTACAGTTTTAATATTACAGGAATTGAGTGTTGGGTCTGATAACGATGTATATGTAAGAACTAAAGATGAGGATACATTTGATACTACGGCCACATTAGCAGACAAAAAGCTTAGCGATTTAGCTTTTAGAAATGCCGGTAAGGTATTAGTATTAAAGTTAAAAACAGGTCATAAGCTTACAGATGTGAAAACAAGTCTTGATAAGGTAAGAACGCTCAAATTTGATACCCTAGTGTATCCTTATGATGAGGGTAAAGATGATATAAAAGAAGCTATAAAAAATTTTGTGATAGATATGAGAGATAATGAAGGATCAAAAATAGGCGCAGTGCTTGCTAATTACAGTGCTAATCACGAGGCTATAATAAATGTAGTACAATCTCTTGTTTTAAATGATGATACTACTTTAAATACTACAGAAGTGGCTACTTTTATAGCAGGTCTCAGTGCCGGTTCAAATATAACAAAGTCAAATACCGGAACTATTTTAGAATTTGCTAAAGACGTAGTGCCAAGGCTGACAAAGACAGGGATAGAAGAAGCTATAAGAAGTGGAAAACTGGTTTTTAAAGTGGATAATTCTGAAAATGTAAGTATTGTTTATGATATAAACTCACTTACTAGCTTTACAAAAGAAAAGGGTACTATATTTTCAAAAAATAGAGTGGTCAGAACACTGGATAGTATAGCAAATGATATAGCAAGGGTATTTGAATCAAATTATGTAGGTAAATTGAATAACAATGCCGACGGTAGAAATATACTGAACCGGTTTGATAGAATATTTTAAAAGCTTTAGAAAGCCTTAATGCTATAGAAAATTTTTGAAGCTAAGGATATAGAAATAAAAGACGGTAAAAGTAAAGATAGTGTTATTATTGATTTAAAAATAAAACCTTTAGACAGTGTAGAAAAGATATATATAAATGTAAATTTAGGATAATAGAAAGGGAAAGATATGAGTAATTCAACAAAAATGAGCGATCTTATAACAGGAAATGAGGGACAAGCCTATATAACTGTAGATGGACAGAATAGATACTTTTTTGAGTTATCTAAGATAGAAGCTACTATAGAATTTACAGTAATTGCTAAAAAGCTGCTAGGTCAAAGAATGAAGCAACATAAGGTGGTAGGAGCAGAAGGAAAAGGTAGTATGAGTATATATAATGTAAGTCCTTCTACACTTGCCTTGTATAGAGAGTATATAAACACCGGAAGAGTGTTACCTATAAGCATAAATATAATTAATGACGATGCTTCTTCCAGCATAGGAAGAAGAGCGGTATTACTTAGAAATTGTATATTTGCAAAAACACCTGTAGCTATGTTAGATGATAGTAGCGAAGAGTTAAATACAGTAGATATAGATTTTACATTTGATGATGTAGAAGAGCTTGAAAGCTATAATATTCCGGAGAATATGAGATAAAGAAATAATTAAACAATAGGACTGAAGGGGTGATTTTTTTATGTGTTAAAAATAAGTTAGAAGATATATAAAATGTATCAATAAATTATGTATGGTTAAAGTAGATACGGTAGACTTAAATATAAAAAAATAGATATTAACATAAGAAAAAAAGCATCTAGTAATAGGTGCTTTTTTTAATATCTGATAATAAAGAAAGTAATAGAAAGGATAGAATTATGAGTTCACTTAGAGCATTTTTTTAAAAACCGATAAAAAGCAGAAAATGAAGAGGTAATCATTTCAGATAGATTTGTAGAAGATGGAAAGGTTATTCCTTTTACTATAAGAGCTATAGATCAAGATGAAAACGAAGAAATAATAAAAAGAAACACAAAAAAAGAAACAAAAAAAGGGAGAAGAGAAGTTTGAACAAGCTAGCTATGTTGCCGACCTTGTAAGTTCTTCTGTGGTATTTCCTGATTTAAACGATTCCGAGTTGCAAAGAGCTTACGGAGTTATAGGAGCAAGTAAGCTACTCAAAAAGATGTTGTTAGTTGGAGAGTTTGCAACCCTTAGTGCAAAGGTACAAAAGATTTCGGGGATAGACACAGATATAAATGATGAGATAGAAGAAGCAAAAAACTAATAAAGCAAGGTGATGCAGAGTTTAGCTTTGCACATTATGCCTTGCAAAAACTAAAGATAAGACCATCAGTTCTTAGTGGTATATGTGGAGCTAATACTCCTGTAGCTACTAAGGAAAGAGCTTTTATATATGCCAGTATTTCTCTTAGGATAGAAGAAGAAAAAAGAGAAATGGCAAAAGCAAAACGTAAATAGGAAAGGAGGTAGAGGCTTATGGTTCTTGAAGCAGTATTTAAAGTATCAGATTCATACAATTCAACTCTTACAAAAATATTAGCAAATACGGAGAAGCTTGCGAAAAGCTTAGATAAGAGTTCTAATGGGGCGGATAAGTTAGGTAATAAACTAAAACTTGTAGACAGTATTGGAAGTGGGTTTGTAAAACTTATAGGAAAGATGGCAACGCCGTTAGAGGCTTTAAGACTCTCAGATGATATAAGTAATGCTAATACAAGGCTCTCAATAATTACTTCTAATCTAAGTGAACAAAAGGATTTGCAGGCAAAAATAATGGCTAGTGCCAAAAGCTCAAGAAGTAGTTACTTAGAAATGGCTAATGCAACAACTAAGATGAAGATGTTAGCACCGGATAGTTTTAAGAGTAACGAAGAAGCATTGAAGTTTACAGAAACCTTGCAAAAGTCCTTAGCAGTATCAGGAGCAGATAAAACTAGTAAAGACAGTGCGTTTTTACAGATAACTCAAGCTATGACAAATGGTAGACTTCAAGGAGATGAGTTCAGCAATGTGATAGAAAATGCTCCTATGGTTGCAGATGCCATAGCTAAGTATATGGGAAAGTCAAAGGCAGAATTAAAAGAGTTATCATCAAAGGGACTAATAACAGCCGACATAGTAAAAAATGCTCTATTTAGTGCAAGTGATGAGATAAACAAAAAATTTGAAACTATGCCAAAGACATTTTCCAGCATAACCACAGATTTCAAGAATAAGATAATAGAGGTTTTTGAGCCTATAGGTGAAAAGATAACACAGATAATGGGGTCTGAGAGTATAACAAAGGTAATAGATAATATAGGAATTGCTTTATTAATAGGAGCAAACATACTGGGAGTTTTTGTAGATGGTATAGCTTTTCTTATAGATAATTTAGATATACTTACACCGGCTCTACTTGGAGTAGCAGGAGCGATGTTAGTATATAATGCCACTTCAGGTATTGCTTATATGAAAACTATAGCTAATGCTATAGCACTAGGCACAAAAGCTATAGCAGATACTTTTGAGTATGTACGGACAATAGCACTTATAACCGCACAGGACGGATTTAATGCAGCACTTGCCGCTTGTCCTATTACTTGGATAATTACAGGAATAATAGCTCTAATAGCTATCGTCTATGTAGTAATAGCAGTTATAAACAAGGTAGCGGGAACTACTATAAGTGCTACAGGAGTTATACTTGGAGCAGTTTTTTTGCTATAGGAGATATTTTTTATAATATATTTGCTTTTATATGGAATATAGTAGTCTCCTTTCTAAACTTTTTTGCTAATTGCCTTGACAATCCTATTGCAAGTGTAAAGTTACTATTTTTAGATCTTGCAAGGAGTGTTGTAAATATAGTTGCAGTTATAGCTAAAAGTATAGAAGAGCTTATAAATATGATACCCGGAGTACATATAAATATTTCAAGCGGTATAACTAATTTTTTTCTAAAGGCATATCCGGAGAAATAAATAAGATAAAAAAAGATAGCGGTTATAAGGATGCTATCGGTAGTATGAAACAAGTAAGCCTTGGAGAAGCATATAAAAGTGGATACAACATAGGAAAAGGTATAGAAAACAAAGTGGGTTCTATGTTTAAAGGTTTAAAAGGAAACGGTGTACCAAACTTAGATGCAGGTGTAGGCGATCCAACACTACCAAGTCTTGGAACTTCCGGAAATCCTACGAATGTAAAAGGAAGCGGTAAAGGTGGAGCAGTAAAGGTAGAAAACAGTGAAGACCTGGAACTGCTTAGAAGCCTTGCTATGCGTGATTATGTAGCAAGAGTATCTCAAAACACACTAGCTCCAAATATAAATATAGAGTTTAGTGGAGACATACACAAAGAAACTGATACAGATAGTGTACTAAGTCATATAAACAATGAGCTTAGAGACATACTGGCAGTAGCAACAGAGGGATAGTTATGAGTTATAGTATATATTTTAAAGCGGAAGGAAAAAAGTATAAATTGCCTGTTAATCCTGAAAGCATAGAAGTATCAAGAAATCTAAATGTAAGTACTTTTACCGTACTAGGGGGCAATGAAGTTGTTATGCCATCAAGTATGGCTTTAGCAAAGATAAAGTTTAGCTTTGAGTTACCTAGTTATACTTACTCTTATATGAATAGCGGTATAAGACATAAGGCAGATTACTATGAGAAAATGTTAAAAAAGGCACAAAGAGATAAAAAGCCTATATTCTTTATAGCAAGTAATGAAATTACGGAAGACATAAGTCTTAGAGTATTGGTTACCGGCTTGACCATAAAAGAAGAAGCAGGAGAAGAGGGCGACAAAAAGGTTGATATAGAGCTTTTAGAGTATAAAGGTGCTACAAGGCTTTATAAGGTGATAGAGACGAAAAAAGAAGAGCCTGAAAAAGCTGGAAAGGTTGAAACCTCAAACTCTACCACAGATATATCCGGTAATGGTACACCTGTTACAACAAAGAGTAGTGGCAAAAGTAAAAAAATCTAGGAGTAGTAAGAAAAAGGAAGTTAGATACAAAGGCTCTGAGATAAATAATGTAAATGCTATTATTTCTAAGCACATAATGGAAGCAAATGAAAAAGCCGGTAAAAACAGCTTAAAAAAAACTATACCCAAGATGAATGCAGTAGAAAAGGCTACTATAGAAAAGCTTATGAATCCAAAGAGTAAAAAGAGAATAAGTAAGAGAGGTATAGGACTTTGGTTTTCTAAATAGTCTGGATTTAAGGTGTAATTATGAAAGTATTATGTGAACATGATAAAACAATAATAGATATGACCGGTACTTGTACGCAGATAACTTTTACCGAAAGCTTGAATGAAGGTGCAAGCACTGTAGAGCTAAAGTATATAAAAGCCGGTCTTGTGCTGAATAATGGCGATGTTATAAGAATAAGTGGAAAGGACGAAAAAGACGGTATATTCTTTGGAATAATTTTTAAAGTAAATGTAGATGAAAAAGAAGAGGTTACTATAAAAGCTTATGATCAATTAAGATATTTAAAAGCAAAGGATATAGTAGTTTTAGAAAATCCTACACTTAGTGAAATAGTAAAATATGCTTGTAAAAAAATGAGCTTAAAAGTAGGCTCTGTAGCAGATACTAAGTTAAAGCTAAAAACTATAGCCAGATATGATAAAACCTATCTTGACTTAATAAGTGATGCTATAAAAGATACCTTAGTTATAAGTGGGGCAAAGGACTACTATGTATTAAGAGAGAATTATGGACAAGTCGATTTGATAAATGCAAAAGACTTAGAACTTCCGCTAGTATTAGGAAATGGAAGCCTTGCAACGTCTTATAGCTATGAAAAAAATCTATAGATGATGATTATTATAACGTAGTAAAAAAATCTTATATAAGGACGAAGGACTAGGAAAAAACGAGCTTGTAATAACCGGTGATAAGGAAGCGGTAAACAGATTTGGAATTTTACAGTATTTGGAATTTTCTAATGATATAAATAAAAAAGATATAGCAGATAAAAGAGCAGAGGACTTATTAAAGCTTTATAACAAGGAAAAAGAAAGCTTAAAGCTTGAGTGTGTTGGAGATTTTAGTATAAGAGCAGGAAACAGTATATATGCAAACATAGAAGACATAAAGCTAGGTAAAAGACTTATAATAAAAAGTGTAACACATAAGTTTTTGCCAATTCATACAATGAGTATAGAGGTAATAACAAATGGATAAGATAGGTGGACTTGGTTTATATAATTTCATAAAAACTATGATAGATAACTATATAACAAGCATAGGCTTAACTGTGCTTGTTATAGGGGAGTACAAGGGCGATTTTGTGCTTATTAATAATAATTTAAAGCTACCGATGGACTTACTTAGCGGAACGCTAAAAAAGAGCTTAAAGCCCGGAGATAAGCTTAGATTACTTAGAAATCAGGGTTGTGGCGAGTATTATATACTTGAAATAATAGATAAGGAAATAGCTTTTTAGTGAAGATGTTAAAAAGATAGAAAAAAAGGATAAGATAATGAAGTTAAGTGCAGATTTAGAGCTTGTAAGGGTTAGTTATAAAGCTAAGACTTATAAGCTAATGATGGATAAGATACAAGGCTTTACTGACGGACTTGAAACCTTAAAGCAAGCTATAGAAAAGCTATTTAAAACACCTAAGGGTGTGTATTTTATATATAATAGCTATGGGATAGATTTTGAGAGTCTGATAGGAGAAGAAAGAGCATATGTAAGAGCAGAGCTTAAAAGAATGATAAGTGAGAGTTTAGCTGAAGATGATAGGATAATAGATGTTTCTGATTTTAAATTTGAATTTGATTTTTGATAAGTGTATATGCTCTTTTTAGTAAGCAGTATTTATGGAGATTTGGAGATAAGAGAGGAGGTGGCAGTGTAATGGAGATTTTGACTTATGAAGAATTGTTAGAAGAAGTTTTAAAGGATGTAAGAGATGATGTTGATAAAAGAGAGGGGAGTATTATATATGACGCTATTGCTCCAATCACATATTACCTTGCGGAGCAAAGAGAACTTATAGGAGAATTAAGGGATGAGTCTTTTATAGATACAGCTAAAGGTTCATTCCTTGATAGATTATGTCTAGGCTATGGTATAGAAAGAAAAGAAGAAACTAAGTCTAAAAGACTTATAAGAGGGACTAAGGAGTTAGAAATAGGAACTAGGCTAGGAATAAATGACATTTTCTATGAAGTAAAAGAAAAGCTAAATAACGGTTCTGAGTATGACTATATGGCAGAGTGCAGTGAATATGGAAGTGTAGGCAATGTATACAAAGGAGCTATAGAGAGTGAAGATAAAACTGTAAGTGCAACTCTTTTAGATATAATAGAAGTAGGACTTGATGAAGAAGATGATGAGACTTTAAGAAAACGATTGTTTTTAAGAATACAAAAGCCCGCAACTTCCGGAAACATTTATCATTATAGAAACTGGGCATTAGAGGTAAACGGAGTTAAAGAAGCAAAGATATTTCCGCTTGAAAATGGTGCGGGTACTGTAGGTGTGATGATATATGCAGATGAAAAAGATGGTGAGCTTGTAGATAGAGTAAGAAAGCATATAGATTTAAAAAGACCTATAGGGGCGACAGTTAATGTATATATGCCTGTTGAAAAAAACATAGACATAAGTGTAAGCATAAGTTTGCTCAGGAATGTAGACAGTACAAAAGTAAAAAGAAGATATAGAAAAGAATTTAAAAGCCTACCTAAGGGGGCTTATTTTTTTAATTCAAAAAAAGTTAGCTATGCAAAAATAAGTTCCATTATACTTGAAATGCAAGGTGTGGAAGATTTTGAAAATTTGTTAGTAAATGGAACTTCTTCTAACGTAGTTATAGGAGATAAGGAAGTAGCTAAGCTTGGGAAATTAGATTTGAGGTTTTAGATATGGATTTACAACTTATAGATATGCTTCCTGATTATTACAAAGAAAAATGAAACAATGCTTAAATTACAAGAAATCCTTACTAAAAGAGCAAAAGAACTAAGAGAGTTTTTGCTTAAAGAGTTTTCTCAGATTTTTTTCCTACTCTTGCAACAAGCGGACTTAGTAGGTGGGAGAAGATACTGGATATAGAGAGTGATATAAGTATAGATTTAAACTCAAGAAGAGAAAAGAATTTGTTCAAAGCTACTTAGTAATGAAACGACAACTATAGATGTAATAAAAAGCTATTATAAGGGTTTTTACTAATGGAGATGTGGAGATAATAGAAGAAAAATGAGCTTTTATCATTTTAAGGTTAAGTTCATAAACATAATAGGTAGACCTAAAAAGGCTTGAGAGTGTAAGAAATGCTATAGAAGAGTTAAAACCTGCACATTTAAGTTATGAGTTTATTTTTCTTTATAATGCACACAAAGATTTAAAGAGATTTACTTTTAAAGAATTAAAACAGATTAAACATACCAGTCTTAGAAATGAGGTGTTAAAAAATGGCTAATACAACAAGTAACTATGGTCTTATAAAGCCACTTGAAGAAGAATATTATGATATAGGAGTATTTAACGCAAATGTAGACACAATAGATAGGCAGTTAAAGGCAAATGAAGTTAGCATAAATGAGCTAAAAAGAGAAATCATACTAAGAGTACCGGCTAGTGCTTGGAATAGTAGTAATGAATTTTTTGTGGCTGAAATAAATGCGAGTGAGATAAAAGCAAGTGATAACCCTATTATGTTTGCTGTTTTAGACAACATTGTAACAGCTAGGGAAGTAAAAGAATATACTAAAAACTATGCTTTTATATATAGGGGAGAAACGCTTGACGGCTTGGTTAGGCTATATGCTTATAAAAAGCCTAAGGTGGATTTAAGTATAGGACTAAGGGGGAAATAATGGGCAAGATAATTATACAAGGAAGTAGTGGGGGCGGATTAGACCCTGATGAGATTACCGCTAGGGCAAGTGATGTGCTAAGAGGAAAGACCACCATAGATAGTGATGGCGAAGTAGTAGAGGGAGCTATAGAAAGACGTGGAACGGGTGGAGAAAATGCTTTAAAAATAGGCAAAAATTCGGACAGCATTTCTGTTAGCTTTAGTGCCGGTTATTACGAAAAAGGAAATAGCAACGATGCCATGCCTTATGTAAAAGTGCCTTATTCTTTGCTTAGTCAAACACTGGATATAGATGCAAGTAAGATTTTGGAAACTTATACTATAGCAGGAGTAAAGGGAAAATTACAGACCATTCCAAGTGTTTCAAATAGTTTGGACAGAGCAGTTTATAGTAATGATAATCTTTATGTAACAATTCAAAATGGAGCATATATTAACAATTCTTGGACAGGACATCCTGAAATAGCTATACATAAAGATAAGCTGGTTAAAGCCCTAGGTGTAGAGGCTAATAAAATGTTATCGGATAAAACTATAGCTGGAATACAGGGAACTATTCCCGTTAAGGGTGGAACTAGTCATAACACTAATGGAACCAGAGGTGGTTATGACCCACCATCTCAAAGGTTTTATTGCGACATAGAAAGAGGAGCTTATATAAACAACTGTTGGAGTGGTTATCCTGAAATAGGTATACATAGAGATGTTTTTATCCAAAACCTAGGCATCAGACCGGAAATGTTAAGGCAAGGCTACTCGTTATTTGGTGTTCAGGGAACGCTACCTGACTTTTCAAACTCTAGCAGAGAGGTTTTTAATTCAGCCACTCTCTTCAATGGAGATGGAGTATTTATAAGAGAGTGGCTAAGAGAAGAAATAGTGATTCCAGTTAGACGAAATGCACAAGAAATAGCTTGGCTTTGTAGGCATAAAAATGAAACTGGAGATAAATATTCAGCTTGGGCTTGGCATGATTGGTATGTAGATGGGCAACATAAAATGAGAATACATGTTTTTAGTCGTAATGTGAATGAGATATATACATTAAATAGACCAGCTACCTTACTTATAAGGAGTGCATGGAATTTAGATAGTATAAAAAAGATAAAAGTACATTGGGAAACTTATGGAGAATTTGGAGCTTATGATACCCCTAATATAGGACTTTACGTTTATGAAGCTTGCTTTGTATTTGACATAGGAATAATACCAACTAGTGTGGTTAGAAATAGGGAAATAGAATATCCTTTAAATAATAGTTCTAACGCTATATACGATAATTTGGGAATACCTCTTGACCCTATTGTACCTGATATAAATAAAATAAAGTTTAACCCATTTGAAAAAAGTAGTTTGTACAAGGGGAATATAAGAGCAACTAACTGGAGAAATGCAAATTTGAATGAATATGATAAGCAAAGAGGTATACTTGAGTTAGATGTATCAGATAAGAGGGGAGACTATTATTTTGCTATGTGTTTAAGTACAGCTATAAAGGGAAGTACGCAACTTGAGCTAGATATAGCTGTAACCAGGATAGAGATACAAGTGTAAAAAGTTTTGCAAGTTGCTATAAAATATTTGACTAGTTGGATTTTTATGTATATAATACTAAGTGTTACAAAAGTTAGTACAAAATAAAACACCTCCCACTTTTAGTACTTACCAAAAGTGGGTTGGTAACTTATTTAGTATAAAAGCTAATTTAACTAAATATTAAATAAAAAGCACCTTTGGAGGGTGTTTTTTTATTACCCAAAAGAAAGGAAAAAATATGAAGATAGAACTTACCATACTTATATCTATTATATCTTGCCTGAGTGGTCTGTTTTTAGGTTTCTCAAGTTTCTTAAGAAATTCAAGAAATGATGAGAAAGAAGTTGTTATAGCAATAGCTAGAATAGAAAGCAAGATAAACAGCATTTATGAAGATTTAAGCGAGATAAAAAGCTGAACGTAAGGAGCTAAAAAAAAGCCTTCAACTTATGGAGCATAGGCTTAGCAATCTTGAAAGCGAAAGCATACATATAAAAAAGGATATGGAAGATTTACAAGAGCAAATGAAAATCTATGAAAAAGAATGCAAAGACTGTAGGGTCTAATGTAGATAAAAAACTAGAAGCAAGGGAGAGAAAGTAAAATGGAAAAAAGAGAAAATAAAATAGATTGGCAAAGAAAATTAGCAAGTAGAAAAATGTGGCTATCCATAGCAAGCTTTGTGTCAATGCTTGTTGTAGCCTTAGGTGGCGGTCAGAACAGTGCAACGCAGATAAGTGCCCTGATTATGGCAGGAGCAAGTGTAATAGGCTACGTTATAGGAGAAGGACTGGCAGATGGTGGAAATAAGAAAGAAGAGAACTAAGTTATGGATAACGCATGTATAAAAGGAAAAAAGCTTTTGGGCGGTAGTTATTCACAGTACACACCTACAGGCAAGGACTACTTTGTAAAAATGGGTTGTTACGGCAAAGAGCCAAAGCTTGGAAGTGTTATATACTTTTATAGTTCTACAATGGGGCGTGTGTGCCACGTTGGGGCAGTTATAGAAGTGTCTAAGAAGAATGATAGATACTTTATAAAAACGGTAGAGGGAAACACTTCTAGTGGCTCTAGCTTCAATCGAAACGGTGGCTGTGTGGCTATAAAAGAGTATAGCTTTACACTTGCAGAAGTTGGTGGAACAAATAGAATAAATGGCTTTGGTTACCCTTTATTTTCTGAAGATACTTGTAATGTATCCGAGTTTGTAGAAGTGCTAAAAAGCGAAGTAGGATATACGGAAAAGGCAAGCAACAAAGATTTAGAAGATAAAAAAGCAAATTCAGGTGATAAGAACTTTACAAAATACGGTGCTTGGTATGGTGGCAACGGCTTATATTGGTGTCAACAATTCGTATCTTGGTGTAGTTATATGGCTTGTAAAAAGCACCTTGAAAATAAAGTTACAGGTTGGAGTAAAGAGGGTGATTTTTGGAGGTATAGACTAAACGGTATACTTATAAAAGGGCAGTGGCTTGAGATTGGCGGCAGATGGTACGTTTTTGATAATGCCGGTAATATGATAAAGGGTTGGTTTAAGGATGGAGACAACTGGTATTATCTAAATAAAGACGATGGCGCAATGCTTTCTAGTCAATGGATAAAAGAGGATGGCAAAGATTATTATTTATCTAAAAACGGAATAATGGCGAGATACTGCTATATAAAAGATAATGATGAAGATAGGTATTACTGGGTAGATAAAGACGGAGTTTATAAAAAAAGAATGGGATACTAAAGAACCGGATTTAGGAAAAATATGAATTAGTAGAATAGGGGGCAAAAGCCCCTATTTTTTTATTTAAAAAAAGTATATTTATATAGACTTATTTGTAAAATTGATGTAGAATTAAATTACCCTAAAGGTAATGAAAGGAGTATATATTGAAGATAATATATAAAGATAGAAAAAGTAGAAGATATTTGTACTAATATGAAAAAAAGGCGCGAAAAAAACTGGGAGATAGAATATCAATAAAAGCTATTTCAAGCCATAGAGTATATAAATAATTCTATTAGTATGAAAGATATTATAGCCTATCAACCTTTTCATTTTCATGACCTAAAGGGGAATAGAAACGATGAGTTTGCTATAGATATAGGTGGTCGTTCTAGTGGATATCGGTTAATATTAGAGCCATTAGATGGACAACTAAAAAGGTTTGAGCCTTGTAATATAGATGAAATTGTAGAAACAGTAGAGATTATACTTATTTTGGAGGTTAGCAAGCATTATGAGTAGAGTAGTAAAGGAATATAAAGAAATAATGGCATTTCATCCGGGTGCATACTTGGATGATATTATAGAAGAATACGAAATGACTCAAAATGAGTTTGCAAAACGTTTGGGAGTATCATCTAAAGCAGTAAGTGAGTTGTTGGCAGGTAAGCAAAATTTGACTATAGATATGGCGGAAAGAATATCTAGTATAACCGGTACAAGCATAGATGTATGGATAAATTTACAAAATTCATATAATAAAAAGGTACTTGAAATTGAGAAAAGAAAGAGCTTAGACGAAGAGATTGCTATTGCTAGAGCTTTAGACTTAGGGTATTTATCAAAGCAATTTAAAAGAGAGATAGTAGGAAAAGGCGAAGAATTAGTTAGAAGTCTTAGAAGCTTATTAAAAGTAGCAAACTTGAAACAATTAAAAAAATCAAGAGCTTTTTAGTAAACTATAGAAATAGAACTATAGAGATAGATGAGAAAAAAATATAATTAATTCTAATATAATGTTGAATATAGCATTAGAGAAAGCAAAAAGAAACTAATGTTAAAGGCTTTGACAAGAAAAAGCTAGAAAAATAATATAAAAATATATTGTTAGTTTGCATAACAAAAGTTTTAATCTAGCATATACCCAAATTGAAGATATGCTAAGAGAATGTGGAGTGGTTTTAATAGTATTACCATATTTAAAAAAATGCGAGTATAAATGGTGCTGTTACCAGAATAGATAGAGATAAGGTTATGTTATTACTAAGCGATAAACAAAAAGTATGAAGATATTTTTGTGGTTTACTTTTATTACATGAGATTGCACATATTGTAAATGGAGATTATGCAGTTGATTTTTTTCTAATAAAGAAAAAAATGAAATAGAAATGAATGCAGATAAAAAGAGCAGCTAATTGGTTGATAAATGAAGAAAAAAATTTAAAAAAACTTTATTTTTGAAAAAAATAATTTTTTTCTAGAGAAGCAATAGAATTATTTGCAAATAATAATAATTTGCATACCGGTATAGTTGTAGGTAGATTACAAAAAGAGAAGTATATAAGCTATAAAAAAATTTTAATGACTTGCGTTTAAAGTATAAAGCTATATAAAGAGCGTGAAAAATCCCTAATTATTTTTGGGTCATACTTTGGGTCATACTTTTTGCGAAAAAGGGGTATAAAAATCGGAAAAATAAATACTATTTTAGACGTTTGAAAAGCAAAAAGGAACTTACCATAAATGGCTTAAACACTAGGTAAAATAAAAAAATGGCTCTTTTGAGCCATTTTCCTAAAAGAGCTGATAACGGGAGTCGAACCCGTGACCTCCTCACTACCAATGAGGTGCGCTACCTCCTGTGCCATATCAGCTTAACCTCAACTATTTTAGCATTAGAAATATACTTTGTCAAACGCTTTATATATCATAGTAAACTAAAAATTATAACACTAATAGGTCTAAAGATAAAAAGACTCAAAGAAGTCTATAAAAGCCCTCTTTTAAATTTTTCTATCATTTCCTGCCCTACACTGATATGATTTTCAAGGACAGGAACATCTTCTCTTTTAAACCAACGTGCTTCTTTAAGCTCACTCTCCTGTATCCTTATAGTATCATCTCCATCCAAATCAGCACTAAATGCAAGCATGAGAGCATTGCTAAAACCCCAAGGTTGAGTTTTATAGGGACGTATATTTTTAATATTTAACCCTACCTCTTCCTTAACTTCTCTAATAACAGTATCTATAGGATCTTCACCTATTTCCATATATCCGGCTACCAGAGCATAATTTGGATACAAGCCATGCTTATCTTTGGTAAGTAATATTTTATCTCCATTTCTTATAGCAACAATGACAGCAGGATTGATTTTAGGATACTCTATTTGTCCACAATTAGGGCAAAGCAAGGCTCTCTCATCTTTTGAAAATATATTTTTACTACCACAACAACCACAAAATATTCTTGAAGCTTGCCATCTATAAATATGACTAACGGTACTGGCTGCAAAAGCAAGATATCTAGGTTCAAAGCTTCTTAGGAATTTTAAGGAAATAAACTCTAAATTATATTCTGCTAAGTTTATATTAGAAAAAGTCTATTTCCGTAGTAAAAAAAGTATAAAAAAATCGAAATATTCATTAGCATCAAGAGTGTTTTTCGACACTGAGTGCGTATAAACCCGAATTTAATATAAATTCATTATTAAAAAAATATCTTGAATATCAACTAAGTTACAAAGTCTGTAATTATTACCTTCTTTTTAAAGAGTAAGGTTTCCTTGTAGAATATGCAAATAAAAATCTAACTCTGATGAGGGCTTTTTTTGTTTATAAATTCAGGTTTTAGTTTATAAGGATATATTTCGTTAAACATAATTACCTTTCTATAGCATGGTATTCCTCTAAGAGCTTATTTTTTTTCATCCCATAATTTTTTTGGATAAATCCACGTAAGGTTTATGCGGATACTCAAGTCTTTTTGATTCTTCCCATAGAGTATCTAATTCTTTTTAAACAATATTTTTGTATATCCATAACGTTAGGGCTATTATAGATGAGCTTTCCTTTAATAAATACAGGAACTAATAATTTTTCTTAAAGTATATGTATGTGCTTTTTAATTTTGTTTTTTTCCAGGTTTCTATAGGGTCAAAAAAATTAATAAATCATTACTTTCATCAAGTATTTCATCATCAAAAGCAAATTAGATCAGCAATAAGTTTATTATTTTTCTTTGTCATATATTCTATATATAGTTTTATTGCCGGGATTAGTTATTTTTTCGGCATTTTCAGATAATTTTATCTTAGGAATAAAACGTTTTTCTGCCTTATCAAATATAGCTGCTAATTTATAAACTCCACCGAAACTAGGATGATCTTTTGAAGTTATAAGATTAGTTCCTACACCCCAAGAATTAATTTTTAGCTCCTTGCAATTTTAATGAATTAATAAGATTTTCATCCAAGTCATTAGAAGCAGAGATAATAGCATCAGAAAAGCCGGCCGCATCCAGCATTTTCTTTGCTTTTTTTGAGAGATAAGCCAAGTCTCCGCTATCAAGTCGTATACCATATTTTTTTAAATTAATACCACTATCACGAAGTTCAGAGAATACTTTAATAGCATTTTTTTATTCCATTTATAGTATCATAGGTATCAACTAAAAGAATACAAGGGTCTGTATATATTTTTGCATAAGTTCTAAAAGCTGTCAGTTCATCAGGAAAACTCATTATCCAAGAATGTGCATGAGTTCCGCTTATAGGAACACCAAATAACTTTCCGGCTAGAACATTACTTGTAGATTTACATCCGGCAATAATCGCCGCTCTAGAGCCGTAAACACCTGCATCAGGACCTTGAGCTCTTCTAAGACCAAACTCCATAACACCGTCATTACCTGCCGCATAACATACTCTGGCAGCCTTGGTAGCAATAAGAGATTGGTGATTTATAATATTTAATATAGCAGTTTCTATTAGTTGAGCTTCTATAATAGGAGCAATAACCTTTATGAAAGGCTCTCTAGGAAACATAACAGAGCCTTCAGGAATAGCATAAATATCACCTGTAAACCTGAAGTCTTTCAAATAAGAAAGAAAATCTTCTTCGAAGATACCGGTACTTCTTAAATATTCTATATCATCTTCTTTAAAATGAAGGTTTTTAATATACTCTATAACCTGTTCAAGACCTGCACATATGGAATAGGCATTATCACAAGGGTTTTTTCTATAAAAAGCATCAAAAACAACTATTTCATTAGCATTTTTTTCTTTGAAATATCCTTGCATCATAGTTAATTCATATAGGTCAGTTAAAAGAGTTAAGTTGTAAGTATTCATAATTCAACCTCGAAAAATCTATATTTTTAGTAAAGTATAACACAAGAAAAAAACTATGTCAATATAATAACATATCTTGAAAAAAATAGCTATTTTATGATAAAATTAGTAATAGTTATTATTTATATAAGATAAATCATAGTATTTTACTATGATTTGCTTGAAAAAAATAATATCCAAAGTTATAAAAATATTAAAGTACAAAAAAAGCTTTTGTATAAAGGAGGCGATAAATTGAGCTACAAAGCCTATGTTGGAACATATACAGGTAATGGAAGTGAGGGAGTTTATACCTTTTCTTATGATAATAAAAAGTATATCAAATCCAAAAATTATTTGCAAAAAGTGTCTAATCCTAAATATCTTTGCTTTGTAGAGAATTATATAGCTGCAGTAGTCGACTTTGACACAGGCTCAGGCGTTATAGTATATGATGAAGAGGCTAATATAGTAGATACTTTAGTTTATGAAGATGGGACATCTTGTTATATTTGCTATGAAGATGAGTATATTTATACAGTTAATTATCATGAGGGCACTCTTAGTGTTTTAAGATTTAAAGATTCTAAGTTGAGTTTTGTAAAGAAAATAAAAAAATAAAGGATAAAGCTGGCTCACATCAAGTATTACTTACAAAAAGATAAGATAATGGTACCTTGTCTGTTTCTGGATAAAATAGTCATAATAGATAAAAAAAGCCTTGAAATAGAAGATGCTGTAGAATTTGAAGTTGGAGCCGGACCAAGGCATGGACTTTTTTCTGATGATGGAAGATATCTATATACAGTTGGAGAGCTTTCTAATAGATTATATACTTGCGATATGGAAAGTAAAAAAATTATATCAAGTGTAGACTTATTGGAGAATGGAGAAAATTTTTATAAAAGATAGTGCAGCTATAAGGAAAAAAAGATAATTTTATTTATGTATCTACCAGAACAAAGGATGTATTAACTGTTTTAATGCTTGATAATAATATTCCTAAGAGGATAGAGGTTAAAAAGTTGTTATGGTGAACATCCTAGAGATTTTTATCATACAAGATAACAATATAATTGTAGCTAATAGACTTAGCAACAAAAATAAGTTTGATTAATATAAAAGAAAATGGAACTTTAGGAAATGAAATTTCTAAAATAGAAGTTCCCTGAGGCTATTTCAATAATAATAAAGGAGAATTAATAATGGGTAATAATATTGGTGTAATTGGTTTAGGAGTAATGGGGAAAAATATAGCTAGAAATATGCTAAGCCATGGATTTAAGGTAAGCGGATATAATAGAACATTTGCTAAGACACAAAGTTTGATAGATATGAACATAAGCGGTTTTAGTGGCTATGAAAGTATAAAAGATTTTGTGGATTCTTTAGAGAGCCCAAGAAGAATATTTTTTTGATGGTTCCGGCAGGAGAAGCAGTAGATAAGACCATAGATGAGCTTCTTCCTTTACTTGATAAGGGTGATATTATCATGGATGGTGGAAATTCATTTTTTTAAAGACACAAATAGGAGAAATAAAAAGCTTACAGACTTAGGAATACATTATTTTGGAGTTGGAGTATCAGGTGGAGAAGAAGGAGCATTAAAGGGTCCAAGTATAATGCCGTCAGGAAATAAAGAAAGTTATCCTTTAGTAGGAAAGATATTGGAAGCTATAAGTGCTAAGAAGGATGGAGAACCTTGCTGTGTATACATAGGACCTGAAGGAAGTGGACATTATGTAAAAATGGTTCATAATGCTATAGAATATGCAGATATGCAACTTTTAGCAGAGATTTATTTAGTTCTAAAAATATGTAAATGGATATAGTAATAAACAAATAGCAGATATTATAGAAGAGTGGAATAAGGGAGAAGTTTCAAGTTACCTTGTAGAGATTACATATCAAGTTCTTAGAGAGAAAGACGATTTAACAGAAAATGAACTTATAGATATGATAAAAGATGTTGCCGGAAATAAGGGAACAGGTAGATGGACAAGTATAGAGGCCTTAGAACAAGAGTTTAATGCTTCTTTGCTTACAGCAGCATATCAAGCAAGAGTAATGTCTAACAATTTACGTTTGAGAAAAGAATTAGCCGGAAGTGTTAAAATAAAAGAGGTAGAAGCATTACCTGTGGAAGAGATACATAAAGCATATTCATTAGCAAAGTCAGTAGCATATTCTCAAGGTTTTGGACTTTATATAGATGCCTCAAAAAGATATGGTTGGAACCTTAACTTGAAGGAAATAGCAGCCATATTTAGAGCTGGTTGCATTATAAAAGCCAGACTACTATCAGATATAATGGAAGCTTATGCTGACGGTGCAGATAATTTACTTTTATACAAGACATTTAAGGAAAAAGTTTTAAATAACAACGAGGCACTTAGAGAGTTTAATATAGCCGGTCTAAAAGCAGGACTTGCACTTCCGGTATTTAGTAGTGCAAGTACATATTTGAATCAAGTATCAAGTGAATGTTTAGGAGCAAATGTTATACAAGGGCAAAGAGATTACTTTGGAGCCCATACTTATGAGAGAGTTGATAGAGAGGGATTCTATCATCATAAATGGAGTGAAAATGAATAAGATAGCAATAACAATTTTTGGTGGAACAGGGGATTTGACTTATAGAAAGTTAGTACCGGCTGCTTATAATTTATTCCATAGAAATTTGCTTGGCGAAGATTTTAAAGTGATAATTATAGGCAGAAGAGATTACACACATGAAGCATATATAGAAACAGCGGATAAATGGTTACGTCAATTTGCGAGATTAAGATTTAATGAAGAAACCTTAGCTAAGTTTTTATGAACATTTAGTGTATTATAAAAATGGATTTTACAAATTTAGAAGAATATAAGGGCTTAGATGAATTTTATTCAAGACTGAATTATAAAAAAATAATTTGATTTATTATGCCGTAGCACCACAGTTCTTTAATGTTATAAGTGAAGGAGTCAGCACTTGTAAAAGTGTATACAATCCTAAGATAATATTGGAAAAGCCATTTGGAACAGATCTAGAATCTGCAAAATTACTTAGTGAGACTTTGGATAGGACTTTTGGAAAGGATAATATATATAGAATAGATCATTATCTTGGAAAAGAGATGTTGAGAAATATTATTTCTCTAAGAGAAACAAATCCTATAATAGCTAATGCCTGGTCAAAGGACAACATAGATAGCGTTCAAATATCAGCCTTGGAGATGGTAGGAGTTGAAACAAGAGGACCTTATTATGATAAAGCAGGAGCTTTAAAGGATATGGTTCAAAATCATTTATTACAAATACTCAGTATAGTAGCTTTAGATAATACACATGGAATTATCAGTGAGGAGCAATCAAAAGTTTTAAGAGAACTCAGAGATATAGATAAAATAGATATAAAGAAGAGCGTTGTGTTAGCTCAATATGAGGGCTATAGAGATGAAGACAAGGTCAGTAAGAATTCAAAAACAGAAACTTATGCTTGCTTAAAGCTATTTATAGATAATGAGAGATGGCAAGATGTTCCGTTCTTTATAAGAACAGGGAAGAAGTGTAGTGATAGAGAAGTAGAAGTGGTAATAAACTTTAAACGTATAGCAGAGAATGTAGATCCTAATGTCCTTATAATAAAGGTACAACCTACAGAGGGTGTATATCTGGAATTTAATATAAAAACGCCCGGAGAAGAAAAAGGGCTTAGTAAGGCTAAAATGGAATTTTGTCAAAATTGTAATGATATATTCAGACAAAACACACCTGAAGCGTATGAAAGAATGATACTTGCATGTATAGAGGGTGATAATTCTTGGTTTAGTAAGTGGGATCAAATAGAAACAAGTTGGAAATATATCCAAGATTTAAAAGATCTATATGAAAAAGAAAATTTACCTATATACTCTTATGCACAAGGTTCTAAGGGACCTAAGGAGATGAATGATTTAGCAGAAAATATTGACCAATATTGGAGATGATTTTTGGATTAATGCTTATAAAAGTTTTGTTATGATGATAAATAAGATATTGTCATATAATAAAATAAATTAGGTCGGTATAGTATTATAGAATGTAGTACATGGTAAAAGTCAAGGATTGAGCTTAGACTTATGTCCTTGACTTTTTTATAAAATTGTGTTAGTCTATCCTAGTTAGAAGCCGGTGTGGCGGAATGGCAGACGCGACAGACTCAAAATCTGTTATTCGAAAGGGTGTGCGAGTTCGAGTCTCGCCACCGGCATCATAAGAGGACGAGCTACAAAGGTGTAGACTTGTCCTTTTTAATTTTATAAGAAAGAGGAGAATTATATGAGCATAAGAATAGGTATACTAGGTTATGGTAATTTAGGTAGAGGTGTAGAATGTGCAATAAAACAAAACTCTGATATGGAGCTTGTTGCAGTTTTTACAAGAAGACAGCCGCAAGACTTAAATATACTAACAAAAGAAGCTAAGATTTTAAACGTAGCCGAGATAGAAAAGTTCACCGATGAAATAGATGTACTTATACTTTGCGGTGGTAGTGCAACAGATTTGCCAAGACAAACAAAAGAATATGCAAAATATTTTAATGTAATAGATAGTTTTGATACTCATGCGAATATTCCTGCACACTTTGAAGCAGTAGAAAAAGCGGCAAAAGAAGGCGGTAAAATTGCTATTATTTCTGTAGGCTGGGATCCGGGAATGTTCTCTTTAAATAGATTATATGCTAATGCTATATTAACAGAGGGGAAAGATTATACATTTTGGGGCAAGGGTGTATCTCAAGGACATTCAGACGCTATAAGAAGAGTGGAAGGAGTTTTGGATGCCAAACAATATACTATACCTTTAGAAGAAGCGTTGAAATCTGTTAGAAATGGTGAAAATCCTGAACTTTCAATTCGTCAAAAACATATAAGAGAATGTTTTGTAGTAGCAAAGGAAGGTGCAAATCTCGAAAAAATAGAAGAAGAAATTAAAAATATGCCTAATTATTTCTTTGATTATGATACAACAGTGCATTTTATTACTGAAGAAGAGTTGAAGAAAAATCACTCAGGCATACCTCACGGCGGATTTGTTATAAGAAGTGGAAATACCGGTTGGAATAAGGAAAATAAGCATATAATAGAATACAGTCTAAAATTGGATTCAAATCCTGAGTTTACTTCTGCGGTATTAGTAGCTTATGCCAGAGCGGCTTATAGACTTTCAAAAGAAGGTAATAGTGGCTGTAAAACAGTGTTTGATATTGCACCGGCTTATTTAAGTATTAAAACAGGTGAGGAATTAAGAAAAGAAATGTTATAAAATCTTGCAATATTCATTCTGATATGTTAGAATAGCAAAGTTAAAAAACACTTTAGGCAGATATAAAAGTGGTGCCTATAAAGGAACTTTTACATGGCTTAAAGGAAGATAAACCAAAAGGAGAAAAAACAATGAGCGTTATTTCAATGAAACAGCTACTTGAAGCCGGTGTTCACTTTGGACATCAAACAAGAAGATGGAACCCTAAGATGGCTCCATATATTTACACAGAGAGAAATGGTATACATATCATCGACTTGCAAAAGAGTGTTGGTATGGTTGACGATGCTTATAATGCATTAGCCAGAGTAGCGGCTGACGGTGGTAAAATTTTATTCGTAGGTACTAAAAAACAAGCACAAGATTCAATCAAAGAAGAAGCACAAAGATGTGGTATGTTCTATGTAAATGAAAGATGGCTTGGTGGTATGCTTACAAACTTCAAGACTATTCAATCTAGAATTAAGAGATTAAAGAAGATTGAAGAGATGAGCCAAGATGGTACATTCGATGTATTACCAAAGAAAGAAGTTATAGAACTTAAAAAAGAGTGGGATAAGTTAGAGAAGAATATCGGTGGTATCAAAGATATGACAGCTATTCCTGATGCTATATTTATAGTAGATCCTAAGAAAGAAAGAATTTGTGTTCAAGAAGCACATGCTTTAGGAATTCCACTAATAGGAATTTGCGATACTAACTGTGATCCGGATGAAATAGATTATTTAATACCTGGAAATGATGATGCTATTCGTGCAGTTAAGTTAATTGTTGCTAGAATGGCAGATGCAGTTATAGAAGCAAACCAAGGTGAAGTTGTAAGTGCGGAAGAGTTAGAATCAGCAGTAGCTGATGAAGCTGTAGAAGCATAATATAGACCCGGTAAATAAAAGTTTCGAGGGCGAAACTAAATAATATAAAATTATGGCCCTGTATATTACAGGGCTTTTTGTAAAATAAGTAGACAATATTAGGAGGAGTAAACATGGCAGCAGTAACAGCAGCAATGGTTAAAGAGTTAAGAGAAGCAACAGGCGCAGGAATGATGGACTGTAAGAAAGCATTAGCAGCTACTGAAGGTGATTTTGATAAAGCTATAGATTTTCTACGTGAGAAAGGTCTAGCAGGAGCACAAAAGAAAGCCGGTAGAATAGCGGCTGAAGGTCTTGTAGAAGCAATAGTTAGCGAAGATGGAAAGAAAGCTGTTTTAGTAGAAGTAAATGCCGAAACAGACTTCGTTGCTAAAAATGAAACATTTAGAAGTTATGTAAGAGAAGTAGCTGCACAAGCTTTGGATACAAAAGCTACAGATATAGACGGATTTTTAGCTGAAAAATGGTCTTTAGATAATACTTTAACAGTTGCTGAGAAATTATCAAGTATGATAAGTATTATCGGTGAGAATATGAGCATAAGACGTTTTGGCCAAGTAGAGGAAGCAAATGGTGTTTTAGTAAGCTACATCCATGGTGGCGGTAAGATAGGTGTTCTTATCGATTTAGAAACAGATGTAGTAAATGATGCAATTAAAGAGATGGCTCATAATGTAGCTATGCAAGTTGCAGCATTAAAACCACTTTATACATCAGATGCAGAAGTAGATGCTGATTATCTTGCAAAAGAAAAAAAGAAATTTTTAATAGCACAAATCAAAAAAATGATCCAAAAAGAAGCTAATAAGCCTGAAAAAAAGTTATAGAGGGAATGATTCAAGGACGTATTAAAAAGCAATTAAAAGATATTTGTTTATTAGATCAACCTTATGTAAAAGCCGCTGATGGAAAACAATCAGTTGAGGCTTATGTTGCTGAAGTTGCAAAAGCGAATGGCGCAAATGTAAAAAGTTAAGTCTTTTGTTCGTTTTGAAACAGGCGAAGGTATTGAGAAGAAGAGCGAGAACTTTGCTGAAGAAGTTGCTAAAGCAAATGGCTAATTTATAATAATAGATATAAAATATATAATTTAAAGCTCGCAAGCATTAGTTTGCGAGCTTTTATGTCTAAATAGGAGAATATTATGTTAAAGCATATAGTAATGTGGAAGATAAAAAGAAGAATGTAAGTCTGATGCTAAAGATATAAAAAGAAAAATATAAAAAAAGCAATTTAGAAGCTTTTAGCGAAAGAATTAGGGCATAATAGAGTTGGATGTAATAATAGATACCTTAGATAGTAGTACACATGATATAATGCTCATATCAGAAGCAAAAAAACTATAGAAGATTTACAAAGCTTTATGCAAAAATCTGAAAAAAACATATAGATATAATAAATGAATATATATTACCATATACATATGGACGTAGTTGTATAGATTACGAAGCTTAAATGTGATAGAAGGGAAATTTAGCGTGTTAGCACAAAAATGATTTAGAAAAATAAAAAAATATACCTATTAAGGAACCGGATAGACAGGCTTATTTTATATCATGTCTTAATGATATAGTTTATACCAAGTCTATGGAAAAAGGAAAGAAACTTACATATAATATACAAACTTTCGGATGTCAAATGAATGCTAGAGATTCGGAAAAATTGTCAGGTATACTTTCAGATATAGGTTATGAGGAAACTGATAGCGAAGAAGCAGATATAGTTTTATTTAATACTTGTACTGTCAGAGAGAATGCAAATGATAAACTTTATGGTAGACTTGGACAATTAAAAAAGAATAAAAAGAAAAAAATAAAGATATGATAATAGGCATCTGTGGTTGTATGATGCAAGAAGAAGATGAAGTTGCCAGAATTAAAAAAAGCTACAGATATGTGGACATAGTTTTTGGAACACATAATATTTATAAGCTGGCGGAAATATTATATAATAGATTTATTAGTGAAGAACAAGTAGTAGATGTATTAGAAAAAAAGCAGATAAGATAGTAGAGAATTTGCCTAACAAGAGAGTTTACAGCTTTAAAAACAGGTATAAATATAATGTTTGGTTGTAATAATTTTTTTGTACATATTGTATAGTTCCTTATGTAAGAGGTAGAGAAAGATCCAGAGAACCGGAAGAGATAATTTCAGAGATTAAAAAAAGCATGTAGAAGATGGAGTAGTAGAGGTGATGCTACTTGGTCAAAAATGTAAATTCTTATGGTAAAAACTTTGGATAATAAGATATCTTTTGCCAAACTTTTTAGAAGAAATTTGTAAAAATAGAAGGACTTGAGAGAGTTAGGTTTATGACTAGTCATCCTAAGGACTTATCAGATGAACTTATAGAAGTAATGAAAAAAAGAAAAGAAAAATATGTAGGCATCTACATTTACCATTACAATCCGGAAGTAGTAAGATTTTTAAAGAAAATGAATAGAGTATATACTAAAGATTCTTATCTTGAGCTTGCACTTAAAATCAAAAAAGAGATACCTGATATAGGATTAACAACAGATATTATTGTAGGCTTTCCGGGAGAAACGGAAGAAGATTTCTTAGATACTTTGGAAGTTGTGGATAAAGTTAGATATGACTCTGCATTTACCTTTATATATTCTAAGAGAACGGGAACACCGGCTGCAGATATGGAAGATCAAGTAGATGAAACGCTTGTAAAAGATAGATTTAATAGATTATTAAAGATGGTACAAGGCCATAGTTCAGAAGCGGCTTTAAAGAATGTCGGTGAGATTAAGGAAGCTCTGATAGAGGGAATGGATGGACATCTTGAAAATCATGTTAGTGGTAGACTTAGTAACAATATGATAGTACATTTGCCGGGAGATGAAAGTCTTATAGGGAAAATAGTTAAAGTTAGTCTTGATGAAGCTAAAGGCTTTTTATTATTTAGGGCATATAGTTGAATAAATTTTGGGAGTGGTAAATATGGCGTTATCACCAATGATGACAAAATATCTTGAAACTAAGGAAGAATATAAAGATTGTATTTTGTTCTATAGATTAGGGGATTTTTATGAAATGTTCTTTGAAGATGCTGTTTTAGTATCAAAAGAACTGGAACTTACACTTACAGGTAAAGATTGTGGTTTGGAGGAACGTGCTCCTATGTGTGGCGTTCCTTATCATAGTGCAGAAATTTATATAAATAAATTAGTACAAAAAAAGGCTTTAAAGTTGCTATAGCAGAGCAAGTAGAAGATCCAAAACTTGCTAAGGGTTTAGTGAAAAGAGAAGTTATAAAAAGTAGTAACTCCGGGTACTATAACTAATAGTTTGGCTCTTATAGAAGATAGAAATAATTATATTTTATGTATAGGATATATCTCTTCAGTTTTTCGGTATAGGAGTTTCTGATATAAGCACAGGAGATTTTTTTACTTAACTACAGTTTCTACGATAAAACAAGTATATGATGAAATAAATAAGTATAACGCCAGTGAACTTGTATACAACCCTGCTTTTGAAGTGTCGGGAATAGATATGGTAAGTCTGAAAGAAAAATATTCTCTATCTCTTACCGTACTTGATGAAGCGTATTTTGATGAAAAAAGAAGTAGTGATTTAATAAAGAAACATCTTGGTTTAGGAACATTATCAGGACTTGGTATAGATGAATATCCTGAGGGTGTGATAAGTGCAGGTGCTTTGCTACAATATTTATATGATACTCAAAAATCCGGGTTAAATCAGATAACAGATATAAAGGCTTATTCTAATATGGATTATATGCTCATAGATGCAAATTCCAGAAGAAATTTAGAACTTTTGGAAACTATGAGAGAAAAGAAAAAGCAAGGAAGTTTATTGGGTGTCTTAGATAAAACAAAAACAGCTATGGGAGCTAGACTTCTTAGAACTTATATAGAACAACCGCTTATAAGTAGAGAAGAGATATTGAAAAGACAGGATGCTCTCGAATCTATACTTGATAGACATATAGATAAAGAAGAACTTGTAGAATACTTAGATAGTATTTATGATATAGAAAGATTACTTGGAAAAAAATTGTATCAGGAAGTGCCAATACCAAAGATTTACTTTCCTTTGCAAGTTCTATAGAATATTTACCGGGAATAAAAATATTTACTGGCAAGTTTTTGATGTGGAATTAATTAAAGATATGCACAAAAGAACTTGATAATTTGGAAGATATATATGATTTAATTAAAAAAATCAATAAATGAAGATAGTCCTTTGGGTTTAAAAAGAGGGAAATATAATTAAAAACAGGCTATAATGAGGAAGTAGACAAGTTGCGTCTTGCAAATACTGATGGTAAAAAAATTGGTTAGGAGAACTGGAAGAAAAAGAAAGAGAAAAAAACAGGAATAAGAGGTCTGAAGATAAAAATATAATAAAGTTTTTTTGGATATTATTTCGAAGTTACAAACTCTTTTTGTCTATGGTGCCTGATTATTTTTGTAAGAAAGCAAACCTTAACAAATGCGGAAAGATATACTACAGACGAACTCAAAAAAATTTAGAAGATATAATTTTAGGGGCTCAAGATAAGTTAAATATTTTTAGAATATGATATTTTCACAACTATAAGAGAAGATATAGCAAAAAGAGGTATCTCGTATAAAAAAAGACTGCTAAGGTTATAGCAAAAATTAGATATATTAGTAAGTTTTGCTACTGTTGCCGAGAAGAATAATTATATAAAAACCTGAAATAAACACTAAGGGTAATCTAAATATAAAAAGACGGTAGACATCCTGTAGTTGAGCAGATGCTAAGAGAAGGATTATTTATTCCTAATGATACTTTGTTAGATACAAATAAAAATAGACTCAGTATAATAACAGGACCTAATATGGCAGGAAAATCTACTTATATGAGACAAACTGCTCTTATTGTTCTTATGGCACAAATAGGTTCTTATGTACCGGCCTTGTATGCAGATATTAGTATTTGTGATAGACTTTTTACCAGAGTAGGGGCTAGTGATGACCTAGCCAGTGGGCAATCTACTTTTATGGTAGAAATGACAGAAGTAGCTAATATATTAAGGAATGCAACAAAAGATTCTCTAATTATACTTGATGAAATAGGAAGAGGAACGTCCACATTTGATGGATTAAGCATAGCTTGGGCAGTGGCAGAACATATTGCAAATACCAATATACTTGGAGCAAAAACACTATTTGCAACGCATTATCATGAACTTACAGAGTTAGAGGGCACTTTGGCAGGAGTAAATAACTATTGTATAGCTGTAAAAGAGCAAGGTGAAGATGTGGTATTTCTTAGGAAAATAGTAAAAGGTGGAGCTGATAAGAGTTATGGTATACAAGTGGCAAAGTTGGCCGGAGTTCCTGAAGTAGTTTTAAATAGAGCAAGAGAACTTTTACTGGAACTTAGCGATGCGGATATAGCAAATAGAGCAAAAGATATAGCTAATAATATAAATAAGAAAAATTATAAACCGGTAAAAAGACAAAATGAGCTTGAAGCGGCACAATTATCTTTGTTTGAAACAATAAAAGATAATGATATTATAGAGGAAATTAAAAGTTTAGATATAGGCAATATGACACCTATAGATGCTATGAATACCTTATATAAAAATACAAAAATAAGATTAAAAAAATCGTATATAAGATAAAGGGGAGGTTTTATGATTAATATACTGGATAAATCTACAATAGATAAAAATAGCAGCCGGAGAAGTAGTTGAAAGACCGGCTTCTATAGTAAAAAGAATTGTTAGAAAATGCCATAGATGCCTCCTCAAATCAAATTACAGTAGAGATAAAAGATGGTGGTATTTCTTATATAAGAATTACAGATAATGGAACAGGTATAGAAAAAGACGAGATTAAAACAGCTTTTTTAAGACATACAACAAGTAAAAATTAAGGATGCGGCAGATTTAGATAATATACTTAGTCTAGGATTTAGGGGAGAAGCACTTTCAAGCATAAGTGCAGTTACAAGAACAGAGATTATAAGTAAGACAAAGTCTAGTTTTACAGCAAATCTATATAAGATAGAAGGTGGAGAAGAGCTTTGTTTCGAGGAGGTTGCGGCACCTGATGGGACAACAATAATTATAAAAGATTTGTTTTATAATACTCCGGCTAGACGTAAATTTCTGAAAAGTTCAAATACAGAAGCTGCCTATATAAGCGATATAGTAGAAAAGTTGGCTTTGTCAAATCCTGATATCAGTTTTAGATATATAAACAATAATGTAAATAAGTTACATACTCTGGGAAATGGAAATGTAAAAAGATATTATTTATCAAATTTATGGGAAAGAGGCCAGCTCATCTTTACTTGAATTAAGATATAAAGATGATATTTTCAAAAATAAATGGATATATAGCAAAGCCGGAATATTCAAAAATCAAAAAAAGAACTAATGAGATATATTTTATTAATTCAAGATATAAAAAAATAGTATAATAGCTAAAGCTATAGAAGATGCTTATGGAAATAGAATGATGCAAGGGAAATATCCTTTTGTAGTATTAAATATTAATATTAATCCATCTTTATTAGACGTTAATGTGCATCCAAGTAAAAATGGAAATCAGATTTGAAGATGTGAATACTATATATGCAGTCATAAAAATCAGCTGTAGAAAATACTTTAGTAAGTGCGGATTTGGTAAAAAGGGCTTATGTATCCGAAAAAAAGACAGAATAGAGGAGATAAAGCAGAATTTAAAAAAATAAAAACTGGAAGAAGAAAAACAGAGTACGCTATCCTGAGAATTTTTGAAAGAAATAGAATAAAAAGAGCTTGAAAAAAAGAAAAATACTATAAAAACCTATAGGAATAGAAGGAAAAAAACTTAGATATCTTAAATGTAGAAAAAAATAATGGGAAACCTATAGAAATAAAAAGAAAAAAAGAAGAGTATATTTTTGAAGATAAAAACAAAAAGAATATAAAAAAACTGAACTTGACTCTAAAGTAGCTCAAAAGATAGAAGATGTTGAATATGAACAATTAAAGTTTTTGGATGAAAAAAATATAAAAAAACATAGGATAGTTGGTCAAATTTTTTTGGGACATATTGGATAGTGGAATTAGATAAAGAGATGTTTATAATAGACCAACACGCAGCTCATGAAAAAGGTCTTATATGAAAGATTTCTAAAAAGCTTATGAGAATGATATAAGTACAAAGCAATATATTTCGCCATCAATAATACTTAGCTTAAGTGATATTGAATTAGAAGCTTTAGAAATAAATAGAGATTTTTTTCTATAAAATGGGCTTTGAAATTGAAAAATTTTTGGTGGAAGAGAGATAAAAGTAAGTGCCTTACCTGATAATCTTCCATCTGTAGATAAAAAAAGATTTATTAATGGAACTTATAGAAGAAATTAGTGAAAGTGGCATAATAAGACAGGCAGAGCCTATTTTGTCAAAGCTTGCCAGCATTTCTTGTAAAGCGGCTATAAAAGGAAATCAAAATATAAGTTTTGAAGAGGCGCAGATATTAATTGATGAGATGTTAAATCTGGACAATCCTTATAATTGTCCACATGGTAGACCGACAATTATAAAAAAATGAGTAAATATGAAATTGAGAAAAAAATTTAAAAAGGATAGTCTAATGAGTAAGAAGTTGGTAATTATAGCAGGTCCGACAGCAGTTGGTAAAACAGATATATCCATAGCTATAGCAAAAAGGATAAATGGCGAGATAATTAGTGCTGATTCTATGCAGGTCTATAAGAATATGAATATAGGAACAGCAAAGATAAAAAAAGAAGAAATGCAGGGAATAACTCATTATCTTATAGATATTTTAGATGCCAAAGATGAATTTAATATAACAATTTTTCAGGAATTAGCAAAAAAGGCTATAGATGAGATATATGCTAAGGGTAAAAATACCTATATTAGTAGGTGGAACAGGTTTCTATATACAGGCACTTTTATATGATATAGAATTTGAAGATGAAAACGAAGAAGAAAAAAACAGTTTTAAGAAGAGAATTGGAATTGGAGTATGAAAAAAAGGCGCTGATTTTATGTACAATAAATTGTTAGGGTATGATAAAGAGGCGGCAAATAGTATACATAAAAACAATAAAAAAAGACTTATTAGAGCTATAGAATATGCAATACTTAATAATAAAAAAATATCAAGTCATAATATAGAGCAAAGAAGTAAAGAAAGTAAGTATGAGTATAGATTTTTTTGTCCTGACTATGGATAGAACTAAGTTATATGAGAGAATTAATTATAGAGTAGATTTGATGTTTGAAGAAGGACTGATAGAAGAATTTAAAGAGCTGCTTGAATATGGTTGTGAAAAGAATATGACAGCTATGCAAGGTATAGGATATAAGGAATTATTTGCATACTTTGAAGAGCAATTAAGTTTGGATGAAGTAAAGGAAGAAATTAAAAAAGATACAAGACACTTTGCTAAGCGACAATTAACTTGGTTTAAAAGGGAAGAAAACGCTATATGGATAGATAAAGATGTCTATACAGGAGAAGCACTTTTGGATAAGATGTGTGAGTATATAGATTTTACAAATATTTAATATTGAAAACACAAAGAATAAATAATTATGATATACAGTATATAGGGAGAGATAGTATAATAGAAATGGAATTAAATAATATATATAGAGAACTCGGTATTAGTGAAGACGTATATAATTTTGGAAAAGAGACTTTGCTGGCTTTAGAAAAAAGGTTTGATGAAATTGATAGAATTTGTGAATTTAATCAATTAAAAAGTATTAAAAAGCTATGCGTGAAAAATAGGTTGAGCGATATACATTTTGCGGCTACAACAGGTTATGGATATAATGATTTAGGCAGAGATACTTTAGAAGCTATTTATGCAAGTGTTTTTAAAAGGAGAAGATGCTTTAGTTAGACCGCATCTTGTTAGTGGAACTCATGCTTTACATGTGGCTTTATCATCTAATCTAAGACCCGGAGATGAATTGTTTTCTCCGGTTGGAAAGCCTTATGATACTTTGGAAGAAGTTATAGGTATCAGACCTTCGAAAGGTTCTTTGGCTGAATATGGTATCACTTATAGACAAGCAGATTTGAAAGAAGATGGTTCTTTTGATTTTGAAGCTATAAAAAACTGTATAAATAAAAAGACTAAACTTGTAACTATACAAAGATCAAAGGGTTATGCAAGTAGACCTACTTTATCCATAGCAAAAAAATAGAAGAACTTATTAAATTTATTAGAAGTCTGAAAGAAGATGTTATAATAATGGTAGATAATTGCTATGGTGAATTTGTAGAAGATAAAGAACCTTTAGAAGTGGGAGCTGATATGATAGTCGGTTCACTTATAAAAAAATCCCGTGGCGGTCTTGCACCTATAGGAGGATATATAGTTGGTAAGAAAGAATGTATAGAAAATGCGGCATATAGACTAACTGCACCGGGTCTTGGAAAGGAAGTGGGTGCTTCATTGGGGCTTAATGGACTTATGTTGCAAGGTTTGTTTTTAGCACCTACAGTTGTAGCAGGAGCAGAGAAAGGAGCTATATTTGCAGCTAATATATATGAAAAAAATTAGGTTATACTTGTATACCTGATGCCGATGAGAGTAGGCATGATATAATACAAGCTATAACTTTAAAAACACCGGAGGCTGTTGTAGCTTTTTGCGAAGGTATACAAGCAGCTGCACCTGTTGATAGTTATGTAGTTCCGGAACCTTGGGCTATGCCGGGTTATGACAGTGATGTGATAATGGCGGCAGGAGCTTTTGTTTCAGGTTCTTCTATAGAGCTTAGTGCAGATGCACCGATGAAAGAGCCATATACCGTATTTTTTCAAGGCGGCTTAACATTTAACCATGCAAAATATGGAATTTTACTATCTTTACAAAAGCTTATAGATAAAGGAATAATAGATTTAAAGTAATATTAAACCTAGACTTGGAGAGTTGCAGAAAGGTTTAAATGTTATTAAAAGACAAGGAATACAAAGAAGATTTACCTTATGAAAGATTTGTGAAATGTGGAAGTAAATCTTTGACAGATGCCGAATTATTGGCAATCTTACTTAGAACAGGAACTAGAGAGTTAAATGTTTTAGACTTATCAAAAAAAATATTGCAAGAAAATAATAAGAATAAAGGCTTGGCTAGGCTTATGGATTTAAATTATAATGAGCTGCTCAAGATAAAAGGTATAGGAAAGGTTAAAGCAACTCAATTAGTATGTATAGTTGAGCTTGCCAAAAGACTTTGGAAAAGTTCTAAGGGAGAAGTGTCTTATTTTGATAGCCCTATGGCGGTATCAAATTATTATATGCAAGAAATGAGAAATTTAAAAAGAGAAGAATTACATCTGGCTTTATTAGATACCAGACAAAGACTACTTGCTGATATTCTCATAAGTAGAGGTACTGTAAATTCTTCCGTTATCTCAGTTAGAGATCTTTTAATAGAAGCACTAAAACAGGATGCAGTTAATGTGATTTTGGTACATAATCATCCTAGCGGAGATCCACACCCCAGTAAAGAAGATATAATAGTAACTAAAAAAATGTAGATAAAGCCTGTATATTAGTAGGTATTCACTTGAATGATCATATTATTATAGGTGATAATAAATATTATAGTTTTAAGGAGCAAGGAGTCTTATAATGGATTCTAAAATGGATAGAAATATTTTGATAATTATAAGTATTATTTGTATTTTTACTTATAAGTATAACAGCAATAAAGAATAGATGGATAGCACCTTTAAGATCGGGAGTGGGTTTTGTTCTTACACCTATTCAAAATGGTGTCAATGTTGCAGGAAAGGCATTTTACAATTCAATAGAGGAAAAGGCTACTTTAAAACAAGCTTATGAAGAAAATAAAGCTTTGAAAAATAAGATAGATGAGCTTACTATGGAAAATACCAAGTTGGAAGAAAATAAACTTGAATTATCCAGACTTAGAAATCTATATAAACTTGATGAAGAATATAAGGATTATACGAAAGTAGGAGCTAGAGTCATAGCCAAAGATTCAGGACGCTGGTTTAAGGTTTTCAGAATAGATAAAGGTAGTCTTGATGGAATAGAAGTGGATATGAATGTTGTAGCTGATGGTGGCTTGGTCGGTATAGTTAGTGATGTGGGAAGTAATTATGCTACGGTAAGAAGTATTATAGATGATGTGTCCAGAGTTAGTGCTATGTCTATGCAGTCAGGGAATAATTGTATAGTTGCAGGTGATTTGCGTTTATATGAAGGAGGTAGACTGAAACTTAGCGATATAGATGTAAATGCAGATATAAAAGAGGGCGATAAGATAGTTACAAGTAATATAAGTACAAAGTTTTTACCGGGTATTTTGATAGGATATGCAACAGAAATAAATATAGATGATTCAAGACTTACAAAATCAGGATATTTAATACCTATAGCCAGTTTTGATACCTTACAAGAGGTACTTATTATAACAAATAAAAAGACAGGTGGGCAGTAGAATGAGAAGACTTATTGCAAATATAGCTATGTTAATTTTAGCTTTTGTAATACAAAGATGTATATTTCCCTTTATTCCTTTTTTATCGGCGGCACCTAATCTTATGATAATCATGGTATTTACTTTCAGTTTTATCTATGGGAAAAGAGAAGGTATGATGTATGGACTTATAGCCGGCGTATTGATGGATTTATTTTATTCTTTACCATTAGGATATTTTTACCTTGTTTTTTTGTCTGGATAGCTTATATAAACGGTTCTTTATCAAAAATACTTTTTATGAAGAATTTATTTTCTTACCGCTACTGATGTGTACTATAAATGAGTTTTTTTATATAATTTATATATTTATATATTTAGATTTTTTTCCTAGAGGAAAGTTTAACATATTATTCTATATAAGGCAGATTGTTTTGCCTGAAATGATAATCAGTTTATTATTTACTTTACTTATGTATAGACTTTTATTGCAATATAATAGAAGTTTGGAAGATATGGATATGAATAGAGGTGCTAAACTTGCTGAATGATTTACGTCAAATATTTATAGAATTTAAGAATAGACTTTCAAATTCCAGAACTTTTTGTTTTGGGATTTGTTTATATTTTTGTATTATTAATTATATTTTCACGCTTATTCAAATTACAAATACTTGATGGAGAATATTATCAAGATAATTATATACAAAAAAACAGAGAAAAACTCTTACTACTCAAGCAACTAGAGGAAATATATATGATAGAAATGGAGAATTGCTTGCATATAATAGACTTGCGTATGCCATAACAGTAAGAGATAATGGAGATTATAAAAAAATATAATGATAGAAATGCTATGATATATAGACTTGTAAAAAAATCTTGAATAAACATAACGAAAAAAAGTTATAGGAGATTTTCAAGTAGATATAAATGAGCAAGGTAATTATTATTATACAAGCAATTCAGAAGCTTCAAAAAAACGTTTTTTTACGTGATTATTATGGCTTAAAAATCTATTAATGATCTAGATAAAAGAGTTGGAAGAAATGATAATAAAAGTAATATAACCGCTGATGAATTGGTTGATAAAAAAAGCTGATGAGTATAAACTTAATGAATTAAAGGATGAAAAATAATAATAGAATAGAGCTTAGTGCAAGAGAGAAACTTGATATAATAAATATTAAATATACTATGGGTTTTACAGCTTATCATAAATATGATGCTACAAAGGTTGCTACAGATATAAAGGAAGAAACTAAGGCTGATATTTTAGAAAATACTGCAAACCTATTAGGGGTAAATATAGAAGAAGAAACTTTACGTGTATACAATGATAGTGTATATTTTTTTCTCCTATTATAGGATATACAGGAAGAGTGCAAGAAAGTCAGTTGGAAGAACTTAGAGCAAAAGATTCTAATTATTCAGAAAATGATGTTGTAGGTCGTATCGGTATAGAAGAATATATGGATAGAGAACTACAGGGAACAAAAAGGTTATCAAATAATAAATGTAGATAATGTAGGACATATACTGGAAAACTAAAGAAAGTGTTAATGCTAAGCCGGGAAATGATGTATATTTAACTATAGATAGAAAATTACAAATAGGTATCTATAATATTTTGGAACAGCAATTAGCAGGTATTCTATCAAAAAAATAGTAAATAATGATAAACCAAATACAGAAAAACACAAACTCTACAGATAGGGAGATACCTGTAAAAGATGCATATTATCAACTTATAAATAATAATGTTTTTATCTATTGACAGATTTAAGTCTGCAGAAGCAAGTTCGGTAGAAAAGAATATATATAATAAGTATCAATCATATTATAATAGCAGCATGGAAGCCATAAAAGCTGAATTGTCAAATGCTAATGCCGGAGCTATGAAAGACTTACCTGAGGACTTAAATGCCTTTTTGGTATATATTTATAATTCCTTGGCCTCTGATGAAAAAGCTATTATATATAAGGATGCAATAGATACAAAAGCTAAAGAGTATTTAGCTTGGAAAGATGATACTATAAGTCTGAGGGCCTATCTTAAATATCTTAGTGCAAATAATTTGATAGATAGTAGTAAGTTAAATGTAGATACAAAATATCTATCTGCAGATGATATATATAATAGTCTGAATACATATATCATAACTATGTTGGAGAATGATAAAGGTTTTGAAAAACTTTTATACAAATATTTAGTTAAAAATTCAAGGGTAACAGGTAGAGAGCTTTGTTTGAGTCTTTATGAGCAAGGTATTTTTAAAAGAGGATAAAGCTGCATATAATACTTTATATGCTAATGGAGAGAATTATGCTTATACATTCTTGATAGATAAAATTTCAAAGTTGGAGATAACTCCGGCACAGCTTGCTTTGGAACCTAGTACAGCAGGTGCTGTTGTAACTGATACTAAGACAGGAGAAGTTATTGCTCTAGTCTCATATCCGGGCTATGATAACAATAGACTTAGTAATACTATGGATGTTGATTATTATAATAAATTATTGAATGACCAATCCTTGCCACTTTATAATAATGCTACACAAGCGAGAAAAGCACCGGGTTCTACATTTAAACCTATAATTGCAATAGCCGCACTTGAAGAAGGGGTAGTTAGAGAAGATGAAACTATTAGATGTACAGGAGAATATGATACCATAAATCCACATATAAAATGTTGGATATATCCGAATTTGCATGGAGATTTGAATATAACAGGAGCTATACAAAATTCATGTAACTACTATTTTGCTGAATTAGGACATAGATTATCTATGAAAGCTGATGGAGAATATAGTCCTGTTACAGGAATAGAAAAATTGGCTAAATATGCAACTATGTTCGGGCTCAATAAGAAATCAGGAGTAGAAATAGAAGAAAATGATCCGATGATAACAAATAGAGCTCCTGAGCGATCAGCTATAGGTCAGGGTGCAAACTCTTTTGCTAACGTTCAACTAGCCAGGTATGTTTCAACTATAGCAAATAGAGGAACAGTATTTAAGCTTAGTATTTTGGATAAAGTTAGTGATAAAGATGGAAATATTATTAAAGATTATACACCGGAGATAGATTCTAAGGTTGATATAAAAAACAGTACATGGAATGCGGTATCTTATGGAATGTTGAAAGTTATAAGAGATGGTCCGGGAAGGGATATTTTTAAAGATATTCCTGTAGATATTGCAGGTAAGACAGGTACAGCACAGGAGAGTAAAAACAGAGCCAACCATGCCTTTTTCCTTTCATTTGCGCCATATTCAGATCCGGAAGTAGCTGTTACAGTAAATATTCCATTTGGTTATTCATCATCAAATGCGGCTACAGCTGCCAAAAATATATACAAGTTATATTTTGGATATACAAACTTGGATATGATAATAAATGGCTCAGCTTTTAGATGTAAGTAATGTAAAAATTGGTGATTAACACTAGTAATTTTTATAGATTTGTTGTAAAATTTGAGGTAAGAAATGTTTGATATATATAGCTTAAAAAAATTACAATTTTAGGATAATTATTTATGCATTATCGCTAAGTATACTTGGTGTACTTGTTATAAATAGTGCAACCTATGATGCCAAAAGTAGTTAATAGACAAATAGTAGGTATAATATTCAGCTTGTTATTTATGTTTATTTTATCTTTGATAAAAATATGATAAGATAATTAATTTAGCTCCCTTGGTTTATGTATTATCTGTTATAGTTTTAACTTTAGTTCTTTTGATTGGTTATAGTCCTGAGGGCGCAGGTGCTACCAGATGGATAAGAGTGCCTATAATTGGAAATGTACAACCTTCAGAGTTTGTTAAGGTGGGAATTATCATCTCATTAGCTTGGTTTTTAGAAAAATATCAGGATGCTATAAATAATTTTTTGATCTTATTTATGTTTGCCTTTGGAGTTGGAATAATATATATATTAATTTTGCTGGAGCCGGATTTGTCTACAACTATAGTTTTAGTAGTGGTAAGCTTTATCTATGCTTTTTTTGTATCAGGTATAAGTTATAAGTTGGTGGGACTGTCTTTTGGTATTAGTATTCCGGCTTTAGCTGTTTTTATAACTTTATTGAGTATGGGTAAAGTGCCATTTCTTAGAGATTATCAAGCTAGACGTATTTTGGCTTGGGTCAATCCATCTAAGTATGCTGATGCCAGCTTACAACAAGCAAACTCTATTATGGCTATAGGTTCAGGGCAATTGTATGGTAAAGGGCTTAATAATACAACAGTAGCTTCAGTAAAGAATGGAAATTTTTTTATCACAAGATCAGACTGATTTTTATATTTGCAGTAATTGGAGAAGAACTAGGTTTTATAGGTTCAATAATTATGGTAATCATTTTGGCTATCTTGGTTTTTGAAATACTTAATTTAGCAAATAAAGTTACAAATATAAAAGGGAAGCTTATTTGTGTAGGGGTTGCAACACTTATAGCTTTTCAAAGTTTTACTAATATTTCAGTAGCTACAGGCATATTTCCTAATACAGGTTTGCCATTACCATTCATAAGTTATGGTGTCAGTTCTCTTATGAGTATGTATATAGGCTTAGGTATGGTATTAAATGTAGGATTATTACGTGATGGAGTCAATTAAGGAGGGTTTATGAATATAGGTTTAATTGCACATGATGCTAAAAAGAAATTAATGCAAAACTTTTGTATTGCATATAGAGGTATATTATCAAAGCATCAGCTTTATGCTACAGGTACAACAGGTAGACTTATAGAAGAAGTAACTAATTTAAGTGTGCATAAATATTTAGCCGGACATTTAGGTGGAGAGCAACAGTTGGGAGCGCAGATAGAAAATAATGATATTGATTTAGTTATATTCTTAAGAGATCCCCTTACATCTAAATCTCATGAACCGGATGTAAATAATGCAGTTAAGCTTTGTGATATACATAATATACCTTTGGCAACTAATCTTGCTAGTGCCGAATTACTCATAAAAGCCATGGAACATGGAGATTTTGAATTTAGAGATGCATATAGAAAGTAGAAAACGTCAAAGTTATGCCAGGAAGAAGAAAAATGGATATAAGCTTAAATCTGTAGTTTTGATTTTAATACTTATATCTGTTTTTTTGTTTGCATATAGATATACAGTACCAAAATTTGATTTTGATAAGTATTTTACAGCTGTATATAAGGAAGATACTGACATGGCAAGAGTGTCAGCTTATGCAAATAATATTTCGGTAGTAAGTGATGATAATATAAATATAGATGATTATAGCCCTGAGGTTGGTTTGCTTGTAGTAAGAGATGGAAAAGAGGCAATATTTTCAAAATCCGTTTATAAGCAAATGAATCCTGCAAGTACAACTAAACTTATGACAGCTCTTGTTGCTATGAAATATGGCAATTTGGAGGATAAAGTAAAAGTAGGAAATGAAGTAATAATAAATGAAGTTGGAGCTACTTTGGCTAATATAAAACCGGGAGATACTCTTAGTCTTGAACAGCTTTTGTATGGACTTATGTTGCCTTCAGGAAATGATGCGGCAAATGCTATAGCAGTACATATAGCAGGTAGTGAGGAAGAATTTGCAAAGCTTATGACTCAAGAAGCAAAAAAAATATATGCAACGGATAGCAATTTTAAGAATGCACATGGTTTAACAATGGAAGGGCATTATACAAGCGCTTATGATTTATATTTAATAATAAATGAGTGTCTAAAATATGATATTTTCAGAAAAATAACTACTACAGCTGCTTATGAGCCTACTTATACTCTGGCTAATGGAGAAACATTTATAAATCATTGGGATAATAGTAACTTATATCTGTTAGGCAGAGCTTTACCAAATAACTTGGAGCTTATAGGTGCTAAGACAGGTACTACAAAAAGCAGCAGGAGCTTGCCTTGTAATGTCTACAAAAAGATAAGACTACTGATAAAGAGTATGTAAGTATAGTTTTAAAAAGCAAATAATAAGAATGAGTTATATCAAAATATGGATAAATTGCTCTATAAATTGTCAGAATAGTATTGAAAAAAAGGTTTCTAAATATTATATAATTAAGAAACAAAACTTCATATTTATTATATTTTTTTCAAGGAGGGCAAAGATATGTTGAGTATAATTTGTGGTGAAAAAAAGGAAAAAGAAAAAAACTCTACATTTGCTTGAGAAAGCAAATACAGTTGTTGCTGAAGCTAGCGGAAATGTAATTTACTTAGACAAAAAGTTCTAAAAAAATATGTATGAGCTAAGTAATAAAAATTAGATTGATAAATGTTTGTGACTATCCGTTCATTAGTGCTGATGGTTTTGTAGGCTTTATTATGGGCTTGATATCATCAGATCATGACTTGGAATATGTTTTTTTGGATAGTTTTCTAAAACTTGCCAACCTTGAAGCTTGTGATATAACGGCTACTATAGATATTCTTGAAAAAAATTAGGAGAAAAAAATATAATATAAACTTTGTTGTAAGTATTTCAGCTCCGAAGCTGATTTGCCACAAAGTGTGAAAAAGAATATTTTATTATCATTGTAGTTATATTTTTTTGATAATAATAAAAATTTGGGTTTGTAAAAAAATTTATCTAATGTAATTAAAAATAGTTTTAATAATATGAATAATGATGGGTACTTCGGATATTTTAAAAAAATATGAAGTGCCCATTATTATTCATTAACTTAATCCAATAAAAAAACTATTTATATCTTGTCTATAATAGTATAATTTGATGTGACTTTATATATCTTAACACTATCTTAACTTCTTTTTGCTTATTATAATATAAGAAATTTATAAAAAAATAAGAATAGGGGAATAATGTCATGAAAAGAAAAAAATCATTAGTTTTAGGATTTAGCACCGCAGTTTTATTTACTACTATTGTAGGTGTTTCTGGGCTTAAAGCTTATGCTGACGAAAGTGTGAGTGCTTCTTATACGGGCATAGCAGAGGAAGATAAGAAAAAGCTCAGATGATTTTATTACTGCTTATGCAGAACCTAATGAAAAGGTTTCTTTAACTTTAAGAATAACAAAAAGAGACGGAGAGGTAGAGGATGTTTCTATACCCCCTCAATATGATCAGGGAAATAACTTTAAAAGTTATTTTCCACTTATAAGTCCTATTTTCATAAAACATAAAGTTGTTGTAACAGATATACGAGCGACAGAGAATGGAAGAGGATATGTATTGGAGGCTAGAGAGCCTGGGCGATTAATAGTGAGAGATATCATACAGAGCAAGCAATATGAACCGGTAGATTACAAAATTGATACTCCTACAGTAGCAAATAAGGAGCAAACTGTTACTTATACCTTGCCTGAAGTAGATGATGAAGAGTATATTTTTAAGAAAGTTCTTGAGAATGGAACAGAGGAAAAAATTGAATATGATGAAAAAAATAGGACTGTTACCTTAACAGGAGATGAAAGATTTGAAGATACTGTGGTAGCAATATACTCTGCCGGAAGAAAAGGATTGGCTGAAAAAGTAAATCCTATTAAGAAGAACTTTGAAAATAAGGAGGGGAATGAGCCTACATTGGAAAATCTTTTATCTTGCCTTGACTTTGGAGATAATTCAACAATGGTAGATAAAAAGTCAACTAAGATTGCAGATGGGGAGCAAGATAAGTTAAAAGCTGCGGTAAATGCAGGAGAACATCATATAAATGTTTTAGTTAAATTTTTAGATAATTCTGAAAAAGATTTATGCTGTTACAATTAATACTATAGCTAATCCTAAAAAAATCCTGAAAACAATGAAAAAAACCTGACAGTAGTACAAAGCCTGAAAGCAATGTAAAACCTGATAGCAATGCAAAAACCTGATAGCAATGCAAAACCTGATAGTAATACTAAGCCAAATAACAGTAGTAATTTGGGAAGTAGCAAAAACTCAGGGGGAGGTTCAAGTAGTAGAGGCGGTTCAGGCGGCAGTGGCGGTTCAAGTAGTAGAGGTGGCTCAGGAAGTAGAGGCGGTTCAAGCGGTAGACTTACAAAGACCTCAACATCTTCTACTTTGCCAAGTTATGTTGTAAAAGGCGGTACTTGGTCAAATAATAACGGACATTGGCAATACAAAGCAGGAAATACTGTATACAAGGATATGTGGGCAGCTATAGAAAATCCTTTTGCCAATGAAAAGCTTGGACAAGCTAAATTTTCTTGGTTTAGATTTGATAAAGATGGAAATATGCTTACAAATTGGCAGTGGATAAAGGACGAAAAAGACGGAAAAGTAAAATGTTATTACTTAAATTCTATCTCAAACGGTAATTTGGGAGCTATGCTTGCAAATACTACCACACCTGACGGATATACTGTAAATGCGTCGGGAGAATGGATGATAAACGGTATAGTACAGACCAAATAAATATTTTATAGGAAAAATAGGAGGATAATGCAATGAAAAAAAGAAAATTACTAGTTTTAGGACTTAGCACCTTGACCTTAGTTATTAGTTCTGTAGGATTTTTAGGATTTAGAGCTTATGCTGATGAAAAATGATAGTAATTCAGGTATTTATAGAACAGAGGAAAGTGATAGTAACTCAGATGATTTTATCACAACTTATGCTTCGGTAAAAAAAATGAAATTCATTCTAAAAATAACTAAAAGAGATGGGAAAACTGAAACTATTGATTTAAACGAGCATGATTATGAGACTACTCCTAATTACTACTATACTTTTGCAGCTGATGTATTAAATGAGAAAAAAGCTGTTGTCGAAAGAGCTGAGTCTAATAATGATAACACGACTTGTACTTTATTTGCCAGAGAAGCAGGTCAGTTAATAGTAAAAGATGCTACAAAAAGAACTGTTACACAAATAGATTACAAGGTTGATACTCCTAATGTAGCAGGTGGTGTCCAGACTGTTACTTACACCTTACCTGAAATAGATGAAAACGAATATTTCTACAAAAAAACTCTTGCAGACGGTACAGAGGAAGAGTTGGTATATGATGCAGAAAATAGAGTTACCACATTAAAGGGAGAGGCTAGGTTTAAAGATACTGTAGTTACTATATATTCTGCCGGAAAAAAAGGATTGGCTGAAACTATAAAGCCTACTAAAAAAGACTATCAAAATATAGAAGGGCATATCCCTACCTTAGAAGAACTGTTATCTTGTCTTATTTTTAATGATGATGACAAGTTGTTTGTAAGAACTGACTTATCAATAATAGCTAAAGATGATGAGGATAAATTAAAAGAAGCTGCTAAACCGGGTGAATATCATATTGATGTTTTGGTTAAATTTAGAGACAATTCAGGAACAGCATATACTATTACTATAAAAACTAAAGCTAATTCTAAAAAGTCCGACGATAGCACCGAGCATAAAAATAATGCAAAACCTGACAGCAGTACAAAGCCTGAAAATAATGTAAAACCTGATAGTAACACTAATACAAATAACAGTAGTAATTCGGGAAGTAACGTAAACTCAGGGGGAGGTTCAAGTAGTAGAGGCGGTTCAGGCGGCGGTAGCGGTTCAAGTAGTAGAGGTAGTTCAGGTGGCGGTAGCGGTTCAAGTAGTAGAGGTGGTTCAGGTTCAAGCGGTAGACTTACAAAGACCTCGACATCTTCTGCTTTGCCAAGTTATGTTGTAAAAGGCGGTACTTGGTCAAATAATAATGGACATTGGCAATACAAAGCAGGAAATACTGTATACAAGGATATGTGGGCAGCTATAGAAAAATCCTTTTGCTAACGAAAAACTCGGACAAGCTAAGTTTTTCTTGGTTTAGATTTGATAAAGATGGAAATATGCTTACAAATTGGCAGTGGATAAAGGATGAAAAAGATGGAAAAGTAAAATGTTATTACTTAAATTCTATCTCAAATGGTAATTTAGGAGCTATGTTTGCAAATACTACCACACCGGACGGATATACTGTAAATGCATCAGGAGAATGGGTGATAAACGGTATAGTACAGACTAAATAAATATTTTCTCAATAAAAAAAGTAGACTAAAAAATATCAACAAAATAGTGTATAAAAAAAGGATGGTTTCACTAAGAGTGTTTCCATCCTTGATTTTTGTAAAAAAATATTAGTTTATTACTCTAGAGTATAACTTGTTTATGAAGAATATGATCTGATATATGGATGTGTTTGTAAGTGTTCTATATTGTATAATTTTGCTTTGCTATAGTTTTATGCCCTGTTTTCCTTGCTTTAGCTATCTACATAGTCTATAATAAATACTTATGAAGAGAATAGGAGTTTGTAAAAAGCGGTGGCAAAAAGATACGAATCCAAATAGAAAGGTGAAAAAAACCTGGAGAGCAAAGAAGGCAACTAAGACAGGTAGGGAAATAAAGAAGAGAAAAATAGAAAAAAAGAAAGAAAAATCAGAAGAGAAGAAAAAAAGAATACAAAAAAACAAGCGCCTAGAAGAGTTTCCAAAGTAAATAACAATACAAATATTAAAAATTAGTAGAGTTAGAAATACCAAATTTAATATTGCTCAAATAGCTTTTTATGTTAGTATTTATATATATGTGTTATTTGGTTATCTCCTATATGCTTAGAGATAAAAATAAGATTTTTATGAGGTTATAGCCGGAAGTATAGTAGAAGATACAAGCCACACAGGTTTAATCATAAGGTCGGAGAGTGTCAAAAAAATACAGATGCTGCCGGTACTATAAATTATTTTGTAAGAGAAGCTAAACATGTAGCAGTAGGACAGCCTATATATTCTGTGGATGGAACAGGTTCATTAACAAAAATTTATAAAAAGAGAATAATTTGGAAGGACTTAATATTAGCGACTCTGATTATAAGAAATTAAAAAAATGATTTATCTTTATTTTCAACTTCATATAAAGATATAAACTTTAACGAAGTTTATGATACAAAAATATCTTTTGAATTCATCTTTATTAGAATATGCAAATGTTGCATCTTTAGATGGTTTGGAGGATAAATTAAAAGCTGAAAAATATACAATATAATCAGGTTGTTTCTGACGAGGCCGGGTTTAGTTTCTTTTTGCGGTAGACGGTAAAGAAAAATTTAGAGCTTACAGACATAAACAAAGAAAGCTTTTGATACAAATAAATATAGTGCAGCTTATATTAAAAGCCGGTCAACAAGTAGATGCCGGAACACCTATATATAAATTGGTAAACTCAGAAGAGTGGTCCATGGTCTTTGCTATAGGTGAAGAAGAGCAAAAAGGAATATGAAGATAGAACGAGTTTAAATATAAAAATTTAATTCTAAAAAAACTTAGAGCTTAAAAGCCAAATATTCTACTTTTACAGGTAGCGACGGTTTGACTTATGGTAAACTGGATTTTGATAAATATGTAATAAATTTTTTAGCAGACAGATATGTAGACTTTGAAATAGAGGCTAAAAAAAGCTAATGGATTAAAAAAATTCCAAAAAAAGACAGTACTTGAAAAAAAGAATTTTTATACAGTTCCGGCGAGTTTTATTACAAAAGGTGGGAATAGTACGGATTTAGGATTTAATAAAGAGATATATGGAGAATCAGGTACAAGCGTTCAATTTGTTACAGTGGATATATATGGTTTGGTAGATGATAAATATTATATAAGTATGGCTGATGATTCTTCTTTAAAAAGCAGGTGATTATATAGTTGCCGAAGGGACTAATGAAAGATTTCAGATAGGAGAAAAAAATCTAGCTTACAAGGAGTATATAATATAAATAAAGGCTATGCCGTATTTAAAAAAATATAGAAATATTGGCTAGTAATGATGAATATTATACAGTAGCTAAGGGTACCAGATATGGTCTTAATGTTTATGATCACATATTATTAAATCCTAATAAAGTAGAAGATAAACAGTTTATATACCAGTAGGAGTAAGATGATAAAAGAGAATCTAAAAATACATAGAAGATGAGATAAAAAAAGTTTGTGAAAAAAGAGAATATTGATAAAAAATGCCTGTACTCTTATAGCTGTCAGTAAAACTAAACCTATAGAGCTTATAAAAAGAGGCTTATGGTTATGGAATAAGAGATTTTGGAGAAAATAAAGTCCAAGAGATTTTAGAAAAGTATGAACAACTTCCCAAAGACATTAGATGGCATATGATAGGACATCTTCAAACAAATAAAGTAAAAATGATCCTAGACAAGGTGGAGTATATACATTCTATAGATAGTTTAAAAATTAGCAAGCGTTATAGATAAAGAGGCAAAGAAAAAAAGGGTATAGTAGTAAAAAGGTTTTTCTTGAACTTAATATAGTAGGTGAAGAAACTAAGTTTGGTTTTTCGGTGGAAGAATTAAATTCTATCGTAGAAGAGTTAGCTATTTTTGGTAATTTAAGAATTATTGGACTTATGATAGTGGCACCTTTTGTAGACATAGCAGAGAAAAAAATAGAGAAATTTTTAAAAAATGAAGAAAAATAGCAGTTGACATAAATGCAAAAAAATTCATAATGTAGAAATAAGTGAGCTATCAATGGGAATGTCAGGTGATTATTTGGTAGCAATAGAAGAGGGGGCTACTTTTGTTAGAGTGGGTAGCTCTATATTTGGTGAAAGATAGGAGATAAGAATGGGACTTATAAATGATTTAATCGATAGATTCAGATACGGTGATAGCGATTACGATGATTATGAAGAAGATTATGAAGATGAGTATGTAGAAGAAACTAATACTAATTCCAGAAGAAAAATACAAGAACAAGAGCAAGTACCGGTTCAAACAGAGAAAACGAGACTTTTTACCAGAGCAAGAGCGCAAGAACAAGGCGGAAACAATGGTATGAAACTTGTTCTCATAAAGCCTAGCAGTTTTGACGATGTTCAAGCTATATGCGATCCTTTACTGGCAGGAAAAGCGGTTGTAATGAATCTTGAAGGTTTACATGGAGATATATCCAGAAGAATAATAGATTTTGTTTCAGGAACCAGCTATAGTATTAAAGGTAATATGCAGAAAAATCTCCAACTATATTATTATAGTTACACCAAAAATCAATAGAGCTTAGTGGAGATTTTTGCAGACATGATTACAAATGCCTACGAAACATCAGGATTCACATTGAAATTTTTAAAAATGGATAATAAAGAAGAAATTAATATAAAAAAATAGGATACTTGAGTTGGCAAGAGTTTGTTACTTTAGAGAAGTTCCTACCAATACGTTATTTTTTTAAATTTATATGAGCAAACAATTTTTTTCATTCTCTCATAAAAAGCTTTTGCCTAAACTAAAAATATGTACTTTATGGTGCTTATGAGGCGGCAGAAAGAAGAATTGTTTGCTTTCTTCCGTCTTATATGGAAGAATTTGATTTTTTTCTATGCTTAGTCTTTTGAAAAATATCTCCAACAAATCTAAAAATTTGCACAGGACTTAAAAACATAAAGATTTTTTTGGGTGCAATAATGAATTTGGGTTTAGAAAGAAATACTATAGGTGATATAATAGTTTCGGAAAAAAAGAAGCTTATGTTATAGTTTTGGACAAGGTAAAAGATATAATAATAAAGAACTTGGAATTTATTAAACATACAAAAAAATCAAAGTTGAAGATCTTGATATAAATAGCTTAAAGGAGATAAATAATACAAAAAGAAGAAAAATATTAATATAGCTTCTTTACGTCTTGATGTTCTTATTGCCGGTGTATTTAATAAGTCAAGAACTTCAGTTAGTGAATATTTTATTTCAAATTTAGTGTTTATTAATGGAAAAACAAAGTACGAATCATTCCTATACAATAAAAAGAAAATGATATTATCAGTGTTAGAGGTCTAGGTAGATTTAAGTTTATAGAAGTAATAAAAAAACAACTAAGAAAGCACGTCTTGTAGCAAAAAGTATTAAGGTATGTATAAGTTATAGAATGGAGGTTTTTTTCTTTGAGACTAGATGTAAATAATAATGGAAAAATTTGCCTATGATATAGTAATAGAGAATAGTTTTATATCCTTGCTTAATGAAATAGAAAAAGGTAGAAAAATACAGATAAAAAAAGTTTGCATAGTAACAGACAGTAATGTAGAAAGTTTATATTTAGAAGAAGTGAAAAAAAGGTTTGCAGTTTAAATATAAGGTGTTTTCGTTTGTATTTAAAGCGGGAGAAGAGAGTAAAAAAACTTAGATACAGTGGTTAATCTATATGAATATCTGTTACAAAATAATTTTGAAAGAAAAGACTTTTTAGTAGCTTTAGGTGGTGGAGTTGTAGGCGATTTGTGTGGTTATACGGCAGCTACCTACCTTAGAGGCATAGATTTTATACAAATACCGACTACACTTTTTATCACAGGTAGATTCAAGTATAGGAGGAAAAAAACAGGAATAGACTTTTTGGGATATAAAAAAATATAATAGGTTCTTTTTTTATATGCCTAAATTAGTTTATATTAATATTTCAACTTTGTTAAGTCTGGATGAAGAACAATATTCCTCAGGAATGGCGGAAGTAATAAAACATGGGCTTATAAGAGATAAAAAAATATTATGAATTGCTCTTGGAAGATAAAGAGAATATAAAAAAATAGACACATAAAAAAAGTATGAAAAATGTAGTTTTTGGCTCTGATATTATAAAAAAAGAAGTGGTTGAAACTGATTTTTAAAGAAGAGGGACTAAGAGCAGTTTTAAATTTTGGACATACTTTAGGTCATGCTATAGAAAAAAATATAAAAAAATTTTGAGCTTAGCCATGGTGCTTGTGTTTGTCTTGGAAGTTTATGTGCATTATATTTATCATATAAAAAGGGGTTTTATAGAGTTAGCGGAACTTGAAGCTGCCAAGTCTTTATTTGAATATTTTTTTCTCTACCTATAAATGTTGCTTTGGAAGATGAAGAAGAGGTACTTGAATATACTAAGAATGATAAGAAAAATGGATTTGGGAAAAAAATCAAGTTTATTTTATTAAATAAGATAGGGAATGCATTTATAGATAAAAAGTATAAGCCTTGAAGATATGAGAGAAGCATTAAGGAGTATAAAAAGTGAGTAGAATTAAAAAGATTTATTATGTTTTTTTTATTATAACTATATTAGCTATAGCTTTAGATCAATACACAAAGATATTAGCTGTTAAATACTTGATGAGTTCGGATTATCCTTTACTTAAAGATATTCTGGAATTTGTATATACAGAAAAATAGAGGTGCTGCCTTTTGGAATTCTACAAGGTGGAAAAAAATTTTTATTTTATATTATAGCTATAATTGTATCCGTTGTAATAATAAGAGCAGTGTATATTATGCCTAATAGTAAAAAGAATGTTACATCTTTTGCTTGCTCTGAATTTTATCTTTGCCGGTGCATGGGGTAATATTGTAGATAGAATAATCAGAAGCTATGTTGTAGATTTTATATATTTTAAACCTATAAACTTTCCGGTATTTAATGTTGCGGATATATATGTTAGCTTAGCTGTAGCGTATTTGATGTTTTTTTATTACTCTTTTATTATAAAGAAGATGAACTTGAGTTTTTTTATCATTTAAGGGAAACAAAAAGTAATGAAAAAAATTTAATACTGAGTGTAAGAGATGATGATGAATTAATAAGAATAGATGCTTATATAAGTCAAAGTATAGAAGATAAATCTCGTTCATACATACAAAAAAACTTATAAAAGATGGAGCAGTATTAGTTAATGGTAAAGAAATTAAAAGCAAATTATGTTGTTCGAATAAATGATGAAATAAGTGTAAGTATTCCTGATGATGTTATCCCTGATATACCAGCTGAGAATATAGACTTGGATATAGTTTATGAAGATAAAGATATAGTAATAGTGAATAAAGCTAAGGATATGGTAGTTCATCCTGCACCCGGACATTATAGTGGTACTTTGGTTAATGCTATAATGTATCATTGTAAAGATAAACTTTCAGGAATAAATGGTATATTAAGACCCGGAATTGTACATAGAATAGATAAGGATACAACAGGTTTGCTGGTTATTTGCAAAAATGATATGGCTCATGAAAGTTTAGCTTTGCAATTCAAAGAGCATAGTATCACAAGAGCGTATAGGGCTATAGTTCATGGTACTTTTAAGGATGATGAGGGTATAATAAACAAAGCCATAGCTAGAAGTAAAAATGATAGAAAAAAGATGGCTATAGACGCTTTAGGTAAAGAAGCTGTTACTCATTATAAAGTATTAAAAAGATTTCAGAAATATACTTATATAGAATGTAATTTAGAAACAGGTAGAACTCATCAAATAAGGGTACATATGGCTAGTATAGGTCATCCTTTGCTGGGTGATGAGATATATGGTGGTTTAGATGCGAAAATGAAATTACAAGGGCAGTGTTTGCATGCAATATCCTTGGGTTTTGTACATCCCGGAACTAAAGAATATATAGAATTTACTAGTGAATTGCCGGAATATTTTGATAAAATGCTGAAAAAATTAACATAATATTGTTTTAAAATCTATACTTTTTTGCTATAATAGGATAAAAGAAGAGGTTTTCTTTTAGGAGGTGCTTATATGGATAAGAGATTTATTGTAACTATTGGACGTGAATGTGGTAGTGGCGGTAAACTCATAGGAGAAATGCTCGCAAAAGAATTGAACGTAAAATGCTATGATAAGGAATTGCTTACTTTAGCTGCTAAACAAAGTGGATACTGTGAGGATTTATTTAAGACTCATGATGAAAAACCAAATGCAAGCTTTTTGTATTCTTTAGTTATGGATAGTTATGCTATGGGATATGCAACCAGTGGGTATCTTGATATGCCTATAAATCATAAGATTTTTTTAGCACAATTTGAAACTATTAAAAAAACTTAGCAAAAGAAGAAAACTGTATTATAGTAGGCAGATGTGCTGATTATGCTCTTGAAGATGATAGAGATGTACTTAGTATATTTATAACAGCAAATGAAGAAGATAAAATCACCAGAATATCTGAGGATCAGAATATATCCCCGGATAAAGCAAGAGATATTATGATAAAGACGGATAAAAAGAAGAGCCAGCTATTATAATTACTATTCAAGTAAACGTTGGAGTGAAGCAAAAAGTTATGACTTATGTATAAATTCAAGTGAGCTTGGCATAGAAGGAGTAGTAAAAACTCATAAAAAGCATATTTGGATATTAAAAATAAATAGTAGTATAAAAGCCAAGGGAGTTTTTTTCCTTGGCTTTGTTAAAAATCAGACTAATTCATATAAAGGAGGAAAGATGAGAAAAGAAAATTTACTTTCTAAGTTGAGAGAAGAAGCTTTAGTTGCAGTTGTTCGTGCTAAAAATCCGGAGCATGGAGAAAAGACTATAGAAGCTATTATAAAAGGTGGGATTAACTTTATAGAGATTACAATGACTATGGATGAGGGAAATCCTATAGATTTTATAGCTTATCTTGTTAAGAAATATAAAGATAATAAGAATGTAGTTATAGGTGCAGGAACTGTCTTAGATGAACCTACAGCCAGACTTGCCATACTTGCAGGAGCTAATTATATAGTTAGTCCGGGCCTTGATCTTGAAACGATTAAATTATGTAATAGATATAGAATACCTGTTATGCCCGGTGTAATGTCTCCTACAGAAGCTATAAGAGCTTTAGAGGCAGGTTGCGACATAATAAAAGTATTTCCGGGAAATATATTAGGCCCTAGTGTTATCAGTACATATAAAGGACCTTTGCCACAAGCTGATTTTATGCCAAGTGGCGGTGTGGATGTAGACAATGTAGATAAATGGTTAAAGGCCGGAGCTTTCGCTTTGGGTACAGGCTCAAGTCTTACTAAAGGCGCTAAAAATGATGATTTTTGCGCAGTTACTTCTAAGGCAAAAGAATTTGTAGAAGCAGTTAAAAAATATAGAGAGGCTTAATATGGCAAAAATAGTATGTATGGGTGAGATAATGTTACGATTATCTACACCTGATAATTTAAGAATAATGCAGGCAACAAGTTTTGATATAAATTATGGTGGAGGAGAGGCAAATGTTGCAGTTTCCTTAGCAAATTTCGGACATAAAGTAGATTATGTTAGTGCTATTGTGGCTAATCCTATAGGAGATGCCTGTATAGCAAGTCTTAGGAAGATGAATGTAGGAGTTGAAAATATAGCTAGAGTAGGAGATAGATTAGGCATCTATTTTTTGGAAACAGGTTCGGCTATGCGTCCTTCAAATGTAATATATGATAGAGCAAATTCTTCTATATCAAAGGCAAAGCCTGAAGATTTTGATTTTGATAAGATTTTTGAGGGAGCAGATTGGTTCCATTTTACAGGTATAACTCCTGCAATATCGGATAGTGCGATAATTCTCATAGAAGAGGCTTTAAAAGCAGCAAAATCTAAGGGTATAAAGATTTCTGTAGATCTTAATTTTAGAAAAAAGCTTTGGACTAGTGAAAAAGCAATATCTGTTATGAGTAAATTATGCAGATATGTAGATGTATGTATAGGAAATGAAGAAGATGCAAGTAAAGTCTTGGGATTTACACCTAAAAACACAGATGTAAGTAAGGGTGAATTAGAACTTGGATCATATACAGATATCTTTAAACAGATGATAGATGAATTCAACTTTGAATATGTTATAAGCTCACTTAGAAAGAGTAATTCAGCCTCCGATAATGATTGGTCAGGAATAATAATGGATAGAAAGACTAGGACAGCCTATCATTCAACAACTTATAAAATAAATCCTATTGTTGATAGAGTTGGTGGTGGCGATGCTTTTGCGGCGGGAATAATTAGTGAATTGGCAAATGGAAAGGATTATAAAGAGGCTTTAGAGTTTGCAGTAGCGGCTTCAGCACTGAAACATACTATAGTTGGTGATGTAAATCTGGTATCAAGAAAGGAAGTTGAAAATTTGGTAGCCGGTGATAGTTCAGGTAGAGTAAGCAGATAAAAATTGACTTTTAAATGCTAAAGTGCTAATATCGACTAAATTATTTTTTTGGAGGGCATATGGCTATATTATTTAAGGGAGCAGGAGTAGCTCTCATTACACCATTTAATGAAGATTTGAGTGTTAATTATGATAAATTGGGAGAGCTTATAGAAGAACAGATAGCAGGTGGAACAGATGCTATAATTTCTATGGGAACAACAGGTGAGGCGGCTACTCTTAGCCACGAAGAACATTTAGAGGTTATAAAATATACTTGTGAGAAAGTCGCAGGGCGTATACCTGTAATAGCAGGAACAGGCTCAAATTCAACTGATACAGCTATTTACCTATCGGTTGAAGCCAAAAAATATGGTGTAGATGGCTTGCTTTTAGCTACTCCATATTATAATAAGGCAACTCAAAAAGGCTTAATAAAACATTTTAGAGAAGTTGCAAAGGCAGTAGGAGATTTACCTATACTTCTTTATAATATACCGGGAAGAACAGGTATAAATATGAATCCTGAAACTACAGCCTATTTGGTGAAAAATGTAGATAATATAGTTGGAATAAAAGAAGCCAGTTCTAATTTCTCAGCTATAGCTAAATTATTATCTTTAATGGGAGATACACCTATTGATTTGTATTCAGGAAATGATGATCAAATAGTACCTATGATGGCTCTTGGTGGAGTGGGAGTCATTTCAGTGTTAAGTAATGTAGCTCCAAGGCAAACTCATGATATGTGTATGGCTGCTTTAGAAGGGGATTTTAAAAAAGCGGCTAAATTACAAGTAGAGGCTGTAGAGCTTATAGATAATTTATTTATAGAGGTAAATCCCATACCGGTTAAGATGGCTATGAATCTGCAAGGAAAAAAATGTAGGAACACTACGCATGCCTTTTAACGGATTTAGAAGAAGAGCATACAAAGACTTTGGAAAAAAATCAATGAAATCCTATGGTATACTTTAATTATATTAAATTTTTGAGGAGATATTATGATTGATATTATAATGCACGGTTGTAATGGAGCTATGGGTAAGGTTATAGTAAATCTTTTAAATGATGATGAAAATGCAAAAATAATTGCAGGTGTTGATTTATCAGGTGAAAGCTTGGCTGATTTTCCGGTGTATAAGAATATAAAAGAAGTAAAAAGAGAAGGCTGATGTAATAATTGATTTTTGCACATGTGAGTGCTATTGATGATTTATTGGACTATGTTAAAGATAACAAAGTACCCCTAGTTTTATGTACTACGGGTCTTAGCAAAGAACAGTTGGAAAAAGTAGAATTAGTTTCAAAAGATGTAGCTATACTTAGGAGTGCAAATATGTCTTTAGGCGTAAACTTACTATTAAAATTGGTTAAGGATGCGGCAAGGATTTTATATAAAGCAGATTTTGATATAGAGATAGTAGAAAAACATCATAGGCGTAAGTTGGATGCACCTAGTGGAACAGCTTTAGCTTTGGCGGATTCTATAAATGAAGCTCTTGATAATGATCTTTCCTATATTTACGAGAGAGAAAGCAGAAGAGAAAAAAGAAATAGAAAAGATTTGGGTATAAGCAGTATTAGGGGTGGAAGTATAGTAGGAGAGCATGAGGTTATTTTTGCCGGAGAAGATGAACTTATAAGTATAAATCACAGTGCTTATTCCAGAAGTATTTTTGCAAAGGGTGCAGTGTCTGCGGCAAAATTTTTATATTCTAAAAAAGCCGGACATTATACTATGGCTGATTTATTAAATCAGGCGTAATGAAATCTTTACCTTTTCTTAATAATGTGATATATTATTAGGCAGTTTAAAGTAAATTAAGAGGTAAAATATGGAAACTTATATTATGAAAGGTGGAAATCCTCTAGTAGGAGAAGTCTTTATTAGTGGCGCTAAAAATGCGGCACTAGGTATAATAGCGGCGGCTGTTATGACTGATGAAGATGTCATTTTAGATAATCTACCTGATGTTAATGATATAAATGTTATGCTTGAGGCTATTAAAGATATAGGTGCCAAAGTAGATAGAATTGGAAAAAATACAGTCAAGATTAATGCTAAAAATTTAACAAATGTTGAGATAGATGATGAATTTATTAGAAAGATAAGGGCTTCATATTATTTTATAGGAGCTTTACTTGGAAAATATAAAAGTGCTAAAGTTCCACAACCCGGTGGTTGTGATATAGGAGCCAGAGCAATAGATCAACATTTAAAAGGATTTAGAGCTTTGGGAGCTAATATAGATTTGACAGGTGGATTCATAAGAGCTCATGCTATAGATCTGATAGGTGCACATATTTATCTTGATGTTGTAAGTGTTGGTGCTACCATAAATATTATGATGGCGGCAGCTCTTGCAGATGGAAAAACTATTATAGAAAATGTTGCAAAAGAACCACATATAGTTGATGTTGCAAATTTCCTCAATAGTATGGGCGCGAATATTAAAGGCGCCGGTACAGATGTTATTAGGATAGAGGGCGTTAAAAAATTACATGGTTCTGAATATAGTATTATACCTGATCAAATAGAAGCAGGTACTTTTATGTGTGCCGCCGCTATTACTAAGGGTGATATAATAGTTAGAAATATTATTCCTAAACATATGGAAGCTATATCGGCAAAGTTAATAGAAATGGGTTGCGAGCTTACCGAGTTTGATGATGCTATAAGGGTGGTTGGTAAACCGTTTCAAAAGGCGACAAATATAAAAACTCTTCCATATCCGGGCTTTCCTACTGATATGCAAGCGCAAATGACTACGGCTCTTGCTTTAGCTGAGGGTAGCAGTATGGTAGTAGAAAGTATATTTGAGAGCAGATTCAAGTATGTTGATGAGCTTGCCAGAATGGGAGCAAATATAAAGGTAGAAGGCAATGTAGCAGTAGTAAGCGGAGTTAAAAACTTTTACAGGTGCAAGTGTGAAAGCACCGGATTTAAGAGCAGGTGCCGCTCTTGTTATGGCAGGGCTTGCAGCAGAAGGAGTTAGTACAGTTGAGGATATTAAATATATCAGAAGAGGCTATGAAAACTTTGAGGAGAAATTAAGAAAGCTTGGTGCAAATATTGAATTAGTTTCTAATGATAGGGATATTAGAAAATTCAATATGAAAGTAGTCTAGAAGCTATATTTATACCTAGTATAGTATATATGAATATTTATATATACAAAAAAATATTGATTTACAAATAAAAAAATTGTTTATTATATTCTAAAAAGACGGTCTTTCAAGGGTGAAAGGCTGTCTTTAAATTTTAAAAATATAGGAGAGAAAATTATGAAAAAATATTTAAAAGGTATTTTAGGTATACTTACTATAGGTACAATAGGGCTTATGCTAGCGGCTTGTGGAAAGAAAGAAACGAGTGAGCAAGCTGCAAATGGAGTTAAGACTTTTAAGGTAGCTATGGAGGCCAGCTATGCACCATATAACTGGACACAATCAGATGATAGCAATGGAGCTGTGAAAAATCTCAGGTAGTAAAGACTATGCTAATGGTTATGATGTAATGATATCAAAAAAGATTGCAGAGGAGTTGGGTTATAATCTTGAAATAGTTAAATTAGATTGGGATTCATTAGTACCGGCAGTTCAAGCGGGAACAGTAGATGCAAATATAGCAGGTCAATCTATAACATCAAAGAGAAAGAAAACTGTTGATTTTACAAAAGCCATATTATTATGCTTCTGTTGTAACCTTAGTTAAGAAAGATTCAGCCTTTGCTAATGCAAAGTCAATAGCTGATTTAAGCGGTGCTAAGGTAACTTCACAATTAAATACGTTCTGGTATGATTTATGTGCACCACAAATACCAAATGCTAATATCTTACCGGCACAAGAATCTGCACCTGCAGCTTTAGTTGCCTTAAATTCAGGTGCGGCTGATGTAGTAGTTACAGATTTACCTACAGCACAAGCGGCTTTAGTTGCTTATCCTGACTTTGCAATGTTAGATTTTACAGGAACAGATGGAAATTATGAAGTTAGTGACGAAGAAGTTGAAATAGGTGTTGCAGTTAAAAAAGGAAATACAGAGCTTGTAGAAGCAATTAATTCCGTTTTAGATAAGATGACAAAAGAAGATTTTAATAAGATAATGGATGAGGCTATAAAAGTTCAACCATTAAGCAATTAATATAATTTAAGGAGATGAGTATGCCACAGGATTTTTTTGGTAGGATAGTATTTATTATTGACCAATATGGTGTGAGTTTTCTGCAAGGTGCCGGTGTTACTATGTTAATAGCACTTGTGGGAACTTTAATAGGTTGTGTTATAGGCTTTGTAGTGGGTATTATTCAAACTATACCGGTAGAAAAAAGCGATAATATAGTAAAGAAGGTAGTTCTATATATCATAAAATTTATATTAAATGCTTATGTAGAGATTTTTAGGGGTACGCCTATGATAGCACAATCTATGTTCATATTTTACGGTTCAGCTACGTTATTTAATATAAATATGTCAATGTGGTTTGCTGCATTTTTCATAGTTTCTATAAATACCGGAGCTTATATGGCTGAGACTGTAAGAGGTGGTATACTCTCTATAGATGCAGGACAAACAGAAGGTGCAAAAGCTATAGGTATGAATCATGTACAGACTATGATATTTGTTATTTTACCTCAAGCCTTAAGAAATATAATGCCACAGATAGGTAATAACCTTATTATTAATATAAAAGATTCTTCTGTACTTTCAGTTATAGGTGTAGTTGAACTTTATTATTCAGCTAAAGGAGTAGCGGGTGCATACTATACATATTTTGAGTCTTTTACAATAGCTATGGTAATTTATTTTGTATTAACTTTTGCTTGTTCCAGATTGCTCCGTATTTGGGAAAATAGTATGGATGGTCCACAGAATTATGATCTTGCAACAACAGATACTTTAGCCTACACTTCAGGTATGAGTAAGTTTCCGGAACCTAAAAAGGAGATTAAATAATGAGTGATATAGTTCTTGATATAAAACATCTTAGTAAGACTTTCGGTACAAATGTTGTACTTAGAGATATAGATTTTACAGTTAGAAGAGGCGATGTTACTTGTATAATAGGAGCTTCAGGCTCGGTAAGTCTACCTTGCTTCGTTGCCTTAATTTATTGGAAGCACCTACCACAGGAGATATATTTTTTCATGATGTGAATGTTGCAGATAAAAAGATAAATCCGGCAAAATATCGTTCTAAAGTAGGTATGGTTTTTCAAAGCTTCAATCTATTTAATAATATGACTGTACTTGATAATTGTATAGTCGGTCAAGTTCAAGTGTTAGGTAGAAAAAAAGATGAAGCAAAGAAAAAGGCTATGTTCTATCTTGAAAAAGTGGGTATGGCTCCGTATATAAATGCAAAACCAAAACAATTATCAGGCGGACAAAAAGCAAAGGGTAGCAATAGCAAGAGCTTTAGCTATGGATCCGGAACTGATACTTTTTGATGAACCTACATCAGCACTTGATCCACAAATGGTAGGAGAGGTTCTTTCTGTTATGAGAAGTCTTGCAAAAAGAAGGTTTGACTATGATAGTGGTTACACATGAAATGGCTTTTTGCACGAGATGTATCTAATCATGTTGTATTTATGGCTAACGGAGTTATTGAAGAAGAAGGCTCACCTGATGATATTTTTTTAATAATCCGAAGAAGTTATTGACCAAGGATTTCTTAACCAGATTTTTTTACATAATTAATGTATTTTGTTGATGGCAAAAAGATTAGTAACATAAAGTATTAGTCTTTTTGTCATTAATTATTTAAAAAAGCAGGTTTGATATTAAATCTGCTTTTTAAATATAAGAAGTAAATTCAAATTTAAAATTATTATTTTTTTGTTTCAGATAAAAATGGGTAGTCTGAATTTGTTATTAAAGAAAAGATTATATTGAAACAGTAGATTTTTTTCTGTTTATAGGATAAATTACTTGACAATCTTTTTTTCTGGAATATTCTATATACATAATTTATCCCTTATTCAGAGTGATGGAGATACAAAGGATCTGAGAAGTCACGGCAACCCCTTTAATATATAGGAAGGTGCCAACCTGAGCGAGAAATCGAGCAATAAGTGGAGGTCGTAATTGGACTGGTCTGCTTATGGAGCAGGCTTTTTTTGTTTTATTGTTTAAAAACTTAACGAACGATTTAGTGGATATATTATAGATAGATATTAGAATGTGAAGATAAAAGAAAGGAGAATATGATATTTAATATCATATAATAAGATTATGGAAGAAAAAAATATTATTTACCTCAGAATCAGTTACTGAAGGGCATCCTGATAAGATGTGTGATCAAATAAGTGATGCCATTTTAGATGAAATTTTAAAACAAGATCCTATGGCAAGAGTTGCCTGTGAAACAGCAACTACTACAGGTTTAGTTCTTGTAATGGGAGAAATTACAACTAATGCCTATGTGGATATTCAAAAAACAGTAAGAGATACTATAAGAGAAATAGGTTATGATAATAAAAATAACGGTTTTTCAAGTGATACTTGTGCTGTTATAGTTGCACTTGATGAACAGTCAAGTGATATAGCAATGGGAGTTGATAAGGCATTGGAAGCAAAAGAGGGTAAATCAGAAGATGATTTAGATACAGGTGCCGGAGATCAAGGCATGATGTTTGGCTTTGCAAGTAATGAAACACAAGATTATATGCCATATCCTATATCTTTAGCACATAAATTAGCAAGGCAGTTAACTAAAGTCAGAAAAGATGGAACTTTAAATTATTTAAGACCTGACGGAAAGACTCAAGTTAGTGTTGAATATGATAAATCAGGAAAAGCTATAAGATTAGATGCAGTTGTACTTAGTACACAACATGGAGAGGAAGTATCTCAAGAACAGATACATAAAGATATAAAGAAATATGTTTTTGATGAGATATTACCACAAAATATGATAGATGAAGAGACTAAATTTTTTATTAACCCTACAGGTCGTTTTGTAATAGGTGGGCCACAGGGAGATTCAGGACTTACAGGACGTAAAATAATAGTTGATACTTATGGTGGATATGCTAGACATGGTGGTGGAGCTTTTTCAGGAAAAGATTGTACTAAAGTAGATAGAAGTGCAGCATACGCTGCCAGATATGTAGCTAAAAATATAGTTGCGGCAGGCTTGGCGGATAAATGTGAGATACAGTTATCTTATGCTATAGGAGTAGCACATCCTACATCTGTATTAGTAGATACTTTCTCTACAGGAAAGCTTAGTGATTCAGAATTAGTAGGAATAGTAAGAAAAGAATTTGATCTTAGACCGGCGGGTATAATAAAGATGTTGGATTTACGTAGACCGATTTATAAGCAAACAGCAGCTTATGGTCATTTTGGAAGACCTGATCTTGATTTACCTTGGGAAAAAAATTGGATAAAGTAGAAAAAAACTAAAGAAATATCTATAGAATAAATAAAAAAAGCATATGAAGATAAAGTTAAGATTGTTTATAATATTTTTTTAATTGTTACTATAGTACCCTCTTTGGTATTATATATAAATTCTAAAAACAAGATGTGAGCATATAGATAAGTTACTGATAAGTTCTGTTTCCATAATCATAGGTATGGGATTTTTTATGACATATTGGCTATATACACATATATTTTCTCCTTTAATTAATCTGGGTGAAGCAGTAAGGCAGATAACAGAAGGAAATTTGGACTTTTCTCTAGAATTTGATGCTTATGATGAGATAGGCGAATTATCAAGAAATTTTGAAGAGATGAGGATTAGGCTTAGACAAAATGAAGAGCAAAAAGCTTTTTATCAGATAAAAATAATAGAGAATTAATAAGTAATATTTCGCATGATTTGAAAACGCCTATAACAGCTATAAAAGGTTATGTAGAAGGTATTATGGATGGAGTAGCTTCATCACCGGAAAAGATTGATAAATATATTAGAACAATATATAATAAGGCAAATGACATGGATAAACTTATAGATGAGCTTACATTCTATTCTAAAATAGATACTAATGGTATTCCGTATAATTATAAGGTTATAAGTGTAGTTGACTTTTTACCGATTGTGCTAAAGAAGTAGGGCTTGATATGGAATCTATGAATATAGACTTTTATTTTAATAATAATGTGGATAGGGATACATTTATAGTTGCAGATGTCGAGCAAATGAAAAGAGTTGTTAATAATATTATAAGTAACTCTGTAAAATATATGGATAAAGATGATCCTAAAATAGGTATTAGCTTGCTTGATGAGGGAGATTTTGTTAGAATAGATATAAATGATAATGGTATAGGGATATCATCCGAGGATTTGCCGTATATTTTTGATAGATTCTACAGAACAGATTCTTCCAGAAATTCTTCTAAAGGTGGTAGTGGTATAGGCTTATCAATAGTTAGAAAAATAGTAGAAGATCATGGTGGCAGGATTTGGGCAAAGAGTGAACCGGGAAGTGGAACGGACATAATAATTATGCTTAAAAAACACCAAGAAAGGATGAGTAATGAGTAAAGTACTTATAGTCGAAGATGAGATTAGTATAGCAGAATTAGAGAGAGATTATCTTGAAATATCCGGGTATGAAGTAGAACTTTGTACTGACGGAGCAGAAGGTATGAAATTGGCAACAAATGGAGATTATTCTTTAATAATACTCGATGTAATGTTGCCTTCCTGTGACGGTTTTGAGATATGTAAAGCAATACGAGAAAGCAAAGATACACCTATAATTATGGTGAGTGCAAGGAAAGAAGATATAGATAAGGTAAGAGGTTTAGGACTTGGAGCTGATGACTATATTACAAAGCCATTCTCACCTAGTGAGTTAGTGGCAAGAGTAAAAGCACATATATCCAGATATGAAAGACTTATAGGACAAACTTTAGCAAAATCTGACACAGTTGATATACGAGGTATAAGAATAGATAGAGCCAGTAGAAGTGTTACTATAAATGGAGTAGAAAAAAATTTCACAGCTAAGGAATTTGATTTGCTTTATTTCTTAGTACAACATCCGAATCATGTATTTTCTAAAGAAGATTTATTTAAAGAAATCTGGGGTATGGAATCTCTTGGAGATATAGCTACAGTAACAGTGCATATCAAGAAATTAAGAGAAAAAATAGAGATTAACTCTGCAAAACCTCAATATATAGAAACAATATGGGGTGTTGGTTACAGATTCAAAGTTTAATAGGAGGCATAGATGTCACAAATTAACATTCTGGTAGTTGATGATGAAAAAGAAATAGCTGACCTTGTCGAAATTTATTTGGTAAGTGACGGTTATACTGTTTTTAAAGCCAATAATGCTATGGAAGGCTTGGAGATATTGGGAAAAGAGAATATTAACTTAGCCTTGCTTGATATAATGATGCCGGGTATGAGTGGTCTTGATATGTGTAAGGAGATAAGAAAGGATTCTAATATCCCTATCATAATGCTTTCGGCAAAGGTGAAGATCTTGATAAGATAGTAGGTCTTGGCATAGGGGCAGATGATTATGTTACAAAGCCATTTAATCCTTTGGAGTTATCAGCAAGAGTAAAATCACAGCTTCGTAGATATACTCAATTAAATCCGGATAGCGATCGTTCTCATGTAGAGAAGAATGAGATTGATATACGAGGATTAAATATTAATAGGGATAATCATAAAGTAACTGTAGATGGAGAGGAAATAAAGCTAACACCTATAGAGTTTCAAATATTGTATTTACTTGCAAGTAATGTAGGAAAAGTGTTTTCTACAGATGAAATATTTGAAAAAGTGTGGAATGAAAAAGTATATGAAGCTAATAATACAGTAATGGTGCATATTCGTAGACTTAGAGGTAAGCTAAATGAAGATGCCAGAGAAGAAAAAATAATAACAACTGTATGGGGAGTAGGATATAAAATTGAAAAATTAATTCTTCTGCCAGATTCTATACAAAGACAATAATTAATATAATATACAGTGCTTTTTTTACTATATTGGTGGAGCTTTTTGCTGTAACCAATATAGGATATTTAGCACCTTTGATAGCAGAAACGCAAATTGGATCAGGCTTATTTAGTAAAATAATAACTTCTGATGATGTAGTGCTTCTGCTTTTTTTCTCATATTAGGAATTATTGTATTTTCTATAATATTCTGGTTATTACAAAAAAAGAACTATTTTATATATAGATTATATATATGAATCTGTAAAACATATATCGACAGGAGATTTCAGTACAGATCTGGAAGTGATAGGAGATGATGAATTCTCAAGCATGGCTGAAAGTCTAAATTCTATGATAAAAGATATAAGAGAGATTATGGATAAGGAAAGAGAAGCTGAGAGAACAAAGAATGAACTTATAACTAATGTAGCTCATGATCTTAGAACGCCTTTAACATCTATTATAGGATATTTGGAACTTATTAGTAAGTCTGAAAATCTTAGTTTGGAACAAAAAGATAAGTATACTTTAGTTGCATATACTAAAAGCAAAAAAATTAGAAAAAGCTTATAGAAGATCTTTTTGGTTTTACAAAGTTAAATTATGGGAAAAATAGCTATGAAAGTTAGAAGGATTGATATAGTAAAACTTTTAGCCCAATTGATAGATGAATTCTATCCTGTTTTTTTGAAAAAAAGAGGTTTGGCTTTTTGAATTGAAGAGTGACCAAAAACAGTATAATTATAGATGCGGATTCAGATTTATTAGTTAGATTATTTGATAATCTTATAAATAATGCCATTAAATATGGTGCAGATGGAAAAAAAGAGTAGATGTTTTTTTATAAATTCAGATGAAAAAAATAATAAAGATAAGAGTAACTAATTATGGAAAAAGTTATACCTGAAAAAGACTTACCGCTTTTTATTTAATAGATTTTATAGAGTAGAGCAATCTAGAGCTGAAAAATACAGGTGGAACAGGCTTAGGTCTTGCAATAGCTAAAAAAATATTGTAGAAATGCATGGGGAAAAAAATAGAAGTCGAAAAGTAGTCTGGAGGAACTTCTTTTTATAGTAAGTTTGAAAAGAGATTTTTGATATGAATAAGGAAAAATTTTGATAATGTATAAAAAAATAAAAAAACCGGAATTATCATTTTTTTTATACTAGTGTATTTGATAATTCCTTCTTCTATCTTTATGAGAGCCGAAGCTAAGGAAAAATAATGATATGCAAGTTTCTATTAGTTATGGTTATGGAGAAAAATATAAAATTAGGAAGATTTTTTTACCTATAAATATAAAAGATAAGTAATATTAAAAAAAGGATATATCTGTTAAATTGGATTTGGAAATAGATAGTAGAGAAACGGCAAACTATGAATATACTTATCCTATAAATTTGAAAAAAAGATATTGATTATGAAAAATACTTATAGCGTATTTCTAGATGATAGAAGTTTAAATATAAATATAGATTTATATGATGATACAGGAAGAAAGATATATACAGAGAAAGTGGACTTATCAGAAAAAAAGCAGATCAAATAGTTTAATTATAGGTTTACTTAGTGATTCAAAGGAAGATTTATCTTATTTTAATAAGGTAAAAATTAAATTATGGTCTAATAGAAACTACTACAGTCGATTTATCTACAGATGATTTTCCTTTGGATAGTATAAATTTACAACAATTGGATATTATTGTCATAAGCAGCTATAGGATAAGAGATCTAAGCTATGAAAAATCTATGGTTCTCATGGATTGGGTTAAAAAAACGGTGGTATAATAATAATGGGAACAGGTAAAAGAGTAGATGATACTCTAGGTAGATATGCGCTGGAGCTTTTTAGATGATATGTATGATAAGCCTTATTTAAAGACGGTCAATTTTAAAGTATCAAATAAAGCTGATAAATTCGCCCAAATATATGTTTTGGATTTATTGATTCATGGTGGAAATATTATTTTATCTGACGAAGATATACCACTAATAAGTTCTGTAAATAAAGAAAATGGTCAAATAATAGTAGCTGCCTTTGATTTTTGTAGATATAAGTCCTTATATGGAAGAAAAATGATGAATATATATCTAATTTTTTTAACAAAAAGCCATAGGAGTAAATAAGTTAGAAAAATATTAGCAATAGTACATATAATGAAGATAGTACAGCATATTTTTGATATAAAAAGCTGTATTATCAGTACCTGATTTTAATAAGACACCTAATTTAGGTTCATACTTTATAATAATATTTATATACATATTATTTTTCAGGACCTGTTTTATATTCTATACTTAGACAAAATAATTTACTTACATTTTATACTAGGGCTTTGCTTATAATATCAATTTGTTTTGCTATTATAATATATATATTTGGAAATACAAGTCGTTATAAAAAAAGCTTTTTTTATACTGCTGCAAGTATAAAGGATGTAAATGAAGATTATATTTCTAATAAAAACCTTTGTAAGTATAAGTAGTCCTTATAATAAGCCGTATAAAAATAAATATAGATAAGTCTTATTCTTTTAGAGATATAAAAGATGATGATAGAATTACTCAAAAATAATATAGCCAGCAATAATAGGGTTGTTTTTATCTAATGATGAGAAATATACAAATATAGAATTTTTTTAAATAATGAAGCTTTTTGAAAAATCATATATTTAATATTGAAAAAAAGAGAAATTAATAATGATAAAAATAGGGTATCTCGGCATCTATAAATCTTGGTACAAATACTGTAAGTGGATATATAGAGAATAATTATAATTACGATCTTACAAGTCTTAGTATAATTTTTCTATTCTAAGCTTATAAAAAAATAGGTGATATAAAAAGCTGGTGAGAAAGTTAGTTTAGATGATAAGAAACTCATAAATATACCTCTAACAAATCATGCTGAGATTGCAAAAATATATAAATAAAGATATAGAAAAAGATGGATTTTAGCGAAGATTATATATTAAATTTCCAAAGAAATAATTTACTATCTTTTTATATGGATAATTTTTTTAGTAGGTTATACAAGTGATGCAAAAAGTCTTAGCTTTTTAGAAAAGGATAATATAGGGGAGAAAAAAACTGATTCCTGATTTAGATGGAAGAGAAATATCTTTAATTGTAGGTAATATAAATGTTGATAATAAAAATGGAAATGATGAAATTTATAGACAAGCTCTTATGAAAAAAATCCTAGTGTACTTAGTGGAGAGTATTATTTAAAAAAAGTAATACATTCTATGCTAAAGAAGCTTTTGATTTTAGAATATCATTTAGGTGAAGATATAGATATAGAAGAACTGAATTTTTGAAAAATATTTCCAATACAATAGATAAAAAAATATAAATATGCAAGAGTTCAAGGGACAGGTCTATTTATATGACTATAAGAAAGAAAAATTTTTGTCAAAAAAAGGATATGGAAAAAAATACCTATACAAGAGAAGAGTTAGAGCCTTATCTAATGGAAGATAATTCCATTAGAGTAAGATATTTCAATAGTGATACAAGCACTTCGGATATGTATTTATCATTGCCTATGTTAAGTATAGTTGCAAAAACAAAAAGTAGGAGAGAGATGTTAAAAATAGAAAAATTTAGAAAAAGAATTTTTGACAGCTTTAAAGCCTTAAATGGGCTTGATTTAGAGATAGAAGATGGTTCTTTATATGGTCTTGTAGGACGAAATGGTGCCGGAAAGACTACAGCTATGAAAAATAATTACAGGTTTACTACCATTTAATAAAGGTAAAGTTTTTAGTAGATGATATAGATATAGAAAAGGAATTAAAAAAAGTTAAAAATGAAAAATAGGTTATGTATCGGATACTTTTCGGTATATATGAGAATCTTAATGTTTATGAATATATGGACTTTTTTTGCTTCTATATATGGTCTTGTAGGTTTGAAAGCAAGAAAAAGAATAATGGATTTGTTGGAAGTAGTAGGACTTAGTTCAAAATCGGATTTTTTTAGTTAATAATTTATCAAAAGGAATGGAACAAAGATTGAGTCTTGCAAGAGCATTAATACATGACCCTAAGTTTTTAATAATGGATGAGCCTACCTCAGGTATGGATCCGGCATCGAGATACTCATTTAAGGAACTTATGAGACAATTATGTGAATCAGGAAAGACTATTTTACTCAGTTCGCATATTTTAGGAGAATTATCGGAATTATGTACAGATATAGGTATTATAGATAATGGTAAAAATGCTTACTTCAGGTAAAATAGAAGATATAATGTATAATATAAATAAATCAAGCCCTATAGAAGTTAAAGTTTTAAACTGTGAAACTTTAGCTATGGAAATATTCAAGAAAAATAAGAATGTTACCAGTATTAGTTTAAGGGATAGAAATTTTATGTTAGGTTTTTGAAGGAGACAAGTTCGAGGAAGCAAAAACTTCTTAAAGAATTGATAGATAATGAAATTGCTGTTCTCAGCTTTATGAGAGAAACAGGTAGCTTAGAGAGTTTCTTTATGAAGCTTACTAATAAAAAAATAAGGAGAAAATTATATTAAAGAATGAGTATTAATCCAATATATAGAAAAAGAAAGTCTTATTACATGGAAAAAGTATGAAGTTGGTATTACTTATATCTGCTTTTTAACTTAGGGCTTTTTAATATATTATATATCAAGAATGAATTTGGAGTTTAATAATATAATTAATACTATGAAAAATAGACTATCAAGAGATTTTTAGCTTTATTTAAGCAAGTTATTATTATTGATTATTTTCTGATAATACTTGTAACACTCGGCTATAGCGGCATCCAGTATAAGTGGAGAAAGAGAGAGGCAAAGTCTTGAGCTTGTGCTTAGTACAACTATGTCTCCTATGGATATAGTGTTTGGCAAGTTATTCTCACATTTAAGTAATATGTCTATTTTTTTATAATTTCATCTCTACCTATATTTTTCTTTAGTATATGTATATGGTGGAGTGAGTTTTATTGATTTAGGAATAATTTTTTTATTACTTATATATGTACTATATACTTTATAGTTAGTATAGGGATTTTTTTGTTCTTCTATAAGTAAAAAAACTAATATTGCAAGTGTACTTTCTTATATTGTTATCAGCGCTTATATTTTTTTGTGAGTTTAATTTTTACCAATGGAATAGAAAGAACATTCGATATAGATGTTAATATTAGACATAATGCAGGTATATTGATAAAAATATATTATTTTATTTAATCCATTGAGTATATTTTATATGGCATTAGCAAGAATAAGTAATAATGGAGTATATTTGAATAACATATTCTTTAATCTTGCAAATATAATGGAATATAGTAATTCCGTTATGTGTATTTTGGTAGGAGTTTTTTTACAAATAATGCTTGGAAATATTTTTTTATATTTATAGCCATAAGAAAAAAATAGATCCGAGGCATAAGAGATAGTAATTTACAAAAAGCTTTTTAATAATATATACTGTTTAAATCATAGTTTTAAAAACTTTGTTGCAGATAAATAGGAGGAGTATATGAAAAATATTTTATATAACAGCACTAGAGGTGGAGAAAAGGGACTTAGTGCTTCTGAGGCTATATTAAAAGGTTTAGCTTTGGATGGCGGTTTATTTATGCCTAATACTATACCAAGCTTTGATTTTAGTTTGGATAGCTTGAAAGGAAAAAATTATAGAGATGTAGCTTATGAGGTGATGAAACTCTTTCTTACTGATTATAGTAAAGAAGAACTTTTATACTGCATAAATAGTGCTTATGATGATAAATTTGATGATGAAACTATAGCACCCTTAGTTAAGGCTGATGGAGCATATTATCTTGAATTATTTCATGGTCCTACTATTGCTTTTAAAGATATGGCACTCTCAATATTGCCATATTTACTTACTACAGCAGCAAAGAAGAATGGGGTTACAGACAAGATAGTTATACTCACCGCAACAAGTGGAGATACAGGAAAAGCGGCTATGGCAGGTTTTGCTGATGTAGAAGGAACAGGAATAATAGTATTTTATCCAAAAGGTGGAGTTAGTAAGATACAAGAATTGCAAATGCGTACACAAAAGGGTAATAATACCAGTGTTGTGGCTATACATGGAAACTTTGATGATGCACAAACAGGTGTTAAAAAAATATTTGGAGATAAAGATTTCACAAAAAAATTAAAAAGAGAATAGTATAGTATTATCCAGTGCAAATTCTATAAATATAGGTAGATTAGTTCCACAAATAGTCTATTATGTTTATGCCTATATTAATTTATTGTCAAATTCCGAAATAGAAGAAGGAGAAAAAATTAATATTTGTGTTCCTACCGGAAATTTTGGTAATGTACTTGCGGCATATATAGCTAAACTTATGGGTTTACCTGTAAATAAGCTCATAGTAGCTTCAAATGACAATAAGGTATTAGTAGACTTCTTTGAAACAGGAGTATATGATAAAAATAGAGAGTTTATTTTGACCAGCTCACCATCTATGGATATATTGATTTCCAGCAATTTAGAAAGGCTTGTTTATCTTGCAAATAATTGTGATGCAGACTTAAATGCCAAATTAATGAAAGATTTAAGTGAAAAAGGAAAGTATGAGATAAGTGAAAATGCAAGAGAAAATATGAAAGATTTTGTTTCGGGTTATGCTACAGAAACCAATAATGCAGCCGGAATAAAGAAACTTTATGAAGATACAGATTATCTCATAGATACACATACAGGGGTTGCTTCCTATGTTTATGAAGAATATAAAAATATAAAAACAAAGGATGCAACGAAAACTGTTATAGCAAGTACAGCCAGTCCTTATAAATTTTCAGAAGCGGTTATAGCAAGTATTACAGATATAAGCAGTGCTAAGGATGAGTGGGATATTATAGATATGATGGAAAAAATTAGCGGTGTAGAAATTCCAAAGGCAGTAACAGAGATAAAAGAAGCGGAAATTTTACATAATATAGAATGTGATGTAAAAAGATATGCGAAATATTGTAGAAAAAAATTTTAAAAAAATATAGTATAATGGCACTGATTTTTTTAACAAGGAGGTATTATATGTTAGTATCAGCAAGAGATATGCTTTTTAAAAAGCAAAAGAAGGACATTATGCAGTAGGACAATTTAATATTAATAATTTAGAGTGGACAAAGTCTATATTACTTACAGCACAAGAATTACAATCACCTGTTATCTTAGGTGTTTCAGAAGGTGCCGGAAAGTATATGACAGGTTATAAAACAGTGGCGGCTATGGTAAAAGCTATGATAGAAGAATTAAATATCACAGTTCCGGTAGCTCTTCACTTAGATCATGGTTCATTTGAGGGAAGCTTGAAATGTATAGAAGCAGGTTTTTCTTCTATAATGTTCGATGGTTCACATTTTCCTATAGATGAAAATGTTGCAAAAAAACAACAGAATTGGTAAAAAAATAGCTCATGAGAAGGGAATATCTATAGAAGCGGAAGTTGGTTCAATAGGTGGAGAAGAAGATGGAGTAGTTGGAGCAGGAGAGTGTGCAGATCCTGAAGAATGTGCTAAAATAGCAGGTTTAGGAATTGATTTCTTAGCAGCGGGTATTGGTAATATTCACGGAGTATATCCATCAAACTGGCAAGGACTTAATTTTGATGTACTTGCAGCAGTTCAGAATGCTACAAATGGTATTCCTTTAGTTTTACATGGTGGTACAGGTATTCCTGAGGATATGATTAAGAAAGCTATCTCTTTAGGTGTATCAAAAATAAATGTTAATACAGAATGTCAACTTGCTTTCGCTAAGGCTACACGTGAGTACGTAGAGGCTGGAAAAGATCGTGAAGGTAAAGGATTTGATCCAAGAAAGCTTTTAAAACCGGGCTCAGATGCAATTATGCAAACTGTAAAAGAGAAAATGGAGTTATTCGGATCAGTAGGTAAGGCATAAATTTATTTTGGGTGTTCTCTCGCTTATGAGAGAGCACCTATTTATATAAAATAATTTAGTGGGAGATTTTATGTGCAAATCAAATAATATATCTGATTTTTTTGGATGTAATGTTTTTAATGATGCAGTAATGCAAGAAAAGTTACCAAGTGATGTATATAAGAAACTAAAAAAGACTATAGAAGATGGTGCTGAACTTGATTATGGTATAGCAGGTGTTGTTGCTCATGCTATGAAAGAGTGGGCTATAGAGCATGGAGCAACTCATTATACTCATTGGTTTCAACCACTTACAGGAGTAACGGCGGAAAAACATGAATCTTTTATATCTGCACCGAATAATGCAGGTAAGGTTATAATGGAATTTTCAGCTAAAGAACTTACAAAGGGTGAATCTGATGCCTCAAGTTTTCCATCAGGTGGACTTAGGGCGACTTTTGAAGCTAGAGGATATACTGCATGGGATTGTACATCTCCTGCTTTTTTAAGAGAAGATGCTTTAGGAGTAACCTTATGCATACCTACAGCTTTTTGTTCATATAAGGGAGAGGCACTTGATAAAAAGACACCTTTGCTTAGATCTATGCAAGCTATAAATGAACAAGCTATGCGTATAGTTAGATTATTTGGAAATACCGATGCAAAGAGAGTTATTACTTCAGTTGGTGCAGAACAAGAATACTTTATAGTAGATAGAGAAAAATATTTAAAAAGACCGGATCTTGTGTATACAGGAAGAACACTTTTTGGAGCCATGCCTCCAAAAGGACAGGAACTCGAAGATCATTATTATGGTAGCATAAGAGATAGGATAGCTACTTACATGAATGATGTAAATCATGAATTATGGAAACTAGGTGTTCCTGCTAAGACACAACATAATGAAGTAGCTCCGGCTCAGCATGAACTTGCACCGGTATATGAACAAGCTAATAAAGCCGTAGACCATAATCAATTAGTTATGGAAGTGCTCAAAAAGGTAGCAGGTAGACATGGACTTAGTTGTTTATTACATGAAAAGCCATTTGCAGGTGTTAACGGTTCAGGAAAGCATAATAACTGGTCTATTACTACAGATACAGGTATAAATCTTCTAAATCCCGGTGATACACCTCACGAAAATATACAATTTTTACTTGTTTTAGCTTGCATAATAAAGGCTGTAGATAGACACGCGGATTTGCTTAGACAGTCAGCAGCAGTAGCAGGAAATGATCATAGACTTGGAGCTAGTGAAGCACCACCGGCTATTATATCTATCTTTGTAGGTGAACAATTGGAAGATGTAATAGACCAACTCATAGAAACAGGTCTTGCAACACGTTCTAAAAAGGGAGGAGTATTAAAAACAGGGGTTAATACTTTACCTGATTTTGAGAAAGATGCAACGGATAGAAATAGGACATCTCCATTTGCTTTTACAAATAATAAATTCGAGTTTAGAATGGTAGGTTCATCGGATTCTGTAGCTTCAAGTAATATAGTTTTAAATACTATAGTTGCTGAAAGTTTTAAAGAAGCGGCAGATATTTTAGAGAAAGTATCTGATTTTGATGAAGCTGTTCATGATATGATAAAAGACTTGCTCACAGAGCATAGAAGAATAGTATTTAATGGAAATGGATATTCGCAAGCTTGGGTAGAAGAAGCTGCCAGAAGAGGTTTGCCTAATATAGCTACAACTGTAGATGCAATATCTGCACTTACAACGGATAAGGCTGTTAAATTATTTGAAGAATTTAAAGTATTTACAAAAACTGAGCTTGAATCCAGAGAAGAAATAGAATATGAGAATTATGCAAAGCTTATAAATATAGAAGCTAAGACTATGATAGGAATGGCTAATAAATTTATAATTCCATCTGTTATAAAAATATGTTGGAAATATAGCTAATTCTTTATCTATGGTAACTAATGCTTGTCCTGAAGCTGATATAAGTGTTCAAAAAGAACTTTTGTTGGAATGTTCCGATTTATTATCAGAAGTTAAAATAGCGGTATCTAATTTATCAGAGCTTACGGAGAAGATAGCACATATATCCGGTGCTTATGAAAGAGCAAAAAGAGTGTAGTGAAGCATTAACTAAGGCTATGCTTGATTTAAGAAAAACCTGTAGATAGACTTGAGGGTATAGTGGATAAAGAATTATGGCCTATGCCAAGCTATGGTGATTTGATGTTTGAAGTGTAGATGAAAAAAATATAATCATGTATACTTAAGTTATATTTTATACAAAAAAAGGTGGCTATTATTGGCCATCTTTTTTTATAAAAATATTAATATAAAATTCTTCGATTTGACATAAATATATAGTATAATATAAGAAATCCAGCATTAGAAGGAATAGACTAGTATTATATGGGGGTGGAAATATGAAAAGTATAAAACTTATTTTTTTGTTATAATATTGGTTTTTAGTACCAATAGGTTTATATTTAACGGATTATATTTTTTTAGATCGGAAAAAAATATTAAAAACTGTTCAGAGTAATATAGAATATAATAAATTAAATATTGAAGAAGAGAGTGAAGATATGAATAAAATAGATTATGATATGTCAAAGGCAAAAGAAATATATCTTGCAGGAGGATGTTTCTGGGGTATAGAAGCTTATATGCAAAAGATTTATGGTGTTATAGATGCGGTTAGCGGTTACGCAAATGGAAAGACAGAGAATCCAAGATATGAAGAATTGAAGATCACAGGACATGCTGAAACAGTGAAAGTTGTTTATGATAGTAGTAAAATAGATTTGGAAAGAATATTGGAATATTATCTCAGAGTTGTTGATCCGACAAGTATTAATAAACAAGGAAATGATAGAGGGGAACAATACCGAACAGGAGTTTATTATATTGATGAAAAATGATAAATCTATTATTGATACTGTTTTAAAAAAAGAGCAAAATAAGTATAATAAACCTATAGTTGTGGAAGTAGAGCCGCTTAAAGGGTTTTATGAAGCGGAAGAGTATCATCAAGATTATCTTTCAAAGCATCCGGATGGTTATTGTCATATAGACCTATCTCTTGCAAATGAGCCACTCATAGATGAAGCAAAAATATCCTAAAAAAAGTAAGGAAGAGTTGAAAAAAACTTTAAGTGATATAGAATATAAGGTTACTCAAGAAAATGCTACAGAGCGTCCTTTTTCAAGTGAATATTGGAATAGTTTTGAAGATGGAATTTATGTTGATATAAGTACAGGAGAACCCTTATTTTCTTCAAAAGATAAATTTGAATCATCTTGTGGATGGCCAAGTTTTTTTCAAAACCTATAGCAAAAAGATGTAGCTAAATATAAAAAGAGATAGTAGTTTTAATATGGAGAGAATAGAGGTTAGAAGTAGAAGTGGAGATAGCCATTTAGGCCATGTTTTTAATGATGGTCCTAAGGAACTTGGTGGAACAAGATACTGTATAAATGGTGCCTCTATAAAGTTTATTCCTTATGATCAAATGGATGCTCTAGGTTATGGGTATCTAAAAGATAAGGTTAAATAAAAATTTCAAGATAAATTTATAAAAAAAGGGGCTGTAAAAAAACGCTCTAAAAGAAAAAAAGTGCTCAGACCGAATAATCTGAGCACTTTTTTTGGTATAATTAATTTATGTCCAAAAAAATAAAAATACCATTGGTAATTATACTGCTAGACAACTAAAAATTACCATTAGATATCGAAAAAGTTAATTGATATTTCGGATCCGTATATACCTTTTGTGAAGTTATGGATCACATTGACCTATATAAATATTTTGCTGAGAAGGGCTGCAAAACAGGTCGTAAAAGATGTGATGCTCAAAAATTACTTAAGGTAATCCTTTTTGCCTTTATGGAAAATGGGATTTGTTCATTGAGAGAAATAGAAAAGCTGTGTCGTAATGATATACGATATATGTATCTCCTCGATGGCATGAAAGTCCCAACATTTGTTACTTTTTGGCAATATTATTCGAAATAACTTAGTATCTTCCATAGAGGATATTTTCAAAGATATAAATTCCTATATGTTTGAAAAAGACCATGTAGACCTAAATCATGTTTATATCGATGGAACTAAGATTGTAGCGAATGCAAATCGTTATACTTGGGTATGGAAGAAGTCCTGTATAAAAAATCGCAGTAAAGTCTATGAGAAGATTTCACTGTTGATAGATAGTATTAATAGAGACGTTCTTGGATATCTTGGGCTAAAGTTTGAGAAACGAGAAGAATACGCCATTGAATATCTATCTGAACTTCTTGACTCGTACAAGTGTGCTACTGGATTAAATATATCTGATTTTGTTTCCGGAAAAGGAAAGCATAAGAGTATTTGTCAAAGACAATATCAAAAAATGCAGGAATACCTAAATCGGCTTAAGAGTTACGCGAAACATATCAAAACTTGTGGTGAGTATAGGAATAGCTATTCTAAAACAGATCCTAGTGCTACGTTTATGCGAATTAAAGTAGATTATATGGGGAATGATCAGTTACTCCCTGCCTATAATCTTCAAGCTGCTGTTTGTGATGAATATATCGCAGTAGTAGATATGAAGCCTTATGCAACAGATATGGAGTGCTTTGTTCCGTTAATGGAAAAATTTCATAAAATATATGGTCATTACCCAACTTATCCGGTTGCAGATGCAGGCTATGGTTCATACAATAATTACCTTTACTGCGAAGAGCATGGGATGAAAAAGTACATGAAATTTACTATGTTCAAAAAGGAAGTATCCGATAAGAAATATCGAGACAATCCTTATCGTGCAGTTAACTTTCACACAAACAATCAAGGAGACTTGCTTTGTCCGGCAGGAAAAAAGTTTATATTCAAATGTCATAAACACGTATACAAGAATAAATATGGAAGAACGGAAGAACTGTATGAATGTGAGAACTGTACAGCTTGCGAACACAAAGATAAATGTTGTCCAAGGGCTCGAGGAAATCGGAGTATTAGCTTAAACCGAGAACTCTCTTCTATGCATAAAGAAGTGCTTGAAAACTTGGAGTCAACTCATGGATATTTACTTCGTAGAAATCGAAGTATTCAGTCAGAAGGGACTTTTGGAATCATTAAATGGGATAAATCCTATAATAGACTGCTTAGAAAAGGAGAAAAAAACGCAATTTTAGAGCTTACTCTTATAACGTGTGGTTTTAATCTCTGTAAATATCATAATAAGAAGCAAAGACTTAAGTATGTAGTGTAAAAAAACACGAGACATTAACTTATAGTTTATTTAGTGTACCTAAATATCTATGTTAGAATACATAATAGTATAAAAAAATCCGGGATTTAAGAAAAAGTTAGAAAAAGACCGATAAATTGGCACTCGCCAGATTTATCGGTCTTTTTGTGGGGCGTTTTTTTACAGCCCCTTTTTGATTGATTTAAGATATTTGAGATTTCTGTATATCTATACTTGAGAATTATAAAGCTTTTCTGCTCTATGTTTAATATTTTCTATAAAATTGATTACATCATGATTGTATTCTTCATCCATAAGTTTAGAATGTATTAAAAAGTCGGCAGTTGCCTTGTTATTAGCTATAGGAATATCATAAACCTGAGCTATTCTAAGTAAAGCTTTCACGTCAGGATCATGAGGTTGTGCTGAAAGAGGATCTGAAAAGAAAATCACAAAAATCTATTCTTCCTTCGACTATTTTTTTGCTCCTATTTGTTGGTCGCCACCTAAGGGGCCTGAATTATAGCCTCTTACAGGTAAGCCGGTTTTTATCTGTTATCATTCTGGCTGTAGTACCGGTACCTGATAAAAAAAGTGTTTTTTTTGAGTATTTCTTTATTATCATTGCACCATTCAATCATTTCGGATTTTTTTCCGTCATGTGCTATCAAAGCTATATTTTTTTGTTTTCCAATAGTTAGTGTTATTTTTATCCATAAAAAAACCTCCTTGATTACAATTTTAGATTTTTCCTCGCTAGGTGGATATCCAAACTTTGCTTTATACTTTTTTTGCTGAAATAGAACATATCTGTATATCCGCAAATTTTAGCTACTTCTGCAATTTTATATTTGCCTAATTTTTAAAAATCTCTTTAGCCTTTTTCTAATCTGTAATTATTTAAAAGCCTGAACAACAGTATGTCCATGTGCTTTTTTTAAACACTGAATTTAGATAAGAAGAGTTTTTGCCCACATTTTTTTAGCAATATCAGATACGGTATATGTACTCTGCCAAAAATGCTTTTTCTATATCTTCCAAGATAGACTTACAGAGTATTTGTTCTTTGGTTGTCTGGATATTTAGACTCATACAATCTATTCCTAAATCTATAAGAAGATTATTTAAATCTGATATTGTTTTCATGTTTTTTTAGATAAAAATTATTTCATCTATATACTCGGTTGTAGTTGTATTTTTGCAATATATGATATCTTATGTCAAGAGTGCTTATAATTTCTCTAATAAATTTATAAAGAGTTGTTACAGTATAGTTTTTAATTATATCATCTGTTGAAGTGTAAATAAGTTCTTTATAAGCATTTACATCAGAATTTATCAAATACTTATTAGCTAAGGGTCTGATATCAGACATATCTTTGTTAGAATTAGTATTAGCAGACTCGGTAAAAAAAGCTCATAAGTGAAGTTTTATATGAAGTTTTATTTTTTTACTTTCATTCATATTTTGTAGACATTTATCGATAGCCGCTAAAAGTTCATCTTCAGTTAGAGGTTTGGTTAAATAATCAGATACACCATAGTGCATAGCTTCTACAGCATAATCAAATTCATTATAGCCGGATATAATGATTATCTTTACATCCATTTTATTTTCATATATATATTTTGCAACTTCAAGACCGCTGACTTTAATCATTTTTTTATATCAATAATTAAAAAGTTGTATATCCGTATAATTTAAGACTTTTATTACGTCTTCTCCGTCTTCAAGGAGGGAAATTATATCTATATCAGGTCTGTTATCAGCTATTATCTTTGCAAGTCTGGCACGAATAAAATACTCATCATCAGCTATGATAGTTCTAATCTTCATGTGATACCTCCTTTTTTTATTTTTGAATGATATAGTACAACCAATTTCATTATTTTTTTAAAAGTCTAATCTATATTTTTTTGACCATAATAGATATTTAGTAATTGATTTATATGTTTTAGAGCAAAGTGGCTATTAGTTTCAGACTTGTCATTGAGTATACTATCAATATTTTTCAAGATTAAGTCCGAAACCGTTATCTGTTATATTAAAGTGAATTTCATCTCCATTGTCCTTAATAGATATACGAATATATCCTCTATATTTAAGCCCTTTTTATGCCATGATAAATACTATTTTCTATTAGTGGTAAAAAGAATAAAGCTTTAGGGCAAGTAAAAATCATATAAATTTTTTTATCACAAATAATTTCATAATCAAATTTATAATGATAGCGAATGCACATTATATCAAGATAGGCTATACTTGTATTTAACTCATCTTTTATACGTACAAAAACTTTTACCAAGACTTAGGCTACCCCTGTAAAATTTTTGATAGATCCATAACAAGTTTCATTAAAGTCTCTTTTTTTGTCCAAACTGGCAAGGGAATAGATATTATCAAGGGTATTATATAAAAAAATGTGGTTTTTATCTGTTCATTAATTTTAACTATTTCAATTTTTATTTTTTTGCTTTCTCAAGATTTAATAGTGAGTTCTTTAACTTGTTTTGTGACCTAATCATATCATTAAAAATCACTTATCAGTAGATTGATTTCAGGTAAATGAGATGTGTAATCCATTTCATTCCAAAAGCCTAAACGAACAAAGCGAGTATGTTCTATAAGTGCATATATAGGTTTTGTAAGATTTTTTTGCAAAAATTTCTAGAAATAAGTAAAGCTAAAAATAAGTGCAAGTATGCTGGCAATTAAAAAAGACGGCTGCAATGCTAAGAGCAGGTTTTATAAGAGCATATAAAGGTATTATATGTACCAATTTCCAAGAATATTTGCTAAAGTCAAGAGTGTTAATAAAGGTGGATTTAGTAAATAAATGTTTTCTTGTATTTATATGTATTCTAGATAAAAAGTCTATTTACCAGTTCGTTTTTTTAGTATCAAGATAGTCGGACTTACTAAGAATATTATAATTCTTATCCAAAAAGTAAATAAAAAGAATCCTTATTATTCGGATTGCCGTAAATCTCAGCTATACTCTTCTCAGATATAGCTATTTCCATATATCCGTATAAATCTCCGCTTCTATAATCATAGAAAGGTTGTATATATGAAAAAAACATCAATTAAATTATCGCTACCTATATCAATCTTTTTGCTTTTAATCCATCTTGCACCGGAAAAAAATCAAAAATCAGCTAAGGTACTGGGTGAAGGTTTTTCTTTCTGAGCTTATCAGTATATTGTAGTCTTTGTCATATATACTAATTGCATATATATAGGGTGCAGGGTAGGTAAGTCTATTTATTTCTAAACTCATTTCGGTTTTTTTGCCGAAAAAAATTTTTTTAGTATCATTATAATAAACAGAATATCCTCTTTGTATAATATTACTATTTAATAATAATCTGGAATAATGCTCTGTAGATGTAAAATATTGATTTAATCTATTGCTTATATGTACAAGAGCCATATCTGATGAAGATATTTGTTCTCGGGTATAATAAAAAAATAAAAAAATGATATTGCTTATGATAAATAAAAAAATCCTGTTAGAGATAGTATTAAAAAGCTTTTAAGCCTGAGAATAATTGTTTGTATATACTTTTATTTTTTTCAAAAATATCCCCTAAAAAGTTTAGTAAATACTAGTCTAATTATAACAAAATAGGGGGAAATGGCAAGAAAAAAATAGGTATAGATTTGGAGTAAAAATTTTTCATACTCTGCGGGTATAGTTGTAGTAGCACTGGCTTCTTTTTATTATGATAGTTTTTTTGTATGTTTAACTTAAATATATATTGGATAGAATAATATAACTACTTGTCTTTTTGTGCAAAAACATACAAAAAAACGGACTTGAATAATTATGAACATTGCTCCTAAAAAAATAACAAATAAACTAGAAAAAAATCCATTTTATAAAAAAAGTACAAATTGCTATAATCTAAGTAAATTTTTATAGTTGTAAAAATTATATTAGGAGGACGTTTTTATGAAATTAAGAAGGTTAGCACTTTTTAGGTGCGGCACTTACCATGGGTCTTATGACTGCTTGTGGAGCTAAGAGTGCCGGTAATGGTACAGGAGAGAATAAAGAGGCAAGTGGCGAGAAAGTTAAAATCAGAATTTTAACTCGTATTTCAGGAACATCAGATATAGCAAATGTATTCCATAGCGTACTTGATGAATTTAGAGCAAAGCATCCTGAAGTTGAGCTTGTCGATGACTCACAAGGTGATGAGAGTGCATTTAATAATATTCTTTCAACTGATATGGCATCAGGAAAAATGGCTAATATTTATCGTGTACAAGGTGTTGCAAACTTGGCTAAGTATATAGATAACGGTTTGTTATTAGATGTTAAGCCATACTTAGAAGAAGATAAGGATTGGGGTTCAAGTTTTGCACCTGGAGCATTATCATACTATCAAGTACCTGGTAAAGACGGTATATATGCAGTTCCTATGGAGTCAGGACTTATAGGTGTTTATTATCACGAGAATATCTTAAAAGATGCAGGTATAGATAAGTTCCCTGAAACTTGGGATGATTTACTTGCAGCTATAGACAAACTTAATGCTAAGGGCATTACTCCTATAGCACTTGGTGAGCAATCTAATTACATGGGTGGACACTTACATGATCAAATTTTCTATAAATGGTTAGGTACAGAGGCTGCAAAAGAATTAGGAAATAGAACAAAGAAATGGACAGATCCTGATGTTGTACAATCTTTACAATATATTAAAGATTTAATTGATGCTAAGGCATTTGATCCAGCAACAGTTGGTATGCAAGATGATATAGCTAATACAGCATTCCAAAACGGACAAGCAGCTATGATAATTACAGGTCCTTGGATGTTAGGTAGATATTCAGATCCTGAAAAGACACCTGCTTATGAAGATATAAAGATAGCTAAATTCCCATATTTCAAAGAAAAACCTGAATTTAAGAATCATGATATGCAAATTATCAGCCCTTATATGATAAATGGTAAATTAGAGGGAAAAGAACTTGAGTTGACAATAGAGTTAGTAAAGATGCTTACAAGTAAGGAAACAGCAAAGAAGTTTGCTGAAGAGGCTGACTTTATGATGCCAATAGAAGGTCTTGATCTTGATGAAACTAAGGTTAGTCCTTTATTTATACAAAGTACTAAGCTTGGAGCAACAAGTGAAGGTATAGGTGTAGATGTATTTGACTTTGATGAACTTACATCTATGCAAGATAGAACAAGAAACTCTATCATGAGTTTATTTACTGGAGCAACAGCAGAAGAGGCTGCGGCTGAGATACAAGCAGAAATAGATAGTGCAAAATAGAGTATAAGTATAAATAAGGCTGTTTAAATAAATTCTTACCTAGGGGGGATTATAAAGAATTTATGAAACAGCCTTTTTTAGAGCAAAGGAGATTTTGATGATAAAATTAAAAACAGCTAGAGCTAAACTGACAATAGCTTTGTTTATACTACCGGCTTTGATTTTGTATACAGTATTCCAACTTATACCGATAGCGGGCGGTATTTATTTTTCCTTTATGAGTTGGGATGGACTTGCAGGTTCTGCACTCAAGTTTGTAGGAGTGGAAAACTATTTGAGTGCTTTTCATAATAAACTATTTATACTATCACTTAGCAATATGCTTAGGATGGTAGTGTTTAGCGTTCTATTCCATACACCTATAGCACTTCTTTTAGCTGTAGCAGTTAATGCAAAGTTAAAAGGTTATAGGATTTTTAAAACTATATTCTTTGTACCTACAGTATTTCCTATGACTGCTATAGGTCTTATGTGGTATTTTGTATTTATGCCAAAGGGCGCATTAGATGCTTTAATAGCATTTTTACATTTAAAACCATTTGCTATTCCTTTATTAGTAAATAAAGCTACAGCTATGAATACTATAGTAGGTGTAAATGTATGGGCAGGTATAGGTTATTATATGGTTATTATACTTGCCGGTCTTACAACTATTCCTAGTGATTTATATGAGGCTGCGGCTATAGATGGGGCAAATCCGGTAGAAACTTTCTTTAATGTTACAGTTCCTATGTTAAAACCAACTCTTATAATGTGTATAGTAATGGATATTATAGGTAGTGTTAAAGTATTTGATATTGTTTATGTTATGACTTCAGGCGGACCAAATGGACTTACAAACTTACCTACAACACTTATGATAAGTGAAGCATTTAAGTATAGTCATTATGGTGTAGGTTCAGCTATAGGTATAGTTATAATGATAATCTGTTTAGTTGGTACACTTGGAAGTAATGCACTTATGAATAGAGGAAAGAAAGGAGAGTAAGATGAAAAAGAAAAAAATATAATAATGAGCTTAATAGGCTATATTTTCTTACTTTTTTTATGTCTATTATCTTCATTTTACCTATGTTATTTACAATTTTATCTTCTTTAAAAAAACAAAAATTAGAGATATTTACTTCTCCTTTTGGTATGCCAAAGGTTATACAGTGGGGAAATTATATACAGGCTTGGAAAGATGCAAATATGAGTGCATACTTTATGAACTCATTAATACAATCAGGAGCAACAGTAATACTTACAAGTATAGTTGCTACTATGGCGGCCTATGCATTTGCAAGATTTGAATTTAAGTTGAATAAGTTTTTTTAGTAGTTTTATTCTTATTGGGTATGATGGTACCTATACATACTATACTTGTGCCAATTTCTTATATTATAGGTATATTTAATTTGAAGAATAATATAGCGGCTCTTGTTTTTAGTATACGTAGCTTTTAATTTTACCATTCAGTATTATGGTTATGATAACCTTTATGAAAGGTGTAAATCGTTCTTTAGAGGAAGCAGCCATAATAGATGGAGCAAGTTATTTCCAAATATATTCAAAAAAATAATGATACCATTAACTTTACCGGCTATTTCAACTATATCTATATTTAACTTTATGGGTGCTTGGAATAATATCTTATTCCCTCTATTGTTTATAAATGATAAGAAATTAAGACCTATATCATTAGGGACTCTTAAACTTTAGTGGAGAGAGAGGTTCAGAATATGGTCTACTTATGGCAGGTATAGTTATTACTGTAGTAGTTCCACTAGCTATCTATCTATTATTCCAAGAGAAGGTAGAAAGCGGACTTGCAGCAGGTGCAGTTAAAGAATAGTAAGTAGAAAGAAAAAAATTAATATGAATAGATTTTTACAGCGAAATAAATGAAAGATTCGAAGGTATAGATTTTTCTAAATGATATAAAGAAGTTTATAGAAAATGAGAATGATGAGGAAATAAGAGAATATTTATCTTTTTTTATATCTCAATATGCCTTACGCAGATGTTGCAAATGTAGATAAAGAAGTTTTATTGGATTATGCTACACATGCTAAAAAAACTTAGGGAAACTCGTTGTAAGAAGATGGAAGAGGACATATTTTTAAATTATGTCCTTTTTCATAGAGTAAACAACGAAAAAAATCGTAGCTAATAGAAGCTTCTTTTTATGAGAAGGTAAAAAGACTTATTAGGTGATGATGAAAAAGAAAAATATAATAAAAATTAAATTATTTTTTTGTGCCGGAGAAGTAACATATAGAAGCACAGATGAGAGAACTTTTAGATCCTATGAGTATATATAAATCCAGTTTTTGGAAGATGTGGGGAAGAGTCTACCTTTGTTACTTCTGTATTTAGAGCGGCAGGAATAGCTGCCAGACAAGTTTATTCTCCTAATTGGGCTCATTGTGATGATAATCACGCTTGGGTAGAAGTATATTTAGATGGTAAATGGCACTATCTTGGGGCTTGTGAGCCGGAAGAGATACTTGATAAAGGTTGGTTTGATGATGCGAGTGCCAGATCTATGCTTGTTCGTAGCAGACTATTTGCCTATAAGGTGGAGGATAGTACAGATTTAATAAGTAAAAATGATATTTTATGCGAATTAAACCAAACTTCAAGATATGCAGATGTGAAAAAGATTTCATTTATGCTAAGACAAGAAAAGGAAGTTTTAAAGAATTTCAATTTTGATATTTGCGTTATGAATTATGCGGGATTTTTTTACCTGTTGCTAATGTAAAGACTGATGATTTTGGTAAATATGAAATAGAATTAGCTTTTTAGGTACTGTATTTTTTTAAAGCTTATATAAGGATAAAAATTATATAATACCTATAAATACAGAAGAGAAAGAAAAATTTTTGATATAGATATAAATGAATATGTAATGGAATATTTTAAATATAAGGAAGTTTATATTAATGTTCCTAAGGCAAGTACGAGAAATAGAAAAAAAGGCTCCTGAAAGAAAAAAAGTATGAGTATAAGTTAAAAAGATTTCCCTAATATAGTTGTTAGAGATAAGTCTATTGATATGGGAATGAAAGACTTATGGGAAAAATTTATCGGAAAAAGATAAAAAGAGATATAAGTATTGAAGTCTTGGAAGAAGCATATAATACTCCAAACTTATATGAAGTTCAAAAAGAAATTTATATGAACTATATACAAAAATCCAAGAGTTGAATTTGAAGTACTAAGTCCATGTAGAAAGATTTTTTTAGAGAAAAAAATTCAAAAACTGTTTCTGATATATTAGCCTTTGTAAAAAGATATGAAACTTACCAGAGAGATATTTACAACTGAGGCTAGAGGTGTATATAAAATAAAAAAATAGCCTCCGCTTTATCTTTTAAGAATATTTATAGTTACAGCTATAAGAAGTCTTGGTATTGCAGCAAAATTAGAAAAATAATCAAATATACATATATAAAGATGGAATGTTTGTTTATTTAGAGGAAGCAGATAAAAATAATTGATGGTTTAGCGTATATAGACGGATTTAATATAGAGAAAGAAACTGATGTACAAAAAAATCATATTTATTATTGGATGATGTAGTTAAAGACTATATGCAAACTTTTTTTCTGTTGCAAAAATATAATCCATATACAAAAAGTCTTATGTACCTTGATGCAAAACAGCATAAAGGAGAAGATGTTAGTAGAGAGTGGAGAATACGTAGTTTCTACATCAAATAGATTGCCTAACGGGAATATTTGTGCAAAAATTTGAAATAATAAAACTGCAAGCAAATGAAGAATATAAATTAAATTTAGAATATATGCAGGCAGATATAGGAGATATGCTTAGTCAGTTGACCTTACCGGACGGAATTTTAGAAAAAGTGGAATTTGATAGCGAGTATACTTTAATTATGTGGCTAAAGGAAGAAGAAGAACCTAGCCAACATATAGCTAATGATTTGTTGCAAAAAGAAGTTTTACTTAAAAAAATCTTGATATGAAGTTAGTCTTTACAAAGGACTTTGAAAAGAAAGATTTTGCTATAAATAGATTGTTAGAAAATAGTAAGAAAAATAAAATATTTACTGACTTTGGTGAGGTTTTGCAAGAAAGTTTCGGTAGAAGTGTATTCGTAAATCATGAAACCTTGCCTATAGTAGCTTTATGTAAAAATAAGAAAGCTATATATGCTTTTTAGCGGATATCAAGTAGGTAGCGGAGATATGATAGAAAAAAATAATAAATAAGGGGGCTTAAGATGAATAAACTTATAGAAGAAAGAACAAAAAGAACTGAGTGGTATAGAGATGCCAGATTCGGTATGTTTATACATTGGGGTTTATATGCCATTCCTGCCAGAGGTGAGTGGGTTCGTTCTAGAGAAAGAATAAAAAAAGAAGATTATGACTATTTAATAGATGAATTTGACTGTAAAAAAATTATAATCCTAAAGAATGGGCCAGACTTGCTAAAAAAAGCAGGTATGAAATATGCAGTTTTAACAGCTAAACATCATGACGGCTTTTTGTTTATATGATAGTAAGGTAAGTGATTTTAATTCAATGAATGCACCTTGCCATAGAGATTTAGTTAGAGAGTTTTTAGAGGCTTTCAGAGCTGAGGGTATAAGAGTAGGTTTATATTTTTCTATAATAGACTGGAGACATGAGGACTTCCCACATTATGGTGATATGCATCATCCAATGAGAGATAATGAAGAATGGAAAGGGTATGAGCATAATTTTGACAGATACCTTGAATTTATGCATGCACAAGTTAAAGAATTAGTTACAAATTATGGTAAATTGGATCTTATGTGGTTTGATTTCTCTTATGGTCCTATGAATTGTGAAAAATGGAAAGCTAAAGAGCTTATGGAAATGGTGAGAACTTATCAACCTGATATTATCACAGATAATAGACTTGAAGGAAGTGCAGAGTATGCGGGAACTATTAAGACTCTAAATCCAAGTACCTATGCAGGAGATTTTGCTTCTCCTGAGCAAATGATACCACCTGAGGGGATAGTAGACGAGGCAGGTAATTCTATACCTTGGGAGGCTTGTATCACATTAAATAATAACTGGGGTTATCATGCACATGATAAGCACTTTAAATCAGATAAATTAGTTATAAGAATGTTGGTGGAATGTGTAAGTAAAAACGGTAATCTTATCTTAAATGTAGGTCCTGATGCAAGTGGAAGAATACCAAAGGAATCTTCAGAAATCTTAGAAAAAATAGGCTCTTGGATGGAAGATAATGGTAAAAGTATTTATGGTTGTGGTATTTCAGAGTTCGCTAAACCTGAATGGGGAAGATTTACTCAAAATGGTAAATATTTATATGCCCATATAATGGAAGAGCAGGCAGGTGCAATATGTCTTAGTGGAATGGCAAATAAAATTAAGAAAATGAGACTTTTAAAGGATGGAACAGAAGTTTTACAAAGTTTTTATTGGAACTTAAAAGAGTTTGCTAAAGATGGATTTTTCTTCTTTGATGCGGCAGCTAGCGATTGCTATCCTCTTCCTGATGATAGAGATACTGTTGTAGAAATTGAACTTAAAGAGGAGTAAGAATGATAAAAGAAGCTTGTATTGAAAATGCCACCTTACTTAGTAAATATATAGATGCAGGTGCAAATAGAATAGAGCTTTGCGATAATCTAGCCGTAGGTGGAACTACGGCTAGTTTTGCAACTATAGATTATGCAAAGGCGGTTTGTAAGTATAGAAGTGTAGAGCTTGGGATAATAATTAGAGCTAGAGGCGGTAATTTTGTATATAATGATTTTGAAAAAAATATAATGATAAAAGATATAAAAAGTGCCGTAAGTCAAGGGGCTGATAGAATTGTTATAGGGGCTTTAACTGATGATGATAGTATAGATGTAGAATATGTAGAAGAGATGATAAGAGCGGCTTGTTTAATAAACCCTAATATTAATATCACTTTTCATATGGCTTTTGATAATATAGCTGTAAATAAAAATTATGACAGTGGAGATTCTATAAAAAGAGTGGAAAGTATAAAGATTTTAGCCGAGCTTGGAGTTGATACAATACTTACTCACGGATCAAATACTAATAATCCTATATTAGAAAAATATTGGTTTGTTCATAGCTTATATAGGTGAAGCCAATAAATATGGAATTGATATAATGCCGGGTGGTGGACTTAGTTTTTTTAAATTTAGATAAATTAATAGAAGAACTTGGAACATTAGAAGCTGTACATGGAACTAAAAATAGTGGATATAGAGTAATCTAGGTACTAAATTAATCTTTAGAGGGTGTGAAATAGGTACTAAAAGGGGCTATATAAAGAGCAGGAGCGTAATATATGTGAAGAAATTCTGACTTTTTCTGACATTTTTTTAAAAAAATATATACCCAAAAGTTCTCTTATCATATATACTATGAACTACGTTATAAATATGAATAAGAGGTTATAAGATGATAAATAAAAAAATTCAAATTAGTAATGGCAAGTATAGGATTAGCTACTTTTATGCTGACAGCTTGTGCTGAAAAATCTATTATGGCAAATAAACCTATTATGTCAACGATGAAAAATGTTAGTATAGATTGGGATCAGGTAAGAGATGATTTGGAAGCTGAACTTAATGATAATCCTGATTACCCACATGGTAAGTATGTAGACTTTGCCGTATATCCGGAAGAAAATACTATAAGACTTATTTGGCCTTTAGATGATAAGATTACTCAAGTTGAAGCTTTAGAATATGGAAAAGCTTTTATAAAAACTTTTAATGATATAGTGGCAACTCAAGATTTCTCACTTGCAAAATCAAGTGAAACCAGCTACGGAGGTTTGTGGGATAAGTACAAATTGGAGTTGGAAGTGTATAATGAAGCCGATATAATGCAACCTGACTTATACTATGTAAATCAATATATGGAGCCCGGTTCAAATGATCCGGTTATACCACAAATAAGATCCGATGTCAGTACAGAAGAAACTACGAAAGCGGAGTAAGTTTTGGAGGAGAGAATAGTGAAAAATTTTAAAAGAGAATTAAGTATAGTTCTTGTTTTATTAATTTTACTTGCTAGTATGAATTTAAGAAGTTTTGCAAGCAATTTAAGTTCTGTAAATAAGAATACTATAGGACCATCATTCGGTATTTTAAATGGTGCCAGTATAACTATGCTTAGATCAAATACGGCAAGCCAAAATATGGGGTATATATTAAAAACTAAAAGTGGAAAAATAATAGTTGTTGATGGTGGCTTAGAAGAAGATGGAGCTCATTTAAAAAGAGATGTTAAGAGCCGAAGGGGGAAAGGTTAGTGCTTGGCTTATAACACATCCTCATTCTGATCATGTTGGAGCTCTTATAAATGTATTAAATGATAAGAATAGTGCTATAAGTATAGAAGGAATTTATTATAATCTAACCGATATGGATTGGTATAGAAGAAATGAAGCATATAGAGCAGATTATGTGCAAAAAGTTTGTAGATTCTTTGAAAAAAATGTTGAGCCTAGTGTACTTCATTCAAAAATCAAATATGGAGATATTATAAATATAGATGATGCCAGTATACATGTATTAAAATGGACCATATTTATTTACAGTAAATTCTATAAATAACTCATCTATAGCATATAGAGTGGATATGGGTGGAAAGAGAATTATATTCCTTGGAGATATGGGAGAACAAGCAGGAGATAGTCTTATTTCAGATGTACAAGCGAGTGAATTAAAAGCTGATATAGTACAGATGGCTCATCATGGTCAATATGGAGTTAGCAAAAGAGTATATGAGATAATCAGTCCAACTATAGCTATGTGGAATGCACCGGAATGGTTATATAATAATACAAGTGGTAAATATCTGACGTTAGAAGTAAGAAAATGGATGAAAGATATTGGTGTAAAGAGTAATTATGTTATAAAAGACGGAGATCAACTCATAAAGTAAGGAGAAATTAGATGCAATATATTTTATTGATTGTAGGGTTTATATTATTGATAAAAGGTGCTGATTTTTTCGTTGAAGGTTCAGCCAGTGTTGCTAAGTTATTGAAAATACCCAGCCTTATAATTGGTCTTACAATAGTTGCTTTTGGTACATCTATGCCCGAAGCTTCTGTAAGTATATCGGCAGCTATAAATGGAAATAATGGTATAGCGGTTGGTAATGTTATAGGTTCAAATATATTTAATTTACTTGCTATAGTAGGTATATGTGGTTTAGTAAATGTACTTGATGTAGATAAGGATATTTAAGAAGAGATTATACATATTCTATTATAATAACTATAGTTCTTGGACTTATGTTATTTATAGGTAGAGATGTAAATAGGTTGGAGGGGATAATATTACTTCTATTATTTGCTTTTTTCTTATTCTATACTATAAAGGCGGCACTTGCTAATAGAACTGTGGTTGAAGGAGAGGACTATAAAATTTTACCTGCATGGCTTTCTGTTATTTATATAGTAGGTGGTTTGATAGCTATAATGTTAGGTGGTAATATGGTAGTTAAGGGAGCAACCAAACTAGCTGCTCAATTCGGCTTATCAGATACCTTGATTGGACTTACAATAGTTGCAGTGGGTACCTCTTTACCTGAGCTTGTTACCAGCTTGGTAGCAACCGGAAAAGGAGAAAATGGTATAGCTATAGGAAATGTTGTAGGTTCAAATATATTTAATATAATATTTATTTTGGGTATGTCTGCAAGTATAAAACCGATAAGTGTAGATATATTTTCTATATATGATATATTATTTTTACTTGTAGTTACTATTATAGTATGGTACTTAGCAGGTAATGATGGAAAGATAAAAAAACTTGAAGGTGCCTTTATGGTATTTTTATATATAGCATATACAGTGTATATAATATTGAGATAAGAGATAAGCTGCTACTCTAGACTAAGGTCGTGGTAGTAGCTTTTTTTGCTTTGTTTTTATATATGATATAAATTTATAGTTAAGTATAAATAGTTTTAGAAGAGGTGGAAATATTAATATAAATAGTAGAAGCTACATAGGTGGTGAGTTTAAATTGATGAACTGTACAAGAAAAACAATTAAAGAATAGAGAGCCCCTGAATTATTAGTTGATAAAGGGAGGAGAGCCGACACAGAAGTGTCGGCTCTAAGTATTATGAAAAAAATCTTATATTTTATTTATAAAATGAGTTTCACGTCTTTCTCATCTATGTAATAAAGTATACAAGTAAATAATGACTATACTTTGTTTTTTTGTGTAAATGTATTTTTAAAAAGAATTGTTAATAAAAATATGAATGTATAGACAGATACTATTCTTTCTGTTATCATCATAAAAAAAGATAAAAAAAGAGGTATATTATGAATAATCCAATAGTTACAATAAGTATGGAAGATGGAAAGCAAATTAAATTAGAGCTTTATCCGGAGATAGCTCCAAATACAGTAAGAAATTTTATAAAGCTTTAGCAAATAAAGGTTTTTTTATAACGGTTTAATTTTTCATAGAGTTATATCAGGATTTATGATTCAAGGAGGTTGCCCACAAGGAAGTGGTATGGGTGGTCCGGGTCATAACATTAGAGGCGAATTTTTCTTCTAACGGCTTTGATAATAGTATTAAGCATGAAAGAGGGGTTATCTCTATGGCAAGAGCTGCACATCCTGATTCTGCAGGTAGCCAATTCTTTATTATGCATGAAGATGGCTTTTTCCTAGATGGTCAATATGCGGCTTTTGGAAAAGTTATAGAGGGAATAGAAACCGTTGATGCTATAGCAGCTGTTAAAACTAATCATATGGACAGACCATTAGATGAGCAAAAAAATTAAGACTATAGTAGTTGATGCTAAAGGTGTAGATTACGAAGAACCTGAAACTGTATAATGAAAGAAATTAGATATATTATCATCTCAAATGAAAAAGTTTGAAATACTTATATCTGATGAAGAAGAAGCCCTTTTAGAAGCAAAGCTTGATAAAAGGGCTTCTATTGCTATATTAAAAAAATAAAAAAACTTAGATATAAGTTTAAGTAAATATGCAGTTTTAGAATATGAGGATATTGACGAGATATACTTGGAAAAAGTGGTATATAGATACTATGATTTGGGATTTACTATAATAGAAAATGAAGAACTTGGAATACGAGAATTTTGCAAGAAAGATTATGATAGAGTATCAGAGCTTGAAAGAGAAAAAAATATTTAGGCGAAGATGATAAAATATTCCATAATAAAGATAGTTTTTATGCCTATGTAAGCACACAATATGATTTTTTTATGAGTACGGAATTTTTTTGCAATAGAAAGATTTAAAGATAAAGAAATATTAGGAAAAAAATAGGACTGGATATATTAAAAAGATAAAATATATGTAAGTTATCATATAGATAAAAAAATATAGAGCCAAAGGATACGGATATAAAGCTCTTAAATTATTGTTAGAGTATATAAGAAAAGAATACCCTGACAATATTATTTATGCAAAAGATAGATTCTAAGAATAAAAAAACTCTTAAATTAGCTAAAAAAATTAAATATAAATATAGAAACTTTTGTTTAAAAAAATGACAAGAAAAAAATAAATTATAAAAATTAGGTTAGGTTAAACTAACCAAATAAATATAAGTTTAAAAAAATGTATTTGAATAAAAAGCAATAAATAGTTTATAATAACTTGTATACAATATGCCAAATAAATACAATTTGAGGTAAGTATTATGGGAAATAGCATAAGTTTGAAAGCCTATGCCAAGATAAATTTAGGTTTAGATGTAATAAGGAAAAAGAGAAGATGGGTATCATGATTTAAAAAAATGATAATGCAAAATGTCGATATATATGACAAGATTACTCTTGAATTATTAGAAAAAGATGAAATTAAACTTGACTTAAAGTTGGTGTTTGAGAATGAAGAAAGCTTTATCAGAGGGTTTATTAGATAGAGATAATATAGCGTATAAAGCGGCAAAGCTTCTAAAAGATGAATATTCCATAAAAAAAGGTGTATATATTAAAATAGAAAAAAATATACCTATAGCCGGAGGTATGGCAGGTGGTAGTACCGATGCGGCAGCAGTTATAAAAAGGACTTAATAAATTATTTGATTTAAAAATTAGATGACAATACTTTGATGAGATTAGGTCTAAGCTTAGGGTGCAGATGTACCTTATTGTATATTAGGAAAAAAACTGCTCTTGCAGAGGGAATAGGAGAAAAAAACTCAGTATACTTGAACCATTACCAAGTCTAAACTTATTAGTGGTAAAACCTGATATAAATGTTTCTACTAAGTTGGTTTATCAAAGTTTGAAACTGGATGAATTAAAAAAAGAAGATAGACCTAATATAGAGGAGATAATATCAGCTATACATAAAAAAAGATATAAAAAAAGTATTTGTGCTAATGTAAGAAATGTTATGGAAACATATACTATAAAGGAATATCCTATTATAGAAAAAGATAAAAAGGGGCGATGATAAAAGAAAAAGCATTACTCAGTCTTATGAGTGGTAGTGGACCTAGCGTATTTGGTATTTTTTTGAAACTGAAAATGATGTACAAATTTGCTACGAAAAATTTAAAAAAGGTATCTATAAAGATTTAGCAAAGCATATATATATAACAAAAACAAAATAGGAGGTAGTTATGCAAGGTTTAGTAAATGCAGATGAATATTTACCATTAAGAGAAGTTGTTTTTAAAACATTAAGGCAGGCTATTCTAAAAGGAGAGATGAAGCCGGGCGAAAGATTAATGGAAGTAAGTTTAGCTAAAAAACTGGGTGTTAGTAGAACTCCTGTAAGAGAAGCTATAAGAAAGCTTGAACTTGAAGGATTGGTTCTTATGATGCCAAGACGAGGAGCTGAAGTAGCAGGAATAACAGAAAAAAGTTTGACTGATGTACTGGAAGTAAGAAAAAGTTCTTGAAGAGTTAGCTATAGAACTTGCTTGTAAGCGTATGACAAAAGAAGAAGTGAGAATGTTGGAGGTTGCCGCCAATAGCTTTAAAATAGCTGTAGGAAAAGCTGAGCCTATAGAAATAGCCGGTTCCGATGAAGCCTTTCATGATATAATATTTAATGGAACAGGTAATGATAAATTAGTATTACTACTTAATAATCTTAGAGAACAAATGTATAGATATAGATTAGAGTATGTTAAGGATCCAAGACAATGGAAACCTCTTATGGAAGAACATGATAAGATATTAAATGCTATAAAAAATAGAGATGAATTAGCAGCAAAAGAGATAATTAAAACTCATATAGATAATCAAGAAATAGAAGTAGCAAAAAATATAAAGCTTGGGTTGGGATAGTTATGAAAAAGAGTATACTTGTTATTTTTGGAGGACGGTCATCTGAGCATGATGTCAGTGTAAAGTCAGTTTGTAATGTAATAGAATATATAGATACGGATAAATATGAGCCTATTTTAGTTGGAATAACAAAAGAGGGGGAATGGAAACTGGTAAAAAGTATTGTGGATATAAAAAACGGTTCTTGGGTAAATTCCGAGATTTATGCGTATCTGCAAGCTAACAGTTTATCTAAACATATACTGATAGAAGAAAATGGTCTGTATACTAAAAAAATGATAGATGCGACTTTTTCCTGTTATGCACGGCTTATATGGGGAAGATGGAAGTATACAAGGTCTTTTTGAATTAGCCGGTCTACCTTATGTGGGTTGTGGAATAATTGCAAGTGCCTGTGGAATGGATAAGTTTTATACTAAACTTATAGTTGACAGCATAGGCATTAGACAGGCAAAATATGTAGGAATAAGAAAAGCTGATTTAAGTAAGTCTTTAGATGAATGTATAGAAAGAGTAGAGCTTAGCTTAGAGTATCCTGTATTTGTCAAGCCTAGCAATGCAGGTTCGAGTATAGGAGTAAATAAGGCAAATAATAGAAATGAATTAGCCTTTGCTCTTAAAGAAGCTTCAAAGCACGATAAGAAAATTTTAGTAGAAGAATTTATCAAAGGTCGTGAGATAGAATGTGCTATACTTGGTGATTTCGATGAAGTAAAAGCAAGTGGTGTAGGTGAAATAAAAGCCGCTGCAGAATTTTATGATTTTGATGCAAAATACAATAATCCGGAGTCTCTTACTATAATAAATCCTGATATGGATGAAAAAAATAGTAGAAAAAAATTAGAGAAAGTGCCATTGCTATTTTTTTAAAGCTTTAGATGCTTACGGTTTATCCAGAGTAGATTTTTTTGTGACTGAAAGTGGAGAAATAATTTTTAATGAGATAAATACTTTGCCGGGATTTACAGCTATAAGTATGTACCCGATGTTATGGGAGGCAAGAGGTATAGATAAGTTTACCTTGGTTAATACTTTAATAGAGCAAGCATTTAGGAGGTATTAAAATGTTGCTTGAATCCGATGCTCCTGTAGGAGTTTTTGACTCCGGAATAGGTGGCTTGACTGTAGTAAGAGAAATAATAAGACAAATACCCGATGAAAAAATAGTTTACTTTGGGGATACTGCTAGAGTTCCTTATGGCAGTAAATCAAAGGAGACTATCATAAGATATTCCAGACAAATAGTAAGATTTTTACTCACTAAAAATGTTAAAGCAATAGTAATAGCCTGTAATACAGCTTCTGCATATGCACTTGAAACTCTCGCAAAAGAATGTAAGGTTCCTATAATTGGAGTTATTTATGCAGGTGCAAAGGTAGCAAGCGATAGTACAAAAAATAAAAAGGTCGGTATTATAGGAACAAATGCGACTGTGGCAAGTGAAGTTTATGTAAAAAAACTATAAAAATCTTTCAATGCCGATATAGATGTTATACAAAAAGCCTGTCCACTTCTTTGCCCTTTGGTAGAAGAGGGACTTTTGCATGATACTGTTACAGATGAAATTGTTTCCAGATATGTCAGTGAATTAAAAGCAAAATATATAGATACCTTAGTTCTTGGTTGTACTCATTATCCCCTGCTTCGTTCAACTATTAGACGAATAATGGGAGAGAAAGTTTGTCTTGTTAATCCCGCCTATGAAACAGCAATAGAATTAAAGCATTTATTGGAAGATAAGGGGATTTTAAATACTTCTTTAGATTCTAAAGATAAATATGAGTTTTACGTTTCAGATATGGCAGATAGGTTTAGAGATTTTGCAAGTTCTATTTTGCCTGATGAAGTAAAGAAAACCCAAGTGATTAATATTGAGGAGTTTTAGATGAAAGAAGATGTTAGACTACATATATCAGGTTTAAGATCTACCTATAAAGGTGATGAATTTGATAATGAGGATATAAGTGTTATGGTTTCGGGTAAGTATGAATTTGTAGATGGAGTACATAAGATTAGCTATGAAGAGATCATGGATGAGGTAGATGATATTATAAATAATACAATATACATAGATGATGCCGGTATGAAAATAAAGAAAAAAAGGTGCTACAAATTCTCTTATGAATTTTTTTCTAAGAATGAGAATTCCACAAGTACAAAAATATTCTACTCCTTATGGAGATATCTTTATGAGATTATCTACGCATAGTATAGATATAAAAGAAGATGAGGATAGAATAATTGTAGATGTTGACTATTCTCTATCTATAGAAGATGAGTTGCTATCCAGTTCTAAGATTAGAGTAGATGTAAGTTCAAAAATAAGATATTTAAAAATAAGAATATTTAATAAAAAGACTATCTTTAGGTGTTTAAAAGACTAAAGCTAGTCTTTTTAAATTGCTTTTTAAGGTTTTAACTAAGGATTTTTTTAAAAGTATAATATATAAGAATAATGTGTTATACTTATATGAAATAAAGATAAAAATACTAAAGGAGGGGAAATGTTAGAAAAAAATAATAAGTTTAATAGAAAAATAGTCCTAGTAGCTTTAATGGAGCTAAGAATATAAAAGAAGAATTAATCTCAAGGGGATATAAAAAAATAATTTTTAATGAGAGCATAGAAAAAGGTGGGAAATATTATATAGAAAAAGAATGAATCTTGTATATTAGCTTTTTAATATAGGGGAAAGTCTTGCAAATCCTTATTTTAATATAGTAGCAAGTCATTTGGATTGTCCAAGCTTTTAAAAATAAAGCCTAATCCTGTAATAAAGGCAAACGGGTATTGTAAGCTAAACGTAGAAGGATATGGCGGTATGATAATGTCAACTTGGCTTGATAAACCGCTTGGTATCGCAGGACGAGTTGCTTATAAGAAGAATGGAAAAAAATAGTAACAGATATTATAAATATAGATGAAGCAGTATGTAGTATTCCGAATGTAGCCATACATATGAATAGAGAAGTTAATAAGGGTTATGCTTTTTAATATAAAAAGATGATATGTTACCCATTATATCTTTAAATGAAGATTTTTGATTTTTTTATAAATTTTTGGCTGTAAAGACAGGTATAAAAAGAGAAAAATACTTAGCTATGATTTATTTTTTTGTATCCTGTATACAAAGCTCTTATATGGGGAGAAGATAAAGAATTTATTTCAAGTTTTTCATATAGATGATTTTGCTTGTGCAAGTACCTCTTTATATGCCTTTATAGATAATTTCAGCAAAAAAATGCTATAAATATTTATGCAAGCTTTGATAATGAAGAAATAGGTTCACTTACTAAAACAAGGTGCAGATAGTAATTTTTTATATGATATATTAAAATACATCAGTAAGGAGTTAGGTTTAGAATATGTTGCAATGTTAGAAAAATCGCTTTCTCTAAGTGCCGATAATGCTCATGCTTTACATCCGAATCATCCTGAATATTATGACATATCAAATAGAGCGTATTTAAATAAAGGTATAGTAATAAAATATAGTGCCAGACAGTCTTATGCAAGTGATAGTTTAGGTTCAGCTATATTTATTGATATACTGGAGAAAGAAAATATACCATATCAATTTTTCACCAATAGAAGTGATATGCCAGGCGGCTCGACACTTGGGAATATATCAAATTCTCATGTTTCTATAGATACGGTTGATATAGGTTTGGCTCAGCTTGCCATGCACTCAAATATGGAAATGGCAGGGAAGTAAGGACTTTATTTATATGTACGAAGCCCTAAAAAGCTTTTTATAGGAGATAAAATAAAAACATCGCTAAAGCTTTATAGCTTAGCGATATTTTTTTATTTGCCGAAAAAAATATTTATTTAAAAATGCTTGAACTTTTACAAGTTTATAGCTGGCAACATCTTGCTCTAAAATTATAGCCTTAAATTTCCATAAGCCATTTTTTTTAAGCCAAGCTTTCCTTAATTTTAAGTGCAAGGTCTTTAACTATCTCAAGCTGTTCTTCCTTAATACTCGACTTGATACTAAGAGTATCAGCAAGAATATTCATATTTTTCATATTAGTAATATATTCGCTCATACGTTTTCCGGCTGATAAGGCCCAAGAACCATTTTCTATAAGAACAACATTTCTGTTTTGCATATTGTGTTCTTTTAAGTCTTCAAGAAGGAAATTCATATAAGGGAAAACACTTGCGTTGTAACTGGCAGCTGCAAATACTAAAGTTTTGGCTCTAAAGCTTTCTGCAACCAAGTAAGAAGTATCTGTTACTGAAACATCATACATCTTAATATTTTTGATGCCGAGCATAGCAAGTTCGCCTGCAAGCAGACAAGCAACATCTTCGGTAGCTCCATAAACAGTACCATAAAAAAATGATTACAGCATTATCTTCCGGTGCATAGCTTGCCCAAGTAGTATACTTTTCAATAAATTTAGTTATAAGCTCTTTTTCTCTCCAAATAGGACCATGAAGAGGACAAATATAATTTATCTCATAAGCTGCCAATTTTTTGATTAAATTAAGTGTTTGAACGCCATATTTACCGACTATATTAGTATAATAACGTCTTGCTTCATCTAGCCACTCTTCAAAGAAATTAACCTCATCAGAGAAGATATTTCCGGAAAAAGCACCGAAAGTTCCAAAAGCATCAGCAGAAAATACCATTTTGTTCTTTTCCTCATAAACCACCATAACTTCAGGCCAGTGAACCATAGGTGCAAAAAGGAAAGTAAACTTATGAGAACCTATATCTAAAGTATCCTTTTCCTTGATTTCGAGTTTATTGTATTGTCCTTTAAAAATCAAAAAAATTGTTCAATGAGTGCAAACGTTTTCGCATTTCCGACTAAAGTTACTTCAGGATGTCTAAATAAAACTTCTTCTAAGCTGGCAGCATGATCACATTCCATATGATTGATGATTAAGTAATCTAATTTTCTACCATTTAAAGTATGTTCAAGATTTTCAATAAAAGGTTTAACAATAGACTTGTCAACAGTATCGAGTAAAACAGTTTTTTCGTCCATTATTAAATAAGAGTTATATGTTACACCATTTGGTAGGGGAAATATATTCTCGAAACGATTAAGTCTACGATCACTAGCTCCCAAAAAAATATACATTATCACAAACTAAACGTTCTTGATGCATAAAAAAACCTCCATATCTTACGCTAATATAAGAGTATTATAGAAAATATAAATAAAATACTAAGAATTACTCTATATAAATCATTACACATTATAAGCGTAACTAGGCTTAAAATGCAAGCAAATAGGAATAATAATGTTAAAAAAAGTAGCAGTTTATAGAGTATAAATAAATTAAAAAAAGGAGAGTTTAGGATATGTTACACATATATCTATATTGATATTATTGTAATAATGAAATAAACTAATAATATAAAAGAAATTAAAGCTTAAATTTATAGTAGATTTTAGGAGGGTATATAAAGTATATATTAAAGTTGAACAAATATGGTAAGTAAAAAAATATAAATATAGATGGTCTAGATATTAAACTTATAAAAAAAGAGCTCTTAAAAAAATCTATATATAAGAGTAAAAAGAACCAAATGGGGCAGTTGTAGTAAGTGCTCCTATAGGGTATAAGGAGGAAGAAATTAAAAATATTTATCCTGAAAAAAATTAGTTGATATTAGGAAAATTATTGCAAAGCTACAATTTCAGTATGCACAGAATAAAAAAAGAATATATATCAGGTGAAAGACATTGTTTATGGGGTAAATCTTATACACTACTTGTAGAAGAAGGCTTTAACAAGTATGAAATCACTAAGGAAGATAATAAAATAATATTTAGACTTCCTGTAGGAGTAGGTTTAGAGCAAAAAAAGAAAAAAATATTTTAATGAGTTTTATCGTGATGAATTAAAAAAAGTTTTGGAAATATTGGTAGAGAAGGTAGAAAAAAATATAGGAATATCAGCTGATGAATATAGAATAAAAAAATATGAAAACTAGATGGGGTACTTGTAATATTACAAAAAGACGAATATGGATAAATTTACAGCTTGCTAAAAAAACCTATAGAATGCCTGGAGTATGTATTGGTTCACGAGATAGTTCATTTACTTGAGAAAAACCATACTAATAGATTTCATGGACTGGTGGGAAGATATTATCCGTCATGGAAAGAGACTAAAAGGAAAACTTGAAAGTATATCTGAAAAACTATATAAATGAAGAATAAAAAGTGTATACAAGAAAAAAACTTGAAACCTTTTAGTTTTTATGATTAAATAGTAACTAAGCTTTTTTTAAATTTGGAGGAGAGTTATGGCTCAATATAATCATAGTGCCGTTGAAAAAAAATGGCGTAAAAATTGGCAAGAAAAGCCTATAAATGTTGATGATGGCAAGAAGCCAAAATATTACTGTTTAGATATGTTTCCTTATCCATCAGGTTCAGGACTTCATGTCGGCCACTGGAGAGGATATGTTATAAGTGATGTTTGGTCAAGATATCAAATTTTACAAGGGAATTATGTTATCCATCCTATGGGATTTGATGCTTTTGGTTTGCCGGCAGAAAATTATGCTATAAAGATGGGGGTTCATCCGGCAAAATCTACAGCAGAAAATGTAGCGAATATTAAAAGACAAATAGACGAGATAGCTTCTATATATGATTGGGATATGGAAGTAAATACTACAGATCCGAAGTTTTATAAGTGGACACAATGGATTTTTGTACAAATGTTTAAAAAGGGTCTTGCTTATGAGAAAGAATTTCCAATAAATTGGTGTCCGTCTTGTAAGACCGGGTCTTGCAAATGAAGAGGTTGTAGATGGGGCTTGTGAACGTTGTGGAACTCCTGTTACAAAGAAAAATCTTCGTCAATGGATGTTAAAAATAACAGAATATGCAGATAGATTACTAAATGATTTGGACAAGTTGGATTGGCCTGAAAAGGTTATAAAAATGCAATCAGACTGGATAGGAAAAAGCTATGGAGCAGAGGTTGATTTTAAAGTAGAGGATACAGATGATGTAATAACTGTATATACAACAAGACCTGATACCTTACATGGAGCCAGTTTTATGGTTCTTTCTCCTGAACATGCCCCTAGCCAAGAAACTTGCAAAACCTGAAAAATTAGAAGAAGTAGAAAAATATATTTTTGAAGCTTCTATGAAATCAAACGTAGATAGAATGCAAGCGAAAGACAAAACCGGAGTATTTACAGGTTCTTATGCTATAAATCCGTTAAATAATCAAAAGACTCCTATTTGGCTTTCTGATTATGTACTTGCTGATTATGGTACAGGTGCTATTATGTGTGTGCCTGCACATGATGATAGAGATTTTGAGTTTGCAAAAAAATTTGGCTTACCTATAGTTCAAGTTATAGCTAAAGATGGTAAGAAAATAGAAAATATGACAGAAGCTTATACGGAATTAAATGGTGTTATGATTAATTCCGGTGAGTGGAATGGTATGGATCCTGCTATTTTGAAAAAGGAAGCTCCGGATCTTATAGAAAAAGCAGGTTTTGGTAAAAAGAAAGTAAACTTTAAATTAAGAGATTGGGTATTTTCAAGGCAGAGATATTGGGGTGAGCCTATTCCTATAGTACATTGTTCTAAGTGTGGAAATGTTCCGGTTCCGGAAGAAGAGTTACCTTTATTGTTGCCGGAAGTTGAATCTTATCAACCGACAGGTACGGGTGAATCACCACTTGCAGCTATAGAAGAGTGGGTGAATACCACTTGTCCTTGCTGTGGTTCTCCTGCAAAAAGAGAAACTAATACCATGCCGCAATGGGCAGGTTCAAGCTGGTATTTCCTCAGATATGTAGATGTAAATAATGATAAAGAGTTGGTATCGAAAGAGAAGGCAGAAAAATATTTACCTGTAGATATGTATGTAGGTGGAGTAGAACACGCAGTATTACACTTATTATATTCAAGATTTTATACAAAGTTTTTACATGATATAGGTGTGGTAGATTTTGATGAGCCATTCACAAAGCTGTTTAATCAAGGTATGATTAATGGTAGTAACGGTATTAAAATGAGTAAATCTAAGGGGAATGTGGTTTCTCCGGACGAGTTGGTTAGAGATTATGGTTGCGATGCTCTTCGTATGTATGAACTTTTTGTCGGACCTCCTGAGCTTGATGCTACTTGGGATGATAGAGGAATAGACGGAGTAAGTCGTTTCTTAAATCGTTTCTACAATTTAGTTATGGATTCTAAGGATAAAGATATAGAAGCAAATAAAGAAATGATTAAGTTTAGACATAAATTGGTAGCTGATATAGATTATAGATTTAAGTCATTTAACTTAAATACTGTTATTGCAGGTTTTATGGAGTATAACAATAAGTTTATGGAGCTTGCTAAGAAATATGGAGCGGTAGATAAAGAGACTTTAAAAACTTTTGTTATTTTAGTAGCACCATTTGCACCACATATAGGAGAAGAGCTTTATGAGGCTTTTAGGGCTTTAGTGGAAGTGTTTTTCCATGATAAATGGCCTGAATTTGATGAAAGCAAGATGAAAGATGATGTGATAGAAGTTCGGTTCAAGTAAATGGAAAAACTAAACTTGTTATAAGTCTTGATGCTGAAATATCAAAAGAAGCTGCTATAAAAGCAGGTTTGGAAGCCTTGAGAGAAGCAGGAAAACTTGAAGGTGATGTAATAAAAAGAAATATATATACCTAAGAAGATAATAAATATAGTGGTAAAATAGAATATATAAATAATAAAAAGCACCTATAGGGTGCTTTTATTATTTATAGTTGCATAAAATTATATAAAAAGGAGAAGGTAACGGAAAAAAAGTTGTAACAAATGTAGCTACAAATTTAGAAACAGATATGTAAGGCAGTAATGCATGTAAAGGATGAATTTGGAGTAAGTATAAAAGACTTATTGCATATATTATAAAAAAATGAAATCATATTTGAAAAAAATAGAGCGTTCCAAAGAAAAATATAAAAGACTTTTACAAATGACTTAAACACCGGTTTTTAGATAAAAACTACGCATTTAAGCCATTTGATAAAAAAAGTGCAGAAAAAAAGGGATTCGAACCCTCACGAAAAAAATTCATACGGACCTGAACCGTACGCGTCTGCCAATTCCGCCATTTCTGCAAGTGAGTATTCTGTAAATAACTTGATATTTAAATAAATAATATCTATAATCACAAGATGACTTAGTATATAATAGCATAGTAATAGATAATGTCAAGGCTTAGAATGGTATTTGAGAGGAATGAAATGAAAGAATATTTTCCACTATTTATAGATATAAGTAAAAAAATATTTTTGATTGTCGGAGCAGGGAAAATAGCCCACAGAAGAACAAAAAGTTCTGGTAGAATTTAATGCAAAAAAATAAAGATAGTTGCATGTGAAATAGATGAAAAAAATTTTTAAGTTTGGAAAAAGAAAGAAAAAGCGTACTTAGATATAGAAAAGAGAAAGTTTAGAAAAGAGGATATAAAAAAATATAGATATAGTTTTAGCTTGTACAAATGATCCTAAATTAAATACCGAAATAGTTAATTTTGCCAAAAAAAGAAAAATATATTATATAATTCATGTACAGATAAAGAAGAATGTAGCTTCTACTTTCCGTCTATTATAAGAGATAAGGACCTGTGTATAGGTATAAATGCCAAGGGAAATGCACATTCTAGAGTAAAGGATAGTAGAAAAATAGAAGAAAGTCTTTTTATAAAAAAATAATATAGAATATTAAAAATAAAAAGATTTTATAGATATTATAAATTGAATGGAATGAGATATGATAAAAAAAGAGGAAGACGTTTAAGAAGTAGTGAAAAAAATTAAGAAAAAAATGGTAAGAGAAACCGGAATAGATAAATCTAGTTTGGTATACCCTATATTTATGGTAGAAGGAGAAGATATTTTTTTGAAGAAATTTCTGCTATGCCGGGTCAATATAGATATAGTATAGATAAGTGCCACATAATATTGGATAAATTAAAAAAAGCCGGTATATCTAATATTATGTTATTCGGTATACCTAAATATAAAGATGAATTTGGAAGTTCAGCTTATGATGATAAAGGTATTGTTCAAGAGAGTATCCGATATATAAAGAAAAAAATTATCAAGGTATTTATATCATAGCAGATGTATGTATGTGTGAGTATACGAATCATGGTCATTGTGGAATAATATGTAATCATGATGTAGATAACGATAGAACTCTGGAATATTTAGCAAAAAAATTTCACTAAGTTATGTAAGAGCCGTGCAGATATGTTAGCACCTTCAGATATGATGGATGGTAGAATAGGATATATCAGAAAAAGTATTAGATGAAAACTCTTATGAAAATATACCTATTATGGCATATTCGGCTAAATATGCTTCATCTTTTTATGGCCCTTTTTAGAGATGCAGCCGGCTCAGCGCCTAGTTTTGGAGATAGGAAAAAGTTATCAAATGGATTATCATAATTCTAGAGAAGCTTTTAAGAGATAGAATTAGATATAGAAGAAGGTGCAGATATAGTTATGGTTAAGCCTGCTATGAGTTATTTGGATATAGTATCAAAAAGCTAGAGATATAAGTAATATTCCACTAGCAGCCTATTCAGTTAGTGGAGAATATTCCATGGTAAAAAGCAGGAGCAAAAATTAGGCTTTATAAAATGAAGAAAAATATAATAAAAGAGATGGCTATATCAGCGTTTAGGGCAGGAGTAGATATTTATATTAGTTATTTTGCATTGGAAATAGCAAAAATATATAGATGAGGAGAGTATATAATGAAAGCAGTTTTTAGTTGTAAGTTTTGGAACTACCCATGAAGATACGAGAATAAAGACCATAGAGGCTATTGAAAATGATATAAAAAGCCGTGATAGGTGAAAAATAAATTCTATAGAGCTTGGACCAGTAAGATAATAATGAAAAGACTACGAGAAAGAAATGAGTTATTTGTAGATGATATAAAGGCCGCTATGACAAGAATACATGCAGATGGAATAAAAGAGGTCATAGTACAACCTACACATATTATTAATGGTGTGGAAAAATGATAATATGATAAGAGATGTCTTGGAATTTAAAGACTTATTTGAGAAAAATCAGTTTCGAAAGCCTTTACTTACAGATGATATAGATTATGAAAATATTGTAGAGATAGTGAGTAAAGATATTTTTTTGATGATATTAATTTATTAAAAAGATATAGATTTAGCTCAAGAAAATAACACAGCTTTGATATTTATGGGACATGGAACAGACCACTATATAAATGTCGCTTATGCGGCACTGGATTATAGATTTAAGGCTATGAACTTTGAGAATGTTTATGTAGCGGCGGTTGAAGGCTATCCATATATAGAAACGGTATTAAAAACAAATTAAAAAAATAAGAATTTTTAAAAAGATAGTATTAATGCCTCTTATGATAGTGGCAGGAGAACATGCCAAAGAAGATATGGCAGGAGAAGAGGAAGATTCATGGAAATCACTTTTTGAGAAAGAAGGCTATGAAGTATATACTATTTTAAAAGGCTTAGGAGAATATAGGTCTATAAGAGAAAGATTTACAAAAAAGTGTGAAAAGAATTACTCTAAATAATTAGAAAGGTTTTAAAATGGCAATAATTCGTATAGGAACTAGAAAAAAAGCAAACTAGCTTTATTACAAACAAAAAAATAGTGAGTGAAGCCATTAAAAAAATAGATAGAAATATACAAATAGAGCTTGTACCTATATCAACTACAGGGGATAAAATTCAAGATGTATCTTTGTTAAAAATAGGTGGTAAAGGAGTGTTTACAAAAGAACTTGAAGAAGCCTTACTTTGTGGAGATATAGATTTAGCAGTACATTCAGCAAAGGATATTCCGCTTTATATACCACAAGGTCTATCTATAAGTCCGGTATTAATCAGAGAAGAAGCAAATGACATTGTTTTAACCCTGACAGGGGTAAAACTTGAAAATTTAAAAGAAGGTAGTATAGTAGGTACGAGTTCTTTAAGAAGGCAATTACAGGCAAAAGCTTTGAATAAAGATATAGTGCTAAAAGACTTGCGAGGAAATGTACAAACCAGAATTAAAAAATTATTTTCAGGTGAATATGATGCTATAATTTTAGCTAAGGCAGGCTTAAATAGATTAGGTTTAAACGAAGGAAAAAGTGATTTTAAGAATATTATCACAGAAAAATCTTGACTTGGAAAAAAATTTTTTTACCGGCAGCAGGGCAAGGGATTTTGGCTATAGAACATAGACAGGAATGCTTTAAGGACTTAATAGAAAAATTAAAAGTGAAAAATACATCTTTGGCATTTGATATAGAAAGAGAATTCTTATTATCTACAGGAGCGGGCTGCAATGCTCCTTGTGGTATATATTGCAATATTTTAGATGGAATTTGTTACATAGATATAATGTATGCAAATAGTAACTTAGAACTTAAATACGAAAAGCTTAAGGTTGAAGAGCATAGGGCTTTAGAAGAATTAAAAAGCCTGGTTAAAAGATTGAAAAAGGATTTTAGTTAGAGAGAGGAAAATATGTCTATAGTTAGTCTTGTAGGTGCAGGTCCGGGGGACTTATCATTAATAAGCTTAAAGGCTTTAGATAGAATAAAAAGAGCGGATGTTATTGTATATGATAATTTAATAGCTAAGAGTATTTTAAATGAGGCTAAGCTGGAGGCAAAGCTTATATATGCAGGGAAAGAGGCAAACAATCATTATTTAAAGCAAAATGAAATAAATGATTTACTAATAAAGCTATCAAAAAGAGTATGAATTTGTACTTAGACTAAAAAGGTGGTGATCCTTATGTTTTTGGTAGAGGCGGAGAAGAAGTTGAAGCTTTAAAAAAGGAAAACATCAAGTATGAAGTTATTTCCGGCATAACATCTCCCATAGCTGCTCTTGCAAGTGCAGGTATACCTATCAGCCATAGAAACTATGCTTCTTCATTTCATATAATTACAGGTCAAGAAAGCAAGAATGAGACAAATAAGCTTGATTACAGTATCTTAGCTAAGCTAGACGGTAGTCTGGTATTTATGATGAGCCTAAATAATGCTAAAACTATAGTAGATAAGTTGATAAAATTTGGAAAGCCTAAGAATACCTTACTGAGTATAATCAGTAGGGGAACATATATGGACGAAGAAAGGTATGATTTCACTTTAGAAAGCTTAAAAGAAAAGTTGGAAAAAGATGAAGATTTTACCAAAAGAATAAAAAAGCCCGCTTTAATGGTGGTAGGAGCGGTAGCCGGTCTGGATTTTAGAATAGATAAAGAACAAAAAGTAAAGACTAAGAATATTCTGATAACAGGAACCAGACAATTGGCCAAGAAACTAAGCAAAGAATTAGAAAAAGTAGGTGCTAATGCTATAAATTTGAGTCTTATAGAAACTATAAGGGAAAAGGAAGAAAGTTTCAAATACTATATAGATAATATAAATAAATATACTTATGTAATCTTTACCAGTCCTAATGGTGTGGATTGCTTTTTTGATTATATAATAGAAAAAGATATAGATATAAGAAAATTAGCAGGACTTAAATTTGCAGTTATAGGAATGGGGACAGCCGCCACCTTAAAAGAAAGAGGTATAATAGCTGATTTTATACCTAGTAAATTTACAGGTGAATGTCTTGCTACTGAGCTTATTCCTAATTTGACTGGAGATGATAAGTTGGTTTTATTTAGAGCAAAAGAAGCCGGACAAGAGATCATAGAGGTATTTAAAAAATCTTACATAGACTATGTTGATGTTCCTTTTATATAAAAACTATTGTAGATTTTTAGAAGAAAGGATGAGTTTAATAGAATTTTAGAAGATATTGACTATGTCTGTATTACCAGTGGCTCCGTGCAAAAAGCAATAGTAGAGATGATAGAAGATAGGTCTAGTTTAAAAAGATAAATTGATATCTATAGGTCCAAGTACAAGCAGTATCTGTAAGAAATACGGACTGGATATATATTATATAGCAAAAGAATATAGCGTAGAAGGAATAGCAAAACTTGTAGCAAAAACTTTAAATATTATTTTTTTAAAACTTTTAATTATTTTATAGAGTAAGTGTGTAGAGGATATAATGTCAAAGATAAAGAAGAAAGATTTAGAATATAGGCATTATCAAATGCCTAGCAATATGTATGTATTTGCTCTGTTAGGTGATACATGGTTTAGAGAATATGGTGTAAATAAAGATGGTAAAGAAATAAAGTCTTTACATTTTCATAATTTTTCTTGAAATAGGTTATTGTGAATATGGCACCGGTGAAATGATTTTTTTGGAGATATAGTACATCCCTATAAGAAAGATAATTTTACTATAATACCCAGCAGATATCCTCATACCACTAATAGTACAAAGGGTAGTAAAAGTAAATGGCAATATTTATTCATAGATGTAAAAAAAGTATACTTAAAAAGTTTGTATACAGACTCCAAAAAAATTAAAAAGTTATGGATAATATTATAGAAATAATAAACAGTGAAGCATTATTTTTGAATGCAATAGAAGATAAGAGTATAGCTGATAATATTAAAAAGAATAATGAATATTTTATCTCATAAACAAATCTTTTTATGAGGAGGAAGCTCATGCCAGTGTTATCAGTTTACTTATAAAGATAGCAAGAAAGATAGAAAAGTAAGCGAGAATGTAGTTTTGATGAGTTTAAGCCATATTTAGTTTCAAGTAAGTTTTCAGATGTTGTAAGTAAGGCTATAGAGTATATATCTGATAATTATACAAAAGATATCAAGGTTTCCGAGCTTGCCTCTTACCTATATATGAGTGAAGTTCATCTTAGACGAGTTTTTGACAGATATATGAGTATAGGTGTACTGGAATACATAAATCTTGTTAGAATTAGTGAAGCTTGTAAAATGTTAAAAAAATAGTACGAAAACTATAAATGCTATAGCTAATAGCTGTGGCTTTAATGATATTTCTACTTTCAATAGAAATTTTAAAAAAGATTTGTAGGATATTCTCCTAATATATGGAGAAAAAGACATAAAAAAATTATGAGTACACTTTATTGAAATATAAAATACATACCGAAGAAGGTTGGTGGTAAAGAACATCTTATGATGTTCTTTTTTTGCTTTGTTTATGTACGAAAATCATAAGGTAAGGGGAATATAAATATACTAAAAATATCCACAAGATAAAAATGATTAAAAGAGATTATCTTATACAATTTCAACAAATATAGGGAGGTATTTTTGTTATGAAGAAAAAGTTTTTATCACTTGCTGTTTTATCAGTACTTGCTTTATCTATGGTTGCTTGTGGAAATAATCAGCAGGCAAATGAAAATGTTAAAAGCGAAGATGAAAGCACTAAGGGCACAGAGAACAATACAGGCGATGAGCTTACAGTATGGTGTTGGGATCCTAATTTCAATATTTATGCTATGAAAGAAGCTGAAAAAAAGTATATCAAAAAGGATCATCCGGATTTTTAAACTTAATATAGTTGAAACACCTTGGAATGATGTACAAACAAAATTATCAACAGCGGCTACATCAGGAGATCTTAGTACCTTGCCGGATATCTTCCTTATGCAGGATAACGCTTTTCAAAAGAATGTTTTAACTTATCCTGATGCCTTTGTTGACATGGAAAGTTCCGGTATAAATTATGATGACTTTGCAAAAGCTAAAACAAATTATTCTATAGTTGAAGGCAAGCACTATGGCGTACCATTTGATAACGGTACAGCTATCGGTGTATACAGAACCGACGTTTTAGAGGAAGCAGGACTTACTTTAAAAGACTTTGAGAATATTACTTGGGATGAATACATAGAAAAAGGTAAGGTGGTTTTGGAGAAAACAGGAAAACCATTACTATCTTGTCTTTCAGGAGAAACAGATGTAATAACTATAATGTTACAATCAGCAGGAGGTTCTTTATTTGATGAAAAAGGAAATCCTAATATAGTAGATAATACAATTTTAAAAGATGTATTAAAAACTTATGGTGAAATGAAAAAGTCAGGAGTTCTTATAGAAGTTAATGACTGGGATCAATATGTAAGCGGTATGAATACAGGTAATGTAGCAGGTACTATAAATGGTTGTTGGATACTTGGAAGTATACAAGCTGCAAAAGATCAGGCAGGAAAATGGGGTGTTACTAATATACCTAAGTTAGCAAATGTTGATACAGCAACAAATTATTCAAATAATGGAGGTTCAAGCTGGGCTGTAACTGCAAATACTAAAAATAAAGATTTAGCTTTTGATTTCTTAAAATCAACTTTTGGTTCAAATGTAGAATTTTTATGAAACTATTTTACCTGCATCAGGAGCTTTAGCTACATATAAACCGGCAGGTGAAAGTAAAGTATATGGAGTAGCACAAGAATTCTTTGGTGGACAAGCTGTTTATAAAGACATAACAGAGTATGCTGCAAATGTACCAAGTAATAACACCGGTGTATATTATTATGAAGCTAGAGATGCTATAGCAACAGCAGTACAAAATATAACCTCAGGTTCAGATATAGATACAGAACTTAAAAAAGCACAAGAAACTGTTGAGTTTGCTATGGAATAATAAATAAAGGGGCTATTTAAAAGCCCCTTTACTTGATATAAGGAGACATTTTTTTATGAATAAAACTATGAGCTTAGAAAAAGCAAAAATATAGCAGGTTGGATATTTCTAGCTCCGGCAGTTATTCTAATAACTTGTATGAGCTTCTATCCTATGATATATGCTTTTTTACTATCATTAAAAAAAGGTAAAGGAGCAAATTTAAAATGGGCAGGTTTGCTTAATTATACCAGAATGTTTAAAGATGCAGTATTTATGCAATCTTTAGCAAATTGTTTTATATATTTGCTAATACAAGTACCTATAATGTTGGTTTTAGCACTTATCTTAGCGTCGCTATTAAATAATAAAGATATAAGAGGGAAAGCATGGTTTAGAACGGCAATATTTTTGCCTTGTGCAAGTTCATTAGTATCTTATGCAACTATATTTAGATCTTTATTTGCAGTAGACGGTTTGGTAAATGTAATACTTATAAAATTGGGTGTTTTACATGTAGGATATAACTTTCTTGCAAATGCAACCAGTGCAAGATTTGTTATAATTTTAGCACTGATATGGAGATGGACAGGCTATAATATGGTATTTTATCTTGCAGGACTTCAAAATATAGAGTATTCAGTCTATGAAGCGGCTAAAATAGATGGTGCAAGTCCTATGCAAACATTTTTTAAGATAACTATGCCTTTATTAAAACCAACTATACTTTTGACAGCAATTATGTCTACTAACGGAACTTTGCAATTATTTGATGAGTCAGTAAACCTAACCGGTGGCGGTCCGGGAAATGCAACAATTACTATGACACATTATATATATAATACTTCATTTAAGTTTGTTCCTAATTTTGGATATGCTTCAGCTATGTCATATTTTATTATGATAATGGTACTTATTTTTAGCACTTATACAGATGAAAGTAGGTGATAAGCGTGACTAAGAAAAGAAAAAAATATTAGCATACATATTTTTTTAACGGTGGTTTCATTTTTGTCAATCTTTCCTCTATATTGGATGTTTTTCGGCGGCAACTAATAAGAGTATAGATGTTAGTAGAGGAAGACTTTTGCGGGTTTGGAGTTGATGAATAATTTCAAAAAAATCTTACCGGTCAATATAATTTAGGATTAGCTATGGCTAATTCTATAAAAATATGCACTTGTTTTAACTTTCATATCCTTATTTATTTGTTCACTTGCAGGTTATGGTTTTGAAATATATCATGATAAAGCTAAAGATAGACTGATGAATATAGTATTATTATCTATGATGGTTCCTTTTGTAGCAATCATGGTTCCGCTATACCAAATGTTTTCAAAGTTTGGTATATTAAATTCTACTTTAGGTTTTATTTTACCTACTATATCAACTCCATTACTTATAATGTTATTTAGGCAAAGTGCAAGATCATTTCCTAAGGATATAATAGAAGCGGCTAGAATGGACGGGCTTAGTGAGTTTCAAATTTTCTATAGAATGTTCATACCGACTATGAAGTCAACATATGCGGCAGCTATGACTATAACTTTTATGGCGGCTTGGAATAGTTATCTATGGCCAAAGGTAATAATGACAAACAAAACCAGTATAACAATGCCTATGTTGGTGGCAAATCTAAAAGAAGGTTATGTTACAGATTATGGTATACTTATGTTAGCAGTATTTTTATGTACTATACCTACTGCTATAGTATTTTTTTCCTTTTACAAAGAAATTTTACAGAAGGTATTACAGGAGCAGTAAAGTAAGAGTATGATAGGCTTATATTAATATAGACAGAGGAGATTAAGATGAGAAGTTTTGATTATGAAATAGTAAAAAATCCGGAATGCTTTAAGATAAATTGTCTGGAAGCACATTCTGATAATATACACTATAGAGATTTTGTAGAGAAAGATGAAAGGATAAGTACATTTTATCATAGTTTAAATGGGATATGGAAATTCTCTTATGCTAAAAATTATGACTCTACGATAAAAGGTTTTGAAAAAGACGAATATAATGCTAAAACATGGGATGATATCAGAGTGCCGGCACATATACAAATGGAAGGCTATGATATACCCCAATATGTAAATGTTCAATATCCATGGGAGGGACATGAATACATTCGTCCCGGACAAATACCGACAAAGTTTAATCCGGTAGCTTCCTATGTAAAATATTTCACTTTACCAAGTAGTATGGAAGATATGCCGCTTGTAATAGCGTTTGAAGGAGTGGAAAGCGGGTTTGCCTTATGGTTAAACGGACATTTTATAGGTTATCATGAAGATAGTTTTACTAAAGCAGAATTTGATCTTAGCGAATATATTAGAAAAGGTGAGAATAAATTAGCTGTACAAGTTTTTAAGTTCTCCGCTTCAAGCTGGTGTGAGGACCAAGATTTCTTTAGATTTTCAGGGATTTACAGAGATGTGTATTTGTATACATACCCTAAAACTCATATAATGGATTTAGAGGTAAAGACTTTCTTAGATGATAGTTTTGAGAATGCTGAGTTAAATTTGGGATTCAAAATTAAGTCTACATTAGAGGCTTCTTATATTAATTTTTATATTAAGTAGAGAGGGTGAGAACTGTCTTGAAATTGAAAAAAAGTAAATATAGTAGGAGAAAAAGCTGGAGCTTGCTTATAATTTAGAAAAATGTAGCTTTATGGAGTGCTGAAGAACCTAATTTATATGAACTTAATATAGCAGTTTATGATAGGAATGGAGATTTGTTAGAGGTATTAAATCAAAAATATAGGTTTTAGAAGATTTGAAATGAAAAAAACGGTCTTATGCTTCTAAATGGTAAAAAGGATAGTATTTAAAGGTGTAAACAGACATGATTTCAGTTCAAAATTCGGACGTAGTGTAAGCAAGGCGGAGATAAAAAAAGATATTATTACAATGAAAAAGAATAATATTAATGCTATCAGAACAAGTCATTACCCAAATAATTCATACCTCTATGAGCTTTGTGATAAGTATGGTTTATATCTTATAGATGAAAATAATATGGAAACTCATGGTTCATGGACTCTTTATTCTAAGACAAAGGATTTTGAGTATATAGTACCAAAAGACAATAAAATTTGGGAGCCTATGTTGCTTGATAGGGCAAAATCTATGTTGGAAAGAGATAAAAATCATAGCTCTATACTTATTTGGTCTTGTGGAAATGAATCTTATGGTGGAAGTGTCATATATACCATGTCAGAATACTTTAGAAATAGAGATAAGTCTAGATTAGTACATTATGAAGGTGTATGTAGCGACAGGTCTTATAACGCAAGTAGTGATATGGAAAGTCAAATGTATACAAGTGTTGCTAAGATAGAAGAGTTTTTGGCAAATAATAAAGAAAAGCCATTTGTTTGTTGTGAATATACCCATGCTATGGGAAATTCTTGTGGTGCTATGCATAAGTATACAGATCTTTCGGATAGAGAGCCAAGATATCAAGGTGGTTTTATTTGGGATTATATAGATCAAAGTATTACAAAGAAAAATAGATATGGTGAAGAATTTCAAGCCTATGGTGGAGATTTTGGAGATAGACCTTGCGACTATAATTTTAGCGGAAATGGTATAGTTTATGGTGGAGATAGAGAAGAAACACCAAAGATGCAAGAAGTTAAATTTAACTATCAAAATATTACTATAGATATGGACTATAATAAGATAAATGTAATAAATAAGAATTTATTTATAAATACTAATACTTTTGATTGTTTTGTTAAAGTTGAAAAAAAGAGGGTAAAGATGTATATAGAGGTATTTTGTATACAGATGTACCTGCGTTAAGTGCTAAAGAGTATGACTTAGACTTGCCGGAGTTTAATATTTCAGGTGAGTATGTTATAACTGTTTCGTTTGTACTTAAAGAAGATACTTTGTGGGCTGATAGAGGGCATGAGGTGGCATTTTCTCAATGTGTATTTAATGTAAAAGCTAAAAATATAGTTGATGAACGTATATATGGTGATTTGAGTGTAGTGGAGAGTATTCATAATATAGGTGTTAAAGGTGATGATTTTGAAGTTATGTTCTCAACTTTAAACGGAGGTTTGGTTTCTTATAAATATGCAGGTAAAGAAATGTTTGATACTATTCCAAGACCTAATTTTTGGAGAGCTCCTACTGACAATGATATGGGTAACCTTATGCCGCAAAGATATGCGCAGTGGAAGATAGCAAGTAAATACCTGACACACAAGTATGAAAAAGACGGTATTATACAGATGATATTTCCTGTCATAGAAAAATTTGAAAATAGTGTAGTAATAAAGTATGAGTATTTATTACCTACTAATCCAAGTTCAAGATGTTTTCTTAGTTATGAGGTGTTCAAAGATGCTAAAATAAAAACTACTCTTGAATTTGAAGGGAATAGTGAATTGTCAGCTATGCCGGAGTTTGGTGTTTTATTTAAACTGAATGCAGATTATGATAATTTACAATGGTATGGACTTGGAGAGAGTGAAACTTATAGCGATAGGAAACGAGGGGCAAAGTTATCCGTATATAGGAATAGAGTATCGGATAATATGGCTAAGTATCTTGTACCTCAAGAGTGTGGAAATAAAGAAGAGGTCAGATATGCAAAAATTACAGATATTAAAGGTAGAGGCTTAGAATTTAGCTGTGATAAAGACAGCGGTTTTATGAGTTTTTCAGCTTTACCTTATACACCGGAACAAATTGAAGAAGCTATGCATGCCTATGAACTACCTAAAGTATTTAATACTGTTGTGAGAGTAAATAAAGCACTTATGGGCGTAGGTGGAGATGATAGCTGGGGAGCTAAAAACCCATGAAGAATATTTGATACCGGCTGATAAACATATGAAATTCAGTTTCTATTTTTAAAGGTATAATAATAAAAAGGTCGTGCATGATTGTGATATGCACGACCTTTTATTATTACTTTGTTTTCATCCATTTCCAAGATTTACTGAATTTATGCATATAGATAAAGAATAGAATACTGGTTAATCCCCAAGATATGGGATAAGCATATATGATGGTTTGTATGAAAGTATATTTAGGAAACATAATAAGTATCCATAAAATACGAGTTACACAAACACCTAAAAGCTGTTATAATCATTGGTAGCCAAACATCTCCGCAAGCTCTTAAAAACACCTGAATAAATTTCTAAATTTATATATAGAGGATATCCACAACACATTATAGTTAAGACTTTCATACCTATATTTATAACATTAATATCTTTGGTGAACATACCATAGAAAGTTCTACCAAAGATAAATAAGAAAGCGGCTAGAAAGAAAGTTATGCCTGTTGCCATAATAAGTGAGATAAGGAAAGTATCCTTAACTCTCTTTCTGTTATTTGCACCATAATTTTGGCCGGCTACTGTTGTTAGTGATATTCCGAGTGCTTGCATACTGACCCAATAAATAGGATCTATCTTTGAAAAAGCTGCATAAGCAGCTATAGAATCAGTACCTAGTATATTGACGGAAGATTGTATCATAATATTGGCACTTGTATACATAACAGATTGTAGACCGGCTGCAAGACCTAGGTTAAACATTCTGCTAAGATGAGGAATATCTATAGATATTTCATTAAAAATATAATTTATAAATATCATCACTTTTAGCCAATTTATAAAGTACCAAGATACAACTAATAGCTTGACTGGTAATAGTTGCCAGAGCAGCTCCCATTACTCCCATTCTAAATAATATTACTAAGATTAAATCTAAAAATAATATTTACAAAAACAACTTATAATAAGAAATATTAAAGGCGTTTTAGAATCTCCTATTGCACGAAGTATAGCTGCTCCCATATTATATATGAGATTAAAGCACATACCTAGAAAAATAATACTTAGGTAAGTTTTTGACATAGCAAACATATCATCAGGAACATGCATATATCTTAAAAACGTAGGTGTTCCAAAAAATCCTATAATACTTATAGCTAAGCCGAACCAAAAGGAAAATGATATGGCTGTATGCACGCAAGTTTTTACATCTTTATTATTTTTTTGCACCGAAATATTGGCTTATAATTACAGCAAAACCTGAAGCTATACCGACAAAAAAACCGACAAAAAGATTTACTATGGTTCCTGTACTTCCGCCTACAGCAGCCAATGCTTCTTTTCCTACAAAATTTCCAACTATTACTGCATCAGCTGTATTATATAATTGTTGTAAAACAGAGCCGAATAAAATAGGGAAAAAGAAGATAAGAAGTTGTTTTATTATATTTCCTTGTGTTACATCAACACTAGTTTTACCTTTTGTTACTCATATATTAACCTCTTAAAAAAATTTTTTTATATTATATACAAAAAAATATTATGTGCTTTTATAATAACATTTGTAAATTAAAAATATCTATAGTTTTTGTTAAGAATGAGGTAAGAATGGAAGCTTTATTACAGATATATACAGGTGATGGAAAAAGGTAAGACTACAGCAGGAGTAGGACTTTGTATAAGGGCTGTGGGAGCAGGACTAAAGGTCTTGTATACACAATTTTTTTAAAAAGATGGCAGTTCCAGTGAAATTGAAATTATGTCTAAAAATAAATGGGATAGATTTATTTTTGGCAACTAAAAAGTTTTGGTTTTATAAAAATATGAGTGAAAGTGAACTGAAAGAAGCAAAAAGAATATTATAATGATTATTTATTATCTATAATAAAAAAAGTGAAAGAAAATAATTATGATATATTAGTAATAGATGAGTTTATGGCAGCTTATAATTATGCTATGATAGATAAAGAAACTGCTTTCAACTTTATCAAAAAAATAATAAGGGGAAGTTGGAACTTGTACTTACAGGTAGAGATGTTCCTAAGGAAATAGAGGAGATTTGCGATTATCTAAGTGAGATAAAAAAAGTAAAGCATCCTTTTGATGAGGGTATAGCTGCCAGACTTGGTATAGAGTATTAAGAGATATGAATAAAAAAATTTAGAAGAATATAATAGAGAGCTTATGCTTGGAATGAGAGCCGGTTATACTACAGGTAGTTGTGCTTGTGCGGCTTCAAAAAGCGGCTCTGCTTATTTTGTTAGGTGAAGAAGTAGACTTGGTAAGAATTGATACTCCTGCCGGTATTAGCTTGGATTTAGATATTCTTAACTTGAAAAATAGAAGAAGATAGTGTAAGTTTGGCAATTAAAAAAAGTATTCAGGAGATGATCCTGATGTTACAGATGGTATATTAATATATGCCAAACTTAGTTTTATTCCTAATGAGATTAAAGCTAATGTAAGAGAGTATATTAAAGAAAATAATAAAAAGTTAATTTTGAGAACAGACATTAAGTGTTGTTGTGATATAGAAGATAAGTTACAAGAAGCTGTTTTAGATAGGGATATTAATATAGACGATAAAAATATTATATATATTTGCGGTGGCATAGGTGTAGGTAAACTAACTAAAAAAGGTCTTGACAGATATATAGGTGAGGCGGCTATAAATTCTGTTCCGAGAAATATGATAAGAGAGCATTTAAAGGCTGTACTTGATGACAAAAATATTGAGGGAGATATTTTGGTAGAAATATTTGTTCCGGAAGGTGAGGAAGTATCTAAAAGAACTTTTAATAAACGTTTAGGAATAGAGGGAGGAATATCTATACTAGGAACAAGTGGCATAGTTACACCTATGAGTAAGTCGGCTCTTATAGATACTATAAAAGTAGATATGAAATCTAAAAGAGAAAATTCGGAGTATATAGTTGCAGTTCCGGGAAATTATGGAATGGATTACATAGCAAATAAATTTGGCTTTGATAAAGGAATAGGTGTAGAATTTAGTAATTATATAGGTGAAGCCATAGATTTTTGCTATAAATCTTGAATGTAAGGGCTTGCTTTTAGTTGGTCATATAGGAAAGTTTGTAAAACTGGCAGGTGGTATTATGAATACTCATAGTAATGATGCAGATGCCAGAGCTGAACTTATGGCTGCTCATTTGCTTAAATGTGATTTAGAGAATATAGAGGCAAGTAAAAATAGTAAATATAGCAAAGGAGATACTCTCTTCAAATACTACAGATGAGAGTGTGGGTATCTTAAAAAGAGAAGGTATCTTAAAAGAAGTTATGTCCGGCCTTGGGCAGTCTATGTATAAGTATGCAAGGCAACGTGCAAATAAAGCACTTATACTTGGAAAAAAAGATGATGGATAGGCATGGAATAAAATGATAGTTATTATGATGATGAAAAATAAAATGAAAAATAGCTATTCTTAGTTTTTACCTTGGAAGAGGGAGAATTATTAAGAGTAGGAGATTTTGATGAAATACTTTCTAAAATTAAAAACAAGTAGTATTTTGTATACAAATATAGAAAAGAGATAAGATGGCAAAAATTATATGGAATAAGTGTGGGTGTTGGGGATAGTGAACTCATAACTCTAAAAAGCACTTAGAATAATGAATAAGGTAGATGTAATAGCGGCTGCCGGAAAAAAATGTTGAAGAAGCAGTTGCATATAAGATAGCTAGAGGAGCTAGTACAGAAATAGAAAAATAAAGAAAAAAATTGGCTATTTATATGCCTATGATAAAAAGATAAAATTTTTATTAGAAGAAGCACATAGAAAGGGTGCGGATTTGATAGAGGCTAAACTAAAAAGAGGGCAAAGATGTAGGATTTGTAGTCCTTGGAGATGCTACAGTATATTCTACTTACTATTATTTGCATGAAATAATAAAGAAAAGGGGATATGAAACTGAAATTATTGCAGGAGTTACATCTTTTTGTGCTAGTGCTGCCAGATTAGGAATAGACTTAGTTTCGGCTGATGAGAGTTTTCATATAATTCCTGCATCCTATGGAGTAGAAGAAGCATTAAGATATACAGGAACAAAAAGTTTTGATGAAATCCGGTAAAAGAAATAAAAAAATGTTAAAAAAAGCTTTTATTGAAAAAAATAATAAAAAAAGCTTATATGGTAGAAAATTGCGGTATGGAAAATGAAAAAAATATATTATGAGGTAGAAGACATACCTGAGGATGCAGGTTATTTTTTTCTCTTATTATAGTAAAAAGATTAGGAGAAAAACAGATTGCTTTTGTTAAAGAATTAATATATGTAGAAATAGATAGGAAAGATATGAAGAAATTATATGTGATTGGACTTGGTCCGGGAGAATTTAATAAGATGACTTTTGAGGCAAAAGAAGCCTTGGATACTTGCGACATTATAGTAGGATATACAGTCTACGTTGATTTGATAAAGGAACATTTTAGCAATAAGGAATTTTTGACAACTCCTATGAAACAAGAGATTGAACGTTGTAAACTTGCTCTAGAAAAGGCTGATGAGGGTAAAGTAGTGGCTATGATTTGTTCAGGAGATGCAGGCGTTTATGGTATGTCAGGTCTTATTTTAGAGTTAGCTACAGACTATAAAGAAGTAGAAGTGGAAGTTATTGCAGGAGTAAGTGCGGTTCTTTCAGGAGCTGCTGTACTTGGAGCACCTTTAATACATGATTTTGCGGTAATAAGTCTTAGTGATTTACTTACACCTTGGGAGAAGATAGAGAAAAGATTAAGACTTGCAAGTGAAGCTGATTTCGTTTTAAGTATTTATAATCCTTCAAGCAAGAAAAAGACATGACTATTTGGCTAAGGCTTGTGACATTATGTTGGAATTCAAATCACCTGATACACCTTGTGCTATAGTTAAAAATATAGGTAGAGAAGGCGAAACTTATAAAATAATGAGTCTAAAAGAACTTAAAAACACTGAAACAGATATGTTTACTACTGTTTTTATCGGTAATTCTCAAACTAAGATAATAGGGAATAAGTTGGTAACACCAAGAGGATATAAAAATATAATGAAAAAAAGATAGTTATTTTTTTGGCGGCACGAGTGAAGGTAGATTACTTGCTAAATATTGTGATGAAAATTTTATACCTGCCATTGTTTGTGTTGCTACGGAATATGGAACTGAACTTTTAGAAGAATATAAAAAAATATAAGTGTTAGTGAAGGGCGAAAAAGATGAAGAAGCAATGAAGAAACTTTTTCTTGATAATAATGTGGAAAAAGTTTATGATGCAACACACCCTTATGCCAAAAATTGTTTCAGAAAAATATAATAAAGGTTTGTAATGAGCTTAAATTAGAGTATGTAAGAATTTTAAGAGACAGTAAGGTTTTAGATAAGACCTTAGAAAAAAATATTACAAAAGAATTTGAAAAATATAGAAGAAGTAGTAGAGTATTTAAAAGATAAGAATGAAAAGGTACTTATAGCTACAGGTTCAAAAAGAACTTTATAAATATAAAGATTTAGAAGTTAAAAATCTATATCCTAGAGTATTAGCAAATATGATAGGTATAAAGGCTTGTGAAGATATAGGTATTCCGAGTGCTAATATTATAGCTATGCAAGGACCTTTTGATATAGATACTAATGTTGCTTTGTTAAAAAAATATGCTTGTAAGTATTTGATAACAAAAGAATCAGGAGATATAGGCGGTTTTAGTGAAAAAAATAGAAGCTTGCAAGAAAGTAGATGCTAAAGCTTTAGTAATAAAAAAAGACCCACAAAGGAAGAAGGAATAAGTCTGGAAGAAGCTATATCAGGTTTAAAAGATTTGAAATATGATATAGAGGAAGTTAAAAAAACCCTAATATTTTGGAAGCTAAAAAAGTAAATATATCTATAGTGGGACTCGGAATGGGTAGTATAGACAGTCTTACCATAGAAAGTGCAAAAAAGATTGAAAATGCAAGCTTTATTATTGGTGCAAAAAGAATGCTTGAAATATGTCCTGGTATAGCAAGTAAAGAAGTAAAAACCTATATATCCTATAAACCTACAGATATTTTTGGACTATATATATGAAAAAAAGCCGATGAAGAAGATAAAATTGTCTTGGTAATGAGTGGAGATACAGGTTTTTTTATTCAGGAAGTATAAAAATTAAAGAAAGAATTTGAAGAATATACTAAAAAAAGGCTACTTTGAAGAAAAACAGTAAGCTGGAAATTTGCGAGGAATATCAAGTTTTTTTCTTATATGTGTGCTAAATTTGGAATTGATTATACAGATATGAAGATACTTAGCGTGCATGGAAGAGATGAAAAATTTGAATGAACTTTTTGATAGTATTAAATTTAATAAGAAAAAACCTTTGCACTTAGTTCAGGAGATAGACAAATTAATGACATTTTAGCCCATCTTGTGGAAAATGAGCTTGGGGAAGTGGAAGTTTTAGTTGCTGAAAATATGAGTTCTAAGAATGAGAGATATTTCAAAAATAAGGCAAGTGAACTGGTAAATGAAAAAAATTTGATAAGATAAGTAGTCTTATATTTATAAAATGAAAAAAAGCAAAAAGATAAGAGAGTTTTATTTGGGATAGACGATGAAGAATTTTTGCGTGATAAAGTTCCTATGACAAAATCTGATATTCGTGCTTTGGCTATGGCAAAATTGGAACTTAGTGAAGCTGCTATTTGTTATGATATTGGTGCAGGCTCAGGTTCTTGTAGTATAGAGATGGGAAGATTTGCAAGTAAAGGTAAGGTATATGCAATAGAACATAAAAAGATAGCTTGTGATTTGATAGAAAAGAATATAAAAAAATTTTCGTTGAAAAATATAGAAGTCATATTTGGAGAAGCAAGTGAAAAAATAGAGGACATAGAGGCTCCAAGTCATGTATTTATAGGTGGCTCCGGTGGTGATTTGGAACTTATAGTAGATAAAATATATAAAAAGAATGAAAATGCAACTGTTGTTATTACTGCAATAACTCTAGAAACTATAGCCGGTATTAATGAAATAGTTAAGAAATATGCAAATTTGGGATATAAATATGATATGTCATTTATCAGCTTTGCAAATAACAAAACGGTAGCAAATTATAATATGATGATAGGTGGAAATCCGGTTTTAATAGCAAGAATAAAGAGGTAAATATGAATAGAGCAATTATGCTTGCCGCTATGCATTCAGGTGCAGGTAAGACAAGTATTACTTTGGGGCTTATCAGACTTTTAAAACGTAATAATATTAATGTTAGAGCATACAAAACAGGACCTGATTATATAGATACTGCTTATCATAGTTTGATTTCAGGCTTTCCTTGTATAAATTTGGAGCCGTATTTTTTGGAAACTGATGATGGAAGTGGCTTATTAGAACAATATGAAAAATATAATGATAAAGATATAGCTATAGTTGAAGCGGCTATGGGATATTATAACGGTATTTATGGTCAAGAGCCACGAGCCAGTGCTTATAGTGTAGCTAATGCAATAAATGCAAAGGTATGTCTTGTGGTAGATGAGTTTGAGATTGAAAAAATATATGAGTACATACACATTTATGATAGTCTAAATGAAAAACAGAATAGAAGCCATTATTCTAAATAAATGTTCGCAGGATATTTATAAAAAAATATAAAAAAAGAATATCGAAGAAAAAAATGTAATATCAAGATTTTTGGGATTTATAGAAAGAAATCAAGATTTTGAGATTCCAAGTAGACATTTAGGGCTCTTTATGCCTGAGAATTTGGAACTGGAAAAATATGGCTGATAGCATAGCGGATATATTAGAAAAAAACAAGTGGATATGGAATTTTTTTCTTTAAAGAGATAAAAAGATACTTTTTATAGACAAAGAAGTAAAAAAACTGTTAGTGAAGTAAAAGATAAGTTTCAAAAATCATAAGCTCCGTCTTGCTTTTAGCAAAAAGATAGTGCATTTTGTTTTTATGTATGAGGATAATTTGAATCTGCTCAGAGAAAAATGGTTTTGAGATAGTAGAGTTTAGTCCACTAGAAGATAAGGAATTACCTGATGATATAGATGCTTTATGGTTATGTGGCGGTTATCCGGAAGTTTATGCAAAAAGATTTAGAAAAAAATATGAGCATACGAAAAGATATTTTAAGTAAGGTAAATTCGGGTCTGCCAACCATTGCCGAGTGTGGAGGTTTTTATGTATATGCATAAAAAAATCTGGAAGATGTAAATAAAAATAAGTATTCTATGCTGGGATATTTTGATTTTGACAGTTTTAAGACTGATAAGCTCCAAAGATTTGGATATATAGAAGTAAAGGCTATAAAGGATAATATCTTGTTAAAAAAAGGTGAGAAATTTAAAAGTCATGAGTTTCATCATTGGGATAGTGAAGATAGCGGTAGAGATTTTATTGCTACTAAGGCAAATAAATCTAAGGAGTGGGAGTGTATACATGCAAATGAAAGAATTTTTGCAGGTTATCCACATATTTATCTTAGAGCAAATATGAACATGATAAAGAATCTTAAAGATACGTGTTTGAAGTATAGAGCAGAGAGAGAAACTTATGTATAAAGAGAAATTAGATGAATTTATAAAAAAAATTGAAGCGAGTAGTTGTTTGTATAAAGAGATAGCTAAAAAACATTGGGATAACATAGGAAAGCCTTTAGATGGACTTGGTGAGCTGGAAAGTATAATTATAAAAAAATAGCAGGAATACAAGAAAAAGAGAATATAAATATAGACAAGAAAGCTATTTTGGTAATGTGTGCTGATAACGGTATAGTTAAAGAGGGTATTTCACAAGCCGGTATGCAAGTAACAAAGATAGTTAGTGAAAATATTGCCGGAGGATTAGCGAGTGTTAATATTTTGTCAGATTATACAAATACAAAGGTTATAGCTATAGATGTAGGTATAGCTGATGAAGTTAGTAAGCTCATAAATAAAAAAATAGCTAAGGGAACTAAAAGTTTTTATGATGAAGCGGCTATGAGTGAAGAAGAGCTTATGAAAGCTATCTTTGTGGGTATAGAAATGGTAAAAGCTTGTAAAGAAGAAGGTTTTACTTTACTTGGAACCGGAGAGATGGGTATAGGAAACACCACAACAAGTGCCGCTTTAAGTTCGCTTTTATTAGATAAACCTGTAGAAGTTATGACAGGTAGGGGAGCAGGGCTTAGCGATGAAGCCTACAAAAGAAAAATATTAATTATAAGAGAAGCAATAAAAAGAAGAAATATAGATAAAAGCGATATTTTAGAAGTTTTAAGAAATTTTGGCGGTTTTGATATAGCTGCCTTGGTAGGAGTATTTTTGGGTGGGGCTTATTATCATATTCCTGTAGTAATGGACGGCTTAATAACTAATGTAGCCGCTTTAATAGCCTGTAAGTTGAATAAAAATTGTGAAGATTACATAATAGCAAGCCATAACAGTAAGGAAGTGGCGGCAGCTTATATCTTGGAAGAATTAGGTATGAAAGCTATTTTGCAGGGGCAGTTTTGTTTGGGAGAGGGTACCGGTGCGGCTTTTACTTTTTACCTTTATTAGAAATGGCTTTTAAATATTTATAATACTAATTCTACATTTGAAGATATAAAGGTTAAAAAAATTACGAGAGAAAAATAAAATGATATATATATATGGTGCTGCAGGTAGTGGAAAAAAAGTAAATTTGCAGAAGATAAGATTTTTAGAAATAGAAAAAGAATTTAAGGAATAGAAAAAAAGATACTGATAAAGATTCTTTTGAATAAAGTATATCTTGCTACTATGAAAGTTTATGGAGATGAGGGGATACTTAGGGTAGAAAAAAACATAGGAAAGAAAGAGCCGGCAAAGGTTTTATAACTATAGAAGAGTATGAGAATATAGGTAATATAGATGTAGATAAATCCAGCTTAGTTTTACTTGAATGTATATCAAATTTGGTAGCTAATAATAAATTTAAAGATGACGGAAGTATAGAAGAAAACAATATAGTGTTAGAAAAAAATCTGGAAAGATATATGTTTATTAGACAAAAAGATGCTTGGAATTAGTTATAGTAGGAAATGATATATACAATGATAATGAGGACATCAAAAAGAATTTTTAGTAAGGAAACTTTAGCTTATATAGATTTGATGTACGACTTACATAGAAGAATATGCGATAGAAGTAGTGAGAGTAGTGAAATCGTATTTGGTATAGAAATAGGAAAGGTAAGATAAATGAATAGAGAGTATAAACTAAAAACTCGCCTAAGCCTAAGATTTAAGAGAGTTTTAGTTTATGTATAATATCATCTAAAAATCATGTTTATGTTTTTTTATCATTTATTATATGGATATGCGAAAATTTAAGATATTTATCTTTTTCTGGAATTGTATAGCGTTCTAAGTTTTTTTCCTTGGAATTATTATTAGCCAGAGGTCTATTTTTTTATCTTTAGAAATAGTTTCATAGATATCTTCGAAATTTCTGTCTAAAAAAATAATAATACTATTATCTTTTAATATTTTAAAAATTTCTATCAAAGGTAAGAAGTCCACCTCGGTAGAAATAATTGAATTTTGGGAAGAGGATATTTCTTTGATACATTCAAACTCAAGATTCCTGAAAAAAATTCTTCACCACCTTTATTAAATATTTCGGGAATATTCATATTATATTTTTTTTACATATATATTCATCAGTATCTATATAGGTTAAATTAAGTTTATCTGCAAGTAAGCGAGCTATTGTGGTTTTTTTCCGCTTGCCATAAAGCCGCAAAAAAACAATATTTTTTTATTTGATTTATTCATTCTTAAACTCCTAGATATGATGTAGGCAGTTTAACATAAAAAGAAATTAATAGACAATATGTTAAAAAAATAAGTAAAAAAAGAATAAATGTAAACATTTCGTAAGAAAACCGATAAAGAAAATATATAGTAATAATAAAAATAAGTGTTTTATACTACCCTTGTACTCGAGGAAGAGTTACTAATTGTTAAAAAAAGTCTTGCGTGATTTTTTTGTTGACGTAGTATCATATCCTTGAACGCAATTAGGAATTTCAACATAAGGATTTAAAAAAGAAAAAGGAGAGTGCATTCAATTATGAGAAAGCAAACAAAGATAGCTGCAGTAGTTTCAGCAGCAGCATTACTTGCTATCGGTGCATCTATGACATCTTTTGCTGCTACAGGTTGGCAAGAAGAGAATGGTACATGGGTATACTATGATAGAACAGAGAGCATGGTAACAGGAGATTGGGCAAAATCAGGAGATAACTGGTTCTACCTTGGAGATAACGGTGAAATGGTAAGAGATGCTATCGTTGAGAGCAACGATAATACTTACTATGTAGACGCTAATGGTGCTATGGTTACTAACAGATGGGTAGAAGTAGAGAATACTGACGCTTATGGCGATGATGCTTCTGCAACAGTTTGGTATTATTTCCAAGCTAACGGTAAAGCTTACAAGGCTCCTACATCAGGAAAGACTTCTTTCAAGACAATCAATGGTAAGAAGTATGCGTTTGATGTAGATGGAAAAATGCTTTACGGTTGGGTAGATGAGCAATCTACAAGACAAGTAGGAGATGAAGCTTGGGTAGGCGGAACATATTATTTAGGAGATGCTAATGATGGTGCTCAAGTAACAGGTGCTTGGAAACAATTAGGAGTTGTTGATAATACCGCTGAAGATCCAGATCAAAACTACTGGTTCTACTTCCAAAATAATGGTAAGAAATATAAGGGTACAGAAAAGTCAATCAATGGTAAGAAATATAGATTTGATGCTAATGGTAAGATGGTAAGTGAGTGGAATGAAGTATCTACAGCATCTACAGCTACAGTTAGCAACTATGCTTACTTCTCAGATCCAGATGATGGAGCTAAGAAGGTAAGAGGTTGGTTCAAGGTAGTTCCATCTGAGAATCTTAACAAAGATGCTAATGAAAATGACTCAGCTAAATGGTACTATGCAGATGCTAAGGGTAGATTATATTCAGATTCTATCAAGACAATCAACGGCAAGAAGTATCTTTTCAATGCAGCAGGTGAGATGGTAACAGGTCTTAGATATTTAACATTTGATGCAGCAGGAAAGGTGACATCAGCTGAAGAAATAGATAGCGAAGCTAAAGTTAAAGATTATGCTTCAGTAGAAGCTACACATGCTACAAATGGTAAAACAGGTGTTTACTATTTCGTAGACAATGGTGATATGCAATCAGGAAATCAAACAGTTTCTGTTGATGGAGATAGCTACACATTTAAGTTCAAAACATCTGGTTCAAGCAAAGGTGTTGGTCTAAACGGTAAAGATAAAGACGCTTACTACGTAAACGGTAGAAAGATTCAAGCTGATAGCGATTTAATATACGGTGTATATGAAGTTGATGCTAATGGTAATGTTAGAAGAGAACTTAAATCAGAGAACTTAGTAAATAGAAGCTACATGAAGTATAAAGGACAATCTAAAGAAACAACTGTAGCAATGCCTGGTAAAGAGCTTAACTATACCGGTTCTGCTGAGCACTACAATGCTGCTGGTATAACAGGTAAAGTTGTTGTTCTTAATGCAACAGGTACAATTATCTCTAACGGTACAAGAAAAGACGGAAATGACGTAAGACTTGTAACAAAGGGTGGCTACTTAAGAGGAGCTTATATAAACGAATAATCTTTAAATAGATTAAAAATAAATACCCTTAGGGGTAGTAATAATATTATCATTTCGAAATGGAATACTAATTGCGGCAGGAGAGCGAAAGCTCTCCTGTTTTTTTGTTGTAAAATGTGCTAGAATAAGGGAAAAGGGAAGAAAGAGAGAAGATATGCCGGAAATATCATTGTTTTATGGAATAAGAGTAACTATGTATTATGATGATCATAATCCTCCGCATTTTCATGCCGAATATAATGGGAATAAGGCTATTATTGAAATAGATAAGGCTAGATGTATTAAAGGAGTATTACCATCAAGACAATTAAAATTGATTTTAGCCTGGTGTGTTTTACATCAAGATGAATTGATGCAGAACTGGGAGCTGGCAAAAGATGGAAGACCTCTTAATAGAATTAATCCATTAGTATAAAGGAGGATATAGATATGTTTCCAAAAAGTTGTTCAGGTATATCCTACTGAAGATTATTTAGTATATGTATATTTTTGAAGATGGTAAAAATAGTATGTTATGATGTAAAAAAATATTCTTGATAAAGAGGTTTTTAGGCCATTAAGAGATAAAAAGGTATTTATTGATACATGCACTGTATTAAATGATACTTTGGCGTGGGATTTATTGCAAAATAGAGATGAAACGATGTGCATAGATATTGACCCATATATGCTATATGAATTGCCTTATGTAGATGAAAATATTGCTTAGAAAGAGAGAAGATATGCAAAAGTTAATTACCTTTGATTTAGATATGACCTTATTAGATCATAGAGATTATAAAATACCAGGTTCAGCTATGTTGGCTATAGAAAAAAACTAAAGAAAAAAAGGGCATAAACTTGCTATAGCTACAGGAAGAGATATGGATACCGGTAGCAGTAAAATGTTTAAAGATATGTTGAATTTTGATGCAAGTATAGAACTCAACGGAACAAAAGTAGTAGCAGAAGGGGAACTCATACATTCTTATATTATGCCGAAAGATTTATTGAATAAAATACTCGATTACGCTATATATAAAGGATATAGTGTGGGACTTGCTATAGACGAATATGATTATTATACTTGTAATGACTTTGTTGATATCTTGGATAAAAAGAAGATGGGGAGAAACTTTCAGAAAATATAAAGATGTAAATTTGATAAGAGATATGGATATAAGAACACTTGCTTATGTAGGTTATAAAGATGGAGCAAGAGATATAGAAGAGCATTTTAAAAGAATTAAAAACTACCTTTGTTTGCAGGTATGATGGGAGCGGATATAATTGAAAAAAATCAAAGTAAGGCGAATGGCTTGCTTGCTCTTTTGTAAATATTATAATATAGATATAAAAGATGTTATTTCTTTTGGAGATTCTATGAATGATTATGAAATACTGAAAAACGGCAGGAATAGGCGTAGCTATGGGTAATAGTATAGATAAATTAAAAAGAAATAGCAGATTATGTAACTGATGATATAGATAAAGACGGTATATATAATGCTTGTATACATTTAGGCTTGCTGGAATAGTATATATTTAGATTGATATATAAAAATTCCTATATTTTGTCCTTAGTATATTGGTATGAAAAATTTTTTTAGAATTGATATTTAATATTTTAGTAAATACCATGTATATATTTAGTAAAAATATTAAATAGTATTATAATTTAAAGATGAGAGGGTATTTCAGTATTAATATTTTATAGTTTTGGAGGTATAGAATTGAAAAAAAGAAATAATAGATTTAAGAAAAGTTATGAAAGATGAGGGCATAGATGCTTGGATATGTCCAAGTTCAGATGCACATAGTAGTGAGTATTTATCAGAATATGACAAAGAGAGAGCTTATCTTTCAGGCTTCACCGGTAGTGCGGGGACACTATTAGTATTGAAAGATAAAGCTTTTCTATGGACTGATGGAAGATATTTTGTTCAAGCCGCTAAAGAATTAGAGGGTAGTGGAATAGAACTTATGAAGATGGGGGAAAGCGGTGTTATAAATCTTGAAGAATGTCTTGAAAGAGAGTTAAAAGAAGGTGAAACATTAGGTTTTAGTGCAAAACTAATAAATACAAAACAAGCTTTAGTTTATAAGGAAAAGTTTAAGGCAAAAGGGATAAACTTTAGAGTAGAAAGTGATATAGTAGAAAAAGTTTGGAAAGATAGACCTGAAAGAAGTGCAAATTTTGTGTTTGTACTGGGAACAGAATTTACAGGAGAAAGTGTAGAAGATAAATTAGAGAGATTTAGAAATAAATTAATAGAAAATAAGTCAAGTGCAGGTTTAGTAACAAATTTATCAGATATAGCTTGGTTTACAAATATGCGTGGTTCAGATATAGAATGTAACCCACAATATTTATCATATATGTATATTTCTATGGATGAAGCTGTATTATTTATGCAAGAAAAAGTAATCACAGATGAAATAAAAAAAGTCATTTGAAAGAAGCAAATATATATATTAAGGACTATGATGAATACTATACTTTCATAAAAAGATATAAAAAGATGAAGTAGTATTATTAGATAATAATGAATGTAATTATTTAACTTATATATCTGTGAGCGAGAAGAATAAAAATAGTTTTTTTGCTCCATCTATAATAACAATGTTTAAAAATTGTTAAAAAAATACTACAGAGATAAAAATGACTAAGAATGCACATATAAGAGATGGAGTTTATGAAACAAGATTTATTAAGTGGTTGCAGGAAAGTCTGGAAAAAGGTGAAGAAATTACAGAGATAAGTGCTTCGGATTATTTAGATAAGTTAAGAGCTACAGATTTAAAATATTTGTCCCTCAGTTTTGAAACTATTTCAGCTTATGGTTCAAATGCGGCTATGCCACATTATACCGCTACTAAAGATAGCTTTTCTAAGTTGGAAAGAAGAGGTTTATACTTGGTAGATTCAGGTGCCACATATATGGATGGTACAACCGATGTTACAAGAACAATGGCGCTTGGACAGCTAACAGAAGATGAAAGACTACATTATACTTTGGCTGCGATAGGTATGTTAAGGCTAATGAATGCGAAATTTCCTAAGGGAGTAAAAGGCTATAATCTTGATACTTTTGCCAGAGCTGCTATGTGGGAATATGGTCTTGATTATAATCATGGTACAGGGCATGGTGTAGGTTTTTGTAATGGCGTTCATGAAGGTCCAATATCTATAAGATATAAAGTAAATCCGGATTTAAGACTTGATGTAGGATTTGAAGCAGGAATGATAGTTAGTGATGAGCCGGGAGTTTATATAGCCGGAAGCCATGGGGTAAGATGTGAGAACTTAGTTTTGACAGTAGATGCAGGAAATGGATTTTTGGCTTTTGAACCATTAACTATGATACCATTAGATAGAAGAGCCTTAAATATTGATATTATGACTAAAAAAAGACATAGAATATTTTAATTCTTATCAAAAAAATTAGTTTATAATACTTTAGAGGTTTATCTTGATGATGAAGAAAAAGGCTTGGTTAAAAAGAAGAAACTAAAGCTATAGAAGTATAAAAAACTAAGATGGAGCTATCGTATTAAGACAGTTATACATAAAATATATTGATAATATAATAACTAAGTTACTGTATTTTTTTAAGTGTTTTATTTAATGCGATAGCTCTAATGCCTATTAATATAAATTAGAATAATAATAACATTGTGAGATGTATGAATAAAAAGTATAGATAAAAAAATATAATAAAAAAAGTTTGATAAAAACTAATAGTATGAGTGTTAAGTCAAAAAAAGTGTGATAAAAAAAGAAGAATATTAAACTTGATTTAAAAAGAAGGTGAAAAAGAATATTGCTTCCGGTTCCAAAGAGAAGAGAAAAAGAATTGTAGGTTCTTGTGATTATATAGATATACCATATGATAAGCAACTAATAAAAAAAGCAAACTTTTGTGGAGAATTTACTTTCTAAATATGCAAAAAGTAGAGAAGATAGTTTCTATGGAAAAATCCGTATAGATATAGAAATAAGGTAGTTGCAACTTTTGGATATACTAGAGGAAAGATAATTGCCGGAACTTATGAAAGAGGAACTCATAATATAATAGAGAGTAATGACTATCTTATAGAAGATGAATTAGCTTGTAATATAATAGCTACAATAAAAGATTTGGCAGTATCCTTTAAGATGAAAAACTTATGATGAAGATAGAGGTTATGGTTTTTTACGTCATGTTCTTGTAAGAGTAGGTAAAAAAACAGGGGAAGTCATGGTGGTTTTAGTTACATCAAATCCTGTTTTTGTAGGGAAAAAAATAATTTTATTAAGGCTCTTAGAAGTTTTTTTATCCTAATATTACTACTATTATTCAAAAATATAAATGCTGAAAAATACCAGTATGGTACTTGGAGATAGGGAAATTATTTTATATGGCAAAGGGTATATAGAAGATATCTTATGTGGGCTTAAATTTAGAATATCTTCAAAAATCTTTTTATCAAGTAAATCCTATACAAACTGAAAAAAATTGTATACACAAGCACTTAAACTGGCAAAATTAGAGAAGAATATGTATATTTTAGATGCTTATTCCGGTGTTGGTACTATAGGGCTTATAGCCGCAAAAAGATGTAAAGAAAGTAATTAGCGTAGAGCTTAATAGAGATGCTGTGAGAGATGGAATAAGTAATGCAAAGGTAAATTCAATAAAAAAATGTTGAGTTCTATAATGCAGATGCTACAGAATTTATATCTTCTATGGCTAGGGAGAAAGCAAAAATAGATGTACTTATAATGGATCCGCCTAGAAGTGGAAGTACAAAGGAGTTTATATCTTCAGTTTTAAGTTTGGAACCGAAAAGAGTAGTATATATTTCTTGTAATCCCGAAACTTTGGAGAGAGATTTACAGAGTTTTATTATAGGCAAAAAATATAAAATAAGCAGTATAAATCCCTTTGATTGCTTTGCGATGACAAGCCATGTGGAGTGTGTAGCGTTGCTTGTACGAGCTACGAAGTAGCGAAGTAGAAGTAGATGTACGTCCGAAGCAAGTCGTGCCCAAGAAAACGATTGAAGCGAAGATCGAATCGAAGTTTGATTGGCTACGTGCTACTGCAAACTGAGGGTGTGTCAAAGCCACAAGGGAGCACCTAGTGAATAAATAAAGTGTAGAAAATAAAGGCTTATTCGAAGGCTATCGCTAAAAGGTATCGGTAGCCTGGAGTAAGCCTTGTTTTTTGTGATAAAAATCAACTAAGCGGGAACATATCCATAGGCAAGAGTTGACACTAGGGAATGTATAACAAGAAAAAATGCATCCACTTGCACATACCTGTAATTTGTGTGTTTTATGCGGATGGTAAGATGTTGTATCGTATGGAGGGGATATGATTTTAGTCAAATGATGGGGCAGAGTTTAGTAAGGTTGCAGGGCAAGCTGAGTTTGATAGGTTCTAAAAATAGATTTTAATAAAAAGTAGTAAATACGCATTTGTTTTTAAAATGAGTACCTTGAAGTCTTTAATTGAGGATGCTATAATATTGTAAATAAATTTAATAAAAATTACGTATTTACAAAAATATTGTTAAAAAGAGGTGTGGGGTATGGAAGTACAAAGACCGAGATATTTAAATCAACTTATTGGTAAAAAAAGATAATAGAAGAGTGAAGATTATTACAGGTATTAGAAGATGTGGGAAATCTTATCTTTTATTTGAGTTATATAGGAAGTATTTACTTTCCAATGGAGTGTGTGAAGATCAAATTATAATGATTGCACTTGATAGTTTGAAGAATATCATGTATAGAAACCCAATAGAGCTAGATAACTATTTAAGAGATAAAAATTCAAGATAATGAACTTAAACATTATATTTTTTTATCGATGAAATTCAATTTGTAGAAGAAATTTCTAATCCATATTTAGAAGGAAAACACTCTAAGATAACATTTGTAGATCTTGTGCTAGGACTCATGAAAATTCCAAATGCAGATATATACATTACGGGTAGTAATTCAAAAATGCTATCATCAGATGTATTAACACAATTTCGAGATCGTGGTGATGAAATAAGAGTATATCCATTTTCATTTGCAGAATTTTTATTCATGTTATGAAGGAGATAAGGGAAAGGCTTTTGATGAATATTGTCTGTACGGTGGTATGCCAATGTCTGTACAGCTTAGTAATCATGAAAAAAAGAGTGAATATTTGAAGAATGTTTTTACAAGCACATACATTAAAGATGTAATGGAGCGCAATAAAGTTCTTAAAGGTGCATCTATAATGGATGATTTGTTGGATATTATATCTTCATCTATTGGTTCTTTATCAAATCCAACTAAACTAGCAAATACATTTATGTCAGAAAAAAATATAAAGATATCTCAGTTTACAGTAAGTAATTACTTGGATTATTTTGTTGATGCTTTTTTAATTGAAAAAGCTAGAAGATATGATGTGAAAGGGAGAAAGTATATATCATCTCCGTATAAATACTATTTTTTTCAGATATTGGGCTTAGAAATGCAAGGCTAAATTTCAGACAGAATGAGCAGTCACATATTATGGAGAATGTAATATATAATGAACTTCGTATGAGGGGGTTAAATGTAGATGTTGGTGTTGTGGAATATAACTATAAAGATGAGAATAAAAAAACGATTAAAAAAATTTAGAAGTAGACTTTATTATCAATAGAGGAAGTAATAGATATTATATTCAATCGGCACTTAATGTTGATACAAAAGAAAAAAACAAGTACAAGAAACGGAATCCTTGAGAAGAACAGGAGACTCATTTAAGAAAAGTTGTTATAGTTAGAAATAACATAGTACCTAGATTTGATGATGATGGAATTTTATATATTGGGGTAGAGGATTTTCTATTGGATGAAAGAATGCTGGACTTATAGAAACAGCATCGTTAGATTTAATAAAAAAATGCGTATTTATGATATGATTTTATATAAATAATAGTCTGACCAACTGAACATTAGTTGTTTTTATGACACTTACGTAACAGTATGTGTCATTTTACGCTAGTTTTTTTAGGAGAGGAGGGATATGAGTGGCTAGGAGTATCAAAAATGAACAAATCTCAGTTTGCCGAGGTAATACTATTTAACAATACCTTATGTTATCGTTAAATAGTTTAGTGGATATGTTTCCATACACAGAAAAGACTACCTGGCATACTTAGTATCCGCTCATTTCATATGGAATGCGTAACACTGCTTGTACGAGCTACAAAGTATCGAAGTAGAAGCAGATGTACGTCCTATGCAAGGCACGCCCAAGAAAATGAGCAAAGCGAAGTTTGATTGGCTACGTGCTTACTGCTGACTGAGGATATGTCAACCCCACAAGGGCGCACCCAAGATTTAATAAATTGTAGAAAATAAAGGTTTATTCTAATACTAGAGCAATAAAAAGTGAAAGGGCGAAGTGAAGCAAATGAATTCCTTGCATATAAATAAAAATAATGAACCATTTATGTTGTTGGAGCTCGGTATAAATGAAAATGGCTATGAGTTTGCTTCTGATATTAAGACGGCACTATCTACTGCTGAAGTAGAACTTGATGTAGTTTCTGCTAAATTAGAGGAAACTATAGCTGCTTTGAAAAAGTTAACACCTGAATGTGATAAGACTGACTATTTATTATCCGTGTGTAGTGGAGCTCTATGTGGAATTATAGATGTATTCTTAGTAGGAAAACCAGGAGAGTCTCCAATTGGAGAAATTACAGATAAGTGGTTTGCTGATAGAACAGAAGCCTTTGCCAGGTTATGCGGCTGGACAGGTGATAAGGGGAATTTATCCTCTGCAGCTAGATACTTAGAGAAAAAAAGTTTAGAATTCCTTATGATCAAAATGGTATTGGAAATATTGGGACGGATTTATGGGATTTGACACCAACCAATCATCATTTCAAGTCATTAGGTCACAATCCCACAATACTTGGGTTATTTTTTTCTGTTTTGGATCAGTTTGCAAACACAGCACATTTTATTTCAAGAGAAGATTTGGTTACATTCTCAAAAATTCGATGGAGACTTTATCCTAGAAGGTAAAGATATACCAAGCAAACTGTTCTGCGGATTTGTGAATTGGTTTGGGCACTTGATTTCAGATATTTCAGGGTCGTCAAGTAGTAAAGGAAGAGGAATAGGAATCCCTTCACCTTTCTGGAGTTGGATAAATGATATCATTGCAATAAAAAAGAAATTGAATCTTACTGTTGGAGAATTTGATAAATCAATAAATAAACTAGCACTCGATATTTATAAGCAAGGATATGATACAAGATTTCAGACAACACAAGCTATGCCCGTCTTTGTCAATGAATTCTTGGTAAGATTTATTTACTCAATAAGGCGGCTATTAAGATATTTCTCAACGACAAAAAGGGACGATAGATCCTTTACGTTATTGTGGGAGTCATGTGAGCCATTTTCGAATGCTACATTAAAATGAATGTTGACTGTCGCACATGGTACTTTCTGTGTTATAGATGCTGGGGATGCTATTGCACGAGGGTTTACTACAGGTGGCGGTAGCTTTAATGTTACCGAATTTGTACTGAGATTGAATATTATCGGCATTGGAAGATTTACAATTTCATTATATGGAGAAACAAGTAGAGGATTAAAACGCCATAACATTAAAGAGGACATAGTTATCCTGAAACGTAAAAAGTTAATACTCGCTGATTATGTTAATGGATTGAGGTTCCTTGCTGAAATATATGATGATGAGTCACTTCTGTTATTTACAAAAGAACTAAAAGAAAGCGATATGTATGTTCAAGCCTTTGAGAAAACTGTAATCTTAGCAAAAACAAAGAAACGTTCCAAAGGATGAGATATTGAGAAATAAATCAGATATCGATTCTTATTTTAAAAAGAGAGAGAGAAAGAACAATGAGTAAAAAGAAACATAAGAAGAAATCAAAACTTCAAATTGCTCAGGATAAAGCTCAGGCTGCAATCAATGAAACAAATAATGCCATTCGAGAACTAGGAGGACATAGAGGAAGTTTATATAACTCATTAACGAACATACAGGAACAATTTGATAAAATACGCAATGTTCCTAGTGAACAGAAGCTTCAGTATGAAAAACTTAAACAGGTAAGACTAAACTGGAAGCAGCAAGCAAATAAGATTGATAAAGACTATAAAAATGCAACAGTAAAAAATGCAGGTGCAGGAGGAACTGGACTGGGTGTTGCTGTAGTAACGATGGGACCGACAGTGGCAAGGGGCATTGTTACAACTTTTGGAGTTGCATCAACTGGTACTCCAATCGCTACCTTAAGTGGAGCAGCAGCTAATAATGCAGTATTGGCATGCCTTGGTGGTGGAACACTTGCTGCTGGCGGTGGTGGAATGGCGGCAGGAAATGCTTTTCTTGCTTTGGCAGGCCCAGTTGGATGGGCTATCGCTGGTGTTTCATTATTAGCTAGTGGAATAACCTTTTGGAAAAGTAAGAGTGATAAGAACCACTTAGAAAATGTCTTTATCGCTATAAGTGAAAGAGATGTGAAATCATGCGAGTTAGCCACTGTTGAATTAAAAGAACGTATTAGTCGAATTATTGATGAGAACAATAAATTAACTGATGCTATCGTTGAAATGGAAAGTTTTGGATTAAATTACAATAAGATGTCTGTAGCGCAACAATATGCACTTGGTTCATATGTAAATCTGATGCTTTCATCAACGCAGTTGCTAGTAAATCCAATACAAGGACTATTACCTAAATTCTTTGAAGAAGATTTTGATAGCTTTATGTATTGGAAAGATAGAAAATCAAACAATGATGTTTGCGAAGAATATAAGGACTTTATTGTTTCTATGGCAAATCTGCTTTATAAGATTGAACTTAATGATCGAGACAAAAAAATATTATGGAGGTCTCTTAGAAAGAATAAGAAGATGCTTGAATCGATGGATATATCAAAGAAAGAGTTTGATTTGGATATCATGAATGCAATTCTGGAAGCACTTATCTTTAAGTACAGTAAAAAAGCATATGCTACTATATAACGATAACGTTTTAATCGTTAAAAACTTTATTAGATACAATTGACCATATGTACTTACTATATAAAAATAGAGTAGACGTACTTTCAGTAGTGTCGAGCCATACAGAGACAATCGTGTTGCGTTCCAAACTTGATTCTAAGAAATATATTAGTGTAGAACTTCCGATGGATGATATGGATTTAACAAGCGCTGAAAGTAAGGCAACATATAAACAAATTCAAAACTATGTTTTGGAAAAGTTTGGGTTTAAAGTATCCACTCTGTACACTGCACAAGTTAAGAAAAAACGTGGTTTAGAAGTTAGAGAACACTATAATATTTCAAAGAACGAGAACCAGAAAGTTCCGCAGTGCTCAATTGAAAAGGCAGAAGCTATTTTAGATGCATTGAAGCATCTTAAGATGTTGTATTATTAAAAGAATAGGGGGTATAGACAGTGGCTAATATTGAAAGTATTAAACAAAAAATACTACAACTGGATGCAGGTTCATTTCAAAATCTTTGTGATTCTTATTTATATAAAACAGGCTATCCGAGTATAGTATCTCTTGGTGGAGAAGCAGGTACACGAAAGACCACTTTAGGTACACCTGATACTTATTTTATTGCATCAAATGGAAAGTATGTTTTTGTTGAATACACAACTCAAAGGACGAACTTATTTGCAAAAATTAGTGATGATCTTGAAAAAATGTCTTGATATAGCAAAGACAGGTGTTCCGCATGACAAAATCTCTGAAATTATTTATTGTCATACTTCATCAAACCTTACACCCTTTCAAGATAGTGAAGTAAAAAAACTGTGTGAAGATGTTGGAATTAAGCTTGTAATTATTGGAATTGATAAGCTTGCAGAAGATATATATCTTTTCCATCATAATCTTTCACGTGATTTTTTGGGAATATCAATAAGTACAGATCAAATTCAATCATATGATGAATTTATTAATAGTTACAATGCAAATAGAATGGCTGCTCCAATTGACACTAAATTTCTATTCAGAGAAAAAGAATTTCAAGATATCATCAATGCTTATCTTAAAGTGGATGTTGTTATACTTAGTGGTTCATCAGGTACAGGGAAAAAAACACGTTTAGCTTTTGCATTATGTAAAAAAATCATGCAGATGCTAAGAATGAAAAAGATTTACTGTATTCATAGTAATGCATTACCAATATACGAGGATTTAAAACTTTTTTTAGATAGACCAGGAGATTATTTTCTTTTTATTGATGATGCAAATCAATTGTCAGGATTGCAGCATATTATCCGATACGTTAGTATGAAACCAGAGGGATATAATGTAAAAATACTTATTACAGTAAGGGATTATGCACTTCAAAAAGTGATAAATGATGTTCGAGCAATCACTTCTTATGAAATTGTGAATATAAATGTATTTTCAGAGAATGAGATTAAGGAATTACTTGAAACTTCATTGGGTATTTTGAATTCAGACTATCAAGAACGAATTATAAGAATTTCAGAAGGAAACGCTCGTATTGCTATACTTGCTGGGAAAGTAGCATGCAGTTCAAATCGTTTGGAGTCTATTGATGATGTGTCACAATTATATGAAGATTATTATGGTTCTAATTTAGAAAATAATCAATTTTTTACAGACAAAAATCTGTGTATAACTTCTGGTATAATTGCTTTTTCTTGAAGCAATTCATTTAGATTATATTGATGCACTTTTTACCAGTTTTACAGGAAAAAAGGGTTAAATCGAGATAGTTTCATTGAAAAATATCCGTATGCTTCACGAGCTGGAGATTGTCAATATTTGTAATGATAAAGCTGTTCGTTTTTCTGATCAATGTTTGTCTAATTACTTGTTAAAAATATATTTTATTTGACAAAAAAATTACTTGGTTTGTCGAAAAATGATTAAAAGCTTGCTTTTCAAGCTACAGAGAGAGAACTGTATCTTCTGTTAATACGTTACTTAATATATTTAGAAATAAAGAGCTTCTAAATTTTGTTGAGAAAGAAATAAAGTTATTATGGGATGAATTATCAACAGAAAAAAATCACCAATCTTCTTTGAATTTGTAAAAGTCTTTTTTTCGTATTAATCCTACGGAAACACTTTTTGCTTTTTGCAAAATGAAATTGAATCTGAAGAAAAGAGTGAGTTGTGGATGGATCGATATAGATACTGAAAAAAAGAAAAAAATTATCAACATGTGGAAAAATGATATTATTAAAAATTCTTGGTGGATTTGCAGATATGACTGATTTGCCAACCGCTTGTGATTTGTTTTTTTCAATATTATCTAAAAGCGACCAGATTTATTTATAGAATTTTACCATGCAGTTAATATATATTTTGGTATTCAGAGGACTTCTTTTCGTAATAGTTTTTTTACACTCAAATAACTTTTTTTGAAAAAAATAATAGAATATTCAAATGATTGGAAACAAGAATTTATTGTAATAATTTTTTTGCAGATAGCAGAAGAATTTCTGAAGTTAAATTTTTTTCTCCAGTGGAGGAAGGACGAAAAGAATGCAATAACCATATATCAGATTCCATTAACTATGTCTAAAGGTGTTGAAAAAAATATCGTGAGTTAATTTGGGAATCGTTAACTTCTTTGAGTAAAAATTGAAAAGTATAGAGAAAAAAAGTTAGGAAAAATTCTTAGTTCTTATGGTGGCATTATTGACGATATAAGCATTCCTGTTTTACAATTTGATTTAAAAATATATTGAATTAATTTTGAAGTCAAATTTTTCCACCAGATAAATTGGCAAATTGCCTTTTATCATACAAAAATAGTGCAAGTTTTTAGCAGAATGAATTATTCTTGTGAATCCTTGTTTTCTGAATATTTTGAAGGAGAGAGCTTTCAATTATATTGTCTTCTTAAAGGACCAGATTATAAAGAAACCGGTTATGAAGAACATAGAAAACGAAAGCAGGAATCAATTAATCATTACACTTTGAATTGTGATTTACAAATGTTTAAGAAGTTAATCGATGTTTGCAGCAGTGTTTCTGGGATAGATAACCATTCATCTTGGAAGGTCGGTGAAGGATTAGGCATTGCCTTTGATGCTATTTACGATAAAGCAGATTGGTATGTTGATGCAATTAAATATTATATCAAAAGCGATACACCAAACAATTTACATCCATACCATCTAGTAGACAATTTATTTTTCATTATTATCCGATTCAGAAGTGTATGAAATTATTATTAGTGAAGAATATAGTCAGAAAAAAATGCTTGGACATATGCATATTATCATGAATTACCGCCGGGATTAATTACAGAAAAACATTTACAAGGGCTTTATGATTTTTTGAAAGATACTTCTGACAGATATATTGCCTCATCATCAATGCGTGATGTAGATTTTCTGGATAAGTATAATGCAATAGATGAATTAGCATTAATAGAAGGTTGCAAAATTATTTTTGAATAAAAAAAGAGTATTCCTCTTTTTATCGTGGATATTTATTTTTGGCTTGTTATTTAATTATCATCATAATACACCAAGGGAAGTGATTCAAAAATTTAATTGCAATTTAGAATTGCTTGAAGAAATATACTATGCTATGTTGTCATATGATAAACATCATGATTATGACGGTCAGTTTTTGAAGGAAATATATTCGGTTAGACCTTCTATACTGGACAAGTATATAGATTATTTAATAAATAGTGACTCTTTTAGCGACTATAAGGAAAAACATTGTTGCTTTTCTGATTTAGATGATTTTGTAGAAATATATAACAAAATTTTTGAGCAGTTGATAAGAAGCCGACAATATTCTAAATTGTCCGTACCATATTTTTTAGAAACTTTATTATTGCCAGAACAAAAATGAGAAAAAAAGTTGTTAGAAAGACAAGATATGTGGATTCGACAATGTATTCAACGATTCTGCAATGATAAAGCAAAAATGTATTGCCTATTTTCAGTTGTGTCAAAATTAGAGATCAAAAGAAAAAAAGAGTATATCTTGCTCTTTCTTGAGAATAATCCGTTGTTTGAAGACTTTGAAAAAATACCATTAACACCTACTTCTTGGAGTTGGTCAGGTAGCGCAGTACCTATGTATTCAGCTTGGATTGAATTTCTCGAATCATTGTTACCAAATTTTATAGGTTTAAAGTGGATAAAACATAAAAACTATATTGAAACAAAAATTGATGATTTACAAAAACAAATCGAAGTGGAGCAGATAGACGAGATTTTAAGAGGATGATTTATAAATACAAAAAGATTATATAAATAAAACTATCTGTGAATTGACATTTCATGATGGTTTAACCTACAAATAAAAACAAATTTATCTAAATATTATTTAAGGTTTAAAAAACATTATGGATATTGGAGATGTTATTAAGACTGGTTTGGACAATGATGAGCACGTTGAGTGCGTAGCGTTGCTACAAAGAGTGAAGGATTAAACAGTATAGAAAAGCCTTGAAATCAAGGGATTCCGATAAATCGTTCTATTTGTGAATGATTATAGGGATTCCTTTTTTAGACCATTTGACAACAGTTCTGAACACTGGAAAATAGAGGGTTGTAACTACAAAACTGCTTTTTGTGTTTATGATACTACAGAACTATTGTTAGGAGCATTTCTTGAGGTGTAGAGAGTATGGAACTGTTGTCTGTGATTTTTTGTTGAGAATTTATAATGACTAATAAAGATTGGTCGTGATACGCACATCACAAAGAAATAAAGTATTTTAAATACGAGAATGATAATATTGTATAAATCAATATTGAGAAATGAAAAATAGAAATTTTTTTAGATATATAGGATTTTTTTCTTCACTGTAAGTTGTAAAATAAAGTGTCAGTATTAGCAAGATAATGATGAATAGAATTAGATAAAAAGAAATAAAAAAGACATCAGACAAAAAAATATGTTATCGTAAAGGTTGAGAACATAAAAACGAAAGGAATTTATTGTCCGATGCAAGTAAAAGTATATCAAAAAAAGAAGAAAAAGGTAAACATCTAACAGAGGTAGAAAGAGCAAAAAAATAGAGACTTTGTTAAAAGAAAAAAAGAACAAAAAGCATATACAGCAAAAGAAATAGGAGTAAGTGAGAGAACCATATATAGAGAGATAAAAAGAGGAATGGTTAGATTAATAGATTCAGAGCTTAGAGAAAAAAAGAGTATATGCTTATGATGTAGCACAAAAATAGATATGAAGAAGATTAAAGAAAAAAAGGATGGATACCTAAAGATTGGTAGTAATCATAAGTTAGTAAACTTCATAGAAGCAAAAAAATAGTAGATGAAAGAGTTTCACCATATGTAGCACTAAAGTTTGCTAAAGATAAAGGAATAGAAGTTAATATATGCCTTAAAAACTTTATATAATTATATAAATGGAAATTTGTTTTTTTAAGACTTAGTAGAAGCAATCTAATATATAAGAAAAAAAGTTAAAAACCTAGTAAGAAGATTGGGAAAAAGAATAATAAAGAATGGTAGAGAAAGTATAGAAATAAGAGGGAAGAGATAAATGCAAGAAGAGAACCGGGGCATTATGAAATGGATACAGTGGTATCAGGAAAAAGGGAAAAAAAGAGTTGCTTACTAGTACTTACCGAAAGAGTAAGTAGAAAAGAGATAATAAGAAAGATAATAAGAAAAAAATAAAAGATAAAAAGCAGTAAATCAGTAATAGAGGTAATAGAAGGATTAAGAAGAGAATATAAGTCAAAAATTCAATAAAAATATTTAAAAAGTATAACAAGTGATAATGGAACAGAATTTAGCAATGCTAGAGCTATAGAAGAAATGGGAATAAGATATTTTTTTATGCACATAGCTACTGCTCGTATGAGAGAGGAAGTAATGAAAATAATAATAAGCTAATAAGGAGATTTATTGAAAAAGGAGTAGATATAGGAAAAATTCAGCAAAAAAAGAGAATACAGGAAATTGAAAAACTTTATGAATAACTATCCAAGAAAAAAATGTTTGATGGATTAAGCTCTAATGATGTTTATAGACTTGCTTATGAAAAAAATTATAAGATACTGACATTTAGGATTGCAATTTATACAGGCAAAGAAACAAGAATTAGACCTTTAAAAACTAATTGAAAAATATGGTATAATACTACAAACAGCAAGTAAAAACAAATTTGAATTTGTGGGGGCTGAATATATATGATTAAATTTGATGGATATACGAGGTTAGTGACATTCAAAAACATAGACAATCAATCTATAATCGAAGTTCATGGACAGAACATTCCTAAAAAAATAGAAGTTGCATGTTTTGTGGCAATGAAAATGCAAAAATTTACTAAGGTTGCACATGCAGTTTCAGAAACTATTGGAAATAAATCCCTAATCTCACAATTTGAGTGTGATGAATGTAATCAACAATTTGGTAAGATGTTTGAAGATGATTTGGGTAAATATATGCTTCCTTATAAGATAATAACCAAAACATTTGGGAAAAGTAATCAATTATCTTCAAAAAGATATGCCAAAAAGAAGATGGTATTTCATATAGAACTTATCGTATTCAAATGAATAAAAAAATAAACCAGTTATGGAGAACAACAAAGTAAGAGCGTTAATAATTGAAAAGAAAAAAATACTGGAATAATAAAATTAGATAAAAAAATAAAAATAGATATAAGTATCCCTCGCCAGCATTACTTTCCACCATCAATTTATTGTTCATTTTTAAAAGATGGCATACAGTATAATGCCCTTGGATTTATATCCTCAATATGTTAATCATAGTGCTGTATTACAACAGTTATCATCAGAAAACAGTATTTATAAGAGCATTGAAGAGAAAAGGGAAATTATGAGTTCAATGGAAAATTGTGGATTATTTTGCTTTTGCCCAGGACAGAATCCGCTTAATGGGATAAATGTTATTCTATGGAAGAATATAGATTTAAATGAACGAGAATATCCTCATATTTTATTCACTCTTGAAATGAAAAAAATTTTTGCTTTTACAATTCCAGTGATTAGAGATGATGAAAATGGAATTTACAAAATGCCTAAATTTTCAAGCAATATAGAAATGCAATATGGAACTTTGGATTTTAAAAATGAAGAAAAAGTATTTAAATGCGAAATGAGTGGAGAAATCATAGACATTATGGATTATAAATTATTAGAGAGTGAATTGAGAAAAAAATAATCTGCTAAAAATAACTTAGTAAAAAAAGTGTTTTCATGGGGGCATCGGAAAGATAACTTCCAGTTTGTTTAATTGAATACAACAATTTGAGAAACAGTAAATCAAAATAGGTTTACTGTTTTTTGTTGCTCAATTTTCAAAAAATCGTCCATAAACATAAAAAAGTACTTGACAAAACGCTCTCTGGGGAACTAAAAAAGATATTCAGCCATATATGGATGAAAAGTTTCAAAATAATATTTTGCCTACACAAACCGAAAGACTGACAATGAATGGCAGACCGGCAAATCCAAAGTATGCAAGAAATAATAATGTACTTGTAATCGGTGGTTCAGGAAGTGGAAAACCCGATTCTATGTCAAACCTAACTTAATGCAGATGCACAGTAGCTATTGTGTAACAGATCCAAAAGGAACGATAGTCCTTGAGTGTGGCAAGATGCTTGAGGATAATGGCTATGAGATTAAGATCTTAAATACCATTAACTTCAAAAAGTCCATGAAATACAATCCCTTTGCCTATATCCGTTCTGAGAAAGACATTTTGAAATTGGTGCAGACAATTATAGCAAATACGAAAGGAGAGGGCGAAAAAGCAGGTGAAGATTTTTGGGTCAAAGCCGAAAAACTCTACTACACAGCCCTTATTGGCTACATCTTCTATGAAGCTCCAAGAGAAGAAAAGAACTTTGCAACACTTCTCGATATGATAGACGCTTCAGAAGTTAGAGAAGATGATGAACCCTATATGAATCCGATAGACAGACTCTTTGAAGCACTGGAAAAGAAAGAGCCTATGCATTTTGCAGTAAAGCAATATAAAAAGTACAAACTTGCTGCTGGAAAAACAGCAAAGTCTATTCTAATTTCATGTGGTGCAAGACTTGCTCCATTTGATATTAGGGAACTTAGGGACTTGATGAAAGAAGATGAACTTGAGCTTGATACTCTTGGAGATAGAAAGATAGCACTCTTTGTTATTATCTCTGATATGGATGATACCTTTAACGTTGTAGTATCCATTATGTACTCACAACTTTTTAATCTCTTATGTGATAAGGCAGATGATGTATATGGCGGATGATTACCTGTCCATGTGAGATGCCTGCTTGATTAATTTGCAAACATTGGTTTAATATCTAAGTTTGAGAAGCTAATTGCAACAATCCCTTCCAGAGAGATATCAGCAAGTATCATACTTCAAGCACAATCTCAGCTAAAGGCAATCTATAAGGATAACGCTGATACAATCGTAGGTGACTGTGATAGTACCTTGTTTCTTGGTGGCAAGGAAAAGACCACATTAAAGGAACTTTCTGAAACACTGGGAAAAGAAACGATAGATTTATATAACACATTGGAAATAAGGAGTAATCAAAAGAGCTTTGGACTTAATTACTAAAAGACTGGTAAGGAACTGATGAGTCAAGATGAGATTACTGTAATGGACGGTGGTAAATGTATCTTTCAGCTTAGAGGTGTCGGACCTTTTCTTTCAGATAAATACGATATTACAAAGCACAAGAATTATAAGCTCCTAGAAGATTATGATAAGAAAAAAATATCTTTAATATTGAAGACTATATCAAGAGAAAAAGGTAAAGCCAAGCTTAATAAAAAAATACTTCAATTATAAGGCTTTTAGCAGTTATTTTTACATTTTACAGTATATTTGATATAATGATATATATACATTTTTAAAAATATTAGATAATATATCCTGAGGAGGTAAAACTGTGCTAGAAAAACTTAAAAGCTACTAAAAAAAGGATATGGAAAAGGCTTGATTGGACAATATGTAGTTTTTATTTTTTTAACTACAAGGATATTGAGTATATCGTTTTAGTAAAAAAGATTTGTTGAAAAATGAACTAAGGAAAAAAATAAATATGCCTTGGTAAAATTACATTTTATGAGATCAAATGATTTGTCAAATGATTTGGTTTGTGAAAGCAAATAGTCATAGTTTATTAGTAGATACAAGAACTATGAGAGAATACTTTGAAATAGAATATGCAGAAAAATTTAGGGTGACATATTAATCCAATTTACTGATTATTTTTGGACGTTATATTCCTATTAGTGTTCCAAAACCATATTTCTGAAATAGAAAAAAATATCTATGGTAAATTCATTAAGTATAAGTGATGCAGAAGATCCAAGAAAGATATATTGTAGGAATGTAAAGAGAAATCCAGAGGGGCAAAAAGAAGCATGTTTAATGCAGATAAAGCAAAGTTTTTAAGAAAAATCATTGTTTGAGCATTTTTAAGGATGATAAAAAGTGTAAGCTTTTGTTTTTTTCGATATATCCAGAAAAGGAAAAATGATGATGCAGAAATATTGAAGAAATTTGCAATAAATAATTGATTATAATCTAGTTGATATAGCGACATAATAACATGATTTATTATTTTATATTTTATGAAAGGAGTGTTTGTAATTGTATTATCAAGTTTTAGTTGAAATTAAAGAAAAGATTGGCAAGTCAAATCAAAAATAAAGAAATTACAGTTTTAGATGTGGAATCAAGGGATGAGGTGTTAAATGATATAGTCATTCCATATCTTAACAATGAGGAATTTGTTTTTAATGGTTATATGTTAAATAAACGAGAAATAAAGAGGCTGAAGTTAATGACAACAGAGCAAACAGTTAGGTCGTTATCTCAATATGAAAATGATAATATGCCACAGGGACTTATAATGTATGTGTCACCGAATGACATACTTACATATGATAAATATATAACTGACGTAACCAAAGAATTACTTGATGAAGGTAAGAAAACACAACATACAATATTGAATAGGCATAAAGATGAAATAATAGGAAAAGATAAAAAAATAAAGTGTTTATTGTTCATGGAAGAGATAATGAAACTAAGCAAGAAGTTGCACGTTTCATAGAAAAGATGGGCTTTGAACCAATCATATTACACGAACAGTCAAGTTTAGGTATGACTATCATTGAAAAAATAGAAAAATACACAAATGTTGGTTTTGGAATTGTACTATATACTCCGTGTGATAAAGGTTACGAAAAAGATAGTCCTAAGGAGATAAAGAGTAGAGCAAGACAGAACGTGGTTTTTGAACATGGATTTTTAATTTCTAAATTGGGAAGAAATAATGTATGTGCTTTAGTAAAAGATGACATTGAAAAACCGAATGATATATCAGGGGTTGTTTATATAACTTTTGATAGTAATGGCGGGTGGAAAAATACCACTTGCAAAAAGAAATGAAAAAGTTCTGGATATGAAGTGGATTTCAATTTGTTTATGTAATTATAGTAATGTTTTTAAGCAGTAAGTCTAAAAGATAGATTTGCTGTTTTTTATTACCTTAAAATCAGGAGATAAGATGCTAAGGATCAGAAGTCCCACTAAGGAAACAATTAAATAGTATGAGCGTTAGCGATTGGAAAAAGAAAAACTTCCGGTCGCTTTTTTTATTGAAAAAGAAAAAGGAGAAATTTTTTTAATGAAGCAAGAAATGATTAATATCAACGCCAACTTATTGTCAGAATCAACTTTTTCAAGTTTTGACAAAGAGGGAGAAGCGGTTGAAGTTGTAAACTTCGTGCGTGTAAAAAAAGTATGGAAAAGATAAGGAATATATCAATTGTGCAGCCTATGGTGAAAAGGTAGATACAGCAAAAGCCTTTGAAAAAGGTGATTTAATCCACATCTTTGGCTACTTTAAGAAGCGTGAAAAAGAGGGAAAGACTTACAAAAACTTTGTAGTGAAGTCCTACAACAAAATTGAAAAGAAAGAAGAAAAAGAGGAGGAATAAATTATGGAATTTTTTACACAGGCAGTAAATGTATTAAAAATCTTGGTTATGGCAGTAGGTGCAGGACTTGGAGCATGGGGCGTTATCAATCTTATGGAAGGTTACGGTAACGACAGTCCCGGAGCAAAATCGCAAGGAATGAAGTAGCTGATGGCAGATGGAGGTATTGTCCTTATCGGACTTAAGCTCATTCCACTACTTGCCAATGTACTCAATTAAGAAGAAAAGGAGAGCTTAGATGTTTGGAATATTCGACAAGATAGAAGAATTCTTTAAGGAGCTTCTACTGGGCGGTATCCAAGCAAACTTAGAGTCCATGTTTCTTGATATCAACGATAAAGTTGGTGCGGTTGCAACAGATGTAGGTAAAACGCCTATGGGGTGGAACGGAGATGTATTTGCCTTTATCAAAAGCATTAACGATTCCGTTATCATTCCAATAGTGGGACTAATCATCACAGCAGTTCTTTGTATCGAGCTTATCAATATGGTAATGCAAAAGAACAATATGCACGATACAGATACCTTTGAATTTTTCAAGTACATCATCAAGATGTGGATTGCTGTATGGTTAGTATCCCATGCCTTTGAGTTTTCGATGGCGGTTTTTGATGTGGCACAGCACATGGTAAATAAGGCGGCAGGGGTTATAAACACCTCTGCTACCGTTTCCGGAGATCAGATAGTGGCAATGATGGATACCCTAAAAGAAAAGGGGCTTGGAGAACTTGTCATGATTCTCTTTGAAACCTCACTCATCAAGGTTGCTATACAGGTAATATCCGTTGTGATTATGCTTGTAGTTTACGGAAGAATGTTTGAGATTTATGTTTACTCATCGGTTTCAGCTATTCCTTTTGCCACAATGGGAAACAAGGAGTGGGGACAGATTGGAACAAACTACATCAAAGGACTATTTGCACTTGGACTACAAGGACTCTTTTTAATGGTTTGTCTTGGAATTTACGCAGTTTTAGTTAAGACGATTAAGATAACAGATATACACACAAGTACCATGACGATACTTGGCTATGCGGTTTTGCTGGGGTTAATGATGCTAAAGAGCGGAACACTGGCCAAAAGCGTATTAAATGCACACTAAAAGAAAGGAAAGATAGTATGGATAAAAGAAAAACAATATTTACAGCAGTAGTAATTGGAGCAGGTATTATGGCGATAATTGATAGAATCAGGCTTCATAATAAGGTGGAAGAATTGGAAGAAAAAACAGAGGACATTGACCGCTGCCATAACGATTTTTACCTAATACAGCAAAGATATAACAAGAACATAGACGAACAGCTTGCGACTATTCAGGAAGAAATCGGCTCTGTATATGAACACTTTGAGGAGCTGTCAAAGGGTAAAGAAGATGGGAGGTAAGATATGGCATATGTACCAATCCCTAAAGACTTAAATAGGGTAAAGACAAAGATTGCTTTTAACCCTAACGAAAAAGGCAACTCATAGGCTTCACACTTGCAGGACTGGTTGGAATACCAGTCTATTTATTTATGAGGAAGTTTGTGCCAAATGACATAGCTGTCATATTCCTTATCGTGTCCCACGCTTCCTATCTTTTTTTCATCACACTATTTGAAAAGGACGGACTGACCTTTGAGAAATATTTTAAACACATCTACCTTCATAAGTTTTATCAGCCAAAAAAGAGAGTGAGAAAGGAGGTTTACCTTGAACAAGAAAAGAAAAATTCAGCAAATAAAACTCATGCAAAAACGAAAAAGGCATTGAGAAGTCAAAAAGCGGGACTTAAAGAAAAGTAATTGCAAGTCAAAAAAAGATAAGGGAGGAATCCTTGATCTTATCTTTAAGAAAGAACCGAAAAAGATATACGGTAGAAGATACCATTACTTATCTAAGGCTTTTTAAAAAAGCGGAATATGCCAGCTTGATGAAAAAGCACTTCAGTAAAAAGTATAGCCTTTCAGGACATTAACTATCAGCTTGCCTTAGATGAAGATAGGGACTTGATTTTTAATCAGTTTGCAAACTTCCTAAACTCTTTTGATCCAAGTATCAGCATTGAGTTTTCATATATCAATCAGCTCGGACGAAACGAAGAAATGAAGTCGGCAATTCAGATACCGGATAAAAAAAGGACGGTTTTCGACGATATACGCTTTGAATTTAGAGAGATGCTTAAAAAGCCAGATTGTAAAGGGAAATAACGGATTGAAAAAAATCAAAGTATGTAACCTTTACAGTGGAAGCGGATAATTTAGAGCAGGCAACATCAAAACTTGAAAGACTGGAGATAGATATATTGTCTAATCTCAAAAGTATGGGGGTTCGTGCTGAAAGTCTTACAGGAGAAGAAAGGCTAAAGATACTTCACGATATATTAAATCCGAATAAGACCTTTGAATTTTCCTATAAGAACTTAAAGAAAAGAGAAAGCACCAAGACATATATCGCTCCTGATGAATTTAACTTTATGCCAAACAGATATTTTAAGTTTGGGAAATTTATCGGTGCAGTCAGCCACTTTTCAAATCCTTGCAAGTGAGCTATCTGACCGTATGCTATCTGAGTTTTTGGATATAGATGATAACATCAATATTTCCTTTCATATTAGGGAAATCGAGCAATCGGAAGTCATCAAGATGGTCAAAAGAAAAAACACTGATATTGATAAGATGAAGATTGAGGAAAACAAGAAGGCGGTGAGGTCAGGTTATGATATGGATATTCTTCCATCGGATTTAATTACTTACGGAGAAGATGTAAAGAGCCTCTTAAAAGATTTGCGGACAAGAGATGAGCGTATGTTTGTGGTAAGTATCGTTTTTATGAATTTTGCAAGGATGTTGCAAAAGCTCGATAATACCATTGCTCAGATAAGCTCTATTGCAAACAAGCATAACTGTAAGCTGAAAAGACTTGACCATTCTCAGGAACAAGGTTTAGTGAGCGTGTTGCCTCTTGGAGTAAATAAGATTGAGATAGATAGAGGATTGACAAGCTCATCAACGGCAGTATTTATGCCATTTACCACAGAGGAGCTTTTTATCAATTCAAGTAATAGTCTTTACTACGGACTAAATGCCCTAAGCCATAACCTGATTATGGCAGATAGAAAGAAATTGAAGAACCCAAACGGTCTAATCCTCAGAACTCCGGGCAGCAGTAAATCCTTTAGTGCCAAAAGAGAAATGGCAAATGCGATTTTAATAACGGATGATGATGTGATTATTTGCGATCCGGAAAGAGAGTATGGAAACCTTGTAAGGCAGTTTAAGGGAGAAGTCATTAAGGTCAGCAGTAAGTCGAAAGACTACTTAAATCCCCTTGATATAAACATGAACTACGGTGATGGGGATGCACCGCTGAAAGACAAGGTAAACTTTATCATGAGTATGCTTGAGCTTGTAGTAGGCGGTAGTGGTCTTACAGTAGAAGAAAAGTTCGTTATAGATAGGTGCCTTCCTAAAATCTATGAAAAGTATTTTGAACATCCTACTCCTGACAATATGCCGATACTTCAAGACCTATACGATATATTAAAAGGGCAGGAAGAAAAGGTCGGTAAGAAGCTAGCAACAGAGATGGAAATCTATGTATCGGGTTCTCTCAATGTCTTTAATCACAGGTCAAATGTGGATTTAAATAAGAAGCTCCTTTGTTTTGATATTAAGGAGTTTGGAAGTCAATTAAAGAAAATCGGTATGCTTGTTATTCAGGATCAAGTGTGGAACAAGGTATCAAGGAACAGAGGAAACAAAGCGACAGGATACTATATCGACGAGTTTCATTTACTTTTAAAAGATGAGCAGACAGCACCGTATTCGGTTGAGATTTGGAAGCGTTTTAGAAAATGGGGAGGTATCCCGACAGGTATCACGCAAAATGTCAAAGACCTACTTATGAGTAAGGAAATTGAAAATATCTTTGATAATACGGACTTTGTTTTAATGTTAAATCAGGCTTCAGGAGATAGAGAGATACTTGCAAGGAAACTTAAAATCTCACTTCCACAGCTCAGATATGTTACTAATGGCAAGATTAAGAGTCGATTTTATTGGATGTATTTTCGTAATAGCCATAAAAACTAATCACCTCTCGAAGTCCTGTTGAGCAGCAGCGAATGAATTTGCCATAGCTCTTTTGAGAAATATTCAATCTCTTTTTTATGTCATTGATGTCCTCTTTATAGATTATGCCTGTCGAATTAACTCGCTTTGCAATCTGATTTATGTTGTTTGTGGCATTGGAAAGCAAGCCTTGTAGATCTCTGAAAGGCTCTAAATCAACTTGATAAATCTCTTTTTCTAAAACGCACTTGCGGATAAAATGGCTCATATTTCCACACTTTGAAAGTTTTCTTTTCTTTTCAAAAAGTGCTTTTCTTCTGTTAAGTTTATTTTCAACTGAACATTTCTAATTCTATTCGCCATGTTTATTACTTCCTTTCATAAAATCTGGGTCTTAGGGTTCTCCTTAAAAGTTTGCCCCAGCCAATAGTTTCCAATGAGAACTTGCTCAAATTGTAGAAACTATTAGGCGAGGATACAAGCTAAAAATTGATAAAAAAAGAAGCAGATCCCAAAGGACTGCTTCATCAATTTTTTCGTAAGTGTCCGTACACTTACTGTGCTTGCTACAAAAGTCAAGCAAGCATTAAGCATTTTTCTAAAATTGTAAATATATTATACCATAAAATTCAAGAGAAATGAGAAAACACAATTGACAAATTGTCAGTCGAGTGATATCCTTTAAATAGGAGGGATAAAATGCGAGATGTGAAAGAACCGGAAATACGACGTGCTGAAATTATGGATGCTGCAATGCTACTCTTTATAGAGAAAGGGTATACTAATACAACAACTCAGGATATTGTTGACAAAGTAAATATATCAAGAGGCTTGCTGTACTATCACTTTAAGAATAAAGAAGATATCTTATATTGTCTTGTGGAACAATATTCAGATAAATTATTAAAAGATATTCATGTTATTGTCTATGATGAAGGTAAAACCGCCATTGAAAAAATTAGAGCTTTTATAGATGCCACAATTATATCTTCGGAAAATATTTCAGCAGAGGGAACAGCGTTACAGAAAAACAGTTGATCTTGAAGAAAATCGATATATGATAGATAAGTTATCCCATAAGATTATTGAAAAACTGACAATATATTTTGAAAGGATAATAAACCAAGGAATATCAGAAAAAACACTTTTTGTAAAATATCCGTCTGAAACAGCGGAATTTCTTATGACAGCTTATGTTTTTGTTTCAAATAACATAAGTATAAGATATTCAAAAAAAGAGTCTGTCAATGAGTATTTAAATGCATTTAAGATAATGCTTGAACAAAGCTTAAAATGCAAAAAAACTCTTTAGCAATTGAAAAAAAGAATAGAATGTTTGTAAAAAAATAATAATGTTCCGATAGCTAATGCTAAACAAGCTATCGGTATTATTTCAAAGAATAACTGACAAATTGTCAATGGAGGTAAAAGCATGTTAGAGATAAATAATTTTAGTAAATTTTACGGAGACAAAAAAGTTGTTGGTAACCTATCCATTTCAGTACAGTCTGGAGATATTTATGGATTCATTGGTGCAAATGGAGCCGGAAAAAAACTACAACAATAAAAAGCAGTAGTTGGGATTCATGATTTTGAGAATGGAAGTATAACGATTGACGGACATTCCATTAAAGAGGAGCCTGTTATTTGTAAAAAAATGATGGCATACATTCCGGATAATCCAGACTTATATGAGCATATGACGGGTTTTCAGTACATCAATTTTATTGCAGATTTATTTGAAATTTCTACTGAAATACGCAGAGAAAGAATTCAAAAATATAGTGATTTATTTGAAATGACTAAGCATCTTTCGGGGATGATATCTTCGTATTCACATGGTATGAAGCAACGAACAGCGATTATTTCTGCACTGGTTCATTCTCCAAAGTTACTAATTTTAGATGAACCTTTTGTAGGACTTGATCCAAAAGCAGCTTTTCTACTAAAGAAAGTAATGCACGAATGCGTGTCGGATGGAGGAGCTATTTTCTTTTCAACACATGTTTTGGATGTTGCAGAAAAATTATGTAATAAAATTGCAATTATAAAAAATGGAAAGTTAATCGCAAGCGGAAATACAGAAGAAGTCAAAGGTGATAAAACTTTGGAAACTTTTTTCATGGAGGTACAAGATAATGAGCAAAATTTGGATACTAATTAGAGCCCAATTGATAAATTTTTTTCCAATCAACGAAATTAGAGAGCCGAGAAATAAAAAGCAAAGCTCTGTTGTTATTGCAAGTTTTGGAATAATAACTCTTGCTATATTTTTCTGTGTCTATAATATTATGACAGCCAAAACACTGGTACAAGTTGGATAGCAGGAATTGATACCGCTTATATGGTTGCGGTATCAAGTTTTTTTCAATACTATTTTTTTGACAATATTTTATTCTAATGGAATTTTTATTTGGTAGTCGTGATATAGAAACGCTTTTATCGCTACCTTTAAAAAAAGCTCAGACATTATAAGTAGCAAGTTTATGTTTATGTATTTATTGAACTTTTTAATAGGATTTATATTTATGTTTCCGGGGGGCATTGTTTGGGCGTTAAACGGAAGTTTAAATGTATTACAGATTATATTGTATTTTACATCCATGATTTTTGTTCCATTGATACCTATGTGCATAGCAGCATGTATGGGAATGATTGTTGTGGCTGTTTCATCTTATTTTAAGAGGAAAAAAATGTTATTGCTCTAATCTTTTCATTTTGCAATGATAGGCATAATTGGATATATTGCAGTATCAGCTATGAAATCAGGTAATGAAGACAGAATTGAGATTATGCTTTCTAAGAAAATTACAGGACTGTACCCAATATCCGGGTTATTCATGCAGCACACAAATTTTCCAATGTATATTGGAATGGGATTATTTATTGCCTTTTCAACAGCAGTTTTTTTATATTTGTAAAAAAATTGTTGCGATGAAGTATGGATTGCTTAATACTCTTGCTAAAACAACATCAAGATATTCTGATAACAAAAAATCTTATAATAGAAAATCGATATTTCTTGCCTTGTATAAAGAAGAAATGGGACGCTTTTTAAGCTCGTACATGGCGGTCTTGAATGCAGGCCTTGGTGTAATACTTTTTATGTGTTTTTTTAGTATATTTTTTTGCTTTTTTTAATTCTGTGGAACAAATAGGAGAGGCTTCAGGAATAGGAAAATATAAATGAATATCTCTCAAATTTTGCTCCATTATTTATTTCATCTATGCTCTCGCTCAGTTGCCCGGCAGCTTCAGCGATATCTTTAGAAGGAAAAAACATTTGGATTTTGCAAAGCTCTCCTGTTAAGGTAAAAATGATCTTAAATTCCAAGATAGCTGTAAACCTTACACTTCATTTGATTGGGTATATGATTTCCATATTTGCATTTACGCTAAAAACTTGATATGAACTTTATTCAAGTTATTAACCTAATGATTGTTCCTATATGCTATTCGATCTTTATAATAGTGATAGGAATTTCTCTAAATAAAAAGTATCCAAATTATGAATGGGAAAGCGAGATGATGGTTGTAAAGCAGAGCATGCCTGTTATTGTGTCTGGACTTGTCGGGATAATTGCACTCATTACACCAATTTTTTTCTTAATTGGTTTTTAAATCTTCCGATAACACCGGTTTTGCAGATAATATCAGTTACTTTACTTGTTATTTCAAGCGAAGTTTATATAAAAGTTAGCAAGTCAAATTTTATTTAGTTTAAGGAGGGAAAATTGTATGAAAGTTGGACTGTTAAAAGATGTCTTGGTCTTGATGTTAATAATTGTTGTAATATTTATTATTTGCATATTTCTCCCGGAGAAAATTCCTGTTCATTTCAATGCAAAAGGAACCCCTGATATGTTTGCTAATAAATATTATCTTCTGTTTGCTACGGTTATTCCGTATTCTGCTTATTGGAAATTTATACGAGGAAGGAAAAAAATAAAAGGTTAAGTAAATATGTATCCATATTTACAAATAGCATCTGTGATAAGAGCAACTGTTTTTAAGAGGTAAGTATGTACCGAGGCAACAGATGCATCCCATAAGGGCTTTAGCAGAGGGGGAAGAATGTAATCCTGCAACCGTCCAAAAAGCATTAAAAATTCTTGAGAAACAGGGGTTGATTGTTAGTCGTGGAAGTAAAGAATTTTTTTGTTACTGAAAGTGAGAAGAAAAATAATTGAGTTAAGAAATCAGCATTTGAACAGGCTAACAAAAAAATATTGTTTGAAAAACTATATGTCTTAGGATTTTTCGGATTCTGAGATTATCAAACTATTTGATAGAATAGAAACTAAAAAAATGAATTATGTGTGAAGAAGATAAAGATACTGATTATTTAGATTATTGATAAAATGTAGGAAACGAATATGGAAGAATCTAAACATCTAATGTTAGAAATGCCAAAGAAACAAAAACATTCCTCTTTTCTATAATCTATATAGTAGGTTATTACTTCAGATGCAAGCTGAAATACGCAAGTGTGGCTAAAGAAGTATTCTTATTCTTCCGTCTTAGAGGACTTCGTATGCCTAAGTGTAGAAGTCCTCCTTTTTTTGCCTGAAAAACAGTCAGTCAAAAGAAACGGAGGACTTTGAAATGAAAAAAGAATATTATCTATATGTAGGCGGGCAAAAAGTCAAAGTCAGTGAGGATATATACAAAGTCTACTGGCGGGAAAGAGAACATGAAAAGTATTTAGAGCAGGTGGACAGAAAAAACCACTTGCTCTTTTTTCGTCCTTGGATTAGGATGGACATTTTGCAGATAATATCATTGATGAAAGTGTTGATGTCGAAAAGATTGTGGAAACACAGATGAGTGCATAGCGTTGCTACAAAGGGTGAAGGATTAAACAGTATAGAAAAAGCCTTGAAATCAAGGGATTCCGACAAATCGTTCTAGTTGTGAATGATTATTGGGATTCCTTTTTTAGACCATTTAACAACAGTTCTGAGCATCGGAAAATAGAGGCTTGTAACTACAAAACTGCTTTTTGTGTTTATGAGACTACAGAACTATTGTTAGGAGCGTTTTTTGAGGTGTAGAGAGTATGGAACTGTTATCTGTGATTTTTTTAGTTGAGAATCTATAATGACTAATAAAGATTGGTCATGACACGCATATCACAAAAGAAATAAAAGTATTTTTAAATACGAGAATGATAATATTGTATAAATCAATATTGAGAAATGAAAATAGAAATTTTTTTAGATATATAGGATTTTTTTCTTCACATCCAAGTTAGTTGACTATAGCTATATCTGATGCTATAATAAAACTGACAGATTTGTCAGTTTTTATGGAGGCATATATTTTGGAAAAGAAACAAGAGAAAGTCAGTCAAATCAGAAAAAAAGAAATATTAGATGCAGCTAAAAAGGCTTTTTTTAAGGAAAGGTTTTGCTGATACAGTAATGGAAGATATTATTACTCAAACTTCGCTTTCTCGAGGAGGTGTGTATTACCATTACAAAAAAATAAAGTGGAAATATTACATGATTTAATGCGAGAAGGCATGGCTTATCGAGTCGATAAGATTAATGAGTTTCTGGCAGAGTATTCAGGAGAGTTAGATGCTAATGTTGTAGCACATATGATTGTCGATAAAGTACTCGATGAAAGTGAACTCATGAGTATATATGCCATTTATCTTCAGGCTAAGAAAACCAATGGAGAACTAAGGGATTTGTTTCCGATTTTGGTTGAAGAATCCTTAAAGGCTACATATATGGGAGTTAAAGTTGCAAAGGAAGGTGAATGTGAATATCTCGCAAATGACTTTTTTTATATTTTTTTTATAAATACGATTATACTAGGCTGTGAAATCTTAGATGGAGCAAGGGAGAACTTTATAAATAATAGAGAGTTATTTGTAGAAACAATAAAGCTGTTTATTGATAGCTATGAAAAAGGCAAAATAAGGTGATTTTTTTTAATTAATAGTTAGTATATGCTAACCAGAAAGGAGATGTATTAATGAAGAAAAAAAATAATGATGAATTTATTTGCTCTGCTTCAGATAGTAAGAAACCCAAACAAAAATGAAAATTTAATAAAAGAGGTAGAGAGTCTAAATTTGGATGTTCCTGATGAGATTATGCGGCGAATCGAAAGTGATATTGAGCAAAGCGAAAAAAAACCTAAAATCAGTATGGGTGGTTTAAACAAAGCACTTATGAGCGTAGCACCTGAGTATAAGGGTAGGATGCGAATTTCTGTTATTTTTGCTTGTATTGGAGAGGTTTTTAGTTTTTCTACTTATTTCTTTAGTGCTTATGCAGCAGGATGGCTTATAAAAAATGCCGGGGGTAATCCGATCGGTTTTCATACTCTACTGAAATATGCTTTTTTGGCAATAGGCTCACTGCTCCTTTACTTTATATTTACAGGATTTAGTACAACCATTTCACATAAAACCTCGTTTTCCATACTTGCAAAACTTAGACAGACTTTATTTGAAAAATTAAAGGTAATTCCAATGGGGTACTTGGTGGATAATCCTGTAGGTAAAATTAAGGTAATTATCATGGATCGAGTGGCAGATATGGAAGACTGGGTGGCCCATTTGATGCCTGAACTACCTAGCAGGCTTTTGCATCCTATACTCTGCACAGTTATTTTGTTTTATTTAGATTGGCGCATAGGATTATCAATATTTATCCCGCTACCAATTGTTTCTGTCGGAATGATTACAATGATGTATAAATACCGTAGTAGAATGGCAGTGTGGTTATCAAGTTATGCCAATGTTGCTGATAGAAGTGCGGAGTATGTTCATGGAATTCCTGTAATCAAAGCATTTGCACAAGACAAAGTTTCATATGGAAAATTTGCAGATGCGGTAAAATTCTACCATTTTTCAACGATGAAATGGTGGAAGCAAAGTTGGTTTGGCAAAGCATTGATGACCGCAGCAATGATGACACCACAGATAGTGAGCTTGCCTTTAGCTTTCTATTTATATGGGAACGGACAAATAGGCATTGAGACATTGCTTTTATCACTTATTCTGCCAATTGCTATTCTTCCACAGGCTTTTGCGATTATGATGAGTTTTGAACTTTTTCAGATGGCTTCCAATACTTGGGTATCTATAAAAGAATTGCTCGATATGCCTGACCAAGAACGTCCTGATGCAGAAAATAAAGTTACTATGGATAGGAGCAAAGGAATAAAATTTGATAATGTAAGTTTTTCTTATCATGACGGAACTGAGGTATTGCATAATATTTCTTTTTGAAACAAACCCGGGAGAAGTGACTGCACTTGTTGGACCTTCAGGTGGAGGAAAAATCTACAATTGCAAAAGCTTTTTAGCAGGTTTTTGGGATCAGTCATCGGGTAAAATTTCGATTGGTAATGTTGATACAAAGAATATTTCATTTAAGCAGCTTGCTGAAGAGATTTCTTTCGTTTCACAAGATAACTTTCTCTTTGATGTAAGTATTAGAGATAATATTCGTCTTGGCAAGCCTAATGCAAGCGAAAATGAAATTATTGCGGCAGCAAAAGCTGCTCATTGTCATGACTTTATTATGGCGCTTCCTAAGGGGTATGATACAAAAGCAGGGGAAGCAGGGGGAGCAATGTCGGGTGGTGAAAGGCAGAGAATAACTCTTGCCAGAGCGATTTTGAAACCTGCTTCAACCATTATTTTGGATGAGGCAACAGCTTATGCCGATCCGGAAAAATGAAGCTCTAATACAAGAGGCAATATCGAATCTTGTAAAGGGGAAAAATCTTGTGATGATTGCTCATAGGTTAAATACAATCAAGCAGGCACATCAAATAATTCTAATTAATAAAGGTCAAATTCTAGCCAAGGGTAAACATGAAGAACTGATGAAAGAGCCACTATACGCAAGCCTTTGGAAACAATATTTGGGAGAGGAGTAAGACATGGAGTTTATAAAATTATCATTAAAACTGGCAGGACAGTATAAAAATCGTCTTAAGGCAGGAATGATTCTTATTTTTCTGCAAAATGCTTCAATATTGATTGGATTCTTCGCTCTCTTTCTTGCATTCTGCTGGATGAATGAAACTACAGGGGAGCATATTTGGACGATCTTTGGTGTGCTTTTTGCTTCCTTTATTTTTTTAATTTTTTTGACAGGCTGGGCGAAAAGTGGTCTTAGTGACGGTGTTTTCTTTGGCATTTTCAAGGACTACAGACTTGCAGTTGGCGAAAAAAACTTAAAAAGGCACCTATGGGATATTTTGCGGAACAAAGCCTATCAAGAATTATGGCGGCATTTACCAATATTATGAAGAGTCTTGAAAATTACTCTGCAATGAGTATCGACTTTGTTGTTTCAGGCATTTCAATATCCTTTTTCCTGTTGGTTGGAATGTTCGGTGTAAATACTAAAATTGGATTTTTTTAACTTTAATTTGCTTAATTCTTATTTGGATTTGCATGTCTTTTATGATTAATCAAGCAAAAAAAGAGATTGCACGTGAACATGCAGCTACTATAAAGGTCGGTGATGCGTTAGTTGACAGCATTAGCGGGATTCCTGTGCTTCGCAGTTTTCCGTTTGCAGATGAAGGTGTTGTTGAAGAAATTCATTCTAAATTGAATAATGCTTTTGAGGAGCTTAGACTTTCTCAAGTGCATTTTGAAATAGTCTTTGTTATTTATGCAAGAATTTTTTTCTACTGTTATTAATCTTTCGAGTCTGCTTGTTACATTATTTTCTTGTTATCTTTATACGAAAGGAGAAGTTTTATTACCACAAGCACTTACTGTTTCAGCGGCCGGCTTTATGATTTTCGGAGGTTTAAAACAACTTGAGAATGCAGCAGTTCTTATGGTTAAGAATCCTGCTAATATGCGATATTTGGAGGATGTTTTAGATATTCCTGAAATAAGTGAGGGGACTTTAGAAGTTATGGAAAATCAGGATATAGTCTTTGATAAGGTGAGCTTTAGCTATGACAAAAGGTAATCCTGTCTTAAAGGACCTTTCATTTACTATTCCACAAGGGTCAAAGACAGCTATCGTAGGACCGTCAGGCTCCGGAAAAACGACAATAATCAATTTGTTCTCTCGTTTTTATGATGTTGGTAGTGGAATAATAAAATTTGGAAATAAGGATATAAGAGATTATAAAGTTGAAAGTCTACTTAAAAAAATCTTTCGCTTGTTTTTTTCAAAAATGTTTATCTTTTTCAAGATACCATAGAGAATAATATTCGCTTTGCGAATCCTAAGGCAAGTCATGAAGAAGTGGTGGAAGCTGCAAAAAGGGCTCGATGTCATAATTTTTATTATGGAACTTCCTGATGGCTATAACACCATGGTAGGTGAGGGCGGAAGCTCTCTTTCCGTGGTGAAAAAACAACGAATATCCATTGCTAGAGCACTACTTAAAAAAATGCACCTATTATTCTTTTTGGATGAAGCAACCAGTTCCGTTGATCCTGAAAATGAATATGAGATTTTTGGCAGCAATTGAGGAATTGTCCAAAGGACATACTGTAATTTCCATAGCACATAGGCTTTCAACCGTGAGAAAAAGCCGATCAGATTCTGGTGCTTGACGACGGTAAATTGGTTCAAGAAGGTAAACATAGTGATTTGATAAATAGAGAAGGGATTTATTCGGCATTTATCAAGGCAAGAGAACGTGCTGCTAATTGGACATTGTAAAAAGAAGAAGTTTGATAGGATAATATATTATGAAAAAAATAAGTTAAAATGAAAGATTTGATTACTATAGGTATATTTGCAGTGATTTATTTTGTAGTAATGTTTGGAGTGTGGGAATGATTCCAATTCTATTTTTAGTATATCCGATACTCCTTGGTATTGTCATAGGAACAATCATCATGCTGTTTATGGCAAAAGTAAAAAAATCTTTGGGACTATTTGTCTTAGGAATACTTTCTCCCCTATTGATGTTTGCCATCAGTTGAGTCCTTGGCAAACAAGTCCGGATGCTCACATAGTCATTCAAATCAATATACGGAAATTTGAAATAGAGCTTTTGAGCAAGAAATATAAGTACCTCAAGCATGAAGGATTAGAGCAAGTATACAAAAAAAATGCCTTGATAGCAAATATAAGCGTAGCTATAAATCTATGTACAAACAGATAACAGTAGAGAATTCTGTAATGATAGAAAGCAAAAGAAGATTTGGCAGTGAAGGAGAGATGTACAAATTATCTTAAAGATACAGTACAAGAACAAATAATATAGTAAGAAAAAAATATTAAATTTTAAAATGTCAAACGAAATGGTTAAAAAAATTATTTTAGCAAGGATGATTAAAAAAATATTATCATATGGCTTTCTTGTAACATATGTCTTGACAACTAAGAGAAATTGACGGAAAGTAGCACTTGACATTAAAAAGACTTTATGAGTATAATCACTAATTGTGTAATTGCAGATTGATGCTTGCCAATGCCCCGGAGAGCATTTTTCTATATAGATTAAATAAATAGCACTAACTGTTATAGTTAATGGAGGAAAAACATGAGTACATTTATGGCTAATCCTGATAAAATCGACAGACAATGGTATGTAGTTGATGCTAAGGGAGTTACATTAGGACGTCTTGCTTCAGAAGTTGCAAGTGTTTTAAGAGGTAAGAACAAACCGGTATTTACACCGCACGTTGATTGTGGAGATTATGTAGTAGTAGTAAACGCTGACAAAGTTAAAGTTACAGGTAAGAAATTAGATCAAAAAATCTATTACAACCATTCAGAGTATGTTGGTGGTATGAGAGAAACGACACTTAGAGAGCTTTTAGCTAAAAAGCCTGAAAGAGTAGTTGAGTTGGCAGTTAAGGGAATGCTTCCAAAAGGACCTTTAGGAAGAAAGATGTATACAAAGTTACATGTATATGCAGGACCAAATCACGAGCAACAAGCTCAAAAACCAGTAGCAATGGAAATCAAAGGCTAATATAGTCTGAAAAGGAGATAATAGAATGGCTAACGATAAATTTTACGGAACAGGTAGAAGAAAAAAATCTATCGCGAGAGTATATTTAACACCTGGTACAGGAAAGATAACAATAAATAAAAGAGATATAGATAACTATTTGGACTTGAGACACTTAAAGTTGTTGTTCGTCAACCACTAGTAGCTACAGAAACATTAAGCAAGTTTGATGTACTTGTAAATGTTCATGGCGGTGGATTTACAGGACAAGCCGGTGCAATTAGACATGGTATTTCAAGAGCATTATTACATGCTGATTCAGAATATAGACCAACTCTAAAGAAAGCCGGATTCTTAACAAGAGATCCAAGAATGAAAGAGCGTAAGAAATACGGTCTTAAATCTGCTCGTAGAGCACCTCAGTTCTCTAAGAGATAGTTTTATACGAAAATTAAACCCCATAAAATTAAGTCAAGCCTTGATTTTATGGGGTTTTTGTTGTCTATATTTCTATGATTGTCGTAAACAGCCTATCTCTATATAAGAGTATGATGGATATTTTTAAATAGTGGGCTTATGAGAGAATAGAAATAAATTTATGGTAGAATCTGTATAAAAAAATACCTTGTTTATTGTATTTTTATCCTAAAAAGATATATATTTAAAAAGAAATTAAAGGGGATAAATATATCTGATTACTCTAATCTAAAGAAAAAAATTTATAATAAAATACTGAGTTCAATAGCAATTACTTATAGATATATAGGTGAGCATTATATTTAAAAATAAAAAAATCAAGTGTACAAAAAAATATAGCAATATGACTCAAAAATAATCTAAATAGTTCTTGATAAAAATTTATAGAAAAAGTATATTTAAAAAAATATTAAAGAGGGGTTATGTAAATGCAAAGAAAGGGTAATAGTCTTTTAGAAACTAAGAGAAAGAATAGAATACTTATAAAAAAACAGTATTTTTTTCATTCCAGTAAAGCAACGAGAACAGCGATAGCAAATGAATTATCACTTACCTTACCGACAATTACTACCAGTATTAATGAATTATTGGAAGAAGGTATTTTAGAGGAAAAATATATAGCAGATGAAGATTTGACAAATAGCATGGGGCGGAGGCCTACAGCCATAGTATTTAGAGATAAGGCGGCTTGTATAATAGGGGTAGAGCTTGGACCTTATTCTACTATAGCCGTACTTATGGATATTGGTGGAAACATATTAAGTAGAGTAGTAGAAGAAAAGGCGAATGAAAATTATGAAAAAATGTTGGAAAAATTAGAAAAGCAAGTAGAAGTTTTGAAAGAGAAGGCAGGAAATATAAAGCTATTAGGTGTCAGTATAGGTTTGCCGGGTTTTATTGATGGTGAAAATGGTATTATAAGAAATAATTTAAGAAAAGCCTGGGTGGGGAAAAAACTGGCTAAGGATTTAGAGCAACTGGTAAATTTAAAGGTTATTATAGATAATAATGTCAGGCTTAGAGCTGTAGGTTATGAAATGCAATTAAAAGATATTTACCCTGAAGCTTTTGCCTATCTTTTTATATCTAAAGGGGTAGCTTGCCCTATTATGTTAAGAGATGAAGGTATGAGTTCTTATAGTGCAGGTGAACTGGGACAAATGGTTGTTTGTATTGATGAAATCGGTTCTTGCAAAAACATTAGATGATTTAGGAAGTGAGACGGCTATATTTGAAGCTTGTCAAGAAGACTTATTAAAAGGCAAGTTGATAAGATTAAAAAGCTATACTTGAAGATAAAGGAAGTTTTGATATAGATGATATTTTAACTTTACAAGAAGAAAAAGAAGAGGAAATTTTAAGCATAATAGATAAGGCTTTGAAATATCTGGGTTTATCTCTTGCTAATGTAATTAATTTAATAAATCCCGGTTTCGTTGTTGTTGATGCCTATATAATGTCCTGTATAGATAATAGAAGGAAATTATTAGAATATATTAAACAGCATTTATACGGTTTATATGAGGGAGAATTAGCTATAAAAATTTGTTGATTTTGATGAAAGTTTAGGTGCAAAAAGGCGCGGCTTATTATGGAATAAAAAGACTATTTATAGAAGTGTAGGGAATTATGACCATCGGCTATGTCGGTGGTTTATTTTTTTATTGTTATTATAGGGCAAAAACAAGCACTGAATAATCAGTGCCTGTGAGTTAGGATTTTCAATTTATATATAGGAGTTGTAACTTCCTTATGATGTAGTTATTATATCATAGTTATTAAAAAAAGGCTTGAATAATCTTTGAATGAATTATGAAAAACTTTCTTAATCTTAGAAGTTTAATTCCACACTACGCGAATAAAAATAAGTTGAATTATTATATTAGTATACTATATATATTTAATATGCAAAATGCTATGCATTACAATAATAAAAAAAGTTTTAAATAAGTGTATTTATGTAGTATAATATAAAAAAACATAGTATAGGGGGAAATATGGAGATTTCACTACGGGGAGGACAGAGGTATGAGGATGGTTATCAAAAAGTATTGAGAGATAATAAAAAAATTTTTAGAAAAAAATACTGGAGGGTCAAAGAAAATATCATGATAGCTTAGGCTGGTTAAATCCTATAAAAATGGGCTAATGAAGAATTAGTGGAAGAAATAAAAAGATATAGCAAAAAGAAATAAAAAGAAAATGCAGATGTTTTTCATTCTCATAGGTGTAGGTGGTTCAAATAATACAGCTAGAGCCATGATTAAAGCTTTGGGAGAAGATACCGGCGTGGAAATAATATATGCCGGAAACAATTTATCAGCTTACGAATTAAATAAAAATACTAAAAAAAGAATTGAGAATAAGTCCATATATATAAATTGTATAGCTAAAAAAATTTTTGAAACATTAGAGCCGGGCATAGGGTTTAGAATATTTAGAGAGTTTTTTTAAAGAATAAGTATAAAGAAGTTTATAATAAGAGAATAATAACAATCGGAACTAAGGGAAGTTTATTAGAAAAAAATATCAAATACTGAAAGATATAGATTTCTTGAGTTTCCAAATGATGTAGGTGGAAGGTATACTGCTTTTACTAGTGTCAGTTTATTAGCCATGGCAGTAGCAGGACTTGATATAAATTCCTTTGTAGAAGGTGCTGTCAGTATGAGTAAGGAATTATATAATTTTGAGATAGATAATATAGCATATAGGTATGCCTGTCTTAGAAATACTTACTATAAAAAAATGCCTATAGGTTAGAGCTATTAGCTTCTTTTTGAAACAAGATTTGAATATTTTTTTATAAATGGTGGATACAATTATTTGCTGAAAGTGAAGGTAAGGATAATAAAGGTTTATTTCCCATAGCAGCTTTATACTCAGAAGAGTTACATTCATTGGGTCAATTTGTTCAGGAAGGCAATCCTATAATTTTTGAAACTTTTTTGTCTGTAAAAAACGATGAGAATACTTATATAATTCCCCAAAGTAGTATAAATGATAAGTTTTTCATATATAGAAAAATAAGGCTTTAAAAAGATATAAATGAAAAAAGTATTTCGAGCTACTATAGAAGCACATAGTAATAGATTACCATGTATTCTTTTTTTGAAATAGAACATTTCGATGAATATAACTTAGGAGCTCTTATGTACTTTTTTATGTTTTCTTGTTATATATCAGGAGAAATATTCGGCATAAATCCTTTCGACCAAAGGGGCGTAGAAGAATATAAAAAATGTGCATTTAAAAGCCTTGGTAAGGTATAGATATTAAAAATTTCATACTGTACAAAACTAAAAAAATGTGCTTAAATAAAATTAGAAGCTTTTTAGTTTTTGAATATTATTAAAAGTTTTAATTAATATAAACGAATATGGGGAAGACTATGAAAGAAAATATAATAATTATACATGGTGGTGGACCTAGTGCAGTATTAAATTCTTCTTTGTATGGACTTATAGATGAAGCGAAAAAAAGTGGAAAGATAGATAAAATATATGCCGCTAAAAATGGAACAGGTGGTTTGCTTAGAGAAGAAATATTAGATTTAACTGATATTAGTGATGAAAAGCTGGAGCTATTATTACAAACCCCCGGTTCTGCTATAGGAACATCAAGAGATGATATTAAAGAAAATGACTATGAAAAAATGCTGAGAATCTTAGAGAAAAATAATATAAGATACGCTTTTTTCAACGGTGGAAACGGTACTATGGATACCTGTGGAAAGCTATATAAAATGGCTTTAAAAAAAGGACATAGTTTAAAAGTTATGGGTATACCGAAAACTATGGATAATGATATAGCAGTTACCTCACATAGTCCGGGTTTTGGTAGTGTAGCCTTATATATGGCACAGAGTATAAAGGAAATTTGTTTTGATGTAAAAAGTTTAGCAATACATGTGGTTGTAGTTGAAGCCTTAGGTAGAAATGCAGGTTGGACGACGGCAGCATCGGCTCTCGCAAAGGATGAGGATGGTTTAGGGCCTGACTTGATATATTTACCGGAGGTAGCCTTTGATGAGGATAAATTTTTAGCTGATGTAAAAAAATGTCTGAAAAAAAAGACAGGTATAGTAGTTGTTGCCAGTGAGGGTTTAAAGGATAAGGAAGGAGAGCCTATAGTAAAACCTATATTTACGGTAGGTAGAGCTACTTATTTTGGTGATGTAAGTGCATATCTTGCTAATTTAATAATACAAAAGTTAGGTTATAAAGCTAGAGCTGAAAAACCCGGTATATTGGCAAGAGCTTCTATGGAAATGCAAAGCTCGGTCGATAGGAGTGAGGCTATATTAGTAGGTAGAAAAGCACTGGAGGCTATATTAGAGGGTGAAAGCGGAAAAATGGTAGCTTTAAAACGAAAAAAAGGTAAAAGCTATGAAGTTGAAACTTTTTTGGTGGATATAGATGAGGTAATGATGTTTGAACATACCTTGCCTAAGGAATATATAAATGAAGAAGGTAATGGTGTAACAAAAGAATTTATAGATTGGTGTAAACCGTTACTTGGTAGAAAACTAAAGAAAATGATTTCATTTAATTAAGGGGGATAAAAGATGTTAGTTCCATTAAGAGCAATTTTAGAAGCGGCAGACAGGGGAGTTTATGCTCAGGGTGCATTCAATGTAAATGCCGTTTGTCAAGCAAAAGCAGTTATAGACATACATAGTACCTTTAGAAGTCCGGCTATTATACAAGGTGCAGATCTTGCAAACGGCTTTATGGGTGGAAGAAAAGATTTCTTAAATGCTACTCTTGAAGATAAAAAGATAGGAGCTAAGAATATAGCTAATGCAGTGAGAAAATATGGTGAAAGTGCAAGAATACCTATAGCTCTTCATCTGGATCATGGTAGAGATTTTGAATCCTGTAAGGCGGCTATAGAGGGTGGCTATACCAGTGTAATGATAGACGGAAGTTCCTTACCTTTCAAGGAGAATATAGAGCTTACCAGAGAGGTAGTAAAATATGCACATGAAAGAGGAGTAAGTGTTGAAGGTGAGTTAGGAGTATTGGCAGGTGTGGAGGATCATGTATTTGCTTCCAACAGTACATATACCAACCCTTTAGATGCTGTGGAATTTTTTAATAAAACAGGAGTAGATGCTCTTGCTATAAGTTATGGAACTATGCATGGTGCTAATAAAGGTAAAGATACAGTTATAAGAAAAGAGATAGCTATAGCTATAAAAGAATGTATGTTGCACAGTGGTATAGATGGATTTTTGGTTAGTCATGGTTCTTCAACAGTTCCACGCTATATAGTAGATGAAATAAATGCTTTGGGTGGAGAAATATCTAATGCACATGGTATTTCAATAGCTCAACTTATAGAAGTTTCAAAATGTGGTATAAATAAGATTAATGTAGATACAGATATTAGACTTGCAGTTACAAGAAACCTAAAAGAGTTATTTTTGAAAGATAAAAAGTTGCAAACAAGTTCAAGTGTAGGTGCCATATATGAATTATTAGAGAAGAATAGAGCTGTATTTGATCCTAGAGCTTTTATCACACCTATTATGGATACGGTTATGTATGGAAATGTAGTCGATGATGATGTAAGACGTATTTGTGATTGCATAGAAGCAGGGGTTAAAGAAGTTGTGGGTACACTTATAGTAGAATTCGGCAGCTTTGGAAAAATGGATAAGGTAGAAAGAATCACCCTTGATGAAATGGCTGACAGATATAAAAGGAAAGGAATATAGGAACTTAAATGAAACATATATATCTAAATTTAAAAAGATTTGATGTTAGCCCTGATTTCGGTGGAATTAATAGATTGGCTGATATTAATAGTTGGGCAGGACATATAATAAGTTCTACAAAAGATACTTTAGCTAAGTATGATAAAGATAGGGTAGAATTTGCAATGTATTTTCCGGAACTTCATATATTAAATGCCGTTAAAGCAAATAAAGACAATAGCCCTATAAAGATAGGGTGTCAAAGTATATATAGAGCAGATACAGGTGAAGGTGGTAATTTTGGTGCTTTTACAAGTAATAGATGTGCTTCCTCTATGAAGATGGCAGGTTGTGAAACCGTACTTATAGGACATTGTGAAGAAAGAAATGATAAGGCGGGAATTTTAGATAAGGCAGGGATTAAAGATAATATTGCAATAAATACAATTTTAAATATGCAAATAAAGGAAGCTATAAATAGAAATCTTAGCGTCGTATATTGTATAGGAGAAAAAAGTGAAGAACAAGAGAAGTGGGAAGAGGTATTGGGAGAGCAGTTGGAAATAGGCTTAGCCGGAGTAGATAAATCAAAAGTAGTAATAGCTTATGAGCCTATCTGGTCTATAGGGCCCGGAAAAGTTCCGGCAGATAAAGAGTATATAACTAAAATAGCAAAATTCGTCAAAGAGAAAACAGGTGGTATAGATGTTGTATATGGTGGAGGATTAAAGGCGGATAATGCAAAAATGTTGGCATCTATAGACGAGATAGATGGCGGGCTTATAGCTCTAACAAGATTTAGTGGAGATATTGGATATTATCCGGACGAGTATTTAGAGATAATAGATTTATACTTGAATTAAGTTGAAAGAAAGAGGTCAGATTAATGAAATTAGATTTTGAATATGGTCATGGACTTATGAGTGCCAACCTGCCTGATAATACAGATGTATTTATACCGGGTGAAACAGTAAAGGATCCTATTTGTATAGAAGAAAAAGACTTAGAAAAAGCATATTTGGACAGTATTAATAATCCTATAGGAATGGAATCGCTATCTAAACTTGCAAAAAAAGGAAGTAAGGTAGTTTTTATAGTTCCGGATAGAGTAAAGGGTGGAGAACAGGCTACCAGTCATAGAAAGATGAGTATAAAAATTATATTGAGAATTTTATATGAGGCAGGAGTGCAAAAAGAAGATATACTCTTTATTATTTCTAATGGTTTACATCCAAGAAGTAAGGAAAGTGAAGCTAGAGCTATTTTTGGAGATGAATTGTTTAATGAATTTTGGCCTAGTGAGCAAATAATAAGTCATGATAGTGAAGATAAGGAGAATATGGTTTATCTAGGAAAAACCGTAAGTGGAGATCCTGTTTCTGTAAATAAATATGTTTTTGATTGTGATATACCTATACTTATAGGACATGTACAAGGTAATCCTTATGGTGGCTATTCAGGTGGTTATAAACATAGTGCTACAGGTATAACCAATTGGAGATGTATAGCCAGTCATCATGTACCTAAGGTTATGCACAGGTCAGACTTTACACCTGTAAATGGTGGCAGTCTTATGAGAACTAAGTTTGATGAAATAAGTATGCATATAGAAGAGAAGATGGGTCATCCGTTCTTTTGTTGTGATGCTGTACTTGATACTTATTCCAGACAGATTGCAATTTTTAGTGGATATGCGGCAAAAATGCAGGCACTTAGTTGGAAAGTGGCAGATAAGAGAACTTATGTACATTGGGCAAAGAAAAAATATGATGTATTAGTATTTGGTATGCCTGTACAGTTTCATTATGGCGATGGAATGGGAACAAATCCTATCATGATGATGCAAGCCCTTAGTGCACAGGTTCTTAGATTTAAAAGAATAATGAGCGATAAATGTGTAATTATTTGTTCTTCTATTTGCGATGGTTATTTTCATGATGAAACTTGGCCATATTTAAAAGAATTATATAATGATTTCCAAAAAGATTATATGAATACCTTGCCTGATATGAACAGATTAGGCGAATATTATGCAACAAACGAAGAATATATAAGGAAATATAGATTTGCAAATGCCTTTCATCCATTCCATGGCTTTTCTATGATGTCTTGTGGACATATAGCTGAGATGAATACTAGTGCTATATATATAGTTGGTGCCAGATGTCCGGGTTTTGCAAGAGGTATGGGACTTAAAACAAGAGCTAGCTTTGAAGAAGCATTGGAAGATGCTAAAAAGAAATTTGTAGGCGAGAACCCAAATATTTTAGCTCTTCCTTTAACGTTCAAGAGAGCGGCAGTTCACTTATGTATGGAAAATCCAAAGGATGATTGTATGGATGCTTACGGTCATACACCTTGCTGTGACTAATATGTTGGTATATATAATTTGTTTTATTGCTTCGCTTATAGGCTCTATATGTGGTATAGGAGGCGGGATAATAATAAAGCCCGCTCTGGATGCCCTAGGTCTATATAGTGTAAATATTGTTAGTTTTTTATCAGCCTGTACAGTTCTTGCTATGACAGCTTATTCTGTAATAAGCTTGAAAATAAGTGGTGAGAGAAGTATAGATAACAAAAGAACACTACCCTTAGCTTTGGGTGCGGCTTTTGGTGGAATGTTAGGGAAATGGGGATTTGTTTTTATATCAAGTTTTACCCTAAATAAGGGAAGGGTTGGTGCTATTCAAGCTTTCTTTTTTTATTTTTTTAATGACTTTGTTGCCTTTATTATATGTAATATATAAAGAAAAAATAAAAACAAAAAATATAAATAGTAGTCTTGCATGTGCTTTAGTAGGTTTCTTGCTGGGTTTAGTTTCAGCATTTTTAGGCATAGGTGGTGGAGCAACTTATCTGGTATTACTCATTTATTTATTTTCTATGTCTACAAAGGTAGCAGTTGAAAAATTCGCTATATGTTATTTTTTTGTATCTCAGGTGTTTTTCTATATTATATGCTTATATAAGTGGTTCTATACCTAAGTTTGAAATATTTATTTTGTTATTTATGATATTCGGAGGTATAAGTGGAGGTATAGTGGGTAGAATATTAAAGAAGAAACTAACAGATAAGATGGTAGAAAAGTTATTTATAATTTTTTTATGATAATAATGTTAGTTATAAATATTTTTCAATATATATAAATTTATATTTTTAATAGTTTTATGAAGGGGGATAGTATGCAACATAGATATTATTCATACAATAAGGAAGAACTTCTTACAAATCCGAAAATTAACTTATTTTGTGTAGAAGATAATGAAGCCGCTTTCTTAAAAATGGCAAATGAAATGTATGCAGAAATAGAAGAAAAATAATAAACTGGGCAAAAAAATACAGTTATGATTTGTCCGGTAGGTCCGGTAGGTCAGTATAAGTATTTTTGTAGATATGGTAAATGAAAAGAAATTATCTCTAAAAAAGGTATGGTTCATTAATATGGATGAATACCTGGATGATAATAAAGCGTGGATAGATATAAATCATCCTCTTAGTTTTAGAGGATTTATGGAAAGAAATGTATATAAAAAAATAAGGGAAGAATTACTTATGCCAAAAAGAACAAAGAGTTTTTTTCCTGATCCTGAGAATATAGAATATATACCAAATTTAATCAAAGAGCTTGGAGGAGTAGATATTTGTTTTGGAGGAATAGGTATAAATGGACATGTTGCTTTTAATGAAGCAAATAAAAACTTATCAAATGAAGAATTTTTAAGCCAAAAAACCAGAATATTAGAAGTATCAACGGAAACCAGAGCGGCAAATGCCATAGGCGACTTTAATGGTGCCTTTGAAGATATGCCGAAATATTGTGTTACTATAGGTATAAATGAGATAAACTCAGCAAAAAAAATAAGATTGGCTTGTTTCAGGAATTGGCATAGAGCCGTAGTCAGAAGAGCGGCTCATGGGGAGAAAAGTTCAGATTTTCCGGTTAGTCTATTGCAAGGCCATAAAGATATAAGCCTAAAGCTTTACAGAATTTGTTGCTGATTTAGATTAAGATAAATGGAAGAAAAAAATTAAATAAGTTTCAGTAAAAATCGCTTATAGAGTGTTTATAAAACAAAAGATTAAACAGTTTAAAAATACTCTTTAAGCGATTTTTTTGAGTATAAATACACCTTGCTTTTTTTATCTATAAATGTTATAATACCAATATAACAATTATCACATTATTATGATAAGAAAATATAAAAAAAGTAGGTGTAAAAATGGATATATATATAGATTTTAATAGTGATGAAGCTTTTTTTATGTACAGTTATGTAATCAAATTATACTTGCTATTGCGACAGATAGGATAAAAGAAGGAGATTCTCTACCTTCCGTTAGACAATTAGCTGATGAAATAGGTATCAATATGCATACGGTTAATAAAAGCTTATGCTATTTTTAAAAACAAGAAGGTTTTCTTAAATTGGATAGAAGAAGAGGAGCAATAATATCTATTGATGTAGATAAATTAAGAGTTTTAAATCAAATGAAAAAAAGAGCTTTCTGTAGTTGTTGCAAGATGTATATGTAATGGAATTAACAGACAAGAAGCACATGACTTGATAGATGAACTGTATGATAATTTTAATATCAGATAGTATAGAGGAGAAACATGGAAATTAAATATACTAAAAGTGCAATATTAGCCCTAAATTTGGCAAAAGTCGGCTGCCGTTAACTTAGGACACGATTTTTATAGGAACAGAACATATACTTTTTAGGTTTAGTTAAAGAAAAAAAGAGGGTTTGGCAGGAAAAACTTTTAGAAGAAAAATGCTATATCAGAAGAAGAATTAATATCTTTAATAAATCAACTTATATCTTCCGGCGATAATATGGTAGAAACTATTAATAAAGATATAGAGTATTCACCTAGAAGTATCAATCTTTTGAGAGAAGCTTATAAAGAAAGCCTAAAAATTTAAGTCTTTTGAAGTAGGAACAGAACATATATTGATTTCTATTTTACAAAATAATGACAATATAGCTAATCAATTACTTAGAAGTATGGGGATAAACCTACAAAAATTATATGTAAGTATGATAGCGGCTATGGGAGAAGAAGCAAGTAAAATAGTCTTAGAAAGTAGAAATCTCGAACAAGATGAGAATAAAAAAAGTATAAATCCGACAGAGATTTTAGATAAATACTCTAGAGATTTAACTAAAATGGCAAGAAAAGGTAGTTTAGACAATGTTATAGGCAGAGAAAACGAATTATCAAGACTTATGCAAATACTTAGTCGGAGAACTAAAAATAATCCTTGTCTTATAGGTGAACCGGGTGTTGGTAAGACAGCCATAGTAGAAGGTTTAGCATTAAAAATAGCTATGGAAGAAGTACCCAAAAGTTTACTGGATAAAAGAGTTGTAAGTTTGGATCTTGCGGCTATGATAGCAGGTTCAAAGTATAGAGGTGAGTTTGAAGAACGTATAAAAAGAGTTATAGCTGAGCTTATAAATTCAGGAAATGTGTTATTATTCATAGATGAAATACATACTATTATAGGTGCAGGCGGTGCAGAAGGAGCAGTTGATGCTTCCAATATATTAAAACCATCGCTTGCAAGAGGCGAAATACAGTTAATCGGTGCTACAACTATAGAAGAATATAGAAAAATATATAGAAAAAGATGCGGCCTTAGAACGAAGATTTCAAGCCATAATGGTTGAAGAGCCTAGCGAAGAAGAATGTATTGAAATATTAAGAGGACTAAGAGCTGCCTATGAAATACATCATAAGTTAAAAAAATAACAGATGAAGCATTAAAAAAACGGCAGTAGCTCTTTCTACCAGATATATTTCAGACAGATTTTTTTACCTGATAAAGCTATAGATTTAATAGATGAAACAGCTTCCAGACTTAGATTAAAAAAAGTTTTAAAGAGCCTGATGAATTAAAAACAAATACGGGAAGATATAGATAGGTTAGAAGAAAAAGAATTAGCTATAAGGGCAGAAGATTATACTAAAGCCGGAGAAATAAAAAAGAGACAAGAAAAAAAGAGGAAAAAATTCGAAAAAGTAAGAGAAAAATGGCTTAAAGAGAAAGAAAAATAATAATTTAAAAAGTAGAAGAAGATGATATAGCCGATACGGTAGCTATATGGACAAAAATACCGGTAAAGCGTTTAACAGGTTTAGAAAGTGAAAAACTTATGAAACTGGAAGATACTTTGCATGAAAGTGTAATAGGTCAGGATGAAGCTATAAATGCTGTAGCAAAGGCTATTAGGCGTGGTAGAGTGGGGCTAAAAGATCCTAAAAGACCTATAGGTTCTTTCCTATTTCTTGGACCTACAGGTGTAGGTAAAACACAAATATGTAAAGCCCTTGCACTTGCTGTTTTCGGTACGGAAAATGCACTTATTAGAGTTGATATGAGCGAATATATGGAAAGGCATACAGTATCTAAGCTTATAGGTTCTCCTCCGGGGTATGTAGGATATGAAGAAGGAGGGCAACTTAGTGAGAAAATCAGAAGAAATCCATATTCTATCATTCTTTTTGATGAGATAGAAAAAGCACACCCTGATGTATTTAATATATTACTGCAAGTGTTAGATGATGGGCATATAACCGATTCACAAGGACGAAAGGTTAATTTCAAAAATACTATTATTATTATGACCAGCAATGCTGGAGCTATGAATATAATAGAACCTAAACAACTGGGTTTTGCCTCTAATATTGATGAAAAAAAGAGAATATAATGATATGAAATCTAAGGTTTTTGAAGAACTCAAACAAATGTTCAAACCTGAGTTTTTAAATAGAATAGATGAAACCATAGTTTTCCATCAATTAAGCAAAAGAAAAATATGAAAGATATATTAGATATTCTTTTAAAAAGAGCTTAGTAAACGTCTAAATGAACAGATGAATATAAGCTTTAGAACTTAGTGCTAGAGTTAAAAGATTATATAATAGATAAGTCTTATGATAAAAAAATACGGTGCAAGACCCTTAAAAAGGACTATACAAAAATTTACTCGAAGATAAGCTTGCAGAATATATATTAGATGATAAAAATAAAATCAGGTGAAGATGTTTTTGTTGACTTAAAAGATGATGTAAATAAAGAATTGATATTCACCTATAAGTAATTGGTAAATATATAAACTAGGAGGTTTAAAAATGTCGCTTACAAATGAAATTATTTTTTTGTAGAAAATGGAAAGCTCAATTTTGGAGATTATATTTTAGAGGAAAAAAATCAAAAAAAGAGGACTTTGCATTTAATGGAGATTTGTACAAGGTAAAAGACATTTAAGGGGATAACAAAGTTGGAAAAGAAATGGTTTATTCGCTTATGAATCTGAGCCGGGTAGTAAGGTAAGAGAATTTCAAACAACAATTAATGGACTTAGTTTTTATAGTAGAAAGCTATGAAGATTTACAAATAACTCTTGGAGTTGAAGAAGAAAAAAAGAATATGAGGTTTTCGTAGATGGTAAGGAAATAGGAACTATGAAAACAAATATATCAGGTAAATTGGTTTTATCTGTAGAATTTGAAGATAAGAGTAGTGCAAAGGTAGAGATTATCAGGAAGTAAGAAGATAGATGGCAAAAGAAAAAACTTTATTTTTCTGTAAAGAATGTGGTTGTGAGTCTCCTAGATGGTATGGGCAATGTCCGGCTTGTAAAGAATGGAATACTATAGTTGAGGCATCAAGCTCTATGACCAAGATAATGAAAAGTGTAAGTTCATCTGCCGGAAGCGGTACTTTTTCAAATCTTATAGCTACTAAGCCTTCATATATATCCGATATAAGCTTAGATGAGTCGGATAGATATGAAACAGGCTTAAAAGAGTTTGACAGAGTTTTAGGTGGAGGTATAGTTGCAGGTTCTTTAGTCTTAATTGGTGGCGATCCCGGTATAGGAAAGTCTACAATATTATTACAAATGTGTATAAATCTTGCAAAATCAAATCTAAAGGTTTTATATATCTCCGGAGAAGAGAGTTTAAAACAGATAAAACTTAGAGCTACCAGACTTGGAGATATAGAGGGTGAGTTAAAGTTTTTGTGCGAAACTAATTTAGATACAATCTCTATAGTGATAGAAAATGAAAGCCCTGATGTGGTGATTATAGATTCAATACAGACTATGTTTAAAGAGGAAATAGCAGCCGGTCCAGGTAGTGTATCACAAGTAAGAGAGGGTACTAATGTTCTTATGAATATAGCTAAAAAGAATAATATAGCTATATTTATAGTAGGCCATGTTACAAAAGAAGGACAGGTTGCAGGGCCTAGAGTCCTTGAACATATGGTCGATACAGTTCTATATTTTGAAGGAGAAAGGCAGATAAGTTACAGAATACTTAGAGCAGTTAAAAATCGTTTTGGCTCGACTAATGAAATAGGTGTTTTTGAGATGCAACAAGCAGGTCTGGTAGAAGTTAAAAATCCTTCGGAGTATATGTTAAGCGGTAGACCAAAAGCGGCTTCAGGAACAAGTGTAGCTTGTCTTATGGAAGGTTCAAGACCTATCTTAGTAGAAGTTCAGGCCTTAGTAACAAAAACGTCATTCGGTATGCCAAGACGTACGGCGGCAGGTGCGGATTTTAATAGGCTAAACCTGTTACTTGCAGTTATAGAAAAACGTTGTAGATATAATATGTCTGCCTATGATGCTTATATAAATATTGCAGGTGGTATGAAACTGAATGAACCGGCTCTGGACTTATCCATAGTATTGTCTCTTATAGCTAGTTTAAAGGATAAGAGCATAGATGATAAAATAGTCGTCTTTGGTGAAGTGGGTTTGCTGGGTGAGGTAAGGGCTGTAAGTATGCCTGAATATAGAATAAAAGAAGCTAAAAAATTAGGCTTTGAAATTTGTATCCTACCTAAGATAAATTTAGATAAGTTAAACTATAAAGGTAGTATGCAATTAATAGGAGTTAGCAATATAAGGGAGGCTTTGGAATATTTGAATTAAAAATGTTAGAATATAAAGATGTATTAAATATCGGCTACTACGAATACGGAGAAGCTTTTTAGCGGTAGTTTGGGTAGGCTTAGATATAGAATAGCTGTAGAACCGCAAAAAAATTATAGGTGGATACCTATAGAAAAAAGAGAAGAACATTGTTTAAGACTTTTTTTGTGGTTTGGTGATAATTCTTTTGATAGAACTTGTGAAGATGATATAGAAGTAAAAAGATTTTGAGTATTCTTCACAAGGATTAAAAAGATATAGTGGATTATATTAATAAAAAAATTAAATTTGTCTAAATAAAGCTTGACATAAGTCTATAAAAAAATATAATAACTGAAATCAAAGATAGAAAGTATCTGTAGGAACATTTTGATATATGAGGAGAGGTGATTTGTGATGAAGGAAGTTAAGATTAAACTTTCGTCTGTGCAAGATGCCAAAGATTTTGTAAATTTAGCGGTAGATGTGATTTCGATATAGACTTGTATTATGGACACATGATGATAGATGGAAAAATCACTTATAGGCGTTTTAAGTATGGATCTTACAAGAATTTTAGTAGTAAAATTTGAAGGTGAAAAATACTGAATTTGAAGATTTTTTTAAAAAAATCATGTAGGTATTGCTAAAAACAGCAGCATAGAATTTAGACAAGAGGTAGGAAACTACTCTCTTTTATATATAAAAGAGAAGAGGTATTTAAAAATGAGTAAAAAGGGAAGTTTATCTATAAATAGTGAAAATATATTTCCAATAATTAAAAAAATGGTTATATTCAGATCATGATATTTTTTTATAAGAGAATTGGTTAGTAATGCTTGTGATGCAGTAACTAAACTTAAAAAAATTATCACTTATAGGTGAGTTTGAAAGTAAAGATGATAAGTATAAAGTAGAAGTGCTTGTAAGTGCAAAAAAATAAAACTATAACATTTATAGATAATGGTATAGGTATGACAGAAGAAGAGATTGAAGAGTATATCAATCAAATAGCTTTTTCAGGTGCAGCGGACTTCTTAGAAAAGTATAAGGATAAGGCAAATGATGACCAAATTATAGGACATTTCGGTCTAGGCTTTTTATTCAGCGTTTATGGTTGCAGATAAGGTTAGTATAGAAACTCTATCTTATAAAGACGGAAGTAAAGCAGTTTATTGGGAAAGCAATGGCGGTACAGAATTTGAGATGAAAGATTCTGACAAAGATTTTCGAGGTACTAAGATTAGCTTATATCTAAATGAAGATAGTTATGAGTTTGCTAATGAATATAGAGTAAAAGAGATATTAGATAAGTATTGTTCATTTATGCCGGTAGAAATTTATTTTATAGATGAGGATAAAATAGATGAAACGGAAACTGTGCAGGCCTCTGATTTGCTTGACACTGATGATGTTGTAGAACATATAGTGGAGGAAGCAAAGACGGAAGAAAAAGAGAATGATAAAGGTGAAAAAGAATTAGTAGAAGTAAGTCCGGCAAAAGATGAATATAAGATTAAGAAGAGACCTACGCTTATAAATGAAACCACTCCTCTATGGGCTAAGCATCCAAATGAATGTAGTGAAGAGGATTATAAGAACTTCTATAGAAAAGTATTTAGAGACTATAAAGAGCCTCTATTTTGGATACACTTAAATATGGATTATCCATTCAATTTAAAAAGGAATTTTATACTTCCCTAAGATTAATACAGAATATGATAGCATAGAGGGAACAATTAAATTATATAATAATCAAGTATTTATAGCTGACAACATCAAAGAAGTTATACCTGAATTTTTTTGATGTTATTAAAAGGAGTAATAGATTGTCCGGATCTTCCTCTTAATCGTTTCACGTTCAGCTTTTGCAGAACGATGGATTTGTTAAGAAAAATATCAGAATATATTTCTAAAAAAAGTGGCAGATAAACTTTCAGGAATGTGTAAAACTGAAAGGGAAAAACTATGAAAAAAATATTGGGATGATATAGCACCATTTATTAAATTCGGTTGCCTAAAAAGATGAAAAAAATTCGCCTCTAAGATGAATGACTATATTTTATTTAAAAAAATATAGAAAATAAATATAATACTTTAGCTAATTATTATACAAAAAGAAGAGAAAAAAAGAAAAATGAGGATGTAAAAGAAACTAAAAATTTATTATGTAAGTGATGAAAAAGCACAAGCTGCATATATAAATATGTTTAAAGAAAAACGGAAAAAGATGCAGTTATACTTACTCACAACATAGATACTCCATTTATAAGTAATTTAGAAATGAAAAAATGAAGGACTTCATTTTTATAGAATAGATGCAGATGTTAGTGAAGAAGCAAAGACAGAGATATCTAAAGAAAATGAAGAGGTATACGAAGATTTAAAAAAGAAAGTTTCCGAAGTTTTAAAAGATGAAAAAGTAGAGATAAGTATAGTAGAGTTAAAAAGATGAGAAAAATAGCTTCTATGATTACAATTTCAGAAGAAGCCAGACGTATGGAAGAAATGATGAAACAATATGGTATGATGGGCTTAGATCCTAGTATGTTTGGTGGAAATACTCCTAAGACTTTGGTTCTAAATGCAAATTCTGCTATAGTTAAAAGCTTTGATATCAAGTGAAGGAGAGAAATTTACACTTTTAGCAGAGCAACTTTTTGATATGGCACTTTTAAATCATGCTTCTCTTGAGGGGGATAGACTTGCAAAGTTTATAGCTAGAACTAGTGAATTAATGCTAAAAACTAAGTTAAGATTAATGTTCGATTTTTTTTAAAGAGCAGTTTTTGGATGTAGAAATTCATAAAAAAGGAGAAATAGAATGGACGTTTACGAAAAGGCCCTAAAATTACATGAGGAATGGCAGGGAAAACTTTCCACAGAATTAAAAGCAAAGCTTGATAATGCACAAGATTTAACCTATGCTTATACACCCGGTGTTGCAAGGCCTTGTTTAGAAATAAATAAGGATAAGAGTCTTGCTTATAAATATACAAGTAAGGCAAATACTATAGCTGTTATTTCAGATGGTACAGCAGTTTTGGGTTTGGGAGATATAGGTCCGGAAGCGGCTATGCCTGTTATGGAAGGTAAATGCTGTTTGTTTAAAAAATTTGGCGGTATAAATGCAGTTCCTATAGTATTAGACACAAAAGATCCAAAGGAAATCATATCTATAGTTAAGGCTCTTGCACCTACTTTTGGTGGAATTAACTTAGAAGATATATCAGCACCACGTTGTGTAGAGATAGAGAGAACTCTAATAGATGAACTTGATATACCTGTATTTCATGATGATCAACATGGAACGGCAATAGTGGTTAGTGCGGCTCTTATTAATGCGCTTAAGTTAGTAAATAAAAGAGCGGAAGATATTAAAGTTGTTGTTTCGGGTGCAGGTGCTGCGGGATATTCAATAATCAAATTATTAACAATGTTGGGTGTTAATAATATTATTGCTTTTGATTCTAAGGGTGCTATAAATAGAAAGCACATAGATACATATAATTTTGTTAAGCAGGAGATTGCAGAGATAACAAATAAAGAAGAAAAAGATATGAGCATGGCAGAGGCATTTGTGGGAGCAGATGTTTTTGTAGGTGTCAGTCAAAAAGACTTAGTTTCAAAAGAAATGGTTAAATCTATGAATAAAGATGCTATAGTATTTGCTCTTGCTAATCCGCAGCCGGAAATACTTTATGCAGATGCAAAGGAAGCAGGCGCAAAAGTTGCAGCTACAGGTCGTTCTGATATGCCAAATCAAATAAATAATGTTGTAGCCTTTCCGGGTATTTTCAAAGGGGCTTTAGAATCTAGAGCCAAAAAGATTACCGATGAAATGAAATTAGCGGCGGCTAGAGGTCTTGCAAGTATGATACCTGATGATAAGATAAGAGAAGATTATGTTATAGTATCAGCTTTTGAGAAAAATGTTGCTGACGTTGTCGCAAAAAGCTGTTGCTGATGAAGTAAGAAGATAAATTTTTGAACTTTAACAAGGGAATGTTCTAAAAATACAGTTAAAATCGTTTTTGTACATTTTAATTCATATACTAAAATGCTATTATATATAAATAAGATAATTTCAATATAGGGGGAATTATGAATATTATTATAGTAAAGAATTATGATGAACTTAGTAGGATGGGCGCCTCTTTGATAGCTGCTCAAATTAAAAACAAAAAGGATTCTATATTGGGTCTTGCTACAGGTTCGAGTCCGATTGGAACATATAAAGAATTAATAGATTTATATGAAAAAAAGGAGATTTGGACTTTTCCAATATAAGAACTGTTAATTTAGATGAATATAAGGGCATTTCGTCAGATAATGAACAAAGTTATTATTATTTTATGAATGATAAGCTCTTTTCTCATATAAACATAAATAAAACAAATACTCATATACCTGATGGAACTAAGGAAGATGCACTCAAGGAGTGTGAGGCATATGAAAAGCTCATAGAAGATTTAGGCGGTATAGATTTACAGCTTTTGGGTTTGGGTCATAATGGACATATAGGTTTTAATGAGCCAAGTGATACTTTTCCAAAGGTAACACATAATGTTGCCTTAGCTAAAAAGTACAATAGAAGCAAATGCAAGATTCTTTTCTAATATAGATGAGGTACCTAAAGAAGCTTATACTATGGGTATAGGGAGTATCTTTAAGGCGAAAAAAATAGTAGTTATTGTTAGTGGAAAAGATAAAGCAAAGATAGTAAAAGAAGCCTTTTATGGTGAAATAACACCGAAAGTACCTGCTTCTATATTGCAGCTACATCCTGATGTAAACGTAATAGTTGATGAAGAAGCAGCTAGTTTGTTATAATAAAAATAGATTTATAAAAAAAGTCGGAGAGATTCTTCGGCTTTTTTTGTTTGTAAAAAGTACATATAAAGTAATATAATAAATATATCAAATTTCTTATATTCTTAAATTCAATTATCAAAATTATTCTTAATTTCAAGGAGATATAAGGAAAAATCACATTATAAAAAAAGTATTAAAAAAACGGAGGGAAATGAATGATTGATGAAAAAAATTGCTTAGAGAGTGGGAAAGTTTAAACTTGTTTAATGACTTTATATTTGCTAAAAATTATGAATAAGAAAAAGTATTTGTAAGCATTTACTGGAGCTTGTATTAGATGTAAGTATAGAGAGAATAGATTACATCTCAGGGCAAAAAAGTATAGCTACTATGCTAGGGGTCTAAAGGGATTAGACTTGATGTATTTATAAAAGATAGTGAAGATACAATTTATGATGTAGAATTGCAGGTAAGAAATACCGGAAATTTACCTGACAGAGCTATATATTATCAAAGTGCTATGTTAGTAGAGAATTTGAAAAAGGGTGAGGACTATTCAAAAATAAAAAGAAGCTATGTTATATTTATATGTCCCTTTGACTTATTTGGAAAAGGGCTATATAAATACAGCTTTAAAAATTGTTGCCTTGAGGATAGAGAGCTTCTTTTAGGAGACAAGAGCAATATAATATTTATAAATACAAAAAGCCGGCAGTAAGTGTGAGAATGCGGAGCTTAGAGAGCTTTTTGGAGTATATGGAAAAATAAAAAAATAGAGCTTTGGAATTTTCCTATACTAAAGCTATAGATAATAAATTAAGGGAGATAATAGACAAAAGGAAAGGAGAGTAGAGTACAAATGTTGATGGCGACAAAAATATAAATTTGATATGCAGGATGCCAGACGTGAGGGTATAGAGGAAGGAATAAAGCAAGGGATAGAAACCGGAATAGCAAAGGGAATAAAGCAGGGAATAGAAACCGGAATAGCAAAAGGAATAAAGCAGGGAATAGAAACCGGAATAGCAAGGGGAGTAGAGCAAGGAAAATTAGAAAGTATAGAAAAGAACATAGAGATATTAAAAGCGTTTAAATATTTCCGATACTGAAATATTTACTCTCATAAAAGAGAATTTTGATATAGATGAAAAGATGCTAAAAAAGCTGATAGAGGGATAAACTAAAGCTATAGATAATAAACTAAGGGATATAATAGACAAAGGAAAGGAGAGTAGAGTACAAATGTTGATGGCGACAAAAATATAAATTTGATATGCAGGATGCCAGACGTGAGGGTATAGAAGAAGGAATAAAGCAGGGAATAGAAACCGGAATAGCAAAAGGAATAAAGCAAGGAAAAATTAGAAAGTATAGAAAAGAATATAGATATATTAAAGCGTTTAAATATTTCCGATACTGAAATATTTACTCTCATAAAAGAGAACTTTGATATAGATGAAAAAGGTACTAAGAGAGTTGATAAGTTAATGGTATAAGAACCAAAAATTCATAAAAAAATAATATTAATAAATAAAATATAAATTTATTAATAAAAGTATAAATAATGATATCGTATATAGCTATACTAAGATAAAGAGTACACAAGATATACTATAATACCTCTAAGAATAAGAATAAAATTGTGAAAAAAATTTGTTTGTATTAAGCCTATAAGCGAGTATACAAGAGGATTTGGATATAAAAAAATTCTTGACAGAAATTTAATCTTTATTTTTATTATATTTAGTATAAGACTTCGGTGGAGAAGGAGGGACTTGTTTGAAACAAGCTAAAAATCAGGCTGAGAAATTTTTTTATAAACAGCCTTTACATCGTAAAAATAAAGGACTCCGATGTGGAAGAATAAAAAAATAAATTTTAACGATTTTATTTATAATTGGTAGAGAGATGAAGAAGAAAGATTAACGTAGTAAATTTGATATGCGCTTTGTCCTTGCTTATAAGTATACTCATAATATCTGTACTCATATATGCTGATGTATCAGTAGATGATAATGCGGGTAGTGAGGGCAATATACAGGTTTCTAATGTAGAAAATCATAATACGGCAAGCGCAAGTGATGCAAGCAAAGAATGGGAAGGCTTAAACGGAAATGAAAGTACGGTAAAATTAGAAAATCCGAATAATGAAAAGCTTATAAAGATAGAAAACAATGATATAGCCGGAGGAAAAACAAAAGATAGTGCTGAGCCCCGAGTGGCTGACGAGTATTTTGAAGATAAAAGTTTAGACGATGAGCTTGCTACGGATAGTGATGCTTTGGAGATGGATGGATTGTTTGATTTTGAAACCTTTGGAGATGACAGAGCAAATGTGGACTCCTCTCCTAATGTTTGGTGGAGTGGTGAAGACGGTAAGGAAGAAGTATATATCGGTGAGGGTGAAAGTCAGAGAAATAAAGCTAGAAAAGCTTTTATCATAGAAAGAGATATAGATTATTATAATCATACTATTACATGGAGAGTTATTATACAAAAATCCTATGGGAGAAAAATTGGAGATATAAAGGTTGGTATAGGAATGATAATACCGAGGTACATCTCTTTTTACCAAGACATATAGGAGATGTTGATATATACAAAGAAAATGATGATGGAACTCATAATCCTCTTAGGCCTAGTAAGATAGGTCGTAATAAAGAGGGTAGTAGTGAGGAAAGAGAATGGTGGAACAGATGGTATCATAAGGTTAGGACTATTTCTTCAACTAAATATACCAATGAGTATATACATAATGTATCATCAGACCTTAACTGGTTTGATGATGATAGATACCTTACCTTAGCTTATGAAGATAATAATGTAACTATAAGACAAGGAAGAAGTATTACTTATACTATTACAACAAGACATTCTGAGAATGAAAATCTTGATAAGGTTTTACTTGGAGCGATGATAGGAACCAGAGCCTTAACAAATAAAGATTTATTGTATATGTTTAAAGGTCAATTCGGTGCGGCGAGAAGAGCGGAGTTTGAAATACCTGAGAACCCTATTGTTGTAAGAGATAAAGAGCATTTAACGCAGGAGGAAAGAGAAGAAGTAAAAAAAGCCGTTTTAAAGGCTATCTACAAGCATTATGCAAGTGCCGGTCCTAACGGTTTTAAAAAAGAAAAGGAAGAATTGAAGGAAGCTGAAAATAGTAATAATATAACGGTTTCTGAAAAGGGAGAGTTTTTTGCAAAATTTGATGATAATACTGTAGCTAAGATTGTAGACCCTACAAAGATTGAAAAGTATATTGTCCAGGGAGATTATAATCCACCTATAATAACTCCTAATCCGGAAGAAACAACAAGTCTTGATACGGAAAATATTCCGGAGATTAGCGTAAATGTAGTTGACAGAGAAGATCACTTACAAGAGGTTCAAGTGCGTAATCTTCCACAAGGTCTGAATTATACTATAGACTCCAATACTAATACTAGAGAGCGTAATATAAAAATTACAGGTAAGGTAGACGGTATAGTATGGACTAATGGAGAAACTCATAAAGAATATACTGTAACTATATATGCTAAAGACAGTTGGAATAATGAGAGTCAAAAAAATGTTAAAATCAATATTGAAAGAGATATGTCGTTAGTACCCGTCGGAACTAATGAAAGTGGCTACAAGTTACCGTTGATTCTAATTTCCTTATCGTTTATCAGTTTTATGTATATATTTATGAATATACTTAAGGAGGAGGTGTAGCAGATGATGACAGTCTATAATACTTTTGCCTGCTAAAGTACCAAAGCTATGTTGTTACTATCATAAGTAAAAAAATAAATTTGTTATAATAGCTTCGATAAATAATATAAAGGGAAGTATGACTTTTTAGAGAGTGGTAAAGATATATAATTTAAAGATTCTAAATTAGAGCTTTATATTTAGAATTAAGTTAATATATTAAGGTTTGGGATATGAGAAAGAGACGATTTAAAACGCATAATTTTATAATCTTATTATCTTTTTATATTATGTATTTTTTTATAATATCAAGAATTATTCAGGCTGATATGCCTGAGAATATTATAGATATTAAAAATGAGGTGGAGTTCCTCCCTCCGAGTGAAAAAGAGGGTGAAGCTTTGGAAGGCTCTATAAATAATACTGATGAAGCCTTGGGAAGCTCCGTTACAGAAGATAAAAATACTGATATTTCCATAGTTGAGAGTGAGAATGGAAAAGAGCAAAATTCAAAGCCTCAAAGTGGTGAAAGTATAGTGAAAATAGATGATGATAAGGCTGTTATCGGAGAATCTGTAGAAGCCGATATATTAAAAGAAGATAAAGAAAAGCTTGCAAGTTCAAGTGATGCAAGTATGACAGAAAAAAGTACAGCTGACGAAGCTTTGGACGATGAGGGATTGTTTTCCTTTGATACCTTTGCAGATGACATAGATTATGTACATGTCAGCCCCAATATGTATTGGGTAGGGAACGGCTTAGATACTGTTTATGTAGGTATAGGACAGGAAGAAAGAAATGCTGCAAGAGCGACCTTAAGAACAGATAAATATATAGATTATGTTCACCATACTATAACCTGGGCAATGACAATAAGTAATCAGGGAAGTGGCTGGTGGAGTTCATTTCCGGCAAAATGGAGACCTCTTAATACGGAAGTTTATTTATATGTACCTAAACATGAGGGTAATGTAACAGTTGTAAGGAATCATTCTCGACTTGGCAGTAAAACTATGGGCTTTAGCGGTATCGGTACTAACAGATTGGTAAATAGCGGTGGAGGGACGGTAATGGATAAACACAATCCGCCTTTTTCCAAATGGTATGAATATTTCAGAAACGCCGCCGGAAATGCCGGAACAAACGCAGATATTAAAAAGCGTGGAGGAATACCGGATATAACATCAAATATTAACTGGTTTACAGATACCGGAGTAATATCGCAAATATATCAGGATAATGATACCGGCGGTATAGGTCCGGGGGAGAGTATTACATACACATTTACTACAAGACATTCCATAGACGAAAATTTGGATGATGCAGTAGGCGGTATTTCTATACGACATTTTAATAATAGTAATGAAAGATATATGCTAAGAGGTAAGTTTGGTGTAGCCAGACGGCACAAATTAAGAACTCCTGATTTTAGATATGTAAAAGATGATAATAATTTGACGGAGGCTGAGAAAGAAAAAGTCAGGAAAGATGTAGTAGATAAAACGATTGAATATTATAGAGAAAATACACCGAAATTCGTAGATGTAGAGATTGAGGAACTAAGAGATGCTTATAACAACGGTAATATAGGTGTTTCAAATAGCGGTGAGGTTTTAGTTACTTGGGATGATGGAACTGAAAGTCGCTTATTTAATGTAGCAGATTATATTGGTGTTGACAGAAATCCACCGATAATAAATGCTGTTCCGGAGAATGTATCCGTATCAAGTAAGGACGAACCTATAGAAGTTAGCGTAAGTGCTAAGGATGAAGAAGGCTTTTTGTCTGAAATAGATACAGTTGATTTACCGGAGGGTTTGAGAGTAGCTGAAAAACAAATTAATAATAAAACAGGAAGTATGAAAATTGTAGGTAATTTAACAAATCTAAATCTTGGTGAGGAGATAAAAATCAAGATAAGAGCAAAAGACAGCTGGGGCAATATTTCAGAAAAGGAAGTCATAATAGATACTTCTATGGTACCTGTGGGAACTAATGAAAGCGGCTACAAGTTACCCTTACTCATATCAATTATTTCACTTTTGGGCTTTTCTTGTTCCTTTATAAGTTTAGGACTGGAAGAGAATTATTAAATTACTAAGTGAATTATTTATAAAAAGTATATAGGGAGAGTTGATGTATGTTAAAAACTAAGAAAAAACCAAGAGCTGCACCTAAAAAACCTGTACTTAGGTCGGTGCTACGCTTATTATTGAAAATAGTAAGCATACTACTTATAGTTACCTTTATTTTTTTACTTTTGTATTTGGAATTTATAGGTTGAATGATACTTCTATGAATCCGAATATAAATCCGGGAGATTTAATTTTTTTATTACAGATTAGATGATAAATTTTTTTAGTAGGTGATACTGTAGTGTATTACTATGATGGGCAAATGAAGGTAGGTAGAGTAGTAGCAGGAGCAGGAGATGTAGTAAATATAGACGAGTATGGTTTAAATGTAAACGGTGCTCGCCAATACGAACCTAAAATATATAGAGAAACCTTGGCTTTTACAGAGGGAGTTAAATTTCCTATAACTGTAGGAGAGGGAGAAATCTTTATCTTGGCGGACAATAGAGATAAGGGTGTGGACTCGAGACTTTTCGGCTCGCTAAAGATAAAGGATGTAACAGGTAAAATTTTCGCCTTACTAAGGCGAAGAGGAATATAAAGTAACTATCTTTAAGGATAGATAATAATTTATATAAAAGGAAGGACATTATGAAGAGAAGAATAGTAAAAAATGTATTTTTAGCAAGTAGTCTTGCATTAACTTTATTTGCCGGTAGTTTGGCATTTACTACACCGGCAAAGGCAGCAGGGGCAACAACACCGGTACTTAAAATAAAGAAAGTTTTAAACCTACCTGAAAGCGGAGTTAAAACACCGGCAGAGACGTTTACTTTTACATTTACTAAACATAGTAAGAATGGAAAGACTAGTTTAGCTACTGCTGAGGATACTGTATTTCCTAGTATAAGTTCTCAAACTGTAACATATACTGATGCTGATGCAAGTGATGGGGATAATACAAAACTTGGTAAACAAGTTATTAAGTTGAGTGGAGATGCTTTGGCTGGTAAAACATTCCCAGATGCAGGACAATATACTTATACAGTAAAAGAGACAACAGGTACTACAACCGATATGCATTATTCAGGTGCTAGTTATCTTGTTTCTGTATTCACTAAAACTACTCCAGCAGGAACTATTGTAGTAGATAGTATACAAATCAAAAAAGAGAAAAATGATGATGGAACAGCTGATCCTACAGGTACTAAAGTTGAATATAATCCAGGTGCTGATGGAGATACAAATGCTGCTGCTAATAATTTTGTATTTAATAATGATTATAATAAAAGAGGTGGTAATAATAACTCAAGTGGTGATGATATACAAACTAATGATAAGAAGGGGTTTGTATTAAAGAAAACAATAGTGTCTGATACTCCAAGTTTAGATGAAAGATTTATATTTACTCTAAAAGTAGAAAAACCGGTTGGTTCAACTAGTCAGGCAACAACATTTAAGTATTATACAGTTGATCAAGCTGGTACAAAGCAAGCAGAACAAACTGGTACTTATGGAACAGGCTTCACAGTTGTTTTAAAACATAAAGAAAGAGTGGTTTTTGCTGATGTCTTACTGGGTTCTAAGGTAACAGCAGAAGAAACCGGTGATGCTGGTTATACACAAGGAATTGGTACTGGCAGTACATTAAATGGACAAGCTGTAACAACGGTAACAGATTTGAAAAAAATGGTAAGGTAATAGGTGAAGATGGCGATAATATGATTATTTTCCAGAATACTCCTCAAACTCCTACCGGTATTTTCCTTAACAACCTACCTTTTATAGTTCTTGCGCTTATGGCAGGTATAGGTATCTTCTTCTTTGTTAAAAACAGAAGAGAAGAGGAAGAGTTGGAAATCTAAAATTTTAGTAGGACTTTTCTAGATGAATACAGAAAATATTATAGCTCCACCTGCGAGTGGGGCTATAAAGACAGAGTTGACAAAAAGACAGAAAATATATCTAAAAATCATAAGAAAGACTTCAAGATTTTTTTAGATTATGTAGTGTTATTTATGTCTTTAATCGCATTATTTATAGGTGTGTATGCTTTCTGGGATACACATCAGGTATTTGAAATAGCAAGTAGTGAGGGCTACGCAGTATATAAGCCTGATAGCAGTAATAATTTATCCTTTGAGGAATTAAAACTTAAAAATAAAGACGTATTTGCTTGGATAGATGTCTATGGAACAAAAATAGATTATCCCATAGTACAAGGACAAGATAATTCTGAATATCTGAACAAAACTGTACTTGGAGAGTTTTCAACAGCAGGAAGTATATTTTTAGATCATAGGAATGATAAAGAATTTACAGATTTTCAAGACATTCTTTACGGTCATTATATGGCAGAACGTAAGATGTTTGGAGATATGGAGCTGTTTAAGGATAAGTCCTTTTTTGACACTCACAAGTATGGTGTTATTCATAGGACTGATAAGCCTAGTATAGGTATAGAGTTTTTTGCCTTTATGAAAACTGTAGGGTACGGACAAGACAATTTTATCGCCTGCAAAGCTTAAGGAAGAAAAAAGTGATTTGGTAAAGCACATTTATGAATCAGCTACCTATTCCAGAGATATAGATTTTTCGAATAATGAAAATATCATAATCTTGGATACCTGTGATTTGTCAATTACAAATGGGCGTTATATATTGGCAGGAAAGCTTACAAATACTGTAGCTGAAAATGAGTTTAAAGAGAAGCCTACAGTAAACAGATTTTCAGGTCTTTTGAAGAAGGTTTATAAAAATTAATTTTCTTATTATATTAGGTATTACTTGGTTGATAATATTTATAATATATATTATCTATGAAATAAGTAGAGCTGTATATAAGAAGATTAAGGATAAGAAGGCTGAAGAAAAATAAAGAAAAAGAGTGATGGAAAGGGGGCTTGGAAAATGCAAAAAAATCAAGAAAAATTAAATATGAATTAGTCTTATTTTTTTAGGTATATTTTTTTGCTTTCTTAAGTACTCTCTTTTTTTATAATGTAGATGCTTATGCAAGTAGTTTGATACATACGATAAAAGTAACTCAAGAAATAAGAATAAATCCTGAATTTAATGACCCGAAAGATGAGCTGGTTTATGTATTAGAGCCTATTACCGAGAATGCACCTTTGCCGCAAAATGCCAAGGGAAGGTATGAATTTATTTTAAAAGGAAGTACGGAGAAGAACTTAAACATAGAATATACTTCTTCAGGTAAATATTTTTATAAATTATATCAAAAAGAAAATAATAGAATAGAATATTTAGCTATGGATAAGGAGGTCTATGTTTTAGAGGTCGATGTTATAAGAACTGAAAAAGGTCTTATGCTTTGGTGGTATGTAGCTAAGGATAGCGAAGATCATAAGGTGGAAAACATAGTATTTACAAATACCTATAATATACCTAATAAAGCAAACGGTGGTGGTGGAGCTAATTTTGTTCCTAATCAGGGCGCGATAAAGGAAGTACAAATCGGTCCGGGTGCTAAGCTAAATAAACAGGGTAATACCGGTATAACAGAGGATAAAAAAGAAGGCTACAAGGAGCTTCCTATTGAAGAACATAATATAGATTTACCTCATAAGGTAAAAAAAGAAAAAAAGTCCATCTTTCTTTCATACCAAAGACTGGAGATGAGCAGAATATGGCATTACATTTTATATTGTTCGTGTTAGCCGGTATGTTATTTATTATATTAAGCAAAAATAAACGCAGAAGCTATAATAAGTTTTAGATGAAATTTATTATAGGTTAAATACTGACTTTTAAGTTAAATCAAAGTTTAATTTAAAGGTCGGTATTTTTTTATACAGAGAGGTCTGAGAGAATCTTAACAATTAAGAATTTGGAAAAGATAGTATAAAAAAAGTGTAGAATACACTAAAAAAATAAAAAGTATATAGATAAATCTAGGTATAAATGAACAACTTTTTGTTTTTTTGATGCAAATAGCATATTTAATATTGTACAGAATAAATCGCTAATATAAAATTAAAAAAATTTTTATCAATGCAAAAGAAAAAAATAGAGTAATACCTTAACATATTCTTAACATAAATATTTGTATACTGCATAAGTTAATAAAGGTTAAGAAAATTTAGGAGGATATAATGCGTATACTGGTTGTTGAAGATGAAAAAATCTTGTGTGACGATATAGCAAGAGGTTTGCGTCTTGATGGTTATGAAGTAGATACTTGCTATTTTGGTGATGAAGCCTTAGAGTTAATAGAAGTTGAAAAATATGATTTGATTGTACTTGACCTTAATTTGCCTGTAGTAGATGGTATGGAAATACTTAGAGAACTTAGAAAAACGGATAAGGAAACTAAGATACTTATATTATCAGCCAGAAGTGCCGTAGAAGATAAGGTAAATGGACTGGATGCAGGTGCAAATGATTATTTGAATAAACCTTTTAATTTTGCAGAACTTGAAGCAAGAATAAGAAGTCTAACAAGAAGAAAATTTATTCAAGGTGATACTATAATAGAATGTGGAGCTGTCAAATTAGATACAAAAGCCAGAACTGTATATATAGGAAATACGGAAGTTTCTTTGACTAGAAAAGAACTTGGAATTTTGGAATATTTGATGATGAATGAAGAAAAGGTTATAAGTCAGGAACAATTACTGGAGCATGTTTGGGACAAGAATGCCGACTTGTTCAGTAATGCTATAAGAGTGCATATATCTTCTCTTAGAAAGAAATTAAAAGCGGTACTTGGTTCTGATCCTATAAATAATATAGTGGGTCAGGGATATACGATAAGGGGTGATAGATAAGTGGCAAGGTTTAGTTTTCTTAGAAAAGTCTCTCTTCAATGGAGATTAACTTTTATGACAGCTTTGCTGGTGAGTATAGCTTGCATAGTATCTAATCTATTAATCAGTACAAATGCAAGTTTTAAAATGGATGAACTTGAGAATATGGTCATTACCGTTGTTCCGGAAGATAATTTAGGAGATAGTATTGCTTTAGATGATGATAAGTTAAATGAAAAAATTCTTGAGGCTATTAATAACTCAAAGGAGAGATTTTGGACAGGTACTATCAGTGAAACTTTAATTATAGTTCTTATAAGCAGTATTATCACTTATATAATGGTTGGTATATGTGTAAAACCGCTTGAAAAGTTCAATCGTAAACTGGAAGATATAAATGAGAAAAATCTATCCGATGAGATAGAAGTAGATACAGATATAGTAGAAATAGAACGACTTAGATGTTCTTTCAATAAGATGTTATCAAGGCTTGATGAAGCTTTTAAGGTTCAAAAAAGATTTTCAGCCAGTGCAGCTCATGAGATGAAAACGCCTTTAGCTTTAGTGAAAACCAGAGTAGATATACTCAAAAAAAGTCTAATGAATTTAAAGAAGATGATTATAAGGAATTGCTTGATTTATTAGATAGCCAATCTTCAAGATTATCTTCCGTAATAGATGTTTTATTGCAAATGGTAAACTTAAATCATATAGAGCAAAAAAAGAAGAGATATATTTGGCTGATTTATTAGAAGAATTAAGCTGTGATTTAGATAGCATAGCAGCTATGAAGGGCGTTAGCCTAAGCTATACTTGTGAAGATATAAGGCTTAGAGGGAATTATGCTCTTATTTATCGTGCCATTTATAATCTGATAGAGAATGCTATAAAAATATAATAAAAAAAGACGGAGCTGTAGAAGTGGAAGCTATAAAGCAAGCAACTACAGTTGATATTTTTGGTTAAAGATACCTGCACTAAGATACCGAGAGAATATGCAGATAAGATTTTTTTGAACCGTTTTTTTAGAGTTGATAAATCAAGATCCAGAGAAATGGGTGGTGCCGGTTTGGGGCTGGCATTAGTCAAGGAAATTGCTATCAGACATAATGGAGAGGTTGCTTTACTTGACGGCAGGAAAGAAGGGAATATTATACGCATCAGTTTTCCTAGAATATAAATAAGTGTCTAAGACCTTGAAGTTTAAATTCATAGTCTTGGACACTTTTATTTATAAGAAAAAATTTATAAAATTTTTCTTATTCACCCTGATACATAAACTTGATAAGTCTATCTATATCTTCTCTTTCAGTAGCTACTAAATCGAGTTCTTTAATATAACCGTTTGAGAACATAGTTGCCATTGAAAGATATTGGGTTAGTTTGCTTTTTAAGTTAACTCTGTCTCCATCAGGAGAAACAAGTTCAACCTTACCTTTACATTCGTCTACAACTTTAAAAAAAGCATCAACATCAGTAATATTTTGTATCTTCATATATACCTCCAAAAAAATAATATGCAAGTATAGTATAGCAAAAAAATATAAAGAAAAATTAAAGGTTTTAATACCTATATTTAGAAGATAAAAATATCTAAAAATTATATTTTCAGGAATATTTAGGGAACCGTAACCTTTACCAAGCTTTAGTCCGGGTTTTGTATCTCCATGAAAGTCGGAACCGCCTGTAGGATATAAGTTATATTTATTTGCCAATTTTTTTAGTTTTTATACTATCACCGAGATGATGGGTACTATGGTAAACCTCAAGTCCGGACATACCGAAAGATTTTAGTTTTACAATTAAATCTTCTAATTCTTTATTGGAAAGTTTATATTGTAGTGGATGAGCCAAAGAAAAGAATAAATTATGCTTGTTAAAAAGAACAAACTTTATCTATGCAGGTAGTCTTTTTCGGTACATACTTACTATTGTCATTTAGTATACTATTAAAAGCGGCTGCCCTATCTTTTACATATCCTTTATTCATAAGAACGGTAGCGAAATGTGCTCTGGTAATCTTTGTATCTTCATTTCCTAATTTTAGCTCTTCATAGCTTATATTATAGTCATCATTATTTAATCTTTTTAAGATTTCTATATTTCTGGTTTCTCGGTCTTTGGCAAAAATTCTTAAATCTTCTATAATAGGTTTTAAGGCATCTTCATTACCTGAAAAATTTAACATATAGCCTAGTATATGTATTTCTCCCTTGGCATAGGCACAGCTCATTTCTACACCGGGGATAAGTTTAATATTTGAATTTTTAGCGGTTTGGTAGGCTTCTATGATTCCATCCATAGTATCATGGTCAGTGAGAGCAAGATGACTAAGACCTATTTCATGTGCTAGCTTAACTAAAGAACGAGGACTTAGAGTACCGTCAGAAGCTGTACTATGTGTATGTAAATCTATATATTTAGTATGTGTTTCCAAAATATTCTCCTTTAAATGTGAAATTATCTTTGCTTAAGGAAGTATTAGGCTTAGATTAAAAAGGCTAAGCTAAAGAGAAATTCTATTTCTTTACAACTTAATTATAGCATTTTTAACTCGAATATGAACACCAATATATCAAATAAATTTTTATAAAAATATTTATGCTAGAATTAGTTTAAGTATGCTATACTTAAAATTAAATATTGCAATTAAAAAGTAAGATATGAATATAGATATAAATGATATATAGAAGAGGGAAATATGGAAAAAAAGGACTGGTATGAGGTCGAATACAAAGTATAGACTTTCAGGAACTGACAGAAGTTATGCAAGTAGACAGGCAAATAAAAGAAAGAAGAAGAACAATAAAAAATCAACTATCCCTATAGCATCTGTTGTAGCAGTAGTTGTAATAGGTATAGTGGTTTTTGCCGGTTTGATGGTAAGATCTAAAAAAACCAAAAAAATGTAATAACCGAGAGTAGTACAGTAGAAGAAACTGCTATAAAAGGTAGTGTTATGGTGGATGATATAGATATAGGCGGTATGTCAAGACAAAAAGCTTATGATACTATAATGAAAAAAAGTATGAATGGGCTATGACTGCCAGTTATAATGGGGATAAGTATGATATACCAAATCTTATAGGTGAAAAAGCTGGATATTATTTTAGATGAAATTTTTAAAAGGAGAACATAAAGAAAAATTATACTATTAATTTTACAGGTTTAGATGAAATTATAGATGCACAAGTAAATGAGATAGCGAAGAAATGGGATATTAAGGCAAAAAAATGCCAGTCTTTTAAGTTTTAACAAAGAGACAAATGAGTTTGTATATGAAGATGGTAATGATGGAGTAGAAGTAGATAAAGATAATTTAAGAGCAGCAATAAAAGAAAGCCATAGAAGAAAAAAATTTCAAGGCGGATATAGCTGTAAATACAAAGCTTACTAAACCGGAAATCGCAAGTAAAGAAGATGTTAAGCAAAAGTATAAAGTTATTGGTACTTTTACAACTACAACAACTTCAAATAAAGATAGAAATACAAATATCAGTTTAGCCAGTACAGCTTTAGATGGACTTGTAATAAAGCCGGGCGAAGAATTTTCGTTTAATAATACAACGGGAAATAGAACTTTGGAAAAAAAGGATATAGACCTGCCGGTGCATACCTAAACGGTAAACTTGTTGAAGAGCCGGGTGGTGGTGTATGTCAAGTTTCATCTACCCTTTACAATGCAGTTGTTTTTGCCGGTCTAGAAACGACAGAAAGACATGCACATTCGTTTGAGCCTAGTTATGTAACACCGGGTGAAGATGCTATGGTTAGTTATGATGGTTATGCAGGACCTGATATGAAGTTTATAAATACTTCTAATGTTGCAATAGTCATAAGAGCAAAGTTGGTAGACCAAAAATTAACAGCTTCCATAGTAGGTATTCCTATTTTAGAAGACAATGAAAAAGTATATATGACTTCTAAAAAGACGGGTGAATATGATGAGCCTACACCTGAATATGAAAACGATACAAGCTTAGCTGCCGGACAGGAAGTGGTAGTAAAAGCAGGTAAAAAAGGAAGTAAGTGGGAAACTAATATAGTTCATAAAAAAGGTGATAATATAATTACAGATAAGTTACTGCACTATTCTACATATAGAGGTAAGGCAGGAACAGTTAAGAAAAATTTGGCTTTGGCAGGTGATACTACTCAAACAGCCACTGTAGCTGCAGAGAGTGCAACGACTACAGAAACTGCTAAGCAAGCTGAAACGTCGGCAGAGACAAAAACTACACAAGCAAATACAAAGCAAACAGAGGCTAAACAAGTAGAAACTAAGATGGCGGAAACTAAAAAAGCAACAACGGAAATTAAAGCACCTGAAACAAAGGCAGTAGAGAAAGCACCTGCCACTGAGCCTGAGACTATAGAGGCAAATCCCGGAGCAGGACCGGGTTTATAATTAAATATAAAATTTTAAAAGAGAGTTTATTGTGTAAGAATGTATGTGTATACAATAAGCTCTTTTTTTAGATAAAAAAATATTAGTGATAAGTCATAGATGAGAGTTATTCTATATATAAAAACATAGTAAAAATACTATGAAATAAAGTAGGTCTAAATTGTACATATTATACATACAAAAAAAGGATAAAAATATAACTTGTAGACAAGTGCATTGAAAAAAAGAACAAATAAAGAGCGTTTTGTATGTTAAAAATATACACAAATAGCCTTATAAATATTTGCATTTAGAAATTAAATTATTTATAATCTATAGTATAGAATAAAGAGAAGAACTACTCAGTTCAACCTATATTCAAAAATTAGTACAAAAACTAATATTGCCCATTATAGTAGGAGGAAAATAAAGATGGCAAATAGAAAAATGAAAACTATGGATGGTAACCAAGCAGCAGCTCATGCTTCTTATGCATTTACAGATGTTGCGGCTATTTATCCAATAACACCATCATCAGTTATGGCAGAGCATACAGATGCCTGGGCTACTGATGGAAGAACAAATATTTTCGGTCAAACAGTTGAAGTTACAGAAATGCAATCAGAGGCAGGTGCGGCAGGTGCAGTACATGGTTCTTTATCAGCAGGTGCTTTGACAACTACTTATACAGCTTCACAGGGATTATTACTTATGATTCCTAACTTATATAAAATAGCAGGTGAGCAATTACCGGGTGTATTTAATGTTTCAGCTCGTGCTATAGCTACACATGCTTTAAGTATATTCGGAGATCACTCAGACGTATATGCTTGTCGTCAAACCGGTTGTGCTATGCTTTGTGCATCATCAGTTCAAGAGGTAATGGACTTAACACCGGTTGCACATTTAGCTGCATTAAAGGGAAAAGTTCCATTCATTAATTTCTTTGACGGTTTTAGAACTTCTCATGAAATTCAAAAGATAGAAGAATGGGATTATGAACAATTAAAAGATATGGCTGATATGGATATAATTAACGAGTTTAGAAGATCTGCTCTAAATCCTACTCATCCTGAGTCAAGAGGTTCAGCACAAAATCCGGATGTATTCTTCCAAGCAAGAGAAGCTTGCAACAGATATTATGATGCACTTCCTGAAATAGTAGAAGAATATATGAATAAGGTAAATGAGAAAATCGGCACAGATTATAAATTATTCAACTACTATGGTGCTAAAGATGCTAAAACAATAATTATTGCTATGGGTTCAGTAAATGAAACTATAGAAGAAACAATAAATTATCTTGTAGCTAAGGGCGAGAAGGTAGGACTTGTAAAGGTTAGACTTTATAGACCATTTAAAGCAAGTGCTTTAATAGATGCTATTCCTGACACAGTTGAAACGATACATGTACTTGATAGAACAAAAGAGCCCGGTGCTTTAGGCGAGCCATTATATCTTGATGTAGTTGCCGCACTTAAAGATACTAAGTTCCATAATATACATATAACTTCAGGTCGTTACGGTCTTGGTTCAAAGGATACGACACCTACACAAATAGCTGCTGTATATGCAAATAAAGATAAGAAGAGATTTACTATAGGTATAGTAGATGATGTAACAAATCTTTCACTTGAGCTTGGAGAGGAAATAATAACAGCTCCTGAAACTACAATTAACTGTAAGTTCTGGGGACTTGGTGCTGATGGTACTGTTGGTGCTAATAAGAACTCAATAAAGATTATAGGTGATAATACAGATATGTATGCTCAAGCTTACTTTGATTATGATTCAAAGAAGTCAGGCGGTATTACAATGTCTCACTTAAGATTTGGTAAGGATCCTATTAAGTCTACTTACCTTATCAAGAGAGCTAACTTTGTTGCTTGTCATAACCCTGCTTATGTTCGTAAATATAATATGGTTCAGGAATTGGCAGATGGCGGTACTTTCTTACTTAACTGTCCTTGGTCTGTAGAAGAGTTGGATAAGCATTTACCTGGACAAGTTAAGAAATATATACATGATCATAAGATTAACTTCTATATAATAGATGGTGTTAAAATCGGTATTGAAACAGGTATGGGAGCAACTCGTATCAATACTATATTACAATCAGCTTTCTTTAAATTGGCTAACATAATACCTCAAGAAGAAGCTATAGAGCTTATGAAAAAAGCTGCTAAAAAGACTTATGGACGTAAAGGTGAAGATGTAGTTAAAAAGAACTGGGATGCTATAGATGCAGGTGCAGATAGAGCGATTAAAGTTGAAGTTCCTGCTTCTTGGGCTAATTGTGAAGATGAAGGTCTTGATTACAAGAAAGTAACAGAAGGTAGAAAAGATGTTGTTGACTTTGTTAATGGAGTTCAAAGAGCTGTAAGTGCTCAAGAGGGTAATAATCTTCCTGTTTCAGCTTTTGTTGATTACGTTAACGGTTCAACACCTAGCGGTTCAGCAGCTTTTGAGAAGAGAGGTATAGCAGTTAATATACCTGTTTGGGATACTGATAATTGTATACAATGTGGTCACTGTGCTTATGTTTGTCCTCATGCAGTTATAAGAACATTTGCTTTAAATAATTCAGAGGTTGAAAATGCACCGGAAGATATGCAAATTCTTCCAATGAATGGTATGCCTGATTATAAGTTCTCAGTATCAGTATCAGTTATGGATTGTACAGGCTGTGGTTCTTGTGCTAACGTTTGTCCTGGTAAGAAGGATAAGGTTACAGGACAAACTCTCAAAGCTCTTACAATGGAAAACTTTGAGGCAAATGCTTATAAGCAAAAATACTTTGATTATGCTGTAGAACTTCCTGAGAAGAATGATGTTATAGCTAAGTTTAGAGAAACAACAGTTAAAGGTTCTCAATTTAAGAAACCATTACTTGAGTTCTCAGGAGCTTGTGCAGGTTGTGGAGAAACACCTTATGCTAAACTTGTAACTCAATTATTTGGAGATAGAATGTATATTGCAAATGCTACAGGTTGTTCATCAATTTGGGGTAACTCATCTCCATCAACACCTTATACAGTTAATGGACAAGGAAGAGGTCCGGCTTGGTCTAACTCATTATTCGAGGATAATGCTGAGTTCGGTTATGGTATGCATCTTGCTAACTTAGCTGTAAGAAAAGGCTTAAAGGCTAAAGTAGAAGAATTAGTAGCTGTAACAAGTTCAGAAGAAGTTAAAGCGGCTGCAAATGAATATTTAGATACATTTAATGTAGGAGCTACAAATGGTAGCGCTACTGATAGATTAGTAGCTGTACTTACAAATGATAACTCAGATTTAGCAAAGGATATTCTTACAAATAAAGATTTCTTAGCTAAGAAGAGTCAGTGGATCTTCGGTGGAGACGGTTGGGCTTATGATATAGGTTTCGGTGGTCTTGACCATGTAATAGCAAGTGGTAAGGATGTAAATATTCTTGTATTTGATACAGAGGTTTATTCAAATACAGGTGGACAATCTTCTAAGTCTACAAAGGTAGGTGCTGTTGCACAGTTTGCTGCCGGCGGTAAAGATGTTAAGAAGAAAGATCTTGCAAGTATAGCAATGAGCTATGGTTATGTATACGTTGCACAAATTTCTATGGGTGCTGATTATAATCAAGCTATTAAGGCTCTTACAGAGGCAGAGGCTTATCCTGGTCCATCACTCGTAATAGCTTATGCTCCATGTATAGCACATGGTATTAAAAAAGGTATGAGCAAGTCTATGACAGAGGAGAAACTTGCTGTTGAGACAGGTTACTGGCATAATTTCAGATTTAATCCACAATTAGAGAACAAGTTTAGTCTTGACTCTAAGGCACCAACAGGAGATTATCAAGAGTTCTTAAAGGGTGAGGTTCGTTATGCTTCACTTGCTCTTAAAGATCCTGAGAAGGCAAGCAGATTATTTGAGAAGAATGAAGAACATGCTAAGGAAAGATTTAAATATCTTGAAAGATTAGTAACTCTTTATTCTAAATAAGATTTATAATATAAAAATCCAAGTTTAATACATGGAAAATATAAAAGCTTTCGAAACTCTTGTAAGATAAGAGTTTTCGGAAGCTTTGTTTTTGAAGATATACCGGACTAAAAATAGATTATACTTAAGCTGTGTGATGTAGATATGGAGATGTTTATAAAGCTTAATATGTATTTAGGTACTTCTTTTTGCTTTTAAATAGGCTACTTGAGTGAAATATTAAATTTTATACAGATATAAGAAAAATACTTTAGGCATAATATCTTTTTATGTATATAAAAAAAGAACAGTCTTGCACATTCAAAAAAACAATAGCCATCTTGACCTTTTCCTAGTATTTCACTATACTTTGAATATAGGATTAGCAGTACCTAACTAACAAAAAGTGCTTTTAATAGAATGTTAGCCAGTATATCTAATAGTTGATATTTAAAGGAGGTTTTTATGTATAAAGGCTGGGAAGGTTTTAAGTTCGGAAAATGGCAAAAAGAAGGTTGATGTTAGAGATTTTTATTCAAAAAAACTATACACCTTACGATGGAGATGACAGTTTCCTTGCACCGCCAACAGAAGCTACAATTAAGCTTTGGGATCAGGTAATGGACTTATCAAAGAAAGAAAGAGAAGCAGGTGGCGTTCTTGATATGGATACACATATAGTATCCACAATAACAAGTCATGGTGCAGGATATCTTAATAAAGATTTAGAGAAAATAGTCGGATTTCAAACAGATAAACCATTTAAGCGTTCTCTACAACCATTTGGTGGTATTCGTATGTCAGAGTTGGCTTGTGAGTCTTATGGGTATAAAGTTGATGAAGAAGTGAGTCATATATTTACAGCTTATAGAAAAACACATAATCAAGGTGTTTTTGATGTATACACTCCTGAAATGAGAGCTGCCAGAAAGTCAGGTATTATTACAGGATTACCTGATGCTTATGGAAGAGGCCGTATAATTGGTGATTATAGAAGAGTGGCTTTATATGGTGTTGATTTCTTGATAGCTGACAAAAAAGAACAATTAGCTTATTCTTTAGAGAGAATGACAGGTAAAAATATACGTCTAAGAGAAGAATTGGCAGAACAAATAAGAGCTTTAGGAGAGCTTAAAGAGCTTGGAAAGATATATGGATTTGATATATCAGAGCCTGCTACAAATGCAAGAGAGGCTATTCAATGGTTATATATAGCTTATTTGGCTGCTGTAAAACAACAAAATGGTGCCGCCATGAGTTTAGGTAGAACTTCAACTTTTGTAGATATATTTATAGAAAGAGATTTACAAAAATGGTGTCATAACAGAGACAGAAGCACAAGAATTAATTGATCATTTTATAATGAAATTAAGACTTGTTAAATTTGCAAGAACTCCGGAATATAATCAGTTATTCTCAGGAGATCCTACATGGGTTACAGAATCACTTGCAGGTGTCGGCTTAGATGGTAGACCCCTTGTAACAAGAACTTCATTTAGATATTTACATACACTTACTAATCTCGGAACAGCTCCGGAACCAAATTTAACTGTACTTTGGTCTCCTGCTCTTCCTATTAGCTTCAAAAGATATTGTGCAAAAATGTCCATAAATACTTCATCTATTCAGTATGAAAATGATGAGATAATGCGTCCTGATCATGGTGATGATTATGCTATAGCTTGTTGTGTATCATCTATGAGAGTTGGTAAAGAAATGCAATTCTTTGGTGCCAGAGCAAACTTAGCAAAATGCTTATTATATGCTATAAATGGTGGTGCGGATGAGAAATCTCATTTGCAAGTAGGACCACGTTTTAGAAGAGTAGAAGGTGATTATCTTGACTTTGATGATGTTATGGAAAAATATGATGATATGATGGAGTGGTTGGCAAAACTATATGTTAATACACTTAATGTTATTCATTATATGCATGATAAGTATTCTTATGAATCATTACAAATGTCTTTACATGATAGAGATGTAAAGAGATTCTTTGCTACAGGTATAGCAGGTCTTTCCGTAGTTGCCGATTCTCTTAGTGCTATAAAATATGCAAAAGTGAAAGTTATAAGAGATGAAGATGGTATCGTTACTGATTATGAGGTAGAGGGTGATTATCCTAAATATGGAAATAATGATGATAGAGTAGATAAATTAGCGGTAAACTTAGTAGAATGCTTTATGAATAAGATAAGAAAGCATCATACTTACCGTGAGTCTATACCTACAATGTCAATACTTACTATTACCTCTAATGTTGTTTATGGTAAAAAGACAGGTAATACTCCGGATGGTAGAAGATATGGTGAGCCATTTGCACCTGGAGCAAATCCTATGCATAGAAGAGATACAAATGGAGCTTTGGCTTCACTTGCTTCCGTATCAAAGCTTCCATTCAGTGATGCACAAGATGGTATTTCAAATACCTTCTCTATTATACCTGGTGCCTTAGGTAAGGATAATAAGATATTTACAGGAGAGTTAGACTTAGATGCCTTATATGAGGAGGCAAAAGATGAGTCAAAATAAAATAGATAATGAGATTGACGAACTGATTAATTTATTAGATAATCAAATCTCAAAAGGCACAGGACATATTAATGTTTTTCAGACTGCTAATTCTGATAATTTAGCCTTTGGCGACTGTCCATGTACAGCTTGCCAAGTTCCTACCTTACTGGATATAGCAGATGAAGATACCCCTTAGGGGAGCAATATTGTATACAATATTGCAAGGTAACTATTAATAATATTATAAACATAGAAGTTAGAAAAGGAGTTTATTATGGCAACAAATTCACAAGTAGATAATCTTGTATCAATGTTAGATGGCTATTCTGAAAATGGCGGACATCATTTAAATATCAATGTTTTCTCAAAGGAAACATTATTAGATGCTCAAGCACATCCTGAGAAGTATCCACAATTAACAGTTCGTGTATCTGGATATGCTGTAAACTTTAATAAGTTGACAACAGAACAACAAAACGACGTTATTTCAAGAACTTTCCACGAGGGAATGTAATTAATGTTTGGTAATATCCATTCCATTGAAACCTTTGGTACTGTAGATGGTCCGGGTATAAGATATGTTATTTTCTTTCAAGGTTGCCCTTTGCGTTGTAAATATTGCCACAATCCGGATACTTGGCAGATACAAGCTGCAAATAGTAGATCTGTAGATGACATATTGAAAGATTTTGAGAGTTATAGAGCCTATCTAAAGGATGGAGGAATAACTTGTACAGGGGGCGAGCCACTTTTACAAATAGATTTTATTATAGAACTATTTAAAAAAGCAAAAGAGCGAAATATACATACTTGTGTTGATACGAGTGGTATTACCTTCTCTAAGAATAATAACGAAGTGATGAAGAAGTTTGATGAGTTGATAAAAATATACAGATTTATTTTTTTGTTAGATATAAAAGCATATTGATGATTTAGAACATAGAAAAACTTACAGGTTCGGTAATTCTAATATACTTGATTTTTGCAAAAATATTTATCAGATAATAATAAAGATATGTGGGTAAGACATGTAGTAGTACCCGGTATAACTTATAACGAGAGATATCTTTATGAGCTTGGTTATTTCTTAGGGGACTTAAAAAAATATAAAAGCCCTTGATGTGCTTCCATATCATACTATGGGAATAACAAAATATAAGACTTTAGGAATAGAATATCCACTAGAAGGTGTGGAGGCTCTTAAGGCAGAAGATGCTAAGGAAGCCAGAAATATAATTATTAGTGGTATTAAGGCTAAATTATTAGAAAAAAATCTAATTAGAAAAAGAGCTACCCTCGTAGCTCTTTTTTTGTTGTAAATGCTTAAAAATTAAGAAATAAATACTTGCTATCGTAAGCTTGCCAATATAGCTAAGAATTGCTATGATAGTCTTGTAGTTTATGTAGGTATAGATATAAATATTACTCTTAATAAGGTAATATATTTGTTTGATAGAGAGAAATGATATATATATATATATGAAGTATACTCTTTTAGATAGTGAAAAACATCAAAAAGAGTATGAAATAGGTAGATTTTTTTGCTGAGAAAAAGGTCTAAAAAGATTTGTATGGTATAGAGATTGAATTGGAGGACTTGGAAAATTTTATAATAAAGAATAAATATGGGAAACCAAGTTTTAAAGATATGCCAAAAAAAGTCGTTTTGAAATAGAGCCAAAAAAAGTATAATAATATTTTTTTAATATTAGTCATTCTGCTAATTTAGTTGTTTGTGCTTTTTATGACAAAGAAATTGGAGTAGATATAGAAAAAAATAGATAACTTTAATTCTTTTGATAATTAGGAAAAATATTGACAGATAAAGAAAAAAAGTATATTTAGAACAATATAGACATAATGAAGAAGAATTTAAAAAAATATTTTTTTAGCTTTTGGACTTTAAAGGAAAGTTATTTAAAAATGTAAAGGAAGTGGATTTTCTGAAAACCCTTTAGATATCGAGTTTTTTTAATAACTGGTAATAGTATAAGTTGTAATGATGAAAAATGTTTCTTTGATTCAGGATGTTTTTTGAGAATTATATTCTGTCTCTTTGTTTTGAGAAAAAAAGAAACTCCTACTAAAGAAAATATTATATATGTAGAGATAAATGAAAAAAATTAATTTTTTTAAGCATTAAATTTAACAATAAAAAGGACTATATATAGCTTGATTGAGATAAAAAAAGCCTTATATAGTCCCATTTTTTTTTATTATCTAAATAATTAATTTAAAAAGTAAATCAAGCTATAGGATTGTTTTTTTTAGATATTATATAAAAATATAAATCTCCACTTTCTTCAACCAATAAATCATTTAGACTAATACTATCAAGATAATTATTTATTGTTGTATCAAGTCCCTCAAACATTTCAAGCATTTTCATATCGCCCGGATCATCCTTATTAATATCTAGATGTAAATCAACAGGAGCAAAAATTTTTCTTCGGAAATACGAAGTATTTCTCCAACACTGTATAGACTAGGCGCTTTTGTCAGTTTATATCCCCCACCTTTTCCACGAAGTCCTAATAATAAATCATTGCGAACAAGTATTTTAACTATGCTTTCAAGATATTTTTCTGAAATATCTGTATGCTCTGCTATTTCTTTTAGAGTTATATATTCATTCTTGCTATGATTTTTGCATATATCTAACATTATTTTAAGAGAATATCTTCCCTTAGTTGATATTTTTCATTTCTTTTCCTCCTCAAACTGATATACCTATTATACCTTGGGTTTTTATATGTTGTATATAAAAATTTTATACTTTTTTTGTTTAAAAATCTTATTTAGGGCAGATAAGCAAATATTGATTTCTTCTATAGTATTAAAAATAGGAGAAAGAAAATCTTATGCTACCATTTGGAAAAAAGAGCCTAGTGTTTTATGAGCATTAGGAGAGCAGTGTAAACCCGTTCTTACCTGTATGCCGTAGTCATTTTTCCAGTTCAAAAAGCAAGAATAGCTAGATCCTTTAGTTTTGTAGTAATAGAAACTACAGCAGTTCTTTTTTTCTTATATCGACACTACCTAGTATACTAATACCATCTATTCTTTTTTTATGCCTTCTAGGAAATGAGAGCAAAGTTTCATTTCGTATTTATGAATATTTTTCTAAGCCTGTTTTTCTCTAAAAAAAGTCTAGGGGCTGTACTTAAGCCTATTATACCCGGAATATTTAGAGTTCCGGCTTCAAACTTGTCGGGTAAAATATTTGGGACATCCTCGCTGTCAGAAAAGCTGCCTGTACCTCCGCTTATTAGAGGGCTTATTTTAGAAGCAAAAGCATCTGTAATAGCAAATCCACCTATACCTTGAGGACCAAGCAGTCCCTTATGTCCCGTAAAAGCAAAGTGCTGAAATATTCATAAGTGCCATATTGATAGGGAGTATTCCTGCACTTTGTGCCGCATCTACCACAAAATCAATATCATATTCTCGGCATATTTTTCCAATTTCTGTAAGTGGCATAATATTACCGGATACATTGGAAACATGGGTGCAGATAATAGCCTTTGTATTAGATTGTATAAGATTTTTTATTTCAGACAGCTTTAAAAATCCATATCTATTACAAGGAATTTTACTAAAGGAAATACCTTGTTCACTTAATTGTTGGAGAGGTCTCATAATAGCATTATGCTCCATAGAGCTTATTAAAAACATGATCGCCGGTTTTAAGTAGACCTTTTATAATAATATTTAAACTTGTTGTTATATTATTAGTAAAAAAATAATATTTTTTTGTATCAGAACAAGAAAAATAATCTTGCTAATTTATTACGACAATCAAAAAAATTTTTCTCTTCCAAATCAAAGGCGATTTTATAACTACCTCTATTAATATTTACTGCATAGTTTTCTATAAATTCTGCCATTTTTCTTGCCTACATTAGGTGCTTTTTGGAAAAACTTGTACTTGAATTATCAAGATATATCATACTTTTATCCCCTTAAAATTAATAAATATATTCTAATATAAAAATAGGAGCTTTTGTATATGGATAATTAGATTTTTTTGATGATAAATAGAAAAAAACTATAACTATTGTGATTAATAAAAATAAACTATAACTAAAAAAATATTGTGATTTTTTTATTAAAATGATAGAATATTTTTTTAACAAAAATAAAGGGGATTCACTAATGAAGGGTGAAAGAAATTTACTTATTATTTCAGGACTTGCCATAGGTATTATAGCCTCACTTATGGTAATGTTTGGAAATCCTGTTAATATGGGATTTTGTATTGCGTGTTTTGTAAGAGATACGGTAGGTGGTCTGGGTTTGCATAGAGCAGAGGCTGTTCAATATGTTAGACCGGAGATAATCGGTTTAGTGCTTGGAGCTTTTATTATGGCCTTTACAAGTAAAGAATTCAGTGCAAAGGGTGGTTCGGCACCTATAACAAGATTTGTACTAGGATTTTTTGTTATGATAGGTTGTTTGATATTCCTTGGCTGTCCATTCAGAGTTATTTTAAGACTTGCAGGTGGTGATTTGAATGCAATATTCGGTTTCTTAGGTTTTGCAGTCGGTATAGGCATAGGAGTTATATTCTTAAATAGGGGCTATAGTCTTAGTAAGAATTATAAGCAAAGCTTTATCGAAGGAACAACTCTACCGACAGTAGTTTTCTTTCTTCTTATGATTGCTATATTTGGAAAGAATCTTTTAATGTATACAGAGGCAGGAAAAGGACCGGGAGCTGTTCATGCCACTCTTGCATTTTCTTTAATAGCCGGTCTTTTAGTTGGTGCTATAGCACAAAAGAGTAGAATGTGTATGGTAGGTGGAATAAGAGATATCTTATTATTTAAGGATTTTAAATTAATATCCGGCTTCATAGCTATTTTTGTAGCGGCTTTAGTAGTTAATCTGATAATAGGTAAGTTCCATGTAGGCTTTGCAGATCAAGCTATAGCTCATACAGATGAACTTTGGAATTTCTTAGGTATGGCTCTTGCAGGTCTTGCCTGTACATTACTTGGTGGTTGTCCAATGCGTCAATTAATACTTGCAGGTGAAGGAAATTCAGATTCAGCTATAACAGTTTTAGGTTTGGCAGTTGGTGCAGCTTTTGCACATAACTTTGGACTTGCAGCTTCAGGAAAAGGTGTTCCATTAAATGGTAAGGTAGCTGTCATAATTGGATTTATAGTAGTAGCAATTATAGGTTTTGTTAATACTAGAAAAAGCGAATAGAGGTATTAATATATGATAGATGCTAGAGGCTTATCTTGTCCTGAACCGCTTGTTTTAGTAAGGAAGGCTATGGAAACTAAGGCAGATATTTATGAAGTCTTAGTAGATGCAAAAGTAGCAATGGAAAATATTTCCAAATTTGCTTCTTCCCGTTCTCATGATGTAGAAGTAGAAGAAAGTGGTGAAGATTACAAAATTATAATTAGGAAGAAGTAAGATGACGTATATAGCAACATTCTTTTCACATTTCGGTGCTATACGCTTTAAAAAGCTTATGGAAACTAAGGTGAAAAATATAGTTCTTATGCCTGTTCCTAGAAGTGTCAGTTCTTCTTGTGGGACTTGTGCCAAGTTTGAAGCGGAAAATATAGAGAATATAGATTTCTCAGTGATAGAAGAATTGGATAAGATAATTGAAATATAAAAAATCAAAGTAAGAGATTTATCTTTAGAAGTAAGATAAATCTCTTATTTTTTTAATATAAAAAAAGGAGACATATACTAAGAAATCTTAGCCTATGTCTCTTTGATATATAAACTAATTTATCGGTTCGACAACAGTATCACCGGATTTTGTAGGAGCAATAAGTTTGTCGTTATTAGCATTTCGTCCGGGAGCAACTCCTACATTAGCACTTCCTGAAGTATGATTAGAATTATTACTAACGGAATTACCTATACCGGAATTAGGTGTAACAGTATTTCCGAGTTCGTTATTTTTCAAGAGTGTTGTCCGCTCCCCCCGAAGAATGTATAGAACATACAGGTACACTTGCAAAAACAGAATCATCAGTATAAGTTTCAGAGTTAGGAACTATCATAATAACTTTGTTTGTTGTAGTAGGGCAATTAGGTGTAGGTCTACCTCCACTTTCGGCACAAACAGTAATAGTAGTATGTACATCGCAAGCAGTAGTAGGAGCTGTACCTTTTGCAAAATATTCGGTATAAACTGTACTACCTCGAGGATCAGCACTACAAACTCCGGGGATAGGAAGCTTGCCGGATTTTCTGCAAACTTCGGCTTGTTCTATACTATCAGGGACAGGAAAGCCTATATCTGTTTTTCCCTCATGAACTCTATCCATAATCTTTTTCCATATATCTTTATGGAATCTTGTACCACCATTTTCACCTGTAAGTTTTTGATTATTATCATAACCTGCCCAAATACCGGCAGTATAATAAGGAGTATAGCCGACAAACCAAACATCATTATTTTTACTTGTAGTTCCTGATTTACCGGCGGCACTCATCTTATTAAGAGCTGCCCTGGTGCTGGTGGAAGTTACACTAACACCATTTCTTGCAAATTTACGATTAGGTTTAAGAGAATCAGCCATAGCATCAGTTAAGAGAAAAGCGGTAGATTCTTTTAAAACTCTGTGAGTCTCAGGTGTATTATCTATGAGTGTCTTGCCGTTATGATCTTCAATCTTAGTGAAGAATATAGGTTTAGTATAAATTCCCTTGTTTGCTATACTTGCAAAAGCTGCAGTAAGCTCAAGATTACTAACACCTTTTGTAAGACCGCCAAGTGCAAGGCTAGCTGTATAGTCGGTATCAGTTAGAGAAGTTATTCCGAAATTCTTAGCATATTCTACACCAAGTTCAGGAGTAACAGTTTCCATAAGAGTTTTTACGGCAACTATGTTCATAGAATAAATTATACCATCTCTGATACTGGAATAACCAAGATAGCCGCTATTATACCAGTTATTTATACTCTTAGTACCTACAGTATAAGGTGCATCATAATAAACAGTTGCGAGAGTATTACCTTTAGCATCAATAGCAGGTGCAAAAGCAGTTAATACTTTAAAGGCAGAGCCGGGTTGACGAACAGTATTAGTTGCTCTATTTAAAGTAAGACTGGCGGTTTTTTCTCCTCTACCACCATTTATAGCTTTAACTTCACCACTTGCCTGATCCATCAAAACAAAGCTGACCTGTGGCTCAAGTATAGTCTTAAAACTTTCTCCAAGTATCTCATCACCTTCTTTAACTATACTGGCCTTATAAGCTTCAACATCAGCTTTAGCTGACTCCGGTGTAGAGTAAATGCCATCATTATTATCTTTTAAAATATTTTTATGGTAGGATAATAAAGTATCTTCGGAATAATGTTTTGTTTCTCCATCGGCCTGTTTTACAGATAATCTATATTCTACAGAATAGTGGACAGCGGTATAATTCTCAGGATTATTTACTTCTTCATCAACTATTTTTTGCAAATTGGGATCTTGAGTGGTGTATATCTTGAGACCACCTGAATATATTAAATTATGTGCTTGAGTTTCTGTATAACCCAACTTTTCTACTAGAGTAGCGCTTACCTGACTGATTAAAGCATCTGTAAAATAACTATATATATGTTTATTTTCCTTGGTGGCTATATCTACATTCTGAATACGGTCATATACATTATCAGCTAAAGCCTCTTCCTGCTCAGCTTTAGTTATATAGCCTTGTTCAAACATATATTGGAGAATAACTTTTCTTTTTTCTTCATTTGCAGCTCTTCCTGAGATAGGATTCAACCTACTGGGATTTTGGGTAATACCGGCTATTACTGCAGCTTCGGATAAAGTAAGTTCGGATACATCTTTATTAAAAATATCGTTTAGATGCAACCTTGACGCCTAAAGAGTTATTACCAAGATTTATGGTATTTAAGTAGTTAGTCAAAATGATTTTTGTCCATACTTTGTTCCAGCTTAATAGCTAGATATTGTTCCTGTATTTTACGTTCAAGTTTGGCACCGAAACTTTTCTCACGACCACCATTAAATACATTATTTTTAATAAGCTGTTGGGTGATGGTAGAACCACCACCGGAGGAGGAATCCCCCTTTATAACACCAAGTACAGCTCTTAGAATAGATTTAGTATCTATACCATTATGTTTCCAAAATCTGGCATCTTCAATAGCTACAAAAGCATCTATTAAGTCTTGTGGAAGTTCATCATATCTTGCTTCTTGACGATTGGAGCCTTCCATAACTAAAGTATCGGTAGCATTTCCTGCTGAATCATAAACTGTTGTAGCATAGCCCATTGGAAGGATATTTTCAACATTTATATCAGGAGTATTATCCAGTATACCTTTGATAATTCCTATGGAGACGCCTACTCCTAAACAAATACATAAGATAAAAACAATAAAAACAGTCTTAAAAAAGGTTACAAATAGTTTTGAAAAATACTTTGAAGACTTGGACTTGGAATTTTTAAGCTTATGTCTTGTTTGATTTTTTCCATATTTCATTTTATAAAACCTCCGTTAGAGATAAGAGTATATAATTAAATATTTTTTTATAGTATACCAAATTTATAAAAAAAGTGCTATAAATATATTGAATAAGACTTGAAAAATTCACATTTTTTTATATGTATTGAAAGGAAAAAAATATGCCTAGAAACTTGAAAAATATGCTATAGAGCAGGTGTTGGGGAAATACTGGAAAAGAAATCAAGATTTATAGCTACAGTAGCAAGTGTAAAGACAGAAGAAGAAGCGAGTAGTTTCATAGAAAAAAAGTAAAAAAAGACAATTGGTCAGCTAGACATAATTGTTATGCCTATATAGTGGGTGAAGATGCCAATATATATAAGTATAGTGATGATGGTGAACCAAGCGGTACAGCCGGTAGACCTATGCTTGATATTTTAGTTTCCGAAAATGTAACAAATATTTGTGTGGTTGTAACGAGATATTTTGGTGGAGTATTGCTTGGAACAGGGGGACTTGTTAGAGCTTATAGTGATGCTATAAAAAGAAGGTCTTAAAAAAATTCAAAAATTATTGGAGAGAAAAAGAAGGTGCCCTATTTAGTTTAGATATAGATTATACTCTTTTTGGTAAGTTAAAAATATTTTTATAGAGGAAAGTGGATATTTTTATTTTAAATACAAATTATACTTCTAACGTTTATTTAAGGGTATTAGTTCCAAAAAGAAGATGAAGAAAAATTTATAAAGGCTACAGGAAATATAACTCTTGGGAAAATAGAACTTTCTAAAGCCAAGCCTTGTACCTATCTACTTGATGATAAAAAAAGCTTATTTTAGATAATATAGCAGAAACTTAAAAATACTCTAGTCATAGACTATAGTTTGAGATATAATAAAAAAATAAATATATATAATGTAATGGGAGATAAAAAAATGACAAAAAAATTAGAACACGTTATGCACCAAGTCCAACAGGACGTATGCATGTAGGAAATCTTAGAACGGCATTATATGCTTATCTAATAGCTAAGCATGAAGGTGGAGATTTTCTACTTCGTATAGAAGATACGGATCAGGAAAGATATGTAGAAGGAGCTATAGAAATTATCTATAATACTTTGAAATATACAGGTCTTGTACATGATGAGGGACCGGATAAAGATGGCGGTGTAGGACCTTATGTGCAAAGTGAACGTCAAGCAAGCGGTATATATCTTGAGTATGCTAAAAAGTTGGTGGAAAAAGGAGAAGCTTATTATTGTTTTTGTACAAAAGAACGTCTTGATTCTTTAAAAGTAGGCGTTGGAGATGAGCAATTATTAAAATATGATAAGCATTGTTTACATTTATCAAAAAGAAGAAATAGAAGAAAAATCTAAAAAAAGGACTTCCTTATGTAATAAGACAAAAATAATCCAACTACAGGGAGAACAAGCTTTTTTGATGAAATATATGGTGAGATAAGTGTAGATAATTCTGAGCTTGACGATATGGTTCTTATTAAATCAGACGGTTTTCCTACTTATAATTTTGCGAATGTAGTAGATGATCATTTAATGGGAATCACACATGTAGTTCGTGGTAATGAATATTTATCGTCATCACCAAAATATAACAGATTATATGCGGCTTTTGGTTGGGAAGTTCCTGTATATGTACATTGTCCACTTATAACAGATGAAAGTCATAAAAAGTTGTCAAAGCGTAGTGGACATTCATCATTTGAAGATTTATTAGAGCAAGGATATATATCTGAGGCTATTATCAATTATGTAGCCTTACTTGGATGGTCTCCGGAAGATGATAGAGAGATATTTAGTTTAGAAGAATTGGTAAAGGAATTTAACTACAAAAACATAAGCAAGTCTCCTGCTGTCTTTGATATGGTAAAATTATCATGGTTAAATGGAGAATACTTAAAAGCTATGGACGATGATAAATTCTATAATATGGCATTACCTTATATAAAAAGAAATTATTAAAAAAAGATTTAGATTTAAAGAAGATATCTAAGATGGTAAAAAAACTCGTATAGAGACTTTCCTAGATATAAAAGAACATATAGATTTCTTTGAAGAATTACCTAAATACGATAATTCAATGTATACACATAAGAAGATGAAAAACGAATGAAGAAACATCTTTAAAAAGTATTACAAGAAGTATTACCTATATTGAAAGAACATAATGATTATACAAATGATTCTTTATATGCTTTATTGTCAAGATATGTTGCAGATACAGATGTAAAGACAGGCTTTGTTATGTGGCCACTTAGAACTGCTCTTTCAGGAAAAACAATCTACACCTGCCGGAGCAACAGAAATTATGGAAGTTCTTGGAAAAGAAGAAAGTATCAGGAGAATAGAGCTTGGTATCAAACAATTACTCTAATGCACAATTAGAAGCTATAGAACACAAAACAGGTCCTCTAATGGTCTTGGCAGGACCCGTTCGGAAAAAAACTTTTGTAATAACTCATCGTATCAGATATTTGATTGAAGAATTAAAAAAATAAATCCTAATAATATTCTTGTTGTAACTTTTTCAAGAGCTGCGGCTATGGAAATGAAAACTAGATTTGAAAATTTGAGTTCCGATATTAAGGATAAGGGAGTTATTTTTGGAACTTTTCATTCAGTATTTTTTGGTTTGTTAAAATTAGCCTATGGATATAGAGGGGATCAAATAGCTACTGAAAGAGAGAAATATGCTATCTTACAGAAAAATATTGGAAAAAAATATCCTGAATTTAGCATTGATTTGCAAGGGATGGTAGAAAAATATTCTTTCGGAAATCTCAAAAAAATAAAAACAAGAAAAATATAGATATAAAAATTTTTTTATTCTAAACTTTGTTCGGCACAAACTTTTTAGAGAAATATATAAGTCTTATGAAATAGCCTTGCAAAAATATTAGAAAAAAATAGATTTTGATGATATGTTACTTATGACTTATGAGCTTCTTAGTCAAAGAGAGGACATAAGACAGGCGTGTATAAATAAATATAAGTATATATTGGTTGATGAATTTCAAGATATAAATAGTATCCAATATAAAAATAGTTAGACTTCTGCTTGGAAAAAGAGGAAAAATATAACTATAGTAGGTGATGATGACCAGTCTATATACTCATTCAGAGGTGCAAGACCTGATATAATGCTTGGCTTTGATAAAGATTATCCTAAATGTAAAAAAAGTGGTTTTGGATATAAATTTTAGAAGTACAAAGGACATAGTAGAAAGAGCTACAAAACTTATAAGACATAATAAGAATAGATTTGATAAAAAGATAAGTTCCTTTAGAGGAGAAGGGAAAAAAAGGTAGAAATACTTAAATTTGTGAATGCAAATAAGCAAGTTTCCGCCATTGTCTCTGATATAAGAGAGTATATTAAACTTGGATATAAGTATAGCGATATAGCCGTTTTATATAGAACCAATATACAGCCACGTCTTATTATACAAAGGTTTTTTTGAAATTAGCTATTCCTTTTTAGTTTAAAAAGATAATATCCCAAATATATATGAACATTGGATAGCTAAAGATATAATAGCATATTTGCGTTTAGCTACGGGAATAGGTAATCGTGGAGATTTGCTCAGAATTTGTAATAAACCTAATAGATATATAAAAAGAGAGGCATTGGAAGATAAAAATGCTGATCTTAGTAGTCTGTATGAATATTATAAAGACTCAGGATATATGCTGGAGAGAATTAATGAATTAAAAACATAGCTTGAAGATTATCTCAACTATGTCCTTACCAAGAGCGATAGCTTTTATAAGAAGCGGTATAGCTTATGAGGACTATTTGGACGATTATTGTGATTATCATGGGATAGAGGGAGAAGAATTTTTTGATATTCTAGATGAGATACATGAATCCAGTAGAGAATTTACCGGCCTTAATGAATGGTTAAATCAAATAGAAGAGTATAAAAGAGGTTTGGAAGATGTAAAGCTTAATAGAGATGAGGAAGATGAAGACAGTATTAAGCTTATGACTTTTCATGCTTCAAAAGGCTTAGAATTTAAGGTTGTTTATATCATAGATGTGAATAAGGGTGTTTGCCCTTATAAAAAAGCAAAGTCAAAAGAAGAGTATGAAGAAGAAAGACGAATGTTTTATGTTGCAATGACAAGAGCTAGGGATAGGCTTAATATTTGTACCAGTACAGAAGAAAAAAATAGCAGAGGTGAAGCCTCTGAATTTATAAAAGAATTAGAATAAGGAGAAAAAATGGAAGATAATATAAAGAAAGATGATATTTTTAATGGACAAGGAACAACAGTTAGTATAACTTTAGAAGATGATAGCGTTATAGATTGCGTTGTACTTGGAATTTTTGAGGCAGATGGTAGAGAATATATAGCCGTTTTACCGGAAACAAACGAAGATGAGGAAGAAGGTATGGTATATCTTTATAGATATTCAGAGTCGGCAGACGGAGAGCCTATACTTGAAAAATATAGAAACAGATGAAGAATATGAGATAGTTAGTGATGCCTTTGATGAGATGTTAGATGAGGAAGAATTCGCTGAAATGATGGAAGATATAGATGATGAAGATATAATTGAATAGGAAAATTTCAAATAGACGGAGTTTGATAGCTTAGCTACCAAGCTCCGTCTATTCCTATAACTTGACCGGTTATATAGCTATCTTTTTTTGCTAAAGTAAAAGCGAGTTCTGCAACTTCCTCACATTTCCCCATACGTCCACTAGGAATTTCATCCAGGAGTATTTTTTTATCTTCTTTGTCTAAAAAAGAATTCATATCGGTATCAATAAGTCCTGCGGCTATAGCATTTACTTGTATGTTACTGGGAGCAAGTTCTTTTGCAAGAGCTTTAGTAAAAGTGTTCATGCCACCTTTTGAGCTGCTGTAAGCTACCTCCATAGAAGCACCCACATTTCCCCAAATAGAAGAAATATTTATTATACTACCATAGCCTTGTTTTAGCATAAAAGGAATGGCAAGTTTAGAGGTATAAAAATATAGAAGATAAATTTGTATTAAGTAATTTATCCCACTCGTTTATACTCATATCTTGTAAAAAGTCCTATATGAGATATACCTGCATTGTTTACTAATACATCTATTTTAGTATATTCTTTGCTTAGTTCATAAAAAAACTCTTCTAATTCTTTGAAATCCGATACATCGCATTTTTTTGCATAACAAGAGAGTCCCATGTTTATTATTTCTTTTTTTGTTTCATTTAGTTCATCTATACTTTTTAATGTTGTTATAGCTATATTATAGCCTTCTTTAGCGAATTTCAGAGCTATAGCTTTGCCTATGCCTTTTGCCGCACCTGTAATAATTGCAAGTTTCATAAAAAAACTCCTTTAATATTTATTTATATTCTTTATGATATAATATTCAGTATAAGAGTTTGAAAAGAATTTATTTTTTTCTTGTATGTAAAAAAATAAATTTTTGCTATACTAAAGAATAGTATAAAGTGTGTAATACTATAAGGTCAATACAGTGAAAGGAAAAAAATATGATTAAAAAAAGTATCTTAGCTATATGCTCATTAAGTTTATTACTTGGACTTAGTGCCTGTACAGCTAAAAAATCAGATATTAATAATGAAACTAAGATAGATACAAAGATGAATGAAGCTCTTAGCGGCGATAATATAGTAAGAACAGCTATAAAGTCAGATATACAAACTATAGATATGCATAAAACTTCAAATAATTATATGGTTCCTCTGAATGTGTTTGATAGATTGGTAGAGGTAGAAGTTAAAGATGGAAAAAGTGAGATAGTTCCAAGTCTTGCAAAATCTTGGGATATATCAGAGGATGGAAAGACATATATTCTACATTTGGTGGAGGGTGTCAAATTCCACAATGGAGAAGATTTTAAAGCAGATGATGTTGTATATTCTTTAAATAGAATAGTTACAGTGCAAGGTGCAGTAAATTCCAGCTTTGTGAGTCAAATAGAAGGTTTTGATGAACTTGCAAACGGGGTTGCGACAGAGCTTAGTGGAGTAAAAGCTATAGATGATTATACTGTAGAGATAAAATTAAAAGAACCTTATGCAGGTTTTATGGCAAGTCTTGCAGCGGCACCGGTAAGCATTTTAGATGAGAAAACAACAACTATGGCAGGTGATAAGTTCGGTATAGAACCTGAATTTACAGTAGGAACAGGACCGTTTAAGTTAAAGGAATGGAAATTAAATGAGGGTATAGAATTAGTAAAGAATGAAAATTATTGGAAAGAAGCTCCTAAAATAGACGGAGTAGAGATTAAAGTTGTTCCGGATACTGAAACACAAAATATAATGTACAGAAATGGGGAACTGGATATTTTAGATTTAGATTATATGGTAGATTATATACCTACATATAAGCAGGAATTTAAGGATAATTTGGTTTCGGTACCAAGAGTAGGGATTACATATTTTACCTTTAACGAAAATATAGAACCTTTAAATAATGTTAATATCAGAAAAAGCATTATCTATGGCTATAGATAGGCAAGCTATAGTAGATTCTATGTATAACGGAACGGCAAGTATAGAAAATGGTATTTTTCCTAAGGGACTTATAGGACATAATGAAAATATAGAAGCTATAGAGTATAATACAGAAAAAGCAAAAGAGATTTTGGCTGCTGAAGGTTATCCTAACGGTTTTGATATGGAAATAGCCATAGATTCAGCTTCTTCAGATACAACAAAAATCTGTTTTAGAGATAATATCCGAGCAACTATCAGAAATAGGGGTAAATGCGAGTCTTAAGACTTATGATGAGTCAACTTGGTTAGCTACCAGAAAAGCCGGAGAATTAGGTTCGTTTATGTCAACATGGACTGCCGATTATAATGATCCTGATAATTTCATATATACTTTCTTTGGAACTGATGAAAAATACAAAGCTTAGATCTTTAAATTATAAAGATAAAGAAGTTATAGATAGAGTTGCTAAAGCCAGAGCTATTATAAATGAAGATGAAAGAATAAAAAGAATATCAGGCTTTGGAAAAAAAGATAATTAGTGAAGATAGAGCTTGGCTACCAATGTATGCAAAAAGAGCATTATTTTGCCCTTGGTAAAAAAATATAAAGCAACTTTACTCCTAATTGGGCAGGTATAAGTGATATGCAATTTTATTCTATAAAAAGAATTAGAAATTTAGCTCGAAGTAATTTCGAGCTTTAAATTTTTTGGATTAAGAGGGGAAAATGCTAAGAAAAATAATTGAAAGATTATTATTGTCTATACCAATACTTTTTTTGGTGTAATACTATTAATATTTATAATGCTCAGAATAGTTCCCGGTGATCCTATAACAACTATGCTTGGAGAGCATGTGGATCTTAGGACTATAGAAAAGATAAAAGTAGAGATGGGTCTTGATAAACCTCTCTATATACAATTTTTTTAAGTACATAGTAAATATTTTAAGAGGAGATTTTTGGAACCAGTTATAGATTAAATAGAAATGTCAGTAAAAATCATAATAGAAGCCTTTCCAAATACATTAAAATTAGCACTCAGTTCAGCTTTGTTTGCTTGGATATTGGGGATAAGTACAGGTATTGTAAGTGCCATTTATAAAAATAAATTCATAGATAGATTATTTATGACAGGAGCTTTAATGGGAGTATCCATGCCTATTTTTATGCTGGCTTTAGGTTTGCAATATTTATTAGCTTTTAAGTTTCCTATCTTCCCTGTTTCAGGGTATGATAGTATTCTTTCTATGATTCTGCCTGCTATAGCTCTTGGTTGGAATAGTGCGGGAAGTATAGCCAGAATGACCAGATCTAATCTGGTAGAGGTTCTTAGAGAAGATTATATAAGAACAGCTAGGGCAAAAGGATTAAATGAAGCAGATGTAATAATTTCTCACGCTCTTAAAAATGCTCTTTTGCCCATAGTAACTATGATGGCTCTGCAACTAAGCTCTATGCTTAGCGGGGCTGTAATAACGGAGAGTATTTTTGGTATAGCGGGAGTAGGTAGGCTTGCAGTAAATGCGATAGAAACTAGAGATATGCCTTTGTTACAAGGAACAGTTATTTTTACAACTGTACTTATTATTTTGGGTAATTTATTTGCTGATGTATTATATTCCATCATAGATCCTAGAATAAGAGAGGAGGCGTAATGAAAAATAGATATAAGATATTGATAAAAAATAATAAATTGACCTTTATTTCTTTTGGTTCTTATTATTTTGCTTATTTTTTTATAGCTATTTTTTTGCTCCCATTATAGCACCGTATAATCCTTATGCACAAAATTTAAAGGATAGACTTTTAAGTCCTGATTTCATTCATATATTAGGTACTGATGAGTTGGGACGTGATGTGTTTTCGAGGCTCATTTATGGTATGAGAATTTCTCTTACAGTGGGTTTATTGCCTACTTTTTATATCTATGCTTATAGGTAGCATATTAGGGACTTGTAGCAGGATACTATGGTGGCAAGATTGATTTTTTGATAATGAGAATAGCTGATATTATTTTGGCATTTCCATCTTTGCTATTTGCAATGGTTGTTATGTATACTATGGGGGGTGGGCTTATTAATATTTTTATAGCCCTTTCTTTTATAAATTGGGCATCAACAGCCAGAGTAGTAAGGGCACAGACACTTAGTCTGAAAGAAATGGATTATGTTTTAGCGGCGAAAAACGGTAGGTGTGGGTAATATTGTTATAATGTATAGGCATATTTTTGCCTAATTGTTTGACAAATCTAATAGTTTTATTTACTCTCAATATCCCCTCGGCTATACTTTCTGAAGCCTCTTTAAGTTTTTTAGGAGTAGGAGCCTTACCACCTAGTGCAAGCCTTGGTCTTATGGTTGTTAAGGCGAAGAAGTATTTATTTACAAATCCTTATCTTGTTTTGGCACCAAGTATAATGATAATGTGTATTGTACTTTTATTTAATTTTTTAGGAGATGGACTTAGGGATATTTTAGATCCTAAGCTGAAGGAAAATTAATGGAAAATGTTTTAAGTATTAGTGAGCTTTGTACAGAATATAAAAGTGATAATAAGAATATTAAAATACTGGATGAGGTAAGTATAGAAGTTCCAAAAGGTAAAATAATAGGGGTAGTAGGAGAATCAGGCTGCGGAAAATCCATGACTGCCATGAGTATTATGGGGCTACTTGCACCCAAAAATAAAAAAATAAGTTCCGGTAGTATAAAGTTAGATAGCAAGGAGCTTGTAAATATGGATAAGAAAGGCTTAAATAATATAAGAGGTGTGGAGCTTTCAATGATTTTCCAAGAGCCTATGACCTCCTTAAATCCTCTATTAACGGTAGGTAGGCAATTATCTGAAGTTTTAATAAGACATAAGAAAATCTCTAAAGCAGATGCTAAAAATAAGGCTATAGAGATGCTTGAAAAAGTAGGTATGACTGATGCTAAAAAGAGGTATAGTTCATATCCGCATGAACTCTCAGGTGGACTTAGACAAAGGGTAATGATAGCTATGGCTCTTATATGTGAGCCTAAAGTCTTAATAGCCGATGAGCCGACTACAGCTTTAGATGTTACCATATCAGCTCAGATACTAGGTTTGATGAAGCGTTTATGTGAGGAAATAGGGACCAGTATAATTTTGATAAGCCATAATATGGGTATTATATCGAGTTTATGTGACTATGTTTATGTTATGTATGCAGGAAAGGTGGTAGAAGAAGCAAGTGCAGCCGGTTTGTTTGCAGAAAGCAGACACCCATACACTAAGGGATTATTACGCTGTATTCCGAATATAAATAATGATGAGAAAAAGATTATATACTATTAAAGGTAATGTTGCAAAACTTAGAAGAATTAGGAAATTTTTGTAGTTTTTGTAATAGATGTGAATATGTAAATGAATATTGCAAAAGAACATTCTCCTAAATTATATGAAATTGGAGAAAAAAAGACAAAAAAAGTACGTTGCTTTTTATATGATGATAGACTAAAAGGGATATTTAATAATGAAAGATAAGATACTTTTTAAGTGTAAGAAAACTTGTAAAAAGAATATGAAAAATTCTAATATGGGGAAAAAAAGTAAATTTAAGGCAATAAATAATATTAGCTTTGATATATATGAAGGAGAATGTCTTGCTTTGGTAGGAGAATCCGGTTGTGGAAAAATCAAGTCTTGCTAAAACTATATTGAGTTTACAAAAAGGCGGATGAAGGCTATATTTATTTAAAAAGATAAAGACGTATTTGAGCTAGATAAGAGTAAGGATAAGTCTTTAAAAAAAGGATATACAAATGATTTTTTTCAAGATCCTTATGCCTCTTTAAATCCTAGAATGAAAAATTTATGATATTGTAGCGGAACCTATAAAAAGCACATAAATTATATAAAGATAAGACAGATTTAGATAATAAAGTATATACTTTGTTGGAAAAAGGTTGGCATCTCTAAAGAGTTTGCAACTAGATATCCACATCAATTTTCGGGTGGACAAAGGCAAAGAATAGGTATTGCCAGAGCTATTGCATTAAATCCGAGTTTGCTTATTTTAGATGAGCCGGTATCTGCCCTAGATGTATCTATACAGGCTCAAGTTCTTAATCTTTTGAAAGATATAAAAAGAAGAGAAAAAAAGCTTACATATTTATTTATAAGTCATGACCTTTCAGTAGTAAAAATTTATAAGTGATAGAATAATGATAATGTTTTTTTAGGAAAAAAATAATGGAAATGGGAAATACTCAAGATATATTTTTCCTTTCCAAGACATCCGTATACTAAATTACTTTTTAGATTCTATACCCGGTATAGAAAACAAAGAAAAAAATTATACACCGGCTATATGGAATTTGGGGAAATACCAAGTATTAGTAAGCCACCAAGAGGTTGCGTTTTTTTCATACAAGATGTCCCTATGCAAAAAGAAATATGTAGCACTGAGTTGCCCACAGAAACAAAAAGAAAATGGTAGATTATATTTTTTTGCCATTTTCCATTAGAAGAGTAGGAGTTTATGAATAATAAATTTTTTTAGATTTTTTTGATTACATGGTCTTGGCTATACCCTTTGCTTATATTACTTGGAATTTTTATTTTTGGTATATATTTAGGAAATAGTAAGAGGGATATTCTACCAACAGCTACCTATATTGCAAATACTATAAGTGAAGAGAGTTTGGAGAGTGAAGAAAGTAGTGAGAATATAGTTCCAAGTATTTCTGACATAAATATCAAAGAAAATGGCAACTACACAAGTAAAGAAGATGTAGCACTTTATATACATACTTACAATAAATTACCTAATAATTATATTAGTAAAAAAAGATGCAAGTGCTGCAGGTTGGAATCAAGAAACGGATAATTTAGATGTTATTTTACCGGGAAGAAGTATAGGCGGAGATGAGTATGGAAATTCTTCTGATAAGTTACCAAAAGCTGAGGGTAGGCGTTATTATGAGGCTGATATAGATTATGATGGCGGTTCGAGAAATTCTAAAAGAATAGTTTATTCCAGTGATGGGCTTATATTTTATACTGAGGACTCTTATGAGAATTTTGAGAGGTTGTATTGATGTCTAAAGAAAAATTATGGTATTTATATGCTAAAAAAGCAGATTTTGATGCTATATCAAAGAAATATAATATTTCATCTATTCTAGCCAGAATTATAATAAATAGGAATATACCTATAGAAAAAATAGGAAATTATTTAAAAACCGAGCATAGGAGACTTGCATGATGAAAATAGCCTAAAAGATATAGAGGGAGCGATTAGACTTGTGGCCTCTTTTATAGATAAGGGGACAAAGTTGCGTATAGTCGGTGATTATGATATAGATGGGGTTTGTGCAACTTATATTTTAGTAGCCGGTCTTAAATATTTGGGTGCTAATATTAGCTATGAAATACCTGATAGAATAAAGGACGGTTATGGTATAAACGAACTTATTATAGAAGAAGCCTATAAAGATGGAGTAGAACTTATACTTACTTGTGATAATGGAATAGCCGCTTTTTCGGCTATAGATAAAAGCAAAAAGACTTAGGGATAAATATAATAGTAACTGATCATCATGATATAAGAAAAGAAGATGATAAAGAAATTTTACCTAAGGCAGACTTTATAATTAATCCAAAGCAAGAAGCTTGTAAATATCCCTTTAAAGGTATTTGTGGTGCTAATGTTGCATATAAATTTATCTCGGCCTTATATAGTTTTTATGAATAAAGACAAGTCTTTATTAGAGGAATTATTTGATTTCGTTGCTATAGCTACAGTTGGAGATGTTATGGAGCTTAGAGATGAAAAATAGATATATAGTGAAAAAAAGGGTTTAGAGAGTATAGAAGCAACGAAAAATTTAGGTTTAAGACTTTTGATAGAGGAATGTGATCTTGAAAATAAGACTTTAAATCCCTTTCATATAGGCTTTGTTTTAGGACCTTGTTTAAATGCAGGTGGAAGACTGAAATCAGCTAAGATAGCACTTGAATTATTTTTAGAAAAAAATAAAGAAATAGCTATGAAAAAAGCCAAGGAACTTGTAGAACTTAATAATGATAGAAAAGAGCTGACATTAAAAAGGCGTAGAAAAAAAGCTATATCTATAGTAGAAGAGAAGTATATAGATGATAAAGTTTTGGTCATATATCTCGATGATTGCCATGAATCTTTAGCGGGCATTATAGCAGGTAGAATAAAAGAAAAGTATTATAGACCTACTATAGTGCTTACTGATGCACATGAAGGCTTATTAAAGGGTTCAGCAAGATCCATAGAAACTTATAATATTTTTGAAAAGCTTGTAGAAGCGGATAAGTTTCTTACTAAATATGGTGGACATCCTATGGCGGCAGGGCTTAGTATTAAGAGAGAAGTCTTAGATGAATTTAGGGAGTTTTTAAATGAACATTCAAATTTAGAAGAAAAAGGACTTAATAGAAAAAGATTTGGATAGATATAGCCTTGCCATTTTCATATATTAGTGAGGGTTTTATAGCAGAACTTGATTTATTGGAACCCTTTGGAAATGGGAATGAAAAAGCCAAGTTTTGCTTTTAAAAAAATGTATATATACATGAAAAGAGAGTTTTTTTGGAAAAAGATAGAAATGTTGTTAAACTTATATTAGAAGATGATAGCAGGACTAAGTTGGAAGCACTATTATTTGCTAATGGAGATGAATTTTTAGATGAATTGGGAGATAGTAGGTATATAGATATAATTTATTATCCTCAGGTTAATGAGTATATGAATAAAAAGAAATATACAAATTATAATAAAAAGTATGGAAAAAAATAGTAGGATATAGGATATAATTATTCATATTATGCTATATATTATAAATATTTTATATATAATTAAGCAAAGAGAGGTAGAGCATTATGGTAAAAGAAGTAATGGATTTTTTAAGCACTTATGATGAAGAAGTAGGGAATGCTATAAAAAAGGAGTATAAGAGACAACAAAGAAATCTTGAACTTATTGCCTCCGAAAATATAATCTCAGAAGCCTCTATGTTAGCTATGGGTACCGTACTTACAAATAAGTATGCTGAAGGATATCCCGGTAAGCGTTATTATGGTGGTTGTGAAGAGGTAGACGTAATAGAGAGCATCGCTATAGAAAGAGCTAAAAAGTTATTTTCTTGTGAATATGCAAATGTTCAACCTCACTCAGGAGCACAAGCTAATATGGCAGTATTTATGGCTATGTTGGAGCCGGGAGATACAGTTTTGGGTATGAACTTAAATCATGGCGGACATTTAAGTCATGGTTCACCCGTAAATTTCTCAGGAAGATATTTTAATATTGTTCCTTATGGTGTAGATGTTCATGGCTTTATTGACTATAAAGAAGTAGAAAAATTGGCACTTGAAAATAAGCCAAAGCTTATCATTGCCGGTGCAAGTGCTTATGCCAGAAAAATAGATTTTAAAGAATTTAGGAGAATAGCAGATTTAGTAGGTGCATATCTTATGGTGGATATGGCTCATATAGCCGGTCTTGTTGCAGCAGGTGTTCATGAAAGTCCTATACCTTATGCAGATGTTGTTACAACAACAACACATAAGACACTTAGAGGGCCTAGAGGTGGACTTATACTTGCAAGTAAAGAAGCAAATGAAAAGTTCAACTTCAATAAAGCAGTATTTCCGGGTGTACAAGGCGGTCCATTGGAGCATGTAATAGCTGCAAAAGCTATTTGCTTTGGAGAGGCTTTAAAACCTGAATATAAAATATATCAAGAACAGGTTGCAAAAAATGCGGCTGCTCTTGCCAAAGCTTTGATAGAAGAAGGCTTTGATATACTTACAGGCGGTACGGATAATCACCTTATGCTTTTAGATCTTAGGAGCATGAATATTACAGGTAAAGAATTACAAAAACGTTGTGATGAAGTTTATATAACCTTAAATAAAAACGGTATTCCAAATGACCCTCAGAGTCCATTTGTTACAAGTGGTGTCAGAATAGGAACGCCTGCCGTAACAACTAGAGGTATGAAAGAAGAAGATATGAAAGTCATAGCACATCTTATCTATCTTACAGCAACTGAATTTGAAGAAAAAGCAGACTATATAAGAGCGGAAGTAGAAAAACTTTGTTCTAAGTATCCTATATATGAAGCTTAATAATATAACTTGGAGGAAATAGGTTGAAAGAATTAAAAGATTATGTTAGAAGTATTCCTGATTTTCCTGAAAAAGGAATAATTTTCAGAGATATTACCAGCATATTAAATGATGCAGATGGTCTTAGCTTAGCAATAGACAAGATAAAAGAAGAATTAGAGGATTTAGATTTTGATATTATTGTCGGTCCGGAATCAAGAGGATTTATATTTGGGGTTCCTGTAGCTTATGCAATGCACAAAGCATTTATTCCTATAAGAAAAAAAGGTAAGCTACCTCTTGAAACTATAAGCGTAAAATATGATTTAGAGTATGGTAGTGCAGAATTGGAAGTCCATAAAAATGATATTAAAAAAGGACAGAGAGCAGTTATAGTAGATGACCTTATGGCTACAGGTGGAACTATAGAAGCTATAGTTAAACTATTAGAAAGTCAAGGTGTAGAAGTGCTTAGAATCTGTTTTGTTATGGAGCTTGCGGATTAGAAGGAAGAAAAAAACTGGAATCTTATGACTTGCGTTCACTTATAACTTACGAGGGAAATTAACTAATATAGCAAAGGAGCTATTATACTATATGTATAGTAACTCCTTTAAAAATTTATTGTGATATAGGTTATAAAAATACATATTGTTATGTTTATACACTTTAGTTCTGTATAAAATCAAAGATTTTTTACTTTAAACCGTAAAAGTTTCATAAAAAACTTGATATTTATGCGATTTTTATGTATAAATAATAACTATACTTATATCCTAAAAAATAGTAATTGGAGAATTCAGTATGGGAAAATACATTCTAAAAAGATTATTTACTGCTGTAGTAACTACATGGTTAGTTGCTACATTGACTTTCTTTTTGATGAATATGGTACCGGGCGGTCCATTTTTAGCAGAGAAAGCGGTAACAGCCCAAGCTCAAAAGGCTATGGAAGCAAAATATGGTTTGGACAAGCCATTACCGGAGCAATACACAACATATATAAGTAGTGCTTTAAAAGGTGATCTTGGTCCTTCATTAAAGAAAAGAGGAAGAACAGTTACACAAATAATAGGGGAAAAGTTTCCTACTTCAGCCAGAATAGGTGGAATTGCTATTTTGGTGGCTATGTTCGTCGGTATTCCTCTAGGTGCTATTGCAGCATATAACAGAGGGAAGATGGTAGATAATGTACTTATGGTTTTATCTACAGCGGGGATAGCTATACCGAGCTTTTTGTCTTCAACTATACTTATGTATATTTTATCAACAAAGCTTAATTTATTGTCACCACTCGGTCTTAGAGATTGGACAAATTATATAATGCCTGTAACAGCTTTATCATTATATCCAACTTTTTATATGGCTAGACTTATGCGTTCTTCTATGTTGGAAGTTATAGGTCAGGATTATATGAGAACAGCAAGAGCAAAAGGTGTTTCGCAATTTAAGTCTATATTTAAACATGCACTTAGAAATGCTATTTTACCGGTTATTACCTACTTAGGACCATTACTAGCGTCTTTAATGACAGGTAGCTTTATAGTGGAAAAGATTTTCAATATACCGGGACTGGGTTATGAGTTTGTAGGTGCAATTACAGCTAGAGATTATCCGATGATAATGGGAACAACAATTTTCCTTGCAACCTTTGTAATATTAATGAATGTTGTGGTTGACCTTGCTTATGCTGTAGTAGATCCAAGAATTAAGTTAAAGTAAGGAGTAGAAGATGAGTGAAAAAAACATACTAAGTCTACAACTTAATGCTGATGATTTTATAAAAGCAGATGCAAATGAAAAAGAATCTCTCGTAGTAATGAGAGAATCTGTAGGCTTTTTCAGAGATGGAATAAGAAGATTTATAAAAAACAAGATAGCAATGTTTTCTTTGCTTATGGTGCTGGTTATTATTTTCTTTTGTTTTATAGTACCAACATTCTATCCATATAAATATGAGCAACAAGTAAAGGGTTCAGAAAGACTTGCCCCTATGCAATATTCGGTAAGTGAACAAAAAGCTATAGAAAATGGTGAGAAGGTCTTTCCGCATTTTTTAGGAACGGATCAAAATGGTCGTGATTACGCTATAAGAGTTATGGTTGGTGGTAGAGTTTCTATGACAGTAGGTATAGTTGCTTCCGTACTTATACTTATAATAGGTTCTATCTATGGTGCAGTTTCAGGTTATTTTGGCGGTATAGTAGACCAGATAATGATGCGTATAGTCGATATTATATATACAGTTCCTGATGTGTTGATTATTATACTTATAGCTCAAAGCTTGAAATTCCCTTTAGATACACTTTCAGCTGTACCCGGCTTTGGATTTATCAAGAGTATTGGACCTAATATGGTTTCCATGTTTATAGTTTTTGCTTTACTTTACTGGGTAGGAATGGCACGTATAGTACGTTCCCAAATTATGGTATTAAAGCAAAATGAGTATATTACAGCAGCTAAAGCACTTGGTGCAAAAACAGGAAGAATACTATTTAAGCATTTAATAACAAACTGTATGGGTACTTTGATAGTTACAACAACTCTTCAAATTCCATCAGCTATATTTACAGAATCTTTTCTTAGTTTCTTAGGTCTTGGAGTACAAGCACCTATGCCTAGCTTGGGCTCACTAGCTTCTGCCGCTTTGAATGGTTTTCAAAGTTATCCTGAGAAGTTATTTGCACCTGCTATACTTATATTTATTATAATTTTAAACTTTAATTTATTGGGTGACGGTCTTAGAGATGCCTTTGACCCTAAGCTTAAAAAAACTAGGAGGAAATATGAGCGAATATTTAGTTGATATACAACATGAAAAATTATCATTTTTCACTCCTGCAGGAGAAGTAAAAGCTTTAAATGATGTTACTATACAAATGAAAGCCGGTGAGGTTTTAGGTATAGTAGGTGAGTCGGGAAGTGGAAAGAGTGTAACAGCATATTCTATAATGGGACTTACAGCTTATAATGGAAAGATTGTAGGCGGTAGTGTAGAATTTAACGGACATAGAATAGACAAGATGAGTGAAAAAAAGAGCTCAGAAAGATTAGAGGAAAGGAAGTTAGTATTATCTTCCAAGATCCTATGACCAGTTTAAATCCTGTTTACACTATAGGAGATCAAATAGAAGAATCAATAAAAATTACATACAGATAAAAAAGGTAAAGAGATTACTGATAGAGCAAAGGAATTACTTGAATTAGTGGGTATAAATGAACCGCAAAAGCGTTTAAAACAATATCCACATGAACTTTCAGGTGGTATGAGACAGCGTGTAATGATAGCCATAGCTTTAGCGTGTGAACCTAAATTACTTATAGCTGATGAACCTACTACAGCTCTTGATGTTACTATACAGGCTCAAATTTTGGAACTCATGCAAGAATTAAAAGAAAAACTTGGAATGGGTATAATTATGATTACTCATGATTTAGGTGTTGTTGCTTCTATGTGCGATAATATAGCTGTTATGTATGCAGGAGAGATAGTAGAATATGGTACTACTGATGATATATTCTATAATTCAAAGCATGAGTATACAAAAGGCCTTATAAATTCTATACCTAAGATGCATGAATTGGAATATAGTAAATTAGTTCCTATTGAAGGTCAACCTGTAGACTTGCTTAACCCGCCGAAAGGTTGCGGTTTTGCATCAAGATGTAATTCTTGTATGAAAATATGTTTAGATAAGAAGCCTGTTAGAAATGATTATGAGGGTAATCATTATAGTAGGTGTTGGTTAGAACAAAAAAGACAATTTGAAAAGGGTGAGAGGAAGGTAGAAGCTTAATGAGTGAAAATTTATTAGAAATTAGCAATTTAAAACAATACTTTCCTGTAGCCGGGAGTAAAAAAGTTGTAAAGGCTGTAGATGATGTCAGTTTTTTTATAAAAAAGGGAGAAACTTTCGGTCTTGTTGGGGAGTCCGGTTGTGGTAAGACGACAACAGGTAGATCCATACTTAGATTAACAGAGCCAACCAGCGGAAAAATAGTATATGATGGAACAACTATTTTTGATAGTTCCACTAAAACTAAGGTAGATATGTTACCATACAGAAGAAAAATGCAAATAGTTTTTCAAGATCCTTATGCTTCTCTTGATCCTCGTATGACAGTAGGTGATATAGTTGGGAGAGGCTTTAGATATACATAAGCTGTATGGTAGTAGAAAAGAACGACAAGATAAAATAATTAATCTTCTTTCCAGAGTAGGTCTTAACTCAGAACATGCTAATAGATATGCACACGAGTTTTCAGGTGGACAAAGACAACGTATAGGTATAGCAAGAGCTTTAGCAGTTGATCCACAATTTATAGTTTGTGATGAACCGGTGTCGGCGCTTGATGTTAGTATACAAGCGCAGGTTGTAAATATGTTTGAAAGTTTACAAGAAGAAATGGGATTGACATATTTATTTATTGCCCATGACTTATCGGTTGTTAATCATATATCCAGTCGTATAGGAGTTATGTATCTTGGGCATATGGTGGAAATGGCAGAGGCAGGAGAACTTATTTTCCATTCATTACATCCATATACAAAATCTCTAATATCAGCTATTCCTATAGCTGATCCTAAGATAGCACGAGAGTCTAAGCGTATTATTTTAAATGGTGATGTACCTAGTCCTTTGAATCCACCTAGTGGCTGTGCATTTAGAACCAGATGTGCTTATGCTACCAAGCAGTGTTCTGTAGAAACTCCGGAATTAAAAGAAGTTTCCGGGTGGACATTATTGTGCTTGTCATAATTTAGATAAAATAAATTAATCTGATATAATCCTATATAGGTTTATATATAGCTTATAGATTTTTTCTATAAGTAACTTTATATTATAAGGAGGAAACTATGAAAAAAAGATTTTTAGTACCTGTAGCCTTAGTAGCGGCTTTAGCCTTGGCGGCTTGCGGAAAAGCAAATACTAAGACTGCTAATGACACAAAAGGCTGATACAGCCAATGAAGCGGCAGCAAGTGGTGATACTAAGGAATTAGCTATCCAAGTAGGCCCTACACCTGAAACTATTGATCCGGCACTTAACTCATCAAATGATGGCGGTAATATGCTACAACATTTAGCAGAGGGGCTTTTAAAAGTAGATAAGAACGGTAATACAGTACCCGGACTTGCAGAGTCTTATGAGGTATCAGATGACGGACTTACTTATACATTTAAGTTAAGAAAAGGTCTAAAATGGTCAGATGGTAGTGATTTAACAGCAAAAGATTTTGTGTATTCTTGGAAGAGAGTGGCAGATCCAAATACTGCAGCACCTTATGGACAAGATGTTTTAGGAAAGGTTAAAGGATATGAGGAGGCTGCAGGCGGAAATATAGATGCATTAGCAGTATCTGCTCCTGATGATACTACTTTTGTTGTAGAACTTGCAAATCCGGTTCCATTTTTTGATAAAATAGCAGCTTTTTCAACCTTAGTACCTGTACAAGAAGCTACTATAGAAGCAAATGGAGATGCTTGGACACTTAGTCCTGAAACAAATATTACAGCAGGACCTTATAAATTAGCTGAGTTTACAGATGGTGACAGAATTGTTCTTGAAAAGAATGAAAATTACTGGGATAAAGACAGTATAACTTTTGATAAGATAACATATAGACTTATAGAAGACCCTAATGCGGCTTATACTGCATATAATCAAGGCGAAGTTAGTATGATAAAATCAGTTCCATCTGAGGAAATTCCTGCACTTAAAGGAACAGAAGAATTCCATGTAGATCCTCTCATGGGAATATATTATTTGAGTTTTAATACAACTAAAAAAACCTTTCGATAATGAAGATGTAAGAATGGCATTAGCTTTAGTTATTGATAGAGATTATGTTGCAAATACTGTAATGCAAGGTACATATTTACCTGCAAATAAAAATGATTGGACCGGGAGTTTCAGATGCGGCTCCTGACAGTTCATTCGAAAAAAAGTAACAGAAGAAAAAAATACACTAAGGGTGTAGGTTCAGGTGATTATGAAGCTGATGTTGCAAAGGCTAAAGAGCTTTTAGCAAAAGCAGGATATCCTGACGGTCAAGGTTTCCCAACTATAGAATACAGTACAAATGACCAAGGTTATCATAAATCAGTTGCAGAATATTTACAAAATGTATGGAAAGAAAAATTAGGTATCAATACAGATATAGCTATTAAAGAGTGGAAAGTATTTACAGCTGATAGAAGAGCAGGAAACTATGATGTAGCTCGTAACGGTTGGGTAATGGACTGGAATGATCCATCTAACTTATTAAATCTGTTTGTAACAGGTTCAGGTAATAATGACGGTAAAATCAGTATACCTGAATATGATGAATTGATGGAAAAAGCTGCTACAACAATAAATGTAGATGAGCGTTTTGATTATTTACATAAGGCTGAGCAGTTATTGCTTGATCATGCGGCTTTAACTCCTATTGCATACTACACAGATTTCTATCTACAAAGTACAAAGCTTAAAAGATACATGGCATTCACCTTATGGATATTGGTTCTTTATGTATGGATCTTTTGATAAATAAGCAATAGTTATAAAAAAATATATTTATTAAAAAAAGAAGATATAGAAATCTTTTTAATCGAAGAAAAAAATCTCTTAGGCGGTAAGTCTAAGAGATTTTTTTGCTGTGATAAATTATATAATTTACTAGATATATTCTTGCTGATGATTACAAGGCCGGTTTAATAATGATTATAAAAAAATTATTTCTTTTTATCTTTTTTTGCTATTTTCCTGCATAGCATCTATTATATTTTTCTATTACCTGTTTTTTTACATAAATATCAAAAAGCCAGATTACAAATGAAAGCAAAAAAAGGCAAAGATATTCACGCTCATCTTCATTTTTTTATCATTAAAGGCGGATGTAGAGTCATTATAACTTTCTATAATAGAAGCCTTTTATTTTTCTCAAAAATTTGTTTTTTTCAAGTGTTAGACATTCATTATAAATATCCAATAGATTAATATTATTATTTTTTTTAGAAAAAAATATTTATCTGTTATAGGCTTAAATATAGCTTCTATATCTGAAAAAAACCAAGTACATTTTTATAATAATAGATAAAAAAATAAGTAAAAAGTATGTGTTCTTTATTATATTTTTTTTCTTTAGAGGTGGGGGAATAAGTCTATTTTTTTGTATAATTATTTATCATAGTTTTTTTGTAAGTATCTTATCATCTCTAGTTCGTTTATTATTAGATAAATTTTTCATTCATAAAAGTTGTAACCTGATCCATATAAAGAGGAATATCAGGTATGGAACTATGTTTTTATATAAGACATAGAGTCTAATTTATCTAGAATATCTGTTAGTATATCAATATTTTTTTCATTGCTTGCTCCTTTTAAGTTAAAGTCAAACCTATAAACTATATTATATAGTATTAAAAAAACTATATTTCAAGGTTTATAGCTTGATAGTAAGTAAATCATAAAGGGCTGCCTATGAGCTATAAATAATAATCTTCTTATTACCTTGATAGGGAGATTATTATTTATATACAGGCAATTTGTCGATTTCAATAAATCTCCCCTTGACAATCCCCTAAATTACAGTATGATTTTAATTTAGAGTACACATTTAGGTGGAGGAAGATATTTTGAACTTTGAAGAAATAAAAAAAAGACGAACATTCGCTATAATTAGTCACCCTGATGCCGGTAAAACAACACTTACAGAGAAATTTCTTCTCTATGGCGGTGCTATAAATTTAGCAGGTAGCGTTAAAGGTAAGAAAACCGGAAAGCATGCTGTTAGTGATTGGATGGAAATAGAAAAAGAAAGAGGTATTTCGGTAACTTCTTCGGTTATGCAATTTAATTATGATGATTTCTGCATAAATATATTGGATACGCCGGGTCACCAAGATTTCTCGGAAGATACCTATAGAACCTTAATGGCGGCAGATTCTGCAGTTATGGTTATAGATGCCAGTAAGGGTGTTGAGGCTCAGACCATTAAATTATTTAAAGTATGTGTAATGAGAAATATACCAATATTTACTTTTGTGAATAAGCTGGATAGAGAAGCCAAAGATCCTTTTGAACTTATGGATGATATAGAAGAAGTTTTAGGTATAAGAACTTGTCCTATAAATTGGCCTATTTCCTGTGGTAAAGATTTTAGAGGAGTATATGATAGAAAAACTAAGTCTATACACACTTATAAGGCAGCCTCATCAGGTATGAAGGAAGTGGAAACAAGTATTATTTCTTTAGAGGATACTTCTTTAAGTAATGAGATAGGGCAAGCTAATTATGAGAAACTTATGGAGGATATGGAACTACTTGACGGTGCAAGTGATGAACTTGATTTAGATAAGGTTTCTAAAGGTAAACTAAGTCCGGTATTTTTTGGTTCAGCTTTGACTAATTTCGGTGTTGAAATGTTTCTTAAATATTTTTCTTGAAATGACATCATCTCCATTAAGTAGAAAAAAACTAAAGAAGGTTTAGTTAATCCTATGGAAGATAAGTTTTTCTCTGCTTTTGTATTTAAAATACAAGCTAATATGAATAAAGCACATAGAGATAGAATTGCTTTTATGCGTATTTGTTCAGGTGAATATGAACCGGGTATAGAAGTGAGCCATATTCAAGGCGGGAAGAAGATAAGATTAAATCAATCAACACAAATGATGGCAGATGAAAGAAAGATAGTAGAAAAAGCTTATGCCGGAGATATAATCGGAGTGTTTGATCCGGGTATATTTTCTATAGGAGATACCATAACAAATGCAAGTTCTAAGCTTGAGTTTGAAGGTATACCTACTTTTTGCTCCGGAGCATTTTGCCAGAGTAAGACAAATAGACACTATGAAACGTAAGCAGTTTATTAAAGGAATTTATCAAATTGCTCAAGAGGGAGCTATACAGATTTTCCAAGAGTTTAATACAGGAATGGAAGAAATTATAGTTGGTGTAGTTGGTGTCTTACAATTTGAGGTTCTTACATATAGATTGGAAAATGAATATAATGTAGAAGTTAGATTAGAAAAGTTACCTTACGAATATATCAGATGGGTAGAAAAATCCTAATGAGATAGATATATCTAAGATAGCGGGAACCAGTGATATGAAGAGAATAAAAAGATTTAAAAAGACAATCCATTACTTATATTTATAAATGATTGGAGTATAAGAATGGTTGAAGAAAGAAATCCAAATTTGAAATTAAGTGAATTTGGTAAAAAAATTAAGGAGGGAATATATGTATAGAGAACAAATAGAAAAAAATATAGAGGATCATAAGAATGATATTATAAATGATGTCATTAGATTATGTAGTATAGATAGCCAAAAAACAGCATATAAAGAAGGTATGCCTTTTGGAGAAGGTCCTGCAAGAGCATTAAATATAGCCCTTGATATGGCAAGTGCAGCAGGTTTTAGCGTTAAAAACTATGATAATTATGTGGGCGCTATAGATATGAATGATAAGGAGAAAGGCTTAGATATATTAGCTCATCTTGATGTAGTTCCGGAAGGAGAAGGTTGGAGTGTAACAGAACCTTTTAAGCCTATAGTAAAAGATGGAAAAATTTACGGTAGAGGAACAAGTGATGATAAAGGACCTGCAATGGCGGCATTTTATGCATTAAAGGCAGTTAAAGATTTAGGGATTCCTTTAAAGAAAAATGTAAGACTTATACTTGGAACAGATGAAGAGTGTGGAAGTTCTTGTATAGAACATTACTATAAGATAGAAGAAGAGGCACCTATGACCTTTACTCCGGATGGAGAATATCCTGTTGTAAATATAGAAAAGGGTAGACTCGATGGTCATTTTATAGGTGATTTAGAATTAGAAGAAGCTCTTCCAAGATTAATCAGTATAGAAGCAGGAACAAAGATAAATGTAGTTCCACCAAAGGCTAAGGTTGTTTTAGAGGGCTTTGACTTTAAAGAGGTAGAAAAGGTATGTGATGAAGTTACTAAGGAAACAGGTGTAAAATTTATTATCGACTTGGATCCTGAGTTCACAATAATAGCTCATGGAGCCAATGCCCATGCATCTACCCCTGAAAAGGGAAATAATGCTATTACAGGCTTGCTAACTCTCTTAGATAGATTAGAGTTCGCACCTTCAAAGAGAACAAGAGCTATAAAAGGCTTAGCAAAACTTATGCCTCATGGAGATCTTGATGGAAGTAATCTTGGAATAAAAGTAAGCGATGAGGAGAGCGGAAGTTTAACCTTAGCTTTTTCTATGCTTAGTTTGAATGAAAAAGGATTAGAGGGATACTTTGATTCCAGATGTCCTATATCAATAGATGGAGAGTTTACAATAAGAACTTGTAAAGAAAAATTTGCCTCTATAGGACTTGAGTTTACAAATGATAAGGTATTTGATCCTCATGTTGTATCAGGAGATTCTGAATTTGTAAAAACATTAAATAAATGTTATGAAGAGTATACAGGAAGAAAAGGTGGTTGTATAGCAATAGGAGGTGGTACCTATGTACATCATATAAAAAATGGGGTTTGTTTCGGTGCTATATATCCGGAGACAGATACAAGAATGCATGGTGCTGATGAATTTATGCCTATAGAAGAATTGCTTATTTCTGCAAAGATATTTGCACAAGTAATAGTAGATTTGTGTTCATAAATATAGTATTAAGATACAGATATAGCTTTATGCTATATCTGTATATATTATATAGGGATAGCATTAGGTATTGACTATAAAGAACAATAAGTATAATATAGTGCCATACCGATAATGAGTTACAAAACAAGGAGGAGATATATGGAGCCAATTATAAAAATAGTTGACATGGTCAAAACTTTTAAAAGTAAAGCAGGTATTGTTACAGCTCTTAACGGTATTAATTTGGATATAGAAAAAGGCGAGATATTCGGTATTATTGGCTTGAGTGGAGCAGGAAAATCCACTTTGGTTAGATGTATAAATTATCTTGAAGTTCCAACTAGCGGTTCTATAATTTTTGAGGGTAAAGACCTTACAAAGTTAAAAGAAAAAGATATAAGAGAAACCAGAAGAGATATGGGTATGATATTTCAGTCTTTTAATCTTTTATCTCAGAGAAATATTATTGATAACATTTGTTTTCCTTTAGAACTTGCAGGTGAAAAAAGAGATACAGCTAAAAAAAGGGCTGTTGAGCTTTTAGAACTTGTAGGATTAGCAGATAAAAGCAAATGCTTATCCGTCACAGTTGTCAGGTGGACAAAAAAACAAAGAGTGGCTATAGCTAGAGCGATAGCTACAAATCCCAAAGTTTTACTTTTGTGATGAGGCAACATCGGCACTTGATCCTAATACTACAAAGCAAATATTAGAACTTATAAAAAGAAATTAATAAGAAATTCGGTATTACGGTAATTATTATTACGCATGAGATGAAGGTTATAGAATCTATATGTGACAGGGTGGCGATTATAGATAAGTCAAAAATAGCTGAATGTGGAAAAGTTGCAGATATCTTTGCAGATCCTAAATCAGACATAGGAAGAGAACTTATACTTGGTGAAGCAAATGAGAGTTTAAGCATTACCGATGGAAAGAAATTTAGGATAATTTTTGATGGTAGAAGTTCATTTGAACCTGTGCTTGCAAATTTAATATTTGCTACAAAAGTTCCTGTAAATATTTTATATGCAAAAACTGATGATTTACAAGGGAAAGCACATGGACAAATGCTTATACAAGTTCCGGATAATGAGATAGATTATGGTAAGATTCGTAATTATCTTATAAGCAAGCAAATAGCATTTGAGGAGGTGGAATAGTGACTTTTTATAGCACAAGCTTTAGCAGATTTTATAAGTATTTTTACACCTACTACACCTGCAATAGTTACTATGTTATTTGGAGGTATAGGAGAAACCATATATATGGTCTTTGTATCATCACTTATAGCTTATGTGCTAGGTATACCTCTAGGAATATTCTTGGTAGTAAGTGATAAAGATGGAATAAGACCTATGAGAACATTAAATTTTATCTTAGGTTTTATAATAAACATACTTAGGTCAGTCCCTTTTATAATACTTTTTAGTTATGGTAATGCCTATTACCAGAGGGATAGTAGGAACAACTATAGGACCAACAGCGGTTATTCCTCCACTTGTTATAAGTGCAGCACCGTTTCTTGCCAGAATGGTTGAATCTTCACTAAAAGAAGTAGATGCCGGAGTAATAGAGGCTGCAAAATCAATGGGAGCTTCATATATGCAGATAATATGTAAAGTATTATTGCCGGAAGCTAAACCTTCATTGCTTGTAGGAGCAGCTATTAGTATGACTACTATACTTGGCTATTCAGCTATGGCAGGATTTGCAGGTGGTGGTGGTCTTGGAACTATAGCTGTAAACTATGGTTATTATAGATATCAAACAGAAATAATGCTTATCACTGTTGTAATACTTGTTGTAATAGTTCAAATTATTCAAGAAATTTGGATGAGACTTGCAAAAAGTGAGTGATAAGAGAAGTAGATAGTAAATGCGAAAGCATTCTATATAGATTTTTTTAAAGAGGAGAAAAAAATTATGAAGAAAAGAATATTATTAACAGCAGTAGCTGCTCTAACATTACTTGCAGCTTGTGGAGCAAAAACAGATAAGGCTGCAGATACAAAAGTTGCAGCAGGCGAAACTACAGTAGCTACTAAGGAAAAAGCAGAAACAGTAACATTAAGGGTAGGAGCAAGTCCATCACCACATGCAGAAATCTTAGAAGCTGCTAAAGAAGAACTTGCAAAAGAGGGAGTAAATTTAGATATAGTTGTATTTAATGATTATGTGCTTCCAAACAAGGCTACGGAGAGCGGAGAGATAGATGCAAACTATTTCCAACATATTCCTTACTTAGAGCAGTTTAACAAAGAAAATGGTACACATATAGTATCAGCAGGAGCTATTCATTATGAGCCATTTGGTATTTATAAGGGTAAAACAGACAGCTTAGAAAATCTTAAAGATGGTGCCAGTGTGGCAGTTCCTAATGATGTTACAAATGAAGCTAGAGCTTTATTATTACTTGCAGATAAGGGACTTTTAAAGTTAAAAGATGGTGTAGGTCTTGAAGCTACAAAGAATGATATAGTGGAAAATCCTAAAAATCTTGATATTAAGGAAATTGAGGCTGCTCAAATTCCAAGATCTATAAATGATGTTGATATAGCTGTTATTAATGGTAACTTTGCTATAGATGCCGGATTTAAGGTTAAAGATGCTCTAGCTACTGAAAAAGCTGATAGTGTTGCGGCTGTAACTTATGCAAATATTATCGGTGTTAAAGAAGGAAGAGAAAACGAAGAAGCTGTTAAGAAGCTTGTTAATGTGTTAAAGGGTGATAATATTAAGAAATTTATTGAAACAAAAATATGAAGGTGCAGTTGTTCCAAGTGGAAACTAGGAATATCTGATAAAAAAATTAAAAAAATTTCACTTTTTAAAAATAGCTTAAATCCTTAAGTTTAAGCTATTTTTTTATGCTTTTTACTAAAAAGATATGTATTAATAAGGGCAAATATGAGAATGGAATAAAAAGTATGGTTTTGAAAGATCCGGTAGTAAAAAAATCAGTATAGAAAGTTTGTAAAGATACTTGTTTTTTTGCTAAAAAGTTTGTTATAATACGCATTTGTAACACACCTAAAAACCTTGTTTCCAAGAATAGCTTGGAGGCCGGAGACCAAAAAGGAGGTATAGCATATGACTAGCAAATATGAATTAGCACTTGTGCTTAATGGTAAGCTTGAAGATGAAGCTAAGAAAGCTGAACTTGATAAAGCATTAGCTTATATTGCAAGATTTAACGGAAATGTTACCAATGTTGATGATTGGGGCAAGAAGAGATTTGCATACGATATCCAAAAGATGAAAGAAGGCTTTTACTATTTCATTCAATTTGAGTCAGAAGATAACAACTGTCCAAATGAATTAGAAGCTCATATACGTCTTATGGAAAGCGTAGTTAGATACTTAGTTGTTAAGCAAGAGGCTTAGTAAAAGAAAGAAGAAATTGTATGAACAGAGCTATTTTAATGGGTAGATTAACAAGAGATCCGGAACTTAAATATTCTACAGGAGAACGCCAAATGGCTATTGCAAGATATACACTTGCTGTAGACAGAAGAACTAGAAAAGCAGGTATGGAAGGAGAGCAAACAGCAGACTTTATTTCGTGTGTTGCTTTTGATAAAGCGGCTGAATTTGCGGATAAATATTTCCGTCAAGGTCAAAGAGTTTTAGTTTCAGGCCGTATCCAAACAGGTAGTTATATTAATAAAGAGGGTCAAAAAGTTTATACAACAGATATTATTGTTGATGATCAAGAGTTTGCAGATAGTAAAGGTGCAAGTGATTCTATGAGTACATCTTCATATACTCAAAGTCAAAGACCTACACCTAGTAGTGCAAGCAGTGATGGATTCATGAACATTCCAGATGGAGTTGAGGACGAAGGACTTCCATTTAACTAAAATCAGGAAAGGGGATTATTGTCATGGCATTTAATAAAACAGATAGAGCTGATGGCCAAAGAACAAGAAGACCAGCTGGTGGTATGCGTAGAAGAAAGAAAGTATGCGTATTCTGTGGCGAACAAAAAATTGATTATAAAGATGTAGCTACATTAAAGAAATTCGTATCTGAAAGAGGAAAGATTCTTCCACGTCGTATTACAGGTACTTGTGCAAAGGATCAAAGAGCAATTACAGTAGCGATAAAGAGAGCAAGACATATAGCTCTTATGCCATATGTAGTTGAATAAGATACATATATAAAGCTGGAGCAGGATTTCTTATCCTGCTTTTTTTATTTTATAGGAAGATGAGATGAATGATAAGCTAAAAAAATTATTTTTAAAAAGAATATACAATCATAACACTTAGTATACTTGCTATGGCAATAGGAATTTACTTTTTTAAATTTCCTTATAATTTTGCTTTTGGAGGAGTTACAGGATATGCAACCATGATAGGTGCACTAACTAATCTTACAGCAACTAGGTTTAGTAATATAGCTAATATGGTATTATTGGTGGTAGGTTTTATTTGCATAGGAAAATCATTCGGTATAAAAACTATATATGCGAGTATAGAGCTTACCATAATTTTAGAGTTATTAGAGAGATTTGTTCCACTTTCAGGACCACTTACAGATCAACCATTTCTAGAAATGGTGCTTGCTGTTTCTATACCAAGTGTTGCCACAGGTATTTTATTTAATATAGGTGCAAGTAGTGGTGGAACTGATATATTAGCTATGATATTAAAAAAATATACAAAATCAAATGAATTGGGGATTATGTTTATTGCAGTTGATGTATTGGCTGTAATAATGTCTTTCTTTGTATTTGATATAAAAACAGGACTTTTTTCAGCTCTTGGTTTGGTAGGAAAATCTTTTATTATAGATGGGGCTATAGAAAGTATAAATTTATGTAAATGTTTTACGATAGTGTGCGATGTTCCGGAACCTATTTGTGAATATATTATCAATAATTTACATAGATCAGCTACTATATATGAAGCTAAAGGAGCTTTTTGCACATAATAAAAAAAGACTATAATTTTAACTACAATGAAACGTTCTCAAGCAGTTAAGCTTAGAAATTATATAAAGAGAATAGAACCAAGTTCATTTATGATGATTACAAATTCTAGCGAAATAATAGGTAAGGGTTTCCAAAATGTATAAAAAAAGGCAAGACCATATTTATGGTTTTGCCTTTTTATTTACTCTCTACTTAGAGAAAGAGCATTATTTACAGCTTTTATAATCGCTTCTGAAGTAGTAGTAGCACCACTTATTGTATCTACTTCGGTATTTTGTTGCTCGAGTATTTTAGGGTATAATGCCATCTCTGGCATCTTCAAAAATAGCCATCATCTTCTGCATGTTTAGTTATATTAATTTCTGAAATCTTAGAATTTAATATTTTTTTACTTCTAAGTATAAATTACCATTGTATGCAGGAGCTTTTCCTTCATAAGTACCATCTTTAAGTATATTTTCAGTATCAGAACCGTCTGTATTATTATTTGTAGTAGGAGTTATACTTTCTGTTTTCTCATTATTTATACTCTTATGTGTATACATAAGAGGTATTAATGAAGCAAAGGACAATAATAAGGCTAAAAATACTGATTAATATTGTTACAAATGAGCTAAGAGTTTTTTTGTTGGATATAGTTTTGTTTTTGTTTTTATATAGTTATTTAAGCGTAAAATCAAATATAAAGCAAAAAAATTAAAGTATATATAATAAAAATCTATAATATATTTGGTCTTAGCCTGCAATATTCTTCCACTAAAAAAAGTAATACTATGTGGAAGTACAAAAGAGCGTAAAAAAATATGAAAAAAACGTTGTAATTTTTTTCCATTTTTTTGTTTCCATTTTTTTCTTATACTCATAAATGAGGTGATGGTTAATGGAATAAGCAGGCTTATCATAAGGAGTGATAAGATAGCTGCAAATACTTCATAGCTCTTTAGCTTTCCTATATTTGTAAATAGTAAAATAAAAATATTTTTTTGCCATATACTATATTGTGAACTATAGTGAATAAAGAAGCTGTTATGGCGAGTTCGGCTCTTAGTTTCATAAGTTTTGAGCGAAAAGTTTTGCTAAATGGGAAAATAATTGCATACATGACTAAAATAAATAAGGCTCCGGCAATTACTCCTCTTTTCAGTAAGTCGTTAAAAAAATAATTTAAGGCAGATATACCTATATCCTTAGGAATGAAAAATACCTATCAGAGATAAAAAGCATACTTGAAAAAAATATAATAAAATAGAATATTTTTTTGATTTGCCTATCAAAAAAAGTATATGAGTATAGATAGACAAATCAAAGTTAGTAGGATATTCACTATTTAACTACCTCAAATTCTATATCAGGATAGCCGTCAGCCTTTATGCTAACAGGGAATTTATCAGCACCATCAAAAATCTTAACTTCTCCGTTATCACCTTTAACAGTAGCTTCTAAGTTGATACTACCATCTTCGTTAAAGACGGTTTTTCCAAAGCGTCTGCCTCTTCCTCCCTTATATTCAGTCTCAAGAACCTTAGCCGAGTTAGTTGAATTTATATATGTTTTAATATCTAAAGCATTTGGATTATCCTTTAAGCTTAGTTTATTATCGCTAAAGCTAAAGTCTTCTGCACTAAGGCCTGAGTCTAAGAGAGTAGTAAAGGAAAGATCGCTATATTCATCATTTGAGAATACAAATTGATATTTTCCAGGAGTATATTCTTTTGGAAGCTTTAAAATACCTGCGGTATCTGTGTTTACAGTATTTTCTAAATCATTTTTTCTGTATATTATTCTTGAAAGCTTATATTCTGTATCACCGGCTTCCAGTTTGTAATTTACTATACTGCCATCTTTATTATATTTAGCACTTTCATCTCCGCTTACTTTATATTCAGTAGGAGCTTGTTTTTTAACAAATAGAGAAGTATCTATTTCTACATCATCGGCATCAGACAAAAAGATAGGTTATTTTTACTTATAGTTTTCCCTTCCATATCAGAAAAAAACGTGCAAATTCTTTGTCTGCCTTATGAGCCTTATCAGTGAAATTAGTTACGGAAAATGCTAATTCTACAGCTTTTGTCCATATATTATCAAGATGCTTTAAGCCATATTTTTTACCGTCACTGGTTTCTATAATAGCACCTAAGACAGTATCTATATCTATATCATTAGCATCTTTTATATGTATTTCATAATTACCATAGTTTGAAGTGCTTAAAATCTCGGCTTTTAGCGGCTTCATCCTTTTTAGTAGTTCCTATAGTCTTAGAGAAAGTACCATCGGAATTTAATACCTTATATTCTTTAGGTGCAGCTTCACCGGTTTCACTTATATTTTTTTTACAAAGTTCAATAATTCATTTTTGCTTTCTTTGTTTTCCTCTATAGCCTTTTTTTGCATCCTCATATAAAGATTTTTGAGATGGCTATATTAACATTTTTAACACCCTCTATTTTTGAGCTTTCATTTTCTACAGAACCATAAGTAGATTTGAAATTGTCTAATTTCTTTGTTGTAGGAGAGCTGACACTGTCATATTCACCGCTTTCTCTTAGACCTGCGGCAGCTACTTTATCTGCACTTTCTAAATCTGCTTTCAAGGCGGAAGTGTTAGCTTCAGGTTCGATATTATTTAATTCTCCATAATAGAAATCAGCATAAGGTAAATCTAATTTTTGCATATATGTAGTCTGCATTAGAGCTTTCCTCACCTTTACCTACAGCACTTGTACTTTCTGAGCTTTCAACACCGGCTTTAGGTGAACAAGCAGAAATAAGTCCTGATAATGCGAACATAGATAAACCTAGATACAAAAATTTTTTTCTTCATAATAAACTCCTTAAAAATTTAATATTTGGTTAGTACAACCTAACACATTATCACATCAAAAAAATTAATATTGTCAATCAAAAAAATAATAAAAAAAGACTGTTTTTCTTAGTGTAAAAAACATTAAGGAAACAGTCTTAAAATAATTAGTGATATAATTTTTTGCTTTCATATCTTGGTTCAGAGCTTAGTCTTACACCAAGTCGTTTAAAGGTCTTTAGATCCACGCTACTTAGCATAACACTGGTATGAACCTCTGTATCACGTAATTTAGGAAGTTGTTCCAGTGCAAGTTTTGCCTGCTCATTATCAGCGGCAGATACGGATAAGGCAATAAGAACCTCGTCTGTATGTAGTCTAGGATTTTTGCTGCCAAGATAAGTGGTTTTTAATTTTTGTACAGGCTCTATTACTTTTGGAGAGATTAAGTGAACGCTATCATCTATACCTGCTAAGGTTTTAACGGCGTTCAGTATGAGAGCGGCGCTAGCTCCCAGTAAATCACTAGTTTTACCTGTGATAATACGTCCATCATCCAGTTCCATTGCGGCTGCAGGTAGCCCGCCGGTATTAGCTTTGACTAAAGCGGCACTTACAACTTTTCTATCTTCAGGACTGATTTTTGCCTGCTTCATAAGTAATTCTATCTTATATACTTCTTCAGGTTTACATTCACTTTTGGCAAGTCTATTTAAGGCATTATAGTAACGTCTTATTATTTCTTGATTACTGGCTTCTTTGCAAGCTTCATCATCGAAAATACAATTTCCTGCCATATTTACGCCCATATCAGTTGGAGATTTATAAGGACATTCTCCGAATATTTCTTCAAAGATAGCAGCCAGAACAGGATAAATTTCTATATCTCTATTATAGTTTACTGTAGTTTTACCATAAGCTTCAAGATGAAATGGATCTATCATATTTACATCATTTAGATCTGCTGTTGCAGCTTCGTAAGCTAAGTTTACAGGATGTTTTAGAGGTAAATTCCATATTGGGAAAGTTTCAAATTTTGCATAGCCGGCTTTTACACCTTTCTTATTTTCGTGATATAATTGAGAAAGACAGGTTGCCATTTTACCGCTGCCGGGTCCCGGTGCTGTTATAATAACTAATGGTCTACTAGTTTCTATATAATCATTTTTACCATAACCATTTTCGCTTACTATTAATTTTACATTGCTAGGATAACCTTCGATAAGATAGTGTTTATAGACTTTGATTCCAAGACTTTCTAATTTTGACTTAAATTCATCAGCACTTCTTTGACCTGAATACTGAGTGATACATACGCTGCCGACAAATAAACCTTTGTCCCTAAAGGCTTGAATAAGACGGAGAACATCAACGTCATAAGTTATACCGAGGTCTCCTCTAACTTTGTTTTTTTCAATATCATTTGCTGATATTACTATAACTATTTCAGCTTGATCAGCTAATTGCATTAGCATACTCAGTTTTGAATCAGGTGCAAAGCCGGGTAATACTCTGGAAGCATGATAGTCATCAAAAAGTTTTCCTCCAAATTCCAAATAAAGTTTGTCCCCAAATTTTGATATACGTTCCTTAATATGCTCAGATTGCATGTTAAGATATTTTTTTGATTGTCGAAACCTAATTTCACTTTAAACCCTCCTAAAAAAATAAATTATAAAAAAAGCTTATATAAAGTAAAGAAAGTTTAGATAAGCACACCATTGTACCGATCTAAACCATCAGAATATAAGCTTTCCTTTTCTTATAAAAAAATATGTATTATATTCTAGCATATATATGTTATAATGTGAATACCTATTTTTGAAAAATTATATGGAGGATTTATGGATAGACATATTCCCAAAGCGGGAGAATTTTATAGACATTTTTAAAAAAATAAATTATATCAAGTTATTAATGTTGCTATACATACAGAAACTAGAGAAAGCCTTGTGATATATCAAGCCTTATATGATGATTTCAAGATTTATGCAAGACCTCTTGATATGTTTATGTCAGAGGTAGATAAAGAAAAAAATATCCTAGTATAGAGCAAAAAAATATAGATTTGAACAAGTGGAATTTGTAGAAGATGATGAACAAGATGACTTAAGTCCATATACTTATGAAGAAATATATGGAGATAGTGAAGAGGATATTACAAAAGAAGTTTATAGTTACGAAGAAATATATAAAAATGACCTTAATTCACCAAAGGTGGGAGGAGATACTAAAAAAGCCAGTGAGTATCTTTTAGCTTTTATTGAAGCCGAAGGATATGAAGCTAAAAAAATGGCATTAGTCTTATATAAAACTAAATTTACACAAGTAGATATGGATTGTATATATGAAATTTTGGGTATATCAAGTTTTGGTGGAAATATAAGAGCTCAGGTGGCTTCGCTTGTACAATATCTTGATATGAGAGAGCAATATGAGGGAGAAAGACTAAGAAGTTAAGATGGCATTTGTTATAGAAGAGGAATTAAAAAAGCTGCCAAGTTTGCCTGGTGTATATCTTATGCATGATGTTAAAGATGAGATTATATATGTAGGTAAGGCTATTTCTTTAAAGAATAGAGTTAGACAATATTTTTCAATCTAGTAAGGATAAAACTACAAAAATCAAACAAATGATTTCTAAGATAGTCAGATTTGAATATATAGTTACAGATTCGGAGCTTGAAGCCTTGGTGCTTGAAAATAATCTTATTAAGGAGCATAGACCACGCTATAATACTATGCTTAGAGATGATAAGACATATCCATATATAAAGGTTACTATAAAAGAAGATTTTTCCGAGGATAATGCTTACAAGACAACTAAAAAAAGACAAAGCTAAATATTATGGACCTTTTTCCAGTGCGAATGCTGTAAAAGATACTATAAATCTTATATGTAAAGCTTTTTAATATTAGAACTTGTTCCAGAGTTTTGCCAAGAGATATAGGTAAAGAAAGGCCTTGCCTTGAATACCATATACACCAATGTATGGCGCCTTGCTATGGTTATATTGATAAAGAAAAATATAATATGCAGGTAAAAAAAGCCTTAGATTTTTTAAATGGTAATTTTGATACTGTTATAGAAGATGTTCGTGCGAAAATGAATGAATTGGCTACAAATATGGAATATGAAGAAGCGGCAAAGCAAAGAGATTTATTGAATAGTCTTATGCATGTTGCTCAAAGACAAAAGATTAGTAGCGATGGTTTAGAGGACAGGGATATAATAGCTCTTGCTAAAGATGATAGAGATGCAGTTGTTCAAGTCTTTTTTATAAGAGAAGGAAAGATGGTGGGAAGAGAGCATCATTATATACAATCTTTTGAAGACGATAAAGTTAGTATAGTAGAAAGCTTTGTTAAGCAATTTTATGCAGGAACTCCGTTTTTACCCAGTAAGATTTATCTTCAATATAATATTCGGATGAGAAAAATAATTACAGATTGGTTGAGTAAAAAAAGGGGTAGTAAGGTAAAAAAATAGTAGTACCTAAAAAAAGGGAGAAAAAGAAAAAAATTACTAGAATTGGCAAGAAAAAAATGCTGATTTGGTACTTATGCAAGATAGAGATAAGTTAAAGAGAGAAGAGGCCAAGAGTATAGGAGCTATAAAAAGAGTTAGAAACTATCATAGGTTTAAAAGATATAATTAGAATGGAAGCTTATGATATATCGAACATAAGTGGTGAGATGAGTGTAGGTTCTATGGTGGTGTATGAAGGTGGAAAACCTAAGCGTTCCGATTATAGAAAATTTAGAATAAAATCTGTTAAAGGACCTGATGATTATGCTTCTATGAGAGAGGTTTTAACTAGAAGATTTTTAAAGGCTATAGATGAGAATGAGAAGTTTAATAAACTACCAAACCTTATACTGATGGACGGTGGTAGAGGACAGGTTAATATTTGTTTGGAAGTCTTAGAAGAATTAAAGCTAAATATACCTGTTTGCGGTATGGTAAAGGATGATAATCATAGAACTAGAGGTTTATATTATAATAATGTAGAAGTCCCTATAGATACACATAGTGAAGCTTTTCATCTTATAACAAGAGTGCAAGATGAAGCACATAGATTTGCTATAGAGTATCATAGAAGTATTAGAACTAAGACTATGGTTAAATCAAGTCTTGATGATATAAAAGGTATAGGTGTGGTTAGAAGAAAAGCACTTATAAAACACTTTAAGGAAATAGAGAATATAAAAGTAGCGACAATAGAAGAACTCAGTATAGTAGCAGGTATGGATAAAAAGGCGGCTAAGGCTGTATATGAGTATTTTCATACAGATAAATAGAGAGGAAATATATGTTAAATCAATTTTCAAGAACACAATTATTATTTGGAGCCGATGCTATGGGAAAACTGGCCGCTTCACGAGTGGCAGTATTCGGTATAGGTGGAGTTGGCGGTTATACGGCAGAAGCTTTGGCACGTTCAGGAGTAGGAGCTATAGACTTAATAGATGATGATAGAGTTTGCCTTACTAATATAAATAGGCAAATTGTTGCTACAAGAAAAACTGTAGGAAAGCATAAAGTAGATGTTATGGAGGAACGTATACTTGATATTAATCCTAAATGTAAAGTGAGAACTCATAAGTGTTTTTATTTGCCGGAAACTAAGGATCAATTTGATTTTAGTGAATATGATTATGTTATTGATGCTGTAGATACAGTTACAGCTAAGATTTCGCTTATTATGCAGGCAAATGAGGCGGGTACAAAGATTATAAGTTGTATGGGAGCAGGAAATAAATTAGATCCGACTGCTTTTGAAGTTAGTGATATATATAAAACAAGTATCTGTCCTTTGGCCAGAGTTATGAGAAGAGAGTTGAAAAAAAGAGGAGTAAAGAAATTAAAAAGTAGTATATTCTAAGGAAAAAGCATTAAGACCTTTGGAAGATATGTCTATCAGTTGCAGAACTAATTGTATTTGTCCGCCGGGTGCGGAAAGAAAGTGTACGGATAGAAGAGATATTCCCGGTTCAGTAGCTTTTGTACCTAGTGTAGCCGGACTTATACTTGCCGGTGAAGTAATAAAGGATTTGATAAAATAATAGCTTGACAAAGACAATTGAATTGCATAAAAATATAATTATCAAAAAAAGATTATTTACTTAAACAGTAATTTTTAAAATAGATAAGGAGAAGAGTTATGGCAATACAATTAACAAATGATAATTTTGAAAATGAAGTTTTAAAGAGTGAGGTTCCTGTACTTGTAGATTTTTGGGCTTCTTGGTGTGGTCCTTGTAAAATGCTTTTACCTGTAGTTGAGGAAGTGGCAAATGAAGCGGTCGGCTTTAAAGTAGGTAAGGTAAATACAGATGAAAATCAAGAATTAGCAATGAAATATAATGTTAGGACAATACCAACATTGGTGGTTATTAAAAATGGTGTAGAAGTAAATCGTTCTATAGGTGTAATCAGTAAAGAAAAAAATATTAGAATTATTAAATGTTTAATATATAAAGAATAGGAGAAACGAAAATGAATAAATATGACATAGTAGTAGTTGGTGCCGGTCCGGCAGGTTTATCAGCTGCAATATACGGAGTTAGAGCCGGAAAGAGTGTTTTGGTATTAGAGGCACTTACACATGGCGGTCAAATCGTGAATACTCCTGAAATTGAAAACTATCCGGGCATAAAAAATATATCAGGATTTGAATTCGCACAAGGTCTTTATGAGCAGGCAGTAGCTCTTGGAGCAATAGTTAAATATGAAAAAGTAAATAGCATAGAAGTACAGGATAATATAAAATTGGTAAAAACAGCAAAGGAAATTTATGAAGCAAAAGCTGTTATTTTAGCAACGGGTGCTAAGAATAGAAGTTTGGGATTGGAAAGAGAAGATAAGCTACTTGGACTTGGTATTTCATATTGCGCTACCTGTGATGGTGCTTTTTATAGGGGGAGAGATGTAGCGGTAGCCGGTGGTGGAAATACAGCTATAGAAGATGCAACTTTTCTTGCAAATTATTGTAATAAGGTATATGTCATACATAGAAGAGATAGTTTTAGAGCAGAAGATGCTCTGGTGAAAGCTCTTAAAACAAAAGAGAATGTAGAATTTGTTTTAGATAGTAATATAAAAGAATTAATTGGAACTGATAGTTTAGAAGCTGTAGTTGTTGAAAATAAAAATAATAAAAAAAGTCTAGAAAAAAATAGAAGTAGCAGGTCTTTTTGTAGCAATAGGTCAAAAAAACCTGAAAAATAATGAGTTTTCTTCAGTTGTAAATTTGGATGATGCAGGTTATATATTGGGTGGAGAAGATACAAGAACTAATGTGAGTGGTATTTTCGTAGCTGGTGATACAAGAACAAAGGCTGTACGTCAATTAGCTACAGCAGCCGGAGATGGCGCAGTTGCAGGACTTGGAGCGGCAGCTTATATAGATCAAAATTTTTAAACATTAAGAGGAAGTAAGAGATGAGTTTATTTGATATAAGAGTTAAAGATATAGAAGGAAAAGAAACAAGCTTAAAAAGAGTATGAAGGAAAAAGTATTATTAATTGTAAATACAGCTACAGAATGTGGATTTACACCTCAATATGAAGATCTACAAAATTTATATGAAAAATATGGAAAAGATGGTTTAATAGTGCTTGACTTCCCTTGTAATCAATTTGGACATCAAGCACCGGGTTCAGATGATGAAATTAGAAGCTTTTGTTCGTCAAGATTTGGTGTAACTTTCCCACAATATTCTAAGATAGATGTAAATGGGGCAAATGAAAGTGAACTATTTAAGTATTTAAAGTCAGTTAAGGGTTTTGCAGGTTTTGATAAGAATGAAGCAAGAGCTGAGTTTTTTTACATCAACATCTATTAAATATAGATAAAGATTATGCCGGTAATGATGATATTAAATGGAACTTTACAAAATTTTTAGTTGATAGAGCCGGAAATGTAGTAGAGAGATTTGAGCCAATCGATAATAATGAAAAGATAGAAAGCAAGATAAAGGAGCTATTATAAGGTGAATAGTGATAGATATGAAGCGCTAAAAATTAGAGAATCAATTGTGTTTCCCATTATATGCTTGTTCTAAAGAGATTGTTAGAAGATATAAACCTTTCTTAGATGAGCTTGATTTGACATATACTCAATACATAGCTATGATGGTTATGTGGGATAACAAACAACTTAGTGTTAAAGAGTTAGGAGAAAAGTTATTCTTAGATTCAGGGACTTTAACTCCGGTTTTAAAAAAGCTTGAGAGTAAATCCTATATTACCAGAAAACGTTCCAATGTAGATGAAAGAGTTCTATTAGTGAGTATTACGGAGCTTGGAATGGAACTTAGAGAGAGGGCTACAGCTGTTCCGCCTAGGATGAAAAAGTGCTTAAATATTTGTCCTGAAGAATTTGATGCTTTATATAAACTTTTATACAAGGTATTATCTTGTATGGAAGAAGAGTAATTTTAATATATTTATATAGATACTTATGAAGAAGAGCTTTTGCTGTTGTGATTTCAAATTACAGTAGTAAAAAGCTTTTTTTGTATACTCAAGAATATATAAATTTTCCTTTGTAAAAAAACTAGAATAAAGCGCATATATATGCTAAAAATATAAATTTAGTAAAAATTAAAGGAGATTTGTAATGAGTAAGATAAGTGTTACAAAATGTGATATAGAAGGATTATATGTAATAGAGCCAAAAGTCTTTCCGGATGCAAGAGGATACTTTATGGAAACCTATAATCAAAATGATTTTAAAGAAGAGGGCTTAAATATGACCTTTGTTCAAGATAATCAATCTATGTCTGTAAAAGGCGTACTTAGAGGTTTACATTTTCAAAAAGAACATCCACAAGGTAAATTAGTTAGAGTTATAAGAGGAGAGGTATACGATGTGGCAGTAGACCTTAGAAAAAATTCTAAAACATTCGGAAAATATTTTGGGGTTGTTTTGAGTGCTGAAAATAAAAGACAATTTTATATACCTGAAGGTTTTGCTCATGGATTTCTTGTATTAAGTGATGAGGCGGAATTTGCATATAAATGTACAGATTTCTATAGACCGGGAGATGAAGGCGGCTTGCTTTGGAATGATGAAAATATAGGTATAGAGTGGCCGATAAGTCCTGATATGGAATTAAATATCTCAGAAAAAGATAAGAAATGGTTAGGTTTAAAAGATACCTTCTGTTTTGAATAGGAGAAAGTATGAATAATAGCTTATCTCTTGTAAAAGATATATACAAAAAAAGACAATTTATAATGGATTTGGCAAAAAGCAGATTTCAGAAAAACGTTTTGTAGGTTCTTATTTTGGAATTACTTGGATGTTTGTGCAACCTATAGTAACGGTAATAATATATTTTTGCTATTTTTCAATTGGGATTCAAAAGTGTACCGCCGGTACCGGGAACACCTTATGTTTTATGGTTAATACCGGGTATAGTTCCTTGGTTTTTCTTTAATGAAGCTTTAAGTGGTGGCACCTCTTGTTTAAATGAATATAATTATCTGGTTAAAAAAGTAGTATTCAATGTGCAAATATTGCCGGTAATAAAATTGGTTTCGCACCTATTAGTACATGCTATATTTGTACTTATTATGATAGCAGTCTTTTTAGCTTATGGTAGACTACCTATGTTATCTTGGATACAAGTATTTTATTATAGCTTTGCTTTATCTGTATACACACTGGCAATAAGTTTCATAACTTCAGCAGTAAATGTATTTTTTAAGGATATGACACAAATAGTGAATATATCTTTACAATTCGGTATGTGGCTTACACCTATTATGTGGGATCAAGGTATGTTTGGAGCTAATAATATATGGTTAGATAGATTTTTAAAAATTAATCCCATATATTATATAGTAACAGGTTATAGAGATAGTTTCTTACAAGGAAATTATTTTTTTCAAAGACCGGGACTTAGTATATATTTTTGGGTGGTAACTCTTGTTTTGCTTGGAATAGGACTTAGAGTATTTAATAATCTGAAGCCACATTTTAGTGATGTTTTATAAGGGAGATTTTATGGATAAAAAAATATAGCTATATCTGTTATGGATGTATCTAAGATTTATAGATTATATGATAAACCTATAGATAGATTAAAAGAGGCACTTAGCCCTACACATAAAAAGTATCATAAAGAATTTTTTGCCTTAGATAAACTTAGCTTTAATGTAGAAAAAGGTAGTACGGTAGGTATTATAGGCACAAATGGCTCCGGAAAATCTACTATTCTTAAAATTATTACAGGTGTATTGAATCCAAGTACAGGAAGTGTGAAAGTAGATGGGAATATCTCAGCTCTTTTGGAACTTGGTGCAGGCTTTAATTCCGATTATACCGGCATAGAAAATATCTATATGAATGGAACTATGATGGGCTTTTCCAGAGAAGAAATGGAGAAGAAATTACCGGAAATATTAGAATTTGCAGATATAGGTGACTTTGTGTATCAGCCTGTAAAAACTTATTCATCAGGTATGTTTGTTAGACTTGCTTTTGCTCTTGCTATTAATGTAGAACCGGAAATACTTATAGTAGATGAAGCACTTAGTGTTGGAGATGTATTTTTCCAATCTAAATGTTATGCAAAAATGGAAGAAATAAGAAAAAAAGGAACTACTATACTTATGGTAACCCATGATATGGGAAGTATAATCAAATATTGTGATAAAGTAGTTTTATTAAATAAAGGTAAATTTTTTTGGCAGAGGGTAGTGCCAGAGATATGGTAGATTTATAAAAAAAGATATTGGCAGGTCAGTTTGATGAAACCAGTATGGAACTTAGTGATTTTTAATTCAGGAGTAGTAGAAGATTTAGCTAATATTAAAATGTCTAAAGAAGATACTTTTTATGAAAAACTACAAATGAACTTATGAAGGCAAAAATGACTATAAATCCATCTCTTACAGAATATGGAGATGGAAGAGCTAGTATCGTGGATTTTGGTATAGTAGATGCAAAAGGAAGTATCAGCAATCTTTTTAATGAAGGGCGAATATTTCTATATAAAAAGAAAAAAATAAGATTTAATAGTAAGATTAAAAGTCCTATATTTACATATACTATTAAAGATAAAAAAAGGAACTGAGCTTTCAGGTACCAATACTATGTTAGAGGCGGCTAAGGTTGAGGAAGTAGATGAAGGAGATGTTTACGAAGTTAGTTTTAAACAAAAAATGACTTTACAAGGTGGAGAATATCTTCTTTCTATGTCTTGTACAGGCTTTGAAGAGGGAGATCTTCAAGTTTATCATCGTCTGTATGATGTTGCCAGTATAACGGTTATATCAAATAAAAAAATACTGTGGGGATTTTTTTGATATGGAGTCAGAGGTAGAAATTAAGCTCCATAGGAGTTAAATATGGAAGAAAAGTTTATAAAATTAGCTAAAAAAATATGCTTACGATGATAAAGCTTTTGCTAAAAAAATCATCCGGATCTTGAGAATCTTTATACATTCTCAAAAACAAGGATTAGGTTTAGTAGAAAATATAGAGTTTGAAGCTACAAAAAAAGTCTTATATATAGGAGAAATCAATGTTCCTAGACTTAAATATATTTTTAGATAGGAGCGAAGAACTGATTTTTGATAAAGATATATCAAAAAAAGCTTTTATTAGAAGTATATTTCGATACAAGTGAAAAAAATTTAAGTTTGTAAATAATTTAACTAATATTAGTAATAATAGATTTGATAAAAATATTTATTATCGGATCTTTAGATGAGGAATATAAATTAAGACTGAGGGAATATAAGGCATTATTAGCTGAAAAATGGTAGTTTAATAGTAGCAGTTGATAATAGGTACGGCTTAAAAATATATTTTGGGGGCTAAAAAAAGATGAATTTAGCCTTTCTATAGACGAATTAAATAGCTTAATTAAAGATTTAGGATTAAAAAGGTACTTCTGTTTATTATCCATTTCCTGATTATAAATTGCCACTTAGTATATATTCAGATAAGTATTTACCTAAAAAAGGAATTAGGTGGTGATATAGCGGCATATAATTATCCTAAATATAGTATAAATAGTTTAGGTAGCTTATATAATGAAGTTAGTGAAAATAAGAACTTTGATAGATTTTCTAATTCTTTTTGTATTTATAAGTAATAATAAGTCTAAAGAACTCTTGGTTAAATATAATAGAAATAGAAAAAGAAGAATATGCTATAAAAAAACAGTAATATATGAAGAAGATAGTAGACTTTTAGTGAAGAAAGAGGCTCTTTATGAAAAGGGTAAGGAGCATATAAAAAAATAGCGTTTTTCTTATGATACACTTTCTAAGGAAAAATACCGGACTTACTTATTTAAAAGCCTAAATTTTTCTGATGATTTCTCTTGTGCTTATTTTTGAGTATATAGATGGTAAAGGTCTTGATGAAATTTTTGTCTTTAAAAGATAAAAAAATGGTAAATTAGATAGAAAAATATCTTAAAGATATCTTGGAAACTATAATAGGTGAGGGCACTGTAAATATAGATGCGAACTTTGATAATTTTATAGTTAAAGATAACAAGATTATAGGAATAGATTATGAATGGCTCGCAGAGGAAAAAGCTTTGATAAGAAATATTCTTATTATAGAGCTTTGAAAGCTTTCTATTTTAAATATAAAAAAATTTATTAACTGAGAGTTTGGACGATATTTTAAAAAGAGTTTAATATAAACTCTGATGATATAGCTAAATTTGATGAAGATGAAGAAAAATTTTTCAAGAAAAAAAGTCCATGGAGAAAAATCAAGAAATATATTTAGATAATTATTTTGTGGATTTTAAATCAGGAGAAGAACTTGAGGATTTAGGTAAAAAAATTATAATATATTAAGTAAAAGAAGTACAGATCTTAAGTGAAGATTTAAAAAGATAGAATACTTGCCTTTGATGAGTTAATGGAAATAAAAAAGGCTAACGGATAATCATGTTATTAATTTAGAAACTATAATAGAAAAAGTTAAACGCTAATTTAGAGCATGAATCCGTATGCTTATACACATGAATAATACACTAACACATATGAATAAGCATTTGTCTTTAACTTACAAAATATATAGAAAGATTAAAAAAATAAGTTGTTTGAAAAAGTTTCCTGAAGGGACGGTAGCTAGAAGAAGATTATCATATATTAAACTTTGCTTAAGACGACCTAAGTATATGCTTAAACTTATCTCTACTAAGGAGGGTAGAAACAGATTAGAGGGAGATATAAAAAAATAGGTTCAAATTATCTCGAGAGAGGTAAATTAAGTTTTGAATATTTTTGATAGACCTAAGGTAAGTATTGTTATTCCTGTATACAATCAAATTCATTATACTTATGCTTGTTTGGAAAGTATCTTAGATAATACTAAAAAAATATCAGTTATGAGATTATTATAGCTGATGATGTTTCTACAGATGCAACTAGGGAACTTACAAAATTTGTAGAAAATGTAGTAGTAGCTAGAAATAGCATAAACCAAGGTTTCCTTAAAAATTGTAATCAAGCGGCAAGTAGAGCAAGAGGAGAATATATATTATTTTTAAATAATGATACAAAAGTTACTTATAATTGGCTGGATAGCCTAGTTAAGCTTATAGAAAGTGATAAAACTATAGGTATGGTAGGATCTAAGTTAATTTATCCGGATGGTAGATTACAGGAAGCCGGTGGTATACTATGGTCTGACGGTAGCGGTTGGAATTATGGTAGATTTGATAATCCTGATAAGTGTGAATATAATTATGTGAAAGATGTAGATTATATTTCGGGTGCATCTATTATGCTTAGCAAGAAACTTTGGGAAGATATAGGTGGTTTTGATGAGAGATTTGCACCTGCGTATTGTGAGGACTCGGATCTTGCGTTTGAAGTAAGAAAAAGAGGACTGAGGGTAGTATATGAACCTAAGTCAGTTGTAATACATTTTGAAGGAATTTCAAATGGTACAGATGTAAATGGTAGTGGACTTAAAAAATACCAAGTGGAAAATTCTATAAAATTAAGAGAAAAGTGGAAAGATGAATTTGCAAAAGCAATTTGCAAATAATGATAATCCTAATGCTTTTTAGAGCTAGAGAAAGAAGTAAGGATAAAAAAAGATAATCCTTTTTATTGATCATTATGTGCCTACTTTTTGATAAGGATGCCGGTTCTAAAACTACTTACCAATATTTAAAAAAATGTTAGTAAAAAAAGGCTATATAGTTAAATTCTTAGGAGATAATTTCCTTAAAGAAGAACCTTATACATCGGCTTTAGAAGAGCTTGGAATAGAAGTTCTGTATGGAAAAAGAAATGCAAGTGAGTATTTTTGAATGGATAAAGAAAAATGAAGAAAAATATACACTTGGTTTATTTAAACAGACCACATATAGCTGCTAAATATATAGATTTTATAAAGAAAAAAATACTAAGTTAAAAAGTGATTTATTATGGTCATGATTTACATTTTTTTACGTGAATATAGAGAATATGAGCTTACAGGAGATAAGAAACATAGATCAAATAGTAAATACTGGAAGAGTATAGAGCTTTCAGTAATGAAAAAAGCTGATATTTCTTACTATCCATCACAGGTGGAAGTGGATTATATAGCCGATATAGATGAAGAAATAAGAGCAAAAGCTATTACTGCTTATGTGTATGACAGTTTTAAAACCGATATAGACAAAGATTTTTCAAGGAGAGAGGGCTTATTATTTGTAGGTGGTTTTGCACATCCGCCAAATAAAGATGCACTTTTATGGTTCATAAAAAATATTTGGAATAAAATTAGAGAAAAAGTTGATATTAATTTTTATATAGTTGGTTCTAAAGCAGATGAAGAAATAAAGAATCTACATAATGAAGAAAAAGGAATTATATTTAAAGGCTTTGTCAGTGATGAAGAATTGGAAGAATTATATAGGAAAACAAAATTGGTTGTAGTACCGCTTAGATATGGAGCAGGTGTAAAAGGAAAGGTCATAGAAGCTTTGTATTATAATATGCCTATAGTAACAACTAGTGTTGGAGCAGAGGGAATAAAAGATGCCTCTTTAGTTATGTCTATAAAAGATAATGAAGATGACTTTGCAAATGAGGTGCTAAATCTGTATAATAATAATGATATACTTGGTGATATATCAAAAAAAGCTGATGTCTATATACGAGAAAAATAATAGTATAGAGGCTGTATGGAAGATAGTAAAAGAGGACTTTGAGTAATTAAGGAGTATACCAATGATAAGTAGATTAATAGAAAAAATCAAAGAAAAAAGCACCTATATGTATAGGCTTAGATCCTATGCTTAATTTTTATACCTGAACATATAAAAGAGGAAGCCTTTGCGGCTAAAGGTGAAAGTCTTGAAGCAGTAGCAGAAGCTATATATAATTTTAATAAAGCTATAGTTGATGAATGTTTTGACCTTATACCTGCTGTAAAGCCACAAGTAGCAATGTATGAGCAATTTGGAATAGCAGGACTTATAGCTTACGAAAAAACGCTTACCTATTGTCAAGAAAAAGGCTTGCTGGTTATCGGAGATGTAAAAAGAGGTGATATAGGTTCAACCAGTGCGGCATATGCTACAGCTCATCTTGGTAAAATCAATGTAGGTTCTAAGACTTTTGAACCTTTCCACAGCGATTTTTTAACTGTTAATCCATATATGGGTAGCGATTCAATAAATCCTTTTGTAGATGAATGTGTAAAGAATGATAAAGGTCTATTTGTTTTAGTAAAAACTTCAAATCCATCTAGCGGAGAATTTCAAGATAGGCTGATAGATGGAAAGCCGCTGTATGAACATGTAGCTTCAAAAGTAATGGAGTGGGGTGAAAGAAGTATGGATGGAGAATATTCTAATGTAGGTGCGGTTGTAGGAGCAACTTATCCCCAGATGAGTGAAATTTTAAGAAAAATAATGCCAAATACATATTTCTTAGTTCCGGGTTATGGAGCACAAGGAGCAACTGCGGCAGATCTTAGACCTTGCTTTAATAAAGATGGTTTGGGAGCTATAGTAAACTCATCCAGAGGCATAATAGCAGCTTATAAAAATGATAAATATAGAGATTTTGGAGATAAAGATTTTGCAAAAGCCTCAAGAGAAGCTACTATTGATATGATTTGTGATATTAATTCTGTTTTTATAAGGAGAACTTATGCTTAGTCCTAGCCAAATGATACTGTATACATATATAATATCCAAAGTAAAAAAAGATAAAAAGAGATGAAGCTAAAAAGCTCATAAATGAAGGTTTTTCTCTGGAAAAAAAAGGAAACTTAAGTAAAGAATATTTGTTATCTATGAAAGCTAAGTACATAGACTTGGCTAAACCAGAGGCTGTACCTGAACTTACAAAAAGCGATAGATGATTATATAAGTAGCCTATAGATACTTAGAAAGGAAATGATATGGAAAGATATAAACAGGAATTTATTGAATTCATGATAGATTGTGAAGTTCTAAAAATTTGGAGATTTTGTAACTAAAAAGTGGAAGAAGAACACCATTTTTTTGTAAACACCGGTTTTTATAGAACAGGTTCCCAACTGGCTAAATTAGGCGAATATTACTCAAATGCTATTAAAGATAATTTTGGGACAGATTTTGATATTTTATTTGGACCGGCATATAAAGGTATACCTCTTAGTACAGCTACAACCATAGAGTTTGCCAGACTTACCGGAAAAGATATTAGATATTGTTCAAATAGAAAAGAAGTAAAAGACCATGGAGATACAGGAATATTACTTGGAAGTCCAATAAAAGACGGAGATAAGGTGCTTATAATAGAAGATGTTACAACAGCAGGAACATCTATAGAAGAAACATATCCTATCATAAAAGCTCAAGCAAATGCAGATATACTTGGTCTTATAGTAAGTGTGGACAGATGTGAAAGGGGCCAAGGTACTAAATCCGCTCTTACAGAAATTAGCGAAAAGTACGGAATGAAAACTTGTGCTATAGTTACTATGAAAGAAGTAGTAGAGCATCTTTATAATAAAGAATATAAGGGTAGGGTTATTATAGATGATACTATAAAAAATCTTATAGATAAATATTATGAGGAATATGGTGTAAAATAAGGGGGTTATGATGGAAAGAGTTTATAAGACTATGAGAAATATAGGAGCTGCTAATATTGCTATAGGTGTAGTTCTTATAGTTTTAGGTCTTGCAACAGGAATACTTAGTATAATTGCAGGGGGAAAACTCCTTGCAAGAAAGGATGACTTGTCTTTTTAAGTAGAGAAATGAATCAAATTAGAAGAAGAAATAAAAATTATAGGTATGCTTTTTATTTATAATATATCTTATTCTACTTAGTTATTTCTTATTTTTTTGCAGAATCTTTTGGAAGAGATACCTCTAATAGTTTACATAGTTACAATCTTGAATTATTTAAAAGAAATAAGACGTTTTTTTATATTTATAGACAAAAAAATTGGGAATGAGTGCTTTTTCTAATAAATATTTTTTTGGAAATATATTGGCTTTTTCTACCTTTTTGGTTTTTTTAGACCTATAATAGGAAGAAGGAGACATAGTTTTTATAAGAACCTTAATTCAAGGATTTTTTTGTTTAGCCTTATTATAGAAATTATACAAATTTCTTTTGAATGTAGGTAGTTTTGATGTGGATGATATTTTTTTCTTAATACATTAGGTTGTATTGTTGGATACGTATTGTTTGTTTTATTTTTATATGATTTGTGATAAAAGAGGTAGAGATGCTTAATTTCTTACACAGAAATACTACAGATGAAAAACTCTATATTGGATGATATAAGATTTAGGCCTAGGGATATAGAGGATAAGTTTAAAAAAATAACGAGATAAAAAGAAGGTACGAGAGTAAATTATTTACGAATTTTTACATGCCAAGAGTGCAAAAAAATAGCTCTCGCTTTTTCTATCTTCTCTTTACTATTATCATATGTAGCAATAAGAATAACTATATTTTTTTAAAGGGAAATCCTGAATTATATATATCAGCTATAGTTTTTTTCGGCTATAGCTTTTTGCTGTATATTCTTTGTATTTTTGTATACAAAGGTTTTAAAGAGAAAAAAATAGAAAATATATATTAAATTATATAAAGCTTTATTGCTTTCGGGTACAGAGCTTATACTATGGATAATAATAATGATAGTAGGTATAAGATAATGGAAAAATGAAAGATTAGTTCTTGCTTTAAATCGTATAAGAGAAATACCTTTTGATGATAGAGAAGAACATATATATACAGAATATTTTAATGAACTTAGCACCTTTATAAATATGGTTTTTGAAATATATGAGATATATAAAGGTGAAGAGTTTAAAAAAATATGGATTTAGAAGCTCTTTTTGATTTACAGGAGGAGCTGTATGCTAATATTATAGGAAAAGATTATGAAACTAGTATATATAATCCGACTTATTTAGCAGAAGATAAAAAAATGTCTAGAGTTTTTGGCTGCATTGGCATTGGAAGTAAGAAGTATAATAAAAACTTTTATTTGATGAAAAAAATATGAAACTATTTGTACCGTTTTTAGAATTATTTCTGGAAGTATATGGTATGTTTGATACGGAAGAAGTTAGTGTTAAAGGTGTGGAAGAAGTTATTTACTATTATGCCTTTGACTATCTTGATGTAAGTGTAGAAAATAGGCTTAGAGAAACTTTTACTCCTGAATATACTCTTTTTAAAGATATAATTTTTAAATGAGGACTTATCAGATTTAAGATACTTATTTAAGTTTGGAGATTATGTAAGTAAATCAGCTTTGGAAACAGCCACTTATTTGAATTCTTTAGATGAAGAAATTATAGATAAGATGGCTTTTACATATACAAATGGTTTCAAGCAAGGTTTCATAGCTGCAAGGAAAGATTTATCCAAGAAGAAATATGTAAATATAGTTTATGAACTTGGTTTTGAAAGAGTAGTAAAAAAAGGCTGTAGAATATTTTAGAGAAATGGGCTTAGAGCCTATACTTGCCAGAGGACCTTTTAGAATAGTAGATAAAGCTGTAAATAGAAATTATGGTTGTGGATTATCTTCATTCAACAGACAATTGGATTATGATCATAGATTTGATAATGCTATTTTTTATAGAAAAGCTTATACAGATAGAAGACTTTCAGAACAAAAAGCTTGCTTATGAGAAGTTAAAAGATGAACTTAGATTATATGCAGGTATAGCTTTAATGGAAGTTTTTGGTGAAGAAACTTTTGAGCCAAAGAATAAGGAAGAGGCATATAGTTATGATGAGAAGCAAAAACAATTACAACAAAGTTTCTCGGTTTCAACTATGAATCTTAGGAATGAGTATCTTCCAAGTGATGAGAGCTCTTTTACAATTATAGCTTGGCCTATACCTGAAATAGCAAGGACAGAGGAAGAGTATAAGCTTATTTTTGATGATATAATAAAAGTTAATACCCTTGATTATAATTTATATCAAAATATACAGCAAAAGCTTATAGATGCCCTTGATAAAGCTGAATATGTTTTTGTTGAAGGTGCAAATGGTAATACAACAAATATGCAAATCAAGTTACATGACTTAAAGGATCCTAGTAAGGAAACAAATTTTGAAAATTGTGTAGCAGACGTAAATATACCTGTAGGAGAAGTATTTACTTCGCCTGTTTTAACAGGAACTAGGGGAAAATTACACGTTAAAGATGTATTTTTTTGTGGGATATAGCATTTAAAGATTTAACTCTGGAATTTGAAAATGGAATGATTACAAGTTATATATGTAAGAATTTTGAATCCGAAGAAGAAAAATAAAAAAACTTATAGAAGATACCTTGTTAAAAAGGGCATAGTAGCTTACCTCTTGGAGAATTTGCAATAGGAACAAATACAGTAGCTTATGCAGTAGGTCGCAAGAGAGGTATAACAGAAAAAAATTGCCTATTCTCATAGCCGAAAAAAACAGGTCCTCATTTTGCTATAGGTGATACTTGTTATAGTTATGAAGAAGATGTAATGACTTATAATCCTGATGGTAAGGCTATAATAGCTAGAGAAAATGAATGTTCAGCTCTTAGAAAAAGAAGATCCTCATAAGGCATATTTTTTTCTTGTCATACAGATATAACAATACCTTATCATGAGCTTGGAGATATATATGCTCTTACTAAGGAAGGTGAGAAAAATATATATAATAAAAAGAAGGTAGATTTTCTATTGAGGGTAGTGAGGAACTTAACAAAGCTTTAGATGAATAGAGGTAAACTATGAAATTTTATTCTTATGAATATTTGCTAAGAAGAAATATTACTATAGGTCGTATTCAGTTTATTGCGATGGCTATAATATTTGTATTTTTTTGATATTTAGTTTGCTTAGATATTATAAAAAAATAAAAAGAGATACTAAGTATAGAGAATTGGCTCTCATAGCTTTGTTTTGTATAATATTTCTTGGTTTATTACAATTAAATAGAGTTATAGAATTGCAAAATACTGATAAGCAATATCAGGCAGTATTACATTCTGTGCAAAGTATAGCCAAGGGACTAAAGGTACAAGAAAAAGAAATTTATATAAATACTACGCAGATGAGAGGAGAACCTCTTATTTGTGTAGATGATACTTATTACAGAGTTATTACCGTAAATGATAATAATTATGTATTAGAGCCTATAGAGCTTATAGGTTCTAATATAGAGCTTATAGAGGAGTAGTTATGCCTAATTTTTATATTGATGTAGCAATCAAGTTATTGATAGGATTATTATCCTTGGCTTTAGTTATAAATATAAGTGGGAAAGGGAATTTAGCACCGACATCTGCAAGTGATCAAATACAAAATTATGTACTCGGTGGTATTATAGGTGGACCTATATATAATAGTTCTATATCTGTTTTACGATATAGTCTTATCTTACTTATCTGGTGTATTTTTGATTTTAACTCTAAAATGGATAAAAAAACTAATAATATGTTATTTAAGAAACTTTTTAGATGGTGGACCTATTCTTATAGTAAATCAAGGTAAGCTTTTGGTAGAAAATTGTAGAAAGGCAGGTCTAACAGCCCACGATGTAGCTTTTAAACTAAGAGCTAATAATATTTATTATATTGATGAGGTAAAGAGAGCCATTTTGGAGCAAAATGGACAATTTATTATTGTTAAATATGGAGAGCAAAATCCTAAGTTTCCACTTATTACAGATGGTCAATTACAATATGATGTTCTTGATATTATAGGTAAAGATGAGAACTGGATAATGGAAATTCTTAATAAAAAAAGGATTTAAGGGAACTTCAGAAGTTTTTTTAGCAGAATATAGAGAAGGTGAGTTACTTGTAGTAGGCTATTAGGTAGCACGCTTAATAAAAAGCCGTATTTACAGTAGTAAGATACGGCTTTTAAATATATTTTTAGTAAATGTTAAGACTAGCTTTGCATACAATAGTAAGATTATCGTCTAAATCTTATTTTTAGTTTTTTTATCTAATTTGAAAAAAATTTCTTTTCTAATTTCTTTTTGTTTATATCTTTTCCAATAAAGACTAAAGAGGATTTATCAATAGTATCGCAGCTTAGAATGGAGTATTTATTATCTACCAGGTCAAACTTTAGGCCTATACTACCTATCATAAATGCACCTTTAGCTCTAATAATATTTCCGTAAAAACCTCTAATAATATCTTCCAATAAATAAACAAATTCGCTAGGATTAAACATAGAAACATTCTCTAATATAATACTATCAAAATTGGTACTTATTTCATCAGTTTCCTTTATTAGGAAATTTCCGTCTAACAATTTTAGTAAAACATTATCCCACCAAGACTTAGGCATAGAAGTATAATGTTCTGATACTATAGAAGCATCAGGATTTATGGCTTTTATTTGTTCTACAGTAGATAATCTTTGCTCATAACCGGACTTTTCCATTTTAGAGATAAGCACTTGTCCGCTAGAACTGATTTGATCATCATAAATCTCGCCAAATTCCTGTCTATATCTATGTATACTTTCTCCATCTACTATGGTAATAGGAGATAGTATTTGTATTCTTTCATATTCAACTTTTTTGATATGAGAGATAACATTGCTAAGCATACCTACACCGGTAGGCTCAATTATTAAATATTCAGGATTTATAGTATTTGCAATAGTAAGAATAGAGGCTGCAAAGTCTCCTTTTTTAGAACAACAAATACAGCCACTGGACATTTCCCATATATTATCACTACCCATACCGGCTTCTTTTAATAAATCTCCATCTATACCAAGAGCACCATATTCGTTTTCCAATATAACAAATTTCTTACCTGTTCTAGAGGCTAATTCTTTAATAAAGGTAGTTTTTCCTGCACCTAAAAATCCGGATACTACAAGAACTTTCATTAATCCTTTATTTTGATAACCGGTTTAATAAGATCAGCCGGTTTTTCTTTCATAAGGAAGAGAGCTTTTTCTACATTTTCCCAACCTTCAAATACATGAGAGCTAAGAAGTGATAAATCAAGCTTACCGGCACTAACTAAAGCGGCCAATTTTTCCATACGAAGTCTACCACCAGGCATAAGACCACCGTTAATTTGTTTATGTCCCATACCTACACCCCATTCAAGACGAGGGATATCTATATTATCTCCGGAACCAAGATAGTTTACATTACCGATCTTTCCACCCGGTTTTAAACACTTAACACAAGTAGAGAAAGTATCAACTTCACCACCTGCTATTATAACTTTATCAACACCTTTTCCATCAGTCATAGCAAGAACTTGCTCATGGATAGGACCATTTTTATAGTTTACAAAATCAGTAGCACCATATTTTTTAGCAGCCTCTATACAATTAGGTCTGGTACCTACAGCTATAATTCTAGCTGCACCACGAAGATTTGCACCTGCAACAGACATAAGACCAACAGGACCTATACCTACAACTAAGACTGTGTCACCATATTGAACATCAGCAAGCTCAGCGCCGTGGAAACCTGTAGGAACCATATCACTTAACATACAAGCATCTACTGTATTTATATTGTCAGGAAGATGAGCAAGGTTACCATCAGCATCATTTACATGGAAGTATTCAGAGAACACACCATCTTTGAAGTTTGAGAATTTCCATCCTGATAGCATACCGCCTGAGTGCATAGAATAGCCGGCTTGTGCTTCTAATGAGTTCCAATCAGGAGTAATAGCAGGAACTAAAACTCTATCTCCCGGTTTGAAATCTTTTACAAGTTCTCCAACCTCTACAACTTCAGCACAACCTTCATGACCAAGTATCATATTATGTCTTTCTCCTATAGCACCCTCCCAGAGAGTATGTACATCGGAAGTACATATAGCTAGAGCGAGAGGGGTACAAATAGCATCCATAGGACCGCATTTTGGTCTCTCTTTCTCTATCCAACCGGATTCACCGATTTTTAACATTGCATAACCTTTCATTTAGAAATTCCTCCTTAATTTTGAATAATACTAAGATTTCATCTCTTAGAATTGATATTATTTTTAACATATATTGGTAAAAAAATACAAATAGATTTAATTGATAGAAAGCTTATAAATAGATAAAAATATATAAGATAAAAATAAAATTGTATAAATCTTACAATAAAAAAAGAAAAGATTATGTTATATAAATGTACAAAAATAAAAAGAAGATTTTTGTTTGTTAAAAAAATAAATATTCTCGTGATTTTTGCACAAGATAATATAATCTTTCTTTAGAAAAAAAGATATACTATTCTAAATCGTCAAAAATTAAAAAGCTGCAGCTTTTGTATAGTTAGTAACTTTTTGCTTCAAAAGAAATCTGTCTTAGTATTATTAAGATTAGAGAAACCTTCTATCCAAGGCATAGGGTTAGTTGTAATTTCAGGATAAAGAGGATTTAAACCTATAGCTTGTAATCTTAAATTAGATAAATATTTAATATATTGGTCTATAAGGTGATTATTGATGCCCATTATCTCATCATTAGTTACATATTGTCCCCAAGAAATTTCATTTTCAACACCTTGTTTCATCATATCTCTTAGTTTTTTTCTTCTGTATCTTTGTTGAATAGTTCAGGCTCTTCATTTCTCAGTTCTTTTTAATATATTTTGGAAGAGTATAAGGTGAGTTACCTCATCTCTATTTATATATTTAAAAAAATGGTACTGGTTGCTGTCATTTTTTTCCTTGTCTTGCTAAAGTATAGAAAAAAAGCAAAACCGGAATAAAAAAATATATACCTTCCAGTATATAATTAGCCATAATAGTAGTGAGGAAATTTTTCCTTTGTAGGTTCATCGCTAAATCTCTGATATTTATCAGCTATAAATCTATTTCTTTCTAATAAGTTTTTTTATCCTCTCTCCATTCATCATAAATCTTATCTCTTGTGATAGGATTTGTAACAGTATCCAGTATATAAGAATAACTTTGAGCATGTATTTCTTCTTGGAAAGCTTGTATATTGAGTAAAGAAGAAACTTCTGCAGCAGTTATATATCTTGAAAGACCGGGTAAGTTCTCGCATTGTATAGAATCAAGGAAATTCAAGAAAGAAATTATCTTATCAAAAGCATTTCTTTCTCCACTTGTAAGGTAAGGAAATTGCTTTATATCTTCATTTAAAGATATTTCTTCAGGTATCCAAAAAGTTATTTAACATAGTTCTATATAAAAACATTTGCCCAGTCATATTTAATACGATTCCATTCTCTAAGATTGGTAGTGTTACCACCAATCATAGAAAAGGTTCCTCTATCTCCAAATTCATTAAATATTTTTTTCTTATCCATTTTTCCTCCTAGCTGGAACAACTTGTACATTCATCCATTTCTAATGATTTATTTCTAACATAGTAAATAGTTTTTTTAGTCCATTTTTCCCAAGCGGCTATATATAAGTCAAGTATTTCTTTAGCACTCATTTCAGGAGTGATATAAAGATTAAAAGATTGGGCTTGGTCTATATGTCTTTGACGTATACCACAGGCTTTTATTGACCACTGTTGGTTTATAGTATGTGCCTCTTTATAATACCAGAAATTTTCAGCTGATAAATCAGGTGCAGTTTTAGGTGTAAAATTACCTTGCTTTTCTTCAATGAAGAATTTTTTGAATATAGGATCTATTCCGGCAGTAGTATTTGCTATATTACTTGTACTTCCGGTAGGGGCTATAGCCATTAAGTAGGCATTACGCATACCATATTTATGTACATCAGCAGCTAAAGTTTTGAATCTGGCACTAGTGTAATTACGTTTTTCAAAATAAGCACCACTTTGCCAATCACTACCTGAAAATGCTTTATAACTGCCTTTTTCCTTAGCTAATTCCATAGATGCCTTGATAGCATAGTAAGCTATATCTTCAAAGAGTGCATCAGCCTCTATCAAATGTTCTTTACTTTCCCACTGAATATGATTATTAACTAAATAATGATGGTAACCACTTGTTCCAAGTCCTATAGCTCTATATTTATCAGCTGTAATTCTTGCTTCCGGAACAGGGAATTGATTTAAGGTAACAACATTATCCAACATTCTTACTTGTAAAGGTACAATCTCAGCTAATTCATCACGAGTTATTCTACCAAGATTTATTGAGTTTAGATTACAGGTTACCATATCTCCTGCGTGAGTTTTTGTAATTACACTGGAATTTTCACCATCATATACAAGTTCTTCGCCAAGTAATTTAGTTTCAGACATATTTTGTGCTATTTCGTGGCAAAGATTAGAAGCATAAATCATACCGGTATGTGGATTTGGATTAAATTTATTTACGGTATCTCTAAAGAATATAAATGGAGTTCCGGTTTCTACAGCACTCTTCATTATACGTTTCATAATTTCCAGTGCACTAACAATAGTAGGCTCTAAATCCTTATTAGCTTCACATTCCAGATATCTTTTTGTAAATTCTTTATTATCGTCAGTATCATAGTAGTCTTCTAGGCTATAGCCCATTACTTCTTCTACTCTATGTGGATCAAATAAAGCCCAAGTACCTCTAGAAATTAATCTTTCCATAAAAAGGTTGGGAATACTGATAGAAGGAAAGATATCGTGTGCCTTACGTCTGTCATCTCCATTATTTGTTCTTAAATCTATAAATTCATATAAGTCCTTGTGCCATATATCAAGTGTAACTGTAGCCCCACCTTTTCTTTTACCTAATTGGTCCACAGCAACGGCTGTATCATTATAAAGTCTAACCCAAGGAACTACACCACCACTGGCATTCTTATATCCACGAATATCGGAATTCAAACTACGGATTTTACCGGTATATATACCTAAAGCACCACCATGCTTTGAAACTCTTGAAAATTTTGAGTTTACATCATATATCGACCAAAGATTATCACCTACGCTGGATATGAAGCAAGAACTTAGTTGATAAAAAGCTAGTTCCTGCATTTGCGAGAGTAGGAGTAGCTACAGTCATCTTTAAGTTACTTAATATATCATAGAATTTTTGGCATAATAAACTTTCTTATCACCCTCAGGTATAGCAAGATGCATGGCTATAATCATAAAAACGCTCTTGTGGTAATTCATAGACTTCTCTATTGAAACCACGAACCAAGTATCTATCGGCTAAAAAGTTTAATTCCTTCATAGTTGAATAAATAATCTCTATCGGGATTTATATATTTTTCTAATTCAAGTAAATTATCTTTTGAGTAATTCTCTTTTTATATAAGAGCCATAAGACTTCTTATCACTTAAAATATCTACCAGTTCAACAAAGCTACCATAGCCGAAACTATGATATTTCCTGTTAATAGCGGCCTCTTTATATATATCAAAAAGAAATAGTCTGGCGGCTACATATTGCCAATTTATATTTAAAGTAGAAGGATCAAAGTTTTTCCCGTCTCCACCTATAACTTTCTCTATAGCTGTACGAACTAGAGTTTGTTGTATTTCTTTGGTTGTCATATTATTTTTTTGAACTGTATTTTTACAATCAAGTTCGAGTTCTACCGGATCACAACCGCTTAAATCTTTACAAGCAAAAGCAATCATACGCTTAGTTTTTTCTACGCTGAGAGGTTCAAAACGACCGTCTCTTTTTTTGATCATTATTTCCATTGCGTTTCCCCTTTGTTTAATCAGAAACATATAATACACTAAAAACTGTGTTTGAGCAAGAGGAAAAACACTAGATATAGTAATTTAATATTTGTTAGATATATTAATAAAAAAATTATTATAAAAATATACTATAAAAATAGTGTTAGATTGTATTATAATTTCTAAAGCTCAATAAAAATATAATTATATTAACTTATATTTTATTGAGTAAATTTCTATAAAAGAGGTAAAAAAATGATATTTTTTTAATTATAATAAATGTTCAACCTGTATAAAAGCCAGAAAATTTCTTGAGGCTCTTAATATAGATTTTTATATCTAAAGATGCAAAAATTAGATAAACCAAGTAAGGAAGATATAAAAATCTTGGTATGAAAAAAATCAGGTCTTGATATAAAAAAATTTTTTTAATACTAGTGGTAACGTATATAAAGAATTAGGTTTAAAGGATAAACTTGCCGATATGAGTTTAGAAGATAAGCTTTCTTTGTTGGTTAGTGATGGTATGTTAGTTAAAAGACCTATATTAGTTATGGAAGATAGGGTATTGCTTGGCTTTAAGGAAAAAAAGAGTGGGAAGAAGCTCTTTCGTAAACTAAAAAAACCTTTCCGTCTGAGTATACCGGTTTAAACAAATATTAGGTCAGTATATTCGGATGGAAAGGTTTTTTTATTTATATACAAGTATAAAAAAAGATCAAAAATTATAATATTTCAATTTGGCAAGATTCCATTACATTAAGGGCCGCTTCATGTTTTTTTCCTTAGTAGAACCGGCACAAGCTTTACTTATAACGCAGATGTGAGATTCCGGAAAAAGTTTTTTTAAAAAGAAGAGCATTTGAAACAACACAAATATCTGTGCAAAGTCCAAGTAAATTAATATTTAGATATTTATTATTCTTACTTTTTAGATAGTTTACTAAGTCTAAAGATGAAAACTGATCTTTTTCAAAGATTTTTAGTATCATCTTTAACAAATTTTTTTAAGACTTGTATTTAGAGAATGTCCTAAAGTATTCTTCCTACAATGAATTATAGGTAAATGCTTACCTTCATTAGTATTTAGGTAGTTTTTCATCATGAGTATCAAGAGTAAAAAAATAATCTCACCCTCAAAAATGTTCTATAAAAATCATTTGCATTTTCAAGAATATTTAAGGCTTCGGTACTTCCGAGGCTACCATCTATGAAATCATTTTTTGCATATCAATAACAATTAAGATATTATCCAGCATAAGTCCCCCATATTTTTAAATAAGATATTTTTTTAGGATTATAGCATAATAGCTGAGTAAATAAAAAGCAAAGTTTTTTTATTTACTGATTGACTAGAACCGAACAAATGCTATAATCTTTTTATAAGTAAGATGATTTGGGAGAAAAAAATTATGAAATATATGTTTGCTAGTGATGTACATGGAAGTGCATACTATGCTAAAAAAATTAGTAGAAAAAGTTTAATGAAATAGAAGCTGATAGACTAATCTTGTGTGGAGATTTATTATATCATGGTCCTAGAAATGATTTACCAAGAGATTATAATCCTAAGGAAGTTATCCCGCTATTTAATAGTATAAAGGATAAAAATATATGCAGTAAGGGGAAATTGTGATAGTGAAGTTGATCAAATGGTACTGGAATTTCCTATATTATCAGATTATACAATTTTTAGTATTGAATGGAATTAATTTTTTTATTTAACACATGGACATTTGCATTCACCTGAGAATTTGCCTGCACTAAAAAAAGGTGATGCTTTTATTTTTTTGGTCATATACATTTACCTATAGCAGAGAAAAAAAGGATGATATATATATATTAAATCCCGGTTCTACATCTATACCAAAAGGTGGAAATCCTAATTCATACGCTATTTTTAGAAGATAGAAATTTTAAGGTTATTTCATTTGATGGAGAAGTTTTTAAGGGAGATAGATATTGAATAAAAATATATGAATTATATGCACCTTGTCATTTTGGTATGGAAGCAGTATTAAAAAGAGAAATAATAGACTTGGGATATGAAATTACCAGAGTAGAAGATGGAAGAGTCTATTTTGAAGGAGATGCACAGGCTATAGCCAGAGCAAATATTTGGCTCAGAACTACAGAAAGAATTATGATTTTAGTAGCACAATTTAAAGCTACTACATATGAAGAACTTTTTCCAAGGTATAAAAAAAGATAGAATGGCAAGAGTATTTACCGGCTGATGCAAAATTTTTGGGTAAAAAAAGCAAACTCTATAAAAAAAGTAAATTATTTTCTCCATCAGATATACAATCAATAGTAAAAAAAGCCATGGTAGAAAAAAATGAAATTGGCTTATAAGAAAAAAATATTTTTTTAAAGAAGATGGTGCCGCTTATCCGCTAAGAATTAGTATAAATAAAGATATAGTTACAGTAGGCTTGGATACAAGTGGAGATTCTTTACATAAAAGAGGATATAGAAAGATGACTGCTAAGGCACCTATCACAGAGACTTTGGCGGCCGCACTTATTATGCTTACACCATGGAAAAAAGATAGAATATTAGTAGATCCATTTTGTGGTTCCGGAACTTTTCTTATAGAGGCGGCTATGCTTGCGTTAAATATAGCACCCGGAAGAAATAGAGAGTTTGAAGCTATGAGTTGGGAGAATATTATACCTAAGAAAATATGGTATGAAGCTTTTGATGAAGCTTTTGATGAGGAAGAAAGTGAAGATGTAAACTTACAATTGCAAGGTTATGATATAGATGGAGATGTTATAAAAGCTGCTAAGCAAAATGCTATAGATGCCGGAGTGGAAGAATATATACATTTTCAAAAAAGAAGTGTTTCAGAGCTTTCAAATCCTAAAAAGTATGGTTTTATTATAACTAATCCTCCTTATGGAGAAAGACTTGAAGAAAAAGAAAATCTACCGGCTTTATATAAGACTATAGGGGAAAGATTTATGAATTTGGATTCTTGGTCTATGTTTATGATAACAGCTTTTGAGGACGCACCTAACTATATAGGTAGAAAAGCAGATAAAAATAGAAAGATATATAACGGTATGATGAAAACTTATGTATATTCTTTTATGGGTGCAAAACCACCAAAGAGGAAAAAAGATGAATAAGATTATATTTGCTACGGGAAATGAGAATAAATTAAAAAGAAATTCGACAAATAATGCAAGATATGGATGTAGAAATTATATCTATGAAAGAAGCTGGTATAAATATAGAGATAGAGGAAACAGGAACTACTTTTTTTAGAAAAATTCATATTTAAAAAGCTAAAAACTATTTGGGATATTACAGGTGGAATTGTTATGGCTGATGATTCCGGGTCTTGTTGTAGATTATTTAAATGGAGAACCGGGTTTATATTCAGCAAGATATATGGGAGAAAAATACATCTTATGATATAAAAAAATGCAAATATATTGGAGAGAATGAAAGCTGCTAAAGGTAATGAAAGAAGTGCAAGATTTGTAGCCTCTATAGTGTGTATTTTGCCAAATGGTAAAGAACTTTCCGTAGTAGAAACCATGGAGGGGATTATAGCAGATAAAGTAGCAGGGGAAAATGGTTTTGGATATGATCCTATTTTATATTTACCTGATTATGCTTGTACTAGTGCGGAACTAAGTGATAATGAAAAGAATAAGATAAGTCATAGGGGAAAAGCTTTAAGACTTATGAGGGAGAAACTAAAAAAATGAAAATCTTAGTTGTTAGTGATACTCATAGAGAAGAGGAGAATTTAGCTATAGCTTTAGAGAGAGAAGAAGATATAGATATGCTTCTTCATGCCGGAGATATTGAAGGAAGTGAAACTAAGATAGAGCTTATGTCAATGACCGATTGTATTATGGTTAGGGGAAATAATGACTTCTTTTCCCATTTAGATGATGAAGAAGAAGTTTATATAGGTGACTATAAGATTCTTTTAACCCATGGTCATTTTTTTATAGTGTTAGTTTAGGAGTTGAAAGACTTAGAGCAGAAGCAAAAATCCAGAGGCTTTAATATGGCAATCTTTGGTCATACGCATAGACCTTTTTATGAAAATGAAGATGGACTTATCTTATTAAATCCGGGAAGTCTATCTTATCCTAGACAGGAAGGTAAAAGAGCCAGCTATGCTATTATGAATATAGATGATGATGGCGGAGAAGCAGAAATAGAGATAAAAATATATAAGTGTGTAAACTTGTATTTTAACAAATATGCCTTGTTAAAAATACAAGTTTTATTTGTTAAAAACTTTGTGTGAGTAGTATATATGATAGCCTAAATTATTAGTGTATTCAATTTAGGGAGGAAGTATATATATGCAAGGTGGGGCAGCTATAAAAGAAAAAGTTAATAAGGCTTAGAGAATCGAAAGGACTTACGCAAAAGGAGCTTGCTAGAGAATTAAATTTAACACAGCAAGCATATTCAGCCTATGAACGAGGTAGCTCAAGTCCGTCTTTAGATATTATCTCATCTTTAGCAGATTTCTATGATGTGAATACTGACTATCTTTTAAGGGATGATGATATACTGAAAGATAATAATATTTTTATATTCATCTCTATCAGAGGCTATAAAAAGAAGTCTTAAAAGATGAAAGAGATAGACTTAGATTGGAAGAATTTGCAAGATATTTATTATATAGAAGAAAGAGTAGAGAAAAAAATAAATAAAAAAATAAATAAGAAAGTTAGAAAAAGTAGTAAAATACCGATTTTTTTGTAGTTAGATTTTTTTAGATTTAAGTTCAAAAAGATAGGTATTTTTTTATTTGTCTGTAAAAATTTTTAAATACTATATTGACAAAAAAAATATCAATATAGTATAATAAATTATGTTAAAAAAATAACGATTAGTTTTTGGAGGAGAATAATTATGGCTAGTAAAAACTTATTTGGTTGATAGTGTAGAAAATTTAAGAAAGAAAAATGGAAGAGTTAAGACAAGCTCAAGAAATATTTTCAAAAATACACACAAGAACAAGTAGATAAAATATTTTATGCAGCGGCTATGGCAGCTAATAAGGCTCGTATACCTTTGGCTAAGATGGCAGTGGAAGAAACAGGAATGGGTATTTTTGGAAGATAAGATAATAAAAAAATCATTATGCTGCTGAATATATCTATAATAAGTATAAAGATACAAAAACTTGCGGAGTTTTGGAAGAAGATATGGCCTACGGTATTAAAAAAATAGCTGAACCTATAGGTGTGGTAGCAGCAGTTATTCCTACAACTAATCCTACTTCAACGGCGATATTTAAAACTTTAATATCATTAAAGACAAGAAATGCTATTATAATAAGTCCTCATCCAAGAGCAAAAAATTGTACTATAGAAGCGGCAAAGGTAGTGCTTGAAGCTGCTGTAGCTGCTGGAGCACCAAAGGGTATTATTTCTTGGATAGATGTTCCATCACTTGAACTTACAAATGAAGTTATGGCTACTGCGGATATAATACTTGCTACAGGAGGACCTGCCATGGTTAAGGCTGCGTATTCTTCTGGAAAGCCTGCACTTGGTGTAGGACCGGGTAATGTACCTGTAATAATTGATGATACGGCAGATGTAAAAGTAGCGGTAAACTCTATCATAGTATCAAAGACTTTTGACAATGGTATGATTTGTGCTTCTGAGCAAGCTGTATGTGTACTTGATAAAATATATGATGATATTAAGAAAGAATTTATAGCTAGAGCTTGTTATTTCTTAAATAAAGATGAAACAGATAAACTTAGAAAAACTATACTTATAAATGGTGCCTTAAATGCTAAGATAGTAGGTCAAAGTGCTTATAAGATAGCTGAACTTGCAGGTGTGAAAGTGCCTAAAGAAACAAAGATACTTATAGGTGAGGTTAGCTCAGTTGATATATCAGAAGCCTTTGCACATGAAAAATTATCTCCGGTACTTGGAATGTATAGATGTAAAGATTTTGATGATGCTATAGCAAAAGCAGAGAAACTTATTGCTGATGGCGGATATGGACATACAGCTTCAATTTATATAAATACAACACAAAAAGAGAAATTGGAAAAATACGAGGCGGCAATGAAAACTTGTCGTGTGCTTATAAATACTCCATCTGCACATGGTGGTATAGGAGATTTATATAACTTTAAGTTGGCTCCATCACTTACTTTAGGTTGTGGTTCTTGGGGTGGAAATTCCGTTTCAGAAAATGTAGGAGTTAAACATCTTATAAATATTAAGACAGTAGCGACAAGGAGAGAGAATATGCTTTGGTTTAGAGCACCTGAAAAGGTATACTTCAAGCAAGGAAGTATGCCGGTAGCACTTGATGAACTTGGTCAAGTAATGCATAAAAAGAGAGCTTTTATTGTAACAGATAATTTCTTGTATAAAAATGGAAATACCAAAGCAATTACAGATAAATTAGACGAATTAGGTATTAAGCATACTTGCTTTTATAGTGTAACACCTGATCCTACACTTCAGTGTGCTAGAGAAGGTGTAAAGCAAATGAGAGAGTTTGAGCCTGATGTAATTATAGCTTATGGTGGTGGTTCTCCTATGGATGCTGCTAAGATTATGTGGGTAATGTATGAACATCCGGATGTAAATTTTGAAGATATGGCTATGGACTTTATGGATATAAGAAAAAGAATTTATACTTTCCCTGAAATGGGTAAAAAATCTTATTTTGTAGCTATTCCAACATCTTCAGGTACAGGTTCAGAGGTTACACCGTTTGCGATTATCACGGATGCAGATACAGGTGTTAAGTGGCCTATAGCTGATTATCAGATATTACCTAATATGGCTATAGTAGATGTGGATAATATGTTACACCAACCTAAGTCTCTTACAAGTGCCAGCGGTATAGATGTATTCACACATGCCATAGAAGCTTATGTTTCTATGCTTGCAACAGAATATACACAAGGTTTATCATTAAAATCTATGAAACTTGTATTTGAATACTTACCATCAGCTTATGAGAATGGAGCAAATGATCCAAAGGCGAGAAAAAGATGGCAGATGCTTCTTGTATGGCAGGTATGGCATTTGCAAATGCTTTCCTTGGTATAAATCATTCATTAGCACATAAGTTAGGTGCTTTCCATCATATACCTCATGGTTGGGCAAACGCTTTAGTTCTAAGTTATGTTATAAGATATAATGCAGCAGAAGTTCCTACTAAAATGGGTACATTCTCACAATATGAGTACCCACAAGCTAGACAAAGATATATAGATGTTGCCAGATTCCTAGGAGTTACCGGTAAAAAAATGACGATGAAGTATTTGAGAACTTTATCAAGAAAATAGAAGATTTAAAGGCTCTTATCGGTATTCCAAAGAGTATAAAAGAATATGGAATAGATGAAAAAGCTTTCTTAGAAAGTTTAGATGAGATGAGCGAGCAAGCTTTTGATGACCAATGTACCGGTGCAAACCCAAGATATCCATTGATAAGTGAATTAAAAACAAATCTACTTAGATGCATATTACGGAAAAATAAAATTAATTTAGGGTTTATCATACTAGGAATGTAATATATAAAAATAGATGTATAAATTAATAAAAATCTAGTATTATACTTAGTATGATAACTCTATAAATACTATAAAAAAGTAATATAAAGGAGATATTGTTATGGAACTCAAAAAAATATTATAGTAAAAAGAGAGTATAAGACCGTATACGATTTGGGAGATAGAGTTGTAAAGCATTTTAAACCAAGTCATTTAAAGTCTGATGTCTTTAATGAGGCACTTAATAATGCAAGAGTAGAGGAAACGGGTCTTAATATACCTAAGGTATTATCTGTAAGTAATATTGATGGTGGTCTTGCAATAGAATTAGAAAAAAGAGAAGGTAAAACTTTGGATATTCTTATGAAAGAAAATCCAAGTAAAGAAAAAGAGTATATTGAGAAGTTTGTAGCTATACAAATGGATGTACATTCAAGACGTTCACCATTACTTACAAAGGTAAAAGCTAAGTATGCCAGAGTTATAGAGTCCTTAGATAGTATAAGTAAGGATAGTAAATATGAGCTTATGATAAGACTTAACAGTATGAAAGACCATGTTAAAGTTTTACATGGAGATTTTAATCCCAGCAATATAATAATTGGAGAGGACGGTTCTTATTCTGTGCTGGATTGGTCCCATGCTACACAAGGAAATGCTTCTAGTGATGCGGCTATGACTTATTTATTATTGTCTTTTTGAAAATGAGGAAATAGCTGAAAAAAATATGGAAGAATTTTTGCAAACAATCAGGTATAAAGCAGAAGACTTATAAATCTTTGGTTACCTATAGTTGCGGCGGTTAGACTTGCAAAAAGCAAAAAGAAGATGAAAAAAAGAAAAAAATTAATGAGATGGATAGACGTATTTGATTTTTGCGTAGAAAAAAATCTGTAAGTAGGAAAATCTATAATTCGGGATACCGGATTATAGATTTTCTTATTGTGGGAGATATGAGTTATAGAAAAGAACTTTTATTAAAGCGTAAAATTTAAAAATTAGAGGTACAGTAAAAAAATAGGCAATTATATATTTATCAAATTTAGATTTAATGGAAAAAAATATATAGCCTATTTATATTTTTTTATCAAAAATTTCAAAAAAAGGCTACTCAAATATATATGAGAGTAGTATAATAAACTTATTCAAATGATCTACTTTCTAAATAGCAGTCAAGATTTCGTTTTTACCAAAGAATTTTTATAAATAAGTAAAAGCACTTTTGATAATTTAATATTATAGCCAATTTATATTTAAAATAATGAAAAGTATATTGAAAAATTATAAAAGGTATATTTTATAATCAGAATATTTATTTTATTAAATATAGGATAAATAAGAGTAACTTGGATGTGATATGTTTAAGAAACTGAAAATATAGTACCGAATGAGAAACTTGAATTTATACTAAATATTAACTTTATACGGATACACAAATTGAAAAGATAATATTATTTTTTTAATAAATTAAAGGAGAATAAAAACTATGAGAAAAAAATAATATAATTAAAGTTATATGTGCTTTATCTTTGACCTTAACTTGCTTTCTTTCATCTAAAAGTTTTGCTTATCAATTTGCTCCTTGTGTTTCAAAGGCTCAGCTTGAAATATTTAAAAAGACTTATACTAAAGCTCCAAATCCTTTAAAATCAGACCCTAAAAAGTATCCTTTAACAGGTAGAGTTGAATATGGCATAATTACAAAGGAACTCCCTAGACGCTTATGTAGCTGATGGAGGAGGCTTTATGGGAACAACAGCTGATGGACGCTTTTATGATACCAGAAAAAGAGCAAGTGATATGGCTATAGCTTATAATGAGTATTTGGGTCAGATAGCCATAGCCGAGAAGATGACAAATACATATTTTACTAGTGATGGAACACGTATAGAGATAGGAAATACTCCACTTGATATATATATGGACCTTGCAGGGCTTTATGATGGGGAGCTAAGTGAAAAGGCAAAGCAGGTAAGAGTTGTTATAGCAGACTTTTTAAATAGCTTTGATTTTAAAAATGCCGACGATAAGGAAAAGTTAGATAGAGTACTTAAGTTTACAAAGAGTAAATATAAAAAAATAGCGTTTCGGATGAAGAAATTATAAAAAAATAATTTAGAACAGGTTGTCGGTAATGTATGGGGGGCTTTTGATATATGGCAAAAGCTGTTTGTTCAGGAGATATTGAAACCTTGCAACTACTATGTAACTGTGTTGGACTTAACTCTATATGTGCTGTAGGTATAGGTCATGAGTGGGGGTATGCAGAAGTTGATGGCAAGTGGTATCGTATAGCAACGAATTTTACTCCTTATATAGATGATGGAGCAAGTACAGATGAAGAATTATTTAATCATAAAAAAATACATTACATGGAGGGAATTAAAAATAGTTAAAATAAAGATATAGTAAGAGTATTGGCTACTTTGTCAATACTCTTTTTATATATATAAGCATAAAAAAAGAAGGGAGAAGAGTATATGTGAAAAAATTATTATCTAAAATTAAATATAAGTAAAAGAGAGGATAAGTTATGAAAGAATTTAATATTAAAAAGACTATTTGCAGGCTTTTTTTAGCCTTGTTAATGCTTTTTATGAATATTTTTTTACTAATGGAAATCTTTCCTATGCAGCTAGTGGCAAGGTTGGATTTGGATATGAAAAAAATATATGGAAAGGTAAGGAAGTAGTTATACTTGGACATAAGAGGCACTACTTATTTAAGTGGAAGACAGGAAATACCTATACCTTTTGTATAGAAGAGGGGCAACATATGGGTAGGGATGTAAAGTCTAGTGTAAATGAGTTTTCTATTACAGATGATAACATTCCCTACCTAGGTAGAGATAAGGAGATGTTTAGAAACTTAGCTCTTATAAGTTCTTGGGTAAAAGATAAGAGCAAGGGCTTAGCATTATCAGATGCAGACTATGCAGCCGCTCAGGTTGCTGTATGGATGGTAATGAGAAGCGATATAGAGGGAAGTATTTCTATAGCAAATCAAATAAGAGCAAATATAAGCGGTGATGTAGTGGCATCTACTACAAATTTATTAAAGTATGTGGAGGAAGCTAAAAAGGGTATAAATCTAGGTAATGGCATATATACAAGTGAGGAAGAGGCAAAGGCAAATCCTATAAATATGGAATTAGTTGATGGAACATATAAGGCAAGCATAGATTTATCAAAGTATCCTGAGTTAAAAGGGAGAAAGTGGGAAGCACCGCAAAATTTCATTTATGAGTATAGTGGCAATAACTTAGTTATAAGCTATAAGGGAGAGGGCAGTCCTAAGGGAGTATTGCAAACTGAAGATGTTCCTATTAGCTTACAAAAAATAATATCAAATAGTGAAAAATTAATTATCTATATACCTGATAAAGACCACAAAGACCAGGCAATGATTAGTGCTAGTGCAGATTTTAAACAAACTTTATATATCAATCTCGGTGGGACTACAGCACCTACTACAGAACACGGAGAGGTGGAAGTTGAAGTTTATAAGCATAGTGAAACATTCAACTCTACCTACAACGTAGCTTTAGAAAAGTATGACTATGAAACTAGAAAGCCCCTAGAGGGAGTTAGCTTTGATGTGTTAGAAAGCTTTGATGAGAGTCAGCTTGGAGATGGAGAAAACGCAACACTTAGTTCATCTAATATGACACCAAAGCCTAGTACATGGGCAGGTTTCAGAAAGTTTGGAGAGGTACTTACAGACAGTGAGGGAAAGGCTAGTTTTAGTGATAAGAGATACTATGATTATGAAAAAATCTATGTAGGGCATCCGCAACCGGAGTATCTTAAAGTACCTGAAGCTAAAGAAAATGAGGATGGCACAAATAATGGAGAAGAGATAGCTGCAGTAGAAGCTGAAAATGAAAGACTGAGAAAACAGTATGAAGCTATAGTAGAGCTTTGCGAAGAAAAAGGATATTTTCACGATGATGACATAGAGGTAGCAAAAGCGGCTATGCTTGAGGATAGAGATAGTGCTTATAATAGGTTTATAAACCTAAAATATAAGTATACTTTTAAGGAAACTAAGGCTAGAGAGGGCTATATATCACATGGAAAGCATAATGATGATGAGCCTATAGAAGTTATAGAAACAAATTCATCAGAGGCGGGTGCAAATGCTATAGTGGAAAGTGTAAATGCAGATGAAGTAAGGGTAAATGCTTTTACTGATGAAATTGGAAGAGTTATAGGGAGTGAAAGCCCATTTACTACATCTAGTGAGGAAAGACCTAGTATAATAAAAAAACCTTTTTCATTACCGATTGTTAGAAGAGCCGGGTTAATGCTAAAGGAAAGATCTATAAAAGAGGATACTAAACTGGGTATAGATGAAAAAGAAAATAAAAACAGCCTAGATGAAGTAGCAACTCCATCCAGACCTAAATCTATTACCCTAAATACTAAAGATAGCTTTTTTTAAGAAAAAGTTTGGCGACCGACTTAGAAAAAAAGCTACGGACTCCGATTCCGAAATAGTAGTAACAGATGACATTAATTTTAACACTTTTTAGTGAAGATAATAAAGAAAGTTTTATTACTTTTTGGTACAGATTCAGACGATGACGACGATTCAGATTCTAGCATATCTGTAGACTTTGAACTTCCGGAACCTGAAGAAGATGATGAAGCCTCTATAGGTGCCGGAGATGATAGTAAGGTGGCACATATCTTTAGGGTATATAACAACAGAACAGAGGGTGAAATACATATAAATAAAAGAGATATGGAGCTTTTTAATAAAGACAAGGAAAACTCTTATGGAAAAGTCCAAGGCGATGCAACACTTGAGGGAGCAGTTTATGGTCTTTATGCGGCAAGCGATATAATACATCCTGATGGAAAGACAGGAGTAGTTTATAAGGCAGGCGATTTAGTAGCCATAGCAAGTACAGATAAAAAAACGGTGATGCAAGCTTTTTAGCTTATACTAGAGAAAGTGAAACATCTCTTACAAAGGAAAATAAGTATGGGACTTGGGTAGGTAGACCTTTAATGCTAGGCTCATACTATGTAAAAGAAATGTCTAGAAGTGAGGGCTATGAATTATCAGTTAGTGGTAAAAATCTAAAAAGAAAGTAATAGAAATACAACTAAAAAAACGAAGCCGGATTTTTACTATCCGGAGAATTAAGGGCAGGGAATTTAAGCCACCCTATAGATGAACATGATGGAAGTACAAATGATGTAGATATAGAATATTATAAAAACAGAAAAACGGTTTTAAGCTTATAGTAGACGGCTATCCTAAGGGAACTAAGTTTTATAAGGTAAATATAGAAGAAAAAGAAAAAAATAGAAAAGGTAGTAAAAAGATACTTACTTAGCTACAAAGACAGATGCACTAGGTAAAGTGGTATATAAAAAAGCAGAGGGCGGAGAGTTAAAGTTTAAAGATGGAAAGCCTATAGAGTTAGTGGGAGAAGAAAGTATAGTACCTGAGAGTGAAGTATTTACTCTAAAGCATAGATTAAATCTTTATCCTAGTGGAAGTGTAGAACTTAAAGACAGTACAAAGTGGGAAGAGGCAGTTGATACAGATTACCTAGAAGAAGAACTAAATGCAGTTTTAAAAAAGCTAGGCTATAAAGAACTTGATAAAGATACAGGAGCAGGTTCTCCTTGGCTTAAACTAAACTTAGAAGCCGGTACAAATAAGGAGCTGGGAGAAAAAAAGTACTAAAAGAACTAGAAAAGCTAAGCTTTTATGATAGTGCCATAATTCACTCCATAGAAAAAAAGGCAGGAAAGTATGAAGTAAAACTATTTGTAGACTATAAGGGACAAAGTGGTAGTGCCTTTTTTGATAATAAGTCTAAAAAAGTTTATATTAAAAAGCCTATAAAAGTAGAGGGCATAGATAATTCTCACATTTGGCTTTCTTATGATAAAGATAGCTACAGTTTTAGAAATTTTACTGTAAGTATCACTCCTAAAAAAGAAGTTCTAGGAGAAGTAAAACTCTTTGATGATATAGAAGATAAGATAAAAACAGTTTATCAAAAGAAATACGAAAGATATGTAAAGGGCGAAAACTTACTAGATGATAATGGAAAGCCTATAGCAGAAAAGGAAATAAAGTATATTTATGCTGATGAAGAACAAGTTAGTAGTGAAGAGAGCCTAGAAGAGATACATAATGCCATTTATGATGAAAGTACAGGAACTTACACTCTAGATTTTGCAAATACTATAGACTGGTCTAATATTAGTGAAAAAAACAAGATTTAAGACTTAGATTACAAACTAAGGAAAAAGAGATAGAAGTAGATGGAAATCCTATGTACTATTCTGATTATTTAACTAAGATAAAAAGGTGCAGGAGTGAGTGCTATAGCTACAGTTCCTAACTTAGATGAAGGTAGCTATATAAAATATACTACACTAACTTATCCGGGACAAATACAGGTATTTTCCGATGCTAATACAAGGAATGAAAAGCTACAAGTATTAGAGAGAGTAATAAAAGCAAACTATAAAAAGTAACTAAGTCGGTATCAAAGGTATCATATAATGAAAAATAATACTTATAAGATACATAAAGACCCTTTTACAGTACTTTTTGGTGGCTATAAAAAGGAACGGAAAAAGAATTTATAAAAAGGCTTTAAATTTAAACTTTACCTGGTTTCAGAGCTGGAAAAAGAAAAATTTATTAGAGAAGAATGAAGATGGTAGTTATAACTATAAAAAAAGCTTTTTCTATGATGAGAGTAAGAAAAGAGCAATTAAATAATCTTGCTATAAACTGGGATAAGCCGGAAAAAAATACAGACGGAGACCTTACAACTATTACGGCAGAGCTTGGAAACGGTAAAGAAGCTTACTTTGGAAGCTCTATAATGCTACCTTATGGAAGATATGTAATTGTAGAGCAAATACCTAGTGAGCTAGTAAATAAGCATTATGAACTAGATGAGCCAAAGGAAATAGATTTGCCGTTTGTTCCTGAAATAGAAAATGGAAACGTGCATGATGATATAGCAGGTAAAGATTATATTTATAGAGCAAGTTACACTCCGGAAGAATTAGTAGAAAAGTTCCAGATAAGATTTAATGAAGAAAGTGAAGTAATAAAGGCACATAGTCATGATGGAGATTTTGAAATCTATCCTTACGGACTAAAAAAAGATTTGTTTAAAAGAGCTTATACAAATACTACAGTGGGAGCAAGATATAAGTATGGGCAGAGTGAAAATTTAAGTAATAAAGACAGTGTCTACTATGAGTACGAGTATGATGAGAATGGAAATATTATAGATTATGGAACTACAAAAAGAAAATGTTCCTACAATGATAGGAAAAATCAGAGGCAGTTGATGGCAAGTATGCAAAAGCCTTAGTTCCTTACAGCGTCCTAGACCCAAGATATGGCGAAGTAATAAATGATAAGGGTGATATAGGAAATAGAGATAGTGGACTTGATAAGGATGGAAACTTTAATTTTATAGCTTTCTTAAAAATCTCATTTTGAAAAATACTTTTTACTCTTCAAAGCTTAGAATAGAAAAAAATTAGACTTTGAAACGGGAGAAAAATATCATACATGAGGGAGCATTATTTAAGATATATGCAGCTAAGCGTGATGTAAGTGCAAGAGGTACATCTGACGTAAATGGAAGTGGAAGAGTTTTTATTTGAAACTAAGGAGATAAAGGGAAGAAGAGAGGACTTAGAAGCTAGAGGTGATGTAGATAATATTACTTATAATGAGATAGAAAAAACCTATATAGGAAGTATAACTAGTCCTATATATGATGAAAATGAGCAAATTTTTTTCTTAAAAAAATGAGTTTGGTAATGAAGTAGGCATATTTAAGTCTTATTCAACAAAGGCAGAAGTCTTAAAAAGCTGATGGAAGTGTAGAAAAAAACAAAATTTAGGGATATATAGAAACCTTTACTCCACTAGGAGCCGGAGCGTATGTGCTAGTAGAAGTAGATGCACCAAAGGGCTATCAAAAGTCAAAACCTATAGCTTTTGAAGTATACAAAGATGAAACTAATTACTATGAAAATGGAGAAAGTAGTGCAAGAGTAAAAGCCGAAAGATTTCGGTATGTGAAACCTTTAACAAGCACTAAGGATACGCAGTATGTAGATGTAGCAAAAAAATTAAAGTAAATGATAAGCCATCTATTATGAGAATACATAAAGTAGAGGACGGAGATAATAAGATTGGTGATGTAAATGGACTTGATAAATTAAGTAATGTAAATGATAAAGGAGACTTACTTACCTATATAGTGAAGGGAAGAAAAGAGTATCTAAAAGCCAGGGGTGATGTAGAAGATATAAAATTTAATGAAAAAGAAAAAATCTACTATGGTACAGTAACAAAAGCTTTTGATAAGTGGAGCGAAAATCTGATAAAAGTAGATGAAAAAACAGCACTGGCAAGTGATAAAATGAAAGCTTTGTATGATAAGACTACAGGTGCTTATAGTGGCTATGCTATTCGTTTTGATAAGTATGTAGCTAATGCAACTATGACTTTATATGAGGGCTTAGAGTTAGAAAAACTAGGCTTTGGTAACTACAAAGGAGTAAGTGTAGAAAAAGAAAATGGAAAGACTGTTAAGATAGTAGCAAACTCACTTGCTACAGGAAATCATAGTGAAATAACAAAACTAGGTAAAGATACAACTCCTCCCTACCTACCTATATATGATGAGGCAAAACACGACAATGAAAGTGTAGAGTTATATTTTTATGATACATCTACTCTAAAAACAGAAATAGATAAGGGAGAGGTATGGGCTTTAGATGATAAGGGAAATAGACTTAGCTATGTAGATTTAAGCTCAGGTTTAGCTTATACAAAGGATGATTATGGAAAAATTATTGCCTATAAGTCTAAGGACAATAAAAAGATAGTTGCAAAGTCTATAGATATAGAAAGAGAAGCTGACGGTAGTGCTAAGATATATGAAAAATCCCACTAGTCAAAAAGATGAAAAATAACTTAGTTAAATATTATACAAATGGAAATATAAACTTATCAGAAGAAGTTTTTATTACTGATACAAGACCCCATACTATAAAAAGATTGCCATTTGGTGCATATATCTTAGAAGAAAGCAGAGTTCCTTATGAAAGCGGTTACATAAAAGTAGCGGATAAAGGACTTATACTAAGAGTGTCCGGCGAAGTACAAGACTTTTACTTTCAAAATGTATTTACAAAATTAAATATAGCTAAGATAGATATAAGTACAAAAAAAGAAATACCTGATGCTACTATGACACTTTTTAGAGCAAATAGAGTAGCTGATAATAGTAAAAAAGGCTATCACCTTGAAAAAGTCGAAGTGTATACAAGCTGGATTAGTGGCTATGAGTATGATGATAGAGGAAATATAAAACTTGAAAATGAAAAAGCTATTAAGACAAGTAAGCCGCATTTTATAGACCATATACCGGTAGGAGATTACATACTGGAAGAAAGTATAGTTCCATATAAAGACGGGTATGTAAAGAGCAAAGATGTAGAGATTGAAGTAAAAGAAAATGGAAATGTTCAAACTGCTTTTATGGAAGATGATTATACGGCACTTGAGATTAAAAAGTATGATACAAAAACAAACAAAGTACTTGATAACTTGCATAGGGCTACACTTAGTTTATATAAGGCAAATGTAGATAAAAACGGAGAGCTTATTATCAAAAAAAGACTATTGATAGTAGTGGAAAAGAAGTAGAACTGCCAAGCTATGAAAAAGTCTAATCTAATTGTTACTTGGAATACTGATGACGGAGCTAGTGTAGAAGCTAGTGGCAGAGTAATAAGTAACGAATACGGTGAAACTTATACAAAGTATGACTATAATAAGATAAAAAAATTAAAAGATCAAACTAATGCTTATTACTATATAACTGAAAACGGTACTACCAGATTTGATTACTTACCTGTGGGAAAGTATGTGCTGGTTGAAGAGAATACACCTATAGGCTATGCTACAGCTAATGATATGTTAATAGATATAAAAGATATAGGTTCTAAAAAAGAAGTAGCTTACTATGAAATGGGAGATGTACCTCTTAGAGTAAATATTCATAAGCAAAATATGGGTAAAGTAGTTAAAGATGCTACTTTGGAAATATATAAGCTGGGAAAAGATGGAGTAAAAGAAGAAAAGCCTCTGTATAGCTTTATAACAGGTAGCGACGGAGTGTATACAGAGGTTGATGCTAAAGAGGGGAAAATACCGGAAGGCTATGAGATAGGCGACTTAAAACCACATTTAATAGAATATATACCACTTGGAAAATATGTACTTGTGGAAAAGATTACACCTTTTGGCTTTATTAAAGCAGATGATATAGAGTTTGAAATAGTGGATACACCTAATATTCAAAATGTATATATGAAAGATGAAATTCCAAAAGGTAGTTTAAATCTTATAAAATTTGATAGCGAAACTAAAAAAACGCTAAAAGGGGCAAAGTTTAGCTATAAGAATAAGACAACAGGAGAAGTAATAGAAGAGCTTGTAACTGATGAAAGTGGCAAAGCAGAAGCTAAAAAGGAAGTACCTATAGGCTATCTTGGAAATGACGGATATTTTAAATCTTATACCTATGAAGTAGTAGAAATAGATGCACCTGATGACTATATGCTAAATACTTTACCTCACGAGTTCATATATGAGTATAAAGACGAAAATGCTGTTAGCTTAACGTATTCTTATGATGCCTTAAACGACATAAATCAAGTAAAGATAAGTAAAATAGACCTCACATCAAAGAAAGAACTTGAGGGAGCAAAGCTAAAAGTATATGAAAAAGCTACGAAAAAATTAGTTGATGAGTGGGTATCTACTAAGGAAGTTCACTATATAAAAAGGCTTAAAAAGTAGGAAAGTACATCTTAGAAGAAATAGCTACACCTGAGCATGGAAACTATGCAAAGGCAGAAAAATATAGAATTTGAGATAGTAAAAAAATATGAGCAGTATTCCATTTGTAGAAATGTTTGATGATTCTAGTAAGGTAGAAATTAAAAAAGTAGATGGAAATACCGGACTAAATTTAGAGGGAGCAAAGCTTAGCCTAAAAGATGAAAATGGAAAGGTACTATATGAGTGGGTATCCGGTAAAGAAAACTACCAAATAAGTGGCTTAAAAAGCGGGAAATTACTATATAAGCGAAGCGGAAGCACCAAAGGGCTATGAAAAAAATCAAGTGATATGAAGATAGAAGTTAAAGATACTTTAGAAAAAAACAAGAATTTATTTTTTTAACAACTACAGATTTTTCTAGTGGCGGAGGTGGCAATCTACCAAATAGGAGATATATCACATTTAAAAAGACAGATGATAAAGGTATGCCGCTTGCAAATGTAGAATTTAGCTTTTTATAAAAGCAGATGGCAGTATACTTACACAAGCTAAAAAGTAATGAAAATGGTATCATAAAAAAATAGAAAGACCGACAAATGGAACTTATACATTTAAAAGAAACTAAAGGATTAGATGGCTACTATAAAAAAATGATAAAACCTATATCTTAGAAGTGAGTGAAAGTGGAGTAAAAGCAGACTTTGACATAGTAAATGTGGCATTTAAAGAAGTGGTAATACTTAAAAAAAGATTTAAAAAAACAGATAAACTGCTTGCAGGAGCAAAGATAAAAGTTACTACACCTAATAATGATACCTTAACACTTGTATCTGATGAAAATGGAGAATTTAGGGTTTGTAGCAAAAAGAGTTAGGAGATTATATTTTTAGAAGAAATAGAAGCACCAAAAAGGCTATAAAAAAAGAGTGGTGCAAAAATACAGAGTAAATATAGGAGAAGATGGAAATATTACAGGAGATAGAGTTATTTATAATACTAATAGGAAAAATAGGGAAAAATAATATTTAGATACAAAAATCTTACAGGAAATCCAAAAGACAGGAGATACTAATATTGAATTTTTTTCTATATCTTAGTATTAAGTCTATCTTTAGTTCTAAAGCTTATTACTCTTAAAAGCTTAGGAATAAAAGGAAGTTTATGATTTTTAATTTTAATGGCAGGTACTTTAATAAACATATCAGCAAATAATACTTATGCAATAGATAATAAAAAAATTTTTGAAACTGAAAGTCCAACAGAAATACCTAAGGTAGAAGATTCAAGTAGTAATAGTATTTTTAGAACTTACAGATGTTAATGCTAAAAATAAAACTTGAACCGATAAGAGAAAAAAATTATATTTTGAAAATGACTATAAGACAGAAATAAAAAGAATATGATAATAATTTGGAAGTAAGAAAGATAGGAGATAAGCTAAAAAGAAAAAAATTTGATAAAGAAATTGACTACAAAGGTAAAAAAATATAAGTTAGTATCTATAAAAAAATAAGTCCTTGGATCCGGAAATTATACACAAAAACTATAGAGCAGAAAAATTATATACAAAAAAATTTAGAAACTGATTTTTGATATACCGAAATTTTTTTAGATATGAAATTGATAAAAAGATTATGGTTTTGAGGAAAAAGAATTAAATGTAAAATCTTATACTAAAAAGATATAAAAAAAGAAGATTTTAATTGGGATGAGGACTTTAAAGGCTGATATGTTGGTTTATGACTATGATGCAGATGAATTTTTATTAGGAAATTCTGTTATAGAAAAAAATAATATATTGCTTCTTACTAAAGAAAAAAATCAAATTATATTCTTAATAGTTTAAATTTAGATGAAAAATTCATATAAAAATTTTTAGGATTGGAGTGGAAAGGTAGAGAAAAAAATTATAGATTCAAGTCTTTGTAGAGAAGCTGTAGTTTATGGTAAAAAAACGTACCTGTAATATGGTGGCAAGGTATAGTTTAGATATAAACTTGGATAAAAAAAGCCAAAATATGAAAAATGTAGCAAGCTACGAGATTTTTTTAATGAGGATAAAAAAATATTACAAAGGTAGAAGTAATGAAAGAGGGGTTATTGGATAAGCTACTTGCCTTGGTCAAGACTCCTGTAGGAATAGGTCTTGCTATATTATTGTTATTTGTGAGTATATTTTTGCTGGTATTTAGAAGAGAAATGAGAAAGGACTAGTTTAAGTATATAAATATATATTGTATACTTAGAAATTTATAAAAAGCTGGTAGATACGCTAAAAAGCTTTGATTTTACTAGCTTTTAAGCCTTGTTATTAAAGTTACTTGAAATAGTTAAAAATAAGCATTTATTAGGTTTATTTTAGGTAGCAGGAGAGTAAAGATGGAGAGCCTTGCTTTTTTTATTTATATTATCAAATAAGGACAGGAGATAGCGAGAGAATACCATGTAATTAAATGATAACTTTTAAATTATTGACTTTTGATAACTTTTTAAGTATAATAGTAGAAAGAGGAAAAATAAAATTGCATAAGATAAATTTCTACCGAGATAAGAACGGCAACGAACCGGTAGCGGAATATATAATAGAATTAGCCACAAAAAAAGATAAAGATAGCCGTATAAAACTCAACAAAAAATAAGAGATTATATAAGAGTTTTAAGCGAATACGGAACGCAAGCAGGTGAGCCTTATGTAAAACACCTTGACGGTGATATATGGGAGTTAAGACCTTTAAGGGATAGAATATTCTTCGTAGGTTGGGTGCGTGGAAGTTTTGTATTACTGCATTACTTTACAAAGAAAAACGCAAAGAACTCCCACAAGGGAGTTAGAAAAAAAGCAAGAAGGAAATTAGTAGACTTAAAAGAAAGAGGTACAGAATATGAGTAATAACGCAATCGGTAGTGATGTTTTAGAATTTATGGACACTCTTCTAACACCTGAAGAGATAGCAGAAAGTAACTTAAGAGTTGCACTCATAGGAGAATTTATCAAAGCAAGACAAGAAAAAGGTTTAAGCCAAAAGAAATTAGAAGAGTTAAGCGGAGTGAAACAACCTATTATAGCAAGAATGGAAAAAGGAATAACAAACCCACAGCTAGACACTATATTAAAAGTTTTAGCACCACTAGGCAAAACACTTGCTATAGTATCTTTAGAAAACAAATAAAACAATGTGAGCGAGTGGCTTATTATGGCTATTCGCTCTTTTTATATCTTCTTTTAAGGGAGAATACAGCTACAAAATGGGTAGTTGTTTTTGCCACTATATGAACGGTGTTACTCTTAAACGTTTTTTTAGTGTCTTAAATGTCTTTGTAAATAAACTGACGTTCTGTATAATATAAGTACGCTATCTTAGTGCTTTTTATTCGTGCCAAAGGTTAGGGAAAATGAGCATAAAAGACAAAATAATACAGATGTTAGACAAAGCAGATGAAAGAACATTAAAGCTTATGTATGTTTATATAAGACATTTGTCAGGTCTAGAATAAGTGATATATAAAGGTAGTGCTGTTATTAGCACCTTTTTCAATACAAACTAATGAAAGTGGTATATTATGCACTTAACTTTTTAAAAATTTATATAGATGTTAAACTACACTTACAGGAACTGGAAAAAGAAGTATATAAATCATAAAGACAAAAATAAAAAAACAAAGATAGACAAGATTTGTATTTAGTAATATTACCAGATATAAGGAACTTGTCTATTTGAGAATATGCATTTTATTAAGTATACTATATTTGCCTTACTATCCACATTAATGTTATAATAATTATATCAATAAAGATGAGGTGAATTATGACAAAAGGCGGATATATTATTTAAAAAAACTTTGTACCAGAATATTAGAAGAAGGGAATAATACTATAGGAGAGAGTGTACGTCCCAAGTATACAGATGGAACTCCAAGTCATACATATTTTTGTAAATCAGGTGTTTGAGGAGTTTGATTTGGAAAAGGGGAATTCCTATTCTTACTCTTAGACAAATAGCTTGGAAATCTGCTATAAAAAGAAATTTTTTTGGATATATCAAGATCAAAGTAATGATTTAGATTTATTAGCAAGTAAGTATAATATTCGTTGGTGGGATGAATGGGAAGTTTCATCTACAAGAACTATAGGAACACGCTATGGTGCTACAGTTAAAAAAATATAATCTAATGAATAATTTGTTAGAAGGATTAAAGAATCAACCATATGGCAGAAGGCATATAATAAATCTATATCAATATGCCGATTTTGAAGAAAGTGCAGGTCTTTATCCTTGTGCTATGGAAACACACTGGTCGGTTAGAAATGGTTTACTTGATATGACACTTATACAGCGCTCTTCTGATGTGCCTGTGGCAAATACTATAAATAAATTACAATATGTAGCTTTACAAATGATGGTAGCAAAGCATGTAGGTTTAAGACCGGGAAAAATTTTGTCATTATGTACAAAAATGCTCATATTTACGATAGACATATAGATATAATAAAGGAAATGTTAGAAAGACCCGGTCAAGATAATACTCGAAATTTAAAATTAGTTTTAGATACAGATAAGACTAATTTTTATGATTTTAGTATAGATGATTTCAAGCTGGAGGGGTATGAACCTAATACTCCAAATTTTAAATTTGAGATGGCAATATAAGAGGTATGATAATGAATAATATATATATGATAGTTGCCACAGATAAAAAAATAATGCGATAGGCTATAAGAATGATTTACTTTGCCATATTCGGAGGATTTGAAGTATTTTAAAAGATATAACAAAGGGCAATACTATAGTTGTAGGTTCAAATACTTATCTTAGCTTTCCGAAAAAGACCTTTACCCGATAGATTTAATATAATACTTAGTACCTCTTTGGTAGAAAAAAAGGCGATAATATAATCGTATATAAAAAAATATAGATAGTATTTTTAGACTATGCTAAAAAGTCATGAAAATGAGAAGATATTTATTTGCGGTGGAGAAAGTATTTATAGGCAATTTTTAGATTATGCAAGTAAATTATATATTACCAAAATAGATAAAGAGTTTATGGCAGATACTTATTTTCCAAATTTAGATGAAAAAGGCTTGGAGTTTAGAAAGTAGTAAAAAAAGGTGAGAATTGTGAAAAAGTAGGCTTTGAATATAGATTTGAAGTATATAAGAGAATATAGATAAAATGGTGAATAAATATAATTATGAAAATATATTATAGGGGGATACAATATTTAAAGGGTCTAATCAAAAAAATTAAAACTTAGCTATTTAACAAAAAAATTATGCTTGAAAAAAACAGATGACGAATAAAGAAAGAAATGTGTAAGACTATGAAAAAAATTGCAGTTTATATGTACGATACAGCTCCTATGTTTGAAATTTCAATAATTGCATATCTATTAAATACGCAATATGAAGTTTGTATTGTTACAGATAATTTACCAAATATAAAAAAACAGCAGAAGGCGTGTTTATAAAAATCAAATGTATATTTAAATGAAATTAATGTTGATGAATTTGATGGTTTGATAATTTGTGGCGGTGATTATAGCCAATATGATAATGATTGTATATTTCAATGTATCAATGAATTTAGGAATGAAAAATAAAGCTTATAGCTGGAATTTGTTCAGGTAGAGATTTGATAAATTTAGCATTAAAAAGAAAAATTATAATATTAGAGATAGTGTTGAATATGTACATGATAATATAATTTTTTTAGCTCTCCAAATAAATATGCTATGTTTGGAGTTACAGTTGGTAAACATTTTTGAAATATATGAAGATGAAGATGATTATAACGAAACTGTGGATTTTTTTGTATCTAAATAGAGATATTTAAAGATAAAAATATGTAGTGGTCAAGCATTTTTGAACTGGATTTACTTACTATTGGTATGGCACTTGATATTTGGACGAAAAAAAGTAAATGACTGAGTGAAATATAGCAAGGTAGCAGGACAAAGGGAATTTGATGAACCCTAATAAACTAAATTAAAAACTAAAACTAAACTAAAAATTTGACTGAAAAGTATTATTGATATATACTCTAAATATAATAAAAACGGAGGTATATATCATGAAAAAGAAATTAATGGTTGTCTATAAGTTTGGAAGTCAATTTGGTGGAGATTTAAGCCCTAAAGAGGGGATAAATCTTTATGAATTGCACGCTAGAGAGCATGATGGAAAAGTACTATTTACTATAAATAAGGCTCCTGCCGCAGAATATAGGGATAGAATTCAAAGTATTATTTTGATGACCAAGGATGGGAGCTTTGCAATAAAGGCGGATGTCGATTTTACCGGAAAAGGAAATATTATTAATCCTCCGGCAGAATACACAGTACCATCTATATGGGATAATGAGGATAGAGAGCAAATGGGATGGTTCGCAATTTCAAATATTAAAAGGATATCAATAAACAGGGGTGACTATGTTTCTGTTAATGGAAAAGATTTAATAGATAGTATGAGTGGAAATGCTTATATGGTGTATGTGGAGATATAATCTTTGACCATGGATAAAAATTATTGAGTATTAGAGTGGATTATTTGCCTATCAGTATAATAAAAATTAGGTTTTACTATACTGATTAAAAAAATAAGATTAAAAAAGGGAGCGAAGATACCTAAGATTATAAATATACTAAGAAATGAAAAACTAAATATTAGTATTTATACTGATTTTGCAGATATGACAGATAAGTTTGGTATAGAGATTATCAAAGAGCAAATAGGAAGAGAAACATACTATCATGTGGGAAGTAGAGAATTTGAACTTGCAGAAGTAAAATTACTTATAGATGCTATACAATCATCTAAATTTATTACAGAAAAAAAGTCAAAAAGAATTAATTAAAAAAAGATTAAAAAAAGTTTGTTAGTGTACATCAGGCATCTATGTTGGAAAGAAATATATTTTTACAAGGACGAGTTAAGACTATGAATGAGAGTATATATTATACTGTAGCTGATATTCATATGGCTATTGCAAGAAATAAAAAAAGATAAGGTTCAAGTATTTTACGTGGAATGTAGATAAATCTATGTATATTATAAATCATGGGAATTATATAACTGTTAGTCCTTGGGCCCTTACTTGGGATGATGAGAATTATTATTTGGTAGCCTTTGATGATTATAGTAAAAAGCTGTAAACATTATAGAGTAGATAAGATGCTTAGGATAGAGATTTTTAGATGAGATAAGAGAAGGTAAAGAGGTTTTTTTAATAATTTTGATGTAGCAATATATTCAAAAAGCAACTTTATAATTTTTATGGTACAGAAGTAAACTTTTAATTATACTATTTTTCAAGTGGAATTCAGTATGCTGGTATTTTTTTGTAAATCTGAATAAAACAAAAAAATTTTTATAAAAAAACTAAAAAAATATTGACATTTATATATGTATATATTTCAAATTAAAATTATAAAAAAAGTTTTATTTTAAGGGGGATTTATGAAGAGAATACTTAATATAGCAATAGCTACTATAGTGTTGACAAGTTTGTTTAGCATAAATGCTAAAGCCGATACTGAAAATATACCTATAAGAGCTGATAAAGAGGAGGATATATATACTCTGAATAAAGATGGAAAAGACTGGTATTTGGATTTTAATGAAGAATTTAATGATGATAGTCTTGATACTAATAAATTTTTCTGATTTATATCTTACACATTGGACCGATGAAGAAAGAGCTAAGGCAAACTATTATTTAGATGGAGATAAAATACATTTAATGATAGATCAAAATCAAGCCGGGTGGAGAGATGGAACAAAGCAACAAATTTCCAGTATACAAACAGGAATGAGAGATGGCTTGCATATATTTGATAGTAGTCTTGATATAGGGGGACACCATAAAGCTGTTGATAATTATGGAACTAAATATGGATACTTTGAAATAAGAGCAAAGGCACAACGTGGAAGTGGTATACATAGTGCATGGTGGATGGTAGGAGATCAAGGTGATTATAAAAAATCCTCCGAAGTGGATATTTTTGAAATATTAGGTAAGGATGTTGGAAGAAAAAGTAAAGTTTGGGTTACAATACATCCTTGGTTGGATAAATTGATAGGAAAGCAAAGTCTCAATTATTGGGTAGATACTGATATATCAGATGGTTTTCATACTTATGGTTTTGAGTGGACTAAAGAAGGTATGAAATGGTACTTTGATGGTGAACTTATAAGAAGCACTACTCAATCACCAAGTTATAAAATGTATACATTGCTAGGAATTTATCAAAGTCATGGTGGTATTTTCTCGTGGGTAGGAAAGTTAGATGATAGTTTACCTTATCCAAAGGAATTTGTTGTAGATTATTTTAGGGTCTATAAAACACGTGAAATGAAAGAAAATGATGAACAGGAAGAAAGTGAAATTAGAGAGCTGGCTACAGAAAATAAGGCAAGAGGAGCCATTTTTGGTGGTGATTTTACTTGGGATTGGAAACATCAAGTTGGTCATTTAGGAGATGGTGATAAAATGAGTACCCTCCAAAGTAAAGATAATATTAGTTTTCCTGTAAATATATATGCAGATTTTAAAGAAGAAACAAGTTTGAAAGAAATGGATATATATACTCATTATGGAAAAGGACAAGGTATAACTGATTTTATTTTTGGAGTATTCTACAGATGGAGAAGAATTTACAGAAATAGCAAATGTAGAAAATTATGAATGGCAAACAAACAATAATGAGCCTGAAAAAAACTACATCTTGAATTTGAACAAGTGGATAATATAAAAAGCATTAAGACTTAGAATTTTAAAAAGCTAATACATTATGGAAGCATTTTGCCATAAATGAAATAGAGTTTAGATAAAAAAATGAAAGTCATTATAGAAGTAGAAAATATTGGTAATATAGCTACTTTTTGTAATGGCTTTTTTTATGTTTTTAAGAAAAATACGTTATAAAAAAACTTATAAATTTATATAATATTGCATTAGTGTATAAAGAATAATATTATTCTATCTTAATAGAATTTAATACTAATATTCATATTTTTAGTATTATTTTTAGTGTATTAGGCCTTTGGTTATTTTTTTAACAAAAATGCAAGAAGTTTAATTGTGCAATATATATAAAGGTACATTGGTAACAATGGGATATTATAATATTTAATTTTTAAAAAAACTGAAATTGATTTCATATAATATAGCATTATATATTAAAGGTTTTATAAAAAAACAAAAATATATTTTTGTGCAATATTGACATTCTAGTAGACTGTAAAGTTATAATTTTATCAATATCAATTTACTAGGCCAAGTAAATATAAAAATAAATTAAAAAGGAGAATAAAAAAATGAAGTATGATGCAATAGGAATGATTGAAACGAAAAGGCTTAGTTGCTTCAATAGAAGCAGCAGATGCTATGGTTAAGGCGGCAAATGTAACACTAATAGGTAAAGAGCTAGTAGGTGGTGGACTTGTAACTGTTCTTATAAGAGGAGATGTAGGAGCTGTTAAAGCGGCTACAGATGCAGGTGCAGAGGCGGCTAAGAGAGTTGGAGAACTTGTTTCAGTTCATGTTATCCCAAGACCACATTCAGAAGTAAGCACTATACTTCCTGAAAATATAGTTGCAGAATAATAACTAGAGGAAAGTGGAGAATTAGAGTATGGATAAAAATGCAGCGAGTAAGATGCAAGCATTGCAAAGTAAGTTTAAAAAAACAGGACTTTTCATGGGAGTTCTGTCAGGTCTAACATATGGAATTTATAGTACCTTAGTAGTGGTAGCTGGTCAAAAAGAACCTTTGCTTAGTGCGGCGGCTTTAGTTATGGCAGTAACTTTTGTAACTTGTGGACTTAACGATCTTATAGCAGGTTTGTGGCTACTTATATATAATGCTAAAAATGGTAAGTTATCAGAGTTAGGTAGGAGTGTTAATACTTTCCCGGGTAAGATGGTAATAATAGGAGCTTTGCTTGGTGGTCCTTTAGCTAATGGAGCTTATTTATTAGGTTTATCAATGGCAGGAGCTTCAGCTATTCCTATATCAGCTACTTGTGCTTTGTTTGGAGCACTCTTTGGTTGGCTGTTTTTAAAGCAAAAGCCTGATTCTAGAGTTATTATCGGTATGATAATTTGTGTAGCAGGTGCAGTGATTATAAATCTGGTTAAACCTGAAGGTGTTACAAACTTTACTCTAGGTATAATATGTGCCTTTGTAGCAGCCATAAGCTGGGGACTTGAAGGAGTTGTATCAAGCTTTGGTGGTGCTATATTGGATTGTGATATAGCGGTTAACATAAGAGAGTTGGTATCAGGAGGAGTTATATTAGTAGTTGTAGTTCCTATAGTAAAAGCAAGCGGTTTACTTAGTGCTACCGTACTTTCATCTTCACCTATGTTTTGGCTTGCACTTTCAGGACTTAGCGCAGCTATCTCATTTTTAGCTTGGTATAAAGCTAATTCAACAGTAGGTTGTGCTATAGGAATGTCTTTAAATGTTACATACGCATTCTGGGGAGTTGTACTTTCAGTTTTATTCTTGGGAACAAGTTTAACTCCAACTATGTTAATAGGTTCTATAGTAATTGTTTTGGGAGCTATCACAGTTACTATGAATCCACTCGATTTTTTGAAGAAAGGAGAATAAGCATGTTATTACCGGCAAGAATGGCAGTATTAAATTATCTTAATAAGGTTAAGAGTGCAAATGCTGATGAAATTATGCAAAGCTTAAAAGCACAATATGGTAAAGAGGGACAATTTAATCACAATGCCTATGTAGAACATCTTATGGCTCTTGAGGCTAACGGACTTGCAAGTCTTTCAAATTATGAAATAGAAGAAAATGATAAGTTGGTACTTTACTATGAGATTACAGAAGATGGAAGATCTTCAGTAGAAAAATATATACCTAAAAGATTTAGATAGTGGAGGTAATATAAGTGAGATATTATGGTGATGAAGCTTTAGGTTTGGTAGAAACTATAGGTTTGACTCCTGCCTTGGAAGCTGCTGATAAAATGTTGAAAGCTGCAAATGTGGAGCTTATATCTTATGAAAATGTAGGTTCTACATTAGTAACAATTATGGTAAAAGGTGATGTTGCAGCTGTAACCAGTGCAGTTGAAGAAGGAGCAAGAGCGGCAGCAAAGATAGGTAAATTAACAGCTAAAAATGTTATGCCTAGACCTATACAAGCTGTTGGAGACATTGTTTCAGTTCATGATATAGATATGTAGGGAGAATAGATATGAGAAGTTATGAGGCAATAGGTTCAATAGAGACTTTCGGTCTGGTATTCGCATTAGAAGCTGCAGATGCTATGTGCAAGGCGGCAGATGTAGAAGTAATAGGTTATGAAAATGTTGCATCCGGATATATTTCAGTAATAGTAAGAGGAGATGTTGGAGCTTGTTATGCAGCTGTAGATGCAGGTGTAGCAGCTGTAGAAGCTATGGGAGCAGAAGTTTATAGTAGTGTTGTAATTCCTAGACCACATGAAGATTTAGAAAAAATATTAGCTAAATATAAGATTGAGAACTTTATTCCTACAGTGGAATAGGAGTTTTGTATGGATTTCATAGATAGAGATTTGGCTTCAATACAGGAGGCTAGAATTTTAGGAGAAAATGCAAAGGTAACACAGAGTATTTTACTTACTTTTTCAAAAAGAGAAATTAGATAAAAATGCTTGATTTGACTTATAGATATATTACTGAAAAATTTATATTTATTTTCCAAAATATATGTAGAGGAATCTTCTTATGGAATAATAGATGATGAGTATGAGTTAAATAAGAGCTTACTGAGAAATTTATATGAAAGATTAAAAAAATGAAGACTTTACTTCTAATGATGAAGAAATTTATATACCAAGAGGTGGAGTATTACTAATTCCAAGCACAAAAATAGCCTTGTGTAGTATTTTTAACTACTATATTGCTTTGCATAAAGACTGCAAATGTTTTAGTAGTGGCAACAGATTTTAGAACTGTAAATACTACGAAAAAAATAGTAGAAGGATTAAATAGTACTTTATTTAATAACGATTATCCTATAGATTTTATAACTTGTTTAAGTAATATTTCTTCTGAGGGTGTAAAAAGAATTATTAAAAGTAAAGTGTCCGACAGTAGTGATAAATGCGGGAAATAAAAAAAGTATATAGAAGCTTGCAAAAAGTTCGGGTAAAGTATTCTATTACGGTTCTACCGCGCCAGTACCGTGTTTATAGAGAGAAGTGCGGATATTAAAGAGAGTGTTAAAGATATAACTGATAGCAGAAGATATAATAATGGTATTTTAGCGGGGGCTGAGCAATTCGTGGTAGTAGATGCACCTATAATATCTGAAGTTATAGAAGCCTTTAAATGTAATAAAGCCCATATTATGACAACTATAGAAGAAAAATAAATTAATATCTATTTTATTGAAGAATGGTGTTATGGATAAAGAACTTATAGGAAAAATCAGCTTATAAATTAGCTGAGATCGCGGGCTTTAAGGTCGAAGAAGATACTAGTGTATTGGTATCATATCATGATTATATATCAGAATTTAATTCTTATCACAAGGAGTTAAATTGTCCGGGTTTTATTAATATATAGAGAAGATGATTGGCTTAATGCATGCGAAAAAGTGTATAAGATTACTTACAAAAGAGCAGGATGGACATAGTTTATCTATATATAGTAGAGATGAAAAAAAGTAATAGAACAATTTATACTAAAAAAAGCCTGTAGGTAGAGTAATGGTAAATACAAATACGAGTTTCTCAGCTATGGGAATAGGATCTAATTCCTATCCAAGTAGTATATTGGGAGCTTTTACTAGAGGCATAGGAGTTTTATCTGAAAAATTTAAAAAGCTAAAGATCTTTTTATATAAGAGAAAGATAGTAAGAAGTGTGAAAATGTATAATGCAGAAAAAAATCCTGAAATTACTGTAGATGATTTTTTTATAGTTTATTAGAAAAAAATTAATAATAAATAGGAGGGAAGACTTTTGGATTTAAGAGATTTTTTTCAGAGAAATTGGCACAAGCTACACAAAAATATGAGTGCAGATGAGAAAGTAGCACTTATGAAAGTTTTTGAGAAAGTGTCAGATGAGATAACAAAAAAAGAGACATGTACAACAGGCAATTGTCATGTATGTGAAGAAACAACAGGAGTACCTGATGGTATAACACCTAGGTTAAGGGCTTTAAAAGAAAATTATATGAAGCAAGTACCTAGTATAACAACATATAGAGCTAGAGCTATAACAAAAATTACCAAAGAAAATCCTGGAATGCCTAAAATTTTACTTAGAGCTAAATGTTTCAGATATTGTTGTGAAACAGCTCCACTTGTAATACAAGATAATGAGCTTATAGTTGGAGCTCCTCAAGGAGCACCAAGAGCAGGAGCATTTTCACCTGATATAGCATGGAGATGGATGGAAGATGAGATAGATACAATAGGTACCAGACCTCAAGATCCATTCTATATATCAGAGGAAGATAAAAAGATAATGAGAGAGGAACTTTTCCCATATTGGAAAGGTAAATCTTTAGATGAATATTGTGAAGACCAATACAGAGAAGCCGGTGTTTGGGAGATGTCAGGAGAGTCTTTCGTATCTGATTGTTCATATCATGCTTTAAATGGTGGTGGTGACTCAAATCCGGGTTATGATGTTATCTTAATGAAAAAAGGTATGAATGATATTCAAAAAAAGAAGCAAGGGAACATCTTGAAAAACTTGACTATGAGAATCCTGAAGATATAGATAAGATATATTTTTATAAAGGTCTTATAGAGACAGCTGAAGGTGTAAAGATTTATGCTAAGAGATTATCAGATTATGCTTATGAATTAGCTAATAAAGAAAATGATCCTAAGAGAAAAAAGGAATTATTAAAGATCTCAGAGGTTAATGCTAAAGTTCCTGCAAATAAGCCTGAAACATTTTGGGAGGCAGTACAATCAGTATGGACTATAGAATCATTACTTACTGTAGAAGAAAACCAAACAGGTATGTCTATAGGAAGAGTAGATCAATATATGTATCCATACTATAGAGCTGATATTGATTCAGGAAGAATGAATGATTTTGAAGCATTTGAATTAGCAGGCTGTATGTTGATTAAGATGTCAGAGATGATGTGGGTAACAAGTGAAGGCGGTTCAAAGTTCTTCGCAGGATATCAACCATTTGTAAATATGTGTGTGGGTGGTGTTACTAGAGAAGGTAGAGATGCAACTAATGATTTAACTTATTTATTGATGGATGCTGTACGTCATGTAAAGATTTATCAACCATCACTTGCTTGTAGAATACATAATAAATCTCCAAAAGAGTATTTAAAGAAAATAGTATCAGTTATTAGAGCAGGTATGGGATTCCCTGCTTGCCATTTCGATGATTCTCATATAAAGATGATGCTGGCTAAAGGGGTATCTATAGAAGATGCAAGAGATTATTGCTTGATGGGTTGTGTTGAACCACAAAAGGCAGGTAGGTTATATCAATGGACATCTACAGCGTATACTCAATGGCCAATATGTATAGAGCTTGTATTAAATCATGGTGTACCTCTATGGTATGGAAAGCAAGTTACACCTGATGCAGGAGATTTGAGTAAGTATAAGACTTACGAAGAATTTGAAAATGCAGTAAAAGACCAAATTAAGTATATAACAAAGTGGACAAGTGTAGCTACTGTAATATCTCAAAGAGTACATAAAGAACTTGCACCAAAGCCTCTTATGTCTTTAATGTATGAAGGATGTATGGAGAAAGGTAGAGGTGTAGAAGCCGGAGGTGCTATGTATAACTTCGGTCCGGGTGTAGTTTGGTCAGGACTTGCAACCTATGTAGACTCTATGGCAGCTATTAAAAAAATTGGTATTTGATGATAAAAAGTATAGCTTAGAATATTTGAATGAGGCATTAAAAGCTGAGTTTAAGGGTTATGAGCAAGTTAGAACAGATTGTTTAAATGCTCCAAAATATGGTAACGATGATGATTATGCAGATTTAATCGCTACAGATTTAATAAGCTTTACAGAAAATGAACATAGAAAATATAGAACTTTATATTCAAGATTAAGCCATGGAACACTTTCAATTTCAAATAATACTCCATTTGGTCAAATGACAGGAGCAAGTGCAAATGGTAGAGAAGCATGGACACCGTTATCAGATGGTATAAGCCCAAGTCAAGGTGCAGATTTCAAAGGCCCTACAGCTATTATAAAATCAGTTTCAAAAATGGCTAATGATACTATGAATATAGGTATGGTTCATAACTTTAAAATTATGTCAGGTATGCTTGATACTCCTGAAGGAGAGGAGAGTTTAATAACATTACTTAGAACAGCATCTATTCTTGGTAACGGAGAAATGCAATTTAACTATTTGAGTAATGATACTCTTATTGCAGCACAAAAAGAGCCTGAGAAACATAAAGATTTGATAGTTAGAGTTGCAGGCTACAGTGCTTTCTTCTCAGAACTATGTAAAGATGTTCAAGATGAAATTATAAGCAGAACAATGCTTGAACATTTCTAATATTTATTTAGGAGAAAAAAAGATGACAGCTGAAAGAAATATTGAAAGAAAAATAATGATATTCAATATTCAAAAAGTACAGTCTATATGATGGTCCGGGAACAAGAACGGTAGTTTTCTTTAAAGGTTGCCCACTTCGTTGTAAGTGGTGTTCAAATCCTGAAAGCTTCGATAGAAAGTTTAATGTGATGTTTAAAGAGAATTATTGTATAAATTGTATGGCTTGTGTAGGAGTTTGTCCGGAAAAAATACATATAAATGAAGACGGTATACACAAGGTAAGGCGTGATATAGACTGTATTGGCTGTAGAAAATGTGTTAGTGTTTGCCCTAAAACAGCTTTAGGTATAAGTGGAGAATATAAAACTATATCAGAAGTTCTAGAAGTCATAAAGGAAGATGAATATTTTTATGACGCTTCAGGAGGTGGTGTAACTCTTAGTGGTGGTGAATGTACTGCTCAAACTGAGGGTGCTAAAACTTTGTTGAAGGCTTGTAAAGAGTATGGTATACATACCGCGATAGAAACTTGTGGATATACAAATCCTGATAAAATGCTGGAACTTTCGCAATATATAGACTTATATTTGTTTGATTTAAAACATATGAATCCTAAAAGACATATGGAACTTACAGGTATGAGTAATGAAGTTATTTTTGCATAATTTGGAAGAGCTGATAAAAAGAAGAAAAAAACTTATCGTTAGAATGCCTATGCTAAAGGGGCATAAATGATAGTGAAGAGGAGATAAAAAAATATTTCGGAGTTTTTTTAAAAAAGATTTAAGTCTTATGAGAATTTTTGAGGGAATACATCTCTTACCTTATCACAAGTTGGGTGTGAATAAATACAAACAGCTAGGGATAAATTATCCTATAGATGGTGATCCTAGTCTTAGTAAAGAAGATTTAGACAAAAATAGAGAATATGATTGCTAAGGAAAAATCTTCTAGTTAGGGTAATAAGGCATTAACTATGGAACATATAATTAATGAGAATATACAAAGAATAATAGAAGAGAGTGTGCCCGGTAAACAAATTACTATAGCACATGTTATAGCCTCTCCGGTAAAAAGAAATATTTAAAAAGTTTGGATATAGAATCCGAAGGAGCTATAGGAATACTTACTTTGTCTCCACCGGAATCTGCAATTATAGCGGCGGATATAGCTACAAAGTCATCTAACGTAAAAATAGGATTTTTAGATAGATTTACAGGGGCTCTTGTACTTGGCGGAGATGTGGAAAGTGTAGAAACAGCGCTTGAGAATGTTAATAACATTTTAAGTGATAAGTTGAAATTTAATGGAACAAAAATAACAAGAACATAGAGGGTATTAATACGATGGAATATTTTAGAATGCCTACCAAAATATGTATGGGAGAGGGAAGCTTAGATGAGCTTAAAAATATAGAGAGTAAACATATATTTATTATATGCGATCCCTTTATGAAATCTTCAGGGAAGATTAAGTTTTTAACTGATATATTTGATCTTAGAAGTATACCATATGATGTATTTGCTGAAGTAATACCTGATCCTACTACAGAAGTCGTAGGAAAGGCTATAGGTAAGATTACGGAGTGTACAGATACTATAATAGCTTTTAGGTGGCGGTTCTGCTATAGATACAGCAAAAGTCGTAAGAAAGGTATTTGAAACGGCTAGTGCTAAAAGTACTAGTTTTATAGCTATACCTACTACAAGTGGAACAGGAAGTGAGCTTACTTCATTTGCGGTAGTTACAGATACAGATACAAAGACTAAAATTCCTTTGATAGATTATAGTATGTTACCCAATATAGCTATATTAGATTGTGATTTTACGGTATCAGTTCCTGCAAGTATAACTGCTGATACAGGAATAGATGTACTTACACATGCATTGGAGGCATTAGCATCTACAAAGGCTAATGATTTTACTGATGCTTATGCTATAAGAGCTATAGATTTGGTATTTACATATTTAAAAAGATGTGTAGTAGACGGTAATGATAAAGAAGCAAGAATACATATGCATAATGCTTCTGCTATGGCAGGAGTAGCTTTTAATGAGGCATCACTTGGTATTTGCCATAGTCTTGCACATGCATTAGGAGCACATTTTCATATACCTCATGGTAAAAGTAATGCAATGTTATTACCACATGTACTCGAATATAATACATGTATGGCTTTTGATAATAAAGAGACCGTAAAAAGATATGCTAAATTATCAAGAAGCTTAGGTTTTGGAAGTTATGATGACGAAGCCAGTGTGAAAGCTTTTATAAGACAGGTAAGAAATCTTATAAAGAGTGTAAATATACCTGAATATATAGATGGTTTAGTGGATTTGGATAAGTTTAAAAGTAAGTATAGAAATAATGGCTACACAAGCTTTAAAAGATAAGTGTACAGAAACAAATCCTAGACAACCTAAAGAAAAAAAGATTTAGAGAAAAATATAAAAAAATCTTATAAAAGCAAAAGAATTTAAGTTATTAAAGAGGTGCATTATGGAATTTAGGATTATTAAATCACCTACCCAGGGGACAATAGATATAATTCAAAGGAGAAAGGGCTCAAAAATAGATCTTAATGAAGAGAAATTTGATGCCGTAGCTTTGGTACAAGGAAAATTAATAGATATGATATTTGCTTGCGATATAGCAGAAAAAAGTGCGGGAGTTATGGTAGAAGAGCTTAGAGGAAGTTGTCCTCAAAAATATGATAGCAATAGCTATATTTGGAGATACGGCTTCTGTAGAAAATGCACTGGAAAAAATATATGACTTAAGTTTAGAGAAAAAGAGGTAGAAGATGATAGCAGCTATACTTATAGGAAATGTATGGGCAACGAAAAAAACTGATAGCTTAGGTGGATATAAACTTATGTTGGCTAAAAAAATAGGCGGAACCAGAGAAGGGGAAGTTATGGTTGTTGTTGATACTATAGGAGCAGGAATTGGAGATAGAGTTGTAATAACATCAGGCTCTAGTGCAAGAAAGATGCTTAGAGATGAGAGTAGTGCTGTAGATGCTTCTATAGTAGGAATAATAGATGAAGATTGTAAACTTAATTTTTAGGATAGAAATGAGGTGAAGTAATGAAAAAGCTTATCAGTTTAAGTAATATAAAAAAAGCTTATATGATAAAGGACAAACCGAAATATATATAGATGAGCAAACTATCATTACACCGGCTGCAAAAGATTATGCCAAGTTTAACAGTATGGTTTTTGTAGAGAAAAAAGGGGATTGTAGAATGATGAATGATTTTGATATTTCAGGACTTAGTAAAGAAGATTTATATAAGATTTTTAAAAAGTTCTGGTAGATAAAGGCTTACTGGATACAGATACTAAAAAAATATGAGGCCCAGACTATGTCAAACGGATTCAAAGTAGTTAGAGGAAACACTATAAAAATGGAACCTCTATTTGAAGAAACCGGAGATAAGGCTAAATATTTGGAGGTTATACATAGTGAGGATTCTCCTATGCAATCAGGATATTTTACAATAGATAATACTTCTTTTACAACTACTACCGAGTTGTTTGAAACTTATTGTATAGAAGAAGGAGTATTAGATATAAAAAGTAGATGGAAATAAATTTAAAAGCTAATAAAGGTGATATTTTAAGTATACCTAAGGGTTCAAAAATTGAGTGTTCATCAGAAGGATTTGTTAAAATATTTTATACGGTAGGCAAATAGGGGGTATAAATGAACGCATTAGGTTTTATAGAAACTACGGGTCTTATAGCTGCTATAGAAGCTGCCGATGTTATGGTAAAATCTGCTAATGTTTCCTTAGTAAAAAAAGAATATGTAGGAAAAGGTTTAGTGACAGTGGTTATAGAAGGTGATGTAGGGGCTGTGAGTTGCGCTATAGATGCCGGAGTAGAAGCGGTTAAAACTTTAGGCAATGAACTTTTTGCTTATAATGTAATACCTAGTCCGGCACAAGAGCTTAGCATATTTGTGGATGAAAAAGAAGAAAATATTGAAGAAAATTTAGATATTGTAGAAAGTGTACCGGCAAGTACGAAAGAAAATATAATATCAAATTCGGAAGAACAAATTTCTAGTGAAAAAGGATATAGAAGATAAAGATATAGACTTATACACCATAAATAATAAGGAAGATTTGGATAGACTTGTTGAGAAATATGGAATAGAAACTTGTACGAATATGTTAGAAAAAGCTTGCAAATAGGCAATTAAAAAAGATAATTGGTGAACATGATGAGAATATAGCTTTAAATAAAGCCAATAAAAAACAGTTAATTAGTCTAATAGAAGAATTTTATAAATATTAAAGGTAGATAATTAAGTATGGAAAAATTTTGACTATGATTTGACTTCTTTGCAAGAAGCAAGAAACTTATTAAAAAAAGGATATAAAAGCATTTAAAGAATATGCAGGATATACCGAAGAACAAGTTGATAAGATTATCAAAAGTATGGTAGATGCAGCTATGGAGCATGCCGTTTGTTTGGGCGAATTAGCTAATGAAGAAACAGGTTTTGGTATAGCCGCCGATAAAGCATATAAAAATTATGCGGCTTCTGCTTTATTGTATGATGATATAAAAAGATATGAAAACTATCGGTGTAATAGGTAGAGATGAAAAGAAAAAAATTATAGAAGTTGCAGATCCTGTGGGTCTAGTTATGGGTATAGTACCATCTACAAATCCTACATCAACTATAATTTTTAAGTCTATAATAGCTTTAAAGTCAAGAAATGCTATTATTTTCTCTCCTCATCCTTCTGCATTGAAGTGTTCTTTAAAAGCTGCTCAAATAATGGAAGAAGCTGCTGTTAAAGCAGGAGCTCCTGAAGGAATAGTTACTTGTATTACTATGCCATCTCTTGCTACTACAAATGAGATGATGCATTCAAAAAGAAGTTGCTCTTATAATTGCCACAGGAGGTCCGGCAATGGTAAAAGCAGCATACAGTGCAGGAAAACCGGCTATAGGAGTGGGAGCAGGTAACTCTCCGGCTTACATAGAAAGAAGTGCAGATGTAAAAAAAGCTGTTGAAAGGATTATGGCAAGTAAAACTTTTGATAATGGTACTATTTGTGCTTCAGAACAGTCAATAATATGTGAAGAAGCAAACCAAAGCGAAGTTATAAAAAGAGTTTATTAAAAGCAGGAGCTTATTTTTATGACTGATGATGAAACAGCTAAGGTTTGTGCATTATTATTTAAAAAAATAATATGGCTATGAATGCAAAAATATGTAGGAAAAGATGCAAAATTCATAGCTAGTGGTGCAGGTATAAGTATACCTGATAATACAAAAGGTTCTTATAGGAAGACAATATGGTGTTGGAAAAAGATCACCCATTATCTCATGAGAAACTTACAACAGTATTAGCTTTTTTTATGTGGTAAAAAGATTGGGAAGAAGCTTGCCATCTTAGTATAGATCTATTACAAAACGGAATAGGTCATACCATGAGTATACATACAAATAATGAAGATATAGTAAATAAATTTATGGTAAAACCTGCTTCAAGAATACTTGTAAACACAGGTGGAACTCAAGGTGGAACAGGTATATCTACAGGTATGCTTACTTCATTTACATTAGGTTGTGGAACTATGGGTGGAAGTTCTGTTTCAGAGAATGTAGGTCCATTGCATCTGGTAAATATTAAGAAAGTTGCCTATGGAATAAAAGATGTTACTACTTTAGCTAAAGACGATGAAAGATTTTTGTAAATTGATTAATAAAACAAAAATACTTGTACAGATAAGAAAGCTGAAGAGAAAAGTTGTTGCGTGAACGGTTGTTCGTTTAATTCATTTGAGCTTAGTCCAAATGAGATAGCTACTATGTTTACAAATAGCGTTAATACACTCAGCGCAGATGCAAAAAAAGAAGATAAAGTAAGTGATATGAGTGATGAAGAGCTAAAAAATCTGATTTTTAAAGTTATAAAATCAGTTAATTAATAAAAAAAGGAGATATAGAAATGAAGTATGATGCGTTAGGAATGGTTGAAACAAAAGGACTTGTAGGTTCAATAGAGGCTGCCGATGCTATGGTTAAAGCTGCTAATGTAACTCTTATAGGTAAGGAGATTATAGGTGGTGGTTTAGTAACAGTTTTAGTTAGAGGAGATGTAGGTGCTGTTAAGGCTGCTACAGATGCAGGAGCTGAAGCTGCTAAGAGAGTTGGAGAACTTGTTTCAGTTCATGTAATTCCAAGACCACACTCAGAAGTAGAAGTTATTTTACCAAAATCAAAGTAATAATATATAGGCTTGTTACAGAGGCTAGGTGATTTTAATTATCATGTAGCCTTTGTGCTTATTTGTGAGCTGTAAGGAGAAAATGTAATGACGAGCGTAGAGGAGCTTTTGAAAGAAGCACATAGATTATGGAGAAATGGAGAAGAATTTAAAGCTACAAAGGTCTTAGAAGAAGCTTGCAAGTTGGCTGAATTTGGGGATAAAGGTAAGCTGTTAGAAATACTAAATGAGTATGGTGGGGCTTTAAGAGTAATAGGGGATTATAAAAAAGCTATATTTAATCTCGATAAAGCAAAGAAACTTTGTGAAATTATGTCAATAGAAGGAAGTGAAAGTTATGCCACTACCTTAATGAATTTGGCAAATGTTTATAGAGAAGATAAGGACTATGTAAAAGCTGAAGATTTATTTAAAGAGTCTAAAAGCTATATATGAAACTTTAAAAAATAAATAATTATTCTTATATAGGACTTTTTAAATAATTATTCTTTACTTTGCAAGCAACTTAATAATTATGAGAAAAGCTTCAAAAAAATGCAAAAGGCTGCCATAAATTTATTAGAAAAAAAGATGAAAAATTTAGAGTTCCTTTAGCGATAAGTTTAAATAATCTTTATGAGATAGAAAGTATAATAGATAAATCATCTGCTCCAAGTAAATATCTATATAGAGCGGAAACTATTATAAAAAAAGACTTGGGAGAAGAGCATCCTTTGTACGCAGCTATACTTAATAATATAGCAAAGATAAAAATATAAGGAAGGAAACTTTGAGGAGGCTATAAATCTATATAATAAAGCACTGAATATAGTAGAAGTTAAATATGGTAATAATAGCAGTGCTTATAAGTCAATATTATCAAATATAGAATTTATGAAAAATATCTAAACCTAAAAAAAGGTTTGGATGTAGCTAGAGAGCTTAGTAACAAAGTAGAAAAATTTAATAGCAAGAGATTTTTCCAAGTCTATATTCCGGTATATGTATAGGTTTAGTAGGTAAAGGTTCAGAATGTTACGGTTTTGATGATGAAATATCTAAAGATCATGACTATGTAGATAGAGTTATGCTTTTTTTGAGCCAAAGAGATTTTTATACATTATAAAGAAAAAAACTAAAAAAAGTAGATTTGAAGAGGTATTTAAAGAAACTATAGAAATTTGGAGTATAGAAAATTTCTATAAATATTATACTTCTTTTTGAAGAAGGTCCTAAAAAAATATATGAATTTAGAAAGGTAAGTGAAGAATATTTAAGTACAGCTACAAATGGTGAAGTATTTATAGATAATTTAGGTGAATTTTTCATATATAAGGGAAAGGTTACTAAGATATTATCCTAAGGATTTAAAGTTGAAATTTTTGATACTTAGCTTAAATAAGATGGCTCAGTCAGGACAATATAATTTCCCTAGATTAATAAAAAAAGAAAAGATTATGTAGCTGCAAATTTTTGCCTTGAATGAATTTATAGAAAATTTCATATATTTTGTTCATATTATAAATAATAAATATATGCCTTTTTATAAATGGAGATATAAAAAAATTGTACGAATTTGAGTATATTAGGAAACTATGCTAAGGATAGTATAAAATAAACTACTAAGTTCAAATATAGAAGAAAAAAACAGAAATAATTAATGATATAGTTAAAAAATATTATATTTTATTTAAAAAAAGTTCGGATTTGAGTAATATAGATATTGATTTTTCTAACCTATCAGGCTTTAGAAGTAAGTAAAAAAATATTGATGATATTAAGGTAAAAAGAACTTGATATGTGGAAGAGGTAGGTATATTATACATGTATGAAATTATAGAAAAAAATAATTAATATTGAATGGAATTTATTTACCAAAGTTTCAAATATAGGAAAAAAGATCCTATTGTCAAGATAAAAGGGATACTTTTATAATCTCTAGAAAAAGCGTATTTTTAGTATATATAATAGAGAAATTTTGGAATCTTATCTTAAAGATTTGGAAAAATAATTCATCTAAAGGAATATCTTTACCAACTCAGAAATATGGATATATGATGAAATATACCAATTATGAATATTTTTAAAAACCATAGAAAGTTCTTTATTACCAGTAACAAAAGAAAAAAACAAAATTTAATAGATCTAATAATGCTTATATGTGATGCGTGGTTATTAGAAATAAGTAATATGGATATATATAAGGGAGATAGAAAAATTATTCTCTGATAGTGATACAGATAAATCTACTTCTGTTCAAACTTATTTAAGAGGAGAATATACCTCATATTCTATCACTACTCTTAATAAAAATCTTAATATACTTTACTTTAAAAATATTTTTGAAAAAAATCCAATTTGTTATACGAAAATTTGAAAAAGACTTAGTAATTATAAGTAATATTATCTTGTACGATAGTAAAAAAATAGTAACGGAGGTGTTAGAGTAATGACCGGTTTGAATGAAGATAAACACCTTATAGGTGATGTTAGTAAAAATGTGTAATGTACCTAAAAAAACACTTAGGTATTATGATGATATAGATATTATAAAAACCCGAAAAAAAGTGATAATAGTTATAGATATTACAGTACAAAATGATATGTATAATATAATAATTTTAAAGTATTTTTAAACAGTTAGGATATAGTTTGGAAGAAATAAAAAGAGAATTTATTAAAAAAAGATTTTAATCCCATATCTAAAAAGCTTGGAAAAATAAAATAAAAAGAGCTTGAAAGAAATAAGCTTCTATTAGAAAACAGAATAAAAAGCTGCTCAATACTGGAAGATACTTATTGAGGAAGCAGAGTATGTACTTAAAAAAATTTTTAATGGTGAAGTGAAAATAAAAGAACTTGACAATATAGAATATTTGAGTTTGGAGCAAGATTTTAATTATGATTATCAAGAATCTATAATCAATATTGATTGGGTTAAAAACCCTAGAGATGAATGATGAAGAGATAGAAGGACCTGTAATAATAAATTTTTGAAGATATAGATGATAAGGCTTATGGTTTATCTAAAAAAAGCTGTTATACTACAAAAAAAGTATAAGAAATAAAAAGTAATAATATGAGTAAGGTAGTAATCGGAGGGAAGTTTATATCTACATATCATATAGGTTCGTATCAAGATATATTTGAAGCTTATGAAAGAATAAGAAATTTTATAAAGAAAAAAATCATTGTTCTATTCGTGGAGATGTATTTGAAAGGTATGTAGTAGATTATTGGACTACAGGAGATGATAGACTGTTTGTTACCGAAATACTTGTTCCTATTGAATAAGAAAAAAAGATACATTATGGAAGCATTTTGTCATAAATGAAATAGAGTTTAGATAAAAAAATAAAAAGTCATTATAGAAGTAGAAAAATATTAGTAATATAGCTACTTTGTAATGACTTTTTGTTTGTTATTTAGCAAAAATTTATAAAAAAAGTGTTATACTATAAATACAAAAAGATTTAAAAAAATTTTTACTTGTAATGGAGAAAAATATGATAAAAAAATTCTTGTGGTAGATGATGATAAGTTTGAGAGAGAGGGACTTATATATCTTTTTAAATAAATTATTTGAAAAAAATTAAATCATTCTCATATAGAAGAATTTAGTATAAAAGATTTGAGAAATGGACGTTTAGCTTTAGAGGCACTGGAGAGAAAAATTTTGATATAGTTATAACAGATATAAAAAAATGCCGGTTATGGATGGTATGGCTTTTTTTAGAAAGAGCAAGTAAATTAAGACCGAATATTACCTATATAATTTATAGTGGTTTTAATGATTTTGAAAAATGCAAAAGAAAGCTATACATTATAATGTAATGGAATTTTTGGTAAAACCGGTTAATGAAAATGAATTTAATAAGATACTGACAGAGGCTATAAATAATCTCAAATTAAATATTAAAAAAAGCTATGAAAAACTAAGTTGGCTTCCTTAAAATATGAAAGGAATATTTTTGGAAAATGACTTGGACTTTTTGCATAGTCTTAATGGTAGACTTATATATACTATAGCAGATACCAGTAATTTGGAGATTTGCAATGAAAGACTGGAAAAAGTTAAATGAAGAAAATATAGCTATAGATATAGGCGAAAAAGAAAAAAACTTATCTGGTTATGTGGAACCTGTTCAAAGAAAGATAATATTGAAGATAGCTTAAAAATATTTTTTTGCAGGTTTAGATGTGATAGCAATAATTTCAAGAAAAAAATATTATCATTAGATTTAATAGATGAAGAGTTTGTGAAAATAAGCGGCTTTTAAGGAAGGGCTGGCTGTAAAAGATAGATTTTTCTATATTATATGCCAGAGATTATGATAATAGAAAAATTATTTGAGATGGAAGAAAAATGCCTCCAATATAATAGAAAACTTACTTTTTATATATCAAAGAAAAAAACCGTTTTTTTAAGTTTAGATATGAAAGAATCTATGGTAAATGTAATAAAAGATGATGAAGATAGCAATAAATTACTTAAAAAAAGAATATATTAAAAAGCAAGTTATATATTTGATATAGAAGAAAAATTTGAATAATATTAATATAGATAGTGAATTGATAGTAAAGGTAAAAGATTATATCTCTAAGAATTATATGAAAGATATTTTTAGTTGATGATATAGCCGGCTATGTTTTTTTAAATTCCAGCTATTTATGTACTGTTTTTTTAAGCGGGAAGTAGGAACAACAATAGTTAATTATATAACAAATTATAGACTGAATAAGGCTATGGAGTTTTTTTGGAGAGAAAAGATATAAAGATAGCAGATATAGCAAAAGAAAGTTGGCTACAATAATATATCTTATTTTAATTCCATATTTAGACAAAAAAATAGGCTTAACTCCTAATCAATACAGGAAGAGGGAGTTAGAGTATGAAGAATAGTAGTGATAAACGTCTTATTATTTACATTATTGTAATTATTTCTTTTTTTGGTTGCTTTTTCCTATTATAAGGTAAAAAAAATGGAGAAAGATATCAATTATTAAAAAAACTATACGGAAAAAAAGCTAATGATGATATAAGAGTTATAGATAATAATTTACTTGAATTAGAGAGAACTTTGCAATATATTTCTAAAAAAATCCTATATTGCAGAAAGTCTTGTTGGGAAAAGTATTCTGATTATTTAAGGGCAAATAAGGATATTACAGAGAATGTAGAGCCACATTTTTTTGGTACATGACAACAAGAAATAATAAAAAGCATAGATGAAATTAAAGTATATGCTTTTTAAAAAAATATAGAAAAATGTAGGGTTATTTTATTTATAAAAAAATACGGAGTCTGAAAAATAAAAACTTGGTATAAAACGCTTATAAATAATAAAAAAGATAATAATATATAGCGATAGTAATAAGGATATATACATGGTTTATCCTATATATCAACTTAATTATTCAAATATACTTGGAGCAATAGAAGTAAAAGCTTAATATTAAAAAAATATAGCCAGACATTTAGAAAAAAACAAATTCTATATATGGATATAAATTACTTATAGATAAAAAAATATAGTTTTGGAAGAAGAAAGCAAGTTAAAAGCTAAAGAAGTAAGGGTAAGTAGTAGGATAAGCAACTTTGAATTAGTGTATCAAATTAGAGATATTTCTATGTTAAAAAGGTTCTTTTACACTTCTTTTATTGGTAGCTTTTTGCGAATTTTTTTATAATTTTTTTATTACCTTACAATATAATAAAAAAAGCTAAAAAAAGGAACATTTAGAAATATTAGATGAGAGAAAAAAAGAGAATTAAGTTGGAAAAATACAGTTTTTAAAAAGCTAGAATAAGTCCACATTTTTTTGTATAACATTTTGTCAATGATAAATTGGAAGGCAAAAGTATAGCGGACAGGATGAAATAAGTGATATATGTTTGGATTTATCGGAATTTTTATCGTACAGCTTTAAATAAAGGTTTGGAAGAAATCAGTATAAAAAGAAGAACTTGATAACGTAGAAGCTTATATTAAGTTAAAAAAAGTAGACTGACAGAGATTCCGTTTACTTATGAGATTGAATGTAAAAAGAATATAAAGACTACAAGATAATTAACTTTATTTTTGCAACCTATAGTAGAAAAATGCACTTATACATGGAATTGGTGGATTAGAAGAGGGTGGACATATAAGTATAGAAGTAGAAGAAAGAGAAAATGATATATATAAAAAAATAGTAGATAATGGTATTGATGATATAGATATGGAAAAAGATATTTGCAAATAAAAAAAGGGTTATGGTTTAAAGAATGTAGATGAGAGAATAAAATTAACTTATGGTAAAGATTATGGTATTTTTTTGCCGGTAGAAATAATAATAAAAACTGAGTTTGTAGTAAAAGTGCCAAAAAAACTAAAAAAATATTGTTATTATATTAAAAAAAGTAATATTTTATATGTTTCCTATATATGAGAGAATTAAATCATCATAAAGAACCAAGTAAGAGGGTTCTAAATAAAAGGAGGCAAATAGTATGAAGAAAAAGAGGTTTAGCATTAGTAATGTCATTACTTATGGCAGCAGGTTTAGTTGCTTGTGGCTCTAATGCAAAAAAATGCAGAAACTACTGCGACCGGTATGGAAGAAAGTGCAAAGGAAGCCGGTGCAGATGCAGGCTCTTCTGAAAAAAACAAAAAGTAAGAATGATGTATTGGAATAAGGAAGAAACCATGAAACCATTCTTAGACTTAGCAAAGGAGAAGTTACCAAATATAGATATAGAATTTAACTTCGTATCTGTAGACCAATTTAACGGAACTTTAGAAACACAGTTACAAGCTGGAGAGGGCCCTGATATTTTACCTTCAGGAGAAAGTGAAGCTCATGCTAAGGCAGGATATTTACTAGATTTAACAGATATGGATTTTATTAAACAATATTCTGAAGCTTCTCTAAATTCTATAGCAGTAGATGGAAAAGTTTATGGTGTACCAGGTATTTCATGGTTTGAAGGAGTTTTCTATAATAAAGCCATATTTGAAGAAAAATGGTATAGAGGTTCCAAAGACTTTTGATGAGATGATGGCTGTACATAAACAACTTGCAGATAAAGGTGTTACACCACAAGCTTGGGGTGCAAAATCTTGGGAACCACTTGCAAAAAGCCCACTTGGACTTGCAACAGTTGATTATCTAAGAACAGATGCAGGAAAAGATTTTGATATAAGCATAAGAACAGGTGAAGGAAAGTTTGCAGGTTCTCCATTAAAGGATAGCATAGAGAAATGGTTAGCGTATGTAAAGAATGGTTATATAACAAAAGATATGCTACAAGTAGATTATGATACAGCTTTTAAAAAGAGTTTGCTACAGGAAAAAGCAGCTATGTGGGAGAGTGGTCCTTGGGCTATCAATGCTATAAAAGAAGCAAATCCTGATCTTAAATTTGATATGATGCCATTTGTTGGAACAAAAGAAGGAAATGAGTATCTTATAGGTGGTCCGGGCGTTACTTTTGGTATAAATGCAAATTCAAAAAATCAAGAAGCAGCTTTAGAAGTGCTTAAACTTATGGCTACAAAAGAAGGTCAAAGAGCTTTATGTGCAGGTTCTCCAGGTAGTGGTTCTTTCTTAGAAGGTGCTGATATAGAATTACCGGAAGAGTTTACAGGTGTAAAAGAAGTTTTAAATGCAGGAAGAGTATACTGCCCATGGTTTGTATGGAAAGGTTCAGATGCTTATAATGAAGCGTTAGGAAAAGGCTTACAAGAAGTTATAGGTGGAAATATGACAGTTGATCAAGTATTGGAAGATATGGATCAAAAAGTACAAGAACAAAAAATGTTAAAAGAATAAGTTTTGAATATAGACTTAAAATAATGAACAGATAACTGGAAGAAGCTATTGCATAATAGATAAGATTGTAAATATATGTTAATGAATTTGATATTTATTGCAATATATTCTACAAAAAGTCTTTAGTGTAATAGCTTCTTTTATAGTGAGGAAATAGTATGAAACTAAAAACAATTAAAAAAGATTTGCAATATGAAGCACTTTTTACTACCTGCATTTATATTATATTTAGTTTTTGTAATAATACCTTTTATAGTAACCTTTTTTTCTTTAGTATTACTAATTACAATAAATACCATATAAACAATTATCATATAGTAGGTCTTAAAAATTATTTACAAATTCTAGATATACCAATGTTAAAAGTAGCCTTGGTAAATTCATTAAAGTATGCTTTGCTTATGACATTTTTTCAATCTTTGATAGCTATACCTTTATCAAGTTTATTAAATAGAAAGATGAAATTGTCAAACTTTTATAGAGCGGCATTTTTTTCCCTACCGGCTATGTTTTCACCTTTAGTTATGGGCTTTTTGTGGCAAGTAATGTTAGGGCCTAAGGAAACAGGTTTAGTTAATCAATTTTTGATATTTTTACATTTACCTACGGGTGATTTTTTAAGTGCTAAAAGTGGTATGAATTCTGTTATATTTACACAAGTATGGCAATGGGTAGGTTGGGCTGTTGTCATATATCTCGCAAATATGAAAAATATATCAGAAGATATGTTGGAAGCCGCTAGAATAGATGGAGCAAGCGGTTTGCAAGTGTTTTTTAGAATAACTCTACCTTTATTACAACCGGCAGTAACTGTAGTATTTGTAAGTTCATTAGTAGGTGGTTTAAAAGTATATGATATAATACAGGCTATGACTAAGGGAGGACCGGGATATTCAACAGAAACTATACTTACAGCCATGATTAAGATAGGATTTACACAAGGAAATTATGCTCTATCAGCAGCATTTGGAGTAGTATTTTTTGTTCTTGTTATGATAGTTACAATGCTTTTACTTAAAGTATTAAAAGCTTGGGAAAGTGCGGTGTCTTAATATGAAAGTAGATAATAGAAGAAATACTGTAATATCAATATTTTTTTACTCATATTGGTATGTATATGGATGATACCTGTATATTACATGTTGGTATCTACATTTAAAAAAACGGTATAGAAGTAGCTAATTCACCACTTAGCTTATCTCATAGTATAAGCTTTGGTAAATATATTAAAAGCTTTTAAGGATATGGAATTTCCTAGAGCTTTGGCAAATACTGTATTTATAACATTTATGACTGTAATTATAAATGTAAGTTTTAGTACCTTGGCGGCTTATACTTTAGCTAGAAAACAAAAGTAAGTTAAATTCGACTATATATTTGTTGTTTTTTTAATGGGTATGATGATACCTGTACAAATGGGTTTATCAAGTTTATATAGAATAATGAGTTTTCTAAAACTTGTAAATAATCCTTTTGCAGTAATTCTTATAAATGCAGCCGGAACAAGTGTCAGTTCTATATTCTTAATAAAAATCATTTATAGCTTCTACAATACCTATGGAGATAGAAGAGGCGGCAAGAATAGATGGTTGCGGTATTTATGATATTTTTATTCAGAATAGTTTTACCACTTTTTAAAAACCTGTGCTTGCAACGGTTAGTATCATTGTTATGCTAGGTGCATGGAATGATTATCTAAATCCTTCTTTTGTTTTTACAAACTAGAGAAAAAAGATGTTATTTTGCAAGAAGTTTATAGAAATGTAGGTCAGTTTTTCAGTAGATTGGGCTAGTCTATTTCCTATGTTAGTGCTTGGAATTTTACCACTTACTATAATGTATATATTTATGCAACGATTTATTATAGGTGGAGTTACAAATGGTTCAGTAAAGGGTTAATATATGAAAAATAAAAATTTTTTTAGATAATGAAGTATGGTATCCGCAGTCAGTGAGTACGGAATAGATATGCCTTATGATAATAAGTTTTTTTAGGTAGAGTAGATTTCTTAAATAATCCTACATCTAATCAGATGAGTCCTATTCTACTTAGTAATAAAGGTAGAATTTTTATATCATAGCTTTGGATTTGTAGCCCGGTTTCTAGAAGGAGATATAGAAATAGATAGAGATATATACTTAGTAGAAACATATATAAAAAGAGGAATTAAATAGAAGCATATTTGCTACAGATTGTGAAGATAAAGCAGAACTTAAAGATGGATTAAGAGGAAATCTAAAGACGGCTTTTAAATATTTATCTGATAAAGTGTTTAAAAAAAGGTGATAAGTTTACAAGTGAAGAGTTTATCAAATTACCTATTTATAATACTTGGATGTATATGCCTTATGAGTTGAGTGAAAAAAATAGTATGTTCTTATGTAGATTCTATCTTGGAAGATAAGTTGGAAAAAGGGAATAATAATTATAGATGATAAATGGAATAAGACATATGGAGATTGGGTTTTTGATGAAAACAGATTTAAAAAAATCCTAAGACAATGATAGATTATATTCATAAAAAAAGGCTTTTAAAGTAATGCTCTGGCTTTGTCCATATATTGATTTTTGATGCTAAAAAGTTACGAATATTGTAAATCAAAAAGAATATTTGTTAAAAAAATGATTTAGAAGAAATATATGAGCTTGAATGGTGGAATGGAAAAATCAGCCTGCTTTTGATTTTAGGAAAGAAGAAGTAAGAGAATATTTTAGGAATATTTTAGGAGATTTACTTTCCCTGGGAATAGATGGATTTAAGTTTGACGGTGGAGATAGTAGATTTTATAAAAAGTTATCATGAGCGGATAAACAGAGTTATCTGTGGGCTAAATTTGCCGGTGAGTATGAATTTAATGAAATAAGAGCGGATTTTAATACCGGTGCTTTTTCCTATTTTTTTGAAAGATTATCAGATAAAAAGACATACATGGGATAAAAAAAGGGAATAGGCAGTATAATACCTAGCGCTTTAGCTCTAGGTCTTGCCGGACATAGCGTATCTTCTCCGGATATGATAGGGTGGTGGAGAAGTAGAAGACATAAGAGAAAAAAATGTCTTTTAAAAAGAAGATATATTTATGGCACATGCACAAGTGGCTTTATGTATGCCAAATATGCAATTTTTCTGTTTTGCCTAAAAAGGTATTAGGCAAAAAAATTATAATAAATTTCTGGATTTTTTTGAATTCGAGAAACGAGTTTAAAGAATATATATTAGAATTGTATAGGAAAAACAAAATTTACAGGAGAACCTTTAGTGAGACTTTTTGGAGTATGAATTTCCAAATGAAAAATTATGAATATGAAAAAAATCATCATTTATCTTAGGTGAAAAAAATATTTGGTTATTCCGCTGACAAATGAAAGTTTATTAAAAAGAAGGAAGAGATTTTTGTTTTTGCCTAGTGGTTCTTGGAAATATAAAGATAAAATTTATACCGATAGAGAATGTATACATATAGAATTTGATTTGTATAATTTAGTAGTATTAGAGAAGATGGATTAAATGGGGGATAACTATGTTGATTCTAAATGAGGTTTTTTTAGAAAAGGTCTTAATAAGAAAGAAGATTTTTATATTAAAAATCTTTAGATAATTATAATGATAGCTTTATGGCTTTTTCAAATATTGCTTGATGTAGAAGAAGACATGGTTTTTTTAATTTGGGAAAAAAAGCTTTTGAGTTTACTGTAGATAAATTAACAAATTATTTTTTTTAGAAATTAATGTTAAAAGCAAAAAGTATATTTTTGTAGAAGAGGTGATGACTGAAAAAAAGGTAAAATGGCAGATATCTTAGATTCTAAGAAAATCAAGACTTTAAAAAAAGGAGATACTCTAAATCTATTTGTATATATTGATAAGTTTTCAAAAGAAGAACTTGAGATTAGTATATATAAGAGAGAAATAAGTAAAAACTAGAGTTTTGTTTGATAAGTCTCTAATTAATGTTATAAATAGAGGTAACTTAGGGGTAAGCGAAGTAAAAAAATATAGAATTATGGCAACATCCTACTACTTTAGCCAGATATTATGGCTTAGAAGTTTATTCTAAAGAGCATTTCAAAGTTTTGGAAAAATTATATAAAAGCTTCTTGCAAATTTAGGTACGAGGAACGTAAGCCTTATATTAAGTGATGCACCTTGGGATGGTCAAATGATATTCTCAGAGAATGAAAAACATATCAAATTTATATGAAAAATAATATTGTAAAAAAATAACTCTTAATCCTTTAAAGCTTGATTTTTTTCAGCTTTTAGATAAGTATATAGATTTATGTCATAAATATGGGATAGATAAAGATATAGATATATTTGGCTTACTTGGAGTTTGGAAGCATGAGAAGATTTTACTTAATGCTGATAGTAGAAGTCTAAAGGATGAAGAAATAAAAAAACTTATATAGATATGGTATATAAAACATTTTATATATAAAAGCTTATATAGATAAAACTTATATTTGTGTTGATGAACCTAAAGATGTAGAGGTATTAAAAGAGGGTATAAGGTACATAAGAGAAAAATTATCCTAGATTTAAAAATAAAGTGTGCTTTTTGACAAAGAAGATGTGGCAAAAGAGATAATGCCTTTAGTAGATAGGGTCAAGTATTTCATTCTTTCTTGCGATGAAAGGAATGAGAGCGGATTCTTGGTATATCTGTTGTGGACCGGAAACACCTAATTCTTTTTGTATCCAGTAATTTAATAGAAATAAGAAGTTTAGCATATTTGTCAAAGAAATTTGGTATAAAAAAATATATTGAGATGGTCTTTTATGGCATTTACAAAAGAGCCTAATTTGGATGCCAGATTTTTGAAGTTTAGAGCAGGAGATACGTATATAGTATATCCGAATACTGTAGGTGGTGCTAATCTTAGTCTAAGATATATGCAATTTTTTTACGTTTGCTTGAAGAGATAAGTCTTTTAAAAGAAGATAGTAGTATATATGAAAAAAATTTTTTTAATATAAATAATATGGAAGATGTACTATTACCTGAATATCAAGTGAAGGAGAATTTTATAAAAAGAGATTATGAATTTTATGTAGAGCTTAGAAGAGAACTTAGTACAAATAGAAATAGATATTAAGTATAAGTATGGTGTATATCTGTTAAAAATTTAAGTAGAAAATTCAAAAAAACTATTGACAGTTTTAGACTTATTTTGTATACTTAACAAGCGTTAAAAAAACCTTGGGATCATAGCTCAGCTGGGAGAGCATCTGCCTTACAAGCAGGGGGTCATAGGTTCGAGCCCTATTGGTCCCATTTGATTTTTTTGACATTTATATATGGCGGAATAGCTCAGTTGGCTAGAGCACACGGTTCATACCCGTGGTGTCGAGAGTTCAAGTCTCCCTTCCGCTACTAAAGAGGACAGGGAAGTTTACCTGTCCTTTTATTGTTCTAGGGATTAAATTCTTAATTGGGAGGAATAAAATGCTTAACTATAATAAGTTATCAAAAAGTGAATTGGAAAGTTTAAGAGAAGAATTAAACAAAGAATATGAGAGTGCAAAAGCTAAAAAAATTTAAAAATTAGATATGAGTAGAGGTAAGCCAAATCCATCTCAATTAGATATTTCAAATGATGTGGCATTTGCTTTAGGAACAGATTTTAAAGATGATACAGGTTTCGATTGTAGAAATTATGGTATTTTAGAAGGTATACCTAGTGCCAGAAGATTGATGGCAGAACTTTTAGATGTAGAAAGTGAAAATATAATAATATATGGAAATTCATCTTTGAATTTGATGTATGATACGGTAGCCAGATCTTTTACACATGGAGTTTTAGGAAATACACCATGGTCTAAGTTGGATAAAGTTAAGTTTTTTTATGTGTAGTACCGGGATATGATAGACATTTTGCTATAACTCAGTTTTTTTGGAATTGAGAATATAAATATTCCTATGTTGGAAGATGGTCCTGATATGGATTTAGTTGAGAAATTGCTTGCTTCTGATGAGTCTATTAAAGGTATATGGTGCGTACCTAAGTACTCTAATCCTACAGGAAACTCATATTCTGATGAAGTTGTAAAAAGGCTGGCTAATTTAAAACCGGCTGCAAAAGATTTTAGAATATATTGGGATAATGCTTATGTTGTACATCATTTATATGAAGATGCCAAGGATGAAGTATTAAATATTATTACAGAATGTAAAAAGGTCGGAAATGAAGATATGGTATTTGAGTTTTCTTCTACTTCAAAGGTTAGTTTTGCAGGTTCGGGTATTTCGGCTATAGCAACAAGTATTGCCAATATAGAGGATATGAAAGCACAAATGAAATTTCAAACTATAGGGCATGATAAATTAAATCAATTAAGACATGTTAGATACTTTAAAAATATAGACGGTATCAATGCACATATGAAGAAACTTGCCGACAGTCTTCGTCCTAAGTTTGTTGCTGTTGATGATATTTTAAATAAGGAATTAGCAGGACTTGGTATTGCTACTTGGACAAAACCAAGAGGAGGATATTTTATCTCCTTCGATACAATGAAAAATTGTGCTAAGGCTGTCGTTAGAAAGTTAGCTGAAGCAGGAGTTGTTATGACAGGTGCCGGTGCTACTTTCCCGGTGGAAAAAGATCCTGAAGATAAAAAAATATAAGAATAGCACCTTCTTATCCAAGTGTAGAAGAAATTAAGCAAGCGACAGAATTATTATGCTTATGTACTAAATTAGTATCTGTTGAAAAAGCTATTAGAAAATTAATATAGAAAAAAACTCTTTTTTTCTTTAAATGTTATATATAAAGAAAAAAAGAGTTTTTTTATTATTAAAGAGTAAAATTTGGTTTTTATATATGGGGTAGATTTCTCAATGAAAAAAGCTTATTCAATCGTGGTAAGATAGAATAAGCTTTGAAGCTGGGCTACTAGGATTCGAACCTAGAAATGGTGGAGTCAGAGTCCACTGCCTTACCGTTTGGCGATAGCCCATCAATATTACTCGACTATTATACATTTTTAAAAATTAAAGTCAACTATTACTTGATATATTAGTGGGTCTATATAGCAAAAAGCAAATTCTTTTTGTCTTACTTGAAAGATAGGTTTTACTTTGCTATAATTAATATTTATGTAAATAAAGGTAAAAACTTGGAAAGGAAAGATTAATGCTAATTAATCTTAGAAAAAAATATGCAAATAAAGAGAGAAGATATAAGAAATATAGCTATTATAGCCCACGTTGATCATGGTAAAACAACCCTAGTTGATCAATTACTAAGACAAAGTGGAATATTTAGAGAAAATCAAGAAGTAGTAGAAAGAGTAATGGACTCTAATGATATAGAAAGAGAAAGAGGAATTACTATATTATCTAAAAATACTGCTGTCAAGTATAAGGATACAAAAATAAATATTATAGATACGCCGGGGCATGCCGATTTTGGTGGAGAAGTAGAGCGTGTTCTTAAAATGGTTAATGGTGTTATTCTTGTTGTAGATGCCTATGAGGGAGCTATGCCACAAACAAAATTCGTTTTAAGAAAAGCCTTAGAACTGGATTTAGATGTTGTTTGTTGTATAAATAAATGCGATAGAGAACAAGCTAGACCTAATGAAGTAATAGACGAGATATTAGAACTTCTTATGGATTTAGATGCTAATGAAAGACAATTAGAATGTCCATTTATTTTTGCGAGTGCCAGAGGTGGTTGGGCTAAGTATAATTTAGAAGATGCTAATGAAGATATGATACCTCTATTTGAAACTATTATAAATCGTATTAATCCCCCAAGCGGTGATCCTGATGCCAGTTTAAAACTACTTATCAGTACCATAGATTACAATGAATATGTAGGTAGAATAGGTGTCGGTAAGGTAGATGATGGTAAAATAAAATTAAATCAAGAACTTGCCATAGTAAATTATCATGATCCGGATAAGTTAAAGAAAGTAAAAGTCGGTAAGTTATATGAATATGAAGGTCTTAATAGAGTAGAGGTTAGCGAAGCAGGAGTAGGTTCTATAGTTGCTATTTCAGGTATAAGTGATTTGCATATAGGCGATACTCTTACTCTAGTAGATGATCCTAAGGCTATAGAGTTCCAAAAAATTTCAGAGCCAACTATCTCTATGAATTTTATAGTAAATGATTCTCCGCTTGCAGGTAAAGAAGGTAAATTTGTAACTTCCAGACATTTAAGAGAAAGATTGTTTAAAGAGTTGAATACAGATGTATCTTTGAGAGTAGAAGAAACAGAGTCTGCGGATAGTTTTAAAGTATCAGGTAGAGGAGAGTTACACTTATCTGTTCTTATAGAAAATATGCGTAGAGAAGGATTTGAATTTGCTGTAAGTAAAGCTGAAGTTATTTATCATTACGATGAAAGAAACGCAAAATTAGAACCTATGGAAATAGCGTATATAGATGTGCCGGAGGAATTTTCAGGAGCTGTAATACAGAAACTTACATCTAGAAAAGGTGAACTCTCAGGTATGAGTCCTGCACATAATGGATATACCAGATTGGAATTTAATATCCCATCAAGAGGTCTTATAGGCTACAGAGGTGAATTTATGACAGATACTAAAGGAAATGGTATATTGAATACAGAATTTGACGGATATGACTCTTATAGAGGTGATATGTTCTATAGAAAGACAGGTTCTTTAATTGCGTTTGAATCAGGAGAGGCTATAACTTATGGTCTATTTAATGCGCAAGAAAGAGGACAGCTATTTATAAAACCGGGCGAAAAGGTTTATGCCGGAATGGTAGTTGGTCAAAATGCCAAAGCTGAAGATATAGAGATAAATGTATGTAAAACAAAAAAACTTACAAATACTCGTTCATCAAGTGCAGATGAGGCTCTTAGACTTGTAACACCTAAGGTGATGAGTCTTGAAGAAGCACTGGAATTTATAGATACGGATGAACTTTTAGAAGTAACACCTGAAAATCTTAGAATTAGAAAGAAGATTTTAGACCCTACAATGAGAAAGAGAGCAGGGTTAAAAAATAAAAATTAGAGGGTACTATGAGTTTACTTAAATTAAGACCGGCTACAAAGGATTATCTTTGGGGTGGTCGTAGATTAATAGAAGAGTTTGGAAAAAGAAAATATTGGAGAGATTTTAGCAGAAACTTGGGAATTATCTTGTCATAAGGATGGGTATAGTTATATAGAAAATGGAGAATTTGAAGGTAAAAAGCTTAAAAAGAATATATAGATAAAAATAGGAAAAAGAAGTCTTAGGAGAAAAATTGTAAAAAGCTTTGAAGATTTTCCTGTACTTATAAAAATTTATAGATGCTAAAGATGATTTATCCATACAAGTGCATCCCAGTGATACATATGCTCTTGCAAATGAAGGTCAATATGGAAAAAAACTGAGATGTGGTATATTGTTGATGCTCTAGATGGTGCTTTCCTTTACTATGGATTTAATAAAGATATTACTAAAGAAGAATTTAGAGCCGGTATAGAAAAATAATACTCTTCTTGATTTGCTTAATAAGGTTTATGTAAAAAAAGGTGATGTTTTATTTATAGAAGCAGGAACTATACATGCTATAGGAAAAGATATACTTATAGCTGAAATACAGCAAAATTCTAATATTACATATAGAGTTTATGATTTTGCCAGAGTAGGAAAAAGATGGCAACTTGCGAGAATTACATATAGATAAAAGCAATTGAAGTAACAAATAGAACTGTAGCAAGATATGAAAAATAAAGCCTATCCGCATGTAGCGAGTTGTAAGTATTTTACTGTTGATAAAGTTTATCTTGATGGGAAATATCTAAATTCCTTTACAGGTTTTGTTGATAGTTCTTCATTTTTTTAAGTGTTTTGTTTTTTTAGATGGAGAAGGTAATATAAAGCTTTAGGAGAAACTGAGATTAAGTTTAAAAAGGGAGATAGTTTCTTTATAAGTGCGGCAAGTGGTGAATATAAAAATTAGTGGTAGTTGTGAAGCTCTGCTTACTCGAGTATAGGTACTTAATAAAAATAAAAAAAGATGATATTTTTTTAGTAGTCAAAAATGATATTAAAATTATCATCTTTTTGTATTATAAAAATATGGTTTAGAAGTTGGAAAAAGAGTAATTATTTAGAATTTTACACAAAAAAATTGAATTGAATAAGTGGATTTTAAGTGATAAAATTAATCAATAAAACTTGTTAGGAGGGATAAGATGGATATAGAAGAAATACTTAAAAAAATTTAAAGAAGGCGAATTATCCTTAGAAGAAGTTAAAAACAAGCATAGAAAAATAAGTCTTATTTTGACTTGGGTTTTGCAAAAGTTAGATATAAGCAGAAAAAGAAAGACAGGGTTTTTTTCGGAAGTAGTTTATGGTGCCAGTAAGGAAAAAACAAGGTTGTTAGAAATAGTTAAAAAAATTTATGAAGAAGAAGGAGAAGTTCTGGTAACCAGAGTTTCAAAAGAAAAGGCGGAATATATATTAAATAGTTTTCCGAATGCCAGATATGATTCCTTATCAAAAGTTTTAATACTGGAAAGTAGGGAAAAGAATAAGGAAGGAAATGTAGTTATTTGTACTGCCGGAACTGCTGATATGGCAATAGCGGAAGAAGCTGCACTGTGTGCCGAGTTTTTTTCGCTACTAAAGTTGATAGAATTTATGATATAGGAGTAAGCGGTCTGCATAGACTCTTAGCTAATATTGATAGAATAAATAAAGCTAATTCCATTATTTGTATTGCCGGTATGGAGGGGGCTTTAGCCAGTGTATTAGGCGGTTTAGTAAGTGTTCCTATTATAGCAGTACCTACCTCTGTAGGTTATGGGGCAAATTTTAATGGTTTGGCTGCACTTCTTACTATGATAAATTCCTGCGCAAATGGAATAAGTGTAGTAAATATAGATAATGGTTATGGAGCGGCTTATATAGCAACTCAAATTAACAGACTTAGTATAGGAGGAAAAAGGTATGAATAAAAGCTTGTATTTAGAATGTTTTTCCGGTATCAGTGGAGATATGTTTGTGGCGGCTTTACTTGATTTAGGTATTGATAAAGAGAGATTATTAAAAGTTTTAAATAATATAAAAAAATAGATGGTTTTAGAATAGATATAAAAAGAAAACTTAAAGCAGGTATAGATGTATGTGATTTTGATGTTATTTTGGATAAAAGTCATGAAAATCATGATCATGATATGTCTTATTTGCATGGGCATACGAATCATGAACATAATCATGAATCTCATCACGGTCATACTCATGAGCATAGGGGATTTGTAGATATAAAAGCTTTGATTACTTCTATGGATTTAGAAGAAAATGTCAAGAAATTAGCTATAAGGATTTTTTTAAAAATAATAGCAGAAGCAGAAGCGAAAGCTCATAATAAAAAAAGATAGAGGAAGTACATTTTCATGAAGTAGGAGCAGTAGATTCTATAGTAGATATAGTAGCTGCAGCTTTTTTTGTTTTCTTGAACTGGAAATAGATGAGGTAATAGTTCCGGTTATATACGAAGGCTATGGAAGTGTAAGGTGTCAGCATGGAATTTTTACCTATACCGGTTCCGCAACACTTAATATTATTTCTGAAAATAAAATAAAAAAATAAAACAGGGTATATGTGAAGGAGAACTTATAACACCTACCGGTGCGGCTATAGTAGCGTCTATAAAAACCGGTGAAACCTTACCGGATAATTTTAATATAGTAAAAGTTGGTTTAGGTGGTGGAAAAAGGGAGTATTCTACTGCCGGTATACTTAGAGCTATGATTATAGAATATGAAGAAAAAGGATAATAGATCGTTTGTAAAAAGAAGATTTTGTATACAAAAATAGAAAGTAATATAGATGATTGTTCGGGAGAGGTATTAGGCTATACTATGGATAGTCTTTTAAAGGCAGGTGCCTTGGATGTAAATTATAGTCCTATTTATATGAAAAAAAATAGACCTGCTTATCAGTTAAATGTAATAGTGGAAGAAGAAAAAAATTTGAAAAAAATTAAAGATTTAATATTTAGAGAAACCAGTACCATAGGAATAAGGGTTTATAAGACTCATAGATACAAATTAGAAAGAAATAATATAAAAAAATTAATACGGAATTTGGAGAGGCTTTTATTGAAAGAGTCTATTCTTGAAAAATGGTGAAAAAGAAAGCATATCCCGAGTATGAGAATGTAGTTAAAATATGCAAAGAAAGAAAAATTAAGATATTTAGAGGTATATAACAAAATACTGGGAGCATATAATGACAGAGTATAATAGGCTTGAGCGTATAATAAAAATATACAAAAAAAGATGTGGTAGTAGCTTTTTTTCGGGTGGGGTAGATAGTAGTTTAATACTAAAGTTAGCTGCCAAAAGTGCAGGAAAACAGGGAACTAAAGTGTATGCATTGACTGTACATACCAGACTACATCCTATGAATGATATTGAAATATCTAAAAGAGTTGCGAATGAGATGGGGGTTATACATAAAAATAATATATGTTGATGAGATGGAAATAGAAGGTATAAGTAATAATCCTATAAATCGTTGCTATTTATGTAAAAAGCATATATTTACAAATTTACAAGAGTTTGCAAAGAAACAAGGTATAGATACAATCATCGAGGGGACTAATACTACAGATTTATTGCAGTATAGACCGGGTATACAGGCACTAAAAGAACTTGGTATAAAAAGTCCTTTTTTAGAAGCAAATTGTTCAAAAGAAGTTGTAAAGGAGTTGGCTAAAAAACTCAATATTTCAGTTAAAAACAAGACCTTCAGCACCTTGTATGGCAACTAGATTCCCTTATGGAGACAGCTTTGATTATTCCGATATAGAAAGGATAGATTATGCTGAAGAATTTATAAGAGATTTAGGTTTTTACAATGTCAGAATAAGAAAACATAAAAATATAGCCCGAATAGAAGTAGATAAGGTGGATTTGGTGAAGTTTATTGATATATCTGATAAGATTATAAAAAAAGTAAAAGAAGCGGGTTTTGATTACGTGTGTTTTAGATTTAGAGGGGTTTTAGATCAGGGAGTATGGATTTGCATTTGAAATAATTTATTTTTTTGAAATATATACTAAAAATATGAACAATAAATTGATTTTTTTGATAATATTTATAATATATTTGGAGTAGATATTTTTGTAAGGGGAAAAGAAAAATATGGTTTTAAAAAAATATCTGCTGAAAAAAATATATAGGGATCTTTTTAGACAATATTATTTCATTAAAGTTGGAACCGGGCTCATTAATAAGCGAAAATACCATGTCAAATGAATATGGCGTTTCAAGATCTGTTATAAGAACAGTATTTGCCAGATTAAATGAATTAGGCTTTATAGATATATACCCACAAAGGGGTTCCTATGTCAGTCTTATAGATATGGAATATATAGAAAATTTGCTCATTCTTAGAACAGCTTTGGAAAAAGAAGTTATTTTTTTGATGTAATGACTTTGCTTAATGAAGAGGAGAAAAAGAATTATTAAAAAAACTGGATGCTAATATGAAAAAAACAATATGTTTTTTTAAAGGTTCTATATATAATAAAGAGTATTCAGATATAGATGAAGAGTTTCACTATTTATTATTTGATAGTGTAAAGAAAGCAGGGGTCAGAAATATTATAGCGGATAGACTTTTGCATATATCAAGATTTAGAAATTTTAATATGGCTTTTGTAAATACTATAGATTTATTAATAGATGAACATGAAAAAAACTCTTGTCTGCTATAAAAAGATGGAAAAAAATAAAAATTAGCTATGAATGTTATAAATACTCACTTGGAGTATAAGGTAAAAAAATAGCAAATACCAGTATAAAAGAGTATTTAAAAATTCTTTGTTAATGTCAAAGAATAAAAAAATTAGGTTCTCTATTTACTTTTTTTGAATAAATTTGCTAAAAATAAGTGATATAAAAATTCACACACTTTGTTGAGTGTGCAGTTAAAAACTTAATAGTACAGCCTTACTGAGGACTGTTAATATTTTGTGGTATTAAGTGAGGCTGTTTTTTTTAAGGGTTTAAATGTTAAAAAAATAACGAAAGTAGAGGAAATATGTTTTATTCATTAGGTGTAGATATAGGTTCTACGACTTCTAAGGCTGTTATCTTGGACGAAAATAAAGATATTATAGCTAGTAGTATAGTTGTAGCTACTGTTGGTACAGATGGAGTTACTAGAGCTATAGATAATGTACTGGAAGAGTCCAAATTAAAATTTGATGATATTTCAGTTGTTACTGCTACAGGTTATGGACGTATGACTTATGACAAGGCTAAATATCAAGTTTCAGAATTATCTTGCCATGCTCTTGGAGTTAATAGTTTATATCCGGATTGTAGAACTATAATAGATATAGGTGGACAAGATGCTAAGGTTTTGGCATTAAGTGAAGAAGGAAAGATGATTAATTTCCTTATGAATGATAAGTGTGCAGCCGGTACCGGAAGATTTTTGGATGTAATGGCTAACATTTTAAATTTGGATATATCGGAACTTGAAGTTATGGCTGCAAAATCAGAAAATCCGGCAAGTATAAGTAGCACTTGTACAGTATTTGCAGAATCAGAAGTTATTTCGCAATTGGCAAATGGAACTAAGATACCGGATCTTGTTGCCGGTATATGTAAATCAGTGGCAGCCAGGGTAGCTTCTCTTGCAAAGAGAATTGGTATAAAAGAGCAAGTATGTATGAGTGGTGGAGTTGCGAGAAATGCAGGAGTAAGATTAGCTCTAGAGAAAGAATTAAATACAAGTATAGCTTATAGTGATAAGGCGCAGTTAATGGGTGCCTTAGGAGCAGCCATATATGGATTGAAAAAAGATAATTAATTTTTTTTAAATGGTCTTGTATACAAGTATATAAGGGATTTTTAAAATATATTATTGATAATAAAAAAAGTAAAGAGGAAAAATAAGCTATATTTTATATATAGCTTTTGTATAAAGAGGAGGATTTTAATATGGCAGAAGAGATTAAAAAGAGTAGACCTGCCCCGGACCCAAATTCAGCTAAGTATAAATTGGGTCAAATAGCTGCAAAAGCTTATACAGATTGTATAGAAGCAAAAGCTAGAGGAGAAAAAATTGGTTGGTGTGCTTCAAACTTTCCGGTTGAAATACCTGAAACACTAGGCTTAAATGTGTGTTATCCGGAGAATCAGGCTGCGGGTATAGCAGCTAGAGGTGGCGGTGAGAGAATGTGCTTGGAGAGCGAGAGCGATGGATATTCAAATGACATTTGTGCTTACGCAAGAATATCATTAGCATATATGAAGCTTAAAGATGCACCGGAGCAAAATATGCCTTTACCTGATTTTGTTCTTTGCTGTAATAATATATGTAACTGTATGATTAAATGGTACGAGAATATAGCAAAAGAATTAGATATACCTATGATTATGATAGATATTCCATTTAATCCTGACTATGAAGTAAGTGATGAATATACAGCATATAAAAAGCTCAATTTTTAGATGCTATACATCAATTAGAAGAAATAACAGGAAAAAAATGGTCAGATGAAAGATTTAATGAAGTAAAAAATATCTGTGGTAGAAGTTCAAAGGCATGGTTAGATGCAACAGCAACAGCTAAGTACAAACCAAGTCCATTTAATGGTTTTGAGTTACTTAATCATATGGCAGTTATGGTTACAGCTAGAGGAAAAAAATTGAAGCGGCTGAAGCTATGGAGACTTTACTAAAAGAATATGAAGAAAATCATAAAAATGGAGTTTCTACTTTTTAGAGCTGAAGAAAAATATAGAATTATGTTTGAAGGTATAGCTTGTTGGCCATGGTTAAGAGCTACTTCTGAAGGATTAAAGAGTAGGGGTATAAATATGGTTGCCACCATATATGCCGATGCTTTTGGACTCATTTATGATGACTTTGACGGAATGTGTAGAGAGTATGCAAAGGTTCCAAACTGTGTAAACTTAGAGAGAGCGAGAGATAACAGAGTAAAATTATGTAAGGATAACTCAGTTGATGGCTTATTAGTACATACAAATCGTTCTTGTAAACTTTGGTCCGGATTTATGCCGGAAATGAGTAGGCAAGTAGGAGCGGTTTGCAGTATTCCTGTTGCTTCATTTGATGGGGATCAAGCTGATCCAAGAAATTTCTCTGTAGCTCAATATGATACCAGAGTTCAAGGACTTATGGAGATTATGGAAATGAACAAGGAGGGATTTTAATATGTCAAAGGCAGAAATTTTAGCAAAATTACATGATATAGCAACAAATCCTAAAGCAAGTTTAGATAGATACTTAGCAGAAGGTAAAAAGGTAGTAGCTATGGCACCTGTATACACACCTGAGGAGATTATTCATTCTATGGGATTGGTTCCTATGGGAGTATGGGGTGCAGATAAGGAAGTTAATGAAGCTAAGAAATATTATCCGGCTTTTATTTGTTCTATAATGCAAACAGTATTAGAACTGGGAATAACAGGAGCTTATAAAGGTGTAAGTGCTTTGATAGTACCTTCACTTTGTGATTCTTTGAAAACTTTGGGACAAAATTGGAAGTATGCTGTTAAAGATATACCATTTATACCTATGAATTATCCTCAAAATAGAAAACCTGAGTATGGTATAAAATTTACAAAAAGCCAATATGAAAGAGTTATAAGAGATTTAGAGGAATATACAGGTGCAAAAATTTGACAATGAAGCACTCAAAAAAATCTAATAAAATATATAATGAGCATAATGCTGTTATGAGAGAATTTTCAAAAAGTAGCAGCTGAGTATGAGATAAGTAATGAAGCAAGAACGGATGTATACAAATCAGCTTGGTTTATGTTAAAAAGAAGAACATAGTGCTTTTAGTAAAAGAGCTTATTAGTGAACTAAAAAAAGGTGAAAAAGGCAAAAGGAAGTGCTAGAGTATTGGTGACAGGAATTTTATCTGATGCTAGAGCTTTAGTAGAAACTTTTGATAAAAATGGTATTAAGGTTGTAGCAGATGATGTAGCCGCTCAGTCTCGTCAATACAGAGTTGATATAAAAGATATGGATGATGCTTTGGAAGCTTTTGGCTATTAAATTCTCAGATATGGATAATTGTACTCTACTTTATGATAGAGATAAGAAGAGGGTAGATTATATTATAAAAAGAAGCTAAAGAAAACGGTGCAGGTGGAGTTGTTGTTTTAATGACAAAATTCTGTGATCCGGAAGAGTTTGATTATGTACCTATAAAAAGAGCTTGTGAAGCAAATGGTTTAATGCATATCAACATAGAAGTTGATAGACAAATGGTTAACTATGAGCAAGCAGCTACAATGTTACAGGCCTTTGCAGAAATGCTTTAATTCTTAGGATTTTGCCTGAAAGATCAGGTTAAAATAAAAAAATAATATAATAAAAGGGGTTAATTTTTATGATTGACAAGAACAAAATGCCCGTAATTATGGGCGTAGCATTCGTATGGTTTACAACACAATTTGGTGGCGGTTTTGCTTCAGGAAACCAATTAAGAGCTTTCTTCGTTAAGTTTGGTTTTTGGGCTATACTTACATGTGTAATGACACAGTTTTTAGGTGCGTTTTACCAGTGGTATGCTTTTAAAATATGCTAGAAAGCATGAGCTTTATAACTATAATAGTTTTAATAAGAGTTTTTACACATTTAATAATGCTTTTGGTGAGAGAACCGGAAAAACCTTATCATTCATTTTTTCTAATCTATATGAGTTGGTTTATTTGGTAACAATTTGTGTTGCTCCGGCAGCTGCATTTGCTACAGGAGTGGATACTATGCACTCAGCTTTCCATATTCCACATTGGTTTGGAACAATATTTACAGGAGTGTTTATATTCATAGTTGCAGTATATGGTACAGATGTAGTTAGAAAAGTAGCGGCTACACTTTCAGTTCTTATAGTAGGAGGACTTTTATTAGTATATATTCCAAATATTATAGTTCAAATGCCTGACATAATAGTTAACTTTAAGGCAAGTGCAGCCGGAAGCGATCCATTTGCAGGAGTAAGCTTTGGTAAGGCTTTATGGCAAGGTATAGTATATGCGGCTTTCCAATTAGGTGCTATAGGACTTTTGGTTCAACATGCTAAGCCATTTGCGAAACCGGAAGATGCAAAAACTTCTATGGTATGGGGATTCTTTGTAAATACAGCTATGGTATTACTTGCAGTAGTTGGACTTATGGCTATAGTACATATTAAGTCAGATGTTCAAGCAGATGATTTTATGCATGCAAATATTCCTTTACTTATTTTAGTAAATAGAGGAGTTGCACCTAGTGTACTCAGACCTATTATTTCTATACTTATAGTACTCGGCTCAGTTTCTACAGCAGTTAATATGATAGCAGGTATGTCAAATAGAGTTTGTGCTTCTATAGATAAGAACTTTGATCCAAGTGCAAAACCTGGTAAATTAGTAGTTATAGTAACTTTATTACTTACAGTAGTAGCTTTCGGAATAGCTCAAGTTGGTCTTAATAGAATAGTTGGAGTTGGATATAAATATCTTGGATACTTAACAATTCGGTAATAATGATACCTTATATTGTACATATGATAGTTACAAAGTGTGATACAAAAGAAAATTAATACAAATTGATATAAATTAATATAAATAGGAGGAAGATATAATGAGCAAACCATTAGAGGGCGTAAAAGTTGTTGAGTTAGCAACATTTATAGCTGCTGCAAGTGCTGGTAGATTTATGGCAGACTTAGGTGCTGATGTAATTAAGGTAGAGGCGGCAAATGGAGATCCATTAAGATTCACAGCTCCATCGGAAGGGCGACCTCTCGATATGTATGAAAATACAACTTGGGAACTTGAAAATGCCAATAAGAGATGTATTTCTTTAAATACTAAGACGGAAGAAGGAAAAGAAGCTTTATTTAAGTTATTAGATACAGCTGATGTATTTATAACAAACTGGAGAGTACAGGCTTTAGAGCGTGCAGGACTTGATTATGAGACTTTAAAAGTTCGTTATCCAAAATTAGTTTATGCTATTTGTACAGGCTATGGTGAATTTGGTCCTGATAAAGATTTACCCGGTTTTGATTTTACAGCTTTCTTTGCTAGAGGTGGATATCTTGATTCGCTAAGACAAAGAGGAACAAAACCTATGAATGTTGCACCGGGACTTGGTGATCATAATGTAGGTATGAATCTTGCAGCAGGTATATTGGCAGCTTTATATCAAGCTAAGACTAAAGGTATAGGTGAAAAGGTAGAAACTTCTTTATTTGAGAGTGCTATTTATAACTTCGGTATGATGGTTCAAGCAGCTAATTATGATGGTATAGCTAGACAATATCCTATAGATGTAAGAGAGAGTGCTAATCCGTTTAATGCAGCTTGGAGAACAAAAGACGATAGATATATCCAAACTTGTATGCCAAATTATAATACATACTATAATGTATTTATGACAGCTATAGGAAGAGAAGATTTGGTAGATAAAGAAGAGTATTATCCAATACAGAATCTACAAAAGAATAAACTTGGAACAGAAGTTTATGATATAGTTATGGAAGCTATGGGTAAAAAAGAAGTATCAGAGTGGAAAGAAATCTTAAAACAAGCAGATGTACCATTTTCTGTAGCTCAAAGCTGGCTTGAAATGTTGGAAGATAAGCAAGCTGAAGCTAATAATTGCTTCTATGATATGACTTATGATAATGGAAATACAAGAAGACTTGTAAGATTGCCTGTTAAATTCACTGAAATGGGAGTTCCTGAATATAAGAGAGGACCATTAATAGGAGAACAAGGTAGAGAAATTTTATCAGAACTTGGATATAAGGCAGAAGAGATTGATGAGATGTTAGCATCAAAAGCCTTATATATATGGGAAGATAATAAATAGAATTCAAAAAGGAAAGCAGAGGATATATTTCTCTGCATTTCCTAAAAAAAGAACTTGTATACAAGTTGAAATTATTAGAAGGGATAAATATGATATTTTACAGCCCGGACTGTGGTATAAAATATGAAACTTAGAGAAATTTCTATAACTGATTTATTAAAAGAGAAATCAGAAAAAAATTTGGGGATAAATTATTTATAGATAATCCTGAATATACCTGTACCTACAGAGAACTTGATTATTATACCGATATAGTAGCAAAAAAACTTTTGGATGATGGAGTAAATACAGGAGAGCATGTAGGAATATGGGCAAATAATAGCTATAAATGGATAATTATATTTTTAGCAATAACTAAAAATAGGGGCTCTAGCTTGTTTATATAATAATTTATATGGAAAAGATGGTATGAAATCTATTTTTAGAATATTCTGAAACTAAGATAGTATTTACAGACAAGGCAAAAAAACAGATGAGGGTCTTGAGCTGATAGAACAGCTAAAAAGAAGATACAAGCCTTAAAAATATTTGATATAGATGAATATTTTTAAAGTGGCACTTAACAAAGATTTATCTTATAATTTCCAAAGCTTGAAAGAAAGAAGTATAGATTGTAAAAAAATTCATATATTATGATGTTTACTTCAGGAACGACAAGTATGCCTAAGGGAGTGGTACTTAGTCAATATAGTCTTATAAATAATGCTTTTGCAATAGCCGGAGAAATGCATTGGAATAGTAAAGACAAATTATGCTTGGCAGTTCCGCTATTTCATTGTTTCGGTATAACAGCAAGTTTGTTAGCCGCTATATCTGTAGGTGCAAGTTTATATCTGCCAAAAGATAGTAAGACGCTTACTTTGTGGACATCTATTTTAGAGTATGAATGTACTATATTAAATGGTGTTCCAAGTATGTTCTTAGCTATGGTAAGTAAGAGTGAGTATGATACTTATGAAAGTTCCAGCCTGAAATCAGGTATTATAGCGGGTTCGCCAATAACAAAAAGATGAATATAAAAAAATATCTACTAAGTTTAAAAATGCGAAGATACAACCTTCTTATGGGCAAACAGAAGCCTCTCCTTGTATAAGTATAGCAGATTTTGAAGATACTACAGACATAAAATCTTCCAGTGCAGGTCATGTAATAGAACATCTGGATATTAGAATAGCGGATATATCTTCTGATAATATATATTATCAAAGCGAAGAAGATAAAATGCTTTGTAATATAAATGGAAGATGTGTTTGTGGAGAAATTAGTTAGAGGTTATAATATCATGAAAGGATATTATAAGCATGAGAAAGATTTAGGATTTACAAAGGATGGCTGGCTACAAACAGGAGATATAGGCTTTATGGATGAAAATAATAATTTGCATGTTACAGGTCGTTTAAAAGAAATGATAATACGTGCAGGTGAGAATATTAGTCCGTATGAGATAGAGGAAGAATTAAGCAAAAATAAAGGGTATAAAAAGAGCTAAAAAGTAGTTGGAGTAAAAAAATAGAAGTATTACAAGAAGAGATAGTAGCTTGTATAGTAGCAAGTGAAGAAACTCCGAGTGATGAAGAAATAAAAAAATGTATTTAAAAAAAGTAAATTGGCATATTATAAAGTGCCAAGTAGAATAATTAGAATGACTACATTACCAAAAAAACAACCAATGGGAAAAATCAATATTGGAAAGTTGAAGGAAATGATAGAAAAATCTAAGTAAGCTAGAGGAGGAAGAAAGATGGCAGAATGTTATTTCACTGAGAAACATGAGCTTATAAGAAAATTGGCAAAGGGTTTTGCTGAGAAAGAATTCACAAAAAGAATTATTAGATGAAGTAGAAAAAAGTGAAACTTTCCCGGAAGAATTACTACAAAAAATGGCTAAAGCAGGTTTCTTTGGTGTTAAAATTGATAAGAGCTTAGGTGGACAAGGTGCAGATGCACGTTCATATGTAATAGTTATGGAAGAGATAGCAAAAGTTTCCGGTGTTGCAAGTATTTATGTATCAAGCCCTAACTCTTTATCAGGTGGTCCTATACTTATGGCAGGTAATGCTGAGCAAAAAGAAAAATATCTTACACCTGTTGTTAGAGGTGAAAAGAAAATGGTATTTGCTTTAACAGAACCCGGAGCAGGTAGTGATGCCGGTTCTATAACAACTACAGCAGTTGCCGATGGAGATTATTATATATTAAATGGTAGAAAGTGTTTTATAACAATGGCTCCTTTTTGCAGATTATGCAGTAGTATTTGCAAAAACAACTCCTAATATAGGAACAAAGGGAGTTACAGCTTTTATAGTAGATATGAAGGCAGAAGGTGTTAGCTGTGGTAAACCTGAAGATAAGATGGGTATTATAGGTTGTGCTACAAGTGATATTATTTTAGAAAATGTTAGAGTTCATAAGTCAGACAGACTTGGAATGGAAGGAAAAGGCTTTAAGATAGCTATGGCTACTCTAGATACAGGTAGACTTGGAGTTGCAGCACAATCTATAGGAGTTGCAAGTGGTTGTCTTGAAGAAACTATCAAATATATGAAAGAAAGAAAACAATTTGGTAGAAAATTAGCAGATTTCCAAGCTTTAAGCTTTATGGTTGCAGATATGGCAACAAAATTGGAAGCGGCAAAGCAACTTACATATAGAGCGGCTTATTTAATGGATACAAAGCAAGATGCTACAATGGCAGCTTCTATGGCTAAATATTATTCTTCTGAAGTTTGTAATGAAATAGCGGCTAAGTGTGTACAATTACATGGTGGATATGGCTTCATAAAAGATTATAAGATTGAAAGAATGTTCAGAGATTGTAGAGTATTTACTATCTATGAAGGAACAAGCCAAGTTCAACAAATGGTAATAAGCGGGAAGTTATTAAAGTAATAGGAGGATAATATAATGAAAATATGTGTTTGTGCAAAAACAAGTACCGGATACAAATGAAGTTAAAATAGACCCGGTAAAAGGTACTTTAATAAGAGATGGTGTACCTTCTATATTAAACCCTGATGATGCTAATGCACTTGAGGCGGCATTACAAGTAAAAGATAAAGATCCTGAAAATACAACAGTTTCAGTAATAACAATGGGACCACCTCAAGCAACTTATATGTTAAGAGAGTGTCTTGCTATGGGTGCTGATGATGCTTTCCTTTTAAGTGATAGAGTTTTTGGTGGTGCAGATACTTGTGCTACCAGTGTTACTATAGCTGCAGGAATAAGAAAATTGGGTGATGTAGATATAATTTTTGGTGGTAGACAAGCTATAGATGGAGATACAGCACAGGTAGGACCTCAAGTTGCACATAGACTTGGAATTCCTGTGGTAACCTATGTAGAAGCTATAGAAGAAATTACAGAAGGTAAAGTAAGAGTTAGAAGACAATTAGAAGATGGATATGAAGTAATAGAAGTAAAAACACCTTGTTTCCTAACTTGTGTAAAAGAGTTAAATGAGCCAAGATATATGAGCGTTGGTGGTATAGTAGAAGCTTATACTAAAGAAATAACAACTTATGATCATATTGCCTTAGACTTAGACCCTAAGAATTGCGGACTTGTTGCTTCACCTACAAGAGTATTTAAGTCATTTACTCCTCCTTTAAAGGGAAAGGGAGAAATATATGAAGGAACAGCTAAGGAAATGGCTACAAAATTAGTAAATACTATGAAGGAAAAGCATATAATTGCTTAGGAGGTAGAAAATGGCAGAGAATAAAGATCTAAGTATGTATAAAGACGTATGGGTGTTTGCAGAACAAAGAGGAAAAGCCTTAATGCCTGTAGTTATAGAACTTTTAGGCGAAGGTAAAAAACTTGCTGCTAAAAGAAATAGCAATTTATGTGCTGTAGTATGTGGTAAGGAAATTGATAATATTATAACAGAATTATTTGAGCACGGTGCAGATAAAGTATATTTCATTGAAGATGAAAGATTAAATACTTATACTACAGATGGCTATGCAAAAAGTATAGGATATGCTATAGAAGAATATAAACCGGAGATAGTTTTACTTGGTGCTACTCATATCGGTAGAGATTTGGGACCTTGCCTTGCTGTTAATTGTGATACAGGACTTACAGCTGACTGTACAGTATTAGAGATAGATGAAAAAACCGGTGGTATTTTACAAACTCGTCCGGCTTTTGGTGGAAATCTTATGGCTACTATTATTTGTCCGGAGCATAGACCACAAATGTCTACAGTTAGACCCGGTGTTATGTCTAAGGCTACAAGAGAAGAGGGCAGAAAGGGTGAATTAATTAAAATCGCTCCGGTAGTAAAAGATGAAGAAATCAGAACTAAAGTTCTTGAAGTTGTTAAGTCTGTAAAAGATATGGTTAGCTTAACTGATGCTGAGATTATTGTTGCAGGTGGTATGGGACTTGGAAAAGCAGAAGGTTTTGAACTATTAAAGAAATTAGCTGATAAATTAGGTGGAACTATAGCAGCTTCCAGAGCGGCAGTAGATGCAGGTTGGATAGATCATGCTTATCAAATAGGTCAAACAGGTACTACTGTAAAACCTAAAGTATACTTTGCTTGTGGTATAAGTGGAGCAATACAACATGTTGCCGGAATGCAAAAATTCAGAAATTATAGTAGCTATTAATAATAATGAGTCAGCACCGATATTCGATGTAGCTGATATTGGTATGGTAGGAGATTTATATAAGCTTATACCTGAAATTATTGAATCTTTATAATTAAGATATCGCTAATATAAATAGTAAAAAGTCTAAAAACATATATTATAGAAGCCTAGAAAGTATAGGAAATTCTAAGAAGATAAATTTATATTTTAACTTCTTAGGGGTTTATAAAAAAACTTCCTAGGCTTTTTTTATTTAATCCAGTAACATTTGTTACAACATATTTATCTTAGTTAGGATAAACTAATCATATAAGTAAGAATATAATATAAATTTAAGATATATGAAAGGAAACTCTAAAAAAATAGAGTTTAGGTATGTAAATATGAATAAGTATTTTTGATGTAAATGATAAAGTTTATGATATAACAGAAAAAATATCCTGATTTAATAGAGCTACTAGCTAATAATGGTTTTGAACAATTAAGAAATGATATGCTCAGAAAAACTCTTGGAAAAACAATTAGTCTTGCTATGGCTTTAAAGAGTAAAAAAATAGATGTAGAAACTTTTGAGAAACAAATGGTAGGAGTAATAGAAAATAATACTGTGGAGCTTTCCAGTGGTCTTAGTAAAGCTCTTAGGAACGATAAAGATGCAGATGTAAAGATTATGGGTTTACTTCCTTGTCCTATAAGAATGCAAATGCTTGAAAAAATGGGTGAGTATATAGAAAATAGTGATATTAAAAATTAATTATGAACTACAATCTGCAAGTATGGGCTTAGATTTTTGAAAGAAGATGTAGAAAAGGCAAAAAGCAGTAAGGAGCTTGCGGATATATATATGTCTGCCGGATACGGATTTTTCTTTGATAAAGAGCATATAGGAAAATATGCAAATGAAGGTGTTTTTAAAGATATCGCAGAAGTATCTGAATTTAATAAAGATTTTCAAAATGAGAATATAGACTTAAGAGATCCTAAGGGTATTTATAATATAATGGGAATAGTACCGGCTATATTTATGGTAAATGAAGAAGCTTTAGGTGATAGAAAATATCCTACTTCATGGAAAGATTTAATTGATGGAGAATTTGAAGCAAGTGTAAGTATACCGACTCAGGATTTGGATTTGTTTAATGCTGTTTTGCTCGGTATATTAACTAAATATGGAAAAGAAGGTTTAAAGAAACTGGGAAAGACAGCAGTAAGTTCTATGCATCCTGCACAGATGATAAAAAATGGAGAGTCTAAAAGAAGTGCAGGACCGGCAGTTCAGATAATGCCATACTTTTTCACTTTTGTTGCAAAAGATAGTGGCCCATTAAAGGCAATATGGCCTAGTGATGGTGCTATAGTCAGCCCTATATTTTTTATTAGTAAAAAAGAAAATGAAGAGAAGATTAAACCATTAGTTAATTTCTTATTTTCAAAAGAAATGGGAGAAGTATTAAGTGCAGATGGAAAATTTCCTAGTACAAATTGTAAGATAGATAATAATTTAGGTTTGGATAAGAAATTTATTTGGCCAGGATTTGATTTCTTACATTCAAATGATATTGCTAAAGTATTGGAAGAGGCGGCAGATATATTCTATGGAAGAAAGGATGTATAGTATATGAATTTAGTTATATTTTCAGGTCCACCAAGTTCAGGTAAGACTTCAGTTATACTAAAAAAACCATTGATGCTTTCAGACAGAGGAATATGAAAGTTGGAGTAGTTAAGTTTGACTGTTTATATACAGATGACGATGTCTTATATGAAAAAGCCGGTATTCCTGTAAAAAAAGGTTTGTCAGGGGGACTTTGTCCGGATCACTTTTTTGCCTCAAATATAGAAGGTGTTGTTCAGTGGGGAAATAAGCTTGGACTTGATTTACTTATAACAGAGTCGGCAGGACTTTGTAATAGATGTTCTCCTTATCTGAAAGATATAAAAGGAATTTGTGTAATAGATAATCTTTCAGGTATAAATACACCTAAGAAGATAGGTCCTATGTTAAAGGCGGCAGATATAGTTGTTATTACAAAGGGTGATATAGTTTCTCAAGCAGAAAGAGAAGTTTTTGCAAGTAGAGTAAGCATAGTAAATCCTAAGGCTATGGTTTTGAATATTAATGGACTTAGTGGTCAGGGTGCTTATGAATTAAGTACCTTACTATATGATGATAATATGAATATAGATAGTGTGCAGGGTATGAAACTTAGATTTGCTATGCCTAGTGCCATGTGTTCTTATTGTCTTGGAGAAACTAGAATAGGTGCAGATTATCAATTGGGAAATACTAAGAAAAATTAAGTGGGATGATAAGGATGAAAAAAATAGAACAATTAAGAGTATTTTAGAAGAATATCCTTTTGCAAGTGATTTTTTTGAAAGTAATAGATTGGAAACTAAAGGATATGAAAATCTTAGCATAGAAGAATATATAAAAAGAATATAAGTCGGATGAGGTAGAAGATGAAGCTTTAGATATATCTGATTTAGATGTACAATTGTCTTTGTATATAGATCAAATGAAGGAATTTTTGGGTATAGATGAAGGTTCAAAAAGTAAAAAGTCTTAGTATTATAGCAGGAAATAATAAAAAGTGGTGAAAAAGAAAATTTTGAAAGGCTTGATATACATGCTTCGCAAATAGTTGCTATAGTAGGTCCCACCGTTCGGGTAAATCCAGATTACTGGCTGATATTGAATGGGCAGCCAGAGCTGATACACCGACAAAAAGAACTATACTTATAAACAATGAAATGCCTGATTTGAAATGGAGATATTCTACTAATAAAAAATTGGTAGCTCAATTATCGCAAAATATGAATTTCGTTATGGATCTTAGTGTTGTAGATTTTGTAAAAATGCACGCAGCCTCAAGAATGGTAGAAAATCCTGATGAAGTAGCAAGAAAAATACTTGAGGAAGCAAACAAATTGGCAGGAGAAACATTTTTAGAAACTACTCCGGTAACAAGTCTTAGCGGTGGGCAATCCAGAGCTCTTATGATAGCTGATACAGCTATATTATCCAGTTCGCCTATAGTGTTAATAGATGAGATAGAAAATGCCGGTATAGATAGAAATAAGGCTATAGAGTTACTTGTTTCCAGAGATAAGATAGTTCTTATAGCTACGCATGATCCACTTTTAGCTCTTAGGGCTGACAAGAGAATAGTAATAAAGAATGGTGGAATTTATAAGATAATAGAAACTAGCGATGAAGAAAAAGAATATGTTGTCCAATCTGGAAGAAATAGATAAAAATAGTAACAGGTACGAGAGCAAAAATTAAGAGCAGGGGAATTGCTTGATAGTAAAGATTTTTTTATTTTTTTAGGTAATGAATAATGGTTAAAGAATTAAAATTTTTGTCCTTTGTTTAGAGGAATGAGTGATGAAGAAATAGAAATTTGTTTAAAAGAGAGTAAAGCAAGAGTAAAAAGAATATAAGAGAGATGAGATAATATTTTCTCAAGGTGAAAAACCCAAGTATATCACTATTTTAGTAGAGGGAACAGTTGCAGTATGCAATGACTCAAATCTTGGTAGAAGGACTATTATGGCTATATTCAGAAATATAGGAGAGATATTTGGAGAGGTGTTTTTATTTCTTAGAAAAGAAGAATACGATCATTATGCCTTGTCAACTACTAATTCTAAGATTTTTAGCTATACCTAAGGAGTTTATTTTTGATGAAAGTTCAATGTTTCATGGGAAGATATTAGCGAATATGCTTAATATATTTGCAAGTAAGAGTTATTATTTGAATAAGAGAATACAGATACTATCATCTTCTAATCTTAGACAAAAGATAGCTAGGTTGATCTTACAAGAAAGTAAAGATGGAAAAGTTGCTTACATAAATATGAATAGAGAGGAGATGGCGGACTTTATAAGTGTAGCCAGACCGTCTTTATCCAGAGAGCTTATGAAGATGCAGGATGAAGGACTTATTGAAGTAGAAAAAGATAAGATACATATACTGGATATAGAAGAACTTATGGATTTATAGGAGTATTTATGAATAGAGAAGATATCGCAGACAAGGTTTTGACTGATGGATATAATTGTGCGGCGGCAGTAGTTTTTGGCGTATACAGATAAACATGGACTTGATAGAGATTTTGTTTTGAGAATTACTTCAGCTTTTTGGGGTTGGTATGGGAAATACAAAAGAAACTTGTGGTGCAGCTACAGGAGGAGTAATTTTAGCAGGTTTACTTAGCAAAAATTCAGATGAAGCTATGTCCTTATCTTCCCTTTTTTTAGATGAATTTGAAAAAAGTTGTGGCTCAACTATTTGTAGAGTGATTAGAGGATCGGAAAATAACGGACTTGCATTGTGTTCTTGTGAGTCTGCAGTGAAAAAAATGCGATAAAAAAATAATAGAAGAAAAATTTTTATATAGCTTACTTATATAAAAACTTAATAAAAAATTGATATTGATAAGTATATTGTATACATTTGTAACATAGGTTACCGAAAAAGATGGTTTATATTTGATATCTTATAAAAGAAGTAATTGAGAAAAAACTTATTTATAAGTAGGGAGGAATATAAGATGGAAAAATAAGATGTTTTTGTTATCAATGTCAAGAAACAGCCGGTTGTACAGGATGTACGGTATCGGGTGTTTGCGGTAAAAAAGCCTGAAGTAGCAGCTATACAAGATTTGTTGGTATTTGTAAATAAAGGTATATCTGAAATTACAACTAGACTTAGAGCAGAGGGAAAAAGAAGTTTCAAAAAGAAGTAAATCACTTAATAACCTTAAATTTATTTATCACAATTACAAATGCTAACTTTTGATTTTTGATGCTATAGCAGATAGAGTAGACATGACTATAGCTAAGAGAGATGAATTGGTAAAAGAGTTAGCAAATAGAGATAATTTACCGGATGCGGCAACTTGGAAAGGAAGTCGTGCAGAGTATCCTGTTAAAGCTTTAACAGTCGGTGTTTTAGCTACAGAAAATGAAGATGTAAGAAGTTTAAGAGAATTAGTTATATATGGTCTTAAAGGACTTAGTGCGTATTCAAAACATGCTAATGCTTTGCTTAAAGATGATGAGGAAGTGGATGCTTTCTTACAAAGAGCTTTGGCAGCTACTCTTAATGACAGTTTAACAGCTGATGAATTAGTAGCTTTAGTGCTTGAAACAGGAAAATATGGTGTAGCAGGTATGGCACTACTTGATGGTGCAAATACAAGTGCTTATGGTAATCCTGAAATAACAAAAGTAAATATTGGAGTTAGAAATAATCCGGGTATACTTATTTCAGGTCATGATCTTAGAGATATGGAAATGCTTTTAAAGCAAACAGAGGGAACAGGAGTTGATGTTTATACTCACTCAGAAATGCTTCCTGCCAATTATTATCCGGCATTTAAGAAATACTCTCATTTTGTAGGAAACTATGGAAATGCTTGGTGGCAACAAAAAGAAGAATTTGAAAGCTTTAATGGACCTATACTTATGACAACTAACTGTATAGTTCCTCCAAAGGATAGCTATAAAGATAGAATTTATACAACCGGTTCAGCAGGTTTTCCTGGTTGTAAGCATATAGCAGGCGATATTGGTGAAGAAAAAGACTTTAGTGAAATTATAGAGCATGCAAAAAAGATGTGCGGCTCCTATAGAAATAGAAAAAAAGGTGAGATTATTGGTGGCTTTTGCTCATAATCAAGTTCTTGCTTTAGCTGATAAGGTAGTAGATGCAGTTAAAACCGGTGCTATCAAGAAGTTTGTTGTTATGGGTGGTTGTGATGGACGTGCTAAGTCAAGAAATTATTATACAGATTTTGCTAAGGCACTTCCAAAGGATACTGTAATACTAACAGCAGGTTGTGCTAAATATAAATATAATAAATTAGACCTTGGAGATATTGGAGGTATTCCAAGAGTATTGGATGCAGGACAATGTAATGACTCTTATTCTCTAGCAGTTATAGCGCTAAAGCTTAAAGAAGTATTTGGCTTAGATGATATAAATGATTTACCAATCATCTATAATATAGCTTGGTATGAGCAAAAGGCAGTTATAGTTTTACTTGCTTTACTTTACTTAGGTGTTAAGAATATACATCTCGGACCAACACTTCCAGCTTTCCTTTCTCCTAATGTTGCAAAGGTATTGGTAGAAAACTTCGGTATTGCTCCTATAGGAACAGTAGAAGATGATATGGAATTATTTTTTGCAAGTTAATATAAAGATTAAAAAGTATAAAAGCTCTTTTTTATGTATGGAATAGAAAGAAAAGAGTTTAGAAAAAAGCTCAATCTTATATAATATATAGGATTGAGCTTTTTATATTATTTTTATTTAAAAACATCATTTATAGCTTCTGCTATAGTTGGATGTGTAAAAAAATATTATTTTTTTAAGTATAGTATAAGGTAGTTTAGCTTTGATAGCCAGAGCAAAAAAATATTTATTACTTCCTGTGATTCTATACCATAATGAGTAGCACCTAAGATAGTGTTATCAGAAGCATTTACTATAACTTTGAACATTCCTTTAGTATTTCCCATTATATGTGCCTTTGGAACTGCAGCCATAGGAAGTTTAAATACCTTATAGTCATAGCCCTTAGTCTTTACAGCATCCTCTGTAAGTCCTACATTAGATAAAGGAGGATTTAAAAAAATACTGTATAAGGAATAATTTCTCTATCATCTGTAGTACGGCTGTTATCTCCAAAAAATTGGCTTGCAAGTATTCTAAAGTCGTCAAGAGAAACATAAGTAAATTGTGGACCGCCTTTTACATCACCCATAGCCCAAATATTAGTTACAGTAGTTTTTAATTTATTATCTACTACTATAGCTCCTCTATCATCAAGTTTGATATTTGTATTTTCTAAAACCAAGTCCATCAGTATTTGGTTTTCTACCGGGTTGCAAGTAAGATAGCATCAGATTCTATAAATTTTTTTCTTTTCCTTCATTTTCAAAAATAAACTTTATTATCATCAAAATATATTTTTTTGCTGAAAAAAATAAATTCTATACCATCAGCTTCCATATTAGCTCTAACCATATCAGATATTTCTTTATCTTCACGAGCTATAAATCTATCACTTTGTTCTAAGATAGTAACTTTAGAACCAAATTGGCGATACATAGTTGCAAATTCAAGACCTATATATCCTGAACCTATAATAATCAAATGCTTTGGAAGTTTATCTAGGGATAGAGCTTCTTTAGAGGTGATTACATATGGGTTATTATCAATTCCTTTTATATCAGGAATAATAGATTTTTGCACCTGTGTTGATAAAGATTCTTTCGCCTCTAACTGTACTTATATTTCCATTAGTTTCTGTGAGTTCTATTTCATAATCACTTAAAAAATCTAGCTTTGGCATTTATTACAGTAGCAGTATCCTCGTCAGCTATCATATGGAAATTCTTTCCACGAAGTGCTTCTATAAGATGATTTTTTTATTTGCATAGCTTCATCAAAAATTCTTACCCTTTTCTCCATTTACTATAAGAGTCTTTGATGGTATGCAAGCTACGTTAATACAGGTTCCTCCATACATTTTTATCGGATTCTTCTATTAAGAGAACTTCTTCACCTTTAGTGGCTAGTGTTTTTAGCTAAAGTTTTACCGGCTTTTCCAAAGCCTATGATAATATTTTTATATGACTTCATATACTAACCTTTCTTCATAAATAAAATTATGACTTAAATTATATTTTGTAAAAATCTATTATAGAATCCTTTTTGTAAATTCAAGTAGGTATTGAAAAATACAAAGGAATATTTACTATTATAAAAAAATGGTAGTATAGTGATTAGGTAGGTTGTACTAACTGCTTATAAAATTGTTTGACTTACTTATATAAATTAGTACAATAAAAATATTTATACTTAGGGGGATAATATGACTAAGAAAAATTTAATCTTAGCAACAGCTACGCTTATAGCGCTAACAAGTGCAGGGGTACTAAATGCAAGAGCTATGCAGACATCAGGAAAGTGGGAGGCCACAAATGGGATTTGGAGGTATTATGATGTAAATGGTAATATCCACAAATCTTGGTTAAATTTAAATGGAAAGTGGTATTATTTAGATAAGAGTACCGGTAATATGTTGACTAAATGGCAAAAATATAGATGGAAAAATGGTATTTCTTTGATAATACATTAGGTTCAAATTCAGGTAGTATGCTAAGAGGTTGGCAATGGATAGATGGATATTGCTATTATTTTGGAATCGGTGAAAAAGATTTAGGGAAAATGTATGCCGGAGAAATCACACCTGATGGATATATGACAAATGCTAGTGGACGTTGGGTAGAAAAAAAGATGGAACACAACATTATTTAATAAATAAAGGATATTCAACTCAAGGTGTAAAATCTACTAAAAAGTAATACAAATATAAGGTTTACAAGTTCAGGTGGAGGTAGTTTTAGTAGAGATTCCAATGTTTCAAAGACTGAAAAAAAGCTAAAGTAGATAATAAAGTAATAGAAAATAAAGTAAAAGATGAAAATGAATTAGAAGACGGTATTTGGTATGGAACAGGTACATGGAGTAGATACTATGAGCAATATGGACCTGACATAGTAAAAGTTACTATAAAAGATGGGAAAATAGAAAAAGCTGAATCTGTAAAGTATACAGAAGATGAGTTATTCACCAAAAGTTTAAACGTACTTGATAAGTTGGTAGGTTATAAAGACACTGACGAGATAAAGAAACAGTTTAAGGAGAAAAAAGGCGAAGCTTATGATGTAGTAAGTTCGGCTACTGAAGGTGCAAATGGAGAAGTTAGTGCTGTTGATAATGCTTTAGCCAGATCAAGAAAGTTTAAAAAGGATAAAAAAGAGCAGAAGATAGCATATTATGATTTTAATATCAAACCGGATGCACAGGCAATAGGTGAAAAACTGGATTTAAGTAAGACTGTATTAAAAGCACATATGATGGATGGAAGAGTTAGAGATATAAGCTTTAATGAATTCTCAGATTACGGTATACGTACTACACCTGAACATAACAGCATATTACCGGCTATCGGTACTAATTTCCTAATCAAATTTATAAATGAGGATTCACTTATAACTATGCCATCATCTGCACAAGTACAAAAGAACTATATAAATGCTTATCCTGATACTATAAAAAAATTACATATGAAGATGGTAAAGAAAAAAAGATGTAAAATTAAATGATAATCATTTTGTATATGAAGAAGAGTTTGCTGAGAGTAAGATAAAAATCTGTAGCTTTTATATATGAAAAGACAATAAACTGGTAGATGCTAAATATGAGTCTGTCAGAGATATTTGGGAAATGAGCTTAAAGGGAATTAAAACACCTAAAGATTATGATATATGGGGATTTGAAACTTATCAACTTAAAGAAAGAGTAAATGAAGCTAATATACCTGTTAAATTAGACATATTAGATGGCGATGAAAGCGTATTGGGCGAAGATATAAAAGTTCCTGAAGATATTGCTGTTGAAGGTAGATGCCAAAGTCGAAGATATAGAAATAGAGAAAAAAATATGAAAAATACATGGAATGGTACTACATTTACTGTAAAGGCTGTAAATAAAAAAATGGAGAAAAAAGTTGAAACAACAGTAACTAAGAAAGAGGACTACTTAGAAATTACTTTCCCTAAATACAGAACTGCAAAGCATACTATTAAACTTCTTGTTAAATTTAAGTATGTAGAACTTAATGAGAGTGCAGATGAAGCAGAAGATGGAGCAACTGAAACAAATTCAGGGAAAAATGCAGAAACAGGACATGGTGAAAAATTAATTTAATTATTATTATCACTTAAATTCAAGTAGCATACAATATAGAAGTTAAAAAAAGGGAGATTTCTGATCTCCCTTTTTAGTGTAAAATTAGTTTCTTTAATATATCTTTCCATATCTTTTTTTAGAAATAAGAGCATCACTTGCGCCTTTGTTTTGATACACAGAAACCGGCTGCATAGTTTGCTATCTTCACACAGGAACTTAATGAATAACCTTTTTGTAAATATACAATAAATGCCGATATAAAGGCATCAGCACCTCCTGTAGTATCTAAAAGCTTTGAAATCTGAGGCATCAAAATAAGCTTTTTATTTCTTTTGAGTATAAAAAAAGCCCCTTTATTAGCTAAAGTTATTATGACTATTTTAGGACCCTAAATTGAAAAAAATTCTGCCATACTTGGTATATCGTTTAGCTTTTGAAAGGCTTTTTGGCTTCATCCAGATTAGGTATAAATATATCTATATTTTTTTAATTAGCTTAGAATCTAAATATTGCATACCGGCAGGTTTAAGGACTGTGTTGAGATTATATTTCTTAGATATTTTAGCTGCTTGTATGAGTGGATTTATAGGAACTTCTGATTGCATTATACAATATTTAGAGGTTTTAAATAAGGTTTCACATTTATCTATATCACTTACATTTAGGCTATCATTAGCTCGGATAGAATTGATATAGTATTTTCTCCGTCTTTTTCTTAAAATGAATATAAGCCTTTCCTGTTGAGTGAAATTCATCCCGTGTAAGTCCCTGAGTATCTATGTTGTTTTCTTGCATATATTTATATATTATATTTGCATCATAATCATTACCTATTTTACCTATAAGTGAAACAGGATTATGAAGTTTGGCTATACCAATTGCTTCATTAGCACCTTTACCTCCTACCTTTATCATACCGTTATTACTTATTGTTGTTTTTACCTTTAGCGGGTAGGGAATCTACAAAGAGAGTGGTATCCATGTTTATACTACCTATTACAAGTATATTTTTTTATTATTTGAAGAAAAGGGAGTAGAAATACTATTTTTTTATTTTCTAAATTATAGGTGTAGGAAAAAAATTGTCTTTTGTATGGATATTGAGTTCACATTTATCTATAAGCTTTTTGACAGATAAATTTTCCGAATTCATAATAAGGAATTTTTTTATTCCTGCATAATTCCTATTCACAAAATTTTTTTGTTTGTATCATCATAAATGCTGATAAGTGAAATATCTTTCGAGAGTTTATATTGTATTTTTGCTTATAAAAGCATCTATGTCGGAAGATAAAAAAATCATAGGAGCTTAATATAGCTGTAATATTATGAGATAAGATTTTTGTTTTCTAGTATAGGACTTTTTGTATCAGTAAAAAAATATTATCATAAAAAGTTATATTATTATCAAAAAGACATTGTTTAAATCCCATAAATAAGTTATCAGAGCGGAAACTGTTATTTTTTTGGATAAATATGCTATATTTGTATGACCCAAACGTAATAATTCAGTAGTTGCAAAAATAGGCTATATCAAAAAAATTAGGGAAGTAGCAATCTCTATCTAAGTTTATATTCATATAAGTTATTTTTTTATATTATTATCTAAAAGTTTTTTTCATGCTTTAAACTGTTTTTCATCTATAGGTTCCCAAATTACACCGTCAACACAATTTTTTTATTATAGAATTGATATTTTTAAGTTCTAAATCATTATCCATAGAGCTATTGTATATCATGACGCTATAAGAATTTTTTTGTGCTATAGCAATAACACCATTTAAGAATAAATTAGGTTTGGAGTTTTCTCTTAAAAAGTATAGCTATAATAAAAACTCTTTGATGATTTTTATGGCTTTTGATTTGGAGTAAGCACTGTAATTATATTCTTTAACTATTTGTAAAAACACGGTTTTTTTGTGTTTTCATTTATATCATCAGCCTTATTATTTACTATCTTTGAAACTGTGGATATAGATACACCTGCAAGTGCCGCTATTTCCTTTTATGGTCATATAAATAGTCCTCCTTAAAAACTTCTTATATTGAATTATACAAAAAAATATGTGACTGTCAATGATGTTGCTAGAAAACTATTAGTTATTTTGCATAAAATTTTAGTTTAAAAAAATCTTGCATATTGACGAAAAAAACATAAAAATAACTTGACTTGTATTTATAAATATCTTACTATTAATTTGAAAAAAAGTTTTTAGGAAAAATACTTTCGTTAAAGGAGAATATATGGGAGATAAGATAGTAGTTATAGGAAGTGTAAATATGGACTTATCCGTTAAAGTTAAAGATATGCCTTTGGTGGGAGAAACTATAATAGGAAAAAGTATAAGCTATATACCGGGCGGTAAAGGGGCTAATCAAGCCGGGGCAATAGGAAAACTTGGAGGTGATGTGGTTTTTCTTGCTTCTATAGGTGATGATGCTTTTGGAAAAGGTTCAAATAGAAACATTGAGTAGCTATAAGGTGGATTGTACTAAATTTAAGATAAATAAGGGATGTAGTACAGGAACAGCTATTATATATGTAAATGATAAGGGAGATAATAATATAGTTGTTATTCCTGAAGCTAATGCTTTACTTGATAAAACTTATATAGATGATAATGTTTCTTTTTTGGAAGATAGTTCTTATGTATTATTACAAATGGAAATACCTTATGATACAGTGGCATATGCTTTGAAAGAAGCAAAAAAAGGAGAGGTAATATAGTTGTTCTAAATCCTGCACCCTGCCGGAGATATAGATGAAGATTTATTTTCATATATAGATTATATTACACCAAATGAAACGGAACTTATGAAGCTTAGCGGTTTTTCTTGTGTTACAAAGCAAGAGGTAGTTGAAGCTGCAAAGTCTTTATTGGTAAAAGGTGTAAAAAATGTACTTGTAACATTAGGTGAAAGTGGTTGTGTTTTAGTGAATAAGGAAAAATACCAAATTTTTTTGAAGCAAAAAGAGTTAAAGCAATAGATACAACTGCGGCAGGTGATTGTTTTAATGGTGCATTTGTAACAGCTTTATCAAAAGGTTTAGATATTGATGAAGCTATAAATTTTTGCTATAAAAAGCGGCAAGTATATCGGTTACAAAATTAGGTGCAATGAGTTCTTTACCTACCTTGGAAGAGGTGGAAAATTTATAAATTAAAAGATTTTTAATAGGAGGTTTACTATGAAAAAAAGAATCTATGGAAGTGCGATGATGGCTATAATATTAGCTATGGGGCTTAGTGCCTGTTCTTCAAATAAAGCAGAATCTGCAAAAGAAGGTAAGAAAAGGATTTGTGTAGTATATTCAGGTAATTTAGGAGATAAATCATATAATGATTCTTGCAGTGAGGGTGCAAAAAAGGCAAAAAGAAGATTTTGGAGTTGAAATAAAGAATCTTGAAGGAGCAACAGCAGAGGAATGGAAAGCAAATCTTATTTCAGCTTGTGAGGATGGCTATGACTTGATTATTTGTGCTTCTTCAAATTTTGAGGAGTATTTAAAGGAAGCTGCTCCACAGTATCCTGATGTAAAATTTGCTATCATAGATACTGCTGTGCCTGGAGATAATGTTGTTTCTGTAAGTTTTGCACAAAATCAAGGTTCTTTCCTTGCAGGTGCGGCAGCGGCAATGTTTACCACTAAAACAGATATAGAAGGAGTAAATGCCGATAAGATAGTTGGCTGGGTAGGTGGAATGGACATACCTGTATTGCAAGATTTTTATACAGGATATGAACAAGGCGCAAAATATATAGATCCGGATATTAAAGTGCTACAATCATTCGCAGGAGCATGGAATGATCCCCTAAAAGGAAAAGAGCTTACTTTTGCACAGTATGAACAAGGTGCTGATATAGTTATGAATGTAGCTGCAGGAACAGGTCCCGGAATCTTAGAGGCGGCAGCTGAAGCAGGAAAATATGCTATAGGAGTAGATTTGAATCAAGACAAGGATCAACCGGGTCATGTGCTTACATCTATGTTAAAAAGAGTAGATCAAGCTTGTTATTTGACCATAGAATCTGTTGTGAAAGATGAGTTTAAAGGTAATTCAGTTTCATATCTTACGGTAGCGGATAAAGGAGTTAGCCTTACAGATTTCTCTGCTATGAAGGAAGCACTTGGAGATAAATTTCCGGAAGATATAGTAGAAAAAGTATCTGAACTTGAAAAGAAAATAGTCTCAGGAGAGATTGTAGTAGAAAATTACGAGGGCTTTGGTAATAAAAAAATAGGGGGCTTTATAGTGGACGACAAGAATATTGTTATAATGCGAAATATTAAAAAGTCTTTTGGAACTGTTCATGCTATAAAAAATGGTAATTTTGAGTTGAAAAAGGGAGAGATACATTCTCTTATAGGAGAAAATGGTGCCGGAAAATCAACAATGATGAAACTCTTATACGGTATGTATCCTCATGATGAAGGAGATATTATAGTAAATGATAAGGAATATAAAAAAATATCTCTACAAAATTGGCTATAGACTTAGGAATAGGTATGGTTCATCAAGAATTTATGCTTGTAAATGAGTTGAGTGTACTGGAAAATATTATTCTCGGTTTTGAACCTAGAAAAGGTTTCGTCATAGACTTTGCTAAGGCAAGGTCTATGGTTAAAAAATATATAGAACAGTACGATATGGACATTCAATTAGATAAAAAAAGTATCGCAAATATCTGTTGGAGAAGCACAAAGAGTTGAAATAATAAAGACTCTTACCAGAGGTGCTAATATAATAATTTTAGATGAGCCTACAGCAGTTTTAACGCCTATAGAATGCACGAGACTTTTTGAAATTTTAAATAAATTAAAAAGAGGATGGAAAAATCTATAGTATTTATTTCTCATAAATTAAATGAAATAATGGAAATATCAGATAGAATTTCAGTTATGAGAAATGGTGAATATATAGGAAGTGTAGAAAAGAAAAAAATACATCAGCTGTTGAATTGACCAAGATGATGATAGGAAGAGAAGTATTCCTAAATATAGAAAAAAAGATTTCCAAAGTAGAGGGTACTGTTTTTGGAAGTTAAGGATATTTGGACTTCGGAGAAAAAAAGAAATGTCTAAGATAAGAGGTTTATCTTTAGAAGTTAAAAGCAGGTGAGATAGTTGGAATAGCAGGTGTAGATGGTAATGGTCAAAGTGAACTTATAGAGGCTATAACAGGACTCAGACAGATAGAAAAGGGTCAGGTTCTAATAGATGGTATAGATGTAACAAATAAGTCTGTAAAGTTTATTAGAGAAAAAGGTCTTGCTCATATACCTGAAAATAGAAATATAAGAGGACTTAATAAAGATTTCTCTATATCGGATAATTTAGTTGCAACTTGTATAGATGAAAAAAAATTTAGTAAGCTGTTTTCTGTAGATGAAAAGGCAAAAATTTCTTATGCAAAAGAACTTATAGATAAGTTTGATATAAGACCGGCTGATTATAGATTGGCAAGTAAGACCTTATCAGGTGGAAATGCTCAGAAAATTATAGTTGCCAGAGAAGTTAGTATGGGTGGAAAGATTTTAATAGCATCTCAACCCACTAGAGGTGTGGATATTGGTGCTATAGAATCTATACGAGAAATTTTACAAGATGTAAAGGCCAAAGGTCTAGGTGTTTTATTGGTTTCAGCAGATTTGGAAGAGGTTTTATCTTTGTCAGATAGGATAGTTGTTATGCATGAAGGTAAAAATAACAGGACGTATAAATTCTGATGAGGTAGAAGAAGAAAAACTGGGTATGTATATGGTAGGAGGTAAATAATGAATACTACATTTAAGATGGGTCTGAATAGTTTCCTAAAAATCATTTTTACCATGCTCATAGCTCTTTTGGTAGGAGCAATATTTATACTTATAATAGGAGAAAATCCTATAGATGCTTATGCCGCTTTATTTAGAGGGGCTTTTAAGGGTAAATTAAAACTTGGTACTACTTTGGCTGCTTTTACTCCTATTTTACTTACATCTACAGCTTTTATCGTAGCCGCCAAAGCAGGAGCTTTTAATGTAGGTGTAGAGGGAGAAGTGTTTTTAGGAGGTATAGTAGCAGCTTATGTAGGTATAAATTTTACTTTTTTACCTAAACCATTGCTCTTGATAGCCTGTTTTGTATTTGCAGCTTTAGTGGGAGCTGTTTGGGCGTATATACCTGCGGCTCTTAAAGCGTATTATGGAGTGTCGGAAATTTGTACAACTATACTTATGAACTCAATTGCATTTTATTTAACAAATTATTTAGTTAGTGGACCTATGAGTGCAGGTGTTGCAAATGCACAGTCTTTGCCTGTCAGTGTAACCTTGCCAAAGATAATGCTGCCCAGCTCTTTAAATACAGGTATTTTTATAGCTTTTATTATTCTGATATTTTTTATTTGGCTAATATATAAGAGTACTTTAGGATTTAAGATAAGAGAAGTGGGTATGAATCCTGAAAATGCGGAATATGTAGGAGTAAATCCTAAAATGATTTTTATAAAGGCTATGATGCTTAGTGGCCTTATAGGTGGAATAGCAGGAGCCATAGAGGTTTTAGGAGTACATGGTTATTTCCTAAATAACTTTGCTAATGGATTAGGAAGTAACGGAATGTTAGCAGCCCTTATAGTCAAAAATAACATGTTATTTGCTCCGTTTATGAGCTTGTTTATTGCTGTTTTACGTACAGGAGCTATGGGTATGCAACAAGCAACCAGTGTTCCTAAATCTTTAGTAGATACTATTACAGCCGTTTTTATAATATTTGCTTGTATGGACTTCGTTTTGAAATTTAGAAGCAGAAAAAAGGAGGTAAAATAAGATGAATATTTCAAAGATTTTTAATCTATCACTTATTTACTCAAGTTTTCGTTCTGCTACGCCTATAATATATGCAGCTCTTTGTGCAAGTATTACTCAACAAGCAGATATTCTGAACATAGGAACGGAAGGTATAATGTTGGTTGGAGCTTTTATGGCTGTTGCTATTAGTTATCTAACAGGAAGCTTTCTTCTAGCTATATTTGTGGCTATGTTCTCAGGACTACTTATAGCCATGGTAATGGCAGTAGGTCATATAAGATATAAAGCGGATATATGTGCTATAGGTATGGGAATAAACTTATTTGCTATAGCTATAACAAAGTTTTTACTTAATACATGGTTAAAACAAAACGGGACTTTTTCAGATCCTAAAATAGCTACTATACCAAGGTTTAATGTTAAATTTCTTGAAAATATGCCTATACTGGGCGAGATATTAAATGATATAAGTATAACAGAAATATTTGTTATAATCTTGATAGCACTTATGTATTTTGCTTTTTATAAAACTGTTTGGGGTCTAAGACTCAGATCAGTGGGTAGAATGCCACAGGCTGCAGCTAGTGCAGGTATAAATGTGAATCTGATGAAATATCAGGCTATAGCTATATCAGGTCTTATAGGAGGATTGGCAGGAGCACATTTATCAATAGGATATTCTAAAATGTTTGTAGAAAATATGACAAACCAAAGAGGATTTATGGGAGTTGCAGCTATGTATTTTGGTAATGCAGATCCTATACTTACATCTTTAGCTTGTCTTGTATTTGGTTTTAGTGATTCTGTAGGGTCAAGACTCCAAGCTTATGGAGTTCCAAGTCAACTCGTATTGATGTTACCCTATATAGTTACTATACTTATATTGGCTATTTCAATGATAACAAAGCTAAGAAGAGAAAAGAGAAGAAAGTCTTCATTGATTAAATAGTATTAGAGGAGTTGTATGATGAGTAAACAAAAGATATTTTTAGATATGGATCCGGGTCATGATGATGCCATAAATTTATTACTTGCCGGAGCTAGTAAAGAGCTTGAGCTTACAGGCATATCAGTAGTAGCAGGTAATCAAATATTAGAAAAAGACGGTAAAAAAACGCTTTGAATGTATGTCAATATTTGGGGCTTATGGATATTCCGGTAGCGGCAGGCTCTCCTAATGCTTTAGTTAGAAATAGAATAATAGCAGGAGATATACATGGAGAAACAGGTTTGGACGGCCCTACATTTGAACCTCTTGTAAAAGAACTTGATAAAAGACATGGCGTAAATCTTATGATAGAAAAGATTATGGAAGCTGATGGAGATATGATTTTAGTGCCTACAGGTCCTTTGACTAATGTTGCTTTGGCAATGAGAATGTGTCCTGAAATAAAATCAAAGATAAAAAGAATAGTTCTTATGGGGGGCTCATATCAAAATGGTAATGTAAGTCCGGCTGCTGAATTTAATATAATGGCAGATGCTGAAGCTGCTCATGTGGTATTTAATTCAGGGGTACCTATAACAATGGTGGGACTTGATGTAACTAGAAAGGTGCTTTGTTATCCGAGTATAGTTGAAAGAATGGATAAAATAGGTACAAAGGCATCTAAGCTATTTGTTGATTTGATGAGATTTTTCAATAAAGCACAAAAAGAAGTATTTGGTTGGGAGGGAGGTCCTCTTCACGATCCTGTAACCTGTGCTTATATTTTGGATAATAGTCTTTTGAAAACAAAAAATGTAAATGTAAGCATAGATATTAGCTCAAGTGAAAGCTATGGAAGAACTAATTGTGATATGTTTGATTATTTGAAAAAAACCGCATAATTGTGATGTTGCTTATGATATAGATGTGGAAAAAGTTTTGGGATATTATAGAACAAGGTATAAAAAAATTACGCTTAATGCAGAGTTGAAAGCTACTAATAAAAAAAGGAAATATTTTCGTTTTATTAGTAGTTTTTTTAGTTTCTTTGATATGTATAAAATAAAAAAATACAAAAAAATTCTATACTTACAAAATAGATATTCCTTTATTGCAACATACCTTTATTCGTGCTAGAATAAACTGTAATTTTGAAAATGGATAGGTATGCTTATGAGAGAAAAAAATTAATCGCTTAGCTAATGGTGATATAGACGTAGATATGCCGGAGTTAGAACTGGAGCCTACTAGTATTTCACAAATGGTTAAAAATGTCGAGCCTTAGCAAGGTAGAATTAAATATTAATACAAATAATAATATTGCTATAAAAGGTTTGCTATACTCAAGTAATTATAGAGTTAGATTACTTAACAAGTCCTTTGGAGGTCTTAAAAAAATAAAAATAATACTTGAAGTAGATACTTCATACCTGAATGTAGGAGATGTGATAGATGGAGAAATAACAGCTATTACAAACGCAGGAGAATTTGTAATACCATATAGATTTACGACATTTTCAAATAAAACTAGTAGCATACTCGGTGAACTAAAAAAACAATAAAAAGATTTTTTTACTTATATATAGAGAAGATAGAGAAACAGCATTAAAAAAATTTTTTTGAATTTAAGGATTTTATAGAAGCTCCATTTATGAAGGATTATAGATATAGGAGCATATATGAGAATTTCATCATAAGAGTTAATAAAAGCACTTGCATTAGAAGAATTTTTTTAATAGCTATAAATGCTAAAAAAAGAGTAAATATAGATATAGGTAGAGAAGAGTATATTTTTTTGATAATATAGAAGAAGATAGTAGCTTTAATTTAACAATAAGACGTAATACATGGGGGTATTTATTACTTTCTATTTCTAATGATGTGGATTTTATAGAAATAGATAAAAAAAGAATTTAAGCGATACAGACTTTGATAAAGATGAATGTATTCTTAACATCAATATATTAGCTCAAAAAAATTAAAAGAAGGCGTTAATAAAGCGACTATTAGTTTTAAAAAAATGTATATATTGATAAAGAGATAAGTATAGAAATAAGAAAAGATAAATTTATAGAAGAAAAAAACCTAAGTCGGATAGGGAAAAATTATATAAAAAGATAAAAAGAAAAATTTGTTCATACCTAAAGTATAGACTAAAAATATGAGTTTACTGATGGTGATGAAAAAGAGATATTGCCGGAACTTATGCAGCTTGAGTTAGATGATATAAGCAGCTCATACGATAAATATGTAATGGCTAATTTATTACTTGCAGAAACATATCTACTTAGAATGCAATATGATAAAGCTAAAGATATAATAGACTTAGTTAGAGAAGATGTACTTTCTATAGAAGAGGAATATAGTGATGAGTATTTACTCATGGAATATATGCTTTCATATATAGAAAAATAATTATGAAAAAAAGAAGGCTTGGTAAAAATTACTTTCAGGTCTTGAGGAAGAAAAACAGAGATATAGTATTTTTGCTTAGACTTAAATTAGATGAAAATATTAGTGTCTCACCATCTTTAAAAATATGAGTATTTATTAAAAAAAGTTTTGATAAGGAAATAAGAGTAAATTTTTATATATAGCATATATAAATTTACTCAACGAAAAATCCTGCCTTTTTACATGATATAGGTATATTTGAATTGAAAGCTTTTTATGTGTGGGATAGAAGAAGAGGCTATAAGTGATGAATTATATCTAATATTAAAACAGAGATTAGGGACTTTACCTATTTATAGTAATATTTCGTATTATATGTTACTAAAAATTATATAAGAAGTTTTTTTAAATGATGAATATATTTATGCTTTATGTCGATTTATAATAAGAGCAGATTTAAGAAGAAAAAGATTTACATAAGTGGTTTGAGCTTGCTATAGAGAAAGATATGAATATAAGTTTATTGTATGAATATTATATTTATACCTTGGACGAGGATTACGCTAAATTATTGCCACTCAAGGTGTTTGAATATTTTTGTACATAATAATGTTTTGGATTTGAAATATAAATCATTGATTTACGAGAATATATTAAAAATATACAAAAGAGGAAGATGACTTATACAAGTCCTATATTCATGATATAGAAAGATTTGTATTAAGTAGTTTGAAAGTGGCAAGATTAGACAAACATTTAGCTTTTTATTTATAGTAAAATAATAAAAAGTAGAAATGATAGATGAGAATTTAGCCAGATATTTACCTTCTATTTTAAAACTCATATAAGATGAGTACAAAAAAATAGCTATATTAAAGCTGTAGCCGTAATTTATCCGGAGTTAAAGAAAGAATATATTTATAATATAGAAGGTAATGATTTTTATCTTCCAATTTTCTCTGAAACTGCCATCGTGTTAGAATGTGATATTTATGGTAATAGGTATGCTAATTTTGATTTAGAAATAATAAAAAAATGTTTAATTTAGATACTATGCTTGATAGATGTTATGAGCTTTCATCTTATCATCCTATATTAAGATTGGAATTTGCTAAAAAAGATATTGGAAAAAAATCATCTATCAATGAAAGAGAAGTGGGATTTTTTTAGAAGATATGCTAAAAAAAGTGCTGAGCTTACAGATAGTTTTAAGGCATATATTTTCTCTAAATTAGTATATTATTATAGAAACTTAGGAAAAAGAAGCTAGTGGAGTAGAAGTTTGGGAATCAAGAAATCATGATATTCTCATAAAAAAACAAATAAGGATGATTTAGATAATAATTCAAAAAGCCGTACTTATAGATACTTTTTATTTCAATGGGATATTTTGGGGAAGCTTATGAAATGCTTAAAAAAATACAAGTGCTTTAATATAAGTATAAGAAATATCAATATTTTAGTAGAAAGAATGATATTAGACAAAAATTTTTTTAAAAAAAGATTATCTTTTATTATATATATCTAATATTAGTTTTATGGCAGGTAATAGAAGTAGTATTTTATTAGATTATCTATGTGAATATTATAACAATGACAGCAATTCTATGTATGAGCTTTTAGAAGTGTCTATTAAAGATAATATAGAAAGCTATGATTTAGAGGAAAGATTATTAGCACAATTGTTTTTTTGTAGGAAATAGAGATTTACTTGATAGAGTTTTTGCATGGTATGTTAGCAGAAAAAAGAGTAGCGAAATACTGGTTAAAGCATATTTCGGCATAAAAAAGTTCGGATTACATATTCTATGATATGGATATACAAGAGCGTGTTATAGAATATCTTGAAAAATGCCTTGGCAAAGGAAGAATTTATAGATAGAATACCTAGCATCTATAAAGCTTGCTATGCTTAAATATTATTCTAGGCAAGAGCTTCTTGTGGCTAGACAAAAAAAGAATATGCTAAAATATTATTAGACAATTTATTAAGTCTTGGCTTAGAATTTCCTTTTTTTATAAGGATTTGGCAAGATTTATTGATGTCCCTGAAAATATACTGGATAAGCAAATTTTACTTTACATAGCAAATAATAGAGAAGTTCCCAGTTTATACTCCAGACTTTCTAAAAAGGAAGATTTCCTAAAAAGAAGCTTTTTATTAATATATATAGGAATATATATATTAAGTCGAAAAATATTATTTGATGATGAAGAATGGGAATATGAAATATATGCTTCTAAGAGTAATGATTTATTGGCAAATGGAAGTATTAAGAATACATTAAATAAAAAAAGTTGCTTTCTCCAGATATACTCTTATTAATGATATAATCAATTATAAAGATGATGTTGAGTTGGAAGAATTGATGCAAGATTTTATGATGAAAGAAACTCTTTCAAAGAAGATGTTTACTTTGATATAGTGAGGTTTAAAGATGTCAAGGATTTTAGGTGTTGATATAAGTGATATAAGTACGACTCTTGCTTATTATAACGAAGAAAAAAATATAAATATCCTACTATTATATGTAAAGAAAAGGATAATGATAGATGGTCGGTCGGCGAAGAAGCATATGAATGTTTACTTGCGGGTACAGGCTCTATTTCAGATAAATTACTTACCATGACAGATAAAAACCACTTTATTAATATTGAAGGTCTAAGATATTATGGTGTAGATTTGTTACAAATATATTTATCAATTTTTGATAGATAATAGTTTGGAAGATGGAAGTATGCCTTATCCGGAAAAAAATAGTAGTATCTATTCCTAGCATAAATGCAGATTTAGTAGATAAAAATTATTGCTTGTTTTATTAATTTAGGCTATCGTAAGAATAATATTTTAGTTATAAGTAGAGCAGAAAGTTTTATATACTATACGCTCAGCAAGAGTAAGGATATATGGAACAATCAAGTAGCATTATTTGATTTATCCAATCAAAATTTTTGTATATTATGAACTTAAAAATGCAAAAGATTGGCTAGAACAAGTATAGTATATGTAGATTCAAGGAAAAATGGAAGAGTCTATAAATATTGATTTATTGACAAATCCTGCCGTGCAAAAATTAGTGGATAAAAATACTTACAGATGCGGCTAAGGAATTAATAGCAAAAAAAGTGTTTTCTTCAATTCTGCTTACAGGAAAAAGGTTTTTGAAAAAAACCGGAGTGGGCAGAAGACTTTTTGAATTTTGCTTGTAATAGAAGAAAAAGTTCTTTATGATGGAGAATTATTTGCAAAAGGAGCAAGTGTAAAAAGCGGTAGAATTAGATACTGGAAAGAATTTGTTTAATATAGTCTGTATTTGTGATGGAAGACTTAATACCGGAGTGGATATAAATATAGAAAAAGATAATAAGATATCAGGACTTTCTTTGGTAAAAGCCGGTGATACATGGTATAATAATAGTAATGAATTTAAGTTTATAGCAGATTCTATAAACGATATAGAATTGACACTCTTACCTATAGAACAGAGGAGAAAGAAGATAGTCAGAGTGAATTTAGACTTTTTGCCGGTAAGAGCTAATAAAACCAGAAGAATAGATATAAAAACCAGCTTTAAAGATGCTAGAACCTTAGTTCTGGATATAAGTGATGACGGTTTTGGAGATTTTTATAAGAAAACAGACGCAAAAATAGTGCATGAGGTTGATTTATGGGATTAATACTTTGTGAGGGCTTAGAAGCTAAAAAGTCCTCTATATATTGAAGATTTGGATATAAATATATATTCTTTGGAAGAACTTGCCTATTTAATATATGATAATCCTATATTAGTTATGGAAAAATTTCATAGACGAGAAACTCTTTTGGTTTATATCAGAATCTTTGAGTTTAAATAATCTTAGCACTTGGTTATTGAAGATGTATAGAGATAAAAAAAGTTAAATGATGATATACTCTATTATATATTAGAAAGTTCAGGCTTTTTATAATAAAAAAAGAGATAATAAAAATATAGAAGAGAAATAGAAGGATTAAGAGCCTTACCTAAAGAGGAATATCTAAAGAAGCAAAGCCGACTATATGTTTTCTTTAAAAAAAGTATGCTAAAAGCTATTGAAATATTTGAAAAGAATTTTTAGTCTTAGTAAATAGTAAAAAGCAGGAAAAATAGATTTTCTTGGTAGCATATATAATAATTTGGCGGCTTCTTATGCAAATATGTTTAAGTTTGATAATGCATATATGAATTATCGCTTAGCTTATGAATGTTTGCAAGATAAAAAGTATATTGAAAAAAACTTGTTTATTTAGAAAAAAACTTGGAGCTAAACCTTTAGAAGATGTTGATAGGCTGATTTCATTTGAGAATAATGAAGTTTGGTCTAATGAATTTGAAACTAAAAAAAGAAGTGTTAAATTCAGATGATATAAAAAGATTTTTAAAGCTGTATTCAAATATGATAGTGTAAAAAAAGCAGCCATTATAAGGAATAAAAATAGAAACTTTAAGACATGAATATAGAACTATGATATAAGGAGAAGTAGATGAAAGAGTTAGAAAAAAACATATAATCCTGCGGAAATAGAAGATAGGATATATCAAAGTTGGTTAGAGGGTAAGTATTTTCATGCAAAAGTAAATAAGGATAAAAAGCCATTTACTATAGTAATGCCACCTCCAAATATCACCGGACAATTACATATGGGACATGCTCTTGATAATACTATGCAGGATATACTTATCAGATATAAGAGAATGAGAGGTTTCGAGGCTCTTTGGCAACCGGGAACTGACCATGCGGCTATAGCTACAGAGGTAAAAGTTATAGAAAAAAATTAAAAATCAGAGGGCATAGAAAAGCATGACCTTGGTCGTGAGGGTTTCCTTGAAAAGGCTTGGGAATGGAAAGAAGAGTATGGTAACCGTATAATCAATCAATTACATAAACTGGGTTCAAGTGCAGATTGGGATAGAGAACGTTTTACTATGGATGAAGGTTGCTCGGATGCTGTATTAGAAGTATTTATAAAATTATATGAAAAAGGTTATATTTATAAAGGACCACGTATTATAAATTGGTGTCCTGTGTGTGGAACCAGTATAAGCGATGCAGAGGTAGAGCATGAAGAGAAAGACGGTAATTTTTGGCATATTAATTACCCTATAGCTGATGGTAGCGGTTTTGTAGAAATAGCAACAACCAGACCGGAAACTCTACTTGGAGATAGTGCAGTTGCGGTAAATCCTGATGATGATAGATATAAGAATCTAGTGGGTAAGATGTTAAAATTACCTTTAACAGATAGATTGATTCCGGTTATAGCTGACGAATATGTAGATAAAGAATTTGGTACAGGCTGTGTTAAAATAACACCTGCACACGATCCTAACGACTTTATGGTTGGGAAAAGACATAACTTAGAAGAAATCAACATAATGAATGATGATGCCACAATCAATTTATCAGGTTCTAAATATGATGGAATGGATAGATATGAAGCAAGAAAGGCGATGGTGGCAGATCTTGAAGCAGAGGGTCTACTTGTTAAGGTAGTTCCACATAGTCATAATGTAGGTACTCATGATAGATGTAAAACGATAGTAGAACCTTTAATAAAGCCACAATGGTTTGTCAAGATGGATGAGTTGGCAAAACCGGCTATAAAAGCTATAGAAACAGGAGAATTAAAGTTTGTTCCTGAATCTTATGCAAAAACTTATTTACATTGGTTAGAGAATATAAAAGATTGGTGTATTTCCAGACAATTATGGTGGGGACATAGAATACCGGCATATTATTGTGAAGATTGCGGTAAGGTTCATGTTTCAAAAGAAAAGCCTGAAAAATGTAGTGAGTGTGGAAGTGATAAATTAGTACAAGATGAAGATACTTTAGATACATGGTTTTCTTCAGCTTTATGGCCATTTTCTACATTAGGTTGGCCAAATAAAACGGAAGAATTGGAATATTTCTATCCTACAGATGTATTAGTTACAGGTTATGATATCATCTTCTTCTGGGTTGTTCGTATGGTATTTTCGGCTTATGAGCAAACAGGTAAAGCTCCATTTAATACTGTACTTATACATGGACTTGTAAGAGATTCACAAGGACGTAAGATGTCCAAGTCTTTAGGAAATGGTATAGATCCTTTGGATGTAATAGAAAAAGTATGGTGCAGATGCCCTAAGAATGACACTTATGACAGGAAATGCTCCGGGAAATGATATGAGATTTTTATTGGGAAAGAGTAGAAGCCAGTAGAAACTTTGCTAATAAAATCTGGAATGCTTCAAGATTTATCATGATGAATATTGAAAATGATAATTTCAAAAAAAGGCAGACTTAAAGGATTTAACTATTGCCGATAAATGGATACTTACAAAATCAAATAATTTAATAAAAGAAGTTACAGAAAATCTGGAAAAGTTTGATTTAGGAATAGCCTTAGCTAAAGTTTATGATTTCTTATGGGAAGAATTTTGCGATTGGTATATAGAAATGCTAAAGCCTAGATTATGGAATAAAGAAGATAAGACTAGAGATATAGCTTTATGGACTTTGAATAAGGTATTAACAGATGGTCTTAAGCTTCTGCATCCATTTATGCCATTTATCACAGAAGAAATCTTTAAAAACTTAAATGAAGATGAAGAATCTATTATGATTAGTTCTTGGCGGAATATAGTAAGGATTTTGATTTTGCTAATGAAATGGAAGCAGTAGAAAATATAAAAGAAGCAGTGCGTAGTATCAGAAATGTAAGAACAAATATGAATGTACCACCTAGCAAAAAAGCTAAGGTATTTATAGTAAGTAGTGATGAAAGTTTAAGAAATATATATGAAGAATCTAAAAACTTTATGTTACCACTTGCCTATGCTTCTGAAATAATAGTTAAGTTTGATAATGAAGGCATAGACGAAGATGCAGTTGCTACAGTTGTAGCCGGTGCAAATATATTTATGCCATTTGCAGAACTTGTAGATACAGAAAAAAGAAATAGAAAGATTACAAAAGGAAGAAAAGAAGTTGGAAGCTGAACTTTCAAGAGTAACTTCTATGCTAAGTAATGAGAAATTTACAAGTAAAGCACCACAAGCTAAGATAGATGAAGAAAAAGCTAAGCTTGAAAAATATCAAATGATGATGAACCAAGTTAAGGAACAATTAGAAAAATTCAAAAAAATAATATGAATATTAAAGAATATATAGAAAATATTCCTATGTGGGCTAAGGAAAAGAACTCTCTTAATGATATAAGAGAGTTCTTGGCAAATATAGATATAAAAAAAGAAAAATACAATACCTCTTGTACATGTTGCAGGTACAAATGGAAAAAGGCTCTGTATGTGCATATTTAAGCAATATACTCATAGATATGGGTTATAAGGTAGGTACTTTTATTTCCCCCCATTTAGTGAATATTAATGAGAGAATAAGAATTAATATGTTGCCTATTTCGGATAGGGAATTTGAAGATTTAGGGAAATATACTAAGAATTTAGCTGATAATCTTAGTAAAAGAGCCTTTGCTCCACCTACCTATTTTGAATTTCTATTTTTATATGGCAATGAAATGCTTTTTATGATAATAAGGTAGATTTTATTATTCTTGAAACAGGTCTGGGTGGTTTATTAGATGTAACTAATGCAATAGAGAAAAAAAGATTTATGTGTAATAAGCAGTATTAGTAAAGATCACGAACAATATCTTGGCTCAAGTATAGAAGAAATAGTAAAACAAAAAGCAGGAATACTTAGAAAGAATATAAGTTTAGTATATGATAATAATACTCCTTTAGTAGAAAAAAAGTATGGAAGAAGAGGCCTTGTCCTATGAAGTAAAGGAGACTTTGAAATTATCAAATTTCAGTAAATACATAGAGGGAGTTGATTTATATAAAGAATTGGCTTCTTTAAAAAAATATCATATAAAAATTAAAAAAATTCAGGACTTAGTATTTTAGCCATTAAAAAAATTATATGAGCTATCTTTAATAAAAAGAATTTTGTATACAAAAATATAATAAAGAGTATATTTTCTACTACTTGGAAAGGTAGAATGGAAGAGGTAGAAAAGGATGTTTATATAGATGGAGCACATAATGAGGATGGAATTTTTAGAATTTACTAAAAAAATTTGCGGTCCTTATGTAATGAAAAATGCTAAAAAAAGCTACTCTATTAATATCTATTGTAGCTGATAAGGATATTGAAGCCATGCTTAAAAAAACTTTGAAAATGTAGCTACATATATATCTAAAAATTTATATAGCAAAAATGGATAATTACAGAGCTGAAAAAAACAAGTAATATAGCTCTTATCTTAGAGAAGTATGTACATATAGATTTTGTAGAAAAAGATAGTATAATTTTTAGCTTACGAAACTATGTTGAAAAAAATAAAAAGAGATGATGAGATCTGTTTTTGTGTAGGTTCTTTATATATGATAGGCGAGATTCTTAGCTATTTAGAAAGGAAAGATAAATGTTAAATTTTGAAGAAGAACTTCGTAGATTTAAGCCTAGCTTAGAGATAGATGAAGTAGAGGATGAACTTATAAGAAGTGATATTACAGATGCAAAAAGATATTTTATTTGAACTTTTGAAGAAAGAAATCAAGGAGCAGAAATAATGCAAAAAAAGACAATTAGAAAAAAATTTCTAATTCATATTATAATCTGGGACTTAGTTTTGCAGGTGAAAGAAATCTTGGAAGTGCAGTTTATTCTTTGCAAAAAAGCCTTGGAATATAATAAAAAAATAATATCAATGCCAGAAATCTTTTTAGGTCTTGTATATTATGAAATAGGAGAGATTGCTTCTGCATTGGCAACATGGGTGATAAGCATAAATCTTAAAAAAAGATGATAATATAGCTGATTTTTTTATATATGAAGTACAAAAAGATGCTGAAAAAAATGAGTATTTATGCGGATTTAATAAAAACGTTATAATGATGCATTAGTAAGTGTAAATAGTTTTAATAAAGATTTGGCTATACTTGGGCTTGTAAGAGTAGTGGATGCCAATCCACGATATAAAAAAAGCAGCTTTATTATTAGCATTGTTGCATATAGAAAAAGCAGAATATATAAAAAGCGGATAGAATTTTTAGATAGAGTTTTTAAAAAAATTGATAAGTATAATCATCTAGCTTTTAAAAATACAAGAGTTTTTATTAAAGAAAAATACACCTAAGGCAAGTCATATTAATATTTCTTCAACAGATGTAATAATACCTGAAACGTATAAGAATTATACAGGTTTACAAACTGTAGTAAATATAGCTATAGGTCTGCTTATAGGAGCGGCTTTCATCATGTTTCTATATATTCCGACTATGAAAGCAAGGCTAAATCATAGATATAATATGGAATTGGCTACTATTAGTGAAAAACTTAACGAGGCTAATATTAGTAAGAATGAGATCAGTTCAAAGTTAGATGAAGTTATAAATGAGAGAGATAGACTAAAAGAAGCCAGTAATACCAGTGCTGAAAATATAAATTATCGCTCTACACAATATCAAAAACTTGTAGCTATGCAAGAAGCTTTTGCTGCAAATGATTTTACCAGAGTTGCAGATTTGTATAGCGATTTTGATGCCGGTGTTATAGTTAATATAGATGACGGTAGTTCCTTTGATATAACAAGCGTCATAAATACTATAAAAACTAGAGTAGATACTGACGGATATATATTATTATTAAATCACGCTAACGATTTAGCAAATGCCGGTGATTATGAGAAAGCTATAATTTATTATGATAGGGTCTATAAAACTTCATCCTGATAATGCCATGTCTATACTAAAAAAAGGGTGAGGCTTTGGTAAAATTAGGGAAGAAATGAAGAGGCAATTTCTTTATTTAGTGATGTAATTATAAATTATCCGGATTCAGCTGAAGCTAATGAAGCAAGAATAGCAAGAGGATATTAATAAAAAGACTTATAAATAATCTACAGACGCCAACAAAAGTTAGACTTTTTTTAGAGTAGCAGTTTATGTGACTGCTACTCTATTTTTTTATGTAGAAATATTAAGATTTGATATTAGTAAGCGTTTAAAAAAATATTATAATAAAAAAATATTAATAATTATTCCTAAAATACTTGATTTATCCTTTAAAAATATGGTATTAATATAATGTAAATAAAAAAATAAAAACTTATTACTAAGTTTAAATATAAGGAGGTTATTTATGTCATTAATTAACAAAGAAGTAGCTGATTTTTACAGCTCAAGTTTATCATAAGGGAGAGTTTAAAGCAGTATCTAAGGCTGATTTATTAGGTAAGTGGAGTGTATTCTTTTTTTCTATCCTGCAGACTTTACTTTTGTTTGTCCTACAGAGTTAGAAGATTTACAAAATAAATATGCAGACTTTAAGGCAGCAGGAGTAGAAATTTATTCAGTATCAACAGATACACATTTTACACATAAAGCTTGGCATGATCATTCAGAGAGAATCTCTAAGTTAGAGTATCCTATGATAGCTGATCCGACTCATGAAATTTCAAAGGATTTTTGATGTTTATATAGAAGCAGACGGTCTTGCAGAGAGAGGAAGCTTTATCATTAATCCGGAGGGAAAAATTGTTTCTTATGAAGTAAGTGCAGGAAATGTTGGTAGAAATGCAGAAGAGTTATTTAGAAAGGTTCAAGCTTGTCAATTCGTTCATGAGCATGGAAATGAAGTTTGTCCAGCTAAATGGCAACCGGGAGCTGAAACTTTAAAGCCTAGTCTAGATTTGGTAGGTGCATTATAGGATTAGATTTAAAAAGGGGTATAATATGGAACATTTATATGATGTTGTAGTTATTGGCGGTGGACCTTCAGGGCTCACCGCCGCCCTGTATCTGGCAAGAGCTTGTTACAAGGTATTGGTATTAGAAAAAGAAAATTTTGGTGGACAAATAAGAATAACTAACGAAGTAGTAAACTATCCGGGTATAGAAACAACAGATGGTCATACACTTACAGAAACTATGCGTAAGCAGGCGGCAAGTTTTGGTGCAGAGTTTGCTATAGCAGATGCCACCGGCTTGGATTTAGATGGAGATATAAAAACTGTTCATACTAATAAGGGTGATTATAAGTGTTTTGGTATCTTATTAGCTACAGGAGCCAGTCCAAGAAGTATAGGATTTAAGGGTGAAGAAGAATACAAAGGTAGAGGTGTAGCATATTGTGCAACTTGTGATGGAGAATTTTTCACAGATAAAGAAGTTTTCGTAGTAGGTGGTGGGTATGCCGCTGCTGAAGAAAGTGTATTTTTTTAACCAGATATGCTAAGAAAAATAACTGTTTTAGTTCGTGGAGATGATTTTAAATGTGATAAAGCTACATCTGAACATGTGAAAAATCACGAAAAAATAACAGTTTTATGTAATACTGAAATGTTGGAAGTATCAGGTGATTCATTCTTAAATAAAGTGGTATATAAAAATAATAAGACAGGAGAGCTTACAGAGTATTATTCTGAGGAAAAATCTCGGAGTGTTTGTATTTGCAGGCTTTTTTTACCTCAAATAGATTTAGTAAAAGATAAAGTACAACTTACTGATAACGGCTATATTTGGACAGATAGAAATCAAAAAACCAGTTTAGACGGTGTTTATGCAAGTGGTGATGTATGTGATAAGCCGCTTAGACAAGTTGTAACTGCTGTAGGTGATGGTGCTTTGGCTGCTACGGAATTAGAAAAATATGCTGCGAGTATGCAAAAGAAAACCGGTATTATTCCTGAAGCACCAAAAAGAGTAAGTAATGCTAAAAAAGAAGTTAGGAGTGAAAAGACCAGCGATTCATCATCATCTTCTAATTTATTTACAAGCGATATGCTTGAACAGTTGGCGGCAGTATTTGAGAGAATGTCAGGAAAACTTATCTTAGAACTTTGTCTTGATGATAGGGCAGTATCTAAAGAGCTGGAAGGATATATGACAGAGTTAGCTTCTCTTACAGATAAATTAAGTGTAAGAAGAAATGATGCTTTGGATGTAGCTAGACCTTGCGTAAGAATAGTTCGTGAAGATGGTTCATACAGTGGATATTCGTTCCATGGAGTTCCGGGCGGACATGAATTTACTTCTTTCGTTTTGGGACTTTATAATATAGCAGGTCCGGGACAGGCATTAGATGAGATAACTAGATCAAATATAGCTAAGTTGACTAATAAGCATGATGTTAAGCTTCTAGTATCTTTATCTTGTACTATGTGTCCTGATTTGGTAGTTGCAGCCTCAAGAATAGCAGCTCTCAATACGAATATAAAAGTAGATACTTATGATATAAATCACTTCGGTGAATTAAAAGATAAGTACAAAGTTATGAGTGTACCTTGCTTAGTAATAGATGATGATAAGGTACATTTTGGAAAGAAAAAAATATAGAGCAACTTTGTGAAATGCTTGCTTAAAAATAAAATTATCTATATAGTAAATTTTATTTCTGTATAGTTTATTATACTTAAAAAGTCGTCAAGATATTAGTTTCTTGGCGACTTTTTTTAAAAAAAGAGATTTTTTTATAGCTGCCCTTATTTTAATTTACTATATACTTTATTTATGTTACAATTTACAAATAATAAAGGTAAAAGGTAGATGTATGAATATAGTTTATGTAGCGAATGAAAAAGTATACTAAGCATTTATGTATAAGTATGCTTTCTCTTTTAGATAATAATATAGGAGAGGACTTAAATATATATATAGTATCACTTGGCATAAGTTCTGTTTCACAAGATATTTTTAAAAAAAGTACAGCGCTTATATATAAGAGAAATTTGAAAAATTATAGAATTTAGTGATATTGAAACTAAATTTACTTATAAGCCTGATACTACTAAATTTGATATTTCAGCACTTGGTAGATTGTTTTTAGGTGAGCTCTTACCTGAAAAACATAGAAAAAAGTTATTTATCTGGATTGTGATACAATAATACTAAAAAAATCTAAAGAGAATGTATGATATAGATTTAAAAGGAAAAACTCTTGGCAGCGGCTTTAGAGCCTACTATATATGCTGATTTAAAGGTAGATATAGGTATGTATGTAGATGCAAATTATTATAACTCAGGTGTTTTATTGATAGATTTAAAGCAGTGGAGAAAAAAACAAGAGCTACAGAATGTGTCATAAATTATCTTGAAAAATATAAATGATTATTGCTTATTTACAGATCAAGATGCTATAAATGGTGCATTTATGCATAGGATAAAAAAATATTATCACCAAAAATATAATTTTTATAAGTAATTATAAGTATTATTCATACAATACTTTTAGTAACTATATCTAGAGGATATAGTATTATACCTAAGAAAGATTTTGATTTTGCCAAGAAAAAGTCCCGCTATAGTACATTTTGCCGGAGATGAAAGACCTTGAAGTCTTGGAACTTTAATCCATATAAAAAAAGCTTATATAAAGTATAAAAAAATAATTCATACTATAAAGATGAGCCAATGGAAAGGTCTAATATATTTTTATATGTTTGCCTATCATCTCATTAATTTAAGTACATATATTTATCCTAAACTCAGGATGTTTATATCAAAAAAATTCTATGAGAAACTAAAAAGAGAAAAAAATATGAAAAGCTTATAAAAAGGTAGTAATAGATAAATTAAAGTTAATATATAAATAGGTAAAATAATGAAAAAAAGAAAAAAAGTAGCCTGTGTTATTTTTAAATTATAATGATGCCAGAACAAGTATAGATTTACTTGAAAAAAATTAAGACTTATAAAAAAATATTACAAGTATAATTGTAGTTGATAATGCCTCAACAGATAATTCTGCTGTGTTACTAAAGAAATATATAAAAAGATAAGGATAATATAGAGTTTATAGAAAAATAAGAAAAAAATGCAGGATATTCCGGGGAAATAACTATGGTATAAAAATATGCCAGATATATGAAAAAAATTGTAAATATATACTGGTAGCAAATCCGGATGTAGAATTTGATGATAGAAGTATCATAAAAAAATGAGAAGAAGTTTAGAATTAAATAAAAAAATTTAGCTTGTGTCAGTCCTATAATGCTTTTTAGAAGAAAAATAAAACTATAGATAGCTTAAATTCTCCTCCTGCTTTTCCGCTTAGACCTTGGTTTTATGAGCTGCTTGAAATGCTACCTTTGTCTAGAAGAGTATTTCATTCTTTATTAGCTTATTCCAAAAAAATTTTATAAAAAAATGAATCAAAAAAATAAAGAAAGTTGGTGCACTAGCGGGCTCTTTATTAATGATTGATGCAGATAAATTCTTAGAAGTGGGTGGATATGATGAAAAATACTTTCCTTTATTGCGAGGAAAGTATTTTTAGGAAAAAAAGATTTGCTTCCTATCTCTATGATACAGCAATACTTACTGATATATATTATATACATAAGCATAGTATCAGTATAAGCAAAGAATTTTCTTCTGTTTTAGAAAGACAAAAAAATTAAGAGAAAAAAAGTACCTTATATTATTTTTAAAGAATATTTACATATCTCAAAGTTTAAAGAATATATAACTATACTTGCTTTTCTTATAATAAGAATAGAAATATTATTATATACTTGCTTAAATGTTAAAAAAATAAGAGGATAATAAAAAGTAATAAGAAAAATGGATATAAAAAAATAATATTCAAGATAATAGAGTATACACTATTAGTATTTTATTAGCTACATATAATGGAGAAACTTATCTGAGAAAACAATTAGATTCCTTACTAAATCAGGATTTTAAAGATTTCAAAAATAATAGTAGCAGATGACTCTTCGACAGATGATACAAGAAAAAAATTTTGTTGGAATATAAAAAAATAAATATAAAAAAATAGTATTGAATTAGTATTTAATAATAAATCTTTAGGTGCAAAAAGAATTTTATACAACTTTTATCAAAAATATGGAAAAAGATAGTGAATATCTTATGTTTTGTGATCAAGATGATGTTTGGGAAAAATAATAAGATAAGTATAAGTCTTAAAAACTATAAAAAAATTGGAGTCCTCTAATAAACACCCTGCTTTAGTGTATACAGATTTGAAAAATATGTAGTAAGACCTTGGAGGTAAGTAGTAATTCTATGTATAAGTCTTTAAATTTGTATAAGATAGACTCTTTTTCCAAGCTTCTATGCGAAAAATAAAATTACAGGAAATACTATTATTTTAAATAGAAATTTAGCAAATATTGCGACTACTTTGGATATAGATTATATATCTGAAAAATATACTTATGCATGATTGGTACTTAGGACTTTTTAGCTACATATTTAGGTAAGATTAAATTTATAGATAAGGCATTAGTTTTATATAGACAGCATGAAAGTAATGTTTTAGGGTGTAAAGAAATTAAGCTTAGCTGAAGTTATAGAAAAGAAAAAAAGAAAGCAAAAAAACGTATGAACTTATGTATAAGCAAGCAAGGTTAATATATGAAATAGCTAAAAATAATATTAAAAGTGAAAATGAGTATATACTTAGAAATTTTTATTTCTATGCAATATAAAAAGTAGGTTAGAGAAAAATAATTGTTTGTATAAAAAAATAAATTTTATAAATCCGGTTTTTTTACTTAGTCTTAGTCAAATTTTTTTAGTATATAAAGGTAGTTTAATGGAAGAAATAAATTTATCTAAAAAAACTTAGCTCAAGTTTTTTTGGAAGATAATGGAAAAATGGCGGCTCGCAAGGTGTACAATTTATAGTATCAATTTTACTTGCAAGACTTTTTATCGCCTAAAGAATATGGACTTATCGCTTTAGCAACTATATTCATAAGTTTAGCTAATGTATTAGTACAAAAACGGTTTTGCAACGGCATTGATACAAAAGAAAAAGAAGATAGGGATAATGATTATAGTAGTGTACTATTTTTTTAAATCTTATATTAGCCGGTGGTCTATATATTTTTATTATATATATTTAGTCCAAACATAGCAAGATTCTATAAAAAAATCCTAGTATTATAGAAGTTTTTTTCGTTTGTTAGGTATAGTTATGCTTCCGGGTGGAGTAATATCTGTTCAAAAATGCATATATATCAAGAAAGATGAAATTTAAAAGTTTATTTATAGCTACATTTTTTGCGTCAATACTTTCAGGAGCAATAAGTATTTTGCTGGCATATAGGAATTTTGGAGTATTAGCTTTAGTATGGCAACAGCTAATATATTATTTTTTTCCTTGATGTTATTATTATTTATATGTAGTGATTTTTAGACCTGCATTGATTTTTTTGAAATAAATAGATTGGGAGCTTTATTTTCCTTTGGTTCAAAGATATTAATGGCTTCCTTGATAGATACAGGTTTTGAAAATTTAAACGGTTTGGTTTTAGGTAAGGCATATAATGAGGAAACACTGGGGAATTATAACAGAGGTGAACAATTTCCCAAGCTTATAATAGTGAATTTAGGAAATGCAATTCAATCAGTTATGCTACCTTTAATGTCAAGACATCAAGATGAGAAAGAAAAAAATTAAGATATTTATTGAAAAAAATTCTATAATACTCAGCTCCTATATAATTTTTGCCTATGATGTTTGGAATGGTAGCCATGGCAGATACAATTATCTTGGTCTTACTTGGCGAACAATGGAAATTTGCCATACCATTTTTACGTTTATTAAGTATTTCCTATGCTTGTTGGCCTATACATATAGCTAATTTGCAAGCTATAAATGCTCTTGGAAGAAGTGATAAATTTTTTTGAAATTGGAAATTATAAAAAAAGGACTTGGAGTAATAGCTTTATTTATAGGGAGTATATTTTTGGTGCTTTGGTAGTAGTGGCTATGAAAGTGTTAGCTGATTTTATAGGTATTTTTTTATAAATGCTTATCCAAATAGAGAATTATTAAACTATGATGCAAGAATGCAATTAAAAGATATAAGTAAGAGTATAATTTTAGCAAGTCTTATGGCAGTGATAGTATTCTTATTTGGACTAGTTATACCTACAAGTTTTTATAAAAGCTTATAATTTTACCTATAGTAGGAATAATTTCATATATTTTATTATCAATACTTAGTAAAAATGAAAGTTTTTACTTTTTAGTAAATCATTTTAAGGCTTTAAGGAGAAGAAATGAGTAAGGAGAAGATTTTTTTGTAACAAAGGCTGCTTTACCTAAAAAAAGAAGATTTCTTTGAACTGGCAAGTGAGATATTTGATAATGCTTGGCTCACAAATATGGGAAGTATGCATAATAAATTAGAAGAAAAAAACTAAAAAGAAAAATCTAGATACAAATAATCTAAGCCTATTTGTAAATGGACATTTAGCTCTAGAACTTCTCATACAAGCATTAGAATTAAAAAGGTGAAGTCATAACAACACCTTTTACTTTTGCATCTACTACCCATGCCTTGGTTAGAAATGGTATAAAACCTGTATTTTGTGATATAAAAGAAGATGATTTTACTATAGATCCAAGTAAAATAGAGGCTTTGATAACAGATAAAACCAGTGCTATCTTAGCTGTTCATGTTTATGGAAATATTTGTGATAATGAAAAAGCTGGAGGAAATAGCAAAAAAATATAATATAAAAACTTATATATGATGCAGCTCATGCTTTTCTGGAAACTTATAAGGATAAATCAGTTGCTAATTTAGGGTATGCAAGTATGTTTTAGTTTCCATGCAACTAAGGTATATAATACTATAGAGGGTGGAGCCATAAGTGGTGGAGATGAAAGTTTACACGAAAAAAATTATATTTTTTTAAAAAATTTTTGGTATTGCAGATAAGGAAAATGTACTATTTATAGGAAGCAATGCAAAAAAATGAATGAGTTTCAGGCGGCTATGGGCTTATGTAATTTAAAAATATATAAATACTTGGATAGAAAAAAAGAAAAAAACCATTGCAAATAAGTATTTAGAAAAAAACTTTTTAAAGATAAAGGGTATAAGATGTAACAAATATAGAGAAGATATAGAATATAATTATGCATATTTTCCTATAGTTATAGATAAGGATATTTATGGACTTGATAGAGATATTTTTATATGATAAATTAGTTGAACATAATATCTACACCAGAAAAATATTTCTATCCTTGTATAAATGAGCTTGAGTGCTATCAGAGTTTAGAAAAAAAGGTGATACAAAGATAGCAAGCAAAAATATCAAAAATCAGTATTGTGTTTGCCTATATATCCTGATTTGGATTTGGATATAGTGAATGAAATATGTAGTTTGATAGAAGATTTTAGTGTTAAATAATTTTTTTATAAAGATAAGGGAAAATGAGATGAATGTTTTACTAACAAGTGTAGGAAGAAGAGCCTATCTGGTAGATTATTTTTAAAAAAAGAATTTGGAGATAATAGTAAGATAATTTGTACGAACTCCAGTGAATTAAGTACAGCTTTATCCGTAGGAGATAAATCATATATCAGTCCTATGATATATGAAGAAACTTATATTCCTTTTTTTGTTAGAAATATGTAAAAAGAGAAGATAAATATTCTGGTATCCTTATTTGATATAGATTTACCTATCTTAGCTTATAATAAAGATAAGTTTGAGAACTTAGGTGTAAAAACTTATACTTAGTGATTTATCTATTATAGAAGTATGCAATGATAAGTATAAGATGAATAAATTTTTTTGAAAAAAATAATTTTTTTGATACTATATATACAGGTCTTTCTATAGAAGATGAATATATTAAAAAAATAATATAAGTAGCGAAAAAAATTCATATTAAAAGCCTAGATGGGGCATGGGAAGTTTGGGAATATATATAAGTGATGAATACGAGGAAGCGAAATATTTCTACAAAAAGATAAGAAAGGACATAGATAAATCTTATCTTAGGTATGAAGCAAAGCAAGATATAGAAAATAGTATATTAATTCAGGAATTGATAGAAGGTAAGGAATACGGACTTGATATAGTAAAATGACTTGGAGGGAATTACATAACAACTATAGTAAAAAGAAAAAAATTGGCTATGCGTTCAGGTGAAACAGATATAGCCAAAAATAGTTCATTTTCCATTATTGGAAGATTTTGGTAAAAAGAATAGCAGATAAAAACTAGGCATATAGCAAATATGGACTTGGATCTTATTCTAAATGATAAGGGTATTTTTGTTATAGATATGAATGCAAGATTTGGTGGAGGATATCCTTTTTACCCATAAAAGCCGGTGTAAATATAGTAAAAAAATAATAAAAAGAGCTTTTTAGAAGGAAAAAAACTATAGATAAAAAAATACTTTGGTACCTACAATAAATAAAAATTTATGCTAAAGATATAAATATAGTAGAAATTTAGAATTGAATGGAAGATAAGATGGACATTATATCTAGATTGATGTATGGAAGTGATGAGAGAGTAGAGCAAAGAAACGTACTATGGAATATGCTTGGAAGTTTGAGCTATGCCATGGTCAGTATGTGCATAGGAATAGCAGTTAGTTTTATTTTGGGTGCTACTCTAGGTGGAATATTTTTTTCTTTGCTTTTTTTCCACTTTAGGGCAGCAACTTTACATACTCTCATATTTTGGAATAAGACCTATACAAATAACGGATACATCCTATGAATATGGATTTGGAGATTATTTAAGGCTTAGATTAATTACCAGCTTGATTGCTATAATACTTGGAATAATATATACAATATTTAAGGCTAGAAATTATATAGAGTTTACAGTATATATTTTAATGATTTTATATAAAGTTTTTGATGCCATAGCAGATTGCTATGAATCAGAATGGCAAAAGAAAGGGAAAGCTTTATATAGGAGCAAAAAGTTTAGCTTTTAGGACTTTACTTAGTCTTGGCATATTTTTGCTTTTTATAATCTTTACTAAAGACATTATCATTTCCGGTATAGCCTTTTTGGTATCGCTTATAGTTTGTATTTATATCTTGGCTATAAGGCCTCTTATGTATATGAAACCTATATTAAATTTTAATAAGCCAAAAGTAATAGAACTCTTTTCAAAAAGCAAGTGGTTATTTGTGTCAAGTTTCTTGGATTTATTCATATTTGCCGCCTCAAAATTTGCAGTAAATTCAGTTTTAGGTGGAGTTTATAATAGTTATTACAGTACCATATTTATTCCTACTTCTATAATAAATTTAATGGCAGGTTTCATTATAAGACCTATACTTAGCAATATATCAAGTTTTTTTATGATAATAAAGATGATAGAAAAATTAACTCGTACGGTACTCAAAAATTTCAGCTATGATATTTGTTTTTTTACTTTACTTGCTATTCTTTTTGGTTGTAATATTAGGTAAATGGTCTTTGTATATTTTTACTTAGAGATGTAGATAAAAGCAGACTTAGGCTTGTATACAGTAATTTTAGGCATAGTTATATTGGGTGGCGGCTTTTATGCACTTATGAATCTAATGTATTATATATTGGTAATTTTTTTAAGAAAGAAAGAGATATTTGTTATTTATATGTTAGCAGCTATTATAGCGGTATCCTTTAGCAGTTATATAGTAAAAAAATGTTTGGAATGTTTGGTGCCGCTTTTATCGTATCTGGCTTTAATGTTGGCACAAGCATTGATATTTTTCTTTCTTGGCGTATAGTTCTATAAAAAGAATTGAGAGGATAAAATGGAAAAAAAGTATTGATGTTATAATACCTACATATAGACCTGATGCTAAGTTTATTGGTTTACTCTTAGCATTAAAAAAAGGCAAAAGTATAAGCCCAAATAATATTATAGTTGTAAATACAGATAAAAAGTATTTGGGATAAACTCGATATGGATACAAAAAGTAAAAAAATACTTTGGGAGTTGATATATCCAAGCTTATTTTAAAAACATATAGAAAAAGATTTTGATCATGGCAGAAGTAGAAATTATGGGGTAAGTTTTTTTCAAAGACAAAAATATTTTATTTGTATGACAATGGATGCTGTTCCTAAAGATGAATATTTAATAGAAAAATCTTTTGAAAAACTATGTCGGATAAAGTAAAATTGAGCTATGCCAGACAAATAGCTAATGAAGATGCTGATATATTAGAAAAAGTTTACCAGAAATTTTTAATTATCCTGATAAAAGTATAATAAAATCTAAGTCCACAGAACAAATTTATGGAATAAAAAAATTATTTCTGTTCTAATGTTTGTGCTTGTTATGAGAGAGAAAGCTTTTGATAAAATAGGCGGTTTCAAAGAGAATATTATTTTAAATGAAGATATGATATATGCGTATAATTTGCTAAATACAGGTAAATCTCTAGAGTATGTAGCAGGTGCAGTGGTTTTACACTCACATAGCTACACAGGAAAAAGAGCAATTTAAAAAGAAATTTTGATATAGGTGTTTCTCAAGCTATGGATAAAAAGGATTTTTTTCAAGTCTTAAATCTGAAACTGAAGGTATAAAAAAATGATAAAGCTTAATATAAAAACATTTAAAAAGAACAAAAAAAGAACTTTATTATTTGCCTAAACTTATTTATATAAGTGCTTGTAAATTCTTAGGATATAAATTAGGGAAGTCGTATAAAAAAAGCTACCAAAGTCTATAATAAAAATTATGTAGCCTTAATAAAGCATATTGGAGGTAAATTTTGTCTGATATATTACTTATAATACCGGCATATAATGAAGAAGAAAAATATAGAAAAAGGTTATAGAAGAAATCAAAAAAATATAATCTGGACTATGTAATAATAAATGATGGTTCTAGTGATAATACTAAAAAAATATGTGAAGAAAAAGAAATATAATATAATAAATTTAGCTGTTAATTTAGGTTTGGCGGGTGCTTTTTCAGACCGGAGTTATTTATGCTCATAATAAGGGATATTCTTATGTTGTGCAATTTGATGGAGATGGGCAACATAAAGCAGAATATGTAGAAAGTATGAGGAAAAAAAGATGGATGAAGGTTTTGATATAGTTATAGCATCCAGATTTATAAATAGTAAAAAAAGCCGTTTACTATGAGAATGTTGGGAAGTACTCTCATTTCGTTTGCAATAAAACTTACAACAGCTTCATCTATAAAAAGACCCTACTTCGGGTATGCGTATGTATAATAAAAAAATTAATAGAGGAACTTGCTTTTAATATAAATTATGCACCGGAACCGGATACTGTATCATATTTAATAAAACAGGGAGCAAAGGTGGCGGAAGTACCTTGTACTATGGAGGAAAGGCAAGGTGGAATCAGCTATTTGACACCATTTAATGCGATATCATATATGCTTAGAATATTGAGCTCTATTTTATTTATACAGAACTTTAGAAAAAAAGAAATAAAAAAAGTATTTTTAAGGTAGTAGAATGAGTATAATATTAAGAATTTTACTTATATTTGCGTCTTTATTAGCTAGTATAAGTGTCATAAGAAAAAAATAAGAAAAAGCTAAATTACAAATAGATGATGCAGTGTTTTTGGGTATTATCTTCTATTATTATATTGTTGGTAGCAATATTTCCAAATATAATATATATTTTTAGCAGATATAACAGGAGTACAATCTCCAGCCAACTTATTATATTTATTAGTTATAGCTATTTTATTGATGAAAAATATTTAATATGAGTATAAAAAAATATCAATATTAGAAGATAAAAATAAAAAAAGATAGTACAAAAAAATAAGTTTAGACGAGTAATAGATTGAATAAATTATATTAAAAAAACATTAGAAGATGAGGTATATATGCAAGCAGTTATAATGGCAGGAGGAAAGGGAACAAGACTTAGTACTATAACTAAAAAAATGAGATTCCTAAGCCTATGGTAGAAATAAAAGGGAAACCACTTTTATTATGGCAATTAGAAGAATTAAAAAAATATAAGATAACTAGAGTTACTATGATAATAGGATATCTAGGAGAAAGAATACAAGAATATTTTTAAAAGATGGCAAAAGAATTTGGTTTTGAAATAGATTACATAGTAGAAGAAAGTCCCTTAGGAACTGCAGGAGCTTTCTATTATCTAAAAGATAAGATTGAAAGCGACTATTTTATGTTGGTTTTTTTGGTGATGTTTTTCTTCAATATAGATATAAATAGAATGGAAAGTTTTCATAAAGAAAAATAATTCTCTTGCAACTTTATTTGTACATCCAAATGCACATCCTTATGATTCTGACTTGGTTGAGCTTAGTGAAAAATAATAAAGTTATAAGGTTTGATTCTAAAAAAATAATGTAAGAGATTATTGGTACGATAATATAGTAAATGCCGGTATTTATATAATAGATAAAAAAAGGTATGTGATAAAGTTAAAGAGCCTATAAAAAAACTGATTTTGAAAAAAAGAAATACTTGCTAAGATGGCAGATAAGGGAGAAGCCATATATGGATATGTTTCACCTGAATATGTAAAAAGATGTTGGAACTGTTGATAGAATAGAAAGTGCTATAAAAAGATTTGGAGAGTGGACTCATAGTAAATAAGAATCTTGCAAATAAACAAAAAAAGCAATTTTTTTAGATAGAGATGGAACCATAAATAAATACAGAGGTTTTTATATCAAAAGAAAATGAGTTTGATTTAGAAGATGGAGCTATAGAGGGTATTAAGATGATTAATACTTCCGGTTATCTTGCTATAGTTGTAACAAATCAACCTTCTGTTGCCAGAGGTTTGTGTGAGTGTTCGGATATAGATTATATTCATAAAAAGATGAAGAGTTTACTGGGCAAAGAGGGAGCTTTTTGTTGATGAAGTTTACTATTGTCCACATCATCCTGACAAAGGTTTTCCGGAAGAAAAATCCTCTCTATAAGATTGACTGTGAATGTAGAAAAACCTAAAAATAGGTATGATAGAAAAAAAGCAGTTTGCAGATTTAATATAGATCTTTCTTCTTCATGGATAGTAGGTGACAGTAGTTTGGATATGGAATTAGGAAAGAGAGCAGGTCTAAAGTCGGCTCTAGTTTTAACAGGAAGTGCAGGAAAAGATGGGAAGTATGAGTTTGAGGCTGATATAATAGCTAAAGATATAAAAGAAGCTGTAGAAGAAATCTTGAAAAAAGATATATAAGTATATTATAATTTATAAGTAAAAGCATAGAAGTTTATAAGAAGAGGTAAAAGCGATGATACTTGGAGCTTTAGAAGCCGGTGGAACAAAGATGGTTTGTGCTATTGGAGATGAAAATGGAAATATTAAAGAGCAGATCTCGATACCGACAGGCACTCGGAGGATACAATTCCTAAAAATATTGGAATATTTTAAAGATAAAAAAATATAGAAGCCTTAGGGATAGGTTGTTTTTGGCCCTATAGATTTAAATAGAAAGTCAGAAACCTATGGGTATATAACAAATACACCAAAAACTTGCTTGGAGAAATTTTTGATATAGTTGGTAGTTTAAAAAAAGCATTGAATGTACCAATAGGCTTTGATACAGATGTTAATGGTTCTCTACTAGGAGAACATACTTTCGGAATAGCTAAGAATAAGGAAAATGCAGTCTATATTACTATAGGAACAGGTGTGGGTATGGGAGTTTTATCAAATGGAAAACTCTTGCACGGTATGATGCACCCTGAAGCAGGTCATATAAAAATGACCAGACATCCTGAAGATACTTTTGCAGGACAATGCCCTGTACATGGAAGCTGTTTAGAGGGGCTTGCTTGCGGTCCTGCTATAGAAGCCAGATGGGGGAAAAAAGGTATAGAACTTGCAGAAGATAAAAAGGTATGGGAATTAGAAGCTTATTATCTTGCACAGTCAATATATTCGCTTATTTTAACTTTATCTCCTGAGATTATTATTCTTGGTGGTGGAGTTATGCACCAAGAAATTTTATTCCCACTTATAAGAGAAGAAGTTAAAAAGATAAATAATGGATATCTTGTTACTAAAGAGATAGATAATCTTGATGAGTATATAGTTCCGGCATCTTTAAATGATAATCAAGGTCTTATGGGAGCTTTTACAATTAGGCTTAGATGAGTTGAGAGCTAAGTAATATTAAGAACTTATAATAAATTTTGTTTTTAAAAGAATTTACATAAAATTTTTCTATCTCTTATATTTATATATAAGAGATAATATATAGCATATAAAAGTTGTATTTTATTATAGTAAAAAAATATTTATTAACTGAAATAAATATATAACTTTTTATATGCTTTTTATATGAAAAAGATTCTATACACCATCTATAATAAAGAAAAATATTTATTGTATAAATCTTGCTAATATTCCAAAGGAAAAAAATACTCATGATAGCAGTAGCCATAATTACACCTATTATAGATGAAATAAGTGCCTTTTTTTCTTATCCATCTGAAGAGCGGAAGCTATAATGCAACCTGTCCAAGCACCTGTTCCGGGTAGTGGAATACCTACAAAGAGCGCCAAGCCCCAAAAAAATCATATTTTTTTCTATACTATCTTTATGTTTGGCTATTTTAGCATCTATATAGGAAGCTAACTTATTCAAAAAAATTTCAAATTAGATTTTCTCATAAAAAAATATAAATTTTATCAAAAGCAAAGATAATTAAGATTAAAGGGATAATATTACCTATAAATGCAATAACTATACTCTGCATAATATCTAATTTAATTATAGAAGCTGCTATAAGTCCACCTCTGGCTTCAAGTATAGGCATAAGTGAAATGATAAATACTATAAGTTGTTTTCCAAATGGTAGTATCAGTAGAGAAGAAAGTTTTTTTCACTAAAACTTTCTGTAAGTTTTTAGTGCCATAAAAAATATCCTTTCAAAAATATAAACTAAAAAAAGTAGTATAGCAAAAAAATACTCAAAAGATAAGTTTATATATATCTTTAGAAAAAGAAGTCGCCTGCTTATTAAAACTTTGACGACTTCTTTATTATAATACTTTATTTAACTAATTCTAAAAAAATTTAGTATAGAACTTTAATGAAAAAAATCTATTTAGTTCCGAAGATTCTATCTCCGGCATCACCAAGACCCGGACAAATATATTTGTTTTCATTAAGTTCTCTATCAAGATGACCAACGTATATTTGTATATCCGGATGTGCAGCTTTTAATTTTTTTCAAGACCCTCAGGAGAAGCTATGATACACATAAATTTAATATTCTTACCGCCGTGTTTTTTTGATTTGAGTAATAGCATCAATAGCAGAACCGCCTGTTGCAAGCATAGGATCTGTAACAACTATAGTTCTTTCCTCTATAGGCTTAGGAAGTTTGCAATAATACTCATGTGGCTCAAAAGTCTTTTTCATCTCTATAAAGACCTATATGGCCTATCTTAGCAGATGGAACAAGAGCTGTTATTCCGTCAACCATACCAAGACCTGCACGAAGTATAGGAACAATAGCAAGTTTTCTACCGGAGATAACCGGAGTTTTACAAGTTTCAATAGGAGTAGTTATCTCTATTTCTTCTGTAGGTAGATCGCTAAGAGCTTCATATCCCATAAGCATACCGATTTCTCCAACTAGAGAACGGAACTCGTAAGTTCCCGTGTTTTTATCACGAAGAAGTGATATTTTTGTGTTGTACAAGTGGATGAGAATTAATAAATACATTATCCATAATATTTTTTCCTTTCCAAAAGTTTATTTAGCATCATCAACATCCGGTAAAATTAAGTTCATAAGAACACCGACTAGAACAGCTATAAATAAACCTGATATATTAAGTACATAAGTACCAAAATTAATATTTATACCACCTAAGTTTGAGAAACCGAGTCCAAATACAAGAATTAGACCAACTATAGTTAAATTTCTTGAGTGTGTAAAATCTAAATTAGATTCAGCAAGGGAACGAATACCGACAGCTGCAATCATACCGAATAAGATTACTTCTACACCACCTTTAACAGGATCAGGAATAGTTTGAAGTATAGCACCGACTTTTCCAAAAAGACCGAGTAGAATAGCAAAAACAGCAGTAAGTCTAAGTAATCTAGGATCATAATTCTTAGTTGTAGCTAATACACCTGTATTCTCAGAATAAGTAGTATTACTAGGTCCACCTATAAGACCTGCGAACATAGTAGCAAGACCGTCTCCAAGTAAAGTTCTATGTAAGCCGGGATCTTTTAAGAAATCTTTGCCAACTACTGTAGAGTTAGTAGTAATATCTCCTATATGCTCCATGAAAGTAACTAAGGCTATAGGAGCTATTGAAAGTATAGCGCCAAGTTCAAATTTTGGTAAACTCATAAAAGGAACACCATTTGAATCTAATGTCTTGAATGGTATATTTATCCAAGGAGAGTTAGCTATAACTTCAAAGTTCATATGGAATAAACCAAGCCCTGAGAGTATAACGCAAAGGATATATCCGAAAACAATACCTATAAGAATAGGAACCAGTTTAAAGAAGCCTTTTGCAAAAATTGAACAAAGTATAACAATTAATAATGTGAAAGCTGCAATTGCCAAATTAATAGCAACTAAAGGAGTAAATCCGTTTGCAAGACCAAGACCTCCTGTAGCGTCTGTAATAGCAGTTCCTGCCAAGTTTATACCTATAACCACAATAACAGGTCCTGTAACAACAGGTGGGAATACTTTTTTGATTTTTTCAGCACCGATAAAATATGCGATAGCCGAGAATATTAAATAGACAAAACCGGCTGCGATAATACCGCCTTGAGCAAGAGGAACATTTGATACGACAATACTTCCCTCCGGTTTAATAACAGCTGTTACGGCTGCTAAGAAAGCGAATGAAGAACCTAAGAATACAGGAACCTTAAAAACCTGTACATAAGTGAAAAAAATCAGAGTACCTACACCGCGCTAAAGAGGGCTAGTGAAGGATTTAGTCCTGTGATAAGAGGAACTAATACAGTAGCACCAAACATAGCGAAAAGATGTTGGATACTAAGTAAGTAATCTCTTGATGTAAAACCAAGTTTTTTTAGACATTTTTCTTTTTCTCCCTTTTGATAAAATTAGATTTGAGTAAAAATTCACAAGGAATTTTTTTAAAAATCAAACTATTTTTAGCAAAGTGAGAAAAATAAAAATCAAGTCTTTTAGATATTATTTGAAGTATATATAGAAAAAAATAAAAATAATTTAGCAAAAAATTATAAGTTGATTTTAGTATTAAAAAAAGTTAGATTTAATAAGATTAAGTAGGTTTAGCTACGATATTTACAAAAATATTTAAAAATACTGTATTATTGTATTATATTAAAAAAACTTAGGAGGTGCAATAATGACTAAAAGAGTATTTCTCATAGTCTTGGATAGTTTAGGAATAGGTAATGCTCCTGATGCTAAAATTTTTCGGAGATGAAGGTTCAAATACTTTAAGAACAATAAGTAAATCAGAATATTATCATACTCCTAATATGTTAAAGTTGGGTTTAGGAAATATAGATGGAGTTGATTACCTTGATTATGATAGTGAGAGAATAGGAGTTTACGCAAGATTAGAAGAGGCTTCTATGGGTAAAGATACTACTATAGGTCATTGGGAAATGGCAGGTATTATATCTAAAAATCCACTTCCTACTTATCCCGAGGGTTTTCCAAAAGAAGTATTAGATGAATTTACAAGGAGAACCGGAAGAGAGATTATTTGTAATAAACCATATTCCGGAACTGATGTTATAAGAGATTATGGAAAAGAGCATATAGAAACAGGTAAACTTATAGTTTATACTTCTGCTGACAGTGTGTTTCAGATAGCGGCTCATGAAGATATTGTACCTATTGATGAATTATATAAATATTGTGAGATTGCAAGAGAGATTTTACAAGGCGAGCATGGAGTTGGTAGAGTTATAGCAAGACCTTTTATAGGTGGTGAAGGGAATTTTACCAGAACCGTCAACAGACATGATTTTTCTTTATCACCGGCAGATAATATGTTAGATGCTTTAGTGGCAGCTAAATATGAAACTTATGGTATCGGAAAAATATATGATATTTTTGCAGGAAAAGGTGTAGAGCATACACAGAGAACTAAAAATAATATAGAGGGTATGGAAAAAAGTATAGAGCTTCTCAAAAAAGATTTCACAGGTCTTGGATTTATAAATCTTGTAGATGGAGATATGATTTATGGTCATAGAAGAGATATAGATGGTTATGCAAAATCTATAGCTAAGTTTGATGATCAACTCGGTACTTTTATTTCTAAAATGAATGATGATGATATAGTGATGATTACTGCAGATCATGGCTGTGATCCGGGTTATAAAGGCACAGACCATACCAGAGAATGTGTTCTGTTTCTTGCTTACGGAAAAGGATTAAAAAAGGATATAAATTTAGGTACCAGAAAAAAACTTACGCAGATATAGCGGCAACTATACTTGATATATTTAATATAGAAAAATACGACAGCGGAATAAGCTTTTAAAAAAAGATATTATGTAATATAGAGGAAAAATAAATGACTGATATAAAGTTGTTAGAGGAAGCGAAAAAAGCAAGGCTTATGGCTTATGCTCCATATTCAAAATTTAAGGTTGGTGCGGCCTTACTTACAAAAAGTGGGAAAGTATATCATGGTTGCAATATTGAGAATGCGGCATACACACCTACTAATTGTGCAGAAAGAACAGCTTTTTTCAAAGCTGTATCTGAGGGGGAAACTGAATTTGAAAAAATAGCTGTGGTTGGAGCTATGGAAGGTAGAGAAGCTGATAATATTTGTTCTCCTTGCGGTGTATGCAGACAAGTTATGATGGAATTTTGCAATCCTAAAACATTTAAAATAATATTGGCTAACGGCAAGGGAAATATTTTAGTATCATCTTTAGATGAAATACTTCCTTATGGTTTTGGACCTAAGGATTTAGAGTAGAATAAATATTATATGATGAGGTAGATAGGAGGGAATTGAAATGAGAATGTATGACCTAATTATGAAAAAAAGAAATAGCTTAGAGCTTTCCAAGGAAGAAATAAGTTATATAATTAAAGAATATGTAGCCGGTAATATTCCTGATTATCAAATGTCTGCTTTTTTGATGGCAATATATTTCAAAGGAATGAGTAAAGAAGAAACACTTTATATGACTATGGAAGTTGCTCATTCGGGAGATATGGTAGATTTATCATCTATTAAAGGAGTAAAAGTGGATAAACATTCTACAGGTGGCGTAGGTGATAAAACAACTTTGATAATAGCACCTATAGTTGCAAGCTTAGGTGTAAAAGTAGCAAAAATGTCAGGTAGAGGTTTAGGTCATACAGGAGGAACGGTAGATAAGTTGGAGTCCATACCTAATTTTAAGACTAGTTTAAGTAGAGAAGAGTTTTTTGATATAGTGAATAAAATAGGTGTAAGTGTAATAGGACAATCAGGAAATCTAGCACCTGCCGATAAAAAATTATATGCTCTTAGAGATGTAACGGCAACAGTTGACAGTATTCCTCTAATAGCTGTATCAATAATGAGCAAAAAGCTTGCTGCAGGAAATGATTGCATACTTTTAGATGTAAAGACAGGTAGTGGAGCTTTTATGAAAACTGTAGATTCGGCTATAGAACTTGCGAAAGAGATGGTAGATATAGGTAGCAATGCAGGTAAGAATACTTTAGCTTTGATTACTGATATGGACATACCCTTAGGCTATAATATAGGTAATAGCTTAGAAGTTATAGAGGCTGTTGAAATTCTTAGAGGAAGAGGCCCAAAAGATTTAACTGAAGTTTGTATACAACTTTCAGCAAATATGCTTTATTTGGCAGGAAAAGGCAGCATAGAAGAATGTATAAATCTTGTAAATAGGGCTATAGAAGATGGTAGTGCTTACAATAAATTTATAGAAATGGTAGAGGCACAAGGTGGAGATACTAATGTTATAAAAGATGTAGGCAAGTTTGAAAAGTCTAAATATACTTTTGAAGTAAAATCTGAATATAGCGGTTATATACATTCTATGGATACGGAAAGTTTAGGTATAGCATCTGTAATGTTAGGAGCAGGAAGAGAAACAAAGGATAGTGTTATTGATTTTAGTGCAGGTATAATTATAAATAAAAAAAGTACGGAGAATATATAGAAGTAGGAGAAGTCTTAGCTACTATGTATGCAAATGATGAAAGTTTATTTGAGGCGGCTGCTAAAAAAAGTATTTAGAAGCTATAGAAATAAAAAAATACAAGACCTGAGATAAAAACCTCTTATTTATGCTAGAGTTAGTAAGGATGAAATATTAAAAATTTTTAGGAGAGTAGTATGGAAGTAAAGGATATTTTTAAAACATGTTGATCATACTCTTTTAAAAGCATTTGCTACTTGGGAAGATATCGAAAAAAATATGTGAAGAAGCTATAGAGTATAAGACAGCTTCTGTATGTATTCCCCTTCCTATGTTGAGAGAGTACATAATACTTATAAGGATAAAAATAAATATTTGTACAGTAGTAGGTTTTCCACTGGGGTATAGTGAAACTTCTACAAAAGCTTATGAGGTAAAAGAAGCCTTAAAAGCAGGTGCAAATGAAATAGATATGGTTATAAATATAGCTGATGTTAAAAATAAAGACTTTGAAAAGGTAGAAAAAGAAATCATCTTACTCAAATCCATAGTAGGTACTAAGGTATTAAAAAGTGATAATAGAAACTTGTTATTTGGATACAGAAGAGAAAAATTACCTTGTGTAAAATAGTAACAAGAGCAGGAGCTGATTATAAAAAAACTTCTACGGTTTTGGGCTTTCCGTGCAAAGCTGGAAGATATAAAATTATTTAGAGAGAATATTGGTGAACGAGTAAAAAAATTAAAGCTGCCGGTGGAGTAAAAAGTATTAAAGATATGCAAGACTTTTTAGAAGCTGGTTGTGATAGAATTGGTACAAGTTCAGCAATTTCACTAATAAAAAGAAAGTAAAGTGGATACTTATTAAAAATAAGAACTTGAAAGATAAGCAATTTATACTTATTTATGATATTTATATCTTAAGGCTTATTATAGAGTTTATAATAGTAGAGTATACAGTATAAAAAAGGAAGATATGCAAGAAAAAGAACTGAGAAATTTAGCCAAGGTAGAATTACACTGTCATCTTGATGGTTCATTGACACGAGAAAGTGTCAGTGAATTATTAAATAGGAGAGTAAGTAATTCTGAACTTATGGTTGCTGATGATTGTAAGGATTTAAAGAGTTATCTGGAAAAATTTGAACTCCCTCTTAAATGCCTACAAACTTACGATAATTTAAAAAAGGCGGCGAGGGAGTTTTTACTATCCTTGGTTAAAGATAACATAAAGTATGTAGAAGTAAGATTTGCTCCTATGTTATCTGTAAATGAAAAATTATCTTGTCGAAATGTTATAGAGGCAGTATTAAGTGGTTTAGAGGACGGTAAAAAAATTTGTAAAATAGACTACAATGTAATAGTTTGTACTATGAGACATCATACAGCCAAAACTAATATGGAAATGTTAAAGATTGCAAGAGAATTTTTGAATTTTGGTTTATGTGCGACTGATTTGGCAGGCAATGAAGCCGCATACCCTATGGGAGAGTTTAAAGAAGTATTTAATTATGCAAAAAAATTGATATACCTTTTTACTATACATGCAGGAGAATGTGGTAATTCCAATAACATAAAAGAGGCTATTGAGCTTGGGGCAAGGCGTATAGGTCATGGTATAGCTATGAGAGGAAATGAAGAGATTAAAGCTCTTTGTCTGAAAAATAGAATAGGCATAGAAATGTGCCCGATAAGTAATATGCAAACAAAGGCTATAGACAGTTTACAGGCTTATCCACTTAGAGAATTTTTGGATAAAAAAATTGTTGCTTACTATAAATACAGATAATATAACTGTTAGTAATACATCCTTAACTAAAGAATTTTTTTATTCATACAAAAATAAGTTAAATATAAGTGATGAAGAAATACATTTATTAAGAAAAAAACGCAATTGAAGTAGCTTTTTGCAAATGATGATATAAAAAAATAAGTTATATAAGATGTTATAGAAAGGATGGATAAGATGAATGCAGTTTATAATAAACTTGAGATTTGTTTAGCAAGTATTAGGAAGATAACTGATTTTAAACCTAGAGTTGGTATAGTTTTAGGTTCCGGTTTGGGCGATTATGCAGATGAAATTAAGATAGAAGAAACTATAGAATATAAGGATATAGAAGGATTTCCTGTATCTACAGTAAAGGGACATAAAGGACGTTTTGTATTTGGTTATGTAGGAGATGTTCCGGTTGTAATAATGCAAGGAAGAGTACACTTCTATGAGGGATATTCTATGAGTGATGTAGTCTTACCTACAAGACTTATAGCTATGTTGGGTGCTACTACCTTATTGCTTACTAATGCGGCAGGCGGTGTAAATACTTCTTTTAAAGCAGGAGATTTTATGCTTATAAAAGATCATATTTCCAGTTTTATACAAAGTCCTTTAATAGGTAGTAATATTGAAGAATTAGGAACACGCTTTCCTGATATGAGTGAAGTATATAAAAAATCTCTTTGTGAATTGATAAAAAGTAGTGCGAAAGAATTAGGAATAGATTTAAAAGAAGGTACTTACATACAATTTAGCGGTCCGGCTTATGAAACACCATCAGAAATAAAGATGGCAAGAGTATTAGGTGCTGATGCGGTAGGAATGAGTACAGTTTGTGAAGCCATAGCCGCTACTCATGCAGGTCTTAATGTTTGTGGTATTTCCTGTATTACTAATATGGCTGCCGGAGTATTAGATATAAAGCTGGATCATGCAGAAGTTCAAGAGATAGCAGATAGAGTTTCTAAAGATTTTAAAAAAAGCTTGTTACAAATATTATTAATAAATTATAAGTTTGATATATATAATTAAATATAAAATAAGAAAAAAAGAGCTGTTCATAGTCTAATGAATGGCTCTTTTTTTCTTATAGTAGAGTATATAAAAATTACTTGAGTTTCTTTAAATATCTCATAAATTCAGCATAAGATAAATCTGTTCTTTCGGCTTTTAATTTCTTATATTTTGAAGGGCTTAGATTAAATTGTTTTTTTGAATGCTTTTGAGAAAGTACCACTATTTTCAAAAGCCACAATAAACAGAAACAGCATCTATGGATAAAGAACTATCATCCAGCATATTACAAGCACGACTTAGTTTAAAAATGTGCTATATATTCTTTAGGAGAATGTCCCATAGCTTCTTTAAATAATGTGAAGAGGTAATTTCTACTTATCCCTATATGTGCGGCTACATCATGTACCTTTATGTTATTAAAGAAGTTATTTTGAATAAATTCTATAGCTGATAATACGTAGTTACTTTTTATAAATTCATCAGAACGAGTTATGTTAATATGAACACTGGTTTCTGATGACATACAAGATAAAAAAATTCGTAAAGTAAAAGCTTGTCTGGTAAATTCCTCTTTTATACCACCTGAACCGGTTTTTAAAAACTTTTTCAAAAAAATATTTTTCAATTCTACTTATATCATTAAAAAGAAGCAATAGGATTATTTTTATTAAGACCCATTCGTTCAAAAAAAGCGTTTAATATTATTTCCTTTTAATCCAAACCAAATATATGTCCAAGGCTCATCTTTATCAGCTTGATAATAAGTCATAATATTAGGCTCTATCAAAAAAAGCATTACCTTTACTTAAATTATATTCTTTTCCGTTATATATAAAGGTACCTTTACCTGAACATATATAGTGTATTAAATAAGTCGGTCTTACAGAAGGACCAAAAAGAGTGTAAGGGTAGGCAAGTTTCTTTACCGGTAAAAAGAAATATAAGTATCGTTAAAGTCTGAATCATTAAACATTTGATAAGCAACATTAAAATTACCATTATCTTTATTTATTTCAACTATATTTATCTTTGTTAAATTCATTTAAACTCCTATATATTCCAAAAATACAGATAACATTTTGACATATTTTTTTATAACATTAAGTTCTACAACAAAGTTTTTTTCTTATATATATACTTTAGCACATAAGAAATCTATTGCAATATAGAATTTCAAAAAAATAAATAAGTTTTATTTTTTTAAGGAGGATTATTATAATGAGAAAGACTTTTAAAAAGTTAATGGTATCATCTTCAGTTATTGCTCTAAGTGCTTTTTTTAGGGGCTTGTGCTTCAAAAGCAAAAATACAGATAAAGCTAGCACAGGAGAGGTAGGAGATGGAGCAAGCACAAAACCTCTTACAGTAGCTATTTGGGATAATGGTCAAAAAACCGGGTCTTGAAGAAATAACAAAAAGAATTCACAGAAAAAACAGGTATTCCGGTAGATATACAAGTAATAGAATGGCAAGCATATTGGACCTTGCTTGAGGCAGGTGCAAGTGGTGGAGATCTTCCGGATGTATTCTGGATGCATTCAAATGAAGCTGTTAAGTATATGCAAAATGATATTTTATTAGATTTAACAGATAAAGTTAAGTCTTCTACAGTATTAGAAATGGATAAGTTCCCACAAGAACTTAAAGATATGTATGTAAATGATGGTAAGATTTATGCAGTACCAAAGGATAGAGATAGTATAGCTCTTTGGTATAATAAAACTATGTTTGATGAGGCGGGGCTTGCATATCCGGATGATACATGGACTTGGGATGATTACTATGACGCAGCTGTTAAGTTAACAAAAGAAGATGGTAGTCAATATGGTACAGCTATGAATCCATCAAATAATCAAGATGGTTGGTATAATATAGTTTATTCTATGGGTGGAGAAATTATTACACCGGATAAGAAGAAATCAGGTTTAGATGAAGCTAATACTTTAAAGGCACTTGAGTATGTGAATAAATTACAAAAGGATGCCATGCCAAGTCCTGAGGTGATGTCAGAAACAACTGTAGATGTATTATTTAGCTCAGGAAAGATTGCTATGCTTCCACAAGGTTCTTGGATGTTAGCTCCATTTAAAGAAAATGAATATATAAAAGAAAATGCTGATATAGCAGTATTGCCAAAAGATAAAGAAACAGGAAAAAGAATATCTCTATATAATGGTTTAGGTTGGGCGGCAGCAGCTAATACAAAAAATCCTGAGGGTGCATTTAAGTTGATAGAATGGTTTGGTTCTAAAGATATGCAAATAAAACAGGCTGAGCTTGGTGTTACTATGGCAGCTTATGATGGAGTTTCAGATGCTTGGGTTAAGAGTACAGATAAATTTAATTTAGATGCTTATTTAACAATGTTAAATGGTGATATTGTATTTAGACCACATTCAAGAGCAAGTGTAGTTTGGGAAAATTCTAATAATGATGAGTTAAAGAAAGCTTGGAGTGGTGAAGTTACAATAGATGAGGCTGCAAAGACGGCGGCACAAAAAATGAATACATTCCTTGCAGATGAACAATAGATATATTTAAGATAGGGGGGGAGGTAAAACTCTTCCCTATTTTAGAAGTAGATATTGTAGTTAAGGAGGAAATAGCATTGACTAATAATATTAAAAAAAGTTTAAATTATCGCCCTAGACAAAAAAAGTGAGTGGATATGGGGTTGGGCATTTATATTCCCAACTATGTTAGAGTCTTATAGTTTTAAATATATATCCTATTATAAAAAAACAATAATAGAAAGCTTTTTATAAAACCGGAGATTTTGGTAAAGGAAACAAATTTATAGGCTTTTGCAAATTATATTAAAATTTTTAAAAAGATGCAGAAGTTTTACAAGCAATAGTAAATACTTTTAAATATGCAATAGTGGAAGTTCCATTTTCTATTATTATAGCCTTGGTTTTAGCAGTATTTTTTTAAATAGAAAAAAATGAAAGGTAGAGCTTTTTTTATCGTTCAGTATTTTTTTCTTACCTATGGTAGCCGCACCGGCTGCAGTTGCTATGGTTTGGAGATGGTTATTTAACTCTGAATTTGGTCTTATAAATAATATTTTTTTCATATAAAAAGTAAATTGGATTTCAAGTCCAAATCTAGCTATTTATTCATTGGCAATTATCGGTATTTGGTCTATAGTAGGGTATAATATGATATTATTTTTTTAGCAGGTTTACAAGAAATACCGAGAGATTATTATGAAGCATCAAGTATAGATGGTGCAGGTGGAATAAGACAATTCTTTAATATTACAGTGCCCTTACTTTCACCAACAATATTTTTTTGTTTCAATTACAAGAGTTATAGGTGGTTTTTGGTATTTGATCTTATATTTATGATTATGGATAGAAACAATCCTGCTTTAGTAAAAAAACACAATCTCTTGTATACTTGTTTTATAAATATTCATTTATAAATAATAATAAGGGTGTTGGTAGTGCAATTATTGTTCTTTTTGCTTATAATAATTTTAATAATTACTTTATTACAAATGTTAGCACAAAAGAAGTGGGTTCATTATAATTAAGGAGGTATAACATGGATTTAAAAAAGTATGAAACGTAGACAGCAAATATCAAGTATTAGTATTCATGTAATACTTATCTTAGTTAGTATAACTATGTTAGTTCCATTTGTTTGGATGATATTAACAGCATTTAAAAACAGTAACAGAGTCAACAAGTGTAAATCCTTTTTGTTATTTTTTTCCTAAAAAGATTATTACCTCTAATTTTTTTCAGAAGTAATAAATAATATGAATTTTATGCAGTTATATTGGAATACATTTCTTTTAATACTTGGAAGAGTTGTAGCAGCAGTGCTTACGGCAACTATAGCGGCCTATGCATTTGCCAGACTTGATTTTCCATTAAAGAAATTTTTCTTTTCATTAGTTATATTTCAAATGATGGTGCCATCACAAATATTCATCATTCCACAATATTTGATGGTAAGTAAGATGGGTATGTTAGATACAGTGTTTGCCTTGGTTTTTCCGGGACTTGTAACTGCATTTGGAACTTTCTTATTAAACCAAAGTTTTATGGCATTACCTAAGGATTTAGAGGAGGCTGCAAGAATAGATGGTTGTAATATAGGTCAAACCTTTCTTTTTGTAATGATGCCTTTAGTTCGTTCAGGTATGATAGCTTTAGGTATATTTACAGCAGTATTTGCGTATAAAGATCTTATGTGGCCAATGATAGTAAATAAAAATGTTATGCCTCTTTCAGCGGCCCTTGCTAAGATGCAAGGTCAGTATACAAACAATTATCCCGAACTTATGACAGCTTCGTTACTTGCTTGTATACCAATGATAATTTTATATTTAATATTCCAAAAACAATTTATAGAAGGTATTTCAACTTCGGGTGGAAAATTATAGGAGGAATTTATGTCCATTTTATTTAATGAAAGTAATAAATTAATCACATTACAAACTGCTAATTCAAGCTATCAAATGAAGATAGATGAATATGGTTATTTACTACATACTTGGTATGGTGAAAAGATAGATTCTAATGATGATATGTCATATAGAATTTTTAATATAGATAGAGGATTTTCAGGAAATCCTTATGAGACTTTAGATAGAACATATTCTCTTGATTTTTTTCCGCAAGAATATGCTTGTTTCGGAAATGGTGATTATAGGGCAGATGCTATACAGGTCATACACCCAAATGGTGCAAAATACCTTAGATTTACGTTATGAAAGCCATGAGATTATAAATGGGAAATATGAACTTCCAAAGTTACCGGCTGTAAAATTTAATAAAGATGAGGGATATAGCTTAAAAGTAGTATTAAAAGATAGCGGTAGTGATGTAAGAGTAGAACTTTTATACTCAGTAATATCTGAATATGATGTAATAACTAGAGCGGTAAGAGTTATAAATAATACAACTGATAAAATAATTTTAAATAAAGCTTTATCCTTATCAGTAGATTTTCTGGAAAATGACTATGATTTTATACATTTTTATGGAAAACACGCTATGGAAAGAGAATTTGAAAGAAATTCATTGATTCATGGTAAGCAAAAGTATAGGAAGTATAAGAGGTACAAGTAGTCATCATCATAATCCGTTTGTAATTTTAGCCAAGAAAGAAACAACAGAAACTGTGGGTTCTTGTTACGGTTTTGCTTTTGTATATTCAGGTTCATTTATTTGTGAAGCAGAAGTTGATCAAGTAGATACTACCAGACTTCTAATGGGTATACACCATGATCAATTTAGATTTGAAATTGCAAGTGGTGAAGATTTATTCTTGCCTGAAGTGATTTGTACATACAGTAATGCAGGCTTTGAGAGTCTTTCGCATAAGTATCATGACCTTGCCAGAAAGCATATTTTACAAGGGGAATACGTACATAAACATAGACCTATACTTATAAATAACTGGGAAGCCACATATTTTGATTTTGACACAAAAAAATTAGTTGATATAGCAAAAGATGCCAAAGAAATGGGACTTGAGATGCTGGTTATGGATGACGGTTGGTTTGGCGAGAGATTTAGAGATGATAGAGGTCTTGGGGATTGGGTAGTAAATGAAGAAAAATTAGGTGGCAGTCTAAAAGAACTGGTAGATGAAGTTAATAATCTAGGTCTTAAATTCGGTATTTGGTTTGAGCCTGAGATGGTTAATGAAAATTCGGACCTATATAGGAAACATCCGGATTGGGCTATAGCAGTACCGGGTAGGCTTACAAATAAAGGCAGAGAGCAATTTGTTCTTGATTTTACCAGAGATGAGGTTAGAGATGAAATAGAAAGAATGATGAGAGCCATTATTGAAAGTGCAAATATAGAGTATATAAAATGGGATATGAATAGAAGTATAACCAATTTATATTCAGCTACTATAGGACCGGATAAGATGGGAGAATTTCACTATAAATATGTATTAGGTCTATATGATTTACTTGAAAAAATCACAAGTTCCTATCCTCATATTTTGTTTGAAGGTTGTTCAGGTGGAGGCGGTAGATTTGACTATGGTATGTTATATTACCATCCACAAATTTGGTGTTCAGATAATACAGATGCTATTGAAAGACTTAAAATACAATATGGTACGAGCTTTGCATATCCTATAGGTTGTGTAGGTTCACATGTTTCTGCTTCGCCTAATCATCAGACCTTTAGAGTATCACCTCTTGAAACAAGGGGAACTGTAGCTATGGCAGGAAGCTTTGGTTATGAACTTGATCTAACCAAATTAACAGAAGAAGAACATAGAATAGTTAAATCTCAAATTGAAGAGTATAAGAAATACGATGAGCTTGTTCATGAAGGAGATTACTATAGACTAAATTCTCCTTATGATAATACTAGAGTTACAGCGTGGGAGTTTATGTCTAAGGATAAGTCTAAAGGCTTACTCAGTATAGTTGTTACCGGTCTACAAGCAAATCCTGCACCTATTATAGTATATCCTAGAGGTCTTATAAAAGACGCCAGATATAGAATAGGTAATGAAGAAAAAGACCGGAGCAAGTTTTTATTGCAGGTGGATATAAGTTACCTGTTATTATGGAAGAATATCAATCATTTAGATTAGAAATAGAAAAAAACTATAATATTTAAAAATCCCCTTTCAGATTTTTGTGAGAGGGATTTTTGTGGTATTTTTACTTGAATAGTCGGGTATTTCCAATATATATACATCTAAACAAAAAAATTTGTTATAATTACAAATAAAATGTAAAATATAAAACAAGGAGATAGACTTGAGTATTATAGAAAAATATTATAGATATACCTATAGAACATGAAAAGAAATGTTTGTGGAGAATTAGATATATATCTAAAAGAAAAATAGAAAGAACATTAAAAAGTAACTCTTATAGAAAGAAATGGAGAAATTAAGCTCATAGGACCGGAAAGTAGTGTGGAAAAGACCAGATCGATATTTAACACATTAATAGAGCTTTCTAAAAGAGGTAATCATATAACAGAGCAAAATGTTGATTATGCTATTTCGCTATCATTTACAGAGGGAGAAGATAAATTATTAGAAATAGATAAAGATATTATTGCTAAAACTATATTGGGTAAACCTATAAAACCAAAGACATTAGGTCAAAAGGAATATGTAGATTTAATCAGAAAAAAAATGATAGTATTTGGAGTAGGTCCGGCAGGAACAGGAAAAACATATCTTGCTATGGCTATGGCTATACAAGCATTTAAAGAAGGAGAAGTAAGCAGAATAATACTTACAAGACCGGCTATAGAAGCAGGAGAGAAATTAGGTTTTTTACCCGGAGATTTGCAAAGTAAGATAGATCCATATTTACGTCCTTTGTATGATGCTTTGCATCAAATAATGGGAGCTGATGTATATATGCATAATGCAAGTAAGGGACTTATAGAAGTTGCTCCCTTAGCTTATATGCGTGGTAGAACTTTAGATAATGCTTATATAATCTTAGATGAAGCGCAAAATACTACACCTGCACAGATGAAAATGTTTTTAACTCGTATAGGTTTTGGTTCTAAAGTAGTTGTAACAGGAGACCAAAGCCAAAAAGACTTGCCGGCAGGACAAACATCAGGTTTGGATACTGCATTAAAGGTACTTAGCGGTATTGATGATATAGGTATATGCACTTTAACTAATAAAGACGTAGTCAGACATCCTTTGGTACAAAAGATAGTAGAAGCTTATGATAAGTTTGAAAAGAAATCCGGTAGAAGAAAGACTGCTAAGTCTTAAGGAGTTTTTATGACTATATATATAGAAAATGAATCTGATATAAAGCTAAATATACCATATAGAAAAATAATAGAAGATAGTATAAATTTAAGCTTGGATTTTGAAAAAGTTCCTTATGAATGTGAGATAAGTGTAACTATAGTAGATGATGAAAGAATACATGAAATAAATAAAAAGTTTAGAGAAATAGATAGGTCAACAGATGTATTATCTTTTTCCGTTAAATGAGTTTGAAAAAGCTGCAGATTGGCAAAATTTTTGATGAGGATAAGGCAAGCTTTAATTATGATACAGGGGAACTTATGCTGGGAGATATAATATTATCAGCTGAGCATATTATTAAGCAGGCTAATGAATATGGACATACAAGAAAAAGAGAATTAGCTTTTTTAGTTATACATAGTATTCTTCATTTACTCGGATATGACCATATGACAAAAGAAGATGAGGAAAAGATGTTCTCCAAACAACGACAAATTTTGGATTTAGGGGGATATAAGAGATGAGAAGTATCAAATTAGCTATGATTTGCATATTGGCTTTTACCTTATCTGCTTGTGTGAAAAATGCAGATAAAGTTAATAAAGATGAGAAAGAAATTAAAATAGAAGTTAGTACGGAAGTTAAAGAGACTAAGCAGGAAGAAACAATAAAAGAGGCAGAACCTAAGGAAGTTGGCAAAGATTTCCGTATAAGGAAAGATGGTAAAATAAGCTCGTTTTTAAGCGGTAAAATGGTAGATGAAGCTATAGGAAATAGACGTCCTCTTGCTGTTATGATAAGTAATGATAAAGAAGCAAGGCCACAATTTGGTTTAAATAGAGCGGATATAGTATATGAAGCTCCTGCAGAGGGTGAAATGAACAGATATATGGCTCTTATAGAAGATTATGATGATATGGATAGGATAGGTAGTGTACGCTCTGCAAGGACATACTATACATATTTTGCGAGAGAATGGGATGCTATATTGGCACATTTCGGACAATCAACTTTTTGCTCTTCCTTATCTGAAAAAAATGTTGATAATATAAATGGTGTAGATAAGGGAAATCCATATTTTTATAGAACAAAAGATAGAAAAAAACCTCATAATGCTTATACGAGTGCCAAATTAGTAAAAAAAGCTATAAGAGATTTTTTTATAGAGAAAATTACGAAGAAACTTATAGAGGAAATATTAAATTTAGAGATAATAAGCTGGAAAAAGGAAAAGAAGCAAAGAAAGTGATTATCGGATATACATATAATAATCCATATTTCATCTATAATGATAAAGATGCTTTGTATTATAGATTTCAGTATGGAGATAAGCATATTAGCGATGGTTCTCAAATAGCAGTAGATAATATTATTATAAGCTATAATAGAATGGAACATTATGCAAGTACAGAGTATAGAGATGTGGCTTTGCATGAAGAAAATGAAGGATATTTTATTACTAAAGGGAAGTATATTCCTATAAAGATTATCAAAAAAAGTCAATTTGGAACAACATATTATTATGATATGGAGGGTAATGAAATAGAATTTAATCCGGGTAAAACTTGGATATGTATAGTAGATAAAAAGAAATTTTTGCTAAGACGGAGATATTAGATTCAAATGGAAACAAAAACAAATGTTGAAAACTAAAAAAAGATAATTTTATTGTTCAAGGTTCTATACTTGCTATTGCAGGTATTTTTTTGTCAGAATAATAGGTCTTATATATAGAATACCTCTTACCAGAATAGTAGGAGAGGAGGGAATGGGTTATTATTCACAAGCTTTCAACATATATTCCGTTACATTATTATTATCATCATATAGCTTGCCATTAGCTGTATCAAAGATGATTTCAGCAAGAATAGGAAAAAGACAATATAAAAATGCCGGAAGAATTTTGAGTGCGGCTTTAGTATATGCTACGATAGTAGGTTTTATAGGTTTTTCTTTTATATGGTTTTTTTAGCTGATTTTTCTGGCTAAGACAGTATTTAATATGCCACCTGCCGCAATAGCACTAAAAGCTTTGGCTCCTACTATTTGGGTCATGGCTTATCTTGGTGTATATAGAGGTTATTACCAAGGTCACTCAACAATGATACCTACAGCTATTTCTCAAATTATAGAACAAATAATTAATGCTATAGTTAGTGTATTTGCTGCAAGTTATTTAAAAGATATGGTTATAGAGCAGTCTAAAACTTTAACTATTTCTAGAGCTTATGGTGCTGCAGGTGGTACTATAGGTACAGGTGCGGGAGCTTTTGCGGCCTTAGTAAGCTTATTATTACTATTTGTTTTCGGTTTTAAATCTAGAAAGAAAAGAATAAATAGTGATGAGAGTACAGAATTAGAAACATATTCTAATATTACGGCAGTTCTTTTTTATACAGTTATTCCTGTTATAGCAAGTACAGCTATTTATAATATAAATAGCATAATAGATGGTGCTATTTTCGGACATAGTATGGCATTTTTGGGGCTTGCAGCTGATACAGCAAAGGAATATGGTATATATACCAGTAAATATTTAATATTGATAAATGTTCGGTTGCTATTGCAAATTCTTTATCAAGCTCTTTGATACCTGAACTTAGTAAGGCGAGTGCCGGTGGAGATAGAGTAAGAGTAAATTCCAGTATAGCTGTGGCTATAAGATTTGCAATGTTAGTAAGTGCTCCTGCTGCAGTGGGTCTTGCAGTCTTGGCGAAACCTATTATCAGTTTATTGTTTGGAACAAGTATAGAAGCAGTAAGTCTTATGCAAGTAGGTTCTATAGCAGTTATTTTATATTCAGTTTCAACTGTAAGTAATGCAATTTTACAGGGAACTAATAATATGAACCTGCCGGTTAGAAATGCGGCGATGTCTTTAGCTATACATATAGTCTTTTTATTAGTATTTTTTTGAATATCTTTTCTTTAGGGACTTATGGTCTGGTTTTTTTGCTAATATCTTATTTGCTTTACTTATTTGTATATTTAATGCTTTATCAATAAAGAACAGACTTTTTATACAAGCAAGAAATATTTAAGACTTATATTATGCCTCTTATATGTTCCTTACTTATGGGTGTAGTGATATTTTTTTAGTGTACACATTTTTTTGGATAAGTTTATAAGAAGTAATTTAGTTTCAAGTATAATACCTATGTTTGTTGCAATTTTTTTATTTATCCTATCTTACTCATTCTTACTAGAACTTTGACAAAGGAAGAATTATTACTTATGCCAAAGGGAAAAAAAGATTGTAAGTATTTTTGTCAAAGTTTAGATTGATGTAGGTAAAAGATGAAGATTTTAGTAATTGGCGGTGGAGCTTCCGGTTTATATTTTTCTATCCTAGCTGCAAGGAATAGTCTGGATATAAGTATAATAGAACAAGGAGCCGAGCTTGGAAAAAAAGATATTATCTACAGGTAATGGTAGATGCAATTATACTAATAAAAAAACAAAGTATCAAAGAATATTATAATAATAAAAAAAGCATATTCTATTATAGAAAAAAATATTCTGCAGATAAAACTATAGATTTTTTTAGGTCTTTAGGAGTAGAACCTTTAGATAGAGAAGGATATATATATCCATATTCAGAGCAAGCCGGTCAAGTAAGACAAGCTTTAGTATCTGAAATTGAGAGATTAGGAGTAAAAGTCTATTTAGATACAAAAATAAAATGTATAGACTATCTAAAAGATAAGAAGATATACAGAGTGTATACAAGAGAAAAATAAAAAAATTAGATTTTGAAACCATAATTTTTTTGCAAGCGGATCTAAGGCCTTTCCGATTTCAGGCAGTGATGGCTCCTCTCTTGAATTACTTAGAAATTTACAAATAGAGTATAGAGAATTTTCTCCTGCTTTATGTCCGGTTTACCTTGAAGAAAAGAATTTTTTCAAGGTAGCTACAGGTGTTAGAACAATGGCAAAAGCAAGCCTTATTGTAGAAAATGAGTTCATCTTGGATGACTATGGTCAAGTTCAGATAACAGATTATGGTTTTATCAGGTATACCGATATTTCAACTTTCTCCTAAACTTAGTAAGGCTTTATCAGAAAGAAAAAAATGTACATATAAATATAGATTTTTCTACCTCAAGTAGTAGATAAAAATCAACTTTTTGAAAAAGCAGATTAAATATTGAGAATATTGGATATGCAAAAAAATCTACTTAGGGGTGTTCTAAATGATAAATTGTCCTTGGCTATATTAAAGAGAGCAGGAATAAAGGAGAATAAGTTAAAAGAAGAACTAAGTGATAAGGATATAGAAGTATTGGCGAAACTTCTTGAATCTTCAAAAATTTAAGGCTATAAGAATGTCCGGTTTTGAAAAAAAGCACAGGTTTGTACGGGTGGTATTCCATTAGAAAATCTGAGTGAAAAACTTGGAATATGAAAAATAATCTGTTTTTTTATAGGAGAAATAGTAGATGTAGATGCTATGTGTGGAGGATACAATTTACAATGGGCATTTTTCCAGTGCCGCTTTAGTAGCAGACTTTTTAACAAATAAAAAAATATAGAAAGGCAGATATGCTTAGACTTAATAATCTAAATATAAGTATTTTTACATAATAAGAGTGAGCTTAGTAAAAAAATAGCTCATATACTTAATATAAAAAGAAAATGAAATCATATCTTATAAGATACGCAGACAATCAGTAGATGCAAGAAAGAAAGAAGATATTTTATATTCTTATAATATAGATGTAGAAGTAAAAGATGAAAATAAGATATTAAAGAAAAAGTTTTAAAAAAATAATAATATATCCAAGTCTAAAGATATTATATATAAGATAGAGTGTACAGGAGATAAGAAAATAAAGTATAGACCCGTTATAGTAGGTTTTGGTCCGGCAGGAATTTTTGCTGCACTTAGTCTTGCAAGAGCAGGTTTGAGGCCTATAGTTATAGAAAGAGGCGAGGATGTAGATAGCAGAACCTCAACTGTTGAAGAATTTTGGACTAGCGGAAAATTAAATGAAGAATCTAATGTTAGTTTTGGAGAAGGTGGAGCCGGAACATTTTCAGATGGGAAATTAAATACTCTAGTTAAAGATAGTACAGGAAGAAATACTTTCGTTTTGGAAACCTTAGTAAAGCATGGGGCTGATGAGAAGATATTATATGATTATAAGCCGCATGTAGGTACTGATAAGTTAAAAGATGTAGTTAAAAGCATAAGAGAAGAGATAAAAAGTTTAGGTGCTGATATAAGATTTAATACTTGTATGAAAGAAATTTTATATGAAGACAATAAAATTGAAGCTATAAGACTTAGCGATGGCGAAATAATAAAAACAGATATACTGATTTTAGCTTGTGGACATAGTGCTAGAGATACTTTTTATATGCTTAATGAGAAAAAGGTCGATATAGAGGCTAAAAGTTTTGCTGTAGGTTTAAGAGTAATACATTCTCAGGAAATGATAGATAAATCACAATTTGGTGAAAAGTTCTATAGACAATTATCTCCGGCTCCTTATAAGTTAAGCTATACAACTAAAGACGGCAGAGGTGTATATTCATTTTGTATGTGTCCGGGCGGTTATGTAGTGAATGCCTCAAGTCTTAATGGAAAAATGGTTGTAAATGGTATGTCTTATAATGATAGAGCCAGCAGTAGTGCAAATTCAGCTATTATAGTAACTGTAGATAAGAAAGATTTTGAAAAATATACAGGAAAAGAAGGTGTACTTGCCGGACTGTATTTCCAAGAAATGTTGGAGAAGAAAGTGTTTGATTTAGGTAATTCTAAAATACCTGTCCAATTATATGGAGATTTTATAAAAGATCAATCTTCTAAAGCTTTTTGAAAAGTAAAACCCGGATATAAAAAGGTTTGTATACATTTGCTAATATAAATGAAGTCTTACCGAATATATAAGTTCTTCCATAAAAGAAGCTATGCCGGAATTTGATAAAAAAATATCAGGATTTGCCGGTGAAGACACTATTTTGCTTGCTATAGAAAGCAGAACTTCATCACCGATAAAAATTATACGAGATGAAAATATGCAAGCTAATATAAGAGGACTATTTCCGTGTGGAGAGGGTGCAGGCTACGCAGGGGGAATAACCAGTGCAGCTATGGATGGATTAAAGGTTGCAGAATTTATTAATAAAAACATACAGTTTTTTTAGGAGTAAAAGATGAAAAGAGAGTATTTAAAAGATAAAAAAAGAGAATAGTAATAAAAAAATAGGGTCTTCGAGTATTACACATGAAAAAAACAGGTGAAATTAACTTAGGAAAGATAGAAAAAGTTAGTTAGGCAAATAGCAGATTTAAAAAGGTGAGGGTAGAGAGGTTGTTCTAGTTTCATCAGGGGCTATAGCGGCAGGCAGGCATACATTTAAGCAAGATGAAAGACCTAGTACCTTAGCTAAAAAACAAGCTTTTGCAGCAGTTGGACAGGCTAAGCTTTATGATGATATATCAAAGAATATTTGCAGAATATAATATTATAGCTTCTCAAATACTTATGACAAAAATCTACTATAACTGACAGTGAAGCAAGAGTTAATGCACATAATACATTCTTAGAGTTGTTAAATCTTGGGAGTGTTCCTATAGTAAATGAAAATGATACTATAGCAACAGATGAGATTAAAGTAGGTGATAATGATACCTTATCTGCTATAGTAGCTTCTTTAGTAGATGCCGATTTACTTATCTTATTATCAGATATAGATGGCTTATATACTGATGATCCTAGAAAAAATACAGAAGCAAAATTTATAGAAGAAGTAGAGCAGATAGATGATAAGATACTCGCTCTTGGAAAAGATACATCTTCAAATGTAGGAACAGGTGGAATGAACACAAAATTACATGCCGCTATAATAAGTACCTATTCAGGTGCAGATATGCTTATAGCCAATGCTGGTAGGCTTGAAAATATAGCAGATATAATTGCAGGGAAAAATGTAGGAACTTTATTCAAAGCTAATAAAAAAGAAGGATATAGTCTTATAGAGGATTTGAAAAGATAGGAGTTAAAAATGAGTATAGATATAAATAGAATAAATGAATTGGCAAGAAAAATCAAAAAAACTGTAGGTTTGACTGATGAGGAGAAAAGAAGAGCAAGCTGTTCTTAGAGCTGAATATATAAAAAAATGTAAGAGAAAGCCTTAGAGCCAATTTGAATAATATTTCGATAGTTGAGAAAGATGGAAATGTTACAGACTTGGGGAAAAAAATTTGGTGGAATTACAGATACAGAAAGCTAAGCTTTAGAAAAAGAGCTTATAGAAAAAAAGAGAAAAAAATTATCAAAAGAAGAGTTTGAAAAAGAGAATGTAAAAAAAGTAGAAAATTTAAAAAAATACTTTTTGAAAAAAATATCTCGAAAAATTTCAAAGGAGAAGAAATTAATATCTGTGCTTATCATCCTTTGAAAAAAAGAAGTGGATTTATCTTCTTTTTATGAAGAAATCTTTGAAGGAAGATATGGAGAAGTGAATTTATATTTACCTAGAATTTTTAGATAAAAAAATATGTATTTTTTTATAGGATAAGTTCTTTTGATGATTTAGAAAAAGGCTGTTTTTGGTTTAATGGAGCCGAAGATTAGCTGTGTGAAAGCAGAAAAAAATAGAGAATTCATTTGTTATAGTGCCTTGTGTAGGTATAAGTAAAGATTTTACCAGAATAGGCTATGGTGCCGGATATTATGATAGATATTTTTTTCTGATAGTATGGATAATTATTTTTGTAGGCAGTACTCATGATTTTTGCTATGAATTTGGATTTCAAAGGAGAATCACATGATATAATAATGAATGAAGTAATTTGAAATTCTAGAATAGAAAGTAAGCTAGCCGATATACTCACAAAAAGTATAAAAAAACCACTTAGACTATTTTGTTTAAGTGGTTTTTACATACTGAAAACATACAATAAATTAATAATAGAATGAGTTATGGTATATTGTAAATTTTACTTTTTTTATAATTTGTTCAAGTTTATTACTAGGACTAACATTCATAGACCAATTACTATGATATATAACAAAGCCGGGGGCGGCATTAGGAACTTTTTGAGGTTCTTCTTTTGTATATAATCGACCTCTACCTTTGGACTAAGTCTATTCGCAGAGTAGTATGCAGCTAGAGCGGCTGCTTCTTCAAAGCATTTATCGCTAAGTTCTTTATTTTCAGATTTTACAATAACATGACTACCGGGAGAGTTTTTTGCGTGAAACCACCAATCATTGCCACTTGCAATTTTTAAAGCTTTAGCTCTTCATTTTGAAAATTATTTTTACCAACAAAAATATCGAAACCATCACTGGAAATAAAATGTAGAGGTTTTGATACAAGTTTATTTTTCTTTGTACTAGGACTTCTTTTAATATAAGAGTATTCAGATAGTTCCTCTTTTATTTGTGCAAGATCATCTTCACCACTTGCTAAGTCAAGGCTGGTTAAAATACTTTCAAGATGTTCTATGTCTGAAGCTGTTTTTTCTATCTGATCGGACAAGGCATCTTTTGTTCTTTTTAATTTAGCATATTTATCATAATATTTTTTTGCATTTTCTATGGCACTTAAAGTATCATCAAGGGGAATTTTAATCTCCTTATTATCACTATAATAGTTTAGACAAATAATCTCTTTTTCTCCACCCTTTAGCTCATAGCCATAAGTAGTGAGTAAATCACCGTAAATTTTTGAATTTATCCATTTTATCTGTATCTAGAAGTTGTTTTTTTGCAAATCAAACTTTTTAGTATTTCTCTCCATTATAGTAGATACTATTTTTTTCTGAGGTCAGCTGATTTTTTTGTTTTATTCTTATATAAGTATCTTTTGTAGAGTAATATTCAAATAGTAGTTTACTTATATTATCAAAAATGTACTACTTTAAAGTTTGAATTATCATAAGAGCTTAGTTCTGTACTGGAAAAACTCAATAGGTTCATCATCTTTGTATATTATATTAGGCAAAAAAATCTATTTTCTTTTTATATCTTCTATTAAAAGTTCAAAAGTTCTAAATAAATGAGTTATTTCTATTTCAGAAAGAGATGAAGCAAGACGTTCGCTACCTATGTTTGCTCTAGTACATAACTCATCAGCAAGAAGTGGACTAAGTCCGGAAAAAAATTCAAATATAAGAAACGAAGTACATTTTTCCTTACTTTCTTTTTAAGAGAGAAGTAAACTGAATAAGATTTAATTCTAAGGGGTTTATTTTTCTTTAGTTCTTCAGGTAAAAAAATATCTTCTTCGGGTAAAAACTTCTCTAAGAGAGGAAGTAGAAGCATTAATTCTTTTTATGCTATCTAATATTTTTAAATTCATTATCAGTAAATATAATATTACTATGTTTGCCCATCATTTCAAAAAAATTATTTTTTTCGGGATTTATCACCTAATTCGTCATTATGTTCCAGTTCTATGGTGATAATACGTTCCAAACTATCCATATAAATATCAAGTATTTTAGCCGAGCCTATATATTTTTCTAAGAAACATACAAAAAGGCAGGAGCTTGGATGGGACTTTGCTTATTTACATCACTAAGATAGATAAGTGGCAAGCTTTGCATTAGCTGATATGAGCAAACGGAAAGTCTTAGAATTATTCTTAATACTTATTAAGAGTTCGTCTTTATTTGGCATAGCTATTTTTTTGCAATTCTTCCATTAACTAGAGAAGTCTTTTAGTTCATAGCAAATATTAGCCATTACTAAACCATCAAATGCCATAAGCTATCTCCTTTCAAGAAATTACTTTTAGTATTTATCTAGACTAGATTTTATATTAATTTATTTGACTTGTCCAGCGTTAAGTAATATAATTAAATTCATATATGCTTAAAGAGGTAATCGCAGTGATACTTAGTATGACAGGCTTCGGAAGAGCCATGGATTTTAATAATGAACATAAGATAATAGTTGAAGTAAAAGCTGTTAATCACAGATATTTGGATTTGAGTATTAAGATGCCTAGACGTTTTAATGCCTTTGAAAGTAATATCAGAAGAAAAAAATAGGTAATTTTATTAGTAGAGGTAAGGTAGATTTATATATAAGCTTTGAGGATTATAAGCAGAAAGCAAGTAATTTAAGATATAATTATGATGTTGCAAAAATCTTATTATGATTTTAGTAATCAAATGTTGAAAGATTTTAGGATAGTAAACAATCTTAAAAGTTTCAACCTTAATTAGACTACGGAAGTGATTTCTATGGAAGAAAGTGTAGAAGATGATGGTATAGTTTGGCAGTTATTGGAGCCTATACTTGATAAGGCATTGCTTGAATTTAATAAATCCAGAGAAAATGAAGGAAAGCATCTAAAGAGTGATTTACTTGAAAAAAACTTGATTTTATGCAAGAGCAGGCAAATTATATTGAAAAAAAGGGCACCTGAACTTATAGAAGATTATAAAAAAATAAGTTAGAAACAAAAAGTAAAAGAATTACTCGCAAGTAATAACATAGATGAAAAATAGAATTTTTAACGGAAGTTGCTGTTTATGCTGATAAAGTTTGTATAGATGAAGAACTTGTTAGATTGGATAGTCATATCAAAGCTGTTAAGGCTGAGCTTGAAGCCGGTGGTAGTGTAGGCAGGAAGCTTGATTTTTATAGCTCAAGAGATGAATAGAGAAAGTAATACTATCCTTTCTAAATCTACAAATGTAGATATAGCAGATAGAGCTATTTTGTTAAAGACGGAAGTAGAAAAAAATAAGAGAGCAAATACAAAAATTTAGAATAGAGATAAGAAATGAAAAAAAGGTATATTAACTATAATATCAGGCTTCTCAGGTGCAGGTAAGGGAACTTTATTAAATGAAATGCTAAAAAAATATAATAATTATTCTTTATCCATTTCAGCAACTACCAGAAAACCAAGAGAAGGCGAGATTGATGGAAAATCATATTTCTTTAAAAACTAAGGAAGAGTTTGAGGATATGATTAGAGAGGATGCATTTATAGAATATGCTTCCTATGTCGGTAACTATTATGGAACTCCAAAATCTTATGTTATGGATAAATTAGAAAAGGGTCAAGATGTTATACTTGAAATTGAAATTCAAGGTGCATTAAAGGTAAAAGAAAAATATCCTGAGGCTATGCTTATATTCATATCTACTCCTAATGCCTTATCTTTAAAAAGAACGACTTGAAGGTAGAAAAACAGAAAATGTAGATCAAATAAAGGCTAGGTTAAAAAGAGCGGCTGAGGAAGCAAGCGGTATGGAGAAATATGATTATATACTCATAAATGATAACTTAAATGAGGCAGTTGATAATTTACATCAGCTTATACAAAGTCAAAAGAGTAAAGTATCATATAATATAAACTTAATAGATATTATTAAAAAAAGGATTTAGAAAAAGAATTTTTTTACAGGAGGAGAAATAGATGTTACATCCATCATATACAGACTTAATTAATGTTGTAAATAAAGAGGTAGAACAAGGGGAACAACCTGTTGTTCAGAGTCGTTATTCTATAGTTATAGCAACTGCGAAAAGAGCTAGACAACTTATAGCAGGTGAGGAAGCGGAAGTAAGAATAAAGAGTAAGAAACCTTTATCTATTGCGATAGATGAATTATATAAATCAAAAGTAAAAATAGTATCAGATGATGCTAATGAAGAGGAAGATATAAAAGCTCAAATTAGCGAATAAGGGTAGCTTGGTAAGAGGAAAAATTATGAAAATCAATATGATTTCATTAGGCTGTGATAAAAATACAGTAGATGCGGAAATGATGTTAGGTCTTAGTGCAGAATATGGATTTGATTATACAGATAATGAATTTGAAGCAGATGTGATTATAGTAAATACTTGTTGTTTTATTCTGGAAGCTAAGGAAGAAAGTATAGAAACTATTTTAGATGTTGCCAGATTAAAAAAAGAAGCTAATCTAAAGGTTCTTATTGTCAGTGGTTGTATGGCTCAAAGATACAAAGATGAGATTTTGAAAGAGATACCTGAGGTAGATGCTTTAGTTGGTACATCCAGTTATGATAAAATTGTGGAAGTAATAAATGAAGTTTTAGCCGGAAAGAAGAATATAGAATTTTTAGATTTAGATAGATTACCTAATATTACTACAAAGAGAAAAAAACTCTAGTGGTAATTGGTACGCATATTTAAAAAAATCGCAGAGGGTTGTGATAAAAAAATTGTACATATTGTATAATTCCTAGTTTGCGTGGTCATTATAAATCTTATCCTATAGATGTTTTAGTAAAGCAGGCTAGAGAACTTGCAAGTGAGGGAGTTAAGGAGCTTATATTGGTGGCACAAGAAACTACTCTTTATGGTACGGATATTTATGGCAAAAAGAGTTTGCCTACCTTATTAGAAGAGTTAGTTAAAATAGAAGAAATAGAATGGATAAGAATTTTTATATTGTTATCCTGAAGAGATAACAGATGAGCTTATAGAAACAATAGCCGCTCAAGATAAGATTTGTAATTATCTTGATATACCTATACAGCATGCCAGTGATAAGATATTAAGACGTATGGCTAGGCGTACCAGGCAAAGTGAAATAAGAGAAACTATTAAAAAGCTTAGAGCTAAGATTCCTGATATAGTTCTTAGAACGACATTTATAACCGGTTTTCCGGGAGAAGATGAAAGTGACTTTGCTGATTTAGTAGATTTTGTTTCTGAAATGGAATTTGATAGACTTGGTGTATTTACTTATAGTGAAGAAGAAGGTACACCGGCGGCCGCTTTTGAAGATCAAATAGATGAAGATATAAAAGTATATAGAAGAGATGAGATTATGCTCTTACAACAAGATATATCTAAGAACAAGTTGTCAAAGATGGTTGGAAAGACATTAAAGGTTGTCATAGAAGGAAAGCTTACAGATGAAGATGTTTACGTAGGTAGAACGTATATGGATATACCTGATGTTGATGGTTGTATATTTATTAATTCTGATTTTAATCATATATCGGGAGATTTTTGTTGAGGTATTAGTTACAGACTCATCAGAATATGATTTAATAGGAGAAATAGCATGAATTTACCCAATAAATTAACGTTACTTAGAGTATTTATGATACCACTTTTTGTAGTTTTATTACTTTTACAAAAAGGTGAAAATCCTACTTTAAGATATATAGCTACTTTTTATTTTTTTATATTAGCGGCTTTTAACAGATACTTTGGATGGTTATATAGCTAGAAAATATAATTTAATTACTAATTTTGGAAAATTTATGGATCCCTTGGCAGATAAGCTTTTAGTTTGTTCTGCACTTATATGTTTTATAGAGTTAGACCTGATACCGGCTTGGATAGTATTAGTAATTATTGCCAGAGAATTTATAATAAGTGGATTTAGATTGGTGGCTAGTGATGCAGGTGTTGTTATTGCAGCCAGTAAATGGGGAAAATTTAAAACTATATCTCAGATGATCGCAGTTATACTTTTATTATTAAGATGGCCTGCACTTGATTTAGCAACACAATTTTTTGTATACTTGATGCTTATTCTGACTATAGTATCACTTATAGATTATATATATAAAAATCATAGTGTTATAACAAAAGGGGAAATTTAAGAGAGGTTAATATTATGAATGAAGCACTTGTAACAAGATATAAAACTGTTAAATGTTATGGAATTACTAAAGAAGAGGTTGAGAAAAAAAGATAGCTACTTTAGTAAGCGAAAATGAACCTAAAATAGAAATAAAAAGTACAGGAAAATATGGAGATAGATATAGTTTTATCCGCTACAGGTGATAGTGAAGATGAAGCTAAGGCAAAAATAAAACCTGTATATAAGCAAATCAAAGTGATTTTTGGCGAGAGGATATTCTCGACTAAGCAAGATATAAGCCTTGAAATGTCTGTTGTAAAATTACTGGAGGAGCATGAAATAAGTATTGCAACTGCAGAGTCTTGCACAGGTGGGATGTTAGCGGCTAGATTTATAGATGTTCCGGGTGTTTCAGAAGTATTTAGAGAAGGTTTTATTACTTATACAAATAAAGCAAAGAGAAAGACTTTGAATGTTAGTAAGATGACCCTGAAAAAGTATGGTGCAGTTAGTGAGCAAACAGCTAAGGAAATGGCAATGGGAGCAACTCTTGCAGCAGGAGCTGATGCGGCTCTTTCTGTTACAGGTATAGCAGGTCCTGATGGCGGAACACCTACAAAACCTGTAGGTTTAGTGTATATAGCTTGCTATTTTGCTCATACCGTAAAAGTTGAAGAACACAGATTTAATGGTACTCGTAAAGAAGTTAGAGAGCAATCTGTTAATGCAGCTTTAGACTTGTTAAGAAGAAGTATATTAAATTTGGCACAAAAATAGGATATCTTACATTAAGTATATAAGTTTATAGAGGTGAATATGAAATGGAGTAAAAGATTATTTTATGGTGAAAAAAAGCTTCAAAAAAAGAAGTTTAAGCTGATAAAGTCTGTTAATAAAAGATCTTTAACTCCTTTTTTTGTATATTATTGCATTGATAGACGGAGAGCTTTGTATAATAAGTCAAGTTATCTTTAATGCTATATATTATAAAAAAAGAAATTTATTTAAGAATTTTTTTAAACGTGAGCAAGATAATATTTTTGATATTGGGTTTGGCTATATCAAGATATGAAGCAAATGAGCTTATAAGAGATATAGTTGATGAAGTTTATAAAAAAATACATCTTCTTTTGATTATCAAAAAAATATTTTTGAAAGAGAGTAGTAAGTATAATCTATATTTATAGTGAGAAAGGACGGGTATGTTAGGGTATAATATTAGGCATTTTAAAAAAATTATAGCTTTTTATAGTATTATTCATATTAGCCTTTTTTTGATATTAATTATATTACTTATACTTATAGCTCCTTTTGAATTATAAAAACAAAATTGTTATATAAAGAAAAAAATAGATATTAAATTAAATGCTAATTATTTTTTTCTATATATTTAGATTTCGTTTGGTATATAAAGATAATTTGGAATATAGCTTTTAAGATATTTAATTTTTACTATTTTTTTCAAATGATGAAGATGATAGTGAAGAAAAATAGTGATGATAGCGAAAAATATTGTTATAGAAGAAAATAGTTTATATAAAGAAAGTATTTGTGATAATAAAGAATTTACAAATAGAAAAGATGATATTTTGCTTACACAAAAGGAGTCAGATACTTTCAAAGCTGATAAGCAAGAAAAAAATTTTTTTAAAAAGATAAAAAAATAATTTTAAAAAAAGATGTTATAATAGAAGAAAAATAAAGAGAATACTGGGGCAGACAAAGAGACATTTAAGCATAAAGGAAAAAAACTTTAATGACAGAAAAAAATCAAGAAGTCCGGTATGAGATTTTTTTATAAAAAGATAAAAATCAACATATTTAAGACTAGACTAAAAAAAGCATAAAAAGATTAGGGCAGTTTGATAAAAAAAGAAGAAGATATTTAAAAAGCATAAAAAGACGAAAAAAATAGATTAGCTATAAAAAAATATTATTTAAGTTACTAATAAAAACTATTAAAAACATATTTTTACCACAAAGAGTAAAAAGGAAGAGTAGAGTTTGGATTTGAAGATCCGGCTACAACAGCGAATATAGTAGGGTATATTTCTACTACATCCTAAATATTATAAGAGAGTAGAGATAATACCTGTTTTTTTAATAATGAAATAATAGATATTAATTTAGATATAAGAGGTAGAATACAGCTTGTATACATATTATATATTTTGATTATAGGATTTTTTGATAAGAATATTAGAAGATTATATACTTTATATAGAGAGAAAAAATTATTTTAAGGATTGGAGATAATATTATGGCAGATAAAGATAATGCAATCATTAGTTCTATAGAAACTATGTTTAAGGGATTAGATGGTCTTATGAGTGCAAAAAAACAGTAGTGGGAGAGCCTACTAAAAATAGAGGATACTATAATAGTTCCTTTGGTTGATGTTAGTTGTGGTGTAGCTGCAGGTGCATTTTATGATAATTCTAAGAATAATGGTGGTGGTGGAATGAGTGCTAAACTCAGTCCTTCAGCTGTTTTGATTATACAAAATGGCGTAACTAAGCTTGTAAATGTAAAGTCTCAGGATGCTATAACTAAAATTCTTGATATGGTTCCTGATATTGTAAATAAGTTCAGTGCCGATAAAGAAATTAGTAAGGAAACTGTAGAGAAAGCTAAGGAGATAAGCTAATTAAAAACTTAAAGAAATTCTATATAAAAAAATTGCTTAGACTATAAGATCTAAGCAATTTTTTTATATAATAAGTTATGTAATAAACTAAGTATATAATTATGGATAATTATATACTGAGAAATCTTAAATACTATAATATATTATACATATCAAGGAGAAGTTTTTCACTATCATCCCAACCAAGACAAGGGTCAGTAATAGATTTACCGTAGCAATGTTCCCCAATCTTTTGTGTACCTTCTTCAAGATAGCTTTCAATCATAACACCTTTTACATACTTATGTATATCTTCTGAATGATTTCTGGAATGAAGAATTTCTTTTACTATTCTAGTTTGTTCCTTGTATTTTTTTGTTAGAATTTGCATGGTTAGCATCTATTATGATAGCAGGGTTTAATAAATCTCTTTCTTGATACAAATCAATGACTCTATGAATATCCTCATAATGGTAATTTGGTATATTTGTACCGTATTGATCAACTGCGCCTCTAAGTATAGCATGACTTAATTGGTCTCCATCACTCATAACTTCCACACCTCTATGTATGAATTGATGTTTTTGTTGTGCTGAATAAATAGCATTAAGCATTACAGATAAATCACCTGAAGTAGGATTTTTCATGCCTACAGGAACATCACAAGCACTGGCTGTAAGTCTATGTTCTTGATTTTCAACTGATCTTGCACCTATAGCTATGTAAGACAGTAAATCATCAAGATAAGTAAGATTATCAACATAAAGCATTTCATCAGCGGTAAAAAATCCTGTTTCTTCTATAACTCGTAAGTGCATTTTTCTAATAGCTATTATACCATCATGCATATTAGGTTTTTGTTCAGGGTCAGGTTGATGAAGTAGTCCCTTATAGCCATCACCGTTAGTTCTAGGCTTTCCGGTATAAACCCTAGGGATAAGTAGTATTTTTATCTTTAATCTTTTCTTGCACCTTAGCCAAACGTTTTTGTATATTCTAAAAACTGAATTTTCATTATCAGCAGAACAAGGGCCTATTATAACTAAAAAAATTTATCACTTTTTTTCCTGTAAAAAAATATCAGAAATATTTTTTTATCAAAAATTTTTCTTTTTTTCTATGAGTTCCTTGTTTAAAGGAAACTGTAGTTTAATCTCTTCCGGAGTAGGTAAATCTTGTAAATAATTAATTCCCATAATTGTGTCCTCATATCTCTAAATTTTTAAATTTTATTATAATTTAGAGAAGAAAAAGCAAGTTAGGAAAGTTAGGCTAAAGTTATAAAAAAAGTGCTTGCAAAAATATTTGTATCTATGGTATCTTATACAAGTATTCGCGGGGATGCTGGAATTGGCAGACAGGCTAGACTAAGGATCTAGTGATTGTACAATCGTGAGGGTTCAAGTCCCTTTTTCCCGCACTTTAGTACAGGACGAGAGTTTATGCTTTCGTCTTTTTTTATACATAAAAGGAGTTGTTTTATGAGTGAAATGTTAGATTATCTTAATATAATATTTGAAGAAAAATATATTTAAAAATTGTTCTTAGTAATGCTAAAAAAAGTAAATGAAAGCTATAAAAAGATAGTTATAGAAAAAGAAAGAAGAATATTATCAAATAGCAAGATATACAAGTAAGCAAGTCTTTCATGAAAATGTAAAAAAAGAAAAAATTTATATACAGCCATTTTATATTCTTTGGAAAAATGAATTTACACAGTTAAATGCTTGGTCAGAGAAAAAAATGAGCATAGTATTAAGATAAGTAAAAAAAGGAAAAAAATTTTTTTATAATAAAAATGAAGCAAAACAATATAAATAAACTTGCTAAAAATACAAAGCACTCATAATAGAAAAAAAGGAGTATATTTTTTTGAAGAAGGAAAAAGCTATAGATGTACTTATAGATATGGGTATATTTACCAAGGAAGGAAAAAGTTGTTTCTTCTATGTATGATAAATATAAGCAAATCAACAGATTTATAGAGATAATAGATGATGTAGTAAAGAAAAGAAAAATTATAAGAGTTTAAATATCATAGATTTTGGTTGTGGCAAATCTTATTTAAGTTTTTTTGGTTTATCATTATTTTAGATACATAAAGAATATAAATATAAATATGATAGGCTTGGATTTAAAAGAAGATGTTATAGAAAAAAATGTAATAAAGCGGCAAAAAAATATTCATATGACACATTAAAAATTTGAAATAGGTGATATTAATGGATATGAGGCCAAGTTTGATGTGGATATAGTTATAAAGCTTACATGCCTGTGATACGGCTACAGACTATGCACTTTTTAATGCTATTAATTGGGGAGCAAAGATGATATTTAGTGTTCCTTGTTGTCAACATGAAATAGCTAAGCAAATAAAAAAACTGATAGATATAAGCTCCTTACGGATATGGATTAATAAAAGAAAGATTTAGCGATTTATTAACAGATAGTATTAGAGCCAATTTACTGGAGTATAAATCTTATGATACAAAAAAATTTTTAGAGTTTGTTGATTTTTCGCATACCCCTAAAAAAATATTTTTGATAAGAGCAATATTAAATAAATCTAAGTCTAAGGCAGTAAAAGAAGAGAAATTTTCTGAAGTTGCTAAGATAGTAGAAGAATACAATATAAATCCTTGTTTATGGAGACTTATAAAAGACTAATAAGGAGGATAGGAATGAATAATACCCTAGATATGACAAAAAGGTGATCCAATAAAACTTACTATTAAATTTATGATACCTATACTCATAGGTATACTATTTCAACAAGTCTATAATTTTGTTGATACCATGATGGTAGGTTTGGGTCTTGGAGATGAGGCGGTTGCTGCAGTAGGTTCTACAGCTGCTCTTTATTCTGTACTTATAAACTTTGCTAATGGGCTTAGTAGTGGTTATAATATAGTTGTAGCCAGAATATTCGGAGAAAATGACTATAAAAGACTTAGGAAAGCAGTAGCTACTATGTTTGTATTGAATTTTTTAATAACTATCAGTCTAACTATTATATGTTTACCTTTATTGTCATTTTTTTTAAAATGTCTGGATACTCCTAGCGATATTTTTTGTGCCGCACATCAATATATTTTCATTATATTAGCGGTATGATAGCAACTATGTCTTATAATATGTGTGCGAGTTTTATGCAAGCTGTTGGAAATAGTAAAAACTCCTTTGAAATTTTTTTAGGTTTAGCTTGTTTGAGTAATATTATAATGGACTGGTTATTTATCTTTGTTTTTAAAGTAGGAATAGCAGGAGCGGCCATAGCTACAGTTATTTCGCAAATATTATCAGCAATACTTAGCTTTGTTTTTATCCTTAGAACATATAAAGAATTTTTACCTAGAAAAGAGGATTTTAGCTTTAATAGTATTTTTATTTAAGGAAATGTTTACTATGGGGCTTTCTATGGGACTTATGATGTCTGCATATTCTCTTGGAAGTATAATTTTACAAAAAGGGATAAATAATTTAGGAATAATTGTTATAACTGCACATACAGCCGCCAGAAGAATATTAGAAATGCTGATGATGCCATTATCGGCACTCAGCATAGTTTCTGCAACTTTTATCAGTCAAAAATTTCGGTGCCGGAAAGTATGATAGAATAAAAACAATATTTTTTTAAATTCTGTAGTTATAGGAATTGTTTGGGGACTTATTGCATGGACTATAATATATGTTTTAGGAGTCCCATTACTTGGACTTATTATAAGTAGTAAAGATACCATGACTATAGCAACAGCTATGCAAAATATGGGATTTACAGGATTTTTTTATTTCCCTTTAGCTATGCTCTGTACAACAAGAAGTATATTACAAGCTATGGATGATAAGATAACACCTCTTATGTCAGGTATTTTTAGAATTAGTTGTAAAAAAATAATATTTACTATATGCTTAGTTCCTATAGCTAAATACTTTGGAGTAATACTTGCAGAGCCGCTTATATGGTCAATAGGTGCTGTATATGTGCTTATTATATATTTTATTAGAATAAAAAAGTTGATTTAAAAATTTGTAACTAATGTTACAGACTAATTCCTAGTTTTTTTGTATGATTTATAACAGTTAAGAAAAAGACCAAATAAATCTTTAAATTGGAGGGTACATATATGGCAGAAGTATATAATAATATTGGCTTGGTTTTTAGATAAGGCTAATTTTAAGGTGGTAAAGAAACAAGGAAAGCGGGAGATACGATACCTAAGCACAACCATCCGGAAGCAAATGTAACTTTTACTGTGATAAATGGGAAAGTTAAAAGCTTATATAAATGAAGTTGAAGAGCATATATTAAATGCAGGAGATATACTTAGCTTTGATGGAGATAATTATATAAATGCTGAGTTTGTAGAAGCCGGAGAAGCAGTAGTACATTTGGTTAACAAAAATATAGCTTTTTTTAAAAAAAGCAGTTTTTAAATACTTATGTTTAAGTGAAAAGTATAATTCTTTTTGGATTATACTTTTTTTAATTATTAAAAAAATAGCATAAAAAAATCTAGTTATCCGCATAAAAAAACTGGACTTATCACACTTTATCAAGGTCAAAAACCACTCAATTTACTACTAATTTACTACTTATGAATGAGCTTTGATACGACGATTTATCCTTGAAAAGTGAAGATATAAAAGATACTTCCAATAAAAATTTGAATATTTAATAGGTAGACACTTCAAAAAAATGAGGTGTCTATTTTTTTTACCCGATTTTGAAAGGAAGTGAACTTATGAAAACAAAAAAATCAAGAATCAAAAAGGTCGTTCCCCACTCTTTAAGACCATCAAACATTCATTCAGCCAATAAAAAAAGAAAGGATAGGTAAAAAAATATGGAACTTAAATTTGTGATTCCCAACATGGAAAAAAACATTCGGCAATTTAGAATTTGCTGGCGAGGATAAAGTCGTTCAGCGAAGAATCAACGGACGGTTAACTGTCTTATCAAGAAGCTATAATCTCTATTCTGATGTTCAAAGAGCAGATGATATTGTGGTGGTGCTTCCTGCTGAAGCTGGCGAAAAAAACATTTCGGCTTTGAGGAACGTGTGAAGTTAGTCAATCCACGTATTACCGCAGAGGGCTACAAAATCGGCACTCGTGGTTTTACAAATTACCTTTTACATGCTGACGACATGATAAAAAGAATAAAGAAAGAGGAAAAAAATGATGAGATTAGCAAATGGCATTGTATTAGATAAAGACACGACTTTTGGAGAATTGAAATTCTCTGCTCTACGTCGTGAAGTGAGAATCCAAAAATGAAGACGGGTCGGTTTCAGATGAAATCAAGGAACGTACCTATGACTTAAAATCCAAAAGGACAAGGACGCATGATTCAAGTAAGTATTCCTGCCAGCGTGCCTTTGAAAGAGTTTGATTATAACGCACGGGTGGAACTTATCAATCCCATTGCGGACACCGTTGCTACTGCCACCTATCAAGGAGCAGATGTTGACTGGTATATCAAGGCAGACGATATTGTGCTGACAAAGGATTCTAGTTCATTCAAAGCTCAACCACAAGCAAAGAAAAGAACCGACACAAGACAAATAGTCGCTAGGTAGAAAGGAGACTTTTTCGCATGAAACAGCGTGGTAAAAAGGATTCGCCCATCTGGTAAAGATTTAGTCTTTCATTTTACGATAGCGTCACTCCTGCCTGTTTTTCCTGCTGGTTGTCGGACTGTTTCATGTGAAGACAATCCAGCAGATCAACTAGCAGGATTTTTAACCTATCACAAGCAGATAAGATTGACATTCCCTATTTAATTATCAGTTTCAGTGTCGCAATTCTTATCTGCTTGCTGGTAGCGTTTGTATTCAAACGGGTTCGCTATGATACGGTTAAACAACTTTACCACCGTCAAAAAAACTGGCAAAGATGATACTTGAAAACAAGTGGTATGAATCTGAACAGGTCAAAAACAGAGGGTTTCTTTAAAGATAGTGCTGGTCGTACAAAGGAAAAAGATAACCTACTTCCCTAAAAATGTATTATCGACTTAAAAAAATGGCTTGATACAGATACGGGTGGAAATCACGCTGGGAAAAATATCAAGACCAACTCTTACACTTGGAAAAGAAATTAGAGAGTGGCTTGTACTGTGAGCTGACGGATAAAGAGTTAAAGGATTCCTATGTGGAATATACTTTTGCTCTATGACACCATAGCCAGTCGTATTTCTATTGATGAAGTAGAAGCTAAAGATGGTAAACTTCGCTTAATGAAAAAAACGTATGGTGGGAATATGATAAGCTCCCTCATATGTTGATTGCTGGTGGTACAGGTGGCGGTAAAACTTACTTTATACTGACACTGATTGAAGCCTTGCTTCATACAGATTCAAAACTGTATATTCTTGACCCGAAAAATGCTGACCTTGCGGACTTAGGTTCTGTGATGGCAAATGTCTACTATAGAAAAGAAGACTTGCTTTCTTGCATTGAAACATTCTATGAAGAAATGATGAAACGTAGTGAGGAAATGAAGCAGATGAAGAACTATAAGACTGGCAAAAATTATGCTTACTTAGGTCTCCCGGCACACTTCTTAATCTTTGATGAATACGTCGCTTTCATGGAAATGCTGGGAACAAAAGAAAACACCGCAGTTATGAATAAGCTGAAACAGATTGTCATGTTAGGTCGTCAAGCTGGCTTCTTTCTAATACTGGCTTGTCAACGTCCAGACGCAAAAATATTTAGGCGACGGAATCCGTGATCAGTTTAATTTCAGAGTGGCTTTAGGGTCGTATGTCTGAAATGGGCTATAGCATGATGTTTGGCAGTGACGTACAAAAGGATTTCTTCTTAAAAGCGAATCAAAGGTCGTGGCTATGTTGATGTAGGAACAAGTGTCATATCAGAGTTTTATACTCCCCTTGTACCAAAAGGATATGATTTCTTGGAGGAAATTAAAAAGTTATCCAACAGCAGACAGTCCACGCAGGCGACGTGCGAAGCGGAAGTCGCAGGTGTGGACTGATCTTGCTGGCTGGTGTGGCAATAGCCACGCCAGCACTAACCCCCGTATCTAACAGGGGGTACAAATCGACAGGAAACAGTCAAAAACATTAGAAAAATCCTTTGGTTACAAAGGGATTTACAAAAATTTCAGCGTATGTCAAAATGGGCTTTAAAAGTTGACATACGCCTTTTTTTGATTGGAGGGATTTTTTTACTGAATGAACAAACTTGGTTACAGCATTTAAAAGAAAAAAACGGCATGGCTTATGGACTATCTCAAAACCGTTTAGCTGTTGCGACTGGTATTACAAGGCAGTATCTAAGCGATATTGAAACAGGAAAAGTCAAGCCATCAGAGGATTTACAGCAGTCCCTTTTGGGAAGCTCTGGAACGCTTCAATCCCGACGCTCCCCTTGAAATGCTGTTTGATTATGTAAGAATTCGCTTTCCGACAACAGACGTACAGCAGGTGGTCGAAAAACATCTTACAACTGAAACTGTCCTATTTTTCTTCATGAGGGACTATGGTTTCTATTCTTATTCAGAGCATTATGCTTTAGGCGACATATTCGTCCTTTGCTCCCATGAACTGGACAAAGGAGTTCTGGTGGAATTGAAAGGTCGTGGGTGCAGACAATTTGAAAGCTATCTTCTGGCACAACAAAGAAGCTGGTATGAGTTCTTTATGGACGTTTTTGGTGGCTGGCGGTGTGATGAAACGCCTTGACCTTGCCATTAACGATAAGACAGGGATTTTGAATATCCCTGTACTCACTGAAAAGTGCCAACAGGAAGAATGTATCTCCGTCTTCCGCAGTTTTAAAAGCTATCGCAGTGGCGAACTGGTACGCAAAGAGGAAAAGGAATGTATGGGAAACACCCTCTATATCGGTTCATTACAAAGTGAAGTTTATTTCTGTATCTATGAAAAAGGACTACGAGCAGTACAAGAAAAAAATGATATTCCCATTGAAGACGCAGAAGTAAAAAAACCGTTTTGAGATTCGATTGAAAAAAATGAGCGTGCCTATTATGCAGTCCGTGATTTACTCGTCTATGACAATCCAGAGCATACCGCCTTTAAAATTATCAATCGGTATATCCGTTTTGTAGATAAAGACGATTCCAAACCTCGTTCTGATTGGAAACTGAATGAAGAATGGGCTTGGTTTATTGGGAACAATCGTGAACGATTAAAACTAACCACAAAAACCAGAGCCTTACTCCTTCCAAAGGACGCTGAACTGGCTATCTCATCAAGTTGCCCCGACCTTAAAGGTTGCGATTAAACTTGATGAAATCAACCAGACGCAGGTTGTAAAAGACATTCTCGACCATGCGAAACTGACAGACCGACACAAGCAGATTTTGAAGCAACAGTCAGTAAAAGAACAGGACGTGATAACAACAAAAAAAGGATATCTGTCAACCATACCAGTTGACAGATATCCAAAAAAAGATATAATGGGAGATAAGACGGTTCGTGTTCGTGCTGACTTGCACCATATCATAAAAATCGAAACAGCAAAGAATGGCGGAAACGTAAAAGAAGTTATGGAAATAAGACTTAGAAGCAAACTTAAGAGTGTGTTGATAGTGCATTATCTTAAAATTTTTGTATAATAGGAATTGAAGTTAAATTAGATGCTAAAAAAATTTGTAATTAAGAAGGAGGGATTCGTCATGTTGGTATTCCAAATGCGTAATGTAGATAAAAACATCTACTGTTTTTGAAACAGACTAAAAAAACAGTGATTACGCAGATAAATAAATACGTTAGATTAATTCCTACCAGTGACTAATCTTATGACTTTTTAAACAGATAACTAAAATTACAAACAAATCGTTTAACTTCTGTATTTGTTTATAGATGTAATCACTTCAGGAGAGATTACATGAACAAAAAAATATAAAAATATTCTCAAAACTTTTTAACGAGTGAAAAAAAGTACTCAACCAAATAATAAAAACAATTGAATTTAAAAAGAAACCGATACCGTTTACGAAATTGGAACAGGTAAAGGGCATTTAACGACGAAACTGGCTAAAAATAAGTAAACAGGTAACGTCTATTGAATTAGACAGTCATCTATTCAACTTATCGTCAGAAAAATTAAAACTGAATACTCGTGTCACTTTAATTCACCAAGATATTCTACAGTTTCAATTCCCTAACAAACAGAGGTATAAAATTGTTGGGAATATTCCTTACCATTTAAGCACACAAATTATTAAAAAAGTGGTTTTTGAAAGCCGTGCGTCTGACATCTATCTGATTGTTGAAGAAGGATTCTACAAGCGTACCTTGGATATTCACCGAACACTAGGGTTGCTCTTGCACACTCAAGTCTCGATTCAGCAATTGCTTAAGCTGCCAGCGGAATGCTTTCATCCTAAACCAAAAGTAAACAGTGTCTTAATAAAACTTACCCGCCATACCACAGATGTTCCAGATAAATATTGGAAGCTATATACGTACTTTGTTTCAAAATGGGTCAATCGAGAATATCGTCAACTGTTTATTAAAAAAATCAGTTTCATCAAGCAATGAAACACGCCAAAGTAAACAATTTAAGTACCATTACTTATGAGCAAGTATTGTCTATTTTTTTAATAGTTATCTATTATTTAACGGGAGGAAATAATTCTATGAGTCGCTTTTTTTAAATTTGGAAAGTTACACGTTACTAAAGGGAATGGAGATAAATTATTAGATATACTACTGACAGCTTCCAAGAAGCTAAAGAGGTCCCTAAGCGCCTACGAGGGAATTTGTATCGATAAAGGGTACAAATTCCCACTAAGCACTCAGGGACCCCTGTAGGAAAAATGTCCTAAGTGGGATATCTGTCAACTGGTATGGTTGACTAAAAAAATACTTCCTACGAAAATGTAGGGGGTATTTTTTTTACGAAAAAAATACAATCGATTCTTAAAAAAAGAAAAAAATTTTTTTGATTGGCAAAAACCATAACAAGTTCGTTTTAGGGTTTTGATTTTTGCGATTGATGCCTTCTAAAGGACCATTAGAGTATTCAAATTTAGCGCTATTTAAGACATATTTTCTGTTTTGACGAAGGGTTTGAATAGCAGTATCCATTTCTGTATTGGTTTTTTGGTAGTCTAAGATGGTTGACTCTAGTAATTCACTATTGCGCTCGTTTAGGGCTTTCGTGATATCTTGGTAAGTCTGGTATACTTCAGCGAACTTGGAAAATTTACTAGTAATGAGATCAACAGCATTTTGGCGAGTCATATATTGTTTAACGCCATGAAGAAAAAAACTACTTCTTCAGGGTGAAGATCTTCAGCTTTTTTTATGGAATAGCTTCCAATGTGACTTCATAATTTTTATATTCTTGGCTCTGTTTATCAAGTTGCTTTAGGATAGAGATACGACAATTGTCCAAAGCGCGACCAGCTAATTGTACAAGGTGGAAGCGATCAATAATGATATTGGCATTAGGGAAAAGGCGATAGATAAAACTTTGATATTGAGCATTTAAATCAATTACAACTGATTGAACGCATTCGCGTTCGGCTTTTGAATAACGACTTTCAAAATAATCAACAATGGTAGGTGATAGACGATCCTGTAACTTTGTGACAATTTGGTGGGTTTCAGCGTCACAACAGATAAAGGACATCACAGACTTAATTGAACGAAACTCGTCAAAACATAGATGCTTAGGCAACTTAGCCACACGATAGTGTGGTTCCATGCGCTCTAAGATTGTTCGACGAACACTGCTAGGAGAGCAGTGACACATTTCAGCAATAAGCTGACCAGATAAGCCTTTACGAGCTAAAAGCATGATTTGATTTTTGAGATCACTGGATAAGGTTTGATTTTCTTTGGTTAAATTAGTAATAGCACCAAAAAGTAGTATGGCATGATTTACATTTATAGCGTTGTTTACGAAGCTCTAGTTCATATCTTCTCCCATTTAAACTTGCCAGTCGTACATGAGTTTTGCGAAAGCCATCCTTATTAACTGTGGGAAAGCCACAGTTACGACAACGATTAATCGGATAAGAAAGAGTAGCTGTTATTAGCGTTATATACTCTTTAACAGAATCGTTGTTGTGTTCAGCTTCTTCAACAGAAATAATTTTAATATTTTTATCTTTAATTCCAAGAATATTTAGGATAGAATCATTATGGGACATTTGTTTAACCTTCTTTCATGATTTTTGTGGTGAATTGATTGTATAACGAGGGGACAGCAAATGTCCTCTTTTTTGTATAAAAAAATCTGGCATGGAATCTCTATCCATACCAGAAAGTGTATACCCCAAAAAAATAACTCAAATACAAATTCATTGAATATAGAGAGGAGAACATTTTTTTATGAATTTTTGGACAAAAACCTTTATAACTGGTTTCTATCAAACGCTCAATCACTGGTGCTTTTAGCAATCGTTGTGATTGGCTTGTATCTTGGCTTCAAGCGTGAGTTTAGCAAACTGATTGGCTTTTTAATTATTGCGATTATTGCGGTTGGCTTAGTCTTCAACGCTGCTGGAGTAAAAGACATTTTACTAGAGCTATTCAATCGCATTATTGGTGCTTAAATAAAACCGTTCTTTTGTGGAATATAAGTGGTTTTCTTATGTTCCGCAAAGGAATGAGTACACCAAACGAAGTGCGGTAGGGATTTTTGAATCTCTACAAAGAAAGGACGTGAATATATGGACGATATGCAAGTCTATATTGCGAATTTAGAGCAAATACAATGAGGGCGAATTGGTCGGTGCGTGGTTTACCTTTCCCATTGACTTTGAGGAAGTCAAAGAGAAAATCGGCTTGAATGATGAATATGAGGAATACGCCATTCATGACTACGAGTTACCCTTTACGGTTGACGAATACACTTCCATTGGCGAACTCAATCGACTATGGGAAATGGTATCGGAATTACCCGAAGAATTACAATCGGAGCTATCTGCTCTGCTCACTCATTTTTCAAGCATTGAAGAACTAAGCGAACATCAAGAGGATATTATCATTCATTCCGATTGTGATGATATGTATGACGTGGCACGCTACTACATTGAAGAAACGGGTGCTTTAGGGCGAAGTACCAGCTAGTCTTCAAAACTATATTGATTATCAAGCCTATGGTCGGGATTTAGACCTTTCAGGAACGTTTATCTCAACCAATCATGGGATTTTTTTGAAATCGTCTATTAAATCTGTCGGTACATTACTACTGGCAGATTTTTCTATTTTACAGGGGTGGCTCAATCAGCTACCCCTATTTTTTTTATGAAAGGATTGATTACATGAAGAAAATACGAAGCTATACCAGTATCTGGTCTGTGGAAAAGGTACTGTATTCTATCAATGATTTTAGACTTCCGTTTCCCATAACCTTTACGCAAATGACATGGTTTGTCGTGTCACTCTTTGCAGTGATGATACTTGGCAACTTGCCCCCTCTTTCCATGATAGAGGGAGCATTTCTCAAATACTTTGGGATTCCTGTGGCTTTCACATGGTTTATGTCTACAAAAAAACTTTTGATGGTAAAAAAAGCCTTATGGATTTTTTTGAAGTCTGTCATTGCTTATGCACTGCGACCAAAAGCTGACCTATGCAGGAAAAAAAGTAACGCTTGGCAGAAACCAGCCACAAGAAGCCATTACAGCAGTTAGGAGTGAATTTTATGGCATATCCAATTAAATACATTGAAAACAATCTCGTCTGGAATAAAGACGGGGAATGTTATGCTTACTATGAGCTTGTTCCTTACAATTACTCATTTCTAAGTCCAGAACAGAAAATACAAGTGCATGATTCTTTCAGACAGCTTATCGCACAAAAATCGTGATGGCAAAAATTCATGCTTTACAAATCAGTACAGAATCCAGCATACGTTCTGCACAAGAGCGTTCCAAAAAAATGAAGTCACTGGCAAGCTCAAAGCGGTTGCCTATGACAAAAATCGACCAACAGACAGACGCTTTAATATCCATGATTGGCGAAAATCAAGTGAACTACCGTTTCTTTATCGGCTTTAAGTTGCTTCTCAACGATCAGGAGTTTTCTATGAAAAGTCTTACCGTTGAAGCAAAAAATGCTTTGTCTGATTTTGTCTATGATGTGAACCATAAGCTGATGGGCGATTTTGTTAGTATGAGTAATGATGAAATCCTGCGTTTTCAGAAGATGGAAAAAGCTCTTAGAAAATAAAAATCTCTCGTCGTTTCAAAAATCCGCAGGTTAGATAAGGACGACTTCGGCTATCTGATTGAACACCTTTACGGACAGACAGGCACTGCCTATGAAGAGTATGAGTACCATCTATCAAAGAAAAAAAGCTGGATAATGAAACGCTGATTAAATACTATGACTTGATTAAGCCTACTCGCTGTTTGGTGGAAGAAAAAAACAGCGATATTTGAAAAATCCAGCAGGAAGATGAAACCGTCTATGTAGCTTACTTTACCATTAACAGCATTGTCGGAGAACTGGACTTCCCGTCCTCTGAAATCTTCTACTACCAGCAACAGCAATTTACATTCCCGATTGATACGTCAATGAATGTGGAAATTGTAGCGAATCGTAAAAGCCCTATCTACTGTCCGCAATAAAAAGAAAGAACTGAAAGACTTGGATAACCACGCTTGGCAAAGTGATAATGAAACCAGCTCCAATGTGGCGGAAGCTCTGGAAAGTGTGAATGAGCTGGAAACCAATTTAGACCAAAGCAAGGAATCTATGTACAAGCTGTCTTATGTGGTAAGGGTATCAGCAAATGATCTTGACGAACTCAAACGTCGTTGTAATGAAGTGAAAGATTTTTATGACGATTTAAGCGTAAAACTGGTACGACCATTTGGGGATATGCTCGGCTTACATGAAGAATTTTTACCTGCCAGCAAGCGTTATATGAATGATTATATTCAATACGTGACCTCTGATTTCCTCGCTGGTTTAGGTTTTGGTGCTACTCAAATGCTGGGGGAAAATGAGGGGATTTATGTTGGCTACAGCTTAGATACTGGACGCAATGTCTATCTGAAACCTGCTCTTGCCAGTCAAGGGGTTAAGGGTTCAGTAACCAATGCGTTAGCGTCGGCTTTTGTTGGTTCGCTGGGTGGTGGTAAATCCTTTGCGAATAACCTTATCGTCTATTATGCGGTGCTTTATGGGGCACAAGCAGTGATTGTAGACCCAAAAGCAGAACGTGGCAGATGGAAAGAAACCTTGCCAGAGATTTCCCATGAAATCAATATCGTCACTCTGACTTCTGATGAGAAAAAAACAAAAGGCTTACTTGACCCTTATGTGATTATGAAAAAAATCCCAAAGATTCTGAATCACTGGCTATTGATATTCTGACATTCCTTACGGGGATTTCCTCTCGTGATGGGGAACGCTTCCCAATCCTTAGAAAAAAGCCATTCGTGCAGTAACCAATAGTGAAGTACGAGGGTTGATGAAAGTGATTGAGGAATTACGGGTTGAGAATACGCCACTAAGTACCAGTATAGCCGACCATATCGAAAGTTTTACAGACTATGACTTTGCACATTTATTATTCAGTAATGGTTATGTGGAGCAGTCTATCAGCTTAGAAAAAAACAACTGAACATTATACAGGTTGCGGACTTGGTACTTCCCGACAAGGAAACTTCCTTTGAGGAATATACCACTATGGAGCTTTTATCCGTTGCTATGCTGATTGTCATTAGTACCTTTGCTTTAGACTTTATCCATACAGACCGAAGCATTTTCAAGATTGTAGATTTAGACGAAGCATGGAGCTTTTTACAGGTAGCACAAGGAAAAAAACACTATCTATGAAGCTGGTTCGGGCTGGTCGTGCTATGAACGCTGGGGTATATTTCGTGACCCAAAAATACAGACGACCTCTTAGATGAAAAACTGAAAAATAACCTCGGCTTAAAATTTGCATTTCGTTCCACTGACCTTAACGAGATTAAAAAGACCTTAGCCTTTTTTGGTGTAGACCCAGAGGACGAAAACAATCAGAAGCGATTGCGTGATTTGGAAAACGGGCAATGCCTTATCAGTGATTTATATGGTCGTGTCGGTGTGATACAGTTCCACCCTGTATTTGAAGAACTGCTCCATGCCTTTGATACCAGACCACCTGTGCGAAAAAGAGGTGTAAATGTGAAACCATCAATAGTAAACAGAATAAAAATCAAACTGGACGCTGAAACGTCTAGGGTAAAAGTGGCAATGACAGTGGCTTTCACACTTGTGATTGCCATTTTTCTTTTAGCCATGCTGGGAACGGTGGTTCAAGCTGCGGGCTTGGTAGATGATACGGTCAATGTGGCAAATGAATACAGCCGATACCCACTTGAAAACTATCAACTGGATTTTTTTATGTGGATAATAGCTGGGGCTGGCTTCCGTGGAACTGGTCGGACGGGATTGGAAAAACAGGTCATGTATGGACTATATGCCATTACCAATTTTATTTGGACAATCAGTTTGTATGTTTCCAATGCGACAGGTTACTTAGTACAGGAAGCCTATTCCTTGAGACTTCATTTCCGCTACAGCAGATTCCATTGGTAAGAATATGCAGACCTTAGCTGGTGTGAGTGCAAACGGATTTTTCAACAGAGGGTTTCTATGTTGGATTCCTCTTACTCTTGATTTTTGGTTCTTGGGGTTTATGTTGCCTATACGGGACTGATAAAGAGAGAAACCACAAAAGGCAATTCATGCCATTATGAATTTTTGTGCTGGTGTTTATCCTATCGGCTTCCTTTATTGCCTACGCTCCCGACTACATTAAAAAAATCAATGACTTTTCATCAGACATCAGTAATGCCAGTTTATCACTTGGCACGAAGATTGTCATGCCCCATTCCGATAGTCAAGGCAAGGACAGCGTGGACTTAATCAGAGATAGCCTGTTTTTCCATACAGGTTCAGCAACCGTGGCTACTGCTTCAATACAACAGTTCAGACATTGAAAGTATCGGTATTGACCGTGTGGAAAGCCTGCTCTCCACCAGCCCAGATTCCAACAATGGCGAAGACAGAGAAAAAATTGTTGCGGAAGAAATTGAAGACAGAAGCAATACCAATCTAACCATTACAAAGACCATTAACCGTTTAGGTACAGTCTTCTTCCTATTTGTCTTCAATATTGGGATTTCCATATTTGTATTCCTATTAACAGGAATCATGATTTTCTCGCAGGTACTTTTTATCATCTATGCTATGTTTCTGCCTGTGAGCTTTATTTTAAGCATGATTCCATCATTTGATGGTATGTCAAAACGAGCCATAACAAAGCTCTTTAATACCATTTTGACACGAGCTGGAATCACATTGATTATTACGACAGCATTTAGTATTTCAACCATGCTCTATACCTTATCGGCTGGTTATCCGTTCTTTTTGATTGCTTTTCTACAGATTGTGACCTTTGCAGGAATCTACTTCAAGCTGGGCGATTTAATGAGTATGTTTTCTCTACAGAGTAACGATTCTCAAAGTGTGGGAAGTCGTGTGATGAGAAAACCTCGTATGCTTATGCACGCTCACATGCACCGTCTACAGCGGAAACTTGGACGTTCCATGACTACTCTAGGGGCTGGGTCTGCCATTGCCATGCTACAGGGTAAAAAGGACAGTCGGGTTCAGGGGAGTTCTGCGAGGACACAAGCAGATCACTCCCGACCAGACGGGACAGGAAAAAAATCAACACTTGGAAAAGCATATCGGTCAAACCATCGGTACAGTAGCTGATACCAAAGACAGAATGGTAGACACTGCTGGTGGTTTTGAAAGAACAGGTTAAAGGATTTGCCGACCAATGCAAGATATGCAGTATATCAAGGAAAAATCTAAAGTAAAAGAGAATGTCCGTGATTTAACCAGTAGTATTTCTCAAACCAAAGCGGACAGAGCCAGTGGACGCAAGGAAACAGCAGGAACAAAGGCGAAAAAAACCATTGCGAAGCGTCGCTCTGAAATGGAACAGGTCAAACAGAAAAAAACAGCCAGCTTCTTCTGTTCATGAAAGACCAGACTACTAAGACAAGAACAATATCATGATGGACAGACCTCAAAACAAATCTAATATTCAGACTTCCTATAAGGGAATCTCAACAAGCCAAACAAGAGCGTCCAGCAGTTAAGTCCGATTTTTCAAGTCCAAAAGTGGAACGCCAAAGGCAATACCGTTCAAGAAAAAAACCGTTCAAAAGCCAGCAACTTCAACCACTACAGCAGATAGAACTTCACAACGTCCAATCACAAAAAGAACGTCCGTCTACTGTTCAAAGAGTACCACTACAAAAATACAAAAAGTAGACCACCAATCAAAACCGCCACCATTAAGAAAGTCGGTAAGAAACCATGAAGTTGAAAACTTTAGTGATTGGTGGTTCTGGATTATTCTTGATGGTCTTCTCACTGCTTCTGTTTGTTGCCATTTTATTTTCAGATGAACAGGACAGCGGAATTTCCAATATTCATTATGGAGGTGTGAATGTTTCCGCAGAAGTGCTGGCTCATAAGCCTATGGTAGAAAAAAATATGCCAAAAGAATATGGCGTTGAAGAATATGTCAACATACTTCTTGCGATTATACAGGTGGAATCGGGCGGTACTGCGGAAGATGTTATGCAGTCCTCAGAATCCCTCGGTCTTCCACCTAATTCATTGAGTACAGAAGAATCCATTAAGCAAGGTGTGAAGTATTTCAGTGAATTATTAGCCAGTAGCGAAAGGCTCAGTGTAGATTTAGAATCGGTTATCCAGTCCTACAATTATGGTGGTGGTTTCTTAGGGTATGTGGCTAATCGTGGAAATAAATATACCTTTGAACTGGCTCAAAGTTTCTCAAAAAGAGTATTCAGGTGGCGAAAAAAAGTGTCTTACCCCAATCCCATAGCCATACCTATCAATGGGGGCTGGCGATACAACTATGGCAATATGTTTTTATGTGCAACTGGTAACGCAGTATCTTGTCACAACAGAGTTTGATGATGATACGGTACAAGCCATCATGGACGAAGCACTGAAATATGAGGGCTGGCGATACGTTTACGGTGGAGCTTCCCCGACTACTTCTTTTGATTGTAGCGGACTGACACAATGGACGTATGGAAAAGCTGGAATTAACTTACCACGAACCGCACAACAGCAATATGATGTGACCCAGCATATCCCACTATCGGAAGCACAAGCTGGCGATTTGGTTTTCTTTCATTCTACCTATAACGCTGGCTCTTATATTACTCATGTTGGGATATACCTTGGCAATAACCGTATGTTTCATGCAGGCGACCCAATCGGTTATGCCGACTTAACAAGCCCCTACTGGCAACAGCATTTAGTGGGAGCAGGACGAATCAAACAATGAGAAAGGAAGATTTAATGATGAAATTTAGAAAAAAATCAGAATAAAGAAAAAAACAGATACCAAAGGAAAAGAAACCTCGTGTCTACTATAAGGTCAATCCTCATAAAAAGGTTGTGATTGCCTTGTGGGTACTTTTAGGGCTTAGTTTCAGCTTTGCGATATTCAAGCACTTTACAGCTATAGATACTCATACTATTCACGAAACAACTATCATAGAAAAGGAATACGTTGATACTCATCATGTAGAAAAATTTTTGTAGAGAACTTTGCGAAAGTCTACTATTCATGGGAGCAATCCGATAAGTCCATTGATAATCGAATGGAAAGTCTAAAAGGCTATCTGACAGATGAACTTCAAGCTCTCAATGTTGATACAGTACGCAAAAGATATTCCTGTATCGTCTTCTGTAAGAGGATTTCAGATATGGACGGTAGAGCCAACTGGCGACAATGAGTTTAATGTAACCTACAGTGTAGACCAGCTCATTACAGAGGGAGAAAAATACAAAGACCGTCCACTCTGCTTATATAGTGAGTGTCTATGTAGATGGTTCTGGAAATATGGTACTGGTTAAGAATCCGACCATTACCAACATACCTAAGAAATCAAGTTATAAACCAAAAAGCCATTGAAAGTGAGGGGACGGTTGATTCCATTACAACCAATGAAATCAATGAGTTTTTTTAACGACGTTCTTCAAGCTCTATCCTACAGCGACAGCCAGTGAACTTTCCTACTATGTGAATGACGGGATATTAAAACCAATCGGAAAAGAGTACATCTTTCAAGAACTGGTAAATCCTATTCACAATCGTAAGGATAATCAAGTCACGGTATCGCTGACAGTGGAGTATATCGACCAGCAGACCAAAGCAACGCAGGTATCTCAATTTGATTTGGTACTTGAAAAGAACGGGAGTAATTGGAAGATTATAGAATAACAAATATTGGTACATTATTACAGCTATTTTGTAATCACGTACTCTCTTTGATAAAAAATTGGAGATTCCTTGACAAATATGCTCTTACGTGCTATTATTTAAGTATCTATTTAAAAAGGAGTTAATAAATATGCAGCAAGGTATTCTTAAATAAACTGTCAATTTGATAGTGGGAACAAATAATTGGATGTCCTTTTTTAGGAGGGCTTAGTTTTTTGTACCCAGTTTAAGAATACCTTTATCATGTGATTCTAAAGTATCCAGAGAATATCTGTATGCTTTGTATACCTATGGTTATGCATAAAAATCCCAGTGATAAAAGTATTTATCACTGGGATTTTTTTATGCCCTTTGAGTTTTTGAATGGAGGAAAATCACATGAAAATTATTAATATTGGAGTTTTAGCTCATGTTGATGCAGGAAAAACTACCTTAACAGAAAGCTTATTATATAACAGTGGAGCGATTACAGAATTAGGAAGCGTGGACAAAGGTACAACGAGGACGGATAATACGCTTTTAGAACGTCAGAGAGGAATTACAATTCAGACAGGAATAACCTCTTTTCAGTGGGAAAATACGAAGGTGAACATCATAGACACGCCAGGACATATGGATTTCTTAGCAGAAGTATATCGTTCATTATCAGTTTTAGATGGGGCAATTCTACTGATTTCTGCAAAAGATGGCGTACAAGCACAAACTCGTATATTATTTCATGCACTTAGGAAAATGGGGATTCCCACAATCTTTTTTATCAATAAGATTGACCAAAAATGGAATTGATTTATCAACGGTTTATCAGGATATTAAAGAGAAACTTTCTGCCGAAATTGTAATCAAACAGAAGGTAGAACTGTATCCTAATATGTGTGTGACGAACTTTACCGAATCTGAACAATGGGATACGGTAATAGAGGGAAACGATGACCTTTTAGAGAAATATATGTCCGGTAAATCATTAGAAAGCATTGGAACTCGAACAAGAGGAAAGCATAAGATTTCAGAATTGTTCTCTGTTCCCTCTTTATCACGGAAGTGCAAAAAAACAATATAGGGATTGATAACCTTATAGAAGTGATTACGAATAAATTTTATTCATCAACACATCGAGGTCAGTCTGAACTTTGCGGAAAAAGTTTTTCAAAATTGAGTATTCGGAAAAAAAGACAGCGTCTTGCATATATACGTCTTTATAGTGGCGTACTGCATTTGCGAGATTCGGTTAGAATATCGGAAAAGGAAAAAAATAAAAAAATTACAGAAATGTATACTTCAATAAATGGTGAATTATGTAAAATCGATAAGGCTTATTCCGGGGAAATTGTTATTTTGCAGAATGAGTTTTTGAAGTTAAATAGTGTTCTTGGAGATACAAAGCTATTGCCACAGAGAGAGAGAATTGAAAATCCCCTCCCTCTGCTGCAAACGACTGTTGAACCGAGCAAACCTCAACAAAGGGAAATGTTACTTGATGCACTTTTAGAAATCTCCGACAGTGACCCGCTTCTGCGATATTATGTGGATTCTGCGACACATGAAATCATACTTTCTTTCTTAGGGAAAGTACAAATGGAAGTGACTTGTGCTCTGCTGCAAGAAAAGTATCATGTGGAGATAGAAATAAAAGAGCCTACAGTCATTTATATGGAAAGACCGTTAAAAAAAGCAGAGTATACCATTCACATCGAAGTTCCACCGAATCCTTTCTGGGCTTCCATTGGTTTATCTGTATCACCGCTTCCGTTGGGAAGTGGAATGCAGTATGAGAGCTCGGTTTCTCTTGGATACTTAAATCAATCATTTCAAAATGCAGTTATGGAAGGGATACGCTATGGCTGTGAACAAGGATTGTATGGTTGGAATGTGACGGACTGTAAAATCTGTTTTAAGTATGGCTTATACTATAGCCCTGTTAGTACCCCAGCAGATTTTCGGATGCTTGCTCCTATTGTATTGGAACAAGTCTTAAAAAAAGCTGGAACAGAATTGTTAGAGCCATATCTTAGTTTTAAAATTTATGCGCCACAGGAATATCTTTCACGAGCATACACCGATGCTCCTAAATATTGTGCGAACATCGTAGACACTCAATTGAAAAATAATGAGGTCATTCTTAGTGGAGAAATCCCTGCTCGGTGTATTCAAGAATATCGTAGTGATTTAACTTTCTTTACAAATGGACGTAGTGTTTGTTTAACAGAGTTAAAAGGGTACCATGTTACTACCGGTGAACCTGTTTGCCAGCCCCGTCGTCCAAATAGTCGGATAGATAAAGTACGATATATGTTCAATAAAATAACTTAGTGTATTTTATGTTGTTATATAAATATGGTTTCTTGTTAAATAAGATGAAATATTTTTTAATAAAGATTTGAATTAAAGTGTAAAGGAGGAGATAGTTATTATAAACTACAAGTGGATATTGTGTCCTGTATGTGGAAATAAAACACGATTAAAGATAAGGGAAGATACTGAATTAAAAAAATTCCCCCTCTATTGTCCGAAATGCAGACAAGAAAATTTAATTGAAATAAAGCAGTTCAAAGTAACTGTGATTACAGAGCCAGACGCAAAGACGTAGAGCCGATAAAATGAGATTAATACAATCTCATTTTATCGGCTCTTTCCATATGTATGGATTCTTTTAATTAGTCTTCGATGTTTCTTGCTTCGTTGATACCGCTGGCTAAAAGATTCCATTAAGGATAGTTCTTTGTCTGTAAAAGCTATCCATGTATTTCTCTATCTGTAATCGTCGGGTGCTTTTTTTACCAAGTTATTAGCAGGTAAGAAAAAAATTCATCAACGGAAACATGAAGTAACGATACAAGGTCATAAAGAACTTGTATGCTGGGGTGTTGCCCTTTATTTTTCAATATTAGTTAAGTACCGTGGGTCAATTTCAATCAATGCTCCCACTTGTTCACGAGTTAAACCTCGTTTCAATCGAGCTTCTTTAATGGCTAAACCAAAGGCTCTAAAATCATATTTATCTTCTTTTTTACGCATAGTAGACCACCTCTATACATTTTATTGTTCCTACTGAATTAAAAAAACAGGTATAGAAAAAAACGTGTTATATGGTTTATAGGTTTTATATTTAATAAAAAAAGCACTACTAAACGCCAATAAAAAAACCGTTATATGGTAGTGCTATTTACGCTGTTAAAAATATTGTATATTACTTCCAAATGGCGGTTTTGTTGGAGGTCAACGTCGCCATGAAGTACATCATATACAATAAATTTCCTTACATTGGGTTCTTGTCAAAAAAAGTCGTCTATCTGCAATAGATAAGTACGTCCACCAATGTGGTTTTATAAATCATATAGATAGAATAACAGAAGCATGTAAACAGAGAAATAAATCTGTTTATATGCTTTTTTTAGCTATTCAGAACTTTTTTTACAAAGTTTATTTATCAGTAATGCAACAAATCCCCCTTTCACATTGGGACTAAGAGTGAAAGGAGATAAACGAGCAAGGCTCACTTCCTTTCCTAGACAGAAAGGGGGTGAGAAACATGAAACCATCTTCTTTTCAGACCACAATAGAAAATCAGTTTGACTATATCTGTAAACGTGCTATGGAAGACGAGCGAAAGAATTATATGCTTTATCTTTCAAGGATTGCAAAGCGTGAGGTGTCCTTTTCGGATGTTGGCGATTATCTTGTTAGCCAGTTTGCGACAACAGATAACTATTCAACTGACTTTCAGATTTTTACACTCAATGGGTTATCAGTAGGCGTTGAAAATGATTTGTTGAGTGAAGCATTACGTGAGTTGCCAGACAAGAAACGTGAAATTCTACTGCTGTTTTACTTTATGGACATGAGCGATTCAGAAATTGCAGACCTGTTGAAATTGAACCGTTCTACTGTCTATCGGCATAGAACCAGTGGACTAGCCTTAATTAAAAAGTTTATGGAGGAATTTGAAGAATGAAAACACAATATCCTATGATTCCCTTTCCTCTCATTGTAAAGGCAACAGATGGCGATACCGAAGCGATTAACCAGATTCTACATCATTACAGAGGGTACATAACGAAGCGTTCCTACGACTTATGAAAGATGAATATGGCAATCAAAAGTATGGTCGTTGATGAAGTCTTACGTGGAAGAATGGAAACCAGACTGATTACAAAGATTTTTGTCATTTGAAATTAAGTAATATCCTCTCTCCTTTCGTGGAAGCGTGCTAAACCATTCCACGCTTCCCGAACAGGGAGGTTTGTTATTCCACCAAAGCATATTGAGCTTTCAATGTGTTTTGATAGGCTAACGAGCCATTGTTCTTTGAAAACTGAATAAAAGTAATCGAATACGTTTCGATAAGAAAAGAGCCAACGGAACTAACCGCCATGACCTATCTTATAAAGATAGCGAGCGATTCATGTTAGTGATCCGAGAAGCAATCTTTAGCAGGATTGCCTGCAACGACATTCTTATCGTGATAATGATACTCCCATACAGTCAATAGTCCGAGCGTGATAAAAACCGTCGCAGGCAATGAGTATGGCTACATGAGAACCATGCAGGGGTGGAACTCCCGTGAGCTTTGCTAAAGCTGTTCGATTGCTGGTAAAACAACTTTTATGAAATCCAAATAAGTGATTTGGAAAGGAGGATTTTATGAAGCAGACTGACATTCCTATTTGGGAACGTTATACCCTAACCATTGAAGAAGCGTCAAAATATTTTCGTATTGGCGAAAAACAAGCTACGACGCTTGGCAGAGGAAAAATAAAAAAATGCAAATTGGCTGATTATGAATGGCAATCGTATTCAGATTAAACGAAAACAATTTGAAAAAAATTATAGATACATTGGACGCAATCTAGCGTCGCCAAAAGGGTCTTGTATATGATAAAAATAGTATTAAGTCGTATCAAGGCTCTTTCCATAAAGGAAAGGAGCAAATGCCATGTCAGAAAAAAAGACGTGACAATAAAGGTCGAATCTTAAAAGACTGGAGAGAGCCAACGAAAAGACGGAAGATACTTATACAAATATATAGATTCATTTGGAGAACCGCAATTTGTTTACTCGTGGAAACTTGTGGCTACAGACCGAGTACCAGCAGGAAAGCGTGATTGTATCTCACTTAGAGAGAAAATCGCAGAGTTACAGAAAGACATTCATGATGGTATTGATGTTGTAGGAAAGAAAATGACACTCTGCCAGCTTTACGCAAAACAGAACGCTCAAAGACCAAAGGTTAGAAAAAACACTGAAACTGGACGCAAATATCTTATGGATATTTTGAAGAAAGACAAGTTAGGTGTAAGAAGTATTGACAGTATTAAGCCATCAGACGCTAAAGAATGGGCTATTAGAATGAGTGAAAATGGTTATGCTTATCAAACCATCAATAACTACAAACGTTCTTTAAAAGGCTTCATTCTATATTGCTATACAAGATGATTGTGTTCGGAAGAATCCATTTGACTTTCAACTGAAAGCAGTTCTTGATGATGATACTGTCCCTAAGACCGTACTAACAGAAGAACAGGAAGAAAAACTGTTAGCCTTTGCAAAAGCTGATAAAACCTACAGCAAAAATTATGATGAAATTCTGATACTCTTAAAAACAGGTCTTCGTATTTCAGAGTTTGGTGGTTTGACACTTCCAGATTTAGATTTTGAGAATCGTCTTGTCAATATAGACCATCAGCTATTGAGAGATACTGAAATTGGGTACTACATTGAAACACCAAAGACCAAAAGTGGCGAACGTCAAGTTCCTATGGTTGAAGAAGCCTATCAAGCATTTAAGCGAGTGTTAGCGAATCGAAAGAATGATAAGCGTGTTGAGATTGATGGATATAGTGATTTCCTCTTTCTTAATAGAAAGAACTATCCAAAAGTGGCAAGTGATTACAACGGCATGATGAAAGGTCTTGTTAAGAAATACAATAAGTATAACGAGGATAAATTGCCACACATCACTCCACATAGTTTGCGACATACATTCTGTACCAACTATGCAAATGCAGGAATGAATCCAAAGGCATTACAGTACATTATGGGACATGCTAATATAGCCATGACGCTGAACTATTACGCACATGCAACATTCGATTCTGCAATGGCAGAAATGAAACGCTTGAATAAAGAGAAGCAACAGGAGCGTCTTGTTGCTTAGTAGTACAAATGAATTTACTACTTATTTACCACTTCTGACAGCTAAGACATGAGGAAATATGCAAAGAAACGTGAAGTATCTTCCTACAGTAAAAATACTCGAAAGCACATAGAATAAGGCTTTACGAGCATTTAAGAAAAATATAAAAAAAGATAATTAGAAATTTATACTTTGTTTATTACTAAAAAAATACTTTATTGTATATACTTTAAATAAAATGATATTATACTTAAAAATATTTTTTTAGGAGGCTTAATGTCAAAAAAATAAAAAGAGAAGTTTTTACATATAAGCAAAGATTTATATTTCTTTCTATAATTCCTTTGTATTTTTATGCTTATTGGATTTTTGTATACAAAGTCCTAAAGAGATTTTTTTAGGTTTAGGAAAAAAATAATTAGTGCTCCGGATTTGTTAATAACTGACTATTTTGCAGTAGGAGGTGTGGGGAGCGGCTCTTATAAATGCCGGTATATTAGCGTTATTTGTTCTTATCATACATTATTTTTGCTAAGGTTGATTTTTGATGGACATACTATAACTTCTTGTTGCATGATGTTCGGTTTCTCTTTATTCGGAAAAAAATATAGCAAATATTTGGTTTATATTATTAGGTGTTTTAGCTTATACAAAAAAATTCATAGAGTATCCAGCAAGAAATATTTATATATAGGATTTTATGGAACTTGTCTTTCTCCCATAATAACGCAAATTATGTATGTGACATATTTAGAAGATTGGCAGCAATTATTGATAAGTATATTTATAGGCTTTGTTATAGGCTATGTTTTAGTACCCATTGCAACGCATACTTTAGCAGTACATAAGGGTTATTCTTTGTACAATATAGGCTTTGCGGCAGGAATAATAGCAACGATAATAGCTTCTATTCTAAAATCCTTTGGTATAAGTATAGAATCCAGACTTATATGGACAAGTGAGTATACCGAATTTTTTAGCGTAGTATTACTTTTATTCTTTACTTTTATAATGTTATGTGCGTTATTTATGGGAAAGGATAAATTAAAAGAGGAGTATAAGCTTCTTTTAAAGGAGAGTGGCTTTTAGAGGTAAGGATTTTATTAATAGATACAGTGATTACACTATATTTTTTTCAATATGGCTATAAATGGTGTAGTTTCTACTTTATTTGTACTGGCAGTAGGGGGAGATTTGAATGGTCCTATTATAGGTTCAATTTTTACTATAGTAGGATTTTCAGCAAATGGAAAGCATATTAGAAATATATTACCCATCATGTTTGGAGTATATATTGCAAGCCTGATGAAATTATGGGTTATAAAATGAACCTGCACCTCTTATGACTTTAATTTTATCTACAACTTTAGCACCCATAGCAGGAGAGTTTGGGATTTTGGCAGGAATTTTGGCAGGATTTCTACATTCTTCTGTAGCTCTTAATGTCGGTGTAGTTTATAGTGGAATAAATTTGTATAATAACGGATTTGCTGGTGGTTTAGTTGCCTTATTTTTTTAGTTCCTGTTATAGAAGCTCTTATAGAAAGAAAAAAACGAGAAAGTAATTCATCTTTATATTTTAAATATAAAGGTGGATTTTTTTGATTATTAGATAATTAAAAAGATATGAAATAAATTTTTTTATATAGATAAAAATATATAAGTGATTTGTTTTATCTATTTTATCTATAAAAATTCATAAAATATAACAAGCAAAGTATATATTAAGTAGAGTATTCAAAAAGAAACATAAAAAAATAATATGTATATATTGACTAAAAATAATTATATATATTAGAATATTTTTTTATGTATTTTTTTGGAATGCGACTTGGGGAGGATGTTGTGAAAAAGAAATTTTATATATATCTTAGTTTAGTTCTTAGTGGGGGTATGTTTTTAAGTGTCATAAGTGGTATAAAGGTAAGAGCTAATGAAGTAAAAAATATGTGGAAGTTTGAAGAGGGTTCGTGGAAGTATTATGATATAAATTCTAAACTCCAAACCGGTTGGCTATATAAAGATGATGAATGGTATTTTTTGAATCCTAATATGGGGAAAGATTATGGAAAGATGCTAAATTCTTGGCAATGGGTGGATGGAAAATGCTATTATTTTTGACTTGCAAACAGGAGTTATGTATAAGAATAGCTTATCTCCGGATGGATATAAACTAGGAAATAGTGGTGCTTGGATAGATGAAAATAATAAAGAATATTTTATTAGAAATAAAGGATTTATTACTAATAAGCATATAGTTAAAAATAGGATAGCTAGCTATGTAAAATCAGCAAGATCTTCCTTGGGATATTCTCTAGAATCACTTTTAGAAAAAGATGATATTCCAAAGGGAAAAAAGTTAGAGAACTTACATACAGCTAGTGAAGCATTAAAAACAAAGAAATGATATAAAAGATATCAATAAACCGGAAAAAGATATAGATAGTTTAAAGGATAATAAGAAAGAAAAATGTAACAGATAAATTAGTTGAAAAAAATAGAAGATGAGTTATTGGATAAAAAAAGCAAGTAGATAATGAAAATAAAAGAATTAAAAGGTGAAAAATACAAATCAAGTAGATAAAAAAGCAGAAGAAGAAAAAATTGAGGAAACAACAGGTTTACCCATGAAGTATGATTTGAGAAATGTAAAAAGGTAAATCTTATGTAACAGAAGTGAAAAATCAATATTATGATGGTGGTTGTAGAAGTTTTGCCGCTTTAGCAGCTTTTGGAATCACATATAAAATTGAAAGAAGGTATAGATTTAGATTTATCAGAGAATAATATGGAGAATAGACAGGGCTTCATATTTAGAGATAAAGGTGTGAAGTTAGGTATTAGAGAAGGTAGAAATAGAGAGTCTGATTTGCCTTATTTGATATCCGGTAGAGGGCCTATATTAGAAGAAGATGACGTATATAAACCGCTAAAGCATGAATTTAATCCGCTGCATATTTAACGGATGAAGGAAAGAAATATATAGAGGATATTTCTAAGAAAAAAATATAAGCAAAAAAATCAAGTAGAGGTAGAAGCAAAGAAAAAAATATAAATAAAAAAAGCAATTAGAAGTATACTTGGTTTTGAATTTTTGAAATCTCTAGATGTGAGCACTATAACTTCAAATGATGATGAGCAAATGAAACAAATAAAAAAAGCTATAATCGAAAAATGGAGCAGTTGTATCAAATATTTATATGGCTCATGATGGAAATAAAAACTTTTCCGTATTCAAATGAACTTACATATAATCCTCTAACAAAGGCATATTGCAGCTTAGAAGAGGCTAATCCAAATCATGCTATTGCCATAGTTGGTTGGGATGATAATTTTAGTAAAAGAAAATTTTTCAAGAAGAAAAATAGGCCTGATATTGATGGGGCTTGGATAGTAAAGGATGCTCAAACTAAATATTTTGGTGATGAAGGATATTTTTATGTATCTTTTAAATCTAGAGGTATATGTAATGAACCTTATGTATTTACTGATGTAAGAAAAAGCGGATGAATTTAAAGGAGTTTATCAATATGATGATTATGGACTTACCGGCTTTGTTAGAAATGATGAACTTTCCGGAGAAGCAAAAAAACTATCTTATTCAATAAATATAAAGTAGATGAAAATAATAGAATATTAGATTCAGTAGGTTTTTTTATACTACTAAACCTAATGCAGAATATGAAATATATTTCATAGAGGATTTTTGATTCATATATAGAAGAGGTTGCAGGTGAAGGGTTTAGCGATGAAAAAGAGGTAGTAGAAAAAAATTACAAGAGGATAATAAAAAGAATTATGTTCGGAAACTTAGCAAGTGCAGGTTATCATACTCTGGAATTACCTATAGAATATAAGCTTAAATTATCAAAAGGAAAAAAATTTTTGCAATAGGCCTTTATGTTAAGAATGATGATAATGAAGATCCGAGCATAAGTGGGATATGGCTATTGAATTAAATGATAAAAAGAAATCCAAATGTAAATCATGGTGCAAATGCAAAAGTAGGTAATGGTGAAACTTATACAATATCATTCGGAGAAATTAATGATTTGAAGATGCTTTCAAACAGCACAGGAAAAGAGATAAATGCCTGTATAAAGGTTTATTATAAATAATAATGGGAGGATATAATAAAGTGTTAAAAAGAAAAAATTTGTTTGCTATAGGAATAGCAATAATGGCTATAGGATCACTCGTAGCCTGTGGAACAAAAAAAGAAAATGTGATGGAAAGTAGTAAAACAGAGTTGGAGTCTACTGTAGAAGAAACAAAAGATTCATTACAAGCAGCTGATACTATAGTATACGGATTATCAACATCACCTTCAGGAGTGTTTAATCCTTTATTAACAGATAGTACATACGATGATGCGGTGTGCTCTCTAGTATATACTTCATTGCTAAAATTAGATAAAGAACAAGGTCTAGAACCTTATTTGGCAAAGGAATATAAAGTATCAGATGATCAAAAAACTATTGTATTTACTCTAAATGATAATTTGATGTGGTCTGATGGTGAAAAATTAACTTCAAAAGATGTGGCATACACTTTTACCAGCCTTGCAAGTAAGGACTATGATGGGGAGTATGGAAGTTATGTGACCAAAATAAAAGGCTTAGCTGATTATAAAGAAGGAAAATCAGATACCTTAATAGGTATAGAAACACCGGATGATAAAACTATAAAAATAGAACTTGATGCACCTTATGGTCCGGCTTTAACAAATTTGGGAACTATGGGTATAATACCTGAACATATATGGTCAAAAGTAGCTATGAATGAATGGAAAACTAATTCAGACTTATTAAGTAAACCTATAGGTAATGGTCCATATACATTAACAAGTTTTAGTGAGGGTCAAGAAGTAAAAATTTGAAAAGAATAAGGACTTTTTCATGGGAGCTCCTAAGACTGATAATATTATATTTAAAAATAGTTAGTGAAGATACAGTTAGTGCAGATTTAAAAAAATAATACTATAGATATAGCAGCAGTTACAAATCTGAAAAAAAGAAGATATAGCCGACTTAGAAAAAGATGGTTTTTAAGATGTATAAACATCCAAATAATTTATTCCAATATATGGGACTTAACTATAGAAAAACCTGTTTTTAAGGATTTAAAGGTAAGAGAAGCCATTATTACAGCTATAGACAGAAAAAAATATGGTTGAAAAAGTTAATAGAAGGAAATGGAGAAGTAAAGGATGCACCTATGCTTTCCAGTTCTTGGGCATATCCAAAAAGATGTAAGTTTTAATAAGTATGAATATAATGTAGAAAAAAAGCGAAGAGTTTGTTAGGAGAAGCCGGATATACTATGAAAGATGGTATAATGGAAAGTGTAAATGGAGAAAAAAACTTTCTTTCAGTTTAGATGTTCCTCTAGGAAATAGTATAAGAGAACAGGCTGCACAAATAATTCAACAAAATTTAAAAGAAATAGGAATAGAAGTAGAACTTAACAAGATGGAATTCCCTGCTCTTATGGAAAAAGTCGTTGCAAATCATGATTTTGATATGTATATGATGGGAAATAATTTAACTGCCGATCCGGATCTAACTGCATATTGGTCAAAAACAGCAGTTAGTAATGAAAAAGGGAAATATGGGTTGGAATATATCAGGATTTACAACTCCTGAACTTGAAAGTATGTTAGAAGCAGGAGCAAGTACAACAGATATAACTGCAAGAAAAGCGGCATATAAAGATTTTGCGACTTATATGAATGAGCAAATACCTTGGATATACTTATTTGAACAAGATATAACTATAGCAACCAATCCTAATTTAGAAGGCTTTGAGCCATCGGTATTTAGAGATTTTTTTCAGATGCTTGGAATTGGACTTTGATGAAATAAAGAATCTTAAAATAATAAAAAAATGGAATCTTATATGCTAAGTATAAGGTTCTATTTTTTTATAGTTAAATATAGGAGGAAAGATGCTTGAATATATTATTAAACGTTTATTAATATCTACAATTTTTATTAATACTAATATCAATAATAATATTTATACTTATAAATACTCAATCGGGTAATCCATATTCATATATGATAAGTCCAAATACTTCTCCTGCTCTTGTAGAGATGAAATTAAGGCAGATAGGTTACTATGATCCTTTGTATATAAAAATATAAAAATGGTTTAGTAGAATTTTGCACTTAGACCTAGGATATTCGATAAAAATATTCAAAATCTGTAATTTCTGTCATAGCTAAGAGAGTACCTAACACCTTATTACTTATGTCTACATCTTTGTTTGTAAGTACAATTTTAGGTGTAGCTTTAGGATTTTTTTCTGCTTATAAAAGGAATACAAAAAAATAGATGATTTACTAAGTATATTTTCTTTTATAGGTATATCTATACCTGTATTTTTTTCATAGCTTTACTGCTTATTAAAAAAATTTTTCTTATGACATGATGTTGCTACCTTCATCAGGTATGTATGATGTGAGAGTAGAGTATAAAGGAATAGGTAGATTTATGGATGTGGGCAAGCATCTTATTCTACCGGTTATTGCTTTATCTGTTTTTCAAATGACTTCATTTATTAGATATAGTAGACAAGCAATGTTAGATGTAATGGATAAAGAATATATATATGCAGCGATGGCAAAAGGAATGAGTTTTGGAAAGGCACTTTTAAGACATGGGTTGAGAAATGCTCTGCTCCCTATAGTAACTATATTTTGTTTACAAATACCTAGCTTATTTTCAGGAGCTTTACTAACAGAAACAATTTTTTCTTGGCCAGGAATAGGCAGACTTAGTTATGAAGCAGTTCAAAATAGGGATTATCCACTCATTATGGGTGTTTTGATGATAAGTGCCATACTAATATTATTATCTAATTTTTTTAGCGGATATTTTATATGTATATATAGATAGAAGAATAGAATTATAAAAAGGTGAATAGATGAAAAAGTATGAAAGTTAAGAGAAATACATATTGGATAATAGGAGTTGGAATATTTATTTTAATATGTTTATTTGTATTATTATCTCCATTTATAACTAAATTTTCTTATTCTGATATAGACTTATTTAGTATAAATACTAAACCTGATAGAATACATTTCTTAGGAACAGACGATTTGGGTAGAGATGTATTGTCTAGACTGTTATATGGAACCGGAGTTTCTTTACTTGTAGGTATTAGTAGTACCATATTACAAATAATAATAGGGAGTATAATGGGAATACTTGCAGGATATTTTTGGAGAATATATAGATTTTTGTAATAATGAGAATTATAGATGTATTAATGTGTTTTTCCTTTTCATAATAACAGCTATGGCGATAGCAAGTCTTATAGGACCATCTTTAAAAAAATTTGATTATTATAATAGCTATTTTTATCTTGGACTGAGGTGGCGAGGATAGTTAGAGCGCAGATACTATCATTGAAAAAGCAAAATTTTATTCTGGTAGCTAAGACTATGGGGTTTTCTGACTTCTTTATAATTATTAAGCATATTTTGCCTAATATATTTCCTTTGATTATAGTAGCGGCAACTATATCTATGGCTAGTGTTATATTGATGGAGGCTTCACTTAGTTTTTTTGGGTTTAGGTGTAAAAGATCCTATGCCAAGTCTTGGGAATATACTTTCTAATGCCAGAAATATGAGAGCTTTACAATCTTACCCTTGGACTTGGTTACCTGCAGGAATATTAATAATGAGTATGACCTTAGCAATTAATTTTATTGGTGAAGGATTTAGAATTTTATATAGTCCAAGACAAAAGGATGTAGATGAGATATTAGATTTTAAGCTGGATATAAAAAAATAGAGAAAGCAAAGATTTTTAGCTATAGTGGGAGAATCCGGTAGTGGAAAAAGTGTAAGTATGAAAGCACTTCTAGGTCTAAATCCTCCAAATATAAAAAGTTTGTGGAAAAAAATAGAATTTGAAAATGAAAAACTTACTGGAACGAAATGAAAAAATTATAAAAAAGATGAGAGGTAGGGATATAGTTCTTATGTTTCAAGAGCCGATGAAGGTGTTAAATCCTCTTATGAGTGTTGGAAAGCAGGTTGATGAAGTATTAAAATTACAGACTAAATTGAGAAGTAAAGAAAGAAAAATTAGGGTATTGAAACTCTTTGAAGAAGTAAAATTGGAAAATTCTGAGGAGGTATACTATAAATATGCACATGAACTTAGTGGTGGAATGAGGCAAAGAGTACAATTAGCTATAGCTTTAGCGGCAAATCCTAGAATACTTATAGCAGATGAGCCTACTTCTTCGGTAGATGAGAACTTAAAAGATGATATTTTAGGCTTATTAAAAGACTTATGCCAAAATAGAGAGATGGCTATTATACTTATTACTCATGATTTTTAAAGATTTAGAAAAAAATATGTAGATAATATAGCAGTAATGCATAAGGGAGAGATTATAGAAAGTTCTACAACTAAAAGCTTTCTTTGAAAAATCCTCAAGAAGAATATTCTAGAAATTTATTAAAAAGCAGTTTTTAAAAAAAGAGAATTTTACAGGTAGATTTTTATGAAATTGGAGATTAATATGAGTGAAAAATATATTAGAAGTAAAAAAATCTATATAAATCATATTATTTTTAGGAAAAAAATATTTTCAAAAAAATAAAAAGAACAAAATGTTATAAATAATCTCTCGTTTGAATTAAAAAGAAGGGAGATTTTTAGGCATAGTTGGAAGTTCGGGAAGTGGAAAATCAACTTTGGTTAAAGCTATACTTGGTATTTCTAAACTTGATAAAGGAGAAATTTATTTAGAGGGTGAAAAGATTTTTGGAAAATATTCCTCTAATAAGTATGAATTTAATAAATTAAATGAACTTAGGATAAGAAAAAAATACAAATAATAATGCAAGACCCGTATACCGCCTTAGATCCTAAAAAGAAAAGTCGGTAGCATAGCTATAGAAGCTTATAAGTTACACAATCCTTTCAGTAAGCTTTAAGATAGCAAAAAGAACAAATAGAAAGATATTTTTACTTTATGTGGTTTGGATAAAGAATATATGAATAAGTATCCGCATGAACTTAGTGGGGGTCAAAAGCCAAAGAGTTTGTATTGCAGGAGTATTAGCGTTAAAACCTAAAAATAATTATTTGTGATGAAATAACTTCGGCATTGGATGTATTAGCAGGAGCTAAGATACTAAATTTAATGCTGGATTTAAGGGAGAAATTTAATTTATCATATATATTTATTTCTCATAACAAAGCTCTGATTGATTGTATTTCTGATAAACAGATAGATTTTTGATAGGCTAAAAACTAAATATTTAAAAATATCAAAAATAAATAAACATACTTGACAAGTATGTTTATAGGGTTTATTATAGGAGCATAAGATATGGAAGAGATAAATAAGGAGGTTAAAATGTCAAGAGTATATAAATCAGCACTGGAATTAATAGGAAATACTCCTCTAGTGGAAGTTACAAAAGATAGAAAAAAAGATTTGAACTTAGAGGCTAGAGTTTTAGTAAAATTGGAATCATTTAATCCGGCAGGTTCTGTAAAAGATCGTGTAGCAAAAAGCTATGATAGAAGATGCTATAGAAAAAAAGGACTTATAAAAAGAAGGAGCTACTATAATAGAAGCTACATCAGGAAATACAGGTATAGGTTTAGCTTTAGTTGGTGCTTCATTAGGTTTCAAGGTTATACTTGTAATGCCGGATACTATGAGTGTTGAGAGAATAAACATCCTACGTTTTTATGGTGCACAAGTGGTTCTTACGGAAGGTGCAAAAGGAATGAAGGGTGCTATAGCAAAGGCAGAAGAACTTTCAAAGACTATTCCTAACAGTTTTATTCCATGGCAATTTGAAAACAAGGCAAATCCAAATGCACATAAGAAAACTACCGGACCTGAGATTTGGGAAGATAGCGATGGAGAAGTAGATATATTAGTGGCAGGTGTTGGAACCGGAGGTACACTTTCAGGAACCGGAGAATATTTGAAAGAGAAAAAAAATAGTATAAAAGTAGTTGCAGTTGAGCCTGTAGGTTCTGCCGTACTATCAGGAAATTCAGCAGGACCACATAAGATTCAAGGTATAGGAGCAGGTTTTATACCTGACACTTTTAAATACAAAAAAATATGATGAAATAATAAAGGTGGAAAAATGAAGCCGCATTTGAATATTCAAAAATATTTATCAAAGACGGAAGGACTTTTTACAGGTATTTCCAGTGGAGCGGCACTTTTTGCAGCTATAGAATTAGCTAAAAGACCGGAAAAATAAAGGTAAAACTATAGTTACAGTCTTACCTGACTCAGGAGATAGATATTATTCAACTCAATTATTTACAGAATAAAAAAGGTGGTAAAAAAATATGTCAAAGAAAGCAAGAAAAAGATAGGGAATTAAAATTTGAAACATTACAATTACATGTAGGACAAGAAAAATCCGGACTCAGCAACAGATGCCAGAGCAGTACCTATATATCAGACAACATCTTTTGTATTTAAAGATTGTGCACAAGCAGAAGCAAGATTTGCACTAAAAAGAAGGTGGAAATATTTACGGTAGACTCACAAATCCTACACAAAATGTATTAGAAGAAAGAATAGCGGCTTTGGAGGGCGGTGTAGCGGCTTTAGCAGTTGCAAGTGGTTCCAGTGCTATAACATATAGTATTTTAAATATAGCAAAAGCAGGAGATAATATAGTATCAGCAAGAAATATTTATGGTGGAAGTTCTAATCTTTTTGTACATACTTTACCGGATTATGGAATTACAACAACATTTGTTGATATTTTCAATGAAAATGAAGTAAGACAGGCTATAAATGAAAAAACAAAAGCTATATTTATAGAAACTTTAGGAAATCCAAATTCAGAAGTTGTAGATATAGAAGCTATTGCAAATATAGCACATGAAAATAACATTCCTCTTATAGTTGATAATACGTTTGCAACTCCTTATTTAGTTCGTCCTATTGAATATGGTGCAGATATAGTAGTTCATTCAGCAACGAAGTTTTTAGGTGGACATGGTACAACTCTAGGTGGTGTAATAGTAGACAGTGGAAAGTTTGACTGGGAAAAGGCAGGAAAGTTCCCATCACTTGTAGAGCCAAATGAGAGTTATCATGGTGTCAGCTTTACTAAAGCAGTTGGTGCTGCGGCTTTTGTTGTTAAGATAAGAGCTACTTTACTTAGAGATACAGGAGCGGCTATTTCTCCATTTAATGCATTTTTGCTTTTGCAAGGCATAGAAACACTATCTCTTAGAGTAGAAAGACATGTAGAAAATGCCTTAAAAGTTGTAAAATATTTAAGTGAGCATCCGTTAGTAGAAAAAGTAAATCATCCTTCACTTAGTACAGATAAAAAACAAAAAGAATTATACGCTAAATACTTCCCTAATGGTGGTGGTTCTATCTTTACTATAGAAATAAAAAGGAGATACATCTACTGCAACTAAATTTATAGATAACTTAGAATTATTCTCTTTACTTGCAAATGTTGCCGATGTTAAATCTTTTAGTTATACATCCGGCTACAACTACACATAGTCAATGTACTAAAGAACAATTAGAAGAGCAGAATATTAAACCAAATACTATAAGATTTTCTATAGGTGTAGAAAATGTAAATGATATTATTGAAGATTTGGAAGAAGCATTTAAAGCTATATAAACTATTATTCAGTAGTAGTAAGTATATGTACTAAATTGAGTATGATATTTAATGAAAAATATTTATAATAATATATTAATAGACTTTGTAATTTAGTATACCGTATATAGTTTGATAAAAGATAACGATTTCGTATACTGTTAGAATTATATAAAGATTAATAAAAACTTGTCTTAAGATGTTATATTTTACATATATTAAAAAAAGTAAAAATAATATTTCTAAAAAGACAAGTTTTTTTATTATTAAAAATATAGATTATAAGAGACATAATTTTTTTAGTAATATAATAAATGTATTTAATAAAAAAACATCTTAAGTTTTGCTTGAAAAAAAGATTAAAAATTTAGATATAGTAATCTTCAAAGTTAGTGTAAGCTAACAAAAGTTAGTATTATCTAATAAAAGTTAGCTGCAACTAATAAAGTGTCTATGGCAGTGAAATATGTAATCGCATTCATTGTTATGGACTTGTTATGGTCTTTCTTAAAAAATATATCATATAGGAGGAATTAATGAAAAAGACATTAAAAAAATTCTTGCTTTACATTACTTAGTGCAACTTTAATTTCTGCAACTGCTTTTTTTCGGGAGTAGTATTTTGCAGCTAATGCCGGTGCAACAGGTTGGAAGCAAGAAGGTAGCTCATGGAAACATTATAATGAGGCCGGAGTTTTAACAAAAGGTTTCATCAAACTGGGAGAAGATTGGTATTATCTAAATCAGGCAGATGGTACTATGAAGACCGGTTGGTTACAACATACAGACGGAAATTGGTATTTCTTTAATACCCTAAGTGATGGCTCAAAAGGTAAGATGCTTACAGGTTGGCAATGGATAGATGGATATTGCTATTATTTTTCAACAGCTAAGGATGTTACCGAAGGTAAAATGTTGGCAAATACAAAAACTCCTGACGGTTTTCTTGTAAATGCTGATGGTAGATGGGCTGAGGGAAATGGAAGTGTTCATTTTGTTGCAGGAAAAGGACAAATTACAAAGGTAGCTGCATCCGCATCAAAAGCTAATTTAAGAAGTGGTGGCGGTTCAGGTTCATCAGGACGTGGTTCATCATCAAATTATTATAATGACAGTAGAATTACAGTAGCTGATGTTGAGACAAACTTAGTTGCAGCTGAATACACTAAATTAGTTGATTTAGGCTGGATAGAGTATGCTGTTGTTACTTTCAAACAAGGAACATTAGAAGATTATAATATCCTTGTAAATGGTGTTGATGTTACAGCGGCTGTATCAAAGGTAGATGATACAGGAAAGATTGTTAAGTGGGCAACAACTGTTTCTGCACCTAAGAACATAGAAGTAGTAAGAAAGTCGGATAATAAGAGAGAAAGTTTAAGTTATGCTAACGGTAAAACTACTGTTGCACCAAGCGTAGGAAGTAAGGAAGATGCACCTGCTTATATACTTACAAATGGACCTATAAGCGTATTTGATTATCATCTTGATAACTATGATGAGAATGGAAATGTAAGGAAATATCCAACAACGACAACTTTTGATTTATCTAATAATAGAAAAACTAAATGAGTCAAAAGAATTTGCCAAAAAAGCTAATTATGTAGCACCTGCTGAAATAAATGCAGAAGGTAATGGTCAAATAGTTATTAAATTGACTCTTGATGAAAAATAGTAAGAAGTGGTTTGATGAATTATCAAATGCTAAAAATACTTGATTATGAGTATAAGACTTTAAATAATGCAGTAACATTTACAAAAAGAAATGGATACTAGCCATGCAAATACAGGTATAGTAAAAAATTAATTTACCACAACCTAATGTAAGAAATAATGGTAGATATTTTTGTAAATCTAGCTTCTGATTATAGTAATGATAAATATACAGTTGCAGTACAAGTGGTTAGAGATACAAATTATGTTCTTAGTCAAAGTACAGAAACTCCAAATCCTAGAATAGGTAATGCAGATGTATTATTCAATATAGCTGGACCAAATGGTGAAACTTTCGGTAATGACTTAAAAAAATGCCTGTAACAGGTGTAGATTTAAAAATTCCCAAGTGGAAAGATTGTATCTTTAAAGAATATAGAAGAGTATTCAGTGATAATGAATGTGTTACATATTTATGAGAAGTATAAAGATAAAGATACAAATGAAGAGAGAGTTCTTTTAAATGAAGTAGGTAAATATAAAGTAACAGTTCATGCTGACGGTTATAAAGATATGTCAAAAGAATTTGAGATAGCTGCTGATGCAAACTTTAGAGCTAATGCCGAGGTTGATACTTATTCATCTGCTACAGGTGGTGGAAGTATTAGCTTACCAAGTGCCGATGGTAGTTCATCTACAGGTTCTGCGGGTTATAATATTAACGCAAATCTTTTATTTGAGCATGATTTACTTGCAAATGCACTTATTTTAAATGATATACGTCTTAGAAATGATGCGGTTACAGGTGTTGTAAATCGTTTTCTTACCTATCAAAAGCCTGAAGGTGTACTTACAAATGACTTGACACCTATATATGATCTTACTGATTTCTTAAATAAAGTTAAGAGTGAGAGAATGGATGCCTCTACACAATTAAGTTTTGCAGAGTATCTAAATGGAGCTACTAAACAAAGAGCTTATGTAGGTAAGATTAAGAGAGTCTTGGAAGATGGTTTACTTGGACCTGTTGAGAATTTAGGAGATTCTATAGGAGAGGATACTACAGTTACAGGCTTAAATGCTAGAGAAGACGCAGACTTTGAATTGAGCTTCACTGATGCAAATTATTTATCTAAGATAGAGGGAATCTATTTAGATGGTAGAGGTACAGCTCTTAGAAGTGATTCTACAGTAAAGCAATATGAAATAGTAGATGGTAAATTAAAAATCTTTGCTTCAGTATTAAAGAATTCATTTGGTATTCCTTATGTAGGAAAGCATAGTCTTAGAATAGTTGCTAAAGGATATAAAGTTCAAGATTTAACACTTGTTGTTGAAAGAGAAGAAGGAAATATTACAATAACTACTGAAAAATACAGACAACTTAAAAATTAAATGAAGAACTTAAATTTAATGTACAGATTAATAATCATGATGCAGCTAACGTACTTAAGAGTCTAAAAGAATTGGTACTTATAAATAAAGCTACTAATACAGAAAAGACTGTACTTCCTGTAGGTCAAGAGTCTAATGATAAAGGCTATAAGATTGAAAATGGTAGTATTGTACTTGCTCCTAAGACTGTAACAGAAGCAGGAAACTACACTTTAGTTATAAAAACAAATGGCTATGGTCAAAGACAAGTTGACTTTAGTGTAAAAGCAGATGAAAGTGCAGAAAATAGCAATACTGAAGGTAAGGTAACTCCAACATTTAAGAGTGCGACATTAAAGACTGGTAATAAAGTACTTGGGATTGGAGATGATGATAAATATATTGTAGAGTTTAATACTACAGAAAGTATGACATCTAAGGAAGTTGAAAAATGGCTTGCTTCTAAGGAATTATCGGTTACTGTCAATGATGTAAAATATACTAACGGTTTGACAGGAGTTAGTGCTAATAATTTCTTGGTTAATGTAAAAGATACAACATACGGTGGAAATAGAGATACTCTACACTTAGCTGCTAATGGATTTACAAAAGCTGTAAATACGGTAGTTATTACTGCTGAAGGATATAAGCCACTCACATTTACAGTAAATAAGAATACTTCTACAAGTGGAACAGAAAATTCAACTACACCGGTAGCGCCAACACCAACACCGGTATCACCAACACCAACGCCGGCAGAACCAACACCAGTAACACCAGCACCGGTAACGCCAACAGAACCAGTGAGAAATGAGGATACAGGTAAGGAAACACCAACGCTAGAGTATAGTGAAGTGAAAAACTCCGTATTTGATAATTTACTTTCTCTTGTGTTTAATAAACAAGAAGATTTACAAGATTGGTTGAATTCGGTTAGGGTAAATGTAAATGGTAAAGAGTTAGTGAAAGAAACTATTTCTTATGCTTCTCCAAAAGGAAATAAGTATAAGCTTTCAAAGAGAACAAAAGGTTGGACACAACCAAGTAGTGATAATGCTATAGTTTTTGATGCGGCAATATTAACAAAAACTAATAATATTATTAAAGTAACAGCAGATGGCTACAAAGAGTTCACTCTAATATTAGATCAACAAGGTAATAAAGTAGAGAACGTAGTTTCTAATGAGCCTGCTGCAGAAGAGGAAGAAACAACACTTGCTGATGCACCTAAATATACAACTAGTGGTGGCACAAGTGTTCTTAGTCCCTTTAAAATAAAGCTTACAAACTGATGATAAAAATTTCAATACTGAAAGCGATATTGAAAGAAAATTTATAACATCTGACAGTTTCAAAGTTACATTAAATGATAGGGTATTACCTAAAGCTGGTAGAAGATATTATCCTGAAGACGGATATTATGAAACACGTACCGGTATTAGTGCGATAAGTAGTATAATTATTCCTGCAAAGTTTTTTTAAATAGTGGAGATACCATTACTCTTAAAGCTGATGGGTATAAACCTATAGTAATTACAAAATAATATTTATCAAAGATGATGCCTTAGGGCATCATCTTTTTATACTAAAATAATAAATATTCATAGATTGAGTAAAACCTTATTTTTTTGCTACAATATAACTAACTTAGAATAAAGGAGAGCGAGAGCTTACGCATAGAAAAATGAAAAAAATATTTGCTTAGGTATATTAGCTCATGTAGATGCAGGAAAAAAACCAGTCTATGTGAAAAGCTTATTATATAAATCGTCTACAATCAGAACAGCAGGTAGAGTTGATACAAAAAGACAGTTTTTTTAGATACAGATAATATAGAACGCAATAGAGGAATAACAATATATTCAAAGACAGCCATAATAAAAAAACAGAGATTGAATATACAATTGGTAGACACACGGGGCACGTTGATTTTAGTGCTGAAATGGAAAGAAGTCTTGGGATTTTTAGATTATGCCATACTTATAGTATCAGCACTTGATGGTGTTACAAGTCATACAAAAAAACACTATTTAAAACTACTGAAAAAGTATAAGATACCTTGCTTTATATATGTAAATAAAATGGATATAGCAAGAACAGATAAAAAGGAACTCTTAGAGGATATAAAAAAACTAAATTAAGCTCAAATTGTATTGATTTTTACGAATGAAAAATAAAGAAGAAATGTATGAAGAAATCTCACTTTCAAGTGAAGAGATGATGAATAGATATTTAGAAAATTCTATACTCAATGATGATGAGATAAAGGAAGTAATACAAGAAAGAAAAAAATATTTCCGGTACTTTGGGGTGCGGCTATAAAGCATATTGGGACAGATGAACTCATAGAAAGTCTAGAAATATATACAAAAGAAGCCGACTATAATAAAAAAATTTTTTTCCGGTATTGTATATAAAAATAAGTAGAGATAAGGCAGGACTTAGACAAACACATATAAAAAGTCAGCGGTGGAATTTTTAAAAAGCAAAGCAGAGTTTAGCCGGAGAAAAAAATCAATCAAATAAGAGTATATAATGGCGATAAATTCGATACTCCGGGTGAGGTTTATGCAGGTAGTATTTGTGTTCTTACAGGTTTAAATAAGACTTATATAGGGCAAGCCTTTGGAGATGAAAAAGAACTTATAAACAAGACAGAGGCTGTACTTAGCTACAATATACTTTTTGCCAAATGGTGAAGATATAAAAAGCTGTATATCCTAAATTAAAGATTTTAAATGAAGAGGAACCGGAGCTTGATATAAATATTATAGAAAAATAGGCTATCTATAAAAACTTATGGGAGAGATACAATTAGAAGTATTAAAGACTAAGGTTAAAGATAGGTTTAATATAGATATAGATTTTGAAGATGGAAAAGATTGTATACAAAGAGAGTATAAAAAGGTGAAGTTCTTGGACTTGGACATTTTGAACCTTTGAGGCATTATGCTGAAGTGCATTTGCTTATAAAAGAGGGTAAAAAAAGGTAGTGGGATAAAGGTAAGTTCCGCTCTGGGAACAGAAAGCCTAAATGCAGGTAGTATAAATAGCATAAAAAAATTACTTAGAAACAAATAAATTAAAAAGGCGTACTTTTTAGGTTTGGAGATTACTGATCTGGAAATAGAGATAGTAAATGCTAAAATACATAATAAGCATACAGAGGGTGGAGATTTAAGAGAAGCAAGTCTTAGAGCCTTTAGACAAGGCTTGATGTATGCAGATAGCATTATTTTTAGAGCCATATTATGAATTTGAACTTAATTTACCAAGTGAAAACCTTGGCAGAGCCCTATCAGACTTAAATATAATGAGTGCTAACTTTGAAAGTCCGGATATAAAAAAATGGTGTAGCAAGTATAATAGGAAAAAGTACCTTTGGCTACAATACAAAATTATGGAAGTATCTTAGCCTCATATACTAAAGGTGAGGGAAGTTTAAATCTAAATTTTTTAGCTTATGAAGAATGTCATAATATAAAAAGAACTTTTAGAAAAATAATACTTATAATCCGGAGCTTGATATAGAAAAATCCTTGTTTTTTTCTATATTTTTGTAAGCAAGGAGATGCTTTTTATAGTAGAATGGGATAAAGTTCATGAGTATATTCATCTAGATACAACAAATGATTTTTTTATGAAGATGAAAAAGAAGAAGAACTTATTACGGTGAAATCTAGTTATGATATAGAAAAAGCTACTTCAAAAAGAACTTATGGAAATTTTTTTGAACGTACTTATGGTAAAGTAGTACCTAGAATAGGAGATTGGGATAAGCCTATAAAAAAAGCACCTGAAAAAAAGAGTATATATTTAAAAAAACAAGAAAAGATAAAAGAATATATTCTTGTCGACGGATATAATGTTATATTTGCTTGGCAGGGAGCTTAGAGAGTTAGCTGCTAAAAAAATATAGATGCAGCCAGAGATAGGCTTATAGATATTTTTATCAAGCTATAAAAGCTTATATAGATGCAAAGCTTATCTTAGTGTTTGATGCATATAAAGTTCCTGACCATAAAAACAGAAGTAATTAGTCAACATAATATTTATATAGTCTATACAAAAAAACTGCTGAAACAGCAGATCAATATATAGAAAAAAACAGTTAGAGATTTGAGTAAGAAGTATAGAATAACTGTAGTTACTTCTGATGGAATAGAGCAAATAATAATACGCTCAGCAGGTTGTTTGCTTATGAGTTCCAGAGAATTATATGAAGAGATTAATAGAGTGGCGAAAAAAATGCTCTTGAAGAACATAGAGATAAGAATAAATTATCTAAAAAAATTATTTATTAGATAGTTTGAGTGCAGAAGCAAAAAAGAATTAAAAAAATAAATGATAATTAGAGAAAAAATTAAGATGTACTTAAATTATTATTTAAGCTAATGCCGGATATCTGGCTTTTTGTTATAAGCTTTTATTAAAACTTTTTAAAAAAATATAAAACTACAAGGCTATAAAAACCCCTATACTTTGTGATAAAAATATGAACAGAAGGAGGGGCAGTATGTTATTTGTTGTATTATTTTTTTATAATGGTTTTCATCGGTAGTTATTTTTCTTTCTTAGAATGAATATAAAAAAACTATATTAATGCTGGCTTTATGCTTTTAGTCTTAGTTTGATGTTTATAGGTATAATTATTTTTTTCAGGCTAAGAATGGCGGAATAAGTACCTCTCAAAAAAATTTTTTTCCTGTTTTTTTCGATATAAGAGTACAAAGAAAAACTATCATATTTAATATTTCCATTAATGTATTTAGGCTATTTTATAGCTATTGGAAGAATTTTTATTTCGGCATTTTTTTAATGCTTGCCTTGGATTATTCTATGTTGCCGGCAATAATGAGAGCAAAAACCTAAGCATGGTTTGGTAATGTTATTTCCATTAATTAGCTTGATATTATATTATCCTAAAATATTTATTATATTAGGAAATAAAAAAATCTCGAGGTAATGGCTATAACATTTACTTTTATATGGATACAGCTTTATCTTATTATTTCTGTTATTCTGCTCATTTTGGAATATAGAGCTATAACTATACCATATTGTAAAAAAAGCAATTCAGATATATTCTATTTTTTTCTTATTATGTATGGAAACTATGTATTGGTTATATTTTTAGGCAAGATCCCATACAAGTATACAGAATGTATGCGACTTATTATATGAAATACAGAGGAGTATTATATTCAAATATTTTTAGGCGGTGATATAAGATATTGGTTACTGGTTTCAATATTAACTACTTTCTTCGGTATTTTTCGGTTTTTTTATAATTTAGGTTCATATTCAAGTATGGAATATATAGAAACAAAGGGAGATATACTTATACAAAAAAAGGTAGATATAGCGGCTAGAACTATGTCTGTTTTTTTGTGCATGGTATGAAAAAAATCAGTTTCTGGCAAGCAAGATACTTATTTCTAAATTAGAAAAAGAGTTGGAAAAAAAGATGACTTGGATAGAGATAGTATAAAAAAAGAATATACTTTCCTTGTCGGATATGAATAAAAAAACATAATGTCCAGAATAGATAGTATATATAAAAAGTATAAAAAAACAAACCAAATGTCTTTAATACCGTTATCTATTGATGATTTAATAGAAAAAAACCATAGAAAAAAATTTAATGAAAAGCATCCGAATATGATATAAAATTGGGAAAAATATGAAAAATACATATATATTGGCTGATAAAAACCTATTTGTCAGAGGCACTTTATAATGTTTTTAACTAATGCTTATGAGAATATTATGTCAACAGATAAGGAAGAAAAAGCTTCTTAGCTTGAATGTAAAGCCTGAAAAGATTATATATAAGTTTTGAAATAAGAGATAATGGTACAGGAATGAGTAAAAAGACCCTAAAAAAAGATATTTGAGCCATTTTATACTAATAAAAAAATACAAATACTAATTGGGGTTTAGGCTTATATTATGTAAAACAGATAGTTAAAAAAATCATTTCGGTTTATTAAAGATAGAAAGTAAAGAGGGGATAGGAAGTTTATTTTGTATCTCTATACCTAAGTATGGGAGGTAAGTATGATTAAAAATTTTGATAGCAGAAGATTTTGATATTATAAGAGAAAAATTTAAAAAGAAGAATTGGAAAAAGGATAAAGATATAGAAATTGTAGCTATGGCTACTAACGGAAAAAGAAGCTGTAAGTCTTGCACTTGAGAACGAAGTAGATATAATATTAATGGATATAGAAATGGAAACTACTTATGCAGGCATAAAAAGCTACAGAAGAAATAAGAGATAAAAAGTCGAATCAAAAATAATATATCTGACTATACATGAAAATGAAGACATGATAATAAAGGCTATGGGAACAGGGGGCTGTTGATTATATTTTTAAAAAGACAGCAGTACGGAGCTTATAATAGAACATATTAAAAATGCGTATATAGGTAAACCTATTATGCAGGCGAATATACAAAAATGTACTTATGAAAGAATACAAGCGTTTACAAATGTCGGAACGAAGCTTATTATTTTTTTATAAGTAATGTATCAGGTCTTACCAGAGCTGAGAGAGATTTAGTAAAAACTACTTTTAGATGATAAAAAAAGTAAAGGAAATAGCCGAGATAAGACATGTTGAACAAATAACTGTAAAAAAACTCAAATAAAAAAAGCTTGCTAAGAAAGTTTGGTTGTAGTAGAACTAAAGAGATAGTATCAATCATAAAGGATTTGAACTTATATCATTTATTTTAAGGGGAGGTATAAAATGAAAACACTATTTAAAAAAACGGTTTAATACTCATAGATAATGAATTTAGATATGCACATATATTAGTAGAGGACTCAAATATACTGGCAATAAGTCATTCATTAGATGATTTGAAAGATTTCGATAAGGAAGAAGATTTAGCAGGTAAAAGACTCATACCCGGTTTTATAGATATTCACACACATGGAGCGGTAGGAGTAGATGTAAATGCCGCTACAGCAGATGAATATGAAAAAATATGTAGATTTTTTGCTACTCAGGGAACCACTTCTTGGTTATGTTCTATACTTACAGATACAGTTGAACAAACAAAATGGTGTATAGATGAATATAAAAAATGGAGTGAGTTAAAAGAACACAAGGGAGCTAATATAGCAGGTATTCACTTAGAAGGACCATTTTTAGCACCGGAATATAAGGGAGCTATGCCGGAACATCTATTACAGACAGGAAATTCTGAACTTGCAAAAGAATATCAAGAAAAGGCAAATGGTAAAATAAGATATATGACAGTTTCTCCTGAAGTAAAGGGTAATTTACAGATGATACCTAGATTAAGAAGTATGGGTATACAAGTTGCTATAGGACATTCAGGTGCAGACTATGCTACAGCAAATCAAGCCATAGAAAATGGTGCTATGGCAGCTACTCATACCAGTAATGCTATGAGACTTTTACATCAACACGAGCCGGCTATTTGGGGTTCAGTTCTTGAGTCAAATGTGGTATATTGCGAAATGATTTGTGATGGTAAACACTTACATCCGGGTACAGTAAGACTTATAATAAAGACTAAAGGTCTTGATAAAGTTATTGCTGTAACAGATTCTATTATGGCTGCAGGTTTACCGGATGGTAATTATAAACTTGGAGTTAATGATGTTATAGTTAAAGATGGAGATGCCAGACTAGTTATGAATGACGCAAGGGCAGGCAGTACTTTAACTATGATAAAAGCTTTTAAGAATGTATTAGAATTTACAGGTAGACCTATAGAAGAAATAATAGATATGTTTACTAAAAATCCTGCAAAATTAATAGGTATATATGATAAAGTAGGAGATATTAAAGTAGGTAAGAGAGCAGATTTTGTCTTATTAGAGGAGAATAATGATATAGCTGAAACTTTTGTAGGTGGAAATAGAATAGAAAAAAACTTTTAATTTAGGGAAATAATCTATAGATAAAAATCTATAAAACTATAAATCTATAGAAATATACAATTATACATATATTGCTATTTGTCGTATACTGGTAAAGGTAGTAAAAAAATAAAGGAGAGGCTATATAAATAGCAGTATAAAAATGAAAAAAATAATTTTAAAAACAGTAGTAACAACAGTAGTGGCAGGTTCTATGTTAGTAGCTTGTAATGGTAATACAAAACAAGCGGAAAGCAATACAGAAACAGAAACTACAAAAACAAACAAGTGAGGCTAAGGTAGAGGAAACAACTCAGGCGATAAAGGTAGAAGAAGTAGCGAAAACTAAAGTATATGTAAGCCCTGAATGGGTAAAATCCGTTATTGACAAAAAAGAAGAAGAGTCTAAAGATTTTATTATTCTAGAAGCGGCATGGGGAAAAGTAGAAGATGATAAAGCATATACTAAAGGTCATATTCCAGGGGCTGTACATATAAATACAGATGATATAGAGTCAGATGAATTTTTGGAATATAAGAAGTGCTGATGAAATAGCTAAACTACTTAAAAAGCTATGGAATTACTAAAGATACAACAGTTATAACTTATGGAAATTCTCCTGAGAATGCAGCTGATGATAGAGTTGCAGTTGCTTTACTTTGGGCAGGTGTGGAGAATGTAAAAGATCTAAGTGGAGGTATAGATGCTTGGAAGAACGCAGGTTATGATTTAGAAACTAAGGTAAATGAGCCTGTAGCTACAGATAAGGAGTTTGGTACTACTATACCTGCACATCCTGAATATATAATTAGTATAGATCAAGTAAAAAGAAAAAAATGGCAAATGATTCTAAGTTCAAATTGGTAAGTATAAGATCAAAGGATGAGTTTGACGGAAAAACATCAGGTTATAGCTATATAGATAGAGCAGGAGAGCCACTTGGAGCTATTTGGGGTCATGACACAGATGATAAGTCTTATAATAATGCAGATGGAACTATCGTAGGACTTGATACTGTTAATAAATATCTTGGAGAGTCAGGAGTTTCTACAAGCGATAATGATTTAGCATTCTATTGTGGTACAGGTTGGAGAGCCAGTGTTCCTTTCCTTATAGCTTACGAAAATGGTCTTAAAAATGTAAGTCTTTATGATGGCGGTTGGTTCCAATGGCAAATGGATAAAGATAATCCTGTTCAACTTGGAGAACCTGGAAGTAATGACTATAAAGAAGTTAAAGTTTCTGATTTAAGTACAGATAAAGCTAAGAAATAGATATTATATAATAAGAGAGTTCCTATTTGGGACTCTTTTTATTGTATAATAAGTTTAAATAAAAGGAATGAATAATGAAGAAAAATAATAATAAGTTTTTTTTACATTTAATACAGATTTTTAGTATTGATTGCTTTTAGGATAATACATTATTTTACAACAACCAAAATGGGTATGGCCAGACATATGGTATATTTTGGAAAAAAAGTAGAAGCATATAATATATTTTCTGTTCCTATTGTAAGTATTATCTATATAATACTAATTTTAGGAGCAATAATTCTTAATATAAGATTATTTATAGAAAGAGAAAAAAAGCAGATTTTTTTAAATTTTGAGCATAGTATATTTTTTTAATTTATAGTATAGTGAGTATATTGGCTCTGATTTTTTTGCTAAAAGAGAGTTAGCAAGAGATTACTATATAAATATGATAAGTCATAGTATAGTTTTATTTATATATATTATTATACTATTAACTTTGTGGTGGAATAAAAAAATGGAAAAGAAAAAAATAAAAAAATTACTAATATTCATTCTAATGGTAGTAACAATAGTTATTTTTAAATAAGATATTTGATTTTTTTCAAGGTATTTAAGTATAGAAGAATTAAAAAGGAATGAAAAAGTCTGGTTAAAAGAAAAATTTTGTTTTAGCCGTATTTATATATATATTTGCAACGATTGTAGGTAGTATACTTTTAGCTCTGCCGGGTGTAAGTTTTTGCAATAGTAGCAGGAGTTCTTTTTGGAGCTGTTTATGGAACAATTTTATGTACTTTAGCAGCCGGTATAGGAGCAATTATTTCATTTATAAGTGGAAGATATTTCTTACAAGATAAAAATTAAACCTCTAGCTATGAAAAAAATAAATATTTAAGGAAATATTTATTTGAAGATATGAAAATGAAGTTTTTATATTAATGATAACTAGACTCGTACCCTTATTTCCTTTTTAATCTACAAAAATTTTTGCTTATGGAGTAACCGATATGAGCTTATCTACTTATTCTATATTTACTTTTTATTTTCATATTACCGGGAAGTGCTATGTATACAATAGGAGCGGCGGCTTTAGTAGATACAGCTAAGAGAGGTTTATATATAGGAATAACGGTAGCGCTTGCAGTTTTTTTGTATTTTTAATAGCTTTTTTTATTTAGAAAATATATAGTTGATAAGGAAATAAAAAAATGAATAAGCATACAGATTTTACTAAATGTATACATTGTAAAACAATGTACTAGGCACTGTTCTTTTTCTATCAAAGTATGAGCTTACTATAGGAGATACAGATAAATTACTCCCTTTAGCTTACCATTGTTTTCTTTGTGGAGAATGTACCAGAGTTTGTCCGAAAGATATAGATGGTAGACAGATAATTCTTGATATGCGAATAGAGGAAGTGAAAAAAAGATAAGTATGCACTTAAACAAAAAGGATATAGATTTTTTTACTTTTAGAAAAGAAAAAAATTATATATTTAAAAAAATTATAGAAAAGCTAGAACTAAAAAGTATTCTTTTTCCGGGTTGTAACTTTCCTTCTTTCTATCCTAAAAACTACAAAAATACTTATCAAAAATTATTAAAGGAAAAAAAGCAAATATAGATACAGTTTATGATTGTTGCGGTAAGCCCATAGCCGAACTGGGATTGACAAAAGAAGAAGATAATATAATAGCAGGAATAAATAGATATATAGAAAAAGAATCTATAAAAAGAGATAATCTTACTTTGTCCAAATTGTTATTATCATTTTTGGTGATAGATTAAATGTGAAAAATTACCACAATATATGAAAAAAACTTAGAGAACTAAACATAGGAAATAAGATAAATTTTTGATGCTGATATATTTCTTCCTTGTCCGGATAGGGAAAATAAAAAATGGATGGAATATGTAACTCCTTTTTATAGATTCCAAAAATAGATTTTTGTAAAAAAATATTCAGTGTTGTGGTCTTGGTGGTTGTGCTATAGTTAAGGAAAGAGAATTAGCTCTTGATATGCCTAGAAAATTAAAAAGAACAAGGGCATGAGAGAATACTTACTTATTGTGGAACCTGTGCAGGGAATTTTAATAGACAGGATTGTACTAATGTATCACATTTTCTGCCACTTATACTTGGAACTATGGAAGAGCCTGATTGCAAACATTCTTGGATTAATAGAGTTAAAACTAAGTTTTTTTATAGGAATAAAAAAATATGAAAAAAAGCACTTATTGTATTTACAAGAGTACCGATAGAAGGGCATACTAAAACTAGGTTATTCCCCTACTTTAGCTTGGAAGATTGCGTAAGTTTACATATAGCAATTTTTAAAAAGATTTAAGTATGGAACTTAGAAAAATTAAAAGATATAGATATATATTTTTTTACGATATTCCTAAAGGATATAAAAAAAGATATAAGTATTCTAAGGAAAAATCTTTGGTAAAAATCCTATATATAAAAAGACAGTCTCAAACTGATATAGGAAATAGAATGTATACTGCAATGTTGGAAGTGAAAAAAACTTAATTATGATATGATAAGTTTAGTGGGTTCGGACATACCTAAACTATCAAGTTATGATATAAAAAAAGTCTTTCCATTCTCTTTTACATAAGGATATAGTATTAGGAGCGACTAAAGATGGTGGATATTATCTTATAGGAATGAAAGAAATAGATAAAGAAGTTTTTAATATAGGAAAAATATGGAAATGATACCGTACTTAAAAAAATACTATAGATAATATAAAAAAATAGAGAAAAAAAGTTTTGAAATAGTAGGACTTAGGCAAGATATAGATACTAAAGAAGATATAATTTATTTTAGAAATAAGCTTAGAGTAGATAAAAAAACTTAGAGAGAGTAATCTAGGTGGCTTTCTTATAAAAAAAGTTTATCTATAGCTATAATTATTCCTACCTATAATGAAGAGAAAACTATAGAAAAAAATTACAAACTTTCTTATATCCTTTAATAGGAAAATGTGAGATCATTTTTTTGTAGATGGTGGTAGTACAGATAGAACTATAGAATTAATAGATAAGAGATTTAAGGTATTAGTTTCAAAAAAAGGAAGAAGTAATCAAATGAATTTTTGGAGCTAAAAAAATACCGATGCAGACGTACTGTTTTTTTCTACATTCAGACAGCGAATTACCAAAGAATAGTTTAGAACAGATAAAAAAACTGCAATAGCTGAATCTTCAGTAGCTTGTTTTGGTATTGCTTTTTAGAAGTTTTTCTCCACTTATGTTTATTTGTAGATATATTAGTAATCATAGAGTTTTTGATAGAAAAAAATTATGTTTGGAGATCAAGGTATTTTTTTATAGATAGAAATTTGTTTTTTTGAAATAGGGGAATTTCCTAACTTACCTATTATGGAAGACTATGAATTAAGTCTTAAATTAAAGAAAAAAAGGTATAAAAACCGGCAATGACACGAAATAGAATATATACCAGTGCCAGAAGATTTAAAGGAAATACTTATGAAAAAAACTAAAAACTAATGTGGAAAATGAATAGGCTTAGAAAAATGTATAGAGATGGAGTAGATATTAATAAAAATAGCAAAATTATATAAGGATGTTAGATAATGGAGTATAGCGTATTAATAGAAAAAAACTTATAAAAAGTGATAGATATAGACAAGCTTTTAGATTTACCAAAAAAAGTTTTAGAAGAATATAAATTTTTTTAGCTAGAGGAGAATACAATGTAAATCTGATTTTTCTTTCATCCTGTATGGGAAAAAAAGTTAATTCTCAGAATAAATTTTTTTCTTCTCAGATGAAATTAGAAAAACAAATAGAATACGAGGCTTACGCACTTGCTTTTACTTGAGAGTACAAAAAGAACGCCTAAAAGTATATTATGTAGATGACAGTAAGGAATTTATTGATAAAGGTATACTGGTTATGGAATACTTGGAAGGACATAGCTTAGATTATGAAAAAGAATTATTTAGAGCTGTAAATATACTTTCAGATATACATAGCTTGAAAAATAGATAAAAAAATAAGCTGATAAAAAAAGTGATAATAGTATAGCTTTTTATTCTAGATGAATGTGAAGCTATGTTAAAGGTATATTTAGAAAGCTCTAAGGCAGAAAGTTCTAAAAAAAGAAAGACTTATAAAAATTGCTTAATAAAGCTAAAGATTTAGGAAAAAGAGTAGAAGATAGTTTCAAGGGTATGTATAAATGCTTGGTTAACACAGAATTAAATTCTTCTAATTTTTTTTGCTTAATGATAATAGAGATTATCTTATTGATTGGGAAAAAAACCCATATATTCTTATCCGCTCAAGACTTAGGACATTTTTTGGCACCGACAACTACTTTTTGGAAAACGGATATAATTTTTAAATGAAGAACAGGTAGAAGAATTTATAAATAGATATGTGGAGATAAGTAAGGGTAGATTTGATACAAGAGGAGTCAAGGAAGCTACTTATATTTTCATAAAAAAATAAATTGTATTAGAGGTTTAACTTGGTGTGCTATGGCTTATATAGAGTATCTAAATAAGGAAAAAAAGATATAATGAATGAGAGTACAGTGAAAAAAATTAGAAGCATACTTGAGTGATGATTTTATAAGAAAGATAGAATTAATCTATAGTAAGAATTAATTATTGATATAATCAATTAGAAAAAAAGTTGTATAGTATGTTAAAATTTTAATTATAAAAAAATATAAATTTTTTTGGAGGTCATATTAATGAAAAAAACTTAATAAAGTATTATTGGGAGTATCTATGTTGGGAGCATTAGGAATATCTACTGCTTGTAGTGGAGCGGCAAAAAAACAACTGAAACAAAAAGCAGTTGAGGAAACTAGTGCAGCAGAAGTAACCGAAACAAAAGAAGTTGCCAAGACAGAAGAAACAAAAGCAGAAATAAAAAAACTATGGCAGGTGCAGACTTACAAGCTATAGAAGATGATGCTCAGAAAAAAAGAAAAATATTATGGTTGTAGATGTAAGAAGCCCTGAAGAATATGCGGCAGGACACGTTACTTTTTGCAATAAATATGCCTATAGATACATTTAAAGATAATATTTCTAAATTAGATGCTTGGAAAGATAAAAAGTGTAGTTTTATATTGTAACTCAGGTAAAAAAATCAGGTGAAGCCGCAAAAGATTTTAGTAGATAATGGTTTCAAAGATGTTACAAATGCAGATGGCGTTAAGAAATATGAGTATAATCTTGTAAAAATATGGTAATATAACAGCTGATGAATTAATGGCTAAAAAAAGATGAAGCTTTTATAGTTGATGTTAGAAAAAGCGGAAGATTATAATAAAGAACATTTTTGCAAATGCTATAAATGTTGATGTTGATAATTTGGAGGCTCTTGACAGTCAATTACCGGAAGATAAGAATACACTTATTATGACTCATTGTTATTCAGGAAATCGTTCAGCTAAGGCTGCAGCTTATATAGCAGGAAAAGGCTATACAAATGTATGGAATTCTTTAGATGGAACAAAAAGAAGTTGAATTTAAGTTTAATTAGTAATTAATTTAAGTAAAAAGCGGGCTTATTATAGCTATAAATTTTTTTATGATTTAAAAACTAGAATATACCTGCTTTTTATTTTATGTAGGAGAAATAATGTATAAAAAGAATACAAATTTTAAAAAAATTAATACTTATAGGATTAATGTTGATAGCTGTACTTATATATATGTTTGTGCCTAGTGTAAATAGAGGTTTAAATACTATTATGAAGATGTTTGCTACCGGAGATTTTGAAGTAGTGAAAGCTTTTGTTGCTTCTTATGGTATATATGCAGCTATAGTATCTTTTTTACTTATGGTATTACAGTCCATAGTAGCTCCTTTTACCTGCTTTTCTTATTACTTTTTGCTAATGCAAATCTTTTTTTGGTTGGTGGAAGGGAGCGATTTTTGTCGTGGTCCAGTGCCATGGTAGGAGCTAGTCTTTGTTTTTTTGTATAGCTAGAATTTTAGGAAGAGATGTAGTAGAGAAACTTACGAGTAAATCAGGATTAAAAAATATAGATGAATTTTTTGAAAAACATGGAAAAATGAGTATTTTAATAGCTAGATTACTTCCTTTTATATCATTTGATATAGTTAGTTATGCTGCGGGTCTTACCTCTATGTCTTTTTTTAAGCTTTTTTTATAGCTACAGGTATAGGGTCAACTACCTGCTACAATAGTATATTCCATAGTAGGCGGTATGTTAACCGGCGGGGCAAGAATTATGGTAACAGGCTTACTTATACTATTCGGATTGTCATTTTTGATTCTATTAGTAAGACAAGTTTATGTAGAAAAAAACAAAAAAAGAAATAGTATAGTATTTATGACTTTTGAAAAAAATATTTGAAAGTATAATATATTAAAGTCAAATAACTATAAGAGTTATTTTTAAAAATCTTATTAGAGAAAGGTGAATAAATGAAGAAGAAAATATTACTTACACTTGCACTATCCACTTTACTTTTTAATGGGTGTTGCTTGTGCAAATAAGTCTGCCAATACTACAAGTAAAACTACTGATGTTGCAAAAAGTAGAAGAAACAAAAAGTAGAAAAAGTGAAAGTAGTTCTGAAAATGCTGATTTTGATAAATTGGTAGAAAAAGCAAAGGGAACAGAGCTTACATTTTTATATGTGGGGTGGAGATGATAGACTTAATAATTGGATAAATGATTATTATGCTAAACGTCTGAAAGATAAGTATGATATTAAGCTTAGAATGGTTCCTATGAATATAGAAGATATACTTACTCAGTTATCCGGTGAAGCCGGAGCAGGCAAAAAAGATGGCGATATAGATATGATATGGATAAATGGAGAAAATTTCAAAACGGCTAAGGAAAAATAATCTTCTCTATGGTTCATTTACAGATAATTTGCCAAATTTTGATAAGTATATAGATATAGATGAGAGAGAAGTAAATTATGACTTCGGTTTTCCTATAAAAGGTTTTGAAGCTCCTTATGGTAAGGCACAACTTGTAATGTACAATGATAGTGCTATAACACCGGAAACACCAAAGAATACAGCTGAGCTTTTTAGAGTTTGCTAAAAAAATATAAAGGAAAAAGTTACTTATCCGGCTTTACCTGATTTTACAGGTTCAGCTTTTTGTAAGAAATATTATTTATGATATTGTAGGTTATGAGCAATTTGCCGATATGCCGGAAGATAAAGAAAAAGTAAAAAGAAGCAATAGAACCGGCACTAAAAATATTTAAGAGAGTTAAATCCATATTTATGGAATGAAGGGAAAAACTTTCCCGGATAAAGAACCTACAATGAAGAATATGTATGCTGATGGTGAGCTGGTTATGGGTATGTCTTATGCGGCTTTTTGGAGTGGCGGCTAATATTGAAGATGGAACATTTACAGATACAACAAGAAGTTTCCAATTTGATAAAGGAACTATAGGAAATACAAATTATATAGCTATAGCCAATAACTCAGGAAATAAAGAAGCGGCTATGGTAGCTATAAATGAAATGATTTCTCCTGAAGTTCAGGCAAAAAGATATGCAGATTTAAAAACTATACCTATAGTTGATTATAACAAACTTGATGATAGTCAAAAAGCAGCGTTTGATTCTGTAGAAATAGGAAAAGGAGTATTACCACAAAGTGAATTGCTTTCAAAAAAGACTTCCGGAAATGCCGGCAGGTTTAGTTCCTATTATAGAAGAAATATGGGCAGAAGAGGTAGTTGGTAAATAATATGAAAAAAAGTTGACACCATATTTTTTTATTGGTGCCACAAATTATAGTTGGAATAATATTTTTTTACTTGGAATAGTAATCGGAGTTACATGGAGTTTCGGTGTAATTCCGATTTTTTTGGTATGTATGTACCTACTTTTAAATATTATAAAGAAATATTCGCAAGAGCAGATACTATAAGTTCTATTTTATATAGTATCAAAAATATCGGGTATTTCATCAATATTAGCAATAATTATAGGTGTATTTCTATGCTATATTATGTTAAGAACCGGGAAAAAAATAAAGGTTTTACTTTTGCTAATTACTAAGCTTCCTATATTGGTTCCACACATAATAGTAGCTCTTGTACTTGTAAATATTATTTCTGCAAACGGTTTGTTGGCACGTCTATGTTATCAAATAGGACTCATAAAAAGAACAGACGGATTTTTCCGCTTTTAGTATATGATAAATATGGTATAGGAGTAATATTTGCCTACTTATGGAAAGAAGTTCCCTTTGTTATTTATTTTACTATAGCTTTAATGTCCGGTATAAGTGAAAGCTTAGGTGAAGCGGCTATAAATTTGGGAGCAAGGAGCTTTGAATCATTTTTTAAAGTAACATTACCCTTATGCTATAATACAATAATGAGTGCTTTTTTTAATTATATTTACATATTCTCTTGGAGCATACGAATTACCTCTGCTTATGGGAGCGACTATTCCTAAGGCTTTTGCCAATTATGACATATATAGAATTTCAAAAAAACCGGATCTTAGGATGAGAACCTATGCTATGGCATATAATGGCATATTGATAATTATTTCATTAATAGCATCTTTGATTTATTTTCTATTAATAAGTAGGAGTAGTAAGGAGTTAAGACGAGATGAAAAAAATAAGATAATTAAAAATGTAATTCTGGCTATTTTTTTATCTTTATAATAGTATTTCCCTTACTTACCCTACTAATATGGATATTTACAGAAAGATATACTTGGCCACATATATTACCGAATAAATTCTCAATGAGAGCCTTGAATAATACTATTATTAAAAGTAATGATCTTTTAAAAACCTTTACGCTTAGTATTTGGATTTCCTTAATAGTATCGTTTATATCTGTTAGTATAGCTGTTCTTAGTGCCAGAGCTTTTGCTTTTTATAAATTCAGAGGGAAAAGTATACTATCTTTTATAATGCTAAGTCCTTTTTTAGTTCCCGGTACAGTTTTTGCTATGGGAATACAAATATTTTTTCTTAAAATAGGCTTAGGGTGGAAGTGTTCTAGGGTGTTATTATTTGCCATGTGATTTATTCACTCCCTTATGCCAATAAGCTTATAGAAGAAGGAACGGTATTTTTAGGTAATGCTTTGGAAGAACAAGCTAGAGTATTAGGTTGTTCAGAATTAAGAGCTTTCTTTGAGATTAGCTTACCTAATTTAATACCTGTAATCTTATCAGCTTTTTACTATGAGTTATATAATTTCAATCAGTCAATATTTTTCTGACTTTGCTTATAGGTGGTGGAAATGTAAAAACTATTTCTGTGGTAATGGTTCCATATATGCAAAGTGGAGAAAGAAATTTTTCAAGTATATACGCTGTGATTTTTTTGATCGTAACTATAGTAATTTTTTTGTTATTTTTTTGATGCTCTGGCAAAAATATTTTGTTAGAGAAACTAAGATAGAATATTTTTAGATAAGAGGTGGATATGAGTTTAGAAATAAAAAAATATAGAGCTTTTATTTAGATAAAAAAATCATATACTTAAAAAAATCTTAGTTTAGAAGTGAAAGATGGAGAGTTTATAACTATTTTTAGGTAAGAGTGGTTGTGGTAAAAACCAGTCTTATAAAAAAAGTATAGCAGGATTTAATGAAATATCTTCAGGAGATATTAGTATTGACGGAGATAGCATATTAAACTTAGCTCCGGAGAAAAAGGCAAACGGTAATAGTATTTCAAGATTTGCGACTTTTTCCTAATATGAATGTAGAAGAAAATATAGCTTTTTCTATGAAACTTAGAAAAAAATACCAAAGGATAAAATAAAGAAAAAGAGTATACGATTTGCTTGACTTAGTAAGGCTATCCGACTTTGAAAAAAAGAAAAAAATATCTCAACTTTCAGGTGGGCAAATGCAAAGAGTTGCTTTTGGCAAGAGCTTTAGGTGCAGATCCTAAAGTCTTACTTTTAGATGAACCTTTTTCAGGTTTAGATGAGAGTCTTAGAAAAGAGATGGGTAAATTAGTAAAAGATTTACATAAAAAGAATGGAATAACAACTATAATGATTACCCATGATAAAGAAGAAGCCATGAAATTATCGGATAGAATAGCTCTTATGCAAGAAGGAAAAAAATAGTACAATATGGAAGTCCTATAGATCTATTTACCCATCCTAAAAACAAAGAGTATTGCTGAATTTATGGGAGAAGTAAATTATTTTTTTATGGAATTAATATTAATAATAAGTTTATTTGCGAATTTGGTGAGTTCGATATAGAAGATGGAATGGCAGAATATGGATTGCTGTTAAGACCAAGTCAGCTTAATATTTATAAAAAAAGGGTGGAATATATAGATTAAAAGATGTATTATATAAAGGTGAGTATGTTACATTGGTACTCAAAAAAAGATAAAGATTATTTAGTAAATATGTCTTACGAAGAATTTAAAAGTCTTAATTTTGATAGAGATTTAGAATATAGTTTATCTATTAAAGCTAATGTTACAAATCCTGTTATATTAAAGGAGTAATTGTATGAAAAAGAAAAAAATTATTTTTTTGATTGCGATAATACTATGGGACTTTTTGAATTGTGATGTAGATGATGGTTTGGCATTGCTTTGTATATTAGCTAATAAAGAGGTAGAACTTTTAGCTATAACTACGAGTTTTGGTAATAATAAAACCGAAATTGTATATAAGAATACCAAAGCTATGATTGCCGATTTGAATTTAGATATTCCAATATATTTGGGTGCTTTTAGAGCCTATGGATTATGACAATGAAGCTTCAAAAGTTTATTGCCAAAATGGTAGAAATCTATAAAAAAATGAGATAGAAATACTTGCTACAGGTTCACTTACAAATATTGCAGGTGCTTATAGTCATAACAAGAATTTTTTTATAAAGATTTGAAATCAATAACTCTAATGGGTGGTATAACAGAGGACTTGATATTTGAGAAGAAGAAAATGAATGAGTTGAATTTTTTTCTATAGATTATAAATCATCCTATCAAATTCTCACTAAAGCTCATAATATTAATATTATGACCGGAAATGCTTGTCTTTCTTTACTTTTTTTGAATTGAAAGAATATAGACAAAAAGCTATTATCATCTAAAAAAATAAGGTAAACATTAGAACAAAGGATAATAAGGAGTTTTTTTGAAACTTTGGGAGAATACATCTTATATAAGACATCGCATTGGTTTGATTATAATGAAGAGGTTTATGGGATAAAGGGGTTTTATAATTGGGATGCTTTAGCAGCCTTATATTTCTTGTATCCTTTTTATTTAAAGATAACATAGCTAGATACAATCTTAACGAGAGTGATTTAAAAACAGGATATTTGCGTATAAGCACAGATGATAAGGGGATAGAGTTTAATTTACCTAGTGTAGATAAAGCTAAAGAGATAAAAGATAGATTCTATGAGTCTATTTTATGATAGAAAAAGCTTAGTATGTATACATTGTTCTGATTAGAGTATGATAAAGAATAATATTATTTGGAGTAGAAGAGGTATATTATGAAGAGGACTATGCTTAAAAATAATGACAATGGGATTTGCCTTAGCCTTACTTTGTCCTATTTCCGGTAGAGCGGATTGGTATCAAAGAAATGGTAAGTGGAGATATTCTCAAAATGGTAGAGAGTTATCAAATATTTGGATTTATGATAAGGATTATATGTTTTATGAATTAAATGCAAATGGAGATTATACAAATAATACTAAGGAATTTATAACTGCTACGGATGGCCTTGATATAGATCAATTAAGAAAAAGCATACCATTCATATAAGGATCTTGCAGGTGTTGATAATGAGAATTTATTATTTGCATTAAATCTTATTAATAATGAGAGGGTAAAAGTGGGTGTAGCACCTTTAAAGTTAAGTGTGGAGCGTTCTATACTTGGAACCTATATAAATGAGAATATGTATAAAAATTCTTATTTTAGCCATTATCATGCAAGTACTGATACAGCTGAATATATTTTTAGTGGGAAAGAAGATGTTTCCAAATTTTGATGGAACACAGGGAGAAAATATTTATTATAGCTCAGTAACTGCGGGAAAATTAAAATCTATGAAAGATTTGATAGAAGAAGCTCAGACTTGGTATGTAAAGAGTGCCGGACACTATAATAATATAGTAGATCCGGATTATAAAAAAGTCGGTATAGGCTTTACAGTGAAAAAGAAGGTAATAGAGAAGTATTTTATTATAGTCAAGAGTTTTCAGAGTAGAATAATTGAGATGCTATAAAAGATATTATATAGTATTTTATAAAAAAAGAGTTGCAGATTTAGGTAACTCTTTTTTTATTTATGATTATATAAATAAAAAAATAATACTTATAAACTAAGTCTAGATTTATTTATAGATTTATTCTATAATAAAAATGTATATCTGTGTAAAATTATATTTTGGTATACAATATACAAAAACAACAAGGAGGAAGATGATGAAAAAAGATGTAAAGCTTACTAGCTTAACAAAAGCTTCAGGTTGAGCAGCCAAGATAGGTCCAACGACCCTTGCTCAAGTTTTGGGTAAGTTACCAACATTTTATGATGAAAATCTCATCGTAGGTATTCAAACATCGGATGATGCAGCCGTATATAAAATAAATAATGAGGTGGCTATGATACAGACAGTGGATTTCTTTACTCCTATTGTTGATGATCCATATCTTTTTGGACAAATAGCTGCAGCAAATTCGCTTAGTGATGTATATGCTATGGGTGGAGAACCTAAGGTTGCTTTAAATATAGTCGGTTTTCCAAATTGCCTTGATCCATCTATCTTAGGTGATATAATGGCAGGTGGAGCTTCAAAAGTAAAAGAAGCCGGAGCAGTCTTGGTAGGTGGACATTCTATACAAGATGATGAACCTAAGTATGGACTTTGTGTATCGGGATTTGTTCATCCGGATAAAATATTACTAAACTATGGAGCTAAAGTAGGAGATATACTTATTTTAACTAAGCAAATAGGTAGTGGAGTAGTAAATACAGCTTTAAAAGTAGATATGGCAAGCGAAGAAGCAAAAGAAGAAGCTATAACTGTAATGAAAAGCTTAAATAAAAAAGGAAAAGAAGTTATGGAAGCTTTTCCTGTTAATGCGTGTACAGATATAACAGGCTTTGGTTTATTGGGACATTGCATAGAAATGGCAGAAGCAAGTGATATTAGTTTTGAAATAAAAATATAGAGATATTGCTTATATAAGTGATGCAACAGAGTATGCAAAAAAATGGGACTTATTCCGCAGGTTCTTATAATAATAAAGATTATTATAAAGATAAAAATAGATGTTGGGGAAGTACCGAATATATAATAGATTTATTATATGACCCACAAAACCTCAGGTGGACTTTTTATAGTGTTGCTAAAGAATACTTACGGAGATATTGAAAGCTTTTTGAGAAAGCAAATATGGATACAAAAGTTTCAATTATTGGAGAAGTAAAAGAGAAAGGGGAAAAGTTTATTTATTTAAGATAGACTTTAAAAATTTGATGGATAAAAAAATTATTTTAGAGAAATACCCAAAGTAGATTATATCCTGGAAGATGAAAAAAATTAAAAAAAGTTGATAAATATATATTCTAGAAAATTTGTAGTTGATACTATAGCAAAGAAAAACAGATGAACTTAGATGTTTTATAAGTGAAGAGATAAAAAAAGATAATGTAGAAGCTATAGAGCTTAAAAATAAAGAACATAATAGAAGATATAGTTAAAGAAGTAGAACAAAAGCTTTGTACCAAATCTGAAGAAAGTAATAAATGCAACAGGAACTATACTACATACAAATTTGGGAAGAGCTCTTATAAGTAAAGATATAGCAAGGAAAGCTCTTGATATAGTTAGCGGATATTCAAATCTTGAATATAATTTGAAAGCCGGAAAAAGAGGAGAGAGATATTCCAGTTTTAGTGACTTATTATGTAATCTTACCGGTGCTGAGGCGGCTATGGCTGTTAATAACAATGCAGCAGCAGTTATGCTGATACTTAGTACTTTAGCTAAAGATGGAGAAGTAATTGTTTCCAGAGGAGAATTAGTTGAAATAGGTGGTAAATTTAGAGTTCCTGATGTTTGTGCAGCAAGTGGAGCAAAGCTTGTAGAAGTTGGGACAACTAATAAAACTCATTTAAGTGATTATGAAGAAGTTATAAATCAAGATACAAAGGCAATTTTAAAAGTACATACATCTAACTATAATATTATAGGATTCACCCAAGATGTAAAGATAGATGAACTTAGACCTATTTGTAAGGATATTCCTTTGATAGAAGATTTGGGAAGTGGGGTTTTAGTTGATTTAGCTAAATATGGCTTAAAACATGAACCTACAGTACAAGAATCTATAAAAGCAGGTGCAGATATAGTATGTTTTAGTGGAGATAAATTACTTGGAGGACCTCAGGCAGGTATAATAGTAGGTAAGAAAAAAATATAGATATGATTAAGAAAAATCAATTAACAAGAGCACTTAGAATAGATAAATTCACTGTTACAGCTCTTGAACTTGTTCTTATGCAATATCTTAATAAAGAAAAAAATTGGAGGAAAAATATACCTGTACTTAGGATGATAAAAAGAAGACTATAGCAGTGTATTTGAAAGAGCGAAGATATTAAAAAGATAAATTAGAAGTTTTATCAGATAAAATAGAGGTTAAATTTAGAGATTGTGAATCTCAAATAGGTGGCGGTTCCTTGTCGGGCGAATTTATTAAAAAGTGTAGGACTCACTATTAAAAGCTAATAAAAATTAGTACCGCTAAGTTGGAAGAAAAGCTTAGATTTACAGAAATCCCAATAATAGGAAGAACTATAGATGATATACTTTTTATTTGATATAAGAACTATAGATAGTGAAGATTTTTGATGCTATAGTTAATACTCTAGGGGGTATTTTGTAGTGAAAAATATTATTATAGGTACAGCAGGACATATAGATCATGGAAAAACCAGTCTTATAAGAGCATTAACAGGTAGAAATACTGATAGATTAAAAAGAAGAACAGGCTAGAGGGATTACTATAGATTTAGGCTTTACCTGGTTTGATTTACCTGATGGAACGAGAGCAGGTATTATTGATGTACCGGGCCATGAAAAATTTATAAATAATATGGTTTCAGGTGTTGTAGGAATGGATCTTGTTATGATGGTAGTTGCAGCTGATGAAGGTATAATGCCGCAAACAAGGGAACATTTGAATATACTTGAACTACTTGGAATAAAAAGACTATTCTAGTTATAAATAAATGTGATTTAGTTGAGGAAGATTGGCTTGAACTGGTAAAAGAAGATTTAAAAGAAGAGTTGAAAGATACTATAATGGAGAATGCACCTGTAGTTTGTGTGTCCAGTATAGTAGGTACAGGTATAGAAGAATTAAAAACTGTAATAATGAATATGATAAAAGGTGAGTTAGAGCCTAAAAATATCAATACTATAGCTAGATTACCGGTGGATAGAGTATTTACAATAGCAGGATTTGGAACTGTTGTTACAGGAACACTTATATCAGGAAATATTAAAAAAGATGAAGTTTTAGAATTATTCCCCGGTGATATAGAATGTAAAGTGAGAAATTTACAAGTACATAGTAAAGATGCCACCGAGTGTTTTGCCGGACAAAGAGTTGCCATAAATATAGCAGGTGTAAGGAAAGAGGATGTTAAAAGAGGTTATGTTTTAGCACCTAAAGATAGTATAAAAGTAAGTTCTCTAACAGATGTTAAAAATAGATATTTTTAAAAGATAGTAATAGAACTTTGAGAAATAGAGATAGATTACATTTATATACAGGAACAAGTGAAGTTCTTTGTCGTGCAGTTATTTTAGATAAAGAAGAGATAAAAAGCAGGAGAAAGTGGACTTTGCCAACTCATATTAGAAGAAGAAATAGCTATAAAAAGAGGAGATAGATTTGTAGTAAGATTTTATTCACCACTGGAAACTATTGGTGGAGGTATTATTTTAGAAAGCAAATCCATTAAAAAAAGAAACGTTTTAATATTAAAGATATAGATGAGTTAAAAAAAGAAAGTTGGAAGGTTCTCTCAGTGATGTTTGCAGAACTTAATATTAAAAAAATTTTTTTCTAACACTATGATTGCAAAACAAGAATTAGCGAAATTAATGGCTGTTTCTATAGAAGATGTAAATGAGTGCTTGAAAGAACTTAATGAAGAAAAAAACTTATAGAGATTTTTTTGAACTGAAAAAGGATAGTTTTTTTGTGGCATAGAGAGAGTGAGAGTCTTGCCAGACAAAAAGATATTAACCGAATTAACTAAGTTACATCAAAAAAATATCCTTATAGACAAGGTGTAAAAAAAGGCGAATTTACAAAGTTTAGTTTTTATCTAAAAATGAAAAACTAATTTATTTGAAGCGTATTTAGATTTATTAATAAAAGAAGAGGTAATAAAAAAATAGAAGGAGATTTTTGTTTCAGAATTTAATTTTAAAATAGAAAAAAAGATGAAACTTATACTGCTATCGAGAAACTTCTAGATAAAAACTTTTACAAAAAGCCAGGTATGAACTTATCAGATTTTCAGAATTAGAGAAAGAAAAAAATATAGTGAAGAATTGATTTCAGATGTACTAAGATGTATGCAAAAATGAGGGAAAAAGTTGTGGCTATAACTGATGAGATGTTTACTTTAAATAGTCTTGTAGATGAAGCGAAACTTATGGTTTGCAATCATTTTAAGGAAAAAGAAATAATAACAATATCAGAATTCAGAGATATGTTAAATACCAGTAGAAAAAGTGCAAAGCCTATACTTGAGTATTTTGATTCTATTAAAATAACTAAAAAAAGTAGGTGCAGAAACAGAAAGGGTGGCATATTAATGAATTTAAAACAGTTAGAAGCATTCTTAAAATTAGCCAATAATGGGAGCTTTTCCGGCACGGCAAGAGAATTATATTTAACTCAACCTACAGTCAGTGCACATATTCAAGCTCTAGAAGATGAGTTAGGAGTTAAATTATTCAAAAGAAATACAAAAAGGCACAAAGCTTGACAGATGATGGTCGTAAATTATATATACATACAAGAGACATTATGCTTATAATTGATAATATAAAGGCAGAGTTTAAGAAAGAAGATGAATCTACGCTAAAGAACATGATTATAGCCAGTTCAAGTGTACCGGCATCGTATATCTTACCTAATATAATATCAAATTTCAGTAAGCAATATCCCAGCTCTCAATTTACCATTAAAGAAAGTGATAGTGCAGGTGTTGTTAATGAAATAATAAATAAAACGGTAGATCTTGGTTTTACCGAACGATATTAGATAAAAAGCAAATGTACTTATATACCTTTTTACGAAGATAAATTAGTTATTATTATGCCTAATAAGACGGAATATAGAAGCATAATTGATACAAATAAAGATTTTTTTCGTGGTTACAGAAAGTTCCTATAATTATGAGAGAAGATGGTTCGGGGACTAGAAAAAGAAGCGGAAAAAGCTTTTAAAAAGTATGTTAAAAGTTTAGATAAACTAAATGTTATAGCAAAGATGGATAATACAGACAGTATTATAAGGTCTGTAAAAAAATGGTCTTGGTATTAGCATAGTATCAGAACTTGCAGCTAAAGACTATGTGCAAGGAAATGGAGATAAATTGCTTATATATCCAACTGAGCTTACAAGTAGAAAAATTCTATATAGTATATAATTCTACTATACCTTTATCAAATAGTGCTAAAATTTTGATAAATATAGTTAGTGATTTATATAGGAACGAGTGATAAATTATTTGAGGATTAAGAATGAAGAAAAAGATATGTGGCAGCTTACTTTCGTTAGTAATGCTAACAAGTATGTTAGTACTTAACGGTATAGTTAAAAGCTGATATTTATGAGGATGGAGATGTTGATTTTTCTTGCTGAAGAAGTAGATGAAAATGTAATTACAGATGATGTGGCTACATCAAGTGATGCTGCATTAGAAAAACAATCAGATAAGAGATTATCAGATATACTTAAGCAAGATTCTCCTTATAATATAATTATTTCCTATAAGACTGATATAGCAGAGGAAGAAGAATTACAAGAAAATGCCAATAAAGCCCAAGAAAGAACAAAGGCTATATTGGAAGAAGGACTTAAAAATGCTACTGTAGAAAAGTATGAAAGTTTTTATATCATTAACGCTATACATGCTATTATAAATGATAAAAAAGTCTTAGAAGAAATAGCAAGCCTAGATGAAGTTATTAGTATAGAAAATAATGAAAAGATAAGTTTACCTCCCAGTCCAAGTACAAATATACGAAGTAAACGTTCCTTGGTACAAGAAGATGGGATTGATGGTGAAGAGAATTTTTACTCTTTTTTTCAGAAAAATAATGTAGAAAAATTATACTTGGGCAGTAAAAAAATACCGGAGCAGATAGAGTTTGGAAAGATTATAGTCTAAGAGGTGATGGAATTACCGTAGGTATAATGGATACAGGTGTTAATTATAAGCTTGATGAATTAAAACATGCTTATAAAGGTTATGATGCCACTACCAATACCTTTGATGATTCATATTATAAAGATTTTACAGGCCTTAATAAGGCTTTTAAACAGCTCAGGAAATGAGCACGGCACTATGGTTGCAGCTAGTATAGTAGGAAAAAGAAATAGACATAATTCTTATGTGATTGATGATAATGGAAAAATACCATTTTTATGCTAAAGACACATATTATTATGGAACGGCACCAAACATTAAATTTATAAATGCTAAAGTATTAGATAAGCAAAGTGGTGAAATTTCTAATTTTATAGGTGGAGCTGAGTGGTTATTGGAACAAAAAGCCTGACATTATTAATAATTCTTGGGGCTCTACAGGTACAGTTACTAATAAGGCTGATACTATAATGCAGAATTTGATAGCAAATTGGCAAAAAAAGCAGGAATAGTAGTTATATTTGCATCCGGAAATGAAATGAAAAAAATAATGAAGCGAAACCGGGTAGCATAGCTTATCCGGCTAATATGTTAGGTGTATTTTCAGTGGGTGCTATAAATAAAAAAATAAAATATGGGTTAAATCACAAAGAGGACCTTCTCCATATTCAAGCGCCAATAATCCTGAAATAAAACCGGATGTAGTAGCACCGGGTGAAGGAATAGAGACTTTTGTTTATGATGTAGATACAAATAATAGAAGAGATAGAAAAGCTAATGGAACCAGTTTTGCTGCACCAATGACTACAGGTGTAGCGGCTCTTATTAAGCAAGCTAATCCTAGTCTTAGTGCTAATCAAATTTATAATATACTTAGAAAAACAGCTAGACCTCTAATAGATGATAAAAACACAAAATCTCCTAATATGACTTATGGTTATGGAGCTGTAGATGCTTATATGGCTGTGAGTGTAGCTCTTGGTAAGGCACATTATAATGCACAAAAAAAAGCTTGGGAGATAGTAGAAACTAATAATACGGATAAGAAAGATACACCTGCAGTAAATAATAATGTTCCGGATAAGAAAGATACGCCTGTAGTGGATAATAATGTTCCGGATAAAAAAGATATACCTGTAGTGGATAATAATGTTCCGGGTAAAAAGATACACCTGCAGTAAATAATAATCTTATAAATAGTAAAAAAAGATAATAGCCAAGAAAGTAATAATCAAAAATACTAAACCGAGAAAAGAAGATTCTGTAGCTAATAACACAATAATTAACAAGATAGAGAAAAAAGCAAACATCTAATAATGCTGATATTACAGAGAAAAAAATATGGGAAAAAAACAGAGTTTTCTAATAATCCGGAAGTATTACCTGACACTAAGTTTAATTCCGGTAGTTCAGGTGGCGGTGGTTCTAGAGGTGGCTCTGGAGGAGGTGGCTCTATAGGGACTTCTTCTCGTAGTACAAGCAGCAGTAGTAAGCTATCATCGGGAAAAAAACGGCAGACTTTAGTACCAATAAAACTACATACAATGGAAAAATGGGAATTGATAAATGGAAAATGGTATTTATTAGATGTAAGTAATACAAAAAAATAGCTAATGCCTGGGTGAGTCTGGGTGGAAAATGGTATGCATTGGATACTAATGGAGTTATGGCACAATCTTGGGCGAAAAATTAATAATAAGTGGTATTATTTTGAAGGTTCCGGGGCTATGTTAAATAATGTATGGTTACTTTCAGGCGAAAAATTGGTACTATTTATCTAATTCCGGGGATATGCTTACCAATACATGGATAAAAATATAATAATAAATGGTATTATCTGGATAATGTAGGTAAAATGTTAAGTTCTACTACTTTTGGAAATTATAGATTTGATTCTTCGGGAGCTTTAATAGAATAAGTTGATGATAAAAAGTATTGTAAAAATAAATATAATAATGATACTATGAGTTAGTATTGTGAAAAAGAGCAATTAAAAATTTGGAGGTAGTATATGCTCACAGATGTAACAAACTTATTTGAGTTTCTGGGCGGACTTGGAATGTTCCTTTATGGAATGAACCTTATGGCAGATGGTATGCAAAAAGACTGCCGGAGGGAAGATGCAAAAAATTCCTTGAGATGCTTACGACTAATAAGTTTATGGCGGTAGGACTAGGAGCTTTGGTAACGGCAATTATACAAAGTTCAGGTGCTACAACGGTTATGGTAGTAGGTTTTGTTAGTGCAGGTGTTATGAGTCTAACACAAGCTGTAGGTGTTATAATGGGTGCTAATATAGGGTACAACAATAACAGCTTGGATAGTATCAATGAGCCAATTGGGTGACGCCTTTGAACTTATGAAGCCGGAGTTTTATGCACCTTTACTTGTTGGCTTAGGAGCTTTAGTTCTGTGTTTTTCACGTTTAGACAAAAAGAAAATGATAGGTGAGATAATTTTAGGTCTTGGACTACTTTTTCTTGGATTAAAGACTATGTCAGCAGGTATAAAACCATATACAAATTTACCTATATTTGCTGAAGCATTTGCAGTGATGGGAGGTAATCCATTTCTAGGTGCTATAGTAGGATGTGTAGTAACGGCACTTTTACAAAGCTCATCAGCTTCTGTAGGTATTTTACAAACTCTTGCTATGAACGGAATAGTTACAAAATCAGCAGCTATATATATTACATTAGGACAAAATATAGGTTCTTGTGTAACCGCTTTAATATCCAGTATAGGTGCACCGAAGGTTGCCAAAAGAGCGGCGGTAATACACTTATTATTTAACTGTATAGGAGCTGTAGTATTTGGAACTTTGGGTTTTATAGTATTTAGTATTAATAGACAACTTGCTGTGAGTAATATAGATTCAGTTCAAATATCTATATTTCATACATTTTTTTAATTTTATAATGACAGCACTATTATTACCGTTTTCTGACGTACTTGTTAAATTATCAGGTTTTATAGTAAAAGGTGATGAAGAAATTACAAAAGACAAAGTTTCTGTTATGAGAGCCCATTTGGATAAGCGTATACTTGAAACTCCTGCTATTGCTTTTAGAATCTGTTATAAATGAGGTTATTGAAGCTAGTTATATAGCAGGAAATAATGTCAGATTATCTATAGATGCAGTTTTTAGACAAGGATGCTGAAAAGATTAAAAAAAGTAGCTAAGGTAGAAAAAGACTATAAATAAAATGCAGAGCTTATTAACAGAATATCTTATGAAACTTGATACTCTATCTCTTACAGATAAACAAAAAAATTAATACTTAGTAATCTATATTATGCAGTTAGTGATATAGAAAGAGTTGGTGATCATGCTGATAATATTTCAGAAAATGCAAACTCTTTATTGGAAAAAAATGTAGATTTTAGTGATACTGCAAAAGAAGATTTAAAGAAGATAGCAGATGCGGCCTTACTTGCTTATGATAAGGCTATAGAAGCGAGAAAGACCGGTAGTCTATCCTTAGTACAGGAAGTAAATAAGATAGAGATGGAAGTGGATTTCTTAGAAGATGAGCTTAGGGAAAAGCATATCGAGAGATTAGTTAATGGGAAGTGTAATCCTGAAGCAGGAATACTATTCCTTGATATAATTTCTAATTTAGAAAGAATTTCTGACCATGCTACAAACTTAGCGGAGTATATAACTAAAGAGATTTAATTAATATATAGCTAGAGAATAAATGCTATAGTTGAAAAAAACTATTGCATTTATTTTTTTCTTTCCATAAATAAAGATATAAAGTATTTTCTATGACAACTATAAAAAAATGAAAAATATGAAAGAAGGTAACATAGTATGAGAGGCTTAGGAACTATCACAAATCTTTTTGCTGTGATAGGAGGAGGGATATTTGGTGTAGTATTGAAGAGTTTTTTGAAAGAGAGGTATCAAGAAACTATTATTAAAGCTACAGGTTTTGCAATAGTATTTTTAGGAATGGCAGGTGCATTAGCAAAGATGTTAAGAGTAAATCAAGATGGTAGCTTGAGTGTTAGTAATTCGATGATAATGATTTTATCTCTAGCGATAGGTGGATTTGTAGGAGAAATTCTTAATTTTGAAGCACAGTGCGAAAGATTTGGAGAATGGTTAAAATATAAGAGTGGAAGTGCAAAGGATAAAGAATTTGTAAATGCCTTTGTAACAACATCACTTACTATTAGTATTGGTGCTATGGCGATTATTGGATCTATTCAGGATGGAATTTATGGAGACCACTCAATCTTATTTGCAAAGGCTATTTTAGACTTTATAATTGTATTTATTATGACAACGTCATTGGGAAAAAGGTTGTATATTCTCTTTTTATTCCGGTAGCTGTATTGCAAGGTGGTATAACAGCTTTGGCACTTGTATTATCAGGAGTTATGACTGAACAAGTAGTGAATAGTATCTCTTTAGTAGGAAATACTTTAGTTTTTTTGTGCAGGAATAAATTTGGTTTTAGGAAAGACTATTAGAGTTGCTAATTTACTTCCATCTTTAATAATAGCGATATTTTTTTAAGTAAAAATAATATAAAGCTTAAAATTTGAAATTTTCTTTCTTAAAATTCTTTATGAAAAAAATCATATTGTGCTTGATTTTTTTATATTAAAGTAATATACAATGTAATAGGTTGATTAGATTTTAACAAACATATAATATGAGGAGGAATAAAAAAATGTCAGTTAAAGTTGCAATTAATGGATTTGGCCGTATTGGTCGTTTGGCATTTAGACAAATGTTTGAGGCAGAAGGATATGAGGTTGTAGCAATCAATGATTTAACAGATCCTAAGATGCTTGCAAACTTATTAAAGTATGACACAGCACAAGGTGGTTTCTGTGGATATATGGGAGAAGGAAAGCACACAGTTGAAGCTGGTGAAGATCATATAGTAGTAGATGGTAAGAAGATTACAATTTACAAAGAGGCAGATGCTTCTAAATTACCTTGGGGACAAATTGGTGTTGATGTTGTTTTAGAGTGTACAGGTTTCTATGTATCAAAAGCTAAATCTCAAGCACATATTGATGCAGGTGCTAAAAAAGTTGTTATTTCAGCTCCGGCAGGAAATGATTTACCAACAGTTGTTTATAGCGTAAATGAGAAAACACTTACAAAAGATGATACAATTATATCAGCAGCTTCTTGTACAACAAACTGTCTTGCTCCTATGGCAAATGCACTTAATAAGTTAGCTCCAATTCAATCAGGTATAATGAGTACAATTCACGCTTATACAGGAGATCAAATGATTCTTGATGGTCCACATAGAAAAGGCGATTTAAGAAGAGCAAGAGCAGGTGCAGCTAATATAGTTCCTAACTCAACAGGTGCAGCTAAAAGCTATCGGTTTAGTTATTCCGAATTAAATGGTAAATTAATCGGTTCTGCACAAAGAGTTCCAGTTCCAACAGGTTCAACAACTATTTTGACAGCTGTTGTTAAGAAAGCCGGTTTAACAAAAGATGAGATTAATGCAGCTATGAAAGCAGCTTCTTCTGAGTCATTCGGATACACAGAAGATGAAATCGTATCATCTGATGTTGTAGGTATGAGATTCGGTTCTTTATTTGATGCTACACAAACAATGGTATCTCAAATAGGAGAGGATTTATATCAAGTACAAGTTGTTTCTTGGTACGATAATGAAAAATTCTTACACATCACAAATGGTAAGAACAATTAAATACTTTGCTGAATTAGCTTAGGTCTAATATGTAGATGGACACGAGGTCCGGTCTTAGGGACTGGATCTCGTTTTATTATATAATTATAAAGTTTTATACTTAAAAGGAGATAGTATGTTAAATAAGAAAACTGTTGAAGATCTTAAAGATCTTAAAGGTAAGAAAAGTTTTAGTACGTTGTGACTTTAATGTTCCTCTAAAAGAGGGGGTTATACAAAATTATAACCGTATAGATGGTGCATTACCAACAATTAAAAAAATTATTAGAGGGTGGTGCTAAGGTTATACTTTGTTCACACCTAGGTAAACCAAAGGGAGAGCCTGTAAAAGAGCTTAGTCTTGCACCGGTTGCACCGGCTTTATCAGAAAGACTTGGAGTAGAAGTTAAATTTGTTTCCGATCCGCTTGTTACAGGTTCTGAAACAGTGAAATTAGCATCCGAGTTAAAAAGATGGAGAAGTTTTACTTTTTAGAAAATACAAGATATAGAGTTGAAGAAACGAAGTATGGTAAAGATGAAAATGCTGAGAATTTTTGCTAGAGAATTAGCTGCTCTTTGTGATGATGGTATTTTTGTAAATGATGCTTTCGGTACTGCTCATAGAGCACACTGTTCAAATGTTGGTGTTACGAAATATTGTAAAAGAAAAATGTTGTTGGATATTTAATGGAAAAAGGAAATTAAATTCCTTGGAGAAGCAGTTGAAAATCCTGTTAGACCTTTTGTTGCAATACTTGGCGGTGCTAAAGTTTCTGATAAGATTAATGTTATCAATAATTTACTTGATAAAGTAGATACTCTTATTATTGGTGGCGGTATGGCTTATACATTTGCTAAGGCAAAAGGAGAAGAGATTGGTAACTCTTTATGTGAAGAAGATAAGCTTGATTATGCTTTAGAAATGTTAAAGAAAGCGGAAACTAAGGGTGTTAAACTTTTACTTCCTGTAGATCATGTAGAGGGTAAAGAATTTTCTAATGATACAGAGAGAAAGGTTGTTAATACTATAGATGCAGGTTTCTCAGGTTTTGATATAGGTCCAAAGACAGTTGATTTATATAAGGAAGCTTTAAAAGGTGCTAAGACTGTAGTATGGAATGGACCTATGGGTGTATTTGAATTTGAAAATTTTGCAAATGGTACTTTGGAGATTTGTAGAGCTGTAGCCGAATTAGAAGGAGCTACTACTGTTATTGGTGGTGGAGATTCAGTAAATGCGGTTAAGAGATTAGGCTTTGCTGATAAGATGAGCCATATTTCAACAGGTGGTGGTGCAAGCCTTGAATTCCTAGAAGGAAAAGAATTACCGGGAGTTGCAGCTGCTAACAATAGATAAAACCACTTCTTGCCTTTGGCAAGAAGTAGCCACGCTAGTGGCGATATTTGGTATTTTTAGTATGTAAGCTTGCTTAATAATCAAAAAATACCAAATATGGTTTTATCACGAGCGTGGAACACGTGAGAGAAAAATAGAAGTTAGGGTATGGATTGCCTTTGGCAATAATTAGCCACGTTAGTGTCAATATTTGGTGTTTTTTTAGTGTATAAGCTTGCTTAATAATCAAAAAAATACCAAATATAGTTTTATCATGAGCGTGGAACACGTGAGAGAAAAAAATAGAAGTTAGGGTATGGATTGCCTTTGGCAATAATTAGCCACGCTAGTGAAATATTTGGTATTTTTTTAGTGTATAAAGCTTGCTTAATAATCAAAAAAATACCAAATATGGATTTTATCATGAGCGTGGAACACGCGAGGGAAAAAAATAGAAGTTAGAGTATAGCTTGCCTTTGGCAAGAAGTGCTTGATTTATAAATAAATTATAAAGGAAGTATAATATGTCAAGAAAGAAAATTATTGCAGGAAACTGGAAGATGAATATGACTCCTAGTGAAGCAGTTAAAGCTTTATTGAAGAGTTAAAAGCCGGTAGTAGCAAATGATGAAGTAGATGTTGTATTTTTGTGTACCAGCTATAGATATAATTCCAGCTCTAGAAGCTACAAAAGGAACAAATATCAAAATTGGTGCAGAAAAACATGTATTTTGAAAAATTCGAGACCTACACAGGAGAAATTTCACCTGCTATGTTAAAAAGATGTTGGTATAGAATATGTTATAATAGGACATTCAGAGAGAAGAGAGTATTTTGCTGAAACTGATGAAACAGTAAATAAAAAAGTATTAAAAGCATTTGAATATGGCATTACACCTATAGTGTGTTGTGGGGAAACTCTTACTCAAAGAGAACAAGGAATTACTATAGATTTTTATACGTCAACAAATTAAAAATTGCATTTAGAAATGTAAGTGCAGAACAAGCTAAGGTGGCTGTTATAGCTTATGAACCAATCTGGGCTATAGGAACAGGTGTTACAGCTACAACAGAGCAAGCACAAGAAGTTTGTGCTGCGATTCGTAAGTGTATAGCTGAAGTCTATGATGAAGCTACAGCAGAGGCTATTCGTATACAATATGGCGGTTCAGTAAATGCTAAGAATGCAGCTGAATTATTTGCACAATCTGATATAGATGGTGGTCTTGTTGGTGGTGCAAGTCTAAAGCCGGAGTTTGGAAATATTGTTAATTATAAGTAGTATGTAAATAATAAAGAGTGGAAATCTCTTAAATAGGATTTTCACTCTTTATTATCATAGAAAGATTTTTATTTACAGACTTATCTTTATAGTTTATATAAATGTTTCCAACATAAAGTCTAACTTTTAGTGTACACTTTCTCAGGATCTAAACGACTTTTATTTTTTTAGAATGAATTTTCACCAAGTGATAGAGTATATAAATTACCTACATTGGAACCGGCATTTTTGTTACTCAAGTTTGTGCTTATTTTAGCTTTTACCATTAACATTTCTTATTAAGTATCTTTTCATAGCTATATCATCATTATTTTTGGTCATCGGAGTCTGTAACGTAGATAGCTACTAACTTACCTCTACTATTATATTCAGCACCCCATAAGGTTACTATGTGATTGTAACTATTAAAAAAATAGTATGAGATACGCCTACAATTTTATTATCACCAATAAAATCCTTTAATCTTGAGCTTAAATCTTCATAATTCCCTGCATAAGTTCTATCTGTTAAAAAGTTCCGTATTAAAAAAACATCATGGAAAAAAAGCCCCGCGATTATCAATTTTAAAAATCATCTTTATGATTAACTCCACCATTTTTAGGTGTATAGCCATTTATAAACAAGTCCAGTAATAAATCTGAAAAAGAAACCTTTCTCGTTATATCCGAACATATCTTTATAATAGTCAAAAAAACTAAGCTGTTTTTCTTGATCACTAGGAAAATTATTTATAAATTCAGATATTTTATAAGTTTTTTTCCCCACTTTTCTTTCTATATCACCATGAGTCTGTATGTAATTTTCTATTTTATCCTTGTTTTGTTCTAACCACCATTGAAGCATATTTGTAGCAGTAGCGGCAAAAGCAAAGATTTCTGTCAATATCGGTATTTTCTCCTATTTTTTTGCTTTATTTGTATCATACCAAGCTTTGTTTGGAATAAAAAGCAGTTTTATAAAAATTCATAATGTTGTCCTGAAACATTAGTAATATCCTTGGTAAAATCTCCGCTATCTCCCATCTTAGGGTGGAATAATACCTTTAACCCATATAATAGTCTGTTCTTCTCCATTTTCATCTATATAAGTACTTATATTGTTATTATCTTTTTGAATTTAGTTCATCTTTTTATATTGGATGTAGGTGAGTTTTCAATACTATCACTTGGAATATTTTTAGGTGTATTTTTTTCGTCGGCATTGTCTAAATTAGGTTTATTTGTAGTAACTTCACTTTTTATTATTGTCATGAGAATTAAACTTATTTAAGTCAGTATTATCATTTAATATAGGTTTGTTTATACGGATTCATTATCAGCCTTAGTATCTGATATAGGTTCATTCAAATTGCTTTTATCTTTTATCTCATCTAAGTTGGGCTTATCTACATTAACTTCGTTTATTGTGTCGGTATCAGCCTTATTATTATTTAATATAGTTTTATCAATAGTTTTTTTCGGACTTAGCATTAGTAAATGTAGGGTGTTTTATCGTACTCATTATGAGTAGGCTTACCTTGGTCAAGTTTTTCGGAAATAGTTCTGTTACCACCAAAGTCGGAACCGCCACCACCACCTTTAGATTTAGAAATTGTAAAATTAGTATTTTTTTACTTCTTTAGTATTTTTTTAGCGTTATTTAGAATGTTTTTGCCGGATATACCTAAGTTAGGGTTTAAATATGGCAAGTCCATTTTCATTTATCCATTTACCTTCTGAATTTACAAAAAACCATCAGGCGTTTTGGTGTTAGAATACATTTTTTTCCACTTTTTGTATCAAAAAGTAACAATATCCATCTATCCATTGCCAAGATTTTTAACATTTTACCTTGTTCTTTTCCTGATATAGGATTAAAAAAATACCAAGAATTATTTAAGTTTAACCAAGATAAATGAATATTTGAATTAGTATCAAAAATAATACCAATCATTACCTAAATTAAGCCATGAGATATGGGTTTTTATTTGTATTATCATAATACTTCCAAGAATTATTTTTCATATTTCCATAAACCTGTATCTGCAAAACTGACGAAACTATAACTTAAAAGAGGTGGCAATAACCAGCACTAAAGGTTTTAAAAGAGTTTTAAACATTGGTTTTCTCCTATATTAATTAAAAATGAATTGTATTATAACATAGATAAAATAAAAAAATAGTGTTAAGATTTTTATATGTACTTAGTTCAAGATAGTAAAAAGTATAGTACATAATTTTTTTAGTATACACAAAAAAATATTAAAAATATTAATAAAAGTTGATTTAGCTATTACATAAGTATATACTTATAAGGTAATTAATTAATGAAAGGGGTTTAAAAATGAGAAAAAGATATAGATATTAAGTTTTATGAGGATGTTTACGATGCTAAAAAAAGTATCGTGTATTACAAAAATGCAGTTACAAAAAAATGGGAGTTTGTGATGCCACAGCTAATCAAGAGGTAATTAATAATACTCCATTTGTATTTTCAGAGAATATAAAAAAACAGAAGAAGTAACAAATCAAAAGACAAAAGTGGTAGATGTTGGATTTTTTGCTTCACAAAAATTTCCTAAGACATAAAAATAGAAAAAAAGTTTAAATATTAAAAAAATTTTTGAGTTATCTCAAGGTTATCTATTCTTCTATGATAAGTTGGAAAAAAATCAAATTACTTTTTACAAGCTATAATAGATACAGCAAATAAAGATATAGATGATAGATTGGTAAGATTTTTTTATTAGTTACCCCACAACAAGATGGTGGACAATGGGATATGATAGTATCTATTATTCAAAAAAATATGGTATAGTTCCTAAGAAAGCTATGCCTGATACTTTCAATATGCAAAATTCAAAGATGTTAAACGAGCTTTTAAATAAAAAAATTAAGAATATTTGCAAAAAGAGCTCAGAGATGCTTTTAAAAAAATGGAAAAAGAAGAAGAGTTAATAGAACTTAAAAAAATAAGCAACTGAAAGAAGTATATGCGTTTTTTTAAGTGTTATGTTAGGAACACCTGTAAAAGAATTTGATTTTGAATATTATGATGCAGATGATAATTTTTCACAGAGATTTAGCTTTAACACCACTATCTTTTTATAAGAAATATGTAGGTATAGATTTAGGGAGAGTATATCAGTATAATTAATGCACCTACAAAAGATAAACCATATATGTGTAGTTTTACTGTTGATTATCTTGGAAATGTTATAGATGGTAGAGAAGTAAAAATATCTAAATCTCAATATGGAAGATTTCAAAAGAATTAGCTATAAAACAATTAAAAAGATAAAGGAAACTATTTGGTTTTGGTTGTGATGTAGGACAATTCTTAGATAGAAAAAAACAGGTGTTTTAGCTATGAATACTTTTGAATATGAGAATAGTTTCGATATGAGTTTTATTCAAAGTAAAGAGGATAGCTTAGATTACAATGAAAGTTTAATGACACATGCAATGTTACTTAGTGGTGTAAATTTAGATGAAAATGGAAAAATCAAATCGTTGGAAAAATAGAAAAACTCATGGGGAGAAGATAGTGGAGAAAAGGGCTATCTTGTTATGACAGATGAATGGATGGATCATTATACATATCAAATAGTAATACATAAAAAACATCTATCAGAAGAACAATTAGAAGCGTTTAATAAAAAGCCTATAGTCTTAAAACCATGGGATCCAATGGGTTCTCTTGCCAGATGTATTTAATGGAGAAAGTGATGAAGGAAAAAAGAGTAAGATTAATTAGCAGTATCATAATCATTTTAGTTGAGTTGGTAGGTTTATATTTTTCAAATATATCCGAATAAATGGTATATGTTTACTTACTATACAGTTTTATCAAATCTAATAGTTTTAGGATTTTTTGCATACAATGCCTATATCCTTTACAGGGGGGATGAGAAAGTTTTAGATAACAGAACTTATACAAGAATAAAAAGCAGGTGTCAGTGCGACAATACTTATGACATTTTTTTACTTTTTACCTTGTTGCTCTTACCTAGACAAAAAGCCTGAAGAAATTTGGACAATTAAAAAAATTTTTGCTCTTCATTTTATAGCACCTATATTAGCTATATCAGATTGGTATATTTTTTTGATAAAAAGGCTTTGTATAGGAAATTTGAACCATTTATATGGACTATAATTCCTTTAACATATTTAGTATATTCACTGATAAGAGCTTTAGTATTTAATATACCTATACCTGATAATGAGGAAAGTCCTTTTCCATATTTCTTTTTTTAAATATATATAATTTGGGGCTTACTAAGGTTATTTATTATTGTTTACTAATATTGGTTATTTTCTTGTTCTTAGGCTATCTTATGTATTTATTAAAAAAATAGGAAAAAAAGGAGAAAAATAAAGGAGATTTATGTATAAAAGCAGCTGACAATAGATATGAAACTATGAAATATAGACGCAGTGGTGCTAGTGGCTTACTTTTTACCCGAAGTTTCACTTGGATTATGGCATAATTTTGGAGATAGGGGCAGACTATCAAAAATATGAAAGAGCTATGTTTTACAGCTTTTGATAATGGTATAACTCATTTTGATTTAGCAAATAATTATGGTCCGGAAGCAGGGAGTGCTGAGAAAAAACTTCGGTAGAATTTTAAAAGAAGATTTACATACTTATAGAGATGAGCTTATCATAAGTACGAAAGCAGGCTATACTATGTGGGCGGGACCTTATGGCGATTTTGGGAGCAGAAAGTATTTGCTTGCAAGTTTAGATCAAAGTTTGAAAAAGACTAGGTCTCGATTATGTAGATATTTTTTTATCATCATAGAATGGATAAAAGATACACCGCTTGAAGAAACAATGGGAGCTTTATCAAGTGCGGTAAACTCCGGAAAAAGCACTTTATGTAGGTTTGTCAAATTATGATGGAGAAACTTTAGAAAAAAAGCAAGTAAAATATTAGATGATTTAAAAATGTCCTTTTATAATAAATCAAAAATAGATATTCTATTTTTTTGACAGAACTATAGAAAAATAATGGTTTAAAAAAACGCAACTAAAAAAAGTAAAAAAAGGGCTTATAGTATTTAGTCCCTTGGCACAGGGACAATTAAGCGACAGATACTTAAATGGAATACCAAAAGATAGTAGAATAATGACAGATGGTAGATTTCTAAAAGAGAGTAATTTAGATGAAAAGCGTCTTACAAGTATTAGAAAAATTAAATGAACTTGCAAGTTCTAGAGGTGAGAGTTTGGCTAGTATGGCACTTTCATGGGTTCTTGAAAAAGAAGAAGTAAGCAGTGTACTTATAGGTGCTTCTAAGCCTGAACAAATTATAGAAAAATATTAAAGCTATAAATAGTCCTAAGTTTACTAAAGAGGAGCTTGAAAAAAATAGATGATATAGCTTTTATAGAACTTGCATTTAAGATAAAAAAACTTCGTATAATGAGTATTAAACTATTTCTTTGAGGGTGATATTATGGAAGAAAAAGATGAACAATATTTCAATGCACATGGAATCTGGACTTGAAAAAGCCTCAAGATTTCACCTCACCGGAGGCATTATACGAAGAATTAATTAGAACAATCAGAGAATATCATCCTTCGGATGATATCAGCATGATAGAAAAAGCATATAAATTAAGTTATGAAGCTCATAAGGAGCAAAAAAACGCAAATCAGGGTGAACCTTATATAATTCACCCTATTTGTGTTGCTATAATACTTGCCAGTCTTGAACTTGATAAAAGAAACTATAGCGGCAGGACTTATGCATGATGTCATAGAAGATACAGAGTATACTTATGAAGATTTACAAAAAATGTTTGGAAAAGATGTAGCAGAACTTGTAGACGGTGTTACTAAGCTTACCCAAATATCTTGGACTAATGATAAGATAGAGATGCAGGCTGAAAATCTTAGAAAAATGTTTCTTGCTATGGCAAAAGATATAAGAGTTATACTTATAAAACTTGCTGATAGACTTCATAATATGCGTACATTGCAATATATGAAACCTGAAAAACAAAAAGAAAAAGCTAAAGAAACTATGGAGATATATGCTCCTATAGCTCAAAGACTTGGTATTTCTAAGCTGAAAGTAGAACTTGACGATTTATCTTTGAAATATTTAGAGCCTGAAGTTTATAATGACCTTGCAAGAAAAAAATAGAGCTAAAAAAAGAGGAAAGAGAAGCTTTTTGTTGCCTCTATTATGAAAGATGTAGGAGAGCATATAGAAGAAGCAGGTATACAAGCTGAAATAAGTGGAAGAGTTAAGCATTTCTTTTCTATTTACAAGAAGATGGTTAATCAAGGTAAGACTTTGGAGCAGATATATGATATGTTCGCAATACGTATCATAGTAAGTTCTGTAAAAGATTGTTATGCTACTTTAGGAGTTATACATGAGATGTATAAACCTATACCCGGACGTTTTAAAGATTATATAGCTATGCCAAAGCCTAATATGTATCAATCTTTACATACAACACTAATCGCACATAACGGTCAACCTTTTGAAATCCAAATAAGAACATTTGAAATGCATAAAACGGCAGAGTTCGGTATTGCGGCACATTGGAAGTATAAAGAATCCGGTTCAGGCACTGTAGCAGAAGGCGCAGAAGCGGCAAAGATGAATTGGTTAAGAGAAATTCTGGATTGGCAAAAAGATATGTCAGATAATAAAGAATTTCTTAATGTTGTAAAAAGCGATTTGGACTTGTTTTCAGATAGTGTATATTGTTTTACTCCTAGCGGAGATGTTAAGAATTTACCAAAAGGTTCTAATCCTGTAGATTTTGCTTATGCTATACACTCGGCAGTTGGAAATAAGATGGTAGGAGCCAGAGTTAATGGACGACTTGTAAATATAGACTATGAACTTAAAAATGGAGATAGAGTAGAAATTATCACCTCACAAAACTCTCGTGGTCCTAGCAGAGATTGGCTTTCTATGGTTAAATCTACTCAGGCACGAAATAAAATAAATCAATGGTTTAAAAATGAGCTAAAAGAAGATAATATTGAGCGTGGAAAAGAGCTAATAGAAAAATATTGCAAGGCAAAAGGTATTATTTGGGTAGATATAAATAAACCTGAATTTCAAGAAAAGGTAATGAAGCGTTATGCTTATAGAGATTGGGATAGTGTTTTAGCCAGTTTGGGGCATGGGGCTTTAAAAGAGGGGCAAGTAGTTAATAGGATGCTTGCTGAAAAGGAAAGAATAGCAAGAAAAGAAATAACAGATGAAAATATCTTAGATAGTATTGCAAGTAATATGGCTCAAAGTCAGAACAAGAGAGAAGGAAATGGAATTATAGTAAAGGGTATGCATGATCTTGCAGTTAGATTTTCCAGATGTTGTTCTCCTGTTCCGGGTGATGAGATTGTAGGTTTTGTAACTAGAGGTAGAGGAATAAGCTTACATAGAACAGATTGTGTAAATGTTGTAAATATGCCTGAAGAGGATAGAGTACGTCTTGTTCCGGCACAGTGGGAAATGAGTGAAGCAGAGTCGGGAAATTCTAAGTATCAGGCAGAAATTAAAATATATTCAAATAATAGAATTGGAATTTTTTTGTTGATATTTCAAAAGTATTTACAGAAAAAAAGGCATAGATATTACTTCTATGAATTCAAGAGTAAATAAGCAAGGACTTGCAACTATAAGTATGAGTTTTGATATTAAAGGAACAGAAGAATTAAATAATCTAATATCAAAACTTAGACAAATAGATAATGTAATAGATATAGAAAGAACTACGGGCTAGGAGGGAAAAAGATGAGTAAATTATTAATTAAGTCTATGGAACTTGGTTGGGTAGCAACTAATGTATACATAGTTTATAACCAGGATACTAAAGAGTGTATAGTAATAGATCCTGCGGCGAAGGCAGATAAAATATCAGCTTTTATAGAAGAAGAGAAATTGAAACCTGTAGCTATATTAATTACGCATGCACATGTAGATCATATTTTGGCTTTAGATGAACTTAGAGATAAATATGATATTAAGGCATATATGGGTGAAAAAGATGTTGACGTTATATCAGATTCTTATAACAATTGTGCCCAGTATTTATTCAAAAAAAGATATAAAAAAACTAAAGCAGATATTTTGGTTAAAGATGGAGATGAATTAAATTTTTCTTGGTTATAAGTTTAAAGTTATAGAAACACCGGGACATACTCATGGCTCTGTTTGCTATTACTTAGAAAGTGAAGATATTATGTTTACGGAGATACTTTGTTTAGAAGTACTTATGGTAGATGTGATATGTATAGTGGAGATTTTGAAACTATAAAAAAATCAATAAAAGAAAAAAATTGTTTATTTTAAAAAGATGATATAATTCTTTATCCCGGACATAATGGGGCCAGTACAATGGGATATGAAAAACATTTTAATTCTATACTGGCAGATTAAGAGATAGGATACTTATTAATGATATTATTGAAGTTTGATAATGTTCCTTTTGAACAAGATATTAGAGAACTTTTTATGGCATTTTTCCCTGAAGAGAAATATGAACATGAGTTTCCTCAAAATTTGAATTTAAGAGAAATTAGCAGTATGAAAATTCCAGCACAAGGCTTAGATTATAAGTATGTGATTTGGGCTGTAGAAGATCTTGGCGATAAAAAAAGAGGAAGTTTATAAATTTACTATTTATGGTGGAAAATATTTTTTTGATTTAGAAATACCTAAAAAAATAATTCTAGAGCTTTCTTGAAAAAGTGAAATAAAGAAAAAGTGTATACAAGTTTTTTTAAAGGAAGAAACAAAAAAAGTTTACCGTGGGGTACTTTTGACAGGTATAAGACCAAGTAAAATTATTATGGAAATGTTAGAAAAAAAGGGCAAAAGTATAGAAAAAAATCAAAGATAATATGAAAAAAACTTATCTTATTAGTGATGAAAAAAACTTGATCTTTGCCTTGGAGTTGCTATAAAGGAGAAGAATATACTTTCCAAAATAGACTATGAAAATGGTTTCAGTTTATATATAGGGTATACCATTTTTGTCCAACAACTTGTGCTTATTGTTCATTTACTTCTTATCCTATAGGAGCTTGGAAAAAAATAAAACAGCTAACTATATAGACTGTCTAATCAGAGAATTAAAAGAAGTAGCAATACTTACAGAAGATAAAAAGTTACAAACCATATATATGGGCGGTGGAACTCCAAGTTCTCTTTCTGACAAGGAATTGGATACAATACTTTTGGCTATAGAAGAAAGTTTTGATTTATCTAATTTACTAGAATTTAGTGTGGAAGCGGGTAGGCCTGATAGTATTACAAGAGAAAAAAACTTGAAGTATTAAAGAAACATAAGATAGATAGAATTTCTATAAATCCTCAAACCATGAGTGATAAGACTTTAAAAGCTTATAGGAAGAAGACAAACTGTAGAAGAATTTATATCTTCTTTTTTTATATGGCAAGAGAGTTGGGTTTTTAAAAAAATATAAATACAGATATAATATTAGGGTTTGCGGAGGAAGAATTAAAAAGATGTAGCCTACACTATGGAAGAGTTAAAAAAACTTAGTCCTGAATCTATAACTGTTCATACTTTAGCTATAAAAAGAGCTGCAAAGCTAAATACAAATAAAGAAGAGTATTATGGTATGAAAATTAAAAAAATAATTCAGAAATGATAGATTTGACAGCTGTTTCATGTAAGTCTATGGGCTTAGAACCATATTATATGTATAGACAAAAAGAATATGATAGGTAATTTTGAAAAATGTCGGATATGCAAAAAGTCGGAACAGAATGTATATATAATATTCTGATTATGGAGGAAAAGCAAACTATTATAGCTTGTGGTGCAGGAACTTCTACCAAACTTGTTTATCCTAAGGAAAAATAGAGTAGAAAGATTGGAAAATGTGAAAGATCCTAAAGCTTTATATTGAGCGAATAAATGAAATAATAGATAAAAAAATAAAAAATAATAGAAACTTATAATCAAGGGAGATAGTATGGCACTTATTAAAAAAACCTGTTACAGGTATGAAAGATATATTACCTGAGGAAATGGTACTTAGAGATTATTTAATGGATATAATAAAAAAACTACATATAGATCTTTTTGGATTTATGGCTATAGATACACCTGTTATGGAGCATATAGAAAAATCTTCTTTCCAAACAAGGTGGAGATAATGAAAAAAATTGATTTTCAAGATATTAAAAAAAGAGGTGAAAAAGTTAGATGTAGCGAATGCTACAAAAGATGAAGATGTAGTTGATGGTGGACTTAGATATGATTTAACACTACCTCTTGCAAGATATTTTTTTCAAATAATCAAGCTAATTTGATAGCTCCATTTAAGGCTTTACAAATAGGAAATGTATTTAGAGCCGATAGGCCGCAAAAAGGTAGATTTAGACAATTTACACAATGTGATATAGATATTTTAGGTGAGGAAAGCAATCTTGCAGAAATAGAACTTATAAGTGCGACAACGCTTGCTTTATCTCGTATCTGTCCTGATAATAAATTTAGTGTAAGAATTAATGATAGACAAATATTAAAAAGCCATGGCAGCTTATGCCTCTTTTCCGGAGGAAGAAACAGATAAAGTGTTTATAATACTCGATAAGATGGATAAGATAGGTTTGGAAGGTGTTAAGTCTGAGCTATTGGAAGCAGGATTTAAAAAAAGGAAGGTGTAGATAGGTACGTTTCTTTATTCGAGAGTCTGGGAAATGATGAAAATACAGTTTTATCTTTAAAAGAAATTTTAAAAGGGTTTATAGAAGAAGAAAAAGATAGATAATTTATATGAAATTATGACCACAGTAAAGGCTAGTACAGAGGCTGATTTTGAGCTTGTTTTTGATGCTACCTTAGTACGAGGTATGGGTTATTATACAGGTACTATTTTTGAAGTTTCTATGGAAGGATTTTCGGGTTCTGTTGCAGGTGGCGGAAGATATGATAAAAATGATAGGAAAGTTTACAGGCAATAATACTCCTGCTTGTGGCTTTTTCAATAGGTTTTGAGAGAATTATTACTATTCTTATGGATAGGAACTTTAAGCCTGAAACAAAGGCTATAAAAAAAGGCATACTTGTTTGAAAAAGGTATAGATACAACTAAATTAAGTGAAGTTTTTTCTGAAGCTATGCAAGAAAGAAAGAACGGAAATATAGTAATAGTTGCTAAGATGAATAAAAATAAAAAATTCCAAAAACAACAGCTTCTAGACATGGGTTATACGGATTTTGTTGAATTTTATAAAGAAGAATTAAAAGTAGTGCGAAGGAGAATATATGGCAGAGTCAATGAGAGGCTTAAAAAGAAGCCACAGATGTAATGAGGTAATAAATGCTGATCTTGGTAGTGAAGTAAGCGTAATGGGTTGGGTGCAAAAAAAGCCAGAAATAAAGGTGGTCTTATTTTTTTGTTGATTTAAGAGATAGATCAGGTTTATTACAAATAATATTTGAAGAAGCACAGTGTGGAAGTGAAATATTTGCAAAGGCTGAAAAAAACTTAGAGCTGAATTTTTGCATAGCGGTAGTTGGTAAGTTAGAGAAAAGAGCCGGTGCAACTAATGAAAATCTTGAAACAGGACATTTAGAAGTTATAGCTAAAGAAATGAGAATTTTATCAGAAGCGGCAACTCCTCCATTTCCTATAGAAGAAGATAGCAAAACAAAAGAAGATTTAAGATTAAAATATAGATATTTGGATCTTAGAAGACCTGATATACAAAGAAACATTATGCTTAGATCAAGAGTAGCAACTTTAACCAGAGCATTTTTAGCTGAAAATGGTTTTTTAGAAATAGAAACACCTACGCTTATAAAAAGCTCACCGGAAGGTGCAAGAGATTATTTAGTACCTAGTCGTGTGCATCCGGGTAAATTCTACGCTTTACCACAATCTCCTCAGTTATTTAAACAACTACTTATGTGTTCGGGTTATGATAGATATTTTCAATTAGCACGTTGTTATAGAGATGAGGATTTGCGTGCAGATAGGCAGCCGGAGTTTACTCAAATTGATATGGAGCTTAGTTTCGTGGATGTTGATGATGTAATAGAAATAAATGAGAAACTTATAAGCCGTCTATTTAAAGATATTTTAAATGTTGAAATAAACTTACCTATACCAAGAATGACATGGCAGGGAAGCTATGGACAGATATGGCAGTGATAAACCTGACTTACGTTTTGGAATGGAACTAAAAAATGTTAGTGAAGTAGTAAAAAATACGGAATTTTCAGTGTTCTATGATGCTATAAAAAATGGTGGTAGCGTAAGAGGTATAAATGTAAGCGGACAGGCAAGTATGCCAAGAAAGAAGATAGATGCCTTAGTTTCATTTGCAAAAGATTATGGTGCAAAGGGACTTGCTTATCTTGCTATTGAAGAGGATGGTAGTATAAAATCTTCATTTACAAAGTTCTTAAAAGAAGAAGAAATAAAAAGAATTAGTAGATAAGATGGAAGGAAAGCCGGAGATTTACTTCTATTTGCAGCAGATAAAAAAATAAAAACAGTTTGGGCAGTTTTAGGTGCTTTAAGAGTACATATTGCTGAAAGTTTAGGTTTGCTTAAGAAAGATGACTTTAAATTCCTTTGGGTTACAGAGTTCCCACTTTTTGAGTATTCTGAAGAAGATGGAAGATACTATGCTGTTCACCATCCGTTTACAAGCCCTATGGACGAAGATTTTGAGTATATAGATTCTGATCCGGGAAGAGTTCGTGCAAAAGCTTATGATATAGTTTTAAATGGTACAGAAATAGGTGGTGGTTCAGTTCGTATACATCAATCAGATGTACAAGCTAAGATGTTTGATGTGCTAGGTCTATCTAAAGAAGTTGCAAATGAAAGGTTCGGTTACTTACTGGAAGCCTTTAAGTATGGCGTTCCACCTCATGCAGGTCTTGCTTATGGATTTGACAGAGTGGTTATGCTTATGGTAGGTGCGGATTCTATAAGAGATGTAATAGCCTTTCCTAAGGTAAAGGATGCTTCTGATCTTATGATTAACGCTCCTGATACGGTAGATAAGGCACAACTTGATGAACTTTATATAGATACTGTAAAGATAGAAGAGTAATATAAAAATGAAATAATTGTGAAAGTATAGAAAAAAACTCAGTATTTTTTTGTTAAGATTTATTTTGATGAAGAGTATTGAGTTTTTTTATATTTTTAGGAGATAAATTTATGGAAGATATTAAGATATTAGTAGTTGATGATGAAGAAAGAATGAGAAAATTAGTAAAAGATTTTTTGTCTATAAAAGGGTATAAAGTTATAGAAGCTGCTGATGGAGAAGAAGCTATAGAGATATTTATGTCAGATAAGGATATTAAATTAGTTTTGTTGGATGTTATGATGCCTAAGCTAGATGGTTTTGATACCTTGAAAGGAATTAGAGAATATTCTGAAGTTCCTGTTATTATGCTTACAGCAAGAGCAGAAGAAAGAGATGAATTAATGGGCTTTAAATTGGGAGTTGATGAGTATATAACAAAGCCTTTTAGTCCTAAAATCTTAGTTGCAAGGGTGGAAGCTATACTTAGAAGAAGTATAGGGACAGAAGAGAAAAAATTAAGTGCAGGTGGTATACTTATTGATAAATCAGCACATACGGTAAGTATTGATGATAAGGATATAGAATTAAGTTACAAGGAATTTGAATTACTTACATATTTCTTGGAAAAATAAAGGTATTGCTTTATCTAGAGAAAAAAATCTTAAATAATGTATGGAATTATGATTACTTTGGAGATGCAAGGACTATAGATACTCATGTTAAAAAGCTTAGAGCCAAGATGGGTGAAAAAGGAGAACTAATAAAAAAACCATATGGGGAATGGGCTATAAATTTGAGGTGGAATAATGAAACTTTCAATAAGAAGAAAAACTAATGCTACTTTTTGCTTGCTATAATAGCTTTTATAAGTATTATGTTAGCCATCTTAAATAATTTTTGCCCTAGAGTTATATTATAGACAAAGAAAGGTAAATGAATTAAAAAAAGCTTATAAAAAAAGTAGATGAACTTATAGTAAATAAAGAAGATAATGAAATAGAAGATTTAATAGCTGAATATTCTTATAAATATAATATAACTATAGTTCTTATTGATTCAGTAACATCAAAAGGCCATCATTTCTAATGAAAGAGATGGAGATTATCTGGTAAAAAGAATACAAGATATCTTATTTGATAAGAGTCAAAAAAATTATATAGAATATTATATAATAATTATAATTGTAAGATAATACAGCATCATGTTGATAGCGTAAATACTTCCTTTATTGATTGTATAGGCTATGCAAGTGATAATCAGACAATGATAATTATGTCCAGTTCTATAGAAAGTTTAAAAAGAAAGTATTGCTCTTTCAAATGGTTTTATGTTTTATATAGTCAGTTTAGCTGTTTTTATTGGCATTAATATCTTGTTTTTTTATGTAAGTCTTATGATTACAAGACCTATAAAAAAACTTTAGCTAAACTTTCAGAACAAATGGGAAATTTTGATTTTGAAGCTAAGTATACAGGAACAAGTAAGGATGAAATAGGTATACTTGGTTGTAATATGAATCTTATGTCTGATAGTTTGAAAAAAGCCTTTGATGAACTAAAAGCTTGCAAATGAAAAAAATTACAAGAAGATATAAAGAAAAAAAGAAGAAATTGACAATATGCGTAAAGATTTTTATCGCTAATGTGAGCCATGAATTAAAAAAACACCTATATCACTTATACAAGGTTATGCTGAGGGATTGAATGAAGGACTTTGTGAAGATGAAGAAAGTAGAAAAATATTATACAGAAGTAATAATAGATGAAGCAAATAAGATGAATATTATAGTAAAAACAGCTTCTTACTTTGTCAGCACTTGAGTCGGGAAATCAAAAAAATTAGATATAAGCAGCTTCGATATGAGTGAATTAATAGCAGGAGTAATAGAAACTACAGGTATTTTACTTACAGATAAAAAAATGCAAATATTAAATTTGAAGCTAAAAAAATATTAGTAAAAGGCGATGAATTCAAGGTGGAGGAAGTTTTAACTAATTATATAAGTAATGCCATACATCATGTTAAAGAAAATGGAAAAAAATAGAAATTAAATTAATAGAAAAAAAGATAAAAAAATTAAGAATTAGTGTATTTAATGAGGGAAAAATGTATACCTGATGAAGATTTAACCAGTATTTGGGAGAAGTTTTATAAAAGTAGATAAGGCACATTCCAGATCTTATGGTGGTAGCGGTATAGGTCTTTCTATAGTAAAAAGCTATAGTAGAAGCTCATAATAATTCTTGTGGTGTTAGAAATCTAGAAAATGGTGTGGAATTTTTGGTTTGAGCTTGATAGAGAGATTGACCAAAAATTGAAAAATGAATGTAAAATAGATAAGATTAGTATTAACTATTAAATTGAAATATGAGAGGATTTCTATGAATATAAAAGCAAACATTTTCTTTTGAGGTATTCCCACCGAATACTTCAGCCAGTACACAAAAAATTATATGAAGCATTATCGCAAATGAAAGGTTTGAAACCGGATTACATATCTGTAACCTGCAGTAATAATCCTGATAATATAAAAGAACTTACAGTTAAAGTGAGTGAATATAAAAAAAGGAATTAGCTTTACCTTGTATAGCTCACTTGCCGGCTATGTATATGTCAAAAAGAACATGTAAGTTCCATATTAAATGAATTAAGAGATAAATATAGATGGACTACTTGCTCTTAGAGGAGATATATTCCCTGATAAAGAGCCTGTGGGAGATTTTTTTCGTATGCTTCTGATTTGATAACTTATATTAGAGATATGGATAAGAACATTCCTATATTTGGTGCTTGTTATCCGGAAAAAAACATCCTGATTCAAAAAAATAAAGTAGAAGATATAAAAATATCTAAAAAAAGAAAGTAGATTTGGGCTGTGGAGAACTTATAACTCAATTGTTTTTTTGATAATGAAATTTTTTTATACATTTAAAGAAAATTGTGAACTTGCCGGCATAGATAAACCTATAGTTGCCGGTATTATGCCTATAATAAACAGAGCACAAGCACTTAGACTCATAGAAACAACTAAAGCAAAATTACCAAGAAAATTTATGGCTATACTTGATAAGTACGAACATTCAAAAGAGGCTCTTAGAGATGCGGGTATAGCTTATGCAATAGATCAAATAGTAGATTTATTAACAAATGATGTATCGGGAATACATCTATATACTATGAATAATGCCGATACAGCTAAAGATATATATAAGTCAGTAGCCAGTTTATTCGGAAAGAAAGCATAGATATTTAAGAAAGGCAAAGCCTATATCTTAGGCAGAGGGATAATAATGAGTAAAATTATACTTACAGGTGATAGACCTACAGGCAGGCTGCATGTTGGTCATTATGTCGGATCTTTAAGAAGAAGAGTAGAATTGCAAAATTCAGGTCTTTATGATAAGACTATGATTATGATAGCAGATGCACAGGCACTTACAGATAATATAGAAAAATCCGGATAAAAATAAGAGAAAAATATAATAGAAGTTGCATTAGATTATTTAAGTGCAGGAATAGATCCTACAAAGTCTACTATTTTTTTATACAGTCTATGATACCTGAACTTTGTGAACTTACATTTTACTATATGGACTTAGTTACTTTAGCCAGACTTGAAAGGAATCCTACAGTAAAAACAGAAATTAAGCTACGTAATTTTGAAGCTAGTATACCGGTTGGATTTTTAACATATCCTATATCACAAGCTGCAGATATTACAGCATTTAAGGCTACAACTGTTCCGGTAGGTGAAGATCAATTACCTATGATAGAACAATGTAGAGAAATAGTTAGAAAATTTAATAATACATATACTGAGGTATTAGTAGAGCCGGAAGCTTTAATACCAAACAATAAGGCCTGTCTTAGACTACCGGGTATAGATGGTAAAGCTAAAATGAGTAAATCATTAGGAAATTGCATTTATCTTGCAGATAAACCGGAAGTAGTAAAAGAGCAAATAATGAAGATGTATACAGATCCTTTACATATAAAAGTTTCAGATCCCGGTCATTTGGAAGGGAATACAGCATTCATTTATTTAGATGCTTTTTCAAAACCGGAGCATTTTGAAAGATACCTACCTGAATATGCAAATCTTAATGAATTAAAAGAACATTATACAAGGGGTGGTCTTGGTGATGTTAAAGTTAAAAGATTTTTAAATGAGATTATACAGGAAGAACTTGAGCCTTTAAGAAAAAGAAGAGCAGAATTTGAAAAAGATATACCGGAAGTGTACAATATACTTAAAAAAAGGTAGTGAAGTGGCAAGAGAAATGGCTGCTAAACTCTTAGTGAAGTAAAAAAATGCAATGAGAATAAATTATTTTGAAGATATGGAACTTATAAAAAAACATACTGAAAAATATACTTTATAGGAGAAGAGAATGGAAAAAATAGCAAGTTTTACTATAGATCATATTAAGCTATTACCGGGTATTTATGTGTCAAGAAAAGATTATATAGGAAAAGAATGTATAACAACTTTTGATTTGCGTATGACAAAACCTAATTTTGAACCTGTTATGAATACAGCAGAAATGCATACCTTGGAACATTTAATAGCTACTTTTTTAAGAAATCATAAAACTTATGCAGATAAAACAATATATTTTGGACCTATGGGGTGCAGGACAGGATTTTATTTACTTTTAGCAGGTGATTATGAATCAAAAAGAAATAGTAAACTTAGTTAAAGAAAGTTTTGAATTTGCTAGAGATTTTTGAAGGTGATATTCCGGGTGCCAGTGCTAAAGATTGTGGAAATTTTTTTATGATATGAATCTACCTATGGCTAAGTATTTAGCAAATAAATATCTGGAAGAAGTGTTATATAAAAATAGATGATAGCCGCTTAAGCTATCCTATATAGGAATATTTTATATGAAAAAAATAAATTATATTTGCTGCTTTAGTATTATAATACTTATTATATTAACTACAATAAGTATTATAATAGTAAATAAGTCGATTAAATCTAAAAATAAAAAAACAATAGATACCGAAAGTATTATTGAAAGCAGTACAGAGAAAGAAAGTACTATAGAAGAAACTAAAGAGATAGAAAAGAAGTATGTGAGTCCTATAGATTTTTGAAACTTTATGGAAAAAGAATAAAGATATTATAGCGTGGATAAAGATACCGAATACAAACATTGATTATCCCATACTATGGAATGGAGATAATGAATATTATTTGCATCATGATATAGATGGAAATAATACGGTAGCAGGTTCTATATTTCTTGATATGGATGATAAACCTGATTTTTAGTTCAAAGCATAATATTTTTCTACGGACATAATATGAAAAAAATAAGTCTATGTTTCAAAAATATTATAAAGTTTAAGAATAAAGACTTTTTTTGAACAAAAATAGAGATATATACATATATACACAGGATAAAGAATATCATCTAAAAAAACTATGGCTGCTTTATATACAGATGCAAGTGTTGATAAAAAGACAAGTAGAGTTTGAAACAGACGAAGAATTTAAAAGCCTATATAGATAGAATGACTGAAAAAAATTCATATAGGCAAAATACCTAACGATAATATAGATAAGCTGTGGTCTTTTATAACTTGTTCTTATGAATTTAATGATGCTAGAACTATACTTTATGCTTATGAAGTAGAAGATGAGTAAGATTATATGAAGGGAAAAAAAGGAGAGTTAGTATGAAAGGAATTATTTTAGCAGGGGGAAGTGGAACCAGATTATATCCACTTACAAAAGTTACTTCAAAACAACTTTTGCCAATATATGATAAACCTATGATATATTATCCTATTTCTGTTTTTAATGGATGCAGGAATAAGAGACATACTCATAATATCAACCCCTCTTGATACACCAAGATTTAAAAGATTTATTGGGAGATGGAAAAACAATTTGGTATTAATCTAAGCTATGCTGTACAAGCAAGTCCTGATGGACTTGCACAAGCTTTTATAATAGGTGCAGATTTCATAGGAGATGATAATGTTGCCATGGTACTTGGAGATAATATTTTCCATGGAAATGGTTTAAAAGAGAGATTAGAAGCTGCAGCAAGTAAAGAAAGTGGAGCGACTGTATTTGGCTATTATGTAGATGATCCGGAAAGATTTGGTATAGTAGAATTTGATGAGCATGGAAAAGCTATTTCAATAGAAGAAAAGCCTGAAAATCCAAAATCAAATTATTGTGTTACAGGACTTTATTTCTATGATAATAAAGTAGTAGAATATGCTAAAAAAATCTTAAACCATCTAAAAAGAGGTGAGTTAGAAATAACCGACCTAAATAGAATTTATCTTGAAAATGGTGAGTTGGAAGTTAAATTATTAGGACAAGGTTTTACATGGTTGGATACAGGAACACATGAATCTCTTGTTGAAGCTACAAATTTTGTTCATACTGTTGAAACACATCAACATAGAAAGATAGCTTGCTTAGAAGAAATAGCCTATCTAAACGGTTGGATAAATAGAGAACAAGTTTTAGAAACTTATGAAATTTTTAAAGAAAAAACCAATATGGTGTATATTTAAAAGATATATTAGATGGTAAATATATAGATAAAAATAAAAATAAGTTTATCTACCGACCTCCAAAAAGTTAGACCAAAAATCTAATGATTAGGAGGTCGGTATTTTTTATCCGGTCTTTTAATATTATACAATAGACAAAAAAATAAAGATTTGAATTATAATATTAGTATTATAGTATACAAAAAAATTAATAAGAAAAAAATAGAATTTAGGAGTGGAAATGGCTAATATAATTGCTATAGTATGGGATTTTTGATAGAACTTTAGTTGATGGTTATATGCAAGATCCTATATTTGAAGAATATAAAAGTAGATTCAAAAACAGTTCTGGAAAGAAGTGAATGAACTTCCTAAAAAAAGTATAAGGAAGAACAAAAAAGTGAGGGTTAACCCTGATACTATTTATTTAAATCATTTTATTAAATATACAAAAGAAGGAAAAATTTAAAGGTCTAAATAATGAAAAAAACTCAGAGAATTTGGTAAAAAAATTAAAAATTCTATCCCGAGTACCGGAAATATTCAAGACAACAACAGAACTTATAGAAAGTAATAAAATATATAAAGAGTATGATATTAAAGTTGAGCATTATATAGTAAGTACAGGAATGGCTGAAATTATTCGTGGTTCTGAAATTATGAATTATGTAGAAGAAATATGGGGGTGTGAACTTATAGAAGAAGATATTGAAGGTATAGGAAAAGTTATAAGTCAAATAGGGTATACTATAGATAATACGAGTAAAAACAAGAGCTTTATTTGAAATCAATAAAGGTGTTCCTCAAAAATAAAAAAGATGACAGTAAATAATAAAATACCTGAAGAATATAGAAGAGTACATTTTGAAAATATGATATATGTTGCAGATGGGCCTAGTGATATTCCGGCATTTTCTGTAGTTAATAAAAATGGTGGAGCTACTTTTGCAATATATCCTAAGGGAAAAAAAGAAGCTATGAAACAAGTAGAGCAAATGAGAAAAAGAAAGTAGAATAAATATGTTTGCTGAGGCGGATTATTCTCAGAATACTACAGCTAATATGTGGTTATGTAATAAAGTTGAAGAATTTGCCGAAAAGAATAAAAGCGAGGGAAAAGGATAAGTTATCTAAATATATAGATAATGAGCCACCTAGACATTTAACATAAGATCAAAGGAGTAGGTATGTCAGAACTAAGATGTCCACATTGCGGTCAAGCATTTACAGTAGATAATGCAGAATTAAATTCTATTATACAACAAATTAGAGATACAGAATTTACAAAAGATGTAGACTTACGTATCTCAGAACTGGAAAAATCATTTAAAAAGAAAAAGCATAAAATAGAATTGGAAGCTAAAGAGAATGAAATTATCCTGAAGATAAAAGAAAAATCATGAAAGTGAAATTGAAGTTTTAAAAAAAGAAACTGGATGAAACTTTAAAAAAGTATGGATAAATTAAAAGTCGAACTGGATAATAGTGAAGATAAGAAGAAAATTGCCATAATGGAAGCTAAACAAGATTCAGATAAAAAAAGCTTGAAAAATCTGAAAGAAGAGCTTGATAAATCTAAACAAGAGTATGAAAGTCTAAAATTTGAGCTTAGAAGTAATGAAGATAAACAAAAAAATAGCTATAATAGAAGCAGTACAAAAGGTTGAAAATGAAAAAAAGAGAATTGGAAAACAGATTAACTATAGAAAAAAAGATAATACGACAAATCTTTTTAAAAGCAAAAAGATGAACTGATAGCTTATTATAAAGATTTGAAAACCAGTATGTCTACTAAGATGATAGGAGAAAGTCTAGAACAACATTGCGAAATACAATTCAATCAGCTTAGGGGCCACAGCCTTTAAAAAAATGCTTATTTTGAAAAAGGATAATAATGCTAAAAGTGGTAGTAAAGGAGATTATATTTATAGGGAATATGACGAAAAACGGCGTAGAGATAGTTTCTATAATGTTTGAGATGAAAAAAATGAAATGGAAACCACAGCCACTAAGCATAAAAAAATGAAGATTTTTTTACAAAGAACTTGATAAAGATAGAAGAGAGAAACATTGCGAATATGCTATTTTTGGTTTCTATGCTTGAAAAAGATAGCGAATTTTTTTAATGCCGGTATAGTAGATGTTTCATATAAGTATGAAAAAAATGTATGTAGTAAGACCACAATGTTTTATACCTATAATAACCTTACTTAGAAATGCGGCTATGAATTCTCTAATTTATAAAACAAGAGCTTGAAATAGTAAGAAACCAAAAATATAGATGTATCTAATTTTTGAAAAGAAGTTAAATGATTTTTAAAGATAATTTCTCCAGCAATTATGAAAAAAAGCACATAAAAAAATTTGATAAGGCTATAGATGAGATAGACAAAAACAATAGAACATTTAATAAAAAGTTAAGGAAGAGTTATTAGGGTTCAGATAATCAATTAAGAATAGCTAATAATAAGGTAGAAGAAATAAGTATAAAAAAATTGACTTGGAAGAATCCTACTATGAAACAAAAAAATTTGAAGAAGTTAGTAAAGACTAAAATTTTTAAAAAGCTTTTAAAAAAAGTATTTACTAATTGATAAATCTGCTTTTATAATGATACAGTTAGGACATACTAACTATATCATTGTTTTATTTAGGGGGAATGAAAAATTGAATAAGAAAATAGTATATATCTTAGCTTTAGGACTGGGTATAGCTGTAACAGGATTCACACAAACTACTATATATGCAAATCCTGTTTTTAATACATTTGATGAATCCAGTAATGAGCTTATAGGTGCAAAAAAAGATAGTGAAAATGATGGTCGTGGAACTTTAATCGCTATTATTGATGCAGGCGCAGATTTTGATCATGAAGCCTTCAGATTGGATGAAGGAGTAGAAAAAAAGTATACTAGAGAGAGTATGCAAGCTCTAATAGCAAAAGAAGCTTTACCCGGAGCCTGGAAAAATGACAAAGTAGTATATGCTTATGATTATGCAAATAATAGTTCATATAGTATTAAAAATTATAATAATGATCACGGAACGCATGTTGCGGGTATAGTAGCAGGTAATCCTCCTGATACAAGTAAATATGCCAGAGGAGTAGCTCCAAATGCACAACTTGCTATCATGAGAGTATTTGGAAATGATAAAAATAAGGGAGCAAAATCAGCTGATTATGCCAGGGCTATTAGAGATGCTATAAAACTGGGAGCAGATACTATAAATATGAGTCTTGGTGGTGGTGCAGGTATCTCTCTTATGGAGGACGCTACTTTTGTAAAAGCTTTAGATGATGCTAAAAAAGCAGGTATTTATGTCGTTATTGCAAATGGAAATGATGGTAATTTTGGATTTTTATCCGGTTTACCAAAGGTAGAAAAATCCGGATTATGGTGTAGTAGCTACTCCGGCTATTTTTTTCCGGATAGTTTTAGTGTTGCATCTTATGAAAAATACAAAGTCTACAGTAAAATATTTTTGATATAGAAAATCCGGAAGAAAGTAAGAAAAAAATATATATAACTAATCCTTTAAATCCGGATAGAATAAGTTCTTATAATGGGGTAGGAGCTAATTTTACTAATATAGTTTACTGCGGATATGGTTCAAAAAGCGGAATTTTTCAGGGAAAAAAATATAAGAAATAAAAGTTGTTTTAGTAGATAGAGGAAATAATATTACCTTTGAAGAGAAAGCTAAAAATGCCAGTGATGGATATGCAAGTATGCTGGTTGTAGCAAATAATGAAAATTCAGGTTTAATAACCGGAATGGATATAGGAGATGTAAGAATAGCTGCTACAAGTATATCAAAAGGCTGATGGAGAGTATTTAAAAGCACATTTAGACAAGAAGATTAAATTATCAGAGAATGTGGATATTATTGAGAGTCCTATAAAAGATATGATGTCTGATTTTAGTGCTTGGGGACTTAGTGCAGAGGGTGATTTGAAACCTGATATTACTGCACCGGGTGGAAATATATACTCATCTGTTGGACATACTAAATATGATAGTCAATCAGGAACTTCTATGGCAGCACCACAAATTTCAGCTGTCTTAGCAGTATTGAAAAAAACAGACTTAGTTCAAAAATTAATGTAACAGATAAGGATGAAAAATCAAGCTTTAGTAAAAAAACTATAGTTATGAATACGGCTATAGCAAAAAAAGATACAGAAAAGGATGCCTTTATTTCACCTAGAAAACAAGGTGCAGGTTTAGTAAATATAGATAATGCCTTAAAAACAAAGGCTTTAGTTTATGCTGTAAATAAAAAAGGAACTAAGGTAGGTAGTATTAACTTAGGTAATATTAGTGATAGTATAGACTTAAACTATAAAGTTAAAAAAATATAAGCAATACACAGATAAGTTACAAGCAGGAGATATTTATAAATACAGATGAAGTTATAGATGGACATTTTACATTAAGACCCTAAGTTCTTAAAAGAAAAATAGAAGGGGAAAAATATAAATCTTAATGCTAATGAAGAAAAAGGAACTAAATAAGAGTATAAATCTTAGTGAATTAAATTTTGTTAAGCCTGAAAATGGTATTTATATAGATGGATTTATTGTACTCAGTGCAGATAATGAACCTACTCTTAGTGTACCTTTTAGTGGTTTTGTAGGAGATTTTGCAAATTTACCTGTTATAGAGAAGCCTATCTATGATTTATTAAAAGAAGGTAAAACACCTATGTATTTAACAGAAGAAGAAAAAGAAAAAGACTATGGAAGGTCAATACAAGCAACATGCTTACGGTGGTGATGGATACAATTTCACACATCTATATACTATGGTGGATACAAAAGCGCAGGTACTTGGTTCTAATATAGGTTTAAATCCTAGTGAATTCTACACAAAAGAACATTTAGCTATTTCGCCTAATGGAGATGGAAGAAATGATTTTGTAAGATTTACAGGAACTTTCTTGCGTTCTTTCAAAGATATGCAAATAAGTATATATAAAAAGGGTGAAACTGAAAGTTTGTATACAAGCAAACAAGATAGAATAGGTCTTAAAAAAATTATTTTGCAGGCAATAAAAAAATAATAAGTCATTATCAGGCGCTGATTGGTCTTGGCATGGTGAAGATGCAAGAAAAACCGGTATTATTTCTCCTTTAAGTATATTTGATGCTACCAGTTCAGCAACTAGAAATAAACCTAAAGATATTAATATGGTAGAAGATGGGGATTATACATTTAAAGTTAGTGTAAAAACCGGTTGTAGAAAAATGCACTTCCTCAAACTATGGAATTTGATATAAAAAGTAGATAGAGTAAAACCTGAGATAAATGCAAGTACCTATAATAGAGATACAAGGACTTTTACTATAACAGATGTATTAGAAAAACGGTTCCGGAATTAGACGTATAGGGTTTAAAAATATAAAGCTGAAAATAATACAGACATTATTTTAGATTCTACAAAGACAGATAATTCTTATGTATGTAAATTACCTGAGGGTGTAGAAGAGAATAAAAATTAATGTTTATATAGAAGACTGGGCTAATAATAGATATGATTATAAATTACTTGATTCTATAAGAGATGGTAGGGGACAAGTTATAATTAGGGCCTGAGTTAATTGGTGAGGGGAATTACCTAAGCTACTTACTACTCTTAAAAAAAGGTGAAGATATAGTAGAAGATAAGTTGAATTTGGATTTGGATACAGATTATAGCTTAGGAATAAGCCTGGATAATGAAGAGTATGAGATTTATGGAGATAGTACATATAACTTTAGACTTACAAATGATAGTAAGGTGAAAAATAGTAGATATTAAAGTTAGAAAAGTAAAGAAAGTTAGTATAATATCTAGAGTTAGAACACATGCTAAGTATAATGGAAATATAAATATTAAAAGCTGTTAATAAGAAAACCAAGAAAGAATATATATTTAAAAAAAGAGCTATGTTAAAGGTAATTATGATATAGATGATATACCTGTTGGCGAATATGATATAAAAGATAGAAGATGTAGCAGACGGTTTTGAAGCTAAAAGCAGAGCCAAGTAGTATAAATATAACAGGAGGCTTTGGTGAGTTTTTGGGTGGTATAGCAACAAAAATTTCATATAATAAGCTGGGAGAAGAACCTGAACCTGAAAAATGATGCTACTGTTCTTATGTATAAATCTTGGTCAAATGAGTATAAGGATATTTCTATAGAAAAATCCTATATATTTCAAATTCATAGATAAGACCACAAATAAAGTGTATATAAGAAAAATATGATCCTTTAAATATGGAAACAACTCTTCCACATGGTTCTTATAGAGTAGAGTTAGAAACACCTATAGAAGGTTATGAGTTACTAGGGGAAGATTTCTATAAAGATGCACCGGCGGAGTTTGATGTAGAAGAAAGAGGAAGCAAGTCATTTACCTTTAAGCTTAAAAAACTGATAAAAAAATAAAGAGGAAAAACCTAATACTGAAAAAAACCACTACCTGAAAAAAAGAAGAAAAATCCTAAAGATAATACGGTTTCCAAAAGAAACTAAGCAGAAAAGTATACTTACAAAAAGCATATATAGATGAATATCCGGATTATTCTACTAAACCTGTAACTTTTGTATTTACAAGTATAAAAGATAGTTCAAAAAGTATATAAGAAGTCTTATTCTTCTACTAAAGACTATCTTGTTGAACTACCGGGAGGGAAAAATATAAAAGTAAGTTTGGAAGGTGCCAAGGGATATAAACTTAAAATAACAAATTCAGAAGATAATATTATTGATGTGAAATATGATTTCGTATTAAAGTATGTATCAGTGATATTTGGAGTGGTTAAAGATAATAAGGAAGATAAGAAAGATGAGCCTAAAGAGGAGAAAAAAAGAAGTAAAAATATGGTAAGGCTTGGTTACAACCTTCAGGAAGTAATGAGTATAAAGATTATGGAAGTAAACCTATTATTTTTTTGTATTCAAAAAAATATAAATACAGGTGAAATAATTGAAAAGACTTATGCTAGTGTAATAGATTATAAACAGGAATTGGCTTATGGTACTTATGAAGTGAGTGTAAAAAAATTTAGATAAATATGATTTTAAATTGGAAGTTGTAGAAAATAATACTTTTTACTTTGAATGAGAATACTTTAGATCATGAGAGTCTTATCTTTACTTTAACATTAAAGAAAGTAGTTGATGAAGATAAACAAAATGAAGATAAGATAGAAAAAAAGTAAAAGAAGATGAGTCTCCTAAAAAAATAATGAAAAAGTAGAAGAAACTTCTAAAGAAAATGAAGTAGAGAAAGAAAAAGTCAAATAAGGAAGAAAAATTTAGCTACTAAATCAGAAGTTAGCAAAATAGAAGAAGTATTAGAAAAATACCAATAAGAAAAAAATAATAATGATGAGATAATTATAAATACAGGTAATACAAATTCTTCAAGTGGTGCTTCTAGTTCTTCAAGTGGTGTTTCTTCTAGGATAAGTGCAAAATTGGCAAGTAATATTGATTATAAAAAAATATTACTAAGAGTATTATTGTCGGCAAGGAAATAAAATCAAAGACTTCAGATCTTAATGCTTGGATAAGACTAAAGGAGGGATTATGGACTTATCAAGAAGGGGTAGATAGTTTAAAAACCTCTTGGTTGAAATATAATAATAAGTGGTTTTATTTAGATGAAAAAGGTATTATGGCTGAAAACGCATGGATATTTGCAGGAAATTCATGGTTTTATGCAAAGAAGGATGGCTACTTGGCTGAAAATGAATGGATTTTAGTAGATGGAAAATGGTATTATGCTGTAGAAGGTGGATATATACTGCTTAATACTACTAAGAATATAAATGAAAAGGTTTATTCTTTTGATAAAAAAATGGAGCTTTAATAAAGTAAAATTGTAAATCATTTTAAATAACCGACTTTAAGTGATGTTAATTATATTAAAAATATCATTTGAAGTCGGTTATTTTAATAAAATCTATAATAACAACAATATATTATTGAGGTCAAACTTATAATTATTTATAGCTTATGCTATACTAAGTCTATACCAAGAATTTATAAAAAGGAGAATACTGTGAGCTATACATCAAAAAACTGTGGAGAAAAGAGGAGATACAAAAAAATAGTAGTGCAAGATTAGTTTTTTTGTTGTTCTTGCTATATTAGTACAGATTTTTTTGGATAATGTATTTGTTTATCACTTTAAATGATAACTATAAGTGGATATCAGGACTTGTTAAAAATACTTAGTATAGTTGTAGTAATAGTTATATATAATTCTGATAGAGTTGCAAACATAAAAATTACCATGGATAATATTGATACTAGTTTTTTTCCACCTATGGGTTTAGTATTTTTATATAATGGTAAAATATTCAGGGACAACTAAAAAAATATGAAAAAAACGTATGCAGCTATCTCTTGATAAATGTAGTGTCTATTTACCAAGAGATAGAATAATAGAAGCCGAGCTAAAGAAAGAAGAAAAGGATATTTATAATATTAGTGATTATATAAGCAGATATTCTAATTATCCTTTATATGGAAACTACTGATATAGAGTACTTCTCTGATGCTCTGGAAGCTATAAATATGCAGATGAAGTGTATGAAAGAAGCAAAGAAATTTATTTTTTTATGTCTTATTTTGCTATAGAAGATGCAAGTATATTTGCTAAGATAAAAGTTATACTTAAAGAAAAAAATAGAAAAAGGTGTAGAAGTAAGAGTATTTTTATGATGATATAGGTAGTGTGGGTTTTATAAGTAATACCCAATTTATAAAAAGAAATGAAAGATTTAGGCATAGATTGTAGAGTATTTAATCCTGTTACGCCTATGTTAAATCTATTTTTTTAATAATAGAGATCATAGAAAGATAACTGTAATAGATGGAGAGGTGGCTTTTTACGGGCGGCTATAATATAGCTGATGAATATTTTAATATAGTTAATCCTTATGGAAGATGGAAAGATACCGGACTTATGCTAAGAGGAGATGTTGTTAAAGAATTAAGCGTTACTTTTTTTAGAAACATGGAACGCAAATAGAAAAATCAAAATTTGAAGAAATTAATGATGATAAGTATTTTAATGTAAATAAGTATGAAGCTAAGGAAAGGATATATGCTCTGGCTTATGGAGATTCTCCTTTAGATGATGAAGAGTTAGCTGAAAAATGTTTACATAAGTCTGATAAATATAGCTAAGGATTATTTATATATTATGACACCTTATCTCATAATTACAGATGAGTTGAAGTCAGCTATAGTCAGAGCTGCAAAGAGAGGAGTAGATGTAAGACTAATCACGCCGGGTATACCGGATAAGAAAATTATATATGGTATTACACGTTCTTTCTATGGGGTATTAGTAAAAGCGGGAGTGAAAATTTATGAGTATACTCCGGGGTTTTGCCATGCTAAACAGATGTTGGTAGATAACAGATTAGCTATTTGTGGAACAATAAATCTTGATTATAGAAGCTTATATCTACATTTTGAAAATGCGGTTATGTTTACTAAATGCAAGGCTGTATTTGATATGAAAAAAGACTTTGAAGAAACATTTAAGGTATCTACACACATTAGTGAAAAAAATATAACAATCTTTCTCCGGTAAGAAACATAGTAGATTCAATACTTAGATTATTTGCACCTTTTGTTATAAAAATAGACTTATTTGTAAATTATTTTTTTAATAATTTGACTATGACCTTCTATTGTGATAGCATAATATATTGGGTAAAAAGGAGAAGTAGCTTATGCAATGGATAAAGTTTACATTAGATACAACTACGGAAGCTGTAGATTTAATAAGTGCGGCTTTTGATGAGATAGGAATTTGGGGTATAGAAATAGAAGATAATATTCCTCTTACTGAGAGTGAAACAAAAGGAATGTTTATAGATATTTTACCTGAGTTGCCAAAAGATGAAGGTAAGGCAAAGGTAAGTTTTTATTTAGAACCTAATACAGAAGTAGAAACTATGCTTGCTAAAGTAGAACTTGCTTTTAGATGAAATTTCAGATTTTTGTAGATTTAGGGTGAAAAGAAAAACTTAGTAGAGAGCTTACAGAAGATAAAGATTGGATAAATAATTGGAAAGAGTTTTTTAAACCTTTTATGGTAGGAGATATACTTATAAAACCAACTTGGGAGGAGATTCCTAAAGATACCAAATATGAAACTCTAATTCAGATAGATCCAGGAACAGCCTTTGGTACAGGAGCTCATGAAACTACAAAGTTATGTATTATACAATTGGAGAAATATATTAAAAAAAGCTAAAAAAAGATAATACTGATATTAAAAATTTTTAGATGTAGGAACAGGTAGTGGTATTCTAGGTATAGCAGGCTTAAAATTAGGTGCTGATTATGTATACGGAACGGAACTTGATGAAAATGCATTTGAAGCTATATATGATAATATTAGAAATAATCAAATTTCAAAAGAAGTTTTTTTGAATTAAATTGTGGTAATATAATAGATGATATAAAAAGTAAAAAGAAGCTGTAGGCTATGAAAAAAATATGATATTTGTGTAGCTAATATACTTGCACCTATTATTATACTTTTTGCAAGAAAAATATTGCTGAACATATAAAAAAAGGTGGTATATTTATAACTTCAGGTATAATAGATACCAAGGAAGAAGATGTTAGGCTGGCTTTTAGAAGCAAATAAAGATTTTTGAAATATTGGAAATAAATAGATTGGGTGAATGGTGTAATATTACGGCACGTAGAATCTAGTTAGGAGTTTTATGCATCATCTTTTTGCAAATATAGAAGATATTTTTAGAAGATAAGATATTTATAAGAGGGAATGAAGTAAAACATATAAGGGATGTTTTAAGAATGAAGATAGGAGAAGAGCTTTTTAATAAGTGACGGCTCTTACTATGATTATATCTGTGAAATTTATGACATTTCAAAAGAAGAAATAATTTGCAGTATCAAATCTAAAGAGGTATCAAAAGCAGAACTTACAGCAGAAATAGTATTGTATCAAGCGTTACCAAAGTTTGATAAGATGGAACTTATAATACAAAAAAAGCAGTAGAATTAGGTGCCGGTAGAGTAGTCCCTATTATTACTTCCAGATGTGTAGTAAAGTTAGATGAGAAAAAATCAAATTCAAAGATAGAACGTTGGAAAGAAATAGCTAAATCGGCTGCCAAACAAGCAAAACGCAACAAAATTCCTTTAATAGATAGGCCTATAAAATATACAGATGCCTTAGCTATAGTTAAAGATTACGATATCAAGCTGCTTGCATATGAAAATGATAGAGGAATAAAACATACAAAGGATCTTATTGAGAGTATAGCTACTAATCAAAAAATAGCTATTTTTATAGGTCCGGAAGGTGGCTTTGAAGATAAAGAGATAGAGCTTGCAAAAGAATAGTAATATAGATATTATAAGCTTTAGGAAATAGGATACTTAGAACTGAAAGTGCAGGTTTTTTTGTATACTTTCTCTTATAATGTTTCATCTGGAGGAAATAAATGGAGAATAATATAATTTATTTTGATAATTCAGCTTCAACTAGAGTTAGAAAAGAAGCCATAGATATTTTAGTAAAAGTTATGGAAGATGACTATGCAAATCCATCAGCAAAAACATAAAGGTGGTATGCAGGCTGAAAATTATATAAAAGAGAGTGCGAAGATTATAGCTAAGACTTTAAAAGTAGAAGAAAAAGAGATAGTTTTTTTACTTCAGGTGGAACAGAATCTAATAATATGGCTCTTATTGGAACAGCTTTAGCTAATAAAAAGAGAGGTAAACATATTATTACAACCGGCATAGAACATCCGGCGGTTCATAAACCTTTACTTTTTTTAGAAGAGAATGGTTTTGAGCTTACAGTCCTACCTGTTAATAAAGATGGGAAAATTAGTTTAGATGATTTGAAAAATGCAATAAGAAAAGATACCATCTTAGTTTCTACTATGTATGTAAATAATGAGATAGGGGCAATAGAACCTGTAGAAGAAATATCTAAACTTATCAAAAAGTATAAATGAAGATATAATTTACCATGTTGATGCTATTCAAGCTTATACTAAATTTAAAATAGAACCTAAAAAAAGCAAGGTATAGATTTATTGAGCGTCAGTGGGCATAAGCTACATGCACCTAAGGGAGTAGGCTTTTTATATATAAATAAAAAAATTAAATGTTCTCCTATAATATTAGGTGGTGGGCAACAAGCAGGTATGAGAGCCGGTACTATAAATGTCAATGGAATAGCGGCTCTTGGAGAGACTATAAAATATGATTTTAAAGATTTCGATGAGAAACTTGAAAAAAATTAAGAATATAAAAAGATTACATTAGTAAAGAAATTCTAAAAAAATAGAAGGAACTAAATTAAATTCTAAGTTAGGCTATGAAAGTGCCGTTCAGATAGTCAGCGCAAGTTTTAAAAGATATTAGAGCGGAAGTTTTATTACATGCCTTGGAAGAAAAAGGGTATTTATGTTTCAAGTGGTTCTGCTTGTTCGTCCAACCATCCGGGTATATCAGGTACTTTAAAGGGTATAGGATTGGAAAATGAGTATTTGGACTCTACTATAAGAATTTCATTATCTGAGTTTAGCACTATGGATGAAGCCAAATATTTAATAGATATACTTCTTAGCATAGTTCCTACACTTAGAAAGTTTGTAAGAAAAATAATGGAGATAATATGGAATATAAATCATTTTTTTGATTAAGTATGGCGAAATAGGAGTAAAAAGGAAAAAAATAGATATTTCTTTGAAGATGCTCTTATGAAGCAAATAAGATTAGCTTTAGCAAAGGTAGATGGAAAGTTTAGCGTCTCAAAAGAACTGGGACGCATTTATGTTGATGTAGAAGGTTCTTATGATTATGATGATACCATAGCGGCACTCACTAAAGTTTTTGGAATAGTGGCGATTTGTCCGATGGTAAGAATAGAAGAAAAGACTATGGATAGTCTGGAAAGTTCTATAATAGAATATAAAAAAATGGCATATGAAGATAAGAACTTCACATTTAAAAGTAGATACAAGGAGAGCCGATAAGAACTTTCCCGGTAGTTCTGAAACTATAAATGCCAGACTTGGAGAAGTTATTTTAAATGAATATGAAAAGGACGGTATTTCAGTTAATGTAAGAAAACCTGATGTGCTTTTAAAAGTAGAAATTAGAACTTATATCAATATATACTCTATCTCAATAGCAGGACCGGGAGGTATGCCTATAGGTACAAATGGTAAGGCTATGCTTCTTCTATCAGGTGGAATAGATAGTCCGGTAGCAGGATATATGATAGCTAAAAGAGGGGTTAAGATAGAAGCTGTATATTTCCACGCACCACCATATACTTCTGAAAGAGCAAAGCAAAAAAGTAGTAGATCTAGCCGGGTATAGTGGCAGGATATGCAGGACCTATAAACTTGAATATAATTAATTTTACAGATATACAATTATATATATATGAAAATTGTCCACATGATGAATTAACTATTATTATGCGCCGTTATATGATGAAAATAGCAGAAGAGATAGCAAAAGAAAAAAATGAAGATCTTGCACTTATAACAGGAGAAAGCATAGGACAAGTTGCAAGTCAAACTATACAATCTTTATATTGTACAAATGAAGTTTGTACCTTACCTGTATTTAGACCGCTTATAGGTTTTTGATAAACAGGATATTGTCGAAATATCTGAAAAAAATCGGTACTTATGAGACTTCTATACAACCTTATGAGGATTGCTGTACTATATTCGTCGCAAAGCATCCTGTAACAAAGCCGGAATTAGAAAGAATAAAAAAATCAGAAGAAAGATTAAATGAAAAAAATAGATGAATTAGTAAGGATAGCTATAGAAACAAAAGAAAGAATATTAGTAAAATAATAAAAATTAAAAATAAGTCCCTATCCAAATTATATAAGGTTTAGGGGACTTACTTTTATAAATTATTCTACTATATAAGGTGCTAAAAGCTGCTACAATTTTGTCAGCATCGCTATCAGCATGAATATTTAGGTCTATAGATTTAGATAAATCTAAACTAAAGATACCCATAATTGATTTTGCATCGATAACATATCTACCGGATACTAAATCAAAAATCAACATCAAATTTTTGATAATTCGTTAACGAATGACTTCACCTTGTCAATAGAGTTAAGGGAAATTTTAACTGTTTTCATTGTTTATCCTCCTTAAAAAAATGTATATATACTCTTATATGGTACAAAAGAAAAATAGTAATAAGTCAAGAATAAAAAAATAGAAAAGGAAATAAAATATGAGAAGCGTTGCCTTTCATACTTTAGGCTGTAAAGTCAATATATATGAAACCGAAGCCATGCAGGAACTTATGCAAAAAGCAGGCTATAAAATAGTTGATTTTAATGAAAAAAATCAGACATCTACATAATAAATACTTGTTCAGTAACTAATGTAGCAGATAAGAAATCCAGACAGATTTTGCATAAAAGCAAAAAGTGAAAAATCCTGATGCAATAATAGTTGCGGCAGGTTGTTATGTTCAATCAGCGGCAGATAAACTTAAAGAAGATAATAAAATAGATATTATTGTCGGAAATAATATGAAAAAAAGATATAGTATCTATCATAGATGAATATTTTAAAGATAACGGTATTGAGGAAAAAAAGACACATATATAATAGATATTAATAAAAACTAATGAATATGAGGAATTAGTAGTTAGTGAAACTAAAAAAAGCATACTCGAGCCTTTATAAAAAAATACAGGATGGCTGTAATCAATTTTGTTCATATTGTATTATACCGTATACGAGAGGTAGGGGTAAGAAGTAGGAAAAGCCGAAGATATACTTGAAGAAGCAAAAAAATTTAACCAAGAATGGATTTAGGGAAATAGTTCTTACAGGTATACATTTATCTTCTTATGGAATTGATATAAAAGAAGAGGAAGTTAATTCGTTACTAAAAAAATAATAAAAGAGCTTTCAAAAAGTAGTAGGAATAGAGAGAATAAGGATAGGTTCATTAGAGCCTAGAATAATAACTAAAGAGTTTTTTTGGAAGGCTTAAAAAGAAGTAAGACAATTTTGCCCACATTTCCATTTATCTCTACAGAGTGGTAGTGATAGAACCTTAAAAAGCTATGAACAGACAATATAATAGTGAAGAGTTTAGAAATGGAGTTAAATTAATAAGAGAATATTATGCCAGTCCGGCTATAACTACTGATGTAATAGTTGGTTTTCCAGGTGAAACTGAGAAAGACTTTCTTGATAGCAGAGATTTTTGTGGAAGAAATAGGATTTTTTTGAAATGCATATATTCCCATATTCAATAAGAGAGGGTACAAAAGCGGCTAAAAATGTCAAGTCAATTGACTCAAAAGAGAAATCAGCCAGAGCTAAGGAACTGGCTATTCTAAATAAAAAGATGTCTGATAAATTTAGGAAATATAGATTAGGAAAAGAAGACGAAGCACTTCTAGAAGAAGAATTTATATTTGAGAATAATAGATACGCCTTAGGCCATACTAAAGAATATATTAAGATAGCTATTCCTATCATAGAAGAGATAGAAAAGTATAGCAATAAGTTGGCTAAAGGGAGAGTTGATAAAAATTTTTAATAGATGATATTTTTGTTAATGAGTGAATTTTCTCTTAGATAGGAGACTTTGATGTTGGAAAATAATATAGAAGTAAAGTTTGATTTGGTCTCAGAATTTGCTCCTACAGGAGATCAACCGGAAGCAATAGCTAAACTTGTTGAAGGCTTTAGGAAAGGTAATCAATTTCAAACCTTGCTTGGAGCAACAGGTTCAGGTAAAACTTTTACTATGGCAAATATAATTAAAGAATTGGGAAAAACCTACACTTATAATGGCACATAATAAGACTTTAGCGGCACAGTTGTATAGTGAATTTAAAGAGTTTTTTTCCTAATAATGCGGTAGAATATTTTGTTTCATATTATGATTATTATCAACCGGAAGCTTATGTTCCAAGTACGGATACGTATATAGAAAAAGATAGTGCTATTAATGATGAAATAGATAAATTAAGGCATAGTGCTACAGCAGCATTGACTGAGAGAAAAGATGTAATAATTGTGGCCTCAGTATCTTGTATATATGGTCTAGGTAGCCCTATAGATTATCAAGATATGACAGTATCTTTAAGACCGGGTATGGAAAGAGATAGAGATGATATAATTCATAAGCTTATAGATATGCAATATATTAGAAATGACTTAGACTTTAAGCGTGGAACTTTTAGGGTAAGAGGAGATATACTTGAAATTTTTCCTGTAAATTCTTCAAAAGAAGCATATAGAGTAGAATTTTTTGGAGATGAAATTGAAAAAATAAGTGAGATAGATACCTTGACTTCCGGAATTATATCAGAGCTTAGTCACATGGTTGTTTTTTTCCGACTTCTCACTACGTTGTTGCACCCGAAAAAGATTTTAGAAGCGGCAAACAATATATTAAAAAGAATGTGATGAGAGAGTTACTTATTTTAAGTCAGAAGAGAAATTGATTGAGGCACAGAGAATAGATGAGAGAACTCATTTTGATGTTGAGATGATGAAAGAAACGGGCTTTTGTTCAGGTATAGAAAATTATTCCAGATACTTAACCGGAGCGGCACCGGAGAAGCTCCCTATACTTTAATAGATTATTTCAAAGATGATTTTTCTTATTATAGTTGATGAATCTCATATAACTATACCACAAGTAAGAGGTATGTATGCAGGAGACCGTTCGAGAAAAAGTACCTTGGTAGATTATGGATTTAGATTACCTTCAGCACTTGATAATAGGCCCTTAAATTTTTCTGAATTTGAGAGTAAAATTGACCAAATGTTGTTTGTTTCTGCTACTCCTAATGTATATGAAGATGAGCATGAGTTACTTAGAGCTGAACAAATTATAAGGCCGACAGGTTTACTTGATCCGACTGTTGAAGTGAGAAAAATAGAAGGTCAAATAGATGATTTGGTTTCAGAAGTAAATAAAGAAATAGAAAAGAAGAATAAGGTTCTGATAACAACTCTCACCAAGAAAATGGCTGAAGATTTAACTGATTATATGAAAGAAATTGGTATAAGAGTTAAATATCTCCACTCAGATATAGATACTCTGGAACGTGCAAAAATAATAAGGGATATGCGACTTGATATTTTTGATGTTTTAGTTGGTATAAATTTACTTAGAGAGGGACTTGATATACCTGAGATTAGTTTGGTAGCTATTTTAGATGCAGATAAGGAAGGTTTCTTACGTAGTGAAACCTCTCTAGTACAGACTATAGGTAGGGCGGCTAGAAATAGTGAAGGTAGGGGTAATAATGTATGCTGATAGGATAACCGATTCTATGAAAAGAGCTATTGATGAGACATATAGACGTAGAAGTATACAGGAAGCATATAATAAAGAGCATGGTATAAGCCCTACAACTATTAAGAAAGCAGTAAGAGATTTAATAGCTATATCCAAGGTAGCTATACAAGATGATAAGACTTGGCAAAAGATCCGGAATCTATGAATCTTTCAGAATTAAAAAAACTTGCAAAAGAGCTTGAAAAAAACAAATGTTAAAAAGCAGCCGCAGAACTTAATTTTGAAGAAGCTGCAAGTTTACGTGATAGAATGACCCAAATAAGAAAAAAATGATTTTTGAGGAAGAAAAAAATAATATAAAAATACAATATCTTTATATTTTTTTAATGAAATAGGAAATAAAAGATGTATATTCTGCTTAATATTTAATTGGAATATATATCTTTTTTTATATAATGAATTTTATCAAGTATAATTTTATTTTTGACTTCTAATAGTAGCTTTTTTTAGATATGAAAGATATGGATAAAGTATATTTACAAAAATAGATAGTAACCTATACAATAGATAAAAATAGAGAGAAAGAATATGAAAGATAACAAATTAACAAATTTAAAAAGGTATAGGTGAAAAAAAACTGCCAAGCTTTTTTTGAGAAATTAAATATTCATAATATAGATGAATTATTATTGCATTATCCATATAGATATATGGAATTTAAAAAAAGAAAAATCCTATATCATATTATATGAATGAAAAATGAAGAAGAAAAAGGCTGTTATTAGAGGGAAAAATAGTAAGGCCTTTTTCTTAATAGGTATGCTGAGTAAATATAAAAATAACAAGTGCAATACTGGCAGATAGAAGTTCTGATATAGAAGTCATTTGGTATAATTCTCCTTTTGTGGCTACAACAACAAAGTTGTATAAAGAGTATTATTTCGTAGGAAATATAGTTGATAAAAAAATAAAAAAAGTTTTTAGAACATCCTATTATATATACTGTAGAGGAATATGAAAAAAACTTATAGGGAAATTAAGGCCGGTCTATGCACTTACAAAAAGGTATTAGCAATAATACTATGATAAAAAAACGATTTCACTTGCTTTAAATACTCTCTCATCTGATGATATATATGAATATTTACCTACATTCGTTTTAGAAGAATACAAGTTTTTATCTAATGAAGAAGCTTTGAAAAAAATTACATTTTCGGACAGTTTTAAAGAATTGGAAGAAGCTAGAAGAAGAATAGTATTTGACGAGTTTTTTTCTGTTTTATATACAATACAAAAACTTATCAAAAAAATTCTGTTAATCTAAAGTCCTTATATAAAATTAATTTTTAGTATAGAGGACTATAAAAAGTTTAGAGGAAATACTATCATTTAAAGCTTACAGATTCTCAAAAAAACTGTTATTAAAGAAATAATAAAAAAATATGAGTTCAGGATATATAATGAATAGACTCATACAAGGAGATGTAGGTTGTGGAAAGACTGTGATAAGTATTTTTTTGCTATGTATGCTTGCTTTTAAAAAATAAGTATCAATCAGTAATTATGGTTCCTACAGAAGTTTTGGCAAAAACAACATTTTGAAAAATTTAAAAAAATTATTTTCAAACTTAAAAAGAGGCTCCCAGAATAGCTTTTACTGACAGGTTCAATGACAAAAAAAGCAACATTTAGAGATATATGAAGAATTAGAAAATGGCAATATAGATATAATAGTTGGAACTAATGCGGTAATAACAGATAAAGTAAAATATGCAAAAACTTGCCTTGGTAATTACAGATGAACAACATAGATTTGGAGTTAGACAAAGACAAAGTTTAGCTCTAAAAAGGTGAATATCCACATATTTTAGTAATGAGTGCAACTCCTATACCACGAACCTTAGCGGTTATTTTATATGGAGATATGGATATATCAATAGTAGAAACAAAGCCGGATGGTAGGCTTGCTATAAAAAAATGTGGTTATAGGAAAAGATGATAGAGAAAAAAAGCTTATAAGCATATAATAAAAGAGTTGGAAAAAAAGGTCATCAAGCTTACGTGATTTGTGCTATGGTTGAAGAGAGCGAAAAATATAGAAGCTATGAATGTTGTAGAATATAGTAAGCTATTAAGAGAGTATTTTTTTCTGATAAATATAATATATCTTATCTCCATGGAAAAATGCCACAAAGTAAAAAAGATGAGATTATGCAAGACTTTGCTAGTAAAAAAATAGATTTATTAGTATCTACTACAGTTATAGAGGTTGGTATTGATGTGAGAAATGCAACAGTTATGCTAATAGAAGATGCACAACGTTTTGGACTTGCTTCCTTACACCAGCTAAGAGGTAGAGTAGGAAGGAGTAATATTCAATCGTATTGTATTTTTGTAAGAACATCAGAAAAAAAGAAAACGCCAAGAAAAGACTGGATATAATAGGAAATAGTAACGACGGTTTTTATATAGCAAATGAAGATATGAAACTTAGGGGTCCGGGAGAGCTGTTTGGGATGGCGCAAAGCGGTGAATTTAGTTTTGGATTGGCTGATATATATACAGATGCAAATATTCTAAAGTTAGCCGGTAAAACTGTAGAAAAAGATATTTGAAACTGACTTGAATTTAGGGGAAAAAAAGCTCGCCTAAATAGAAAGATAGAAGAGATTTCGTATAAAAAAATTATAAAAAAACTTATCTTATAATCTTGAAACTATTTTCAAGTGCTGTTATATTTATAAGGATTTTTGATATTAATTGTTAATATTTTGAAAGAAAAAAATTTACTAACTTTTTTTGTTCATGATGTGTTAGTATGGTTGAGTATGAATTTAAAAGAATTAGGGACGGTAGCTATGTTAGAAAAAAAGAAAGAAATATGAGTAATATAGAAAATGATGCTAGGCGTTCAAGGAAAAGAACGAAAAAGCGAAGGATTAAGATATTTATATCTGGTAATAATTATACTGGGGCTTATTTTAATTTCGTATATGTATAAAAGCAAGTACATATAAAAAGAGATTTTTTTCCTAATACCATTTTTAAATGGAATTGATATATCTGAAAAAGACTGCCAGAAATGTTGAAGAACTTATTAATAGTAAAGCTAAAGAATATAGTCTACATTTAAAAAAACCAGAGATGGTGAGGAAGAAATAAGCGGTGAGAGTGTAGGCCTTAAAAATAGATGCCAGAACTGAAATAGAAAAATTTATTAAAAAAACAAAATATATATACTTGGATAAAACATATAAATTCTAAGAGTGAATTTAATGCAGATACTTTAGTAGAGTTAAATGATTCAGATTTTTGAAAAACGTAGTATCAAAATTAAAAAGCTTTGGATGAGAAAAAAATTTTTGTAGAGCCTATATCAGCAAAAAAATATCTTCTTATGTATCAGGTAAGGGGTTATGATATAGAGCCGGAAGTTAAAGGAACAAAAAGTAGATATAGAAAGAGCAAAAGCAGGTATAAAAGAAGCTTTGTCAGAGTTACTTTATGAATATGATTTTGATAAAGAAGGACTTTACGAAGAGGCAAAAATCACTAGTGATAATGTAGATTTAGTAAAAAAACTCTGGAAAAGATGAATACCTATGTAAACTCAAGTGTAAGTTATTCTAAGTTACCTGTACTTACAGGAGATACTATAAATGAATGGATAGTTTATAACGAAGATGGCAGTGTAAACTTAGATGAGACTAAAATCAATGCTTATGTAAAAGAAGTTGCTAATGCCTACAATACTGTAGGAAAAAGTAGAAAGTTTAAAACTAGTTACGGTGGAGCTATAGTAAATGTTCCAGCAGGTAATTATGGTTGGAAAATAAGTGAAGCAAAAGAAAAAGAAGCTATAAAAGAAGCCATAAGAAAAGGGGAGAATATAACAAGAGAACCGGAGTTTGAAAAAAAAGCTGCGAGCCTTACGGGTGATGACTTTGGAAATTCCTATGTTGAAGTCAATTTAAGTGCACAACAGCTATTTCTGTATAAAGATGGAAAAAAAGTTTTAGAAAGTGATTTCGTATCAGGAAATGTTTCTAAAAATCATACAACTCCTCCAGGAATATTTAGTTTAACTTATAAACAAAAAGATGCTGTATTAAAAGGACAAGATTATGCGGCACCTGTTAGTTATTGGATGCCATTTAATAGAAATATAGGTTTCCATGATGCAAAATGGCGTTCAAAATTTGGTGGTGATATATATAAAACTAGTGGTAGTCATGGATGTATAAATATGCCTCCTTCAAATGCTAAGATACTGTTTGAAAATATAAATACCGGTTTCCCTGTTATATGTTATAATATGGAAGGCACAGCTAGAAAAACAAGCAGTACTAATATAAATCAAGCAGCACAAACAACAGCTACACAAGCCGGAGCGGCAGATACTGCACTTGAAACTACCAATGAAACTAAAAAAGTAGAAAAAGCTACTACTCAAGGGCCAAATAATCCTACAGAAACTACTAAAGGACCAAGTGTTCCAACCGCCCCTACAAAAGGACCGGGTGCAACTACAGAAGCTATAGAAATAGTTCCTGCCAGACCATAGGGGGATATATATGAGAGTTATAGCAGGAAGTGCGAGACGATTGCAACTTGTAGCTCCTAAGGGAGATAATACAAGGCCTACTACAGATAAGATAAAAGAAACATTATTTAATATCTTGAATTTTGACTTATATGATAGTAATTTTTTTGGACTTGTTTGCAGGTAGTGGCGGTATAGGAATTGAGGCACTTAGTAGAGGTGCGAGTTTCTGTACCTTTGTGGAGAAAGATAAAGAAGCAATAGCTTGTATACAAGAAAAATTTGAAAAACTACTAAATTTGAAGATAAGTCTACACTTATTGCATCTGATATTATATTTGCGTTAAGGAAATTATCAAATTCAAAGATAAATAAATTCGATTTTTGTTTTTATGGATCCGCCATATAATAAAAAAACTTAGAAAAAGAAGTTTTATTATATCTTAGAGATGCGAATTTTATTTCAGACACTACGGAGATAATAATAGAGATGTCTGAGGAAACTAAAATTGATTGGATAGAAGATATGGGCTTTGATATATTAAAAAAATAAAAGAATATAAAACTAATAAACATATTTTTTTTAAGGAGGAAATAAGTGGCTACAGCAATATATCCGGGAAGTTTTGATCCGGTTACTAATGGTCATTTGGATATTATAGAAAAGAGCTAGCAAGATATTTGATAGATTAGTTATAGGAGTTTTAAATAATAAACAAAAAAAGCCATTGTTTAGCTCTGATGAACGTGTTAAAATGCTAGATAGATTAACTAAACATCTGGACAATGTTGAAGTATGTTCTTTTGAAGGTTTACTTATAGATTTTGCTCATTTAAAAGGAGCAAATACTATAGTAAGAGGTCTTAGAGCAGTAACAGACTTTGAATATGAGCTACAATTAGCTCAGACAAATAAGGTCATAGCACCGGATATAGATACAGTATTTCTAACAACAAATTTGAAATATTCCTATTTGAGTTCCAGTATAGTGAAAGAAATAGCAAGCTTTGGTGGTAATATAAGTCCTTTTTGTAGATAAAGGACTTGTAAATGATATTATTAATAAATTAGGAGAGGGGCAAAAAAATAATGGCTTTCAAGATAGTTGATATTATAGACGAAATAGAAAAATTATATAGAAAATGATTGTAAATCCGCATTATTAGATAAAGATAAGGTATTAGTAGAGAGAAATACTCTTTTAGATCTCTTACAAGAGTTAAGAGATAATGTACCGGAGGAGATTGCTACTTATCAGAAAGTTATAAGTAATAGGAATGCTATTTTTGGAGAATGCTAAAGTAGAGGCAGATACTATAATTACTAATGCCAATAGAATGACAGAGCAACTCTTGGATGAACATGAAATAATGCAAAAAAGCTTATGATTCTGCAAATAAGCTTATCGATGATGCAAACGCCAGAGCGACAGAAATAGTAGATAAGGCTACAAATGAAGCAAATACTATGATTAGTTCGGCGGTTACATATACAGATAATTTACTGGCAGGTCTTGAAACTATAATTAATCATTCTATAGATGGTGCAAGTGTTAGATTTGATCAATATTTAGATGCTTTAAAAAATAATCTTGAAACTGTTACCAATAATAGATATGAACTTTCAAAGAGTATAAATTCCGGAGATAATAATTAAGATGTATTTTGTTAAATAAGGTACCTTAGGCTTAGCTTTTGGTGCCTTATTTGATATATTAGCATAGAAAAGAGTAAAAAAATGTTAAGTGAAGATAAATTACCTTTAGAATATAAAGAAGCTATGAAAGAGCTTTTTACAAGATGAATATAAAGATTATATAGATAGCCTTAGTAAACCGAGCATCTCAGGAATGAGAGTAAATACTCTAAAAAAATAAAAAAAGAAGAGTTATTAAAGTTATTGAATCTAAATCTTAGAAAGTAAAAATGGGCAGATACAGGTTTTTTTATCTTGATGATGATTTGAGATTGTCTAAAAAGCCCTTATTACTATGCCGGTCTTTATTATATGCAAGAGCCTAGTGCCATGAGTCCTGCAAGTCTTTGCGAGGCAAAAAGAGGAGATAAGATACTTGATTTATGTGCCGCTCCGGTGGAAAAAAAGTACTCAAATAGCTTGTAAGTTGGAGGGAGAAGGTCTTATTCTAAGTAATGATTTAAGTAACTCAAGAGCGAAAGCCTTACTTAAAAATATAGAGCTTTCAGGAATAAGAAATACGGTTATTACTTGTGAAGAACCACAGAAACTTGCAGGTGTATATGAAGAATATTTTGACAAGATTTTGGTGGATGCGCCTTGTTCCGGTGAGGGAATGTTTAGAAGAGATATAGCGGTATTTAATGCTTATCTAAAAAGAGGGCCTGAAAATTTTGCCCCTATTCAAGCCTCTATCTTAGATAGTGCCGCAAGGATGCTGAAGAAAGGTGGATATATAATATATTCTACTTGTACTTATTCAAAATTAGAGGATGAAGATACTGTACTTGAGTTTTTGAAAAGGCATGAAGATTTTGAAATTGGTGTTTTACCGATGTATGAGGGTTTTACTCCTTCCAAGTATGTAGATGGAGCTGTGAGACTATTTCCTCATAAGTTAGAGGGTGAGGGACATTTTGTTTGTAAATTGGTAAAAAAAGGTGAAAGTACGGAAGATGAAAGTGAAGCTAAGTATTTTTAAAGCTGTAAAATTACCAAAGTCTGTATTGGAATTTTTAAAATTGACTAATATATCGTGGGATAATAAAAGATTTTATATGAATAATGAATATGTATATTATCTTCCGGAAGGTCTTATTTTAGATAAAAAAACTTAGATATCTTAGAACAGGTTTACTCATTGGTAGGATGAATAATAATAGATTTGAACCTTCACAAGCTTTTTGCAATGAGTCTTAAATATGAAGATTGGAAAAAAATCCTGTTAATCTTTCTATAGATGATGATAGAGTTATAAGGTATTTAAAAAGGTGAAACCATAGATGCTGATGATACAGGTAGTGGATATAGATTATTGTGTGTTGAGAAATATCCACTTGGTTTTGTAAAACAAGATACCACACGACTTAAAAATAAATATTATAAAGGCTGGAGAATGAATTAATGGCTCTGGAAAGATTAGATAAGTGTTTGGTTAAGCTAGGTATAGGTTCTAGAACAGAAGTAAAAAAAGCTTATTAATTTCGGCAGAGTAAAAGTAAATGGAAATATAATAATAAAGCCGGAATTCAAGTTAGATGTAGAGAAAGATGAACTAAGAGTAGATGATATAGATATTGAACTTAAAGAATTTGAATACTATGTTTTAAATAAGCCTGCAGGCTGTATATGTGCCTTAGAAGATAAAAAACATAAGACAGTAATGGCTTATATAAATGATTCTAGAAAAGATTTGGTACCGGTAGGTAGATTAGATATAGATACAGAGGGTTTATTACTCATTACAGATGATGGGAAATTGAATCATAGATTACTTTCGCCGGCTCATCATGTTCCTAAGGTGTATTTTGCAAAAGTAAGTGGAGTATTACCTAAAGACAGTATAGAATTGTTTGAAAAAGGTATAGAGCTTGATGATGGTATAACTAAGCCGGCTAAGTTAGAAATTCTAGGTAAAGAAGATGAATTGAACTTAGTAAAACTTACCATAAGTGAGGGGAGATTTCATCAAGTAAAGCGTATGTTTATTGCTCTATCTTGTGAAGTTGTTTATTTGAGAAGAATTTCTTTTTGCGAGTTTGAGCTTAGATAAAAATAGATTTAAATTTAGGAGAGTACAGAAAGCTGACTAAGGAGGAAATAGCCGGTTTAAAGGCGTTTTAAATATGAAAATAAAAGCTTGTTTATTTGATTTAGATGGTACTTTGGTAGATTCTATGTGGATGTGGCCAAGTATAGACAGAGAATATCTTTCTAAATTTGGTATAGATTATGTAAAAGGTATAGATAAGGATATAGAGGGTATGTCCTTTACTAATACCGCTCTTTATTTTAAGGAAAGATTTGGATTAAAAAGATAGCATAGAAAAAAATAAAAAGCAGATTGGGAAGAAATGAGTGTATACAAGTATACACATGAAGTAAAACCTAAAAAGGGAGCTATTGAATTTTTAAAAAGATTTAAAAGCTAAGAATATTAAGACAGGTATAGCTACGAGTAATGGTAGAGCTATGGTAAATGCAGTGGTGAAATCTCTTGGACTTGATAAATATATAGATTATATAATAACAAGTTGTGAAGTGGAAAAACTCAAAACCGCACCGGATATTTATTTAAAAGCTTATGGATATTTTTTTGAGGTTAAGCCAAGTGAATGTTTGGTTTTTGAAGATATACCGGCAGGTATTAAAGCAGGCAAGGAGGTCGGTGCTATAACTTTTGCAATGGAAGATGAATTTTTCAAAATTGCAAAAGGAGAAGAAAAAATAGAACTCTCTGACTATTTTTATAGAAGATTTTTAGAGAGGTTTATGATTATATAGATATTTAGAGTTGGAGTAATGAGAAATATAATTATAGGAAAAAAATGAAGACGGTACCAGATTAGATAGACTTTTAGAGAAATATTTAAAAAGAAGCAAATAAGTCTTTTGTTTATAAAATGCTTAGAAAAAAAGAATATTACCTTAAATGATAAAAAAAGCTTGTGGAAATGAGAAACTGAAAATAGGGTGATGAAATAAAGTTATGGTTATCCGAAGAAACTATAGAGAAATTTAGCAATAAAAGAAAGCGAATATTCTTCTAAGATTAAAAAAATATGAAAAAAATAGAGAAAATATAAGTTTTGATGTAGAAAGAATAGTCTATGAAGATGAGGATATTTTATTATATAATAAGCCCTCCGGTTTACTTTCTCAAAAAAAGCGGATAAAATAGATATTTCTTTAAATGAATTATTTATAGATTATTTACTTAAAAAGTAGACAAATAAACGAAAAATGATTTAAGAACATTTAAGCCTTCTATTTGTAATAGAATAGATAGAAATACTTCTGGTCTTGTTATATTAGGAAAGAATGTTAAAGCTTTACAAACTATGAATAAAATAATACAGGATAGAAGTGTACAGAAATATTATATATGTGTAGTAAAAAGGAAAACTTACAGGAAAAAAAGATATAAAAAGCTTGGTTATATAAGGATGAAAAAAACAAACAAAGTTATAGTAAGAGAAAATGAGTTTAAATCTGCAAAAATATATAGAAACAGAATATGAGAGTATTTACGCAGATGAGGAAAAAAAGTTTATTAAAAGTTAAGTTATTAACAGGACGTTCGCATCAAATAAGAGCTCATCTTTCTTTTATAGGTCATGAGATTTTTAGGAGATGTTAAATATTCAAAAATCCAAAGATAAGAATTTAAGATATCAACTATTACATTCTTATGAGTTGATTTTTCCTGTATTGGAAGATTTTCCTAAGTTAAGTAAACACTCTTATATAGCTAAAGTACCTGAGATATATGAAGATATAGTAAAGGAATATAAATGGGAACATGGAAAAACTAGGGGGTTAAGAGGTTCAAGTCTGGAGGAGTTAATAAATATAGCAAATGAAGCATACAGAGAGAAAAAGTTAGCTTTAGTGCAGAAAATACCTACTCCAATAACGCCTATAGAGATAGAACCTACTACTAAGAGAATAAAACTTGCTTACTTTAATCAAAAGTCTACTGTAGATTATATAGGAATAGTTCAAGGTATTGCGATATGTTTTGATGCTAAAGAATGTGCATCTGACAGTTTTTCTCTTGCTAATATACATGAACATCAATATAAATTTATGGAAGAATTTGAAGAACAGGGTGGTATAGCTTTTTCTGATTATAGCCTTTACTAAGAAAAAAATGAGTTCTATTATCTTAGATTTAAAAAAATTTAAAAAGAATATTGGGATAGAATGTTAAGTGGTGGTAGGAAAAGCTTTACATATAAAGAATTAGATGAGAAATTTAAAATAGAATCGAAAAAAAGAAGTCTTTTTACATTATTTAGAAAGACTTAGTGATGATATAATTAGTAGATAAGTGAGGAAATTCAATGAGAAAACTTGCTCTTAGCGAAGAAATACTAATGAGTATAGATAAGCCTGCCAGATATATAGGTGGAGAATTAAATAGTAGAAATAAAAATTTAAAAAGATATAGATATAAGATTTGTAATGTGTTTTCCGGATGTTTATGAAATAGGTATGAGCCATATAGGAATGCAAATTATATACGATTATCTTAACAGAAGAGAAGATACTTTTTGCGAGAGATTATTCTCGCCTTGGGTAGATATGGACAAGGTACTGAGAGAAAAAGATATAGCATTATTTTCACTTGAGAGTCAAGAAGCTGTAAAAGATGCAGATTTTTTTAGGTATTACTCTTCAATATGAGATGTGCTATACAAATATTTTTACAAGTTTTAGATTTATCAAAAATACCTCTACTAGCAAAAGATAGAACTCAAGCTGATCCTATAGTTATAGGCGGTGGACCTTGTTCATATAATCCGGAGCCACTTGCAGACTTTTTTGATGTTTTTTACATAGGTGAGGGCGAAGTAGTATATTATGAGCTTTTAGATTTATATAAAGAGTATAAAAAGTCGGGTAGGAGTAGAGAAGAATTCTTGCGTGCCGCTTGTAAAATAGAAGGTATCTATGTACCTATGTTCTATAAAGATGAATATAATGAAGATGGCACCTTAAAATCTTTCGAACCTATATATGAAGATGTTCCTAGAGTGATTCATAGACAGGTGGTAAGTAATATGGATACTGCTACATTTATTTCAAAACCGGTAGTACCATTTATAAAAGTAACTCAAGATAGAGTGGTACTTGAAATAATGAGAGGTTGTATAAGAGGTTGTCGTTTCTGTCAAGCAGGTAATGTATACAGACCACAAAGAGAACATAGCTTAGAATATTTAAAAGACTATGCTATAAGACTTTTAGATATAACAGGAGCGGAAGAAATAAGCCTTAGTTCACTTAGTTCATCAGATTATAGTAAATTAAAAGATCTTTTAGACTTTTTAATAGAATATACTAATGATAAAGGTATAAACATATCTCTGCCTTCTTTGAGAATAGATGCTTTTTCTCTTGATATAATGAAAAAAGTTCAAGATATAAAAAAGAGTTCTTTGACTTTTGCACCGGAAGCAGGAAGTCAAAGATTGAGAGATGTTATAAATAAAGGCTTACATGAAGAAGACATATTAGATGGCTCTATGCAGGCATTTAGAGGTGGTTGGAATAAAGTTAAATTATATTTTATGCTAGGTTTACCGACAGAAACTATAGAAGATATGAAAGCAATACCTGAACTTTGTGAAAAAATAGCTGAAGAATATTATACTATACCAAAATCAGAAAGAAATGGGAAAGTACAAATAACTGCAAGTTCATCTTTCTTTATACCTAAGCCATTTACACCTTTTCAATGGGCTACAATGTTTAGAAAAGAAGAATATTTACAAAAAGCATATTTGGTGAAAGATACTTTCAGAGAACAATTAAATAAAAAAAGTATGAAATATAATTATCATGAAGCTGATGTAACTGTTTTAGAGGGTGTTATGGCAAGAGGGGACAGAAAGGTTGCAAGAGTTATAAAAACAGCCTATGAAAATGGTGCTTTATATGATTCTTGGTCAGATTATTTTGATGATAATATATGGCAAGATGCTTTTTAAAAGCTTGTGATATTGATATAGAATTTTACACACTGCGTCAAAGAAGTTTAGAAGAACTATTTCCTTGGGATTTTATAGATTGTGGTGTCAATAAAGAATTTCTCATCAGAGAGTGGAAAACAGCTTTAGCAAATAAGGAGTCTCCTAACTGCAGACAGGCTTGTCTTGGATGTGGTGCTAAAAAAATATAAAGGGAGGTGTCTGCTATGAAAGTACGAATTAAATTTTTCTAAATTAGGAAATATGAGATTTATAGGACATTTGGATATAATGAGATATTTTCAAAAAGCTATGAGAAGAGCAAAAAAATTCCAATTAAATATTCAGAAGGTTTTTCTCCACACCAAATAATGAGTTTTGCTTCTCCTCTTAGTATAGGAGTAGAGGGATATGGAGAATATATGGATATAGAAATAGTTTCACATATAAGTTCAAAAGATGCTATAGATAGACTTAATGAAAATATGTGTGAAGGTATGAAGGTACTTAGTTTTTTTGGAGCTTGATGATAATGCCAAAAAAATTCCATGTCTATAGTAGATAGTGCAGATTACAAACTTAGTTTAAAAAGCCGAGGAGAACTTGGAAGAATACTACATAAAAGCTTAGTAGTTTAGTTAAGGATATTTTATCAGCTGAAGTTTTGATTGTAGAAAAAAAGAGTCAAAAGATAAAAATAAAAAGAGGTAGACATAAAAACCCTTAGTAAATAGTCTGGAATGTAGATATGAAGATGGAAAAAGTATTTTTTTATTTGCTAATTTATGTTCCGGAAGTGCTAATAATTTAAAAACCGGAATTATTAATAAAAAGCTTTTTTTATAACAAAGGAATAGATGAAATCTTAGATTTAGGTTTCAAAGTGGAAAGATATGAGATATATGCAGCTTCTCATATCAGATTGGATGAATATGGAAAAGAAATCATATAAGTTAATTATTAGCAAACTTGATTTTTTTATAAAAAGCCTAGGAATGAAGAAACTAGGCTTTTCCTAGTCTATAATGAAGATAAACTGATAGATATAGAAGTAGCAAGTTTAGAAGAAAGTTTGTTAAATTCTATACATATAGCTAAGGTTAAAAAAATATAGTTAAAAAAATATAGATGCCGCTTTCTTAGAATTAGAAAATGGCGAATTGGTATATTATAGTTTGAAAACCAATATTAAGCATAATTTTACTAATCAAAAGAATAATACCAATATAAATGAAGGCGATGATATATTGGTTCAAATAATAAAAAGAAGCTGCAAAAACCAAGCAGGCGAGTGCAAGTGCAGTAATAAATTTAAGTGGAAAGTATATAGTTGTCGGTTTAGGAGAAAGTAGGATAAAGTTCTCATCAAAAAAATAAAAGATAAAAAAATTATAAAAGAGAATTTAAAAAAATAAACTTTATAGAAGGCTTGTAGAAAATTATACCTCTCATAATATATTTAATTTTAAGTATAGAGGAAGTACTTAATAGTATTTTTTTGGAAATATAGAAATAAAAGCTTAGGACAGCTGCATATCATGAAGATTTTGATAATTTTGAAGAAATCTATGAAGAAATTATAGAGCTTACAAAGAATTTAGAACAGATAATAAATACTTCTGTATATCGTACTTCTCCCTGCTTAATAAAAAAAGGGAGATAGTGAGATATCTAAGCTTATTAAGTCATATTATACTAAAATTTATGAAATAGTATCTGATGATAAAAAAAGTATTAAGTTTACTTGAAAAAAATGAAGATATATCAAATATTAAGCTTAGATATTATGAAGATATAAATTTTTGGTTTAGATAAGATATATTCTCTAAAAAAAGTACTTTTGGATAATCTTCTAGATAAGAAAGTGTGGCTAAATTCAGGAGCTTACCTTATAATAGAACAGGTAGAAGCACTTAGTGTAATAGATGTAAATACAGGAAAAAAATATAAGTGGAAAGATATCGGAGGATATTATATATAAGACTAATCTGGAGGCGGCAATAGAAAGTGCCAGACAGATAAAAATTAAGAAATATATCCGTATAATACTTATAGATTTTATCAATATGGATAATGAAAAAAAGAAAAATATAAACTACTTGAAATATTGAATAAAGAGTTTGAAAATGATAAGCTAAAGGCCAAAAGCCTTGGATTTTACAAAGCTTGATTTAGCTGAAATAACAAGACAGAGAAAAATGTAAATCATTAAGAGAAATATTTTATAATATTTAAGACGGAGGAAGAATAAATGAGTATAAGAGTAGAGAACTTTGGAAAGACAAAAAGATGGAATAGAAATCAAAAAAATTTCTTTAGAGAATAGGCAAGGTAATATAGCAAGCTTTTGTAAGCTTTGGAGCTATATGGTCAAATATGTTTATAAAAAGATAAGAATGGAAATATTAAGGATGTTGTTCAAGGCTTTGATGATATTGCAGGTTATGAATATAATAAACCACATTTAGGTTCACCTATAGGAAGATATGCAAATAGAATTTCAAATGCAAAAAAATAGAAATAGATGGAGTAGAGTATAAGCTGGAAGCAAATAAAGGTATACATAATCTGCATTCAGGAATGAAATATTGGGATAAGAGAGTTTGGAATTTTTGAAACTAAAACAGATGAAGAAGGTGATAGTGTAATATTTAAACTATTTAGTCCGGACGGGGATCAAGGTTTTTCCGGGTAATGCAAATGTAGAAATTACATATACTTTTAATGATGATAATGCACTTGTTATTGCTTATAAATTTATTTCAGATAAGAAAACAGCTGTAAATTTAACAAATCATGCTTATTTTTAATTTAGAGGAACAGATTCTATTTCCATAAGTGAGCAAATAGTAAGTATTGATGCAGATACATACAATTTCCTAGATGAAGATAGTGTTGCTACTGATATTATTAGAAGAGTAGAGAATACTCCGTTAGATTTTAGAGTAGCAAAAAAATAGGAAAAGATATAGATGCAGATTTTGATTCATTAAATTGGGCAGGCGGTTATGATCAAAATTTTATTTTAAATAAAGAGGGCAGAGAAACATATAAGAGTTTGGAAAAAGCTGCAAGTGCATTCTCGGAGGAAACAGGTATTCTTATGGAAGTTTATACAGACTTAGAGGGAGTACAATTTTTATACAGCTAATGGTTTAGCCATAGAGATGCCCGGAAAAAATGGTCATTTTTATGGTAAGCGTTCTTCTTTCTGTTTTGAAACGGGACATTTCCCAAATGCAGTAAATATTAAAGCTTTTTAAGAGTCCGTTAGTAGAAGCTAATAAAGAATATACAACAAGAACTGCATATAAATTTAGTATATAGGAGATTTAATGAAGAAACTATTTATAGCCGAAAAACCCAGTGTAGCAACAGAATTTGCAAATGCACTTGATATAAAAGTAAAAAGAGGAAATGGCTATATAGAGGATGAAAATTATATAGTTACTTGGTGTGTGGGACATTTAGTTACTATGTCTTATCCATCAAGTTATGATGAAAAAAATATAAAAAGGTGGAGCCTGGATACTCTACCTTTTTTTGCCTAATGAGTTTAAGTATGAACTTATAGATGGGGTAAAAAAACAATTTTTTATAGTAAAAGACTTACTTAATAGAACTGATGTTAGTCATATTTATATTTGTACCGACTCCGGTAGAGAAGGGGAATATATTTACAGATTAGTAGATATGATGGCAGGTGTAAAAGACAAGATACGTTTACGTGTATGGATAGATTCACAAACTAGAGAAGAAATACTTAGGGGTATAAAAGAAGCTAAAGACTGGTCTTTTTATGATAACCTGGGTGCAAGTGCCTATTTACGTGCTAAAGAAGATTATCTTATGGGTATAAACTTCTCAAGACTACTTACCTTAAAATATGGTAGGAATATAGCTAATATAATGGGACTTGATAAAGCAGTTCTAAGTGTAGGAAGAGTTATGACCTGCGTTCTTGGAATGGTAGTTAGGCGTGAAAGAGAAATTAGAAATTTTGTTAAGACACCTTTTTATAGGGTTATAGTTAATATAGAAGAAAAATAATTTTACTATAGAAGCTGAATATAAGGCGGTAGAAGGTTCAAGATATTTTAATAGCTCCTTCTTGTATAAAGAAAAATGGATTTAAGGAAGAAAAAAACAGCTAAGCAATTTATAGTTGATTTGAAAGAATATTTAAAAAAATGGAGGCCGAGCAAAGGTATATAAAATTGAAAACAAAAAAGAATTAAAAAATCCTCCTTTGCTTTTATAATTTGGCTGAACTACAAAAATGATTGCTCTAAAATGTTTAAAAATCAGTCCTGATGAATGTCTTAAAGTAGTTCAGGATTTGTATGAAGCTAAGTTAGTAACTTATCCGAGAACGGATGCCAGAGTGCTATCAAGTGCTGTAGCTAAGGAGATAGCTAAAAAAATATAAAAAGGTTTATCATCTTTAACTGAATTTTCTAAAAATTTGTGAATATATAATTAATGGAGAAAAAGCATAAAAAAATATCAGTAAAAACAAAGTATGTAAATGATAAACTTATTACTGATCACTATGCTATAATACCAACAGGTTCAGGTATTAGTAGCTTTAATAGACTCAGTTCTTTACATAAATCTATTTATAATCTTATTTGCAAGAGATTTCTTAGTGTTTTTTTTACCGGCAGCAGAATATAAAAAAATATAATTTGGATATAGAGATAGATGGAGAGCATTTTTTTCGCTACATATAAAGTTTGTATAAATGAAGGATATTTATACCTATATAGAAAAAAAGAAGATAAGATAGAAGATACTGAAAAAGACGCTGCGTATGAGCAAGATAAAGATATTGATAATAAAGATTTTGTGGAGATTATATCAAAAAAATAAAAAAAGGGGAAAAAGTTTAGAAGTAAAAGATTTTTACTATTAAGGAAGGAGAAACCTCTCATCCTAAAAAGATATTCCTCGGGTTCTATGATACTTGCTATGGAAAAATGCAGGACAATTAATAGAAGATGAGGATTTGAGAGCTACTATAAAAAGGTTCAGGTATAGGAACCAGTGCTACTAGAGCTGAAATATTGAAAAAAGCTATTTAGCATAGATTATTTGAAATTAAATAAAAAGACTCAAATAATAAGTCCAAGCTTGTTTGGAGAAATGGTATACGAAGCTGTATTTTTTTATCTATAAAGCAATTATTAAATCCTGAGCTTACAGCCAGTTGGGAAAAAAAGGACTTACTTATGTTTGGGAAGGTAGTATTAGTAGCGAAGAATATATGTTAAAATTAGAAAATTTTGTGAGCCTTAGAACGAATAAGGTGAAAAAAATATTAATAATGCTTATATGCTTAGAGATATATATATCGGTATAAAAAGATTTATATAAGCCTGAGAAGAAACTTAAGCCTAAAAAAGGAGTAGATATGAAAAAAAGTAGAAGCTAAGATAAGTGAATTATTTGATTTAGAAAAAAACTATAGCTAAATCTTTATTTGAAAAAAATACGAATATCCTTGGGAAGTTTTACCACATATAGGAACTTTTATTAAGGAACTTGGAGTCTGTCTTGATGAAACTTTATATAAAAAAATTATCTGATGATATTTGGATACATAATAGTGTAAATATTCCTATCACAGCGAGTATAAAAAGGCCCTTGTATAATATGTGAAAATGCTGAGATTAGACATTGCTGTTTTATAAGGGGAAACGTAATTATTGGAAAGGGAGCTGTGGCAGGCAATTCTTGTGAGTTTAAAAAAATTCTATTCTTTTCGATGAAGTACAAACACCACATTATAATTATATAGGTGATTCTATTTTTAGGGTATAAATCACACATGGGAGCATCGAGTTTAACCAGCAATGTTAAGAGTGATAAAACTTTAGTAGTGGCTAAATTTGATGATGGGAAAGTAGAAACAGGTTTAAAGAAGTTTGGAGCTATAGTCGGAGATTTAGTAGAAGTTGGTTGCGGTTCGGTTTTAAATCCGGGAACTATTATAGGTAAGGAAACAAATATTTATCCGCTGTCCAGTGTTAGAGCTTGTGTAAATAAGTACAGTATTTATAAGAAAGCGGGAGAGATTATAGAAAAAAATTAAAATCTAATTGTTAGGTTTTTAATTTTAAAGGAGCTTATATTATAAAAATAAACTATAAAAATGTAAAAATAAACTAAGCTTTGTATTGACAAATGGTATTTTTTTTAGGATATCATTATCTAGGTTATAAACAAGAAAGAAGGTTCGCCTCACCTTGGCACAAGGGTGTCCCGGGTTAATAGTTTTTACACTCTTTGTGTAATTTCTTTTGGCGGATAGTTTTCTATCTGCTTTTTTCTTATGAGAAAAGCAAAATGGTTGATAATGAATTTATTTAGGAGGTGTACAGCAATTAGCGAACAATTAATTAACGAACAAATCAGAGCTAAAGAAGTTCGTCTTATAGGAGAAGAGGGCGAACAACTTGGAGTAGTTTCTATTAACGAAGCTTTAGCTAAAGCGAGTGATGCAGGATTAGACTTGGTTCTTATCGCCCCAACAGCAAAACCACCGGTTTGTAAGATTATAGATTATGGTAAGTATAGATATGAGCTTGCAAGACGTGATAAAGAAGCTAAGAAGAAACAAAAAGTAATAGAGGTTAAGGAAGTTCGTTTATCCCCAAATATAGATACAAACGATCTTAATACAAAAGTAAGTTCGGCTAGAAAATTTCTTGAAAAAGGAAATAAAGTAAAAGTTGCACTTAGATTTAGGGGAAGAGAAATGACCCGTATGAATAGTTCAAAATACATACTGGATGACTTTGCCGAAGCTTTATCAGATGTAGCTGTTATTGATAAACCATCAAAAAGCTGAGGGAAGAAATTTAATTATGTTTTTATCAGCCAAGAAATCTTAAAAAAAGATATTATTTAAGGAGGAACAATCATGCCTAAGTTAAAAACAAGCAGAGCTGCAGCAAAACGTTTCAAAAAAAGACTGGAACAGGTAAATTAGTAAGAAATAAAGCTTACAAATCTCACATCTTAACTAAGAAGTCAACAAAGAGAAAGAGAAATCTTAGAAAAGATATAGTAACTGATGCAACAAACTCAAAAGTTATGAAGAAGATTTTACCATATCTATAAGACGAGGTTAAGAAGGAGGAAGTAAAATGGCAAGAGTTAAAGGCGCGTTAAACGCTAAAAAAAGACATAATAGAGTTCTTAAATTAGCTAAAGGCTATAGAGGAGCTCGTTCAAAACAATATAGAATTGCTAAGCAATCAGTAATGAGAGCCTTAGCTTCAGCTTATGCTGGTAGAAAGCAAAAGAAGAGACAATTCAGACAATTATGGATTGCACGTATCAATGCGGCAGCTAGAATGAACGGTTTATCATATTCTAAGTTTATGTATGGTTTAAAGCTGGCCGGTGTTGAAATGAATAGAAAAGTTTTAGCAGATATAGCTGTTAATGATGCTAAAGGATTTGAAACATTAGCAAATGCTGCAAAATCAAAATTAGCTTAAATTTTATAGAGCCTATTTATTAGGCTCTTTTTGTACTAAAAGAAAAATATAATATTTACTGTTGACTAAATATATCTATAGTGATATTATCTACAATTAAATATTCAAATTTTGTTTTTTTATTTAAGGAGGAAAGATGGCAAAGATAATTTATGAGGGTATTACCTTTGATGATGTTTTATTACAACCGGCTTATTCAGATGTTATAGGTAATCAAATTGATATTAGCACTTATTTGACAAAGAAAAATAAAAATTAAATATTCCTTTGATGAGTGCAGGTATGGATACTGTTACTGAACATAGAATGGCCATAGCTATAGCTAGACAGGGTGGAATCGGAATTATTCATAAAAATATGAGTATAGAGGAACAAGCTAATGAAGTCGATAAGGTAAAACGTTCAGAAAATGGTGTTATCACTGATCCATTTTTCCTATCTCCGAGCATACTTTAAAGGATGCTGATGAACTTATGGGAAGATTTAGAATTTCAGGTGTACCTATAACGGTAGATGGGAAATTAGTAGGAATTATTACAAATAGAGATTTAAAAATTTGAAGAAGATTATACTAAGAAGATTTCTGAATGTATGACAAAAAGATAATTTAGTGACTGCTTTAGAGGGTATAACTTTAGAAGAAGCAAAAAATATACTTGCAAAGGCTAGAGTAGAAAAACTTCCTATAGTGGATAAGTCAGGTAATTTAAAAGGTCTTATTACTATAAAAGATATTGAAAAAAACAAATTAAATATCCAAATTCTGCGAAGGATTTGCATGGTAGACTTCTTTGTGGTGCCGCTCTTGGTATAACAAATGATGTTTTTAGATAGATGTGAAGCTTTAATAAAAAGCTAAGGTAGATGTCGTTGTCCTAGACTCAGCACATGGACATTCAGAAAAATGTTATAAAATGTGTTAAATTGATAAAAGAAAAAAATATCCTGAATTGCAAGTTATAGCAGGAAATGTTGCTACAGCTGAGGGAACAAAAGCTCTCATCGAAGCAGGAGTGGACTGTGTTAAAGTTGGTATAGGTCCTGGATCTATTTGTACAACTAGAGTTGTAGCCGGTATAGGTGTTCCGCAAATTTCAGCTATAATGAAGTGTTATGAAGTAGCTAAGGAGTATAATATTCCTATTATAGCAGATGGTGGAATTAAATATTCAGGTGATGTTACAAAAGCACTTGCTGCAGGTGGAAATGTTTGTATGATGGGTTCAATCTTTGCAGGATGTGATGAAGCACCGGGAGAGTTTGAGTTATTCCAAGGTAGAAAATATAAAGTATATAGAGGTATGGGTTCTCTAGCTGCCATGGAAAAAGGAAGCAAGGATAGATACTTCCAAGCCAATGCAAAAAAACTTGTTCCTGAAGGTGTAGAGGGTAGAGTTGCATATAAAGGACTGGTAGAAGATACCGTATACCAATTACTTGGTGGATTGCGTTCAGGTATGGGATATTGTGGTGCTAAAGATATTCCTACACTACAAGAAACAGCAGAATTTGTAAAAATAACAAGCGCAGCTTTAAAAGAGAGTCATCCACATGATATACATATAACAAAAAGAGGCACCAAATTATTCAACAGAAAATTAGATAATGTAAAAAAGTCCTGTAGAAAGAGAAAAACTTTCTATAGGACTTTTTGTATAAAAGTAAAATAAAAAAGCTCATGATCGGACTCGAACCGACGACCTACTCATTACGAATGAGTTGCACTACCAACTGTGCTACATAAGCTTATATGTAAAGTATAGAAGTATAAGTCTAAAAAAAGTCAAGTTATAGATTTTTATATATTATTTATGCCTATAATATTGTTTCCGGACTTTGAAAGTGTTATAATAAAAATAAATCTAATTTCGTCAAATAATCAATTTACTATTATATCTTTTTATGTTCAAGATATTTAATTCAGATATAAAAGAATCCAAAAAGTATCGCTTTTTGCAGGAGTATGTAAGCATATAGGAACGACAACTCAAGCTTTTACAACTTTTATTATACTTAAAAATCAAAAGGGAAAAAAAGTTTGCTATATAGAAATGAATACAAATAAGTTCATATATAATATACAAAAAAACTATATCAAGGTGTAGTTTATGATGATAGACTTTTTGTTTCAAATATAGAGATATAAAATTTTTTTAAAAAAAGAATTTTTATTATAAACTAAAGGCAAGCAAATTTTGATTATATAATAAAAAGATTATGGAGTGTATGAAGGAGAAGATTTTGAAAAATATTCTTTTTTTAGAGCAAGATATTAAAAATAGTAGTAGGGGGAATAAAGGCTAATGAAATATTTTTTTACTGGAAAAAAAGTTTTTAAAAGATAGATCCTATAAAATGTATTATATATTGAATTTTTGTTCCTCAATACGAAAAAAAGCTTGTGTAGAGGATTTATTCTTAGATGAAAAAGGAAAGAGTATTTTTTTCTCACCCATAATACTTGATATGTTTGACTTATATGTGAAAAAAATGATAATTTTAAATTTATTATAGGAATTTAAGTTTTGAATGAATATAAAAATGTATTATTGAAGAAAAATGAAAAAAATGTAAAAAGAAGAAAAATAGTATTGAGATAATAGATGAAGATACAATAGTAATAGAAAAAAAGCCGGTATTTTTTTAGTATATTAATCAAAGTATCTATGAAAAATATTTACTTTAGGTATAGAATTTATTGTTTTAAATTTAGCATTTATAGGGCTTATAAGTTTGGTATATCCTGAAATCAGAGTGAATTTATTTGTAATATTAAGAGAAATATATAAGGAGTTTTTGATATTAGTAAAAATAGGATTATGAGATAAATAGTATAGATGATATAAAAAAATCTATTGAATTTTATTAAAAATATTATATGGTAAGTAAAAGATTTTTTTGTTAGAATATTTAAGAATTAAAAACTTGGAGGTGTTTATATGTCTATACTTGTTACAGGTGGTGCAGGCTTCATAGGAAGCCATACTTGTGTTGAACTCATAAATGCGGGATATGATGTTGTAGTTTTAGATAATCTTGTAAACTCAAGTGAAAAAAATCTCTTGATAGAGTAGCACAAATTGTAGGGAAAAAAATAAAATTTTTATGAAGTGGATTGTCTAGATAGAGAAGGTCTTTGTAAAATATTTGAAAATGAAAAATATTGAGGCAGTTATACATTTTGCCGGACTAAAGGCAGTAGGCGAATCAGTATATAAGCCTTTGGAATATTATCATAATAATATAACAGGAACATTGATTTTATGTGATGTCATGAGACAATATTCTTGTAAAAAAATATAGTATTTTCATCTAGTGCAACTGTATATGGGAATCCGGCAATTATACCTATAAAAGAGGATTGCCCAAAAGGAGAACTGACTAATCCTTATGGAAGAACAAAGAGTATGCTTGAACAAATTTTAACAGATTTACATACAGCGGATGAACAATGGAATGTAACCTTGCTTAGATATTTTAATCCTATAGGAGCGCATGAATCAGGCCTTATAGGTGAAAATCCAAAAGGTATTCCAAATAATTTATTACCATATGTTACACAAGTAGCAGTTGGAAAATTAAAAGAGCTTAGTATCTTTGGTAATGATTATGATACACACGATGGAACAGGAGTAAGGGATTATATTCATGTAGTAGATCTTGCTAATGGACATGTTAAAGCACTTGATAAAATATTAAAAGCTGAGCCTGAAGTTAGGATTTATAATTTAGGAACAGGCATAGGTTATTCTGTTTTAGATGTGGTAAAAGCATTTGAAAAAGCAAATAATATCAAGATAAATTATACTATGAAGCCAAGAAGAGCCGGAGATGTAGCTACTTGTTATAGTGATGCTAGCAAAGCTAAAGAAGAACTTTCATGGGTAGCAAGTAGAGATTTAGAAACTATGTGTAAAGATGCATGGAGATGGCAAAAGAATAATCCTAATGGATTTGAGGATTAAAATTCTTCAATAAAATTAATCCCTAAGCCTAATATTAGGCTTAGGGAGATTATCATTTAATTCTTTCAAGTAATATACTTAAATATCAAAAATATTCAAATAATTCAAATAATTATCATAATAATATCCATAAAAGTACCAAATATACTAATAAGATATATAAATTAAGTAGATTTTAAATCTATATTAAATACAAATAATTAAATAAAAAGGAGAAAGGATGCTAGGAAAGACATATAGTGCCGGAACTATAGGCATAGACGCTTTTATAGTTTGTTGTGAATGTGATGTTTCTAGTGGTTTGCCTACATATTTTTTTACGGGATACTTAGCCTCAGAAGTTAAGGAGGCAGTAGATAGAGTAAGAACGGCTATAAAAAAAATTCAAATATAGAATTGTTGCCTAAAAAAGTTGTTGTAAAATCTTTCACCGGCTTCATTTAAAAAATCAGGTTGTTTATATGATTTACCCATAGCTATATCTATTCTATCTGCTTATAGAATGGTTAAAGAAAAAAACATCTGGAAAAATTCTATCTTTGTAGGTGAGTTATCTCTTAGTGGAGAAATACTACCTGTAAAAGGAATAATAAGTATAGCAAAAAAAGCAAGAGAAGAGGGCTTTCTAAATGTTTTTGTGCCTAAGGAGAATGCAAAAGAGGCAATCGCTATAGATGGAATAAAAATATATGCAGTGAGCAAGTTAGAAGAGATATATTCCTACTTAAATGAAGAAAGAGATATAGAGGAGTTCTCCTATATAGAAGAAGAGGAAATACCGACTAGACAATTAGATTTTAAAGATATTAAGGGGCAAGCGTTAGTGAAAAGAGCGGCTATTATAGCCGTAGCAGGTAAGCATAATATTTTACTAATAGGACCGGCAGGTACCGGTAAATCTATGATATCTAAAGCTTTGCCAAGTATAATGCCGAAACTGAGCAAGGATGAGAGTATTGAGACAACTATGATATACAGTATTTCAGGAAAGCTGATAAATAATGCCGGACTTATGAAAATAAGACCTTTTAGAAGTCCGCATCATACTATATCAAAACAAGCCTTGATTGGCGGTGGTCTAAAAGCTAGCCCCGGAGAAGTTAGTCTTGCACATAATGGAGTTCTATTCTTAGATGAATTTGCAGAATTTAAAAATGAAGTAATAGAAGTGCTTAGACAACCTATGGAGGATAAGGTGGTTAATATATCCAGAGTAAACGCAAGATATACCTATCCGGCTGATTTTATTTTATGCGTAGCCACAAATCCTTGCAAATGTGGATTTTATCCGGATAGAAATAAGTGTTTCTGCACTGAAATTCAAGTGCGTAATTATCTGGGGAAAATAAGTAAACCTATGCTTGATAGAATAGATATATGTGTAGAAACAAGTCTTATAAAATATGATGATATGTATAGTGATAAAAAGAAACTTCATCAGAGGAGATAAGGAAAGTCATAGATAAGGCTAGACTTATACAGAAAAAAATCGTTTAGAGAGTTATGGTATCTTATATAATGCACAAATGAATAAGGAGCAAATAGATAAATTTTTGTATTTTTGGAGGAAAAAGGATAAAAAAATTTTTAAAAAAAGTATATACGAAAAAAAGAATATGAGTGTTAGAGCCTTGAATAAGATTTTGAAACTCTCCAGAACTATAGCAGATATGGAGGAAAGTGAAAATATAAGGCATGAGCATTTGTGTGAAGCTATTGCTTATAGAGGATTGGAAGATAAATATTTTGGGGGATTTTGTGGAAGAGAGTAAAAAGAAATTATACAGATAGGCAGATGATATATTTTCTAAATAATATAGAGAGTATAGGAAATAGAAATATATTAAAAAAATATACGATAAAAATAAGGCCTTTAGAGAAAAATTCTTTATATGAAGAATGAAGAAATTCTAGACATTGTGGATATAGCACCTTTTTCGCTTAGAAGATATAAGAGAACAACAAGGGAAAAATAGAAAAAGATGTTGGAAGATATGGATAAGTTAAAAAGATAGAAATATAAAATTTATAACTTTTCTTGATGAAGATTATCCTGATAAACTAGTGTATATAGATAATAAACCTGTATGTTTATATGTTATAGGAGAAATAGATAAATATATGTTTAATACACCTACAGTCGCAATAGTGGGTTCAAGAGCTACCAGTAATTATGGAAGAGAGATGACAAGATATATAGCTTCCTCCCTAGCTAAGTCAGGTATAGATATAGTTAGTGGTATGGCTTATGGAGTTGATTCTCTTGCACATGAGGAAGCTTTTAAAAAGAAGGTGTAAGAACTTATGCAGTTTTAGGTTGTGGAATAAATATCTGCTATCCCAAAGAAAATATGCATATATATGAGGCTATTAAAAATACTAAAAGAGGAGCTATAATATCGGAATTTCCACTATCAATGGAGCCTAGAAGTTATAATTTTCCTATGAGAAACAGAATAATATCAGCTTTATCTGATTTAGTTATAGTAATAGAAGCAAAATTAAAGTCAGGCTCCCTAATAACAGCAACTTGTGCTTTGGAACAAGGAAAAGAGGTTTATGCATTGCCGGGAAGGTTTACAGATGGCTTCAGTAAAGGCTGTAATAGGCTTATTCTGGATGGTGCCGGTATTATAACGTCTATAGATGATATAATTGAAAGCTTAGGTCTTATAAGAGAAAAAAAGTCTACCTTTAATAGAAAAAAATTATAATACTCTTGCAAATAATGAAAAAAATAGTATATAGTTGCCTCGACTTCACTCCAAAACATTTGGAGTATATAATAGAAAAAAACAGGACTGACTTATTCAGAAGTCATAAGTATAATACTTGAGTTAGAAATGAGAGGTTTTATAAAAACAAATTTCAGGAAATTATTATGCGAAGTCTTGTGATTAGAGGATAATGGCAAGGAGAGGGAAATGGCAAAATAATCTCGTTATAGTAGAGTCGCCAGCTAAAGTAAAAAAACAATAAAGAAGTATTTAGGAAAAAAATTATGAGGTGAGTGCAAGTAATGGTCATGTTAGAGACTTACCTAAAAAGTCAATTAGGAATAGATGTAGAAAATGATTTTGAACCTAAATATATAACTATAAGAGGCAAAGGTGATTTATTAGCAAAAACTTAGGAAAGAAGCCAAGAAAGCAGATAAGATATATCTTGCAACTGACCCTGATAGAGAAGGTGAAGCTATAAGTTGGCATCTAATGAAAGCATTAAAATTAGAGGATAGTACTAAACCGGTTTACAGAATAAGTTTTAATGAAATTACCAAAAAAGCTATAAAAGAAGCAATAAAAAAATCCTAGAACTCTAGATATGAACTTAGTTGATGCACAACAGGGTAGAAGGGTTTTAGATAGAATAGTAGGTTATCTTATAAGTCCTCTTTTTGTGGCAAAAAAAGTAAAAAGAGGACTTTCTGCAGGTCGTGTTCAATCAGTAGCACTTAGACTTATATGTGAGAGAGAAGCGCTCATAAATGATTTTATTCCGGAAGAATATTGGAGTTTGGATGCTAGTTTTAAGGGTAGTAAAAAAATAAGAATTTAGTAGCAAAATTTTATGGTAAAAAGACTAAGATTAGCTTGGAAAGTAAAGCAGATGTTGATAAAGTCATAAAAAGAACTGGATAAAAGCAAAGTATATAGTTGATGAAATAAGACAATCAGAAAGAATAAAAAAAGCACCACTTCCTTTTTACTACTTCTACATTACAACAAGAGGCTAGTAAAAATTCTGAATTTTTCTACTCAAAAAAACTATGCGATTGGCACAGCAATTATATGAAGGAGTAGATATAAAAGGAATGGGTACTGTAGCACTTATTACATATTTGCGTACAGATTCTACCAGAATCAGTGAAGATGCTATCAGTATGGCAAAAGAATATATAGAAAGGCATAATGGAAAAGAGTATTTGAAAAAAAGAAGAATTTAATAAAAAGCTCTTCTGCTAAGATACAAGATGCTCACGAAGCTATACGTCCTACTGATGTTAATATAAATCCTTTTTGAAATAAAAAGACTTAATAAGCCGAGATTTATATAGATTATATAATCTTATTTGGAAGAGATTTTTAGCCAGTAGAATGTCAAATGCCATATATGAAACGCTTAGTATTAAGATAAAAGCTAATGAATATATTTTTTTAATATGTCAGGCCAAAAATCTGAAATTTCCGGGTTATATGAGTGTATATGTTGATGAAAATGAAGAAGATAATATAGATGAGCAATTACTTTCTATAAAAAGAAAAAAAGATGAGCTTGATTTGATTAAATTATTACCGAGCAACATTTCACTAAGCCCCCGTCTCATTTTACAGAAGCCAGTTTGGTAAAAAGCTTTAGAAGAGCAAGGTATAGGCAGACCGTCTACTTATGCACCTACTATAACAACAATTCTTGCAAGGAGATATATAACAAAAGAACAAAAAAATATTTATGTTACAGAACTTGGACAAGTAGTTAATGATATGATGGTTAACTATTTTGGGAGTATAGTAAATAAGGATTTTTACAGCAAACATGGAGCTTCTATTAGATTCAGTGGGAGAAGGTGAGACCGGATGGAAAAACTTTAGTAGAAAATTTCTACCCTGATCTTGAAACTGCTGTAGAAAAAGGCAAGTAAAGAATTAGAAGAAGTTACTATAGCAGATGAAGTTACAGATATTATTTGTGATAATTGTGGAAGAAATATGGTTATTAAATATGGTCCACATGGAAAGTTTCTTGCTTGTCCGGGTTTTTCCGGAATGTAAAAAAATACTAAACCGTATCTTGAAAAAAATAGGAGTTCCTTGCCCTAAGTGTGGGAAAGATTTAGTTATAAAGAAAAACTAAAAAAAGGTAGAATTTATTATGGATGTGAAGACCCGCTAATTGTGATTTTTATGTCATGGAATAAGCCAAGTTTGGAAAAAAATGTGAAAAAAATGTGGAAGTTATATGTTAGAAAAAGGGGAATAAGTTGGTTTGTGCAAATGAAAGTTGTGGTTTTGTAAAAAAATAAAAAGCTAAAAAAATGATCAAAAAAATAGTTTATTTATTTTAATAACTTGTATATTTTGAAAAAAATGATGTTAAAAATACTTGTGATATTATACAATTTATATTAGGATAAATGGAGGGAATGTTATGAGTATAACACTTTTTGGACAAAAACTAGAAAAAAATAAATAAACTATTGCATAATAATAATTCACATAAAGTAGTCTTTAATGACATTTGTCTTGTGTTGAGTGAAGTATTAAAAATCTAACATCCTTGTTATAAGTAAAAAAAGGTAAGGTATTAGGATTTGCAAAAACATGAACATGTGGATGAAATAGGTGAACTTATTAAAAAAATGAAATAGCTTCTCATATAGATGCTATGTTAAATGAAAGATTACTATCTATTTTATCCACTAAGGAAAATGTAAATTTGGAAACCTTAGGTTTTGAAAAAAGTGGAGAGTTTAAGGCTATAATTACACCAATAGATATATCAGGTGAAAGACTTGGAACTTTATTTATATATAAGCCATGGTTTGATTATGGTATAGAAGAGATTATTCTCAGTGAATATGGAGCAACAGTTGTTGGGCTTGATATGATTAGAAGTAAGAATGAAGAAGATGAGGAAGAAAGTCGTAAGATGAATATGGTAAAATCTGCCATATCGACACTCAGTTATTCTGAACTGGAAGCAATAACTCATATATTTGAAGAACTTGAAGGAAATGAAGGCATCTTAGTAGCGAGTAAGATTGCGGATAGAGTAGGAATAACTCGCTCTGTTATAGTAAATGCACTTAGAAAATTAGAAAGTGCAGGTGTTATAGAATCTAAATCTTCAGGTATGAAAGGAACTTATATAAAAATAGTTAATTCTATAGTATTTGAAGAATTACAAAAAAGCTAAGGAAGAACTAAAAAAACAAGATAAATATAATGAATAAATATTAAATTTGTTAAAAGCTTGTGAGTAGGGTAAGAAACTTATTCGCAAGCTTTTTTTGGTAAAATATTTGATATATATGTTATATAATAATCTTGTTCTTTAAATATAGACTTGATAAAATAGATTTGTTATAATTATATGCAAAAGTAAGATATAAGTTATATCTTTGCTTAAATAGAAAATATGAAGGAGTATTATATATGTCAGAAAATAAAGAATATATAAAAGATATGAAAGGTGAAGTACATATAGCTGATGATGTTGTAGCTATTATAGCAGGTATAGCAGCTACAGAAGTCGAGGGTGTTGCTTCCATGTCGGGAGATATAACTAATGAAATCATCAGTAAGTTGGGTGTTAAAAATCTTGCTAAGGGTGTGAAAGTGGATATAAGTGAGGGTTATGTCAGTGTTATGCTTTCTCTAAATATAAAAATATAATTATAATGTGGCTGATATTAGTTCAAAGGTTCAAGAAAGAGTAAAAGTAGCTATAGAGAATATGACAGGCTTTAATGTTATAGAAGTTAATATTAAAATAGCCGGAGTAAGTACAAATTAATGAAAAAAGCTATGAATATAAAAAAAGTTAGCCTTATATGGTATGCTTATAGCACTTGCTATGATACTTTCTTATATTGAGAGTTTAATACCGGTGCCTATACCTATACCTGGAATAAAGTTGGGTCTAGCTAATCTGGTTGTAATTATTTGCTTATATACTCTAGGAGCTAGAGCGGCAATTTTTGTATCTATTATAAGAATATTTTTGATAGCATTTACTTTTGGAAATGTTGCGGCACTTATGTTTGCTATTTCCGGAGCCTCTTTTAGTCTTGTATGTATGTTAATAGCTATAAAACTGGATAAATTTTTCAACTGGTGGTGTTAGTATCGTTGGTGGTATAAGCCATAATATAGGACAAATACTTGTTGCGGTACTTATATTAGAAAATGCCTTGATATTTTTCATATTTACCATACTTAATGATAGCAGGTGTAGTTACCGGTTTACTAATAGGTATACTTGCGAGTTTGATTATAAATAGAATAAAACCTGAAATAGATAGAATAGAGGGATAAGATGATTAATAAATATGTGTGTGAACTAATAGAATATGGTATTAAAAGAGGTCTAATAAATGAGTTTGATAGAAATTATGCTACAAATTTAATTCTAGATATTTTAAAAACTGGATGAGTTTATAGAAGAAAAAGACAGAGGGGTTAAATCTTGAGAATATCTTAAAGAATATATTGGATTATGCTTGTGATAAAGGACTTATAGATAATAATATAGTAGAAAGAGATTTGTTTGATACTAAGATAATGAATACTCTTATGCCAAGACCTAGTGAAGTTATAGAAAAAAATTTGATAGATTATATTTAGAAAATCCTGAGCTTGCTACGGATTATTATTATAATTTATCAAAAAAACTCAGATTATATTCGCACATATAGAGTTTCAAAAAGATATTAAATGGCAAGTAGAGACAGATTTTGGTAAGTTAGATATAACTATAAATTTATCAAAAGCCTGAAAAGGATCCTAAAGCCATAGCAGCAGCTAGACTAGCTAAGAGTAGTTCTTATCCCAAATGCTTATTATGTAAAGAAAATGTAGGCTATGCAGGACGTTTGAACCACCCTGCAAGGCAAAATCATAGAATAATTCCTATAACTATAAATAATAGCAGATGGTTTATGCAATATTCTCCTTATGTTTACTACAATGAGCATTGTATAGTTTTTAATGGAGAGCATATCCCTATGAAGATAGAGGAAGCTACTTTTAGAAAATTATTTGATTTTGTTAGAAAGTTTCCACATTATATGCTGGGAAGTAATGCGGATTTACCTATAGTAGGTGGTTCTATTTTGAGTCATGATCATTTCCAAGGTGGTAGATATGAGTTTGCTATGGCTAAAGCACCTATAGAAAAGAAATTTATCTTTAGAGGATATGAAGATATTTCAGCAGGAATAGTTAACTGGCCTATGTCAGTTATAAGGCTTAAGGGTACGGATATAGAAAGATTGATAAAATTATCTGCAAAGATACTTGATAAGTGGATATCTTATACTGATGAGAAAGCTTATATTTATGCCTATACAGATAAGGAAAGACATAATACTATTACACCTATAGTACGTAGTAGAGAAGGTAAATATGAAATAGATTTGGTTCTCAGAAATAATATAACTACTGAAGAAAAGACCTGATGGTTTATATCATCCAAATGCAAGTCTACATCATATTAAAAAAAGAAAAATATAGGTTTAATAGAAGTTATGGGACTTGCTATTTTGCCAAGTAGACTAAAAAGATGAACTCAACTTGTTAAAAGAGTATATTCTTGAAAAATAAGAATATAAGGGAAAATGAAAGCATAGCTAAACATGCTGCTTGGGTGGATGAAATTAGAGCTAAGTATGATGATATAAATTTAGGAAATGTGGAAAGTATTTTTGAAAAAAATGAAGTAGGTTTGGTTTTTGAAGAAGTTTTAAAAGATGCAGGAGTTTATAAATGCACTACAGAAGGAAGAGCTGCATTTATGAGATTTATTGATTATATTAATGAGTAGGAGATGTTATGAGTAAGACAAAGATAGATATTATTTCCGGATTTTTAGGTGCCGGAAAAACAACATTAATAAAAAGATTACTGGAAGCTATAAAAAGGTGAGCAAGTAGTTTTAATAGAAAATGAGTTTGGAGAGATAGGTATAGATGGTGGATTTTTAAAAGAAGCCGGAATACAAATAAAAAGAGATGAATTCAGGTTGTATTTGTTGTTCTTTAGTAGGTGATTTTGCAAGCTCACTAAAAGAAATATTATCTACATATAAGCCGGATAGAGTAATCATAGAACCAAGTGGAGTTGGAAAACTTTCAGATGTAATGAAGGCAGTTGCAGATGTAGAGAAAGATTTGAATGTGGAAAGTAATAGTAGTGTAACTGTTGTTGATGTTAAAAAAATGTAAGATGTATATGAAAAAAATTTCGGGGAATTTTTTTAATAATCAAATAGAGTATGCAAATACTATTATTTTATCCAGAACTGATGTAGCAGATGAAAAAAACTATAAATAAAGCTATAGAATTGATTAGAGAAGTAAATAAGGAAGCTACTATAGTTACTACGCCGGTATCTAATTTATCACAAACTAAATTATTGGAAACTCTTGAGAAGCCTATAGATTTAAAAAGTAAGTTTATTAAAAAGAATACGAAGAGCATCATCATGAACATCATCATGAACATCATCACCATCATGAACATGGAGAAGATTGCGGCTGCGGACATGAATACCATCACCATCATGAACATGGAGAAGATTGTGGCTGCGGACATGAACATCATCACCATCATGCAGATGAAGTATTTACAAGTTGGGGTCTTGAAAATGTTAATTCTATAACAAGAGAAAAGTTAGAGGATATATTAGATAAATTTGCACAGAGCACAGAATACGGAATAGTTTTGCGTGCTAAAGGAATGATAAAAGATAGTCAATCTGATAAGTGGTTCTATTTTGATTTAGTTCCTGAAGAAACACAAATTAGATTTGGAGAACCGGAGAGCAGTGGAAAAGTTTGTGTTATAGGTGTTAATTTAAAGGAAGATAAGTTAGTAGGAGAATTTAGAGCCTAATGAATGAATTAAAAACAAATTCCTGTTTTTTTGTTATAAATGGTTTCTTAGAAGCAGGAAAGACACAGTTTACAAAAATTTACTATGCAGCAAGATTATTTTTATAACAAATGGAAAAAAACTCTTCTAATAGTATGCGAAGAAGGTGAAGAAGAATATGATAAGGAAATGCTTGAGAAGTATAATACAGTAGCCATCTATATAGAAGATTTAGAAGAGTTGAGCTTAGATAAATTAAGAAAACTGGATAAAGAATATAAGCCGGAAAGAGTAATAATTGAATGGAACGGAATATGGTTACAAGATAAAGCTTGTTATTCCTTCTGAGTGGTTCATAAATCAAATGGTTTCTATTTTTTTGATACCTCTACTATGGATTTATATTTTAAAAAAATATGAAAGCTTTTATGGGTCCTATGTTGAAATATACGGAACTTATAATTTGCAATAGAGCAGATGATATAGAAGAAGAAACATTAGCTAAGTATCATCTTAGTTTGCGTGCTATGGCAGCTAATGCGGAAATAGTATTTGAGGGAAAAAGATGGAGAGATAAGAGGAGATTTCAGTATAGAATTACCTTATAATCTTGATGATAAAAATTATAAAAAAATTGAAAAATAAAGATTTCGGAATTTTTTTATGTAGATTCAATAGATAGACCTGAAAAAAATATAATGGAAAAAGTTTTTTTGAATTTACAGCTCAAGTATTAAAAGCCACCTCATGATCCTTTTGGTAACGTATTTGTTCCGGTTCGTAAAGTTATGACTTGTTGTGAAGATGATGTACAATATTTGGGACATATTTGTAATTATAAAGGTGCTATAAATCTTAAAAATAGACAATGGGTTAAGGTTAGAGCCAGATTGGAATATAAGTATCATGATGCTTACAAACAAGAAGGGCCTGTTTTTGAAGCTATAGAAGTCGTTCATACAGGAGAAGTAAATGAGATAGTAAGCTTTTAAATGAAATAATCCAAGTATTATTGTAAAGGTGAAATATAGCAGCTATAAGGGAGCACTTATATTTATAAGGCAACAAGTATGAACAAATAAATTATACTAGGACTATAGACACAGGGGGGCTAGATATGATAACAATAAAAGAGATGTCTAAAATGCTTGGACTTAGTACAGCAACTATTTCTAATGTTATAAATGGCAAAGATAATCAAGTATCTGAAGCTACTATAAAGAAAGTTAGAGAAGTTTTGGAATATTATGATTATATACCAAATATGAGTGCCAGAAATCTGGCATCCAGTCGTTCTAAGCTTATAGGTGTCGGTATGGTTAGTTATCGTGAAAAATGACAATTACTTGAAAGATGCTTTTTATAAGTGAATTGTTGGGTAGTATAGAAGCTAATTTGAAGAAGTATGGATATTTTATGTTGACTTATTTTACTCCTGACCCTGTTGATCTTGCAAGAACTATATTATCTTGGAATGTAGAAGGTTTAATTTTTATTCGGTGTAGGAAATGAAGATTGTTATAATATAACAAAAAAAGTTTAAAAAAGCCTAAAGTTTTTAGTAGATACTTATATAGATACCAAGCGTGTAGATAGTGTAATAGTAGGTTTGGAAGATGAAAAAAAGGCGGATATATAGCAGGTAAGTATCTTATAGAATTGGGACATAAAAAAATTGCTTTTTTTGCTGAAAATTTAGTAGGAATAAATCTTTTAAGATATAAAGGATTAAAAAAAGAGCTATGCAAGAAGAGGGCTTAACTATAGATATAGAAGATTGTTATAGATTAGAAGCTAGAGAAGATGCAGTAAATGAGGGCTTGTCAAAGGCGTATGAAGTTAAAGACAAGTATACAGCTTATTTTTTTGTGCCTCAGATTATCATGCTTTACTTATACATAATTATTTTTTTTGGATAAAGGTCTGAGTATTCCTAATGATAAGTCTATAATAGGCTATGATGATAGTATATATTCAAGAATAGCAAGACCGGCTATAAGCAGTATACGACAAAAATCCAAGTAAAAAAAGGTGAACTTGCTGTAGAGTATATAGTGAAGCAAATAAAAGAAAAATAAGATATTAAATAATGAAATTTTATTACCTGTAGAACTTGTTAAAAGAGATAGCGTTAAATCTCTATTATAGAATTAATATCTTGTAAAAAAATCTAGAAACAGACTAGACATTTTTGCACAAAAAAACACCGGTAAATTTTGTGTAGAAGTAACAAGGATTATTAATATAAGATTAAAAAAATTAGTGCATATATTGACATAGTTAGGAGTAAGTAATATAATTTATCACATAAGATAACTTATGCGTTTAAGTAATGTTTAAGTGAATAAAAACTTTAAGCAGTGCTAAGCTTTAGCACATAATGAAGGGAGAAGTAATATGAAGAAAAAAGTATTAGCGGGTATAATTCCTGTAGCTTTAGCAACAGTATTAACAGCTTGTTCAGGTGGAACAGCTAAAACAGAAACAAAGGCAGACGCAGCAGCTGAAACAAAGGCAAAAGCAGAAGCAGCTAGTGGAGATGCAATCAGACTTATTAACGGTAAGATCGAGATTGATAAACAATTAAAAGATTTAGCGGCAAAATATAAAGAAGAGTCAGGGCAAGAAGTTGTTATAGAGTCTATCGGTGGTGGTGCTGATATACAGGCAACAGTTAAAGGTTATTATCAAGCAGGAAATATGCCTGATATTGTTGTTTTCGGTGGAAAAGGTGATTTCAAGAGCTGGGAAGGTGAAGCGGCGGATTTAAGTGATTCTGCCTTTGCTAAAGACACAGATGTGGCTTTTAAAAATGATGAAGGTAAGGTGGTAGGTTTTCCTTACGCTATAGAAGGTTACGGTATTACATATAATGCTGATATCTTAGAAAAAGCCGGTATTGATCCTAAAAGCTTAACAAGTTATTCAGCTTATGAAAAAGCATTAAATACACTTGAAGAAAAGAAAGATGAATTAGGTTTACAAGCTGTTGTATCTATGGCTGCTGAAAGCGGACAAATGTATTGGTCAACAGGTAACCACTTATTCGGTTATTATTTAACAGGCGGAGTGGATAGAACAGATAAGACTAATTTTGATAACTTAATGAAAGGTGAGTTAGATAATGACAGATTAACTCAATTTGGTAAATTCTTCAAACTTTTAGCAGATCATTCAGATAAACAAGTTTTACTTTCTGGAACTTATGATGACCAAGTTGCTCTTTGGGCAAGTGGTAAGGCTGCATTCGTTACACAAGGTAACTGGTTAGATGCTTCATTTAGTCAATATAACATTAAATTTAATGCAGGAATTGCTCCTTTCGCATTCACAGAAGAGGAGATGCCAGGTATCTTAGCAGATTGTCCATCTTGGTGGTTTGCTTATAAAGATAGCAAGAATTTAGATGGAGTTAAAAAGTTCTTTGATTGGATGGCTTCATCAGAAGTAGCACAAAAGGCTATGGTAGAAGATATGGGTATGGTTTCTCCATATAAGAGTGTTAAATTACAACCAACTACACCTTTAGCAAAAGAGTGTTTCAGAGTATATAGGAAAAGGAAATACTTATGCTTGGGATTGGAGAGATTTACCAGAAGGTTATGCACAACAATACCTAGGTCAACCATTTGAGTCTTTTGCTAAGGGTGATGTTGATTTAGCAGGTTTCGTAGAGTTGATGGATACACAAGTTAAAAGCATTTATAGCTGCACAATAATTTAATAAATAGCTGCATAAACTTAGGGCAGTGTGATTTTTTTAAGATTAAAGAATCCTGCGAAGGCAGGGTTCTTTTTCAAATTAAATTATGAATAATTTAGAGAGGATAAGGTATGGATAAAAAAATAATAAGAAATTAATTTCAGTTATTTCAATTATACTAGGGGCACTAGGTATTTTTAGTATCTTTATATATGGCATTTGCAAAAAAACTACCTTTTTATATAGAGGAAATTTACTTATATTGAGTTTATTTTTACTTATATTTGGAATCTATTATTTGCCTACTAAAAAAACATAGTCAAATAATAAATTTCCTTTTTGTATTTCCTGTTGTTTTCACATTTATAGTTACAGTTATATTGCCGTTTAGCCTTGGAGTTTTTTTATTCTATGACAGACTGGAACGGTATAACTTATAAGAAGTTTGTAGGATTGAGTAACTACATAACTATGTTTAAGGCTAATGATTATTTGTATTCATTCTTTATAACTTTTTTTATTTACCATTTTTTTAATATGATATTGGTCAATATAGTAGGTTTTGCACTTGCTTTACTATGTACTTCAAAGGTAAGAGGTAAAAATCTATATAGAGCTTCATTCTTCTTGCCTAACTTGATAGGTGGTATAGTTTTAGGTTATGTTTGGCAGTTTATATTTAATAAAGTATTTATACTTATATTTGGTGGAACATCAATGTTGACAGATCCTAACCTAGCTTTCATTTCTATTTTGATAGTTAGTACTTGGCAATATGGTGGTTATATAATGATGATTTATGTAACAGGTTTACAGACGGTTCCTAAAGAGGTTATGGAGGCTTCATCTATAGATGGTGCAAACTACTTTACAACTTTGTTTAAGATTAAAATACCTATGATTTGGAATACATTTACAGTATGTACTTTCTTAACGCTTGTAAACTCATTTAAGCAATTTGACTTAAACCTTGCACTTACAAATGGAGCACCTACAAGACTTATAAATAAGGTTTCTTATAAGAGTACAGAATTTTTAGCCCTCAGTATTTATAATACAGCTATATCAAAAAAATAAATATTCATTAGGACAGGCTAAGGCGGTAGTATTTTTTTGTTTTGTTGGCTATAATATCACTTACCCAAGTTTATATAAGTAAGAAGAGGGAGGTAGAAATGTAATGAGAGTGGATAAAATTAGAAGATTAATAGCCGATATTCTAGGTATAATATTTTTCAATATTGGTATTATGTCCTTTCTTTTTTTAGTTGTTATAAATTCAGCTAAACAAAGTTCTGATATAGTTATAAGTCCTATATCTCTACCTAAAGATTGGGGACAATTTTTTTAGTAAATATGAAAAAAATGTTATTAATAATACTAACTTTAATTATTGGTCATCTTTCATTAGTTCAGTTATAATAACAGTAGTTTCACTTTCTCTTATAAGTTTGTTTGCCGCTATGGCGGCGTGGGTGCTTTGTAGAAACAAGACAAAGTGGTCAAGTTTTTATATTTATGATGTTGGTTGCATCAATGGTTATTCCTTTTCAGGTAGTTATGTTGCCTTTACTTTCTACATTTAGAGATTTAGGTAAATTTTTTTAGGAGTGAGTATGTTGCAAAGTTATGGGGGCATAATTTTTGCTTATATAGGTTTTGGTGGAGCTTTATCAGTATTTATTCTACATGGTTTCATTAAAGGTATACCTTATGAGATAGAAGAGGCGGCATTGATAGATGGTTGTACTAAAGAGGGTATATTCTTTAGAGTAATTGTTCATTTATTGAAACCTGTATTGGTTACTATTACAATACTTAACGGTTTATGGATATGGAATGACTACTTACTTCCATCACTTATGTTAGGATTAAATGGTAAAAATCAGAACACTTCCTGTTGCCGTTACTTCATTTGTCGGTTCTTATGTAAAAACAATGGGATTTAATACTTAGTGCGGCATTTTTTTAGCTATGATACCTATAATTGTTCTATTTATATTTGCACAAAAGCAAATTATTCAAGGTATGGTAGATGGTGCTATAAAAATAAAAAAATTATATATAAATAGTGAAGAGAATGGAAATGTTTTATAGTCAATTTTCATTCTCTTTTATCTGTAGAGATTGAAAGGAGATGTTTTTATGAATAAAACATGGTGGAAAAGAATCTATTATTTATCAAATTTATCCACGTTCATTTATGGATAGCAATGGAGATGGAATAGGTGATTTAAGAGGAATTATATCAAAAGCTTGATTATTTAAAAAGATTTGGGAATAGATGTTATTTGGATGTCCCCTATATATAAATCTCCAAATGCTGATAACGGTTATGATATAAGTGATTATCAAGATATTATGGATGAGTTTGGAACTATGGCTGATTTCGATGAATTACTTAGTGAGGCTCATAAAAGAGGTTTAAAAATAGTTATGGATTTAGTTGTAAATCATACATCTGATGAGCATAAGTGGTTTATTGAAAGTAAAAAAAGTCTAGATAATCCATATAGAGATTATTATATTTGGAAAGAAGGAAAAGACGCTAAGCTTCCTCCAAATAACTGGGGTTCTTGTTTTAGCGGTTCTGCATGGAAGTATGATGATACTACTGATATGTATTATTTGCATCTTTTTGCTGACAAGCAACCTGACCTTAATTGGGACAATGAAAAAGTAAGAAAAGAAGTCTTTGATATGATGACCTGGTGGTGTGATAAAGGTATAGATGGCTTTAGAATGGACGTTATCAGTATGATTTCTAAAGTACCGGGTTTACCTGATGGACCTGTTGGTGAAAAAAATTTATATGGAGATTTCTCGCCATACTCTATTCATGGACCTAATGTTCATAAGTATTTAAAAGAGATGAATGAAAAGGTTCTTTCTAAGTATGATTTGATTACAGTGGGAGAGACAGCAGGTGTAACTTATGAAGAAGCCCTAAAATATGCCGGAGAAGATAGCAACGAATTAAATATGGTATTTACTTTTGAACACGTAGATATAGGTAATGAAGAAAATAAATGGAATACAAAACGTACCCCTTTACCTGCATTTAAAGATGTTATTAGTAGATGGCAGATAAATTTACATAATAAAGCTTGGAATAGTATATATATAGAAAATCATGACCAACCACGTTGTGTAACAAGATTTGGAAATGATAGTGAAGAATATAGAGTTATTTCTGCAAAAATGTTGGCTGTTTGTATGTATATGTTACAGGGAACGCCTTATATTTATCAAGGACAGGAATTAGGTATGATCAACTATCCATTTACTAAGATAGAAGAATTTAGAGATGTTGAAAATATTAATGCCTATAGAGAGCTTGTACTGGAAAAGTAAGACAAGAGAACCGGAAGAACTTATAAAATGTTTTCAGTTTAAGTCAAGAGATAATGCAAGAACTCCAATGCAATGGGACGATAGTAAAAATGCAGGTTTTAGCACAGGAACACCTTGGTTAGCTGTAAATCCTACCTATAAGACTATAAATGCAAAAATCTGAAGAAAAAGATCCTAATTCTGTTCTTAATTTCTACAAGAGATTAATAAAAAAATTAGAAAAAAATAGTGATACTATTATATATGGTTCTTATGAGTTATTATTAGCAGATGATGAAAATATTTTTTTGCATATATAAGAAATTATGAAAAACGAGAAGATTTTAGTGCTTTGTAATTTTTAGTAAGGATAATATTGCTTTTGATATACCAAAAAGAGTTTAAAAACGGAAATATATTTATATCAAATTATGATAGGGAAAAATATTATAGACTTTACTCAATTGGAGCCTTACGAAGCTATAGCCGTAAGAATCTAATTTTAGGAGGAAATTATGAAAAAGAAGTGGTGGCATGATAAGATAGCTTATCAGATTTATCCAAAGAGTTTTTTAGATACTAATGGAGACGGAATAGGAGATTTAAGAGGAATTATATCTAAGCTTGATTATCTAAAAAGATTTGGGGGTAGATATTATTTGGCTTTCTCCAATATTTGCTTCCCCATTTGCAGATCAAGGTTATGATATATCAGATTATTACAATATAGACCCTAGATTTGGAACAATGGAAGATATGGATGAGCTTATAAAAAAGGCTAAGGAAAGAGGTATGTATATACTTATGGATTTAGTTGTAAATCACTGTTCAGATGAACATGAGTGGTTTAAAAAGGCTTGCGAGGATCCAAATGGCAAATATGGTAAGTATTTTTATATAGAGGATATTAAGGATGGTAAAGTTCCTACAAACTGGCGTTCATATTTTGGCGGTAGTGTTTGGGATAAGTTACCGGGACATGAAGATAAATACTATATGCATGTATTTCATAAGAAACAACCTGATTTAAATTGGGAAAATAAAGAAGTTAGAGAAGAAATCTACAAAATGGTAAAGTGGTGGATGGATAAGGGACTTGGAGGATTTAGAATAGATGCTATTATAAATATCAAAAAAGCCTTGCCTTTAACCAGCTATGAGCCTGATAGAGATGATGGAATGTGCTCAACACATGTTATGTTAAAGCATGCTAGCGGTGTAGGGGAGTTTTTAACAGAGTTAAGAGATAGATGTTTTAAACCTTATGATGCCTTTACTGTAGGGGAGGTATTTGATGCCAAAGAAGAAGAATTACTTGACTTTATATCAGAAAATGGATATTTTTCAAGTATGTTTGACTTTAGTACAGAATTACTTGGTCAAAGTCCTGATGGTTGGTATAAGTATAGACAGCCAAGTGCTAAGGAATACATAAATGCTATATTCAATTCTCAAAAAAGGGTAAAAGATATAGCTTTATTATCTAATATTATAGAAAAATCATGATGAACCTAGAGGAGTTAGCCACTATATTCCAAAAAGATGAGATAAAATGATAAATCTAAGAAGTTACTTGCTCTTATAAATATTATGGTAAAAGGTATTCCTTTTATATACCAAGGTCAAGAAATAGGTATGGAGAACACTGTATTTAACAGTATAGATGATGTGGATGATATTTCTACACTGGATCAATATAGTATAGCTTTACAAGCCGGTTTATCTAAAGAAGAAGCTTTAAATGCAGTTGCAAAGCATAGTAGAGATAATGCCAGAACTCCTATGCCATGGAATAGCACAGATAATGCAGGTTTTACCACAGGAAATCCTTGGTTAAAAAAATAAATCCTAGTTATAAGGAAATAAATGTAGAAGAAAAATTTAAAAGATGAAAAAGTCTATATTTAATTTTTTTATAAAGAACTTATTCATCTTAGAAAAATCTGATAAATATAAGGATAGTCTTTCTTATGGTAGCTTTGATAGAGTAGATGTTAATGATGAGTATTTGATGGCATTTACTAGAGTAGGGGAAGTCAGCAAAGTATTAGTTCTTGCTAATTTCCAAAAATAAAGAAGCTGTAGTAGATATTGATTTAGAAGTTAAAAAAAGATTTTTAATAAATAATTATGATAGTTTGGAAGTTAAAGACAGGACATTCAGTCTTAAACCTTATCAAGCTCTTGTAGTAGAAGTGTAAGAAGATAAAAATAATAAATACTTATACTATAAGGTTAATGGAATTAAGTTAATATAAATCCCGCATCACAAAAAAATGGTGTGGGATTTTTTTGCTAAAAAAATATTTGATATACATAAGATAAGCCATGTTGATTTTTAATATATGTTAATATTTAGAAGTATATAAAGGGCTCTTATAATAATAATTTACTATACTTATAATATAAATTTTTCAGAAAAATAATCTTGGTATATAAAAAAAGTATATCGTTTAAGAACATAAGTTAATATAAAAATATAAAAAAATAAAAAAATTTAACTGGAAATATTTGACAAATATTAAGATGATTGCTATTATTCTAATATAAAGTAAAAAGATTAAAAAAAGTATATATCTAGCGAAAAAGGGGTGAATGATATTGTTAAATAAAAAGGATATATATGTATGCCTATATATTTGTATTTTTATATTGCTATAAGAATTATAAAGTCAGATATTTTTACTTATGTACAAATATCATGCTTTGTTTAATTATATGCTCGTTATTAATTTTATCATTATAGGTCTTTTTAAGTACTATATGTTTATCAGGTATAAAAAGAAATAAGGATAAACATTATATATATTTTGATCAATATAATAATATATATAATATTATATTACAGATTTTCCATCTATATAAATGAGTTATTAATTATGTCAGGAGTTTTAGCAGGAAATTTAATACTTAATAATAAGAAAGCAATATAATTATAAAAAAATGAATTGATGATTTTGGAAATGTGAAAAGGAACTTTTCGCATTGACTAAAGTATTTTTAGTTATATTTAATATAAAAATTTGATGTTTTTAAGCGTATGAGAAACCATCTGAAAGCCTTATAAAAGCTTTCAGATGGTTTTTAGTAGTTATATAGTATAAGAGATTTCAAAGCACAAAACTTTAACACTTTAAAGTTTTGTGCTTTAAAAGTGTTGACAAAGTAATTTTTATTATAGTAAACTTGAGATAAGTTGAAATTTAGGAGGAAAAAAATTATGAAAAAGAAAGATAGTATTAAGTCTTGGAATACTTGCCCTTAGTATGGTACTTGGAGGATGTAAAGGTCAAGCTATACAAAAAGAAGAAACAAAATCCGTTGCATCTGCAAATAAAGGAAGTACTGATAAAACATATAAAATAGGCGTTTTACAATTGGTTCAACATGCCGCTTTGGATGCAAGTAATAAAGGATTTTTTTGCCGCATTAGACGATGCCGGACTTTCATATACGGCGGATCAGCAAAATGCAGGAGGAGAAGTTGCAGTAGCACAAACCATAGCAGATAAATTAGTAAATGATAAAGATGATTTGATTTTCGCTATAGCAACACCGGCTGCTCAGGCAGTAGCAGGATTAACAAGTGATATACCTGTTGTAATAACAGCGGTTACTGATCCTGCCAGCTCAGGTCTTGTTGAAAGTAATGATAAACCGGGGAAAAATGTTACCGGAACATCTGATTTAACTCGGTAAAAGAACAAATAAAATTGTTAAAAGATTTATTACCAAAAAGCAAAAAAGTAGGTATGTTATATTCATCAGCAGAAGCAAATTCAGCTTTTCAAATAAAACTTGCACATGAAGCGGCTAAAAATGAAGGCTTGGAATATGAAGACTATAGCGTTTCAAGTTTGAACGAAATACAGTCTGTCGTGGAATCTATGGTAGGAAAGGTGGATGCAATATATGTTCCTACGGATAATATGATAGCTTCTGGTATGTCAACTGTATCTATGATAGCTACTGAAAATAATATTCCTATAATAGGTGCAGAAGTTGCACATGTAGATAACGGAGCTTTGGCTACTTATGGGATAAATTATTATGAACTTGGTTACTTGGCAGGCAAGCAAGCTGTAAAAAAATACTAAAGGATGGTGTAAGTCCAAAGGATATGCCTATAGAGTATTTACCTGCTGACAAGTGTGAATTTTCCGTAAATGAAGAAGTAGCAAAGACCCTAAATATTGATGTTTCTTCCATAAAGAAATAATGTACTTTCATATAAAAATATAAATATGAGGACGCTCCTATGGAACGTCCTTTTAAACTAGGAGGATAAGATGTCATTTTTAATAAATTTAGTTCCATCTCTAAGTGGAGCAGTTTCACAAGGTTTACTTTGGGGATTAATGGTGCTTGGTGTATATATAACATATAGATTACTTGATATAGCGGATTTAACTGTGGATGGTAGTTTTGCACTGGGAGCTTGCACTTGTGTTATTATGATAGTAAATTTCGGTGCCGATCCTTTATTTGCTCTTGTAGTAGCAACTATTTCCGGACTTATCGCAGGTATGATAACAGGTATTTTGCACACAATTTTTGAAATACCGGCAATACTTGCGGGTATTTTAACACAAATATCTTTGTGGTCGGTTAATCTTGGAATTATGGGAAAGAGTAATATTCCTTTACTAAAGTCAGAAACTGTATTTTCCAGATTTATAGATTTTTCCGGAGTAAATACTAATTTAGCAAATCTTTTAATAGGCATATTTATAGCAATTTTGGCAATAATTAGCTTGTATTGGTTTTTCGGTACAGAAATAGGTTCAGCTCTTAGGGCGACAGGAAATAATGAAGCTATGATAAGAGCTTTAGGAGTAAATACTAATTTTGCTAAAGTATTAGGACTTATGATTAGTAATGCTCTAGTAGGTTTATCAGGGGCTTAGTAGCTCAAAGTCAAAAGTATGCTGATATAAATATGGGAACAGGAGCTATAGTTATAGGATTGGCGGCTATAGTAATAGGTGAAGTTTTAATGGGGAAATTCATTAATTTTATTTTTTTAAATTTAGCTCGGCTGTAGTAGGTTCTATGGTTTATTTTTTTGATTAGAGCTGTAGTATTACAATTAGGTTTAAATGCTAATTATATGAAAGCTTTATCAGCTGTTTTAGTATTCATAGCACTTGCAATACCTGTTATTAATAGAAAATATAAGTTAAAAAAAGAATACTTAAAAAGAAGGTAAGAGGAGTTAATATGTTAAAAAAATTAAAAATGTATGTAAAACGTTTAATATAGGAACTATAAATGAGAAAAAAGCTTTAAATAATCTCAATTTAGAGTTGAAAGAAGGTGATTTTGCTACTATTATAGGAGGAAATGGTGCCGGAAAATCAACGATGCTAAATATGATAGCTGGTGTATATCCTATAGATTGTGGTATAATAGAAATAGATGATGTAGATGTATCTGTAATGCCGGAACATAAGAGAGCTAAATTCATAGGTAGAGTATTCCAAGACCCTATGCTTGGAACGGCTGCTAATATGGAAATTGGCGAGAATCTTGCACTTGCTCTTAGAAGAGGAAAAAGACGTGGTTTATCTTGGGGCGTAAAAAAGGGAGAGGTAGAAAATTATAAGGCACTGGTTTCCAGATTAGGTCTGGGTCTGCAAGATAGAATGACTTCAAAAGTAGGACTTTTATCAGGTGGTCAAAGACAAGCACTTACTTTAGTTATGGCAAGTTTGGTAAAACCTAAGCTGCTTTTATTAGATGAACATACAGCTGCACTTGATCCAAAGACAGCTTTTGAAGTTCTTGAATTGACTAAAGAAATAGTAGAAGAACAAGGACTTACTGCATTAATGGTTACTCATAATATGAAAGATGCGATAAATATAGGTAATAGACTTATTATGATGCATAATGGACATATAATATATGATGTGTCGGGAGAGGAAAAAAAGAAATTGACAGTTGAGGATTTACTTGCTAAATTTGGAAGTGCAAGTGGAGAGGAGTTTACAAATGACAGAATGCTCCTGACAAAATAATAAAAGGAGGTAATAGATGAAAAGAAAGCTGATTATTACTATTAACAGAGAATATGGAAGTGGTGGTAAAATAATAGGGCAAAAGTTGTCGCAAAAATTAGGCATACCTTATTATGATGATGATATTATAAAATTAGCTTCGGAAAATTCAGCAGTAGGTGAAGAATTTTTTAGAATGAATGATGAAAAACCGGGTAATAATATACTTTATAAGATAATAGGAGGTTTAAAAAAACAGCATTAAATAAACCAACTATTAAAGATGATATAACAAATCCGGATAATTTGTTTAGATTTGAAAGTGAAGTTATAAGGGAACTTGCAAATGAAGAATCTTGTATTTTTAATAGGACGTTGTGCTGATTTTGTTCTTGAATCCAGCGGCTTTTGAAGATTTTGTAAACTTATATGTTTATTCAGACCTACCAACAAAACTTAGAAGAGTTATGGAAGTAGATGGAGTAGATACAAAAGAAGCTTTTACTTAGGGTACAAAAAAATTAATAAATCTAGAAGCGAGTATTATAGATATTATACCGGTGAATCTTGGGATGATATGAATAGATATGATTTGACAATTAATACAACTAAATTGGAATTGGATGCAGCTTCTGAATTAGTAATTAAATATCTTAGTTTATTAGGATATGATATTTAAGTGGAGGGTAGATGGAAGAGAAATTTGTCTATCTTAAAGATTTAAGAAGTAGGAAAGGTAGAGATAATAGGATTTATATTATTGCTGCTATAAGCATAATTTTTGTTATAATTATAAGTACGAGTATTTGGGCCATAAGAAAACACAAAGATAATATAGTAGCTACTTCAAGTATAGCAAGTAGTAGTATAGCAAGTGAAGAAGGTAAAACAGAAGGTATAGATTATGAAAGTATCTTATCTTCGTATTCTAATTTAGGAATAGTTAATATTGATGAAGGTTATTTAAATATTAGAAAAGAAGCAGGAAAAGATAAGGATTTAGTAGGTAGGCTTTTATATAGGCTCTGCGGTAGATATATTGGAAACTATTGAAGTTCCGGAGCAAGGTACGTGGTTGCATATAAAATCAGGAGATATTGAGGGCTATGTTTCTTCGGATAAAATATTGACAGGAGAAGAAGCTAAAGAAGTAGCTAAAGCTAATATAAAAGAAAGAGCTATTATAATAGTAGATGAGTTAAGAGTAAGAAAAGAAGCTAATGATAAATCAGATGTTGTAGATGTTGTAAAAAAAGGCGAGAGATATGAGATTTTTAGAAGATGCAGGTCAATGGCTTAAAAATAAGAAAAAGGTTATATTTCTAAAGATTATGTAGAAATTAAAAACAGATCTTGATGTGGCAACTAAGTTCGATCCTAAAGCTATGGCTGTAGCCGGGTATAAAGCTCTCGGTATCAGCGTAGCCAGTGGATATGTAAATATTAGAAAAAGAGCCAAACAAAGATAATGATAATAATATTATAGGAAAAATTACCTAAAGGTGCGGCGGCTGATATTTTTGGAAAGTAGTAATGGTTGGTATAAAATTAAATCGGGATCTATTACAGGTTTTGTAAATGCCGAGTATATAAAGACCGGAGAAGAAGCAAGAAATATAGCTTTATCAGAAGCTACACTTATGGCAATAGTCAAAGAACCGTTATTAAACGTAAGAGTAGAACCAAATATAAATTCTAAAAATTTGGACACAAATAAGTAATGCCGAAAAAAATATCCTGTGGTAAAAACAATTAGACGGTTGGGTAGAAATAGAACTTGAAGATGACAATAATACTTATGTAAGTGCCGAACATGTAGATGTTAGATATGCTCTAAATGAAGCGGTTAAATTCAATCCTAACAGTGCTAATGAAGGTTCTAAAGGGGGAGGGGCTTCCCCATCGAAGAGAGCACAGATAGTAAATTATGCTTTACAATTTTTAGGCAATCCTTATGTTTGGGGTGGTACAAGTCTTACAAGAGGTTGTGATTGCTCAGGCTTTACTATGCAGATTTTAGGTAAGTTTGGTCATGGTTTACCACATTACTCAGTTTCACAATCAAATATGGGTAAAAAAGTTGATAGCTCTAATATGAAACCCGGTGATTTGATATTTTATGCTAATAGTGGCGGTAGAATAAATCATGTTAGTATGTATATAGGTAATGGTCAAGTTATACACGCTGCCAGTAGACGTTCAGGTGTAAAAATTTCTTCGTGGAATTATAGAAGACCTGTAACTATTAGAAATATTATAGGAGATTAGAACTCATGGAGGGGAAAATGACAGATAATTTTTTTGGCACAAGAATTTGGTAAGAGTCAATATTATACCGATATAAAAAAATTCATTATTTAAAAGAACATGGAGTGAAAAAAGGTCTTAGAAATGAAGATGGAACAGGCGTAAGAGTAGGCTTGACCAGAGTTAGTGATGTTGTAGGGTATGATATTATTGATGGAGTAAAAACTAATATAGATGGATATTTATATTACAGAGGATATTCATTAAATGATTTAGTAGAAGGTAATATAGGAAATACAAATGGTTTTTGAAGAAACTATGTTCTTACTTTTTATTCGGTTTCTTACCCTCTAGAAGAGAACTAGATGATTTTTTTCTAAAAATTTTTTTAGAAAAATTATATAAATTACCGGATGGCTTTTTGGAAATGAATTTACTTAGAATGCCGGGACAAAAATTTAATGAATGTACTACAGAGTTCAGTTTTATCTTTATATAATTTTGATGAAGATCCGGATAACGTAGAAGTTTTTCCAACTTTGGTAAAAGGACTTTCTATAGTTGCTAAGTTACCAGAAATTATGTGCTATGCGTATCAATCAAAAATGCATCATTTTAATAGAGATAGTCTTTTTATACATTATCCGAAGGAAGAATATTCTGTTGCTGAGAATATTTTGCATTTATTAAGACCTGATGGAAAATTTGATGCTAAAGAAGCGGATTTACTTGATATGATGCTTATGTTACATGCTGACCACGGTGGCGGTAATAACTCTACTTTTACTAATGTGGTTGTGTCTTCTACAGGGACAGATATATATTCAACTATAGCGGCCAGTATAGGCTCTTTAAAAGGACCTAAGCATGGTGGTGCAAATATAAGTGTTGCCGGTATGATGGAAGAGATAATAGCTACCATAGGTATTACAAATGACGAAAATAAGATAAAAGCAATAATAAATAAGATACTGGATAAAGAATTTTATGATAAATCAGGACTTATATACGGTTTTTGGGCATGCAGTATATACTATAACTGATCCTAGAGCTGAACTCCTTAAATCTTATTGCGAAAAGATTTCTAAGGTGAAAAATAGATATGAAGAATATAAATTCTATGAATTATTTGAAAGATTAGTTAAAGAAATAGTTATGGAAAGAAAAGGAAGAACTATAAGTAATAACGTAGATTATTATAGTGGATTTGCCTATGATATGCTTGGTATTCCTAGAGATTTATTTACACCTTTATTTGTATGTGCCAGAACTATAGGTTGGATAGCTCATAATATAGAAAAATAAATTGTATGATGGTAAAATAATGCGCCCTGCTACTAAATATGTAGGAGATATATATGAATATCAATCTATAAAAAGAAAGATAGAATTTTTATTATTTAAAAACCCCTTTTTATAAGTTTTATATACTTACAAAAAAAGGGGGTTTTGTCGTGTATTTATAAAAATACATATACCTTGAATATTTGTTCGAAGAATACTTGCAAATTTAAAAATATTTTTTTGTATACTATATAAGAATTAATGTTTTGGAGGAGAAAGTGGCTAAAAAAAGAGTACGAATAATACTAAAAAGAAAAAAAGAAAAAAATACTACTAAAAAAATAAGTAATGATAAAAGTATTGAACAAGTATTTATTTGGGAACTGGTAGCAGTTTTTGTTTTTTTGCTATATCTATTTTTTTATGTTACTTAGTTTATTTGGGATAGGAGCCGGTATAGGAGAAGTGATAAAGAAGTTCCAGCTAGGCTTATTTGGTATACTCGGCTATATCTTCCCTTTTATATTTTTTTAATATCATATTTGTTATTTTTTTGCTAATAGAACTAATACTGTAGTTAAAAATTAAGATTACTATGTTTGTTTTGATGTATATATTATTGGCTTCTTTCATACAATTATTCTCTAATAAAGATTTTACCGGTTTTTTTCCGGCATTAAAGAAGCATATATTCTAGGAAGTTATGGTGGTCTTATAGGAAGTCTTGTAGCAGGATATCTTTCCGGATTTATAGGGAGGATTGGAACAGGACTCTTATTAATTGCTATTATATTTAGTTGCTATCTTTTCATATCAGGTATATCCTTTATTGATTTTGTAAATTCTATATCTAAGTTATTTTATACCAGAGCTAAGGAAGATTTAGGTAGATTTGCAAATGAAAGAAGATTGAGAAAAATTAAAAATATGAAGAGGAGTATGCTGAAGAAGAATATATAGATGAAAGCGAAGAAGATCTTGATATAGTTGATAGAAGTGAAAGAAAAAAATATTTAGAGGAATAAGTATTCCTGGTTCAGCTATAGATGTAGAAGAACGAATAGAAAAAAATACAACAAAAAAACAAGAAAAATAAATATTAAAGATACTATAGAAAAGTCTCTCAAGAAGAAAAAAAGAAGTAGATAGTAAGAAAAAGAAACTCATGTTGATATAGAAAAATCCTTCTACTAAATATAGTAATGATAAAGCAGATATATTTTATAAAAAAATAATACTCAAGATTTTGCTACACCTGAAGAAAAGTAAAATAGAAAAATACTGAAGATATTTTTCACAGGAATTATAATAAATTCTAATTCTAAACAAGATGTGGTTGAAAAATTTAGATGAAGATATAATAGCAAAAAGCAAGTAATATATTAAGCAATAAAGATAAACTTGACATAAGTGAAAAACTATACAAATGATATTGTAGAACCGGAGCTAAAAAGAAGAAACTATTGAAGTCGTAGAAGAAAGTACAGATAGAATTTTTTTGAGGATGTTTATGCTGAAGAAATCCCAAGAGAATACATAGATTCACAAGCAGATATAAAAAGAGTTGGATGATGAAGAACTCTTAGATGAAGATGATTACGTTATTCCGTATAAAGAAAAAAATGAGTAATGATTTAGCTGCTCTAACAAAGGGCGAAAGAAAAATAGTCACTGCTAGTGGTAAAGTTATAGAAAGTGATAGTGAAGAATTACAAAAAGAAGATAGAGCTTGCCAGAGCCGAAAAATATGAAAAATCCTTAATTAAAAAAGAAAATAGAGAAGTTCATAAAAAGCCTTATGTATTTCCGCCTTCAAATCTATTAAAGCTATCTGAAAATAAAAAAGTGGTTTCGGATGAAGAGTATAAGCAAACTGCTATAAAATTACAACAAACATTGCATAATTTCGGTGTTTCTGTACGAGTAACTAATATAAGCTGCGGACCTGTTGTTACGAGATATGAACTTAGTCCTGAACAAGGAGTAAAGGTCAGTAAAATAGTTGCCTTACAAGATGATATAAAATTAAGTTTAGCTGCAAATGATATAAGAATAGAGGCACCTATACCAGGAAAGTCTGCGGTTGGAATAGAAGTCCCTAATAAAGAAAATAATATAGTATATTTTAGAGAACTTATAGAATCAAAGGAGTTTAAAGAAGATAAGTACAGACTTGGCTTTGCAGTAGGTAAAGATATTTCAGGACAAACTGTGGTAACAGATATTGCAAAAATGCCACATTTACTTATAGCAGGAGCTACAGGCTCAGGAAAGTCGGTTTGTATAAATACTTTGATAATGAGTATTTTATATAAATATAGTCCGGATGATGTCAAACTTATTATGGTCGATCCTAAAGTTGTAGAATTGAGTATATATAATGGTATTCCTCATTTACTAATTCCGGTTGTTACAGAACCTAAAAAAGCGGCCTCTGCAATAAATTGGGCAGTGGCGGAAATGACGGACAGATATAAAAAATTTGCCGATGCAGGAGTTAGAGATTTAAGAGGATATAATGAGAAGATAGAAAAAGCAAAACTTAGAGGAGAAGTAGAAGACCCTACCTGAAAAAGTTATCGCAAATTGTTATAATTATAGATGAGCTTGCAGATCTTATGATGGTGGCTCAAAACGAAGTAGAGGAAGCTATTTGTAGACTTGCACAGCTGGCGAGAGCCTGTGGTATACATTTGGTTATAGCTACGCAAAGACCTAGTGTAAATGTTATTACAGGTCTTATAAAAGCTAATATTCCAAGCCGTATAGCCTTTGCAGTTACATCCGGAGTGGATTCAAGAACTATTTTGGATAGTGTAGGTGCAGATAAGTTATTAGGTAAAGGAGATATGCTTTTCTCTCCACAAGGAAGTCCTAAACCTATGCGTGTCCAAGGAGCCTTTATTAGTGATAATGAAGTTCAGGATGTGGTTGATTTTATTAAAAATCAAGGTTATAGTGAGAGTTATGATATGAATACTCTGGAAAAGATAGAAAATGGTTCATCAATAGATAATAGAACATCAAGTACAGATGTGGATGAATTATTTTTACAAGCAGGTAGATTTATAATAGATAAAGAAAAAGCTAGTATAGGAAACTTGCAAAGAGTATTTAAAATAGGTTTTAATAGAGCGGCCAGGATTATGGATCAACTTTATGAAGCCGGGGTAGTAGGTAATGAACAAGGTACAAAACCAAGAGAAATACTAATGGATATGGAAACTTTTGAAGAAAAATATGGCAGTTATTAAGGAGAAAAGTATGTACTCAGATATTGAAATCGCAAGAAATGCCCGTATGTTAAATATTAAGGATGTTGCCGCTAAAGTAGGGATAGTAGAAGATGATTTAGAATTATATGGTAAGTATAAAGCTAAATTATCAGAAAATCTTTTGAAAAAGTTAGAAGATAGAGAAGATGGCAAACTCGTTTTAGTAACTGCTATTAATCCCACGCCGGCAGGAGAAGGAAAGACAACTATAAGCGTAGGTTTAACCCAAAGTTTAAATAAAAATAGGTAAGAAAGCTATAGCTGCACTTAGAGAACCTTCTCTTGGACCATGTTTTGGTATAAAAGGAGGAGCGGCCGGTGGCGGTTACGCACAGGTAGTTCCTATGGATGAATTAAATTTACATTTTACAGGTGATTTTCATGCTATTACAAGTGCTAATAATTTACTTGCAGCACTTTTTAGATAATCATATACATCAAGGTAATGTATTAAATATAGATACTAAAAAGTATTGTATTTAAGCGTTGTTTAGATATGAATGATAGAAGTTTAAGGCATACTATGATAGGTCTTGGAGCAAAGGCTAATGGTGTAACTAGAGAAGATGGTTTTATAATAAGTGTTGCCAGTGAAATAATGGCCATTTTGTGTCTTTCTGATAATATAAAAGATTTAAAAGAAAGACTTTCTAATATTATAGTAGCATATAATACTGCAGGTGAACCTGTGTATGCAAGAGACCTAAATGCAGTAGGTAGTATGGCTGCTCTTCTTAAAGAAGCTATAAAACCTAATATGATACAAACTTTAGAAAATACACCTGTTATTATACATGGTGGACCTTTTGCCAATATAGCACATGGTTGTAATAGTGTTAGAGCTACAAAAGCGGCTTTAAAACTTGCTGATATATGTGTTACAGAGGCCGGATTTGGAGCAGATCTTGGTGCTGAGAAGTTTTTAGATATAAAATGTAGAGTTTCAAATTTAAAGCCTGATGCTGTAGTTTTGGTGGCTACTGTTAGAGCTTTAAAAATACAATGGTGGTGTCGCGAAATCAGATTTAAGTGTAGAAAATATAGAAGCTTTGAAAAAGGGAATGTCAAATTTAGAGAAACATATAGAGAATTTGCAGCAATATAATATTCCTATAGTGGTAACTTTGAATTCTTTTTATAAGTGATACAAAAAGCAGAATATGAATGTATAAAAGAATTTTGTGAAAGTAGAAATTGTGATTTTGCTCTTGCAAATGTATGGGAAAAAGGTGGTGAAGGTGGAATAGATTTAGCTAATAAGTTAGTTGAAGTCCTAGAAAATAAAAACCTCTGACTTTGCACCTATATATCCATTAGAACTTAGCATAAAAAGAAAAAAATTGAAGCTATTGCAAGTAAAAATATATGGCGCTAAAGGAGTTACATATTCATCATCTGCAAATAAGACTATAGCAAAATTAACTGATTTAGGATATGGAAAATTACCTATATGTATGGCAAAAACTCAATATTCTTTATCAGATGATGAGAAAAAATTGGGAAGACCTGTAGATTTTGATATAAATATTAGGGAAGTTTATGTAAGTGCCGGTGCCGGCTTTATAGTTGCAATAACAGGTAATATTATGACTATGCCAGGACTTCCTAAGATTCCGGCAGCTAACAACATAGATATTGATGAAAATGGAGAAATAGTAGGACTATTTTAAGGAGATTTTATGAAACTAAGTGAGATAAAAGATTTTGAGTACGAGCTTATCTCAGGTAATGAAGATGTTGAATTTGAGCATATTTGTTATGATTCCCGAAAGATAAATGAGGATGATATATTTGTGTGTTTGACAGGTAGTAATTTTGATGCTCATAGTATTATAAAGGATATAGCCTTGAAGAAACCTAGCTATATTATTGTAGAAAAAGATATAGAAACGGATATAGAAGCTAATATAATAAAAAGTAGATAGTACAAGACAGGCACTTGCTATACTTAGTGCGGCTATTTTCACTTATCCTGCTACGAAAATGACTATGATAGGGTGTTACAGGTACAAAGGGTAAAAACAACAACAACACATATGCTAAAAAGCTATCTTGGAGAAATCCGTAATAAAGTTGGTATGATAGGTACTAATGGTATTTTTTTATAGGTGATGAAAGAATACCTAGTAAAAAAATACTACACCTGAATCTTATGAATTGCATAAAAAAATTTTAAAGATATGTTGGATGCCGGGTTGTAAATATGTTGTTATGGAAGTATCTTCACAAGCTGTAAAAAAATGGATAGATCTTATGGTATATCTTTTGATTATGGTATATTTAGTAATATTTCTCCGGATCATATAGGCAAAGATGAACATAAAGACTTTGCAGAGTATTTAGATTGCAAAACCAGATTTTTTTAAAAACAATGTAAGTTGGCATTAGTAAATTTAGATGATGAACATGCTTCTTATATATTAGAACATTCTGATGCAGGAGCAAATTTTACTTTTTGGTTCAGGTAAGGGAGCAGATTTTTTTATTATTCTAAGTTAAAGTATGTAAATAAAGAAGATTTTGTCGGTGTAGACTTTTTTTATTAATGGTATAAAGAATTTAGAAGTAAAAAGTAGGTATACCGGGTTTATTTAATGTGTATAACGCATTATCAGCTATAGCTATAGGTGTATTCTTGAAAATAGATGATAGTATTTTGTCTGAGGCTTTAGCTAATATTAAAATAGATGGACGTATGGAAATAGTTTATTCTGATAAAAATTTCAGTGTAATAGTTGATTATGCACATAATGCTATGAGTATGGAGAGTCTTCTTTCTACTTTGAAAAAAACTATAAAAGCAAAAACGTTTAGTAGTAGTTTTTGGCTGTGGTGGCAACAGAGCTAAAGATAGACGTTATAGTATGGGAGAAATAGCTGCTAAAATGGCAGATTTTACCATAGTTACCGCAGATAACTCCAGATTTGAAAAAGTAGAAGATATTACTGAGGATATTTTATCAAGGATAAGACCGGCGAATGTCGATTATACATGTATATATGATAGAGCCGAAGCTATAAGATATGCTATAGAGAATGTAAAAAGAGGAGATATTATTGCTATTATAGGAAAAGGTCATGAAGATTATCAAGAAATAAATGGTGAAAGATATTATTTCAAGGATGCAGACGAGGTAATTAAAGCAGTAGAGAAAGCAAAAGAGAAAGGATTGATAGATGCCTAGATTTAGTGTTAAAGAACTGGTAGATATTTGTGGTGCAGATTTTTATGGTAATGAAAACCTATGTATAGATAATTTTGCTATAGATTCTAGAGAAGTAAATTCAGATAGTCTTTTTATCCCTATAGTAGGTGAAAAAGTAGATGCACATAAGTTTATTCCTGTAGTAAAATGAAAAATCACTGTAAAGTATGTCTTTGTTCGGATAAAAAAATATAGAAAAAGCTGGAAACTATGACCTACATTTATGTAGAAAATACAGTTAGAGCCTTGCAAAAAATAGCAGAATTTTATAGAGGTACCTTGAATATACCTATAGTTGCCGTAACAGGAAGTGTTGGAAAAACTACATCCAGGGAAATAATTTCTAAGGCACTTAGTGCAAAAATATAAGGTTTATCAGACTAAAGGAAATGGAAATAGTCAAGTAGGAGTTCCTTTAACTATATTAGGAATATCACAAGAAGATGAGATTGCAGTTATCGAGATGGGGGTTAGCGAACCGGGAGAAATGCATAGAATTACCAAGGTAGTTAAACCTAATATAGCAGTAGTAACTAATATAGGTGAGGCACATATAGAGTTCCTAGGCTCTAAAAAAAGGTATAAGAGAAGAAAAATTCCATATAATGGATTTTTATGAAAAAAAGGAGATAAGCTTTTTGTAAATGCTGATGATGAATTATTGTTAGAAGCCAAGGCATATAAAAAAATATAGAAAAAGTAGAAGTATTTACGAGTTATAATACTAAAGCTGAATATTATGTAGAAAATTTGGAACTTATAGATGGTTTAGCTTCTTTTTGTAGCAAATTTAAAAAGGAAAGAAAATAAGATGTAAACTATCAGTGTATGGTAAACATCAAGTTTCAAATGCTATGTTAGCTTTAGCTGTTGCAGATAATTTTTCAGTAGATTTAGAACTTGCCGCTAAAAAGATAGGAGAGTTTACAGGTTTTTAAGCGTAGACAAAATATAATTAATTTGGGAAATACTATTATCATAGATGATACATATAACGCTTCTCCAAGTTCTATGAAAGCCGGTATTGATATTTTTGGAAGCTATAGGTGGTAGTAGAAAGAAAATAGCAGTACTAGCTGATATGAAAGAGCTAGGAAAAAAGATGAAATAGAATTACATAGAGAAATAGGAAGATATATATCAGATAAAAAAAGATATAAGTATATTGTATACATTAGGAGATCTTTCAAGTTATATAGCTGAGGGGGCGAAAGAAAAAGAAAAAAACTGAAAAAGTATAATACATTTCACTGATAAAGATAAGTTAGTTGAAAAAAATTAAAGGAAGAGAAAAAAATTTAGAAGTAGTAATATTATTTAAAGGTTCTAATAGTATGAAGCTAAATGAAGTTATAGAAGCTTACATGAAATAAATTTTAGAAAGGACAGATACATTGACTGAGTTATATGCAGACCTAATTTTAGAATTATCTAATGCTAAAATAGATAGAGTATTTACATATAGGATACCAAAGGAGTTGCATACTTCAGTCTTTGTAGGCTGTCCGGTTTTTGTATCTTTTGGTACGATTAAAAGGAAAGTAAAAAGCCTATATAATAGATTTAAGAGATAGTATAGACTTTGATAAAGATAAAAATTAAAGATATTTTATCTATAGTTGATTTGGATATTCCTGCCGGTAGAAATTTGCTTTCTTTAGCAATATATATGAAAAAAACATTATGGTGTAACATTCTCTAAAGCAATAAGTACAGTTATGCCGGTAAAAAAATAAGTTAAAAAAAGAAAAAAACCCAAGATAGTAAGTCTGCTTTTTTTCAATATAGAAAAGCAAGATAATCAAGATAAAATATTAAATGAAGCACAGAAACGTATTTATAATAGTTTTTTTGTTCGGATTATGATAATAATGATTTTAAAAACTTATTTAATACATGGAATTACAGGTAGTGGTAAGACCTTGGTATATATAAATATGATTAAGAAAGTTTTAAGTATGGGAAAACAGGCTATAGTTTTGGTACCTGAGATTTCCCTCACCTATCAACTTGTTAAAAATTTTATATCTATCTTTGGAGATAGAGTGGCTATATTAAATAGCAAACTTTCAAAAGGTGAAAGAGTTAAAGAGTTTGAAAAAGTTTTATCACATGAAGCGGATATTATTATAGGGTCCAAGATCGGCACTTTTTACACCTTTTGATAATTTAGGAATTATTATAATAGATGAAGAGCATGATAATGCATATAAAAGTGAAACTGTTCCGAGATATGATACGAGAGATTTAGCAGTTAAGCTTTCAGAAATAAGTAGATGTAGCTTAGTTTTAGCCAGTGCCACTCCTAGCCCTGAAACATATAAAAAAAGGCTATAGAAGGAGAGTACAAATTATTTGAACTAAAAAGCAAGAGCTAATAAAAAAATGCTATTTTACCTAAAAATACATATAGTTGATTTAAGAAAAAGAACTTGAAAAATGGAAATAGAAGTATTTTTTTAGTAATAAACTAAAAAGAACTTATAGAAGATAGATTAAATAAAAAAAGAACAAATAATACTTTTTATGAATAGAAGAGGTCTGTCCGGCTTTGTTTCTTGTAGAAGTTGTGGCTATGTTATAAAAATGTCCACATTGCGATGTTAGTCTGACTTTACATAATAATAATAAATTATATTGCCACTATTGTGGATATAATACTATAATGCCAAGACTTTGCCCGAGTTGTAAGTCACCTTATATTGCCGGCTTTGGATTTGGGACTCAAAAACTTGAAAATATGACTAAAAAAATGTTTCCTAGTGCAAGGGTACTTAGACTGGATCAAGATACCAATAAGTCTAAAGATGACAGTATAAACATAATGAAAAACTTTTCAAGAGGTGATGCAGATATACTTATAGGAACACAGATGATAGTAAAAGGACATGATATCTCTAATGTTACCTTGGTTGGTATAGTTGCTGCAGATGCTTCTCTATATATAAATGATTATACTAGTGCACAAAGAACCTATGAATTGGTAACTCAAGCTAGTGGAAGAGCCGGCAGAGCGGAGAAAGCGGGAGAAGTAGTGATACAGACTTATAATCCTGAGCATTATGCTCTGCAAGCTTGCTTACAGAATGATTATAATTTGTATTATGATAATGAGATGATATATAGACAGTTAGCTATGTATCCACCAATTATTCACATTTTAGGTATACAATTGTCATCTAAAGATGAAGAAGTTTTGGAGAATGTAACTACAAAGTATGTAAGTATATTAGTAGCTAAGGCTAATAAAATAAGTGGGTTAAATATCATAGGACCGGTAAGAGCTAATATATATAAGTTGAGAGATTATTTTAGAAAAATTATATATGTAAAGCATAGTGATTATGATATACTTACTAAGATTAAAGAGGATATAGAAGAAGAATTAGAAGATATTAAGCTATTTTCAAGTATCTCTATAATCTATGATTTGGTTTAAAGAGGAGAAAAATTATGGCGATAAGACAAATTAGAACTATGGGTGATCCTATATTAGAAAAAAATGTAAAGAAGTAAAAAGAAGTTAATGAAAGAATATTAGAATTAATAGATGATATGTTTGAAACTATGTATGATGCAAATGGAGTAGGGCTAGCTGCACCACAAATAGGTATCTTAAAAAGAATAGTTGTAATAGAAATAGATGAAGAAAATAGTTATGTTCTAATAAATCCGGTTATTTTAGAAGTTGATGGAGAACAAGTAGGTTATGAGGGTTGCCTTAGTGTACCGGGAAAAACCGGTATAGTAAAAAGACCTAATCATGTTAAAGTTAAAGCTTTTGATGAAAATATGGAAGAATTTATTTTAGAGGGTGAAGGCTTGCTTGCTAGAGCCATTTGTCATGAATGTGAACATTTAGAAGGTGAACTTTATGTGGATAAGGTTAGTGGAGAATTAAGGGATGTTTCAGAAGTAGAAAATGAAATTGAAGAGATAAATGAATAGAGGGAAAGTATGAAAATTGTGTTTATGGGGACACCCGATTTTGCTGTAACTCCATTAAAAAGTTTAATAGAAGCCGGCCATGAGATTTCCTTGGTTGTAACTATGCCGGATAAGCCAAAAGGAAGAGGTTATGAACTGATAGCTCCGCCTGTAAAAAAACTTTGGCAATAGAAAATAATATTGAAGTGCTTCAACCATTGAAAAATTAAAGATGAGTATTTTATAAACAAATTAAAAGAAGTGGAGCCTGATGTATTTGTAGTAGTAGCTTATGGGAAAATATTACCAAAAGAGGTTCTTGAAATACCACGTCTGGCTTGCATAAATATACATGCTTCTTTATTACCTGCATACAGGGGAGCGGCACCTATACAATGGGCTGTTATAGATGGCTTGGAAAAAACAGGAATAAGTACCATGCTTATGGATACAGGACTTGATACAGGAGATATATTAAAGCAATATGTTATAGACATTGATAAAAAAGAAACTGCAGGTAGCCTATTTGATAAGTTAGCTTTTTTAGGTGGAAAAGCCATAGTTGATACCTTGGAAAATTTGACAGACTATATGGATGCTAGGATAGTACAAGGAGGTAGTACAACAGATTATGCTTCTATGTTAAGTAAAGCAGATGGAGAACTTGATTTCTCGAAGTCAGCTATAGTTTTAGAACGCCTAATTAGAGGCTTGAATCCTTGGCCCAGTGCCTTTAGCTTTATTGAAGGAAGAAGCTTTAAAATATGGGATAGTGAAGTGGTAAGTTCAGATCTATATAAGCAACTGGTAAAAAATCAAGATAAAGAAAAGTATGGAAAGATTATACTTTTGGAAAATAGGCTTTTTGTTGTATGTAAAGATAGCTTATTAGAATTATTAAGTATACAAATAGAGGGTAAAAAAAGAATGAATAGTTCAGATTTTTTAAGAGGATATAGATTTACTAATGATATGGTACTCGGGAGGTAATTATGTACGGACTGCCTTATAGATTTATGTATGGTTTTGATGGAACATATGTATTGGTTTTAATTGGAGTTATTCTTACTTTACTTGCACAAGCGAAAATGCAAAGTACATTCTCTAAATATTCCAAAATTCGTTCGACTTCAGGTATGAATGGTGCCGGTGTGGCAAGAAGAATTTTAGATATGAACGGTCTTGGTGATGTAGAGGTAAATCATGTATCAGGTAACTTGACAGATCATTATAATCCTGCTAATAGAACAGTTAATCTAAGTGATGCTACATATAATTCATATTCTATAGCTGCTGTCAGTGTAGCAGCTCATGAATGTGGGCATGCTATACAACATAGTAAAAATTATGCACCTTTATCATTTAGAACAGCTATATTTCCTTTAGCTAATATAGGATCCAATTTAGCTTGGCCTATAATAATTATAGGAGTTATATTAGGTGGTATGGGGAATATTATGATACAGCTTGGTATTATAATGTTTTCTTTAGCGGTGTTATTTCAGTTTGTTACCTTACCAGTTGAATTTGATGCCAGTGCTAGAGCTTTAGTTAAATTAAATGAAGATGGTATATTACCTTTTGATGAAGAATCAGCAGCAAAAAAAGTATTGTTTGCGGCGGCACTCACTTATGTGGCGGCGGCAGCTTCATCTGTTCTACAATTATTAAGACTGGTTATTTTATTTGGAGGAAGAAGAAATGACTAGAGAGCCGGAGCTTCGTCTAATAAGCCTTGAAGCTCTTATAATGATAGTTGAGAAAAAACAATATTCTCATAATATACTCAATATGCTAAATGATAAATATGCATATTTAAAAAAAGAGGATAGAGCATTTATCACCAGATTAGTACATGGGACTTTAGATTATTTATTGCAAATAGACTATATAATCTCTTTGTATAGTAAAGTTGCAATAAAAAAGATGAAACCGATTATAAGAAATATATTGAGAATATCTATATATCAAATATTATATATGGATAGAGTTCCTGATAGTGCGGCTTGTAATGAAGCAGTGAAAATAGTATCTAAAAAAGGCTTTTTTGGACTTAAATCCTTTGTTAATGCTATTTTAAGAGCTGTAGCAAGAGATAAGGAAAAACTGAATTTTGATATGCTTAGTTTGAAGTATTCTATGCCTGACTGGATAATAGAGCTTATAAAGGAAAGTACAGATATAGATAATATTGAAGAGGTACTTAAAGCTTTTTATAGATGATGATTATTTAAGTGTAAGATTGAATGATTCTATAGCGAACATAGATATCTTTATTGACAGCTTAAAAACATAAAGGGATAGAAGTATTAAAATCAACTACTTGTGATAGAGTTATTAAAAATTAAGGGTTTTGATAGAATATCGGATTTAGAGTTTCTAAATAGAAAAAGAGGCATATATTCAGGACGCATCTTCAGCATTAGCAATACAAGCTTTTAGATATAAAAAAAGATAGTATTGTTTTTTTGATGTATGTGCCGCACCGGGTGGTAAAAAGTATAAATGTTTTAGATATTCTTTCAGGAAGAGGTAGTTTATATTCTTTTTGATATAAGTGATATAAAGGTAGAAAAAAATTAAAATCTAATATATCTATGTATTCCAGATATACAAATTTTATTATAAATAAAGCAGATGCCGTGTATATAATGAAGAATATTTGGGAAAAAGCAGATTTTATAGTGGCAGATTTACCTTGTTCAGGACTTGGTATTATAGGTAAAAAAAGCAGATATTAAATTAAATATTACAGAAGATATCAGTAAGGAATTGGCAGATGTACAATTAAATATTTTTGAATAATGTTTCTAGATACTTAAAGAAAGGTGGTAAACTTTTTATTTAGTACTTGTACGATAAGTCATTATGAAAAATACTGATAATGTATATAGGTTTTTGGCTGCAAATTCGAATTTTTAGTATTTGTGATTTTAGTTCTAAAGTTCCTGAAAAAAATTTAAAGAGAAAGCAAAGAAAGGTTATTTACAATTAGTTCCGGGCAGAGATGACTGTGATGGATTTTTTTATAAGTATTTTTTTGAAAAGACGAATGATTGATATTAAATCTTTAGAAATTAGTGAACTTGAAAAGTTCATTTTGGAAATAGGGTGAAGCTAAGTTTAGGACTAAGCAAATATATAAATGGTTACATAAAAAAAGTTGGTTTTAAATTTTGATGAAATGTCAAATCTTTCATTAAGTCTGAAAGGAAAAATTAAAAACCTTAGCTCACATAACTAGTATAAAAAGAAGAATTAGTTAGAATATCTAAATTAGATGATACAAGAAAATATCTTTTTGAATTAGAAGATGGAAATATTATTGAAAGTGTCTTAATGAAATATAAGCATGGAAATAGTGTTTGTATATCTTCACAAGTCGGTTGCCGTATGGGTTGTACTTTTTTTGTGCCTCTACTATAGATGGACTTGTTAGAAATTTAACAGCAGCAGAGATGTTAGATCAAGTATATTCTATACAAAAAAATCTTTAGGAGAAAGAATAAGTAATATAGTTATAATGGGTTCAGGTGAACCTATGGATAATTATGATAATATAGTAAAAATTTGTTAGACTTATCACTTCATCGGATGGGCTAAATATTAGTCAGAGAAATATAACTATATCTACTTGTGGGATAGTTCCTAAGATGAGAAAAACTGGCAGAAGAAGGCTTACAAGTAACATTAGCTTTATCTTTGCATGCTCCAAATGATGAAATAAGAAGAAATCTTATGCCTATTGCTAAAACTTATTCAATAGAAGATATATTATCTGCTTGTTCATATTATTTTGAAAAAAACCGGCAGAAGAGTTAGCTATGAATATAGTTTAGTTAGAGGAGTTAATGATAATAAGGAAGAGGCTAAAAGATTAATAGAATTGCTTAAGAATATGAAAGGACATATAAATCTCATACCTGTAAATCCTATAGAAGAAAGAGATTATAAAGAAAGTTCTAAAAAAGGCAATATATGAATTTAAGAATGAACTTGAAAGAAATGGTTTAAATGTAACTATTAGGCGTGAAATGGGCAGAGATATAGATGGTGCCTGTGGTCAATTAAGACGACATTATAAAAAAGAGAAGGATAACGAAAAATAGTATGAAAGCTGTTGCTTATAGTGATGTGGGAAAAGCTAAGAAAAGTAAATGAAGATAGATTTTTTTATACTACTAGGAAAATAGGAGATTTAGATAATCTATTTATACTTTGTGATGGTATGGGTGGTGAAAATGCAGGAGATTGTGCCTCGCAAATGGCAATAGAATATATCAAAAAGTCTATAGAACTTAATAAAGGTGAGATAATCAGTTTATTTAAGCTTGCAATAGAAGAAAGCAATAATAAAATTTTAGAATTGGCAACGCTTGATAAAGATAAATCCGGAATGGGTACAACCTTGGTTTTGGCCACAATAAAAGATAATGTGCTTTATTTTGCCAGTATAGGTGATAGTAGATTATATATTATAGATGATAGTATAACTCAGGCCAGTAAAAGATCATACTCTAGCAGAGGAGTTATTATCAAAAAAATATAGTTGAAAAAAATATACTAAAGAGTATAATGAAAATAAACATATTCTTACTAGAGCATTAGGAACTATAAAAGATATTAAAGCTGATTTTTTTGAAGTTTCTTTAAAAAAATGAAATGAAGATACTAATATGTTCAGATGGACTGAGCAATATGTTGGATGATATAGAAATATCTAAAAAGTATCCAAAAATACCACAGAAAAAAATATGGCTAAGGAACTTATAGATAAAGCTAATGAAAAATGGTGGCAAAAGATAATATAAGTGCAATTGTAATATATGATCTTAGCGATGAGGTAGGTGATATAAATGCAACTTAGAATAGGAACATTTCTGCAAAATAGATATGAAATATTGGAATTGATAGGTTCCGGTGGAATGAGCTTTGTATATAGAGCAAAATGTCATAAACTTAATAGACTTGTTGCTATAAAAAGTCTTAAAAGATGAATTTTCAAAAAATGATGAATTTGTCTATAAATTTAAAATGGAAGCACAATCGGCTGCCGGTTTATCACATCCTAATATTGTAAATGTATATGATGTTATAGATGAGGGAGATTTACACTATATAGTAATGGAATATGTAGAAGGAATCACCTTAAAAACATATATTAGAGAAAGAAAATTCTTAGATATAAAAGAAGCTATCAGTATAAGTATACAGGTAGCAAGAGGTATAAAATCAGCACATGATGCACATATAGTACATAGAGATATTAAACCTCAAAATATAATAATATCTAAAGATGGTAGTATAAAAGTAGCAGACTTCGGTATAGCAAGAGCTATTTCAGAAGAAACATTGAGTACAGTCGGAGTTGGTTCTATACACTATATGTCTCCTGAACAAGCAAAAGGCGAAAAATGTGATAAGAGAAGTGATATATATTCTCTAGGTATAAGTATGTATGAAATGCTTACAGGGCGTTTACCTTTTGAAGGAGATGTTGTAGTAAGTGTAGCTTTGGCACATTTAGAAGAAAAGATGCCTGCACCTAGCATTTATAATGCCTCTATAAGTCCTAGATTAGATAACATCATTCTTACTTGTACGAGAAAAAATCCGGATAAAAGATATGCCGATTTAGCAGATTTAATAGAAGATTTGGAAGATATATTAGTTAAATATGATTATGAAAAATAAGAAAAAAATTATCATAATGATACCGGAGAGACTAGAATAATAAGTGCAAGTGAGTTAAATGCTATAAATAGTAAAAAGAAAGAATACTATATATCAAGATGAAGAAATTAAAGATAAAAAAATAGATAAGGAACATTCTACTTCAAAAAGTAGCTAATGAAGAAAAATACTAAAGCTTGATAGATGGATTAATATTTTAGGTATAGTCATTGCACTGATCATAGTAACAGCTATAGGATTTTTTTGGCATCCAGTTTAGATATATTGGGTATAAAATCAAAAGGAAAAACAGCTGTACAAGAAAGCTTAGAAAGTATAGATTTAGAAGATGAAACAAAAACTATAGCTCCTAATTTAATAGGTTTAGATGAAGAGAGAGCTTCTTTAAGACTTAAGGCCCTTGACTTACAATTAAAAAGTAAAAATCTAGTGAATACAGTGATGAAGTAGAAAAGGGAGAGATAATTTCTCAAAATCCAAAAATCCGGAGAAGAAGTATCTAAATTCTCCGCTATAGAGGTAATTGTTAGTAAGGGTAGTGAGGGGATAGATTTAAGTAAATTTAATCTAATACGAAGCGATAAAGAAAGTGCAGTTAGTCAGTTAGAAGATGCCGGAGTTAGTGTTCAAATAGTAGAAGAGAATAATGATGAAATTCCGATTGATTATGTTATAAGATATGCTCCAACTACGGTGAAAAAAAGGTGAAAGACTTAGCTTATATGTAAGTAAGGGAAAGAAAGAAGATAGTGTTGTAGTTCCTGATTTTATAAACTATTCAATACAAGATGTTAAAAGTATGTTGACCGGCCTTGGACTTTCTCTTGGTAATGTTAAGGAAGAGTATAGTGATACTTACCTAAAAGGGCAAATTATGGCACAGAGTATATTAAAAGATACTACTGTAGTTAAAAATACGAAAATAGACTTTACTGTCAGCCTAGGTAGGCAAGTAGTAGAAACTATAGCTAAAAAAACTATAAATACATAGCGTCTATAGATACAACATATAATATAGAGGACTTGATTGGACCGGGAAGCAGTAATGTAAATGTCAGTATAATGGTTAGACTTAGACAAAAATATAAATGGTGAAACCAAATATACAACCTTAATGGAGCCTAGAACAATCAGCGGAAATACTATATTACCGGTTAGATTTAAGTCTATTGAAGGTGCTTATGGTGTAGAACAGGGTTATGTAGAAGTTGTAGAACTTGGTAGTAATAGAGTATTAAAAATCCTATGAAGTGGAGTTTTTTTTAAGGTTGAATAGTATAAGTGGTAAGATAATTAAAGGAATAGCAGGCTTTTTATTATATTTCTTGTGGTGAAAAAGATATATGAATGTAAAGCTAAAGGTAGTTTTTAGAAATAAGAAATTAAAAACCTCTGGTTGGAGATAATGTTATTATAGAAATCTTAGATGATAAAAAAATTTTTTAGGGAATATCATAGATATACTGGAAAGAAAAAAATGAAATAATAAGACCTGCACTTAGTAATATTGATTTACTTATACTGATACTTGCAGTTGCAAAACCAAGTCCTGCTCTGGATTTATTAGATAAATATTTAATAAGTATGAAGATGCAAAAACATTAAGGTGGCTATAGTTTGGAATAAAGTAGATTTAGATAGAAATCCTACATATATAGAAGCCTATAGGAAAGCAGGCTATGAAAATTTAATGCTTTCAGCAAAGAATAATCAAGGTATAGATGAGCTATTACATCTTATGAAAGGTAAAAGCGTTGCTTTGGCCGGACCTTCAGGAGTTGGAAAAAGTACTATAACTAATTTACTTATACCTAGTGCAAAGATGGAAACGGGTGATATAAGTAGAAAGATAGAAAGAGGAAAACATACTACAAGACATTCGGAATTTTTTGTGATAGATAAGAATACTTTTCTGTGTGATACTCCGGGTTTCACATCCATAAGTATAGAAAAGCTTGAAGCTGACGACCTGAAAACCTATTATCCGGAGTTTTATCCTTATGAAGGTAAATGTAAATTTAATGCTTGTACACATACTCATGAGCCATCTTGTGCTATAAAAGAAGAAGTAAAACTTGGAAATATTTCAGAACTTAGATATGAAAGTTACAAAAATTATGAAGAATTAAAGTTTATAAGAAGATACTAGATTAAGAATATTGATTTTTGATAGGAGAAATATATGAAAAATTTTTATCGCCCTCTTTACTATCTGTAGATTTTACAGACATAAAGACACAATTAGCTATATTAGAGGAAGAAGAAATAAAGTATTTACATCTAGATGTAATGGATGGAAATTTTGTTCCCAGTATTAGTTTTTGGTATGCCTGTTATATCTTCTTTAAGAAAAATATAAAAAAATTTTTATTTTTTTGATGTGCATATGATGGTAGTAGATCCGGATAGATATGTAGAAGATATGAAAGAAGCCGGAGCAGATATGTTGAGTGTACATTATGAAGCCTGCACGCATTTAGATAGAACTATAAATCATATTAAAAGTTTAGGAATGAAAGCAGGAGTAGTTCTAAATCCGGCCACACCTGTTTCAGTTTTGAAAAATATATTAGCAGACTTGGATTTTGTACTTCTTATGAGTGTAAATCCGGGTTTTGGTGGACAAAAATATATTCATTATGTGACAAATAAGATAAAAGAATTATATCTTATGAAGAGGGAGCTTAATAAGAATTTACTTATACAAGTTGATGGTGGAGTAAACGAGGATACCATAAAAGAAGTATTGGAAGCCGGAGCTGATTATGTTGTTGCAGGTTCTGCAGTATTCAAAGGAGATATAAAGAAAAAATATAGAAAAGCTTAGGAAGCTTATGTAGAGGGGTTATGAAAAAGGCATATTTAATAGCAGGTGGAAGCTTAAATTTAGATTTTTTTGAGTATAGAATTAAAAAAAGCTATCAAAAAGAAGATATAATTATCAGCGTAGATTCAGGTTTGGATTTCTTAGATACTTTGGACATTACTCCAAATATTATTTTTAGGTGATTTTTGATAGTGTAAATACTAATATTTTAGATAGATATTTAGAGAAAAAAATATAAGAATTGAAAAAAACATAATCCTATAAAAAAATTATAGTGATACTGAGCTTGCTATAAATTTATGTGAAGAACTTGGATATAGAGATATTTTTGATTTTTTTGGAGCTTTAGGAAAAAAAGAATGGATCATAGTTTATCAAACCTATATTTGTGTTGTACATATTTAAATAGAGGTATAAATATAAGTATTTTAGATGAATATAATAAGATATACGCTGTAAATAAAAAGTTTTTTTATCTGTATAAAAAAAGATCAGTATGGTAAATATGTAAGTTTTTTTATCCAATGAATGGAGAAATTAAAAAAATTTTTTTCTTTAAGTGGCTTTTAAATATGAGTTAAATAATTATACTATTAATAAATATCTTAATCCTAGCTTGACTCTAAGTAATGAGCTTATTTCTGAGAAAGCTGCGGTTAAATTTGATAAGGGTTTGATTCTTGTAGTGGAAAGTAGGGATAAATCATAAATAAAGTTACTATATATCAGAATAAGAAAAGTAAAAGTGGACTGTAAAAAATATCATAAATTGGATATTTATAGCAGTCCACTTTTTGATATTATAAAAATATCAAATTACTTGTTAGGAGAAGATTACTATGAAAAGAAGAAATGAAATCGTATATAAGTTGGTATTAACAGCTATGTTTGCAGCTTTTAAGTTATGTTGCTTTTTTTCTTATTTGAGAATTCCGCTTCCAACTTTTTCCGGAGATATGACAGCTTTACATATTGGTAATGCTTTTTGTGTTCTTGCAGCCCTTATAATAGGTGGTGGATATGGTGGTGTAGCCGGAAGTCTCGGAATGACAATAGCTGATTTAATGGATCCTGTATATATTACCAGTGCACCAAAGACCTTTATATTAAAGTTTTGTATAGGATATATAGCAGGTTTTATAGCTCATAAGATAGCTCATATAAATGAGCATAATGATAGAAAATATTTGGTAAAGTGGACTATAATAGCCTCTATAGTTTCTCTCGGTTTTAATGTTATAATGGATCCTATATTAGGTTATTTATATAAAACTTTTATTTTGGGAGTGCCTGCTGATGCGGCTAAAAATAATGTCTACTTGGGCAGCAGGAGCAACAGCTATTAATGCAGTAGCAGGAACAATAGTGGTAGTTTTTTTGTATATTTAGCTATTAGACCACTACTTAATAAATTGGATTTTTTTAGATTATAAAATAAATATATGATTATTTTATTAAATAATCTAACTAAAAAAAGCAGTTTAAACCATAAGGTCTAAGCTGCTTTTTTAGCTAGGTTCTTTACAAGCTCTTTGCAACATTGTTTATATATTATCCTTACAACAAATACCTTTCAAATCTTTCCCTTTTTTTCCATACTTTCAAGCTCTTCATTTAATAGATCTTCCAAACTTATATTGTCAACAACTTTATTTACAGCATCTTCGATTTTTTTAAAAAAGTTTTCTAGTAACACAAATATTATCTTTTTCGCAAGGTTCACTGTCATCATCTAAACAAAAAACAGGAGAGAGAGACCCCTCAGTTATTCTTAAAATATCACCAACACTATATTCATTTGCAGGCTTAGCTAGTATATATCCACCAAAAGCACCACGTATTCCCTTAACATAGCCTGCTTTTGTTAGTGTAGACACTATTTGTTCAAGGTATTTTTCAGAGATACCTTGATTTTTAGCCACCTGAACAATCTTTGTTGGGGTATTAGGATTCATGGCAAATTCTATCATCATGCGTAAAGCATATCTGCCACGTGTCGAAATTCTCATAAGCATATCTCCTTAATTAATCCACACTATTTTTAATAGGTGTTGATTTATTTTAACAAAAAAAGCCATTAATGTAAATAATAGTATAAATTTTTCACATATATTTAACTTGATAAAAAAATTCTTTTTTTATATTCTTATATGTAAAAATGAATAAAAAAAGAAAAAGAGAATTTTGATGAGTAGATATAAAGTATTAATTTTTAGATTTAGATGGAACTTTAACAAATAAGAATAAAGTGGTTAGTGAGCTGACTAAAAAAAGCTTTGGATAAAAGCAGCGAAAGCAGGCGTCAAGATAGTTCTTGCGAGTGGTAGACCTACTTTCGGTATATTACCTGTAGCAGAGGCTATAAATCTCAAAAGAAAAAGGTGGATATATACTTTCATATAATGGTGGTAAAATAATAGATTTTGCTACTAATGAAACTTTATATGAACAAGTGATTAAATATGAAGAAGAGGCAGAAATTTTTAGAACTTGCAAAGAAACATAAATTGGACTTCGCGTGTACAGAAAAATGATAGTATTTTTGCTTACCAATAATGTTGATAATATTTATGTAGCTATAGAATCCGGAATAAATAAGATGAAAAATGAAAGAAGTTCCGGATATAGAAAATTATTTAAACTTCTCCGTACCTAAATTTGTTTTTGTTTTATGATAAGAAAAAAATGCACGAAAAGAAGAGATACGAGAAGTTAGAGAAAAAGATATATCCGGATAAGCTTGATTATAGTATAGCAATTAAGAGTGATATAGATTATCTTGCTGATAAAGAGAAAATATTCAAAGAAAAAAATTAGGAGATAAATTTGAAGTATATAGGAGCGAAAGTTTCTTTTTTTGGAGGTATTACCTAAAAGGTATAGATAAGGCAAAAAAAGTATAGAAAAAAATTACTTGAAAAAAACTTGGTTTAACTAAGGAGGAGATTATAGCTTGTGGTGATGGATTTAATGATAGGAGTATGATAGAGTATGCAGGTCTTGGTGTAGCTATGGCTAATGCAGTAGATGCAGTCAAAGAAGTTGCAGATTTTATAACACTTAGCAATGAAGAAGATGGAGTTGCCTATGTTATAGAAAAAAATTTATATTAGAAAGTGATAAAAAAATAGTGCATAAAGAATTGGAATATTATAAGCTTGGAGCAGAAATAGGTTTTAACCAAGATTATTTTACTGATTATTGGATGAAGCTTGGAGGCTGTGCAGCTGTTACAGCTATGGATATGAGTATATATTTGGATAGAATTAATGATGAAAAAAATTATATCCTTTCGATAGAAATAATATAGATATAGAAGGTTATATAAAAATTTTTCAAAAAAATTATGAAACCTTATTTAAGACCACGTTGGACAGGAATAGATAAACTAAAGATATATATAGAGGGTATGAATAGTTTCTTAGAAGATAGAAATTATGACAAAGTTAAAAATTTCCGGAATATCAGGACACGAAGATTATGAGGTGGCAAGAAAAATCACTAAAAGAGCAGATAGATAAAGGAATGTTAGTACCTATACTTACTTTGAAACATAAAAAGTTCCAGATATAATTTTTTTATGAGTGGCATTGGTATAATCTTGCAGGATATCAGGAAAGAGAGGATGGTTTCTACGTCAAGGCAATAACTTATGGAGATTATGCTTGGCTAAATCTTGAAGAATTGTGGAATACAGGTTTCAAGAAAAAAAGGGTGGTTTGATAATTATTAAAAATAAACAAGTAGTATTTTTTTAAATCTTAAGTAAAGCATATATTTTAGAAAAGTTAAATTCGTATTAAGATTATATACCTTACTTTACTTATATATTTTTTTAAAAATATATAATAAAAATTATTGATGTATTTAGGAGGAATTATGATTAAGAAAAGTTTAATTTTAGCTTTTACTGTGGCTTTAAGTATAGTCGGTATAAGGGATATAAAAGCAGAAACAGTGGGAAAATGGCAACAAAATAATGGTGTATGGAAGTATTATGATGCTAATGGAAATGTGCATAAATCGTGGTTAAACCAAAATGGAACTTGGTATTATTTGGATAAAAAAATACAGGAGATATGCTAACTAAATGGCAGTTAATAGATGGAGCTTGGTATTTTTTTGACAATAATATTAATTCAAAGACTTATGGTGCTATGCAAAAAGCTTGGCAATGGATAGATGGATATTGTTATTATTTTGGAGAGCAAGGTAATATGTATGCTAAAATGCGTACAAATGATGGATATATGCTCAGTGATAGCGGTGCATGGGTAGATAAAGATGGTAAGCTTATATATATAGCAGGTAAGGGTTTTATAACTAAAGGTTTAAATATTGGTTTAAGTAAAGAAGTAAATACCGGACTAGCTAAGGCAACAAGAAGCGGTTCAGGAGGCGGTGGCGGTTCTAGAGGAGGCTCAGGAGGCGGTGGCGGTTCTAGAAGTAGCTCAAGTGGTGGTTCCCAAGGTACTTTGGATAGTGTATTACCGGTATTAGAAAAATAAAACTAATAAAGATGAAAGAAAAGATAATAAAATAGATGAGAATAATAAGGATGTTTCAAAAGTAGATTCACCTAAAAAGGATAATATAGATTCACCTAAAAAGGATAATGTAGATTCACCTAAAAACAAAATAGAAGAAATTCCAAAAGCTATAGTACCTGACGAAAAAGATAGCACTCCTACTATTCCGAGAGAAGAAAAATTACCCTTAGTTCCGCCGGAGAATAAAAAAGAAGATGAACCACAAGTTAAAAAAAGCTAATGAAAGATGAGTATGAACCACGGGTGAAGAGTTTGACTATAGCTGATAACGCTCATCTTCCCCAAAGCAAGTGATTTTATAACAAATAAGTTTGATAGTGGAGTAGAGGGAAAATTACCGGATGGGACTAGCTTTACCTATGTAGAAGGAATACAAGTTAGTAAAAACTTAGGAGATAATGAAGTAAGCATAAATGTAAAATATACAGATGGAAGTACGGAGGTTGTTAAAACAGTTTTAAAAGTAGAAGATAAAACAGCACCTGATGTCAGTGAAATTAGTTTTGAAGATAAAAACTATTATAAGAGGTGAAGAAATAACACCTATAGACGTACCTAATGCAAAAGATAATAGCGGAAAAACTCCTAAAATAACAGTGGATGGATTACCTGATGGACTAAGTTACTCTAGTAATAGGATAAGTGGAACAGCTACAGGTTCAATGAATTCCTATAAAGTTATTATAAAATATTCTGATGATAACTCAAATACAGCAGAAAAAACGTTTAATATAACAGTAAAAGATAAAGAAGCCCCAGTTCCAACACCAGGTCTAGGTATTGGTACAGATGAAAAAAACCTAAAAAAATCCTAAAAATACCTATAGGTGATGGAATTATAGATAGTCCTAATAATATTTTTTTAATTAAATATATACTAAATAATATTCAAACTATGTGTCGCTTCTAAAAAAAGTCTAAGCTTTTAGAACTTGGTACATAGTTTACTTTTTGTAGTGGAATTTTTATATTGTATATAATGGCTTGTAATCTTAATATAAGGTATTATAATATATAAGATATATAAAAATTTGGAGGATATATGAGAGGTATAAAAAGAATTATAGGAATTTCTTTACTTGCCGGTATTATAACAAATTTATTGGTTTTTGCAGGAAATACAGAAATAACAGCTACACCATCCACACCATCGGAGCTTGGTCTTGTAAATGCTTTTGAAGATACAGCTTCTTATAATGGAGAAGTTAGCTTTGTTATGAATGATGGAAGTACAAAAAAAGTAAAATTTACAAGTGCTAATGATAGTATAGGGCATACAGATGCAGATGGAAATAAAGCGGATTCAAATGATATAGGTGGTGGTGCTAGTAAAGCTTATTTTATAGCTTGGTCTAATATTCCAAATTATACAGGTTCTAAGAGCCAAATAGAAGCAGGAGCTAAAGCTTTCTATACGGAAGAACCTATATCTAACGCCTTTCCTAATGGTATTGATGAAAATAGTAAGTTATATCCGGCATATTTAAGCATATCTTCGGCTATGTTCTTATCATCATCTCTAACAGGAGATGTAGCAATTGATAGAAATTTAGCAAATGAAGATATTATGTATAATAAGTTTGCAATAAAGGAAAACTCCGATACTTCGAGTCTTAGAAGTGTAAGTTTCTATATGGCTAATGATTTGAATGATAATGTGAAAGTGAATATAGGTGCAAATTTTATTATGAATCCTTTTTATTCAAGCTATAGCTAGATATAGTCTTGAACATTATTTTCAACCTGGAACAGCACAGTTTTATGGAAATCATGAGTATAGTTCTATGACAAGTACTTCAAAAGATGTTAAGGAAACGCAATATACATTTATTGATTTACATGTAAAAAAATAGATGATAGAATTAAGATAAATAATAATATAAAATTTGCTTTTTGATTCTTATAGTTTTAGACCTTTAATGGTTCTTGATAAAGATTATAATAAAAATAGAAAAATGCAAATATAGAAACACCTATCGGAACAAAGAGAGCTACTATAAGTTTTGATTCAAATTCTTCTGAATTTATAATTAGAACTGTACTTAGAAAAGAAGAGCGAAATTCCTGATGCCAGTTTTGAAGAAGCTAATAATTTTAATATGGTTTTAGTTTCCCTTAATGACGATACTTTTACAGTAAAAAAAGAAGAATTAAACAATATAGCTAGGGGAAAGGCTGCTCCTCTTGCGATTAGTGGGGATATAAGTGGCGGTGCCCAGTTATATGGACGTAACTTTTGGGGTTTTACTATCGGTGGACCAACAAATATAGAAAAAGGTAGAAGCAAAATCCATAGCTTTTAGATTATAAATATAATCTGGTAAGTTTCAATAAAAACAGTACTGATTTAGGCGATAATAGTGAGCAAGATATGGGTACTTCTTATGTAGTACATGACGAGGCTTTGGCTACAGATAGCCTAAATACAGGGAATTTGCCTAGTACAGATAATACTAACTATGGTGATACTATGTCTGCTGTGCCGGAAGATATCATAAAAGATGGAATAGTATATAAATTCTCTTCTTGGAATACGAAAGCTGATGGAAGTGGAGAAAAGTTTGATGAAAATACTACGGTAAGTGAAGATATAAAGGTTTATGCTATATATTCGGCACTTACTTATGATGTTCATTATGAGTTTATTAGTACAGATAGTTCCAAAGCCTTACCTAAAGAGATATTATCTAGAATACCACAAGATGAAGAAGATAAGACAATAGGAAGTACAGTGAAACCTAATGAAAGCTTTGATAAGTCGGACTTAGAAGTTCAAGATGGAAAATGGATATGGTCTAAATGGGATCCCAGTGAGATAGTCATAAAAGATAAGAATGTGGTATTTGTGGGTATGTGGAAATTTGAAGAGAAAAAGCCGGAAGAACCCAAAAAAGAAGAAGAGACAAGAAAACCGGAAGAACCTAAAAAAGAAGAAACAAGAAAGCCGGAAGAACCTAAAAAGTCAAATGAAGTTTCAACACCTAGTGAACCGGGTAGTAGGTCTAATAATAGTGTTGGAAAAACTCCTGATATAGTAATAGTAAGTAAAAGAGAAACTGAGCCTAAGACCAAACAGATAGAAGAAACAAATATAGTGCCGGAAACAAGTATGGTACTAAAAGAAGATATAGCAAAAAGCTATATTGTAGAAAAATAAAGAAGTTTTAAGAATACCAAAGACTGTAGATAGAAATAATATTTTTATTTTTGTATTCACTATGAGTTTAGGTATAGTTTCAATGGCTTACTTTGCATTAAAAAGAAGATAGTTTATATAAATAGTCAAAAACCTCATTTTGTTTAAATATAAAGTTTAACAAAAATGAGGTTTTATTTTATGAAATATAAGCTATATAATAGATGGAAATTAGGGGAATATTTGATACTTGAGGTATATAGATTAAGTAGATGTAAATATAAATTTGATACTTAACTAAATATAGTATAGAGAAATTATAGGAGAATAGAAAAGTATGAAAAAAGCAGTGACAAGCACTGCTTAACTTTCATGATTATACTATGCGCGCTCTACTAAGTTAGAACGTAGGCATGATGTACATACATACATCTTTTTAGAACCGCCTTCTGTCTTTACTCTTACAGACTTAACATTTGCTTTCCAAATTTTGTTAGATCTTCTATGTGAGTGGCTAACAGCATTACCGAAGTGAGCAGCTTTTTTTCACAAATTGCACATTTTGCCATTGAATACACCTCCTTAAATGCAAATTGGACTTTTATATAGCAAAATCCATAACGTAAGTATAATAACAAAAATTATATACTATTTGCAAGTATAAAATAAATAAATCTAGTATTTTTTGAATAAATAGGTTATACTTATCTAGAAATATATATTTAAGGTATTAAAAAGCTCACGGAGGTGAATTTATGAATAAGGGTATTATAAGTAATTCTTTAGGTGATGTTATAATAAGTCCGGAAGTAGTAGCTTTATATGCGGGTTCACAAGCAGTAGAATGCTTTGGTATAGTCGGTATGGCAGTTTTAAATGTTAGAGATGGCATTGTCAGATTGCTGAAAAAAGATAGCCTAAATAAAGGTATTAAAGTAGAGATAAAAGACAATAAAAATAAATATCAACTTTCATGTTATAGTTTCTTATGGAGTTAGCATAAAAAGCAGTATGTGATAACCTTATAGAAAATGTAAAATATAAGTTGGAATCTTTTACCGGTATGCAAGTTGAAAGCATAAATGTTTATGTTGAAGGTGTGAGAGTTATAGACTAAGGAGGAAGGAATCTGTGGAATTAAAACAGATTGATGCATTAATGCTGAAAAAAGCATTTATTGCAGGAGCTAAAAGCTTAGAAGCTAAAAAAGAATGGATAAATGAACTTAATGTATTTCCAGTTCCGGATGGAGATACAGGAACAAATATGACTATGACTATAATGTCAGCGGCAAAAGAAGTAGCAGGGGTTGAAGAAGTAAATTTTGAAAATATATGTAAAGCTATTTCTTCCGGATCACTTAGAGGGGCAAGAGGTAACTCGGGTGTTATACTTTCTCAATTATTAAGAGGTTTTACAAGAGTTGTAAAATCAGAAGAGATAGTAGATGTTAAGATTCTTGCAGATGCTTTGGTTAAAGCAACGGAAACAGCATATAAAGCGGTTATGAAACCTAAAGAAGGTACTATATTAACTGTGGCTAAAGGTATAAGTGATAAGGCTGTAGAAATAGTTGAACAAGTAGATGATATACTTGAATTTGTTAATATCTTAGTAGAACATGGTGATTATGTTCTTTCTACAACACCTGATATTCTTCCTGTTTTAAAGCAAGCCGGAGTAGTAGATTCCGGTGGACAGGGACTTATGCAAATATTAAAAGGTGTAAGAGCTTGCCTTGCAGGTGAAGAACTGGATTTAAGTATAGAACCGATAGCTACAGTAAAGATAGATAAAGGTTCTATTGATTTAGAGCATATAGATACAGCTGATATTAAATTTGGATATTGTACAGAATTTATTATTAAGCTTGAAAAAGAAGTAGATGAAGAAGAGGAAGATAAACTAAAGGATTTTCTGGAAAGTATAGGAGATTCCATAGTTTGTGTTGCAGATGATGAAGTAATTAAAATTCATGTGCATACAAATGATCCGGGATTAGCTTTACAAAAAGCTTTTAACTTATGGTCAATTATCAAAAAAATAAAAAAATTGATAATATGAGAGAAGAACATGAAGAAAGGCTTATAAAAGATTCTTTAAAGATAGCTGAGATACAAGCTAAGGAAAGAAAAGAAAAAAACACGAGAAACAGACAGAGCAAAAAGACGTAGGTTTCATAGCAGTTTTAGTAGGAGAAGGGCTGAAAGATATATTTGAAGGAATCGGTGTCGATTATATAATAGAGGGTGGACAAACTATGAATCCTAGTACAGAGGATATATTAGATGCTATCTCTAAGGTAAATGCTAAAAACTATTTATATTTTTGCCAAATAATAAAAATATAATACTTGCCGCAAATCAAGCTGCAAGTATAGAAGAAGATAAAAAAATATTAGTTATACCTAGTAAGACTATACCTCAAGGAATAAGTGCTGTCATTAATTATATTCCTGAAAAGAGTGATGAAGAAAATTTAACTGATATGATAGCTGAAATGGATAAGATCAAGACTTTATCTGTAACTTATGCAGTAAGAGATACGAATATTGACGGTTTTGAAATAGCAAATGGCGATATTATGGGAATTGGTGATGTCGGTATGTTGGCGGTTGGTAAATCTAAAGAAGATACAACAGTTGAAGCTTTGGAAAAACTAATAGATGAAAATAGTGAATTAGTTACTGTATATTATGGAGAAGATATTTCAGAAGAAGAAGCTAATATATTAGTTGATAAGATAGAATCTAAGTTTGAAGGAATTGAACTTGATTTACAATACGGTGGACAAGCAGTTTACTATTATATAATTTCAGTAGAATAATTCCAGTTATTATAAAAATACTATCCGGAATAATTTTATGGATAGTATTTTTTGTTTTAAAATAAAACAGAGGATTCTGCTTATAGTTACATTAAGCAAATGTCTAATTTGCAAAAGATTTGCAAAATTTCTTGACAAAATAAAAACTCAGACTTAAAATTGCAATGTATTTGCAATTTATAAGGAGGGTTTATGAAAAAAATCACAAAAAAATTGCGTTACTTGCCATGCTTGCGTTTGGATTAGCAGCTTGTGGAAATAAAAATGCTAATGTAGAAAGCAGTAGTGTAAATCAAGCTAAACCGGAAGAAACAACTGCGCAAAGTAGCAAAGAAAAAAGTATAAATGTAGCAACAAGCTTTGCATATCCCAGTCTGGATACACATAAAGAATATTATGGTTGGTATACCAGTATGTATGGAATCACGCAGACATTATTTAAGATAGATGAAAACTTAAATATAGTTCCATTATTAGCTAAAGAGTATAAGACAGAAGGAAGTTTAACAAGTATAAAAATTAAAGGATAATATTAAATTTTTCAAATGGAAATAAATTGGATGCTGATACAGTGATTAAAAAAATATAGAAAAGAGTAATAAGTGAAAAATAAAAAGATTTGCATATATGAAGGATTTTAAAATTACTCTTATAGATGAATTGAATTTTAGTATAGACACAAATGAAGTTTATCCTACACTTATCAATGACTTGGCCAGTCCGGAATTCGGAATTTTGGACATTACTAATATAAAAGATTTTGATACTGAACCTATAGGAACAGGACCATTTATTATTGATAAATTTATACCTGATGGAGATGTTAGTGTAAAAAGAAATGAGAATTATTGGGAGAAAGATGTAAAAATTAGAAAAAAAGCTAATTTTATATATTTAAAAGATGATGAGGCTAGGCTCTTGGCTATGCAAAATGGCGAAGTGGATGCATATATCGGACCTAATGCCGCAGCTTTAGAAATTTTCTCTACGGATAAAAATACTTATACTATAACTAATACAAGCTCTACAAGATTAAACTTCTATATTTTTAAACGAAGATAGACTTGAAGATAAGCTTAGATTAGCTATAAATACAGCTATAGATAAAGAAAAATATAAAAAAACTTTCTTGGGAGATAACTATAGTGTGACATCTTCACCTTTCTCCCAAAAATAGTAAATATGGAGAAGCAAAAGATATAGAATTTAATCTTGAGGGAGCAAAAAAATACTTGAAGAAGCAGGATATGTAAAGAATTCTTCAGATATATATGAAAAAGACGGAAAAGCTTTGAATATAAATATAGCATATTATAATGCAAGAGGACTTGATACCATAGCAACACTTATGCATGAGCAATTATTAAAAGCAGGAATTGATTCTACTTTAAAAGCTTACGAAGATCCGGATTCAACTTACATAACAAGTAGAGATTTTGATATAGCTTTGTATAGCATGATAGCTGATAAAGTAGGAGATCCATATTATTTTATCAGCTCCAGCTTAAAGGACGGTGGATACTTTGATATAGGTGGTTTCAATTCTGAAGAAGCTAATAAGCTGATAGATGAGTTGAAGGTTGAAACTGATACACAAAAGAGAGCAACTCTTGCAAATAAGATTATACAAATAGCAATAGATGATAATGCTTATAATTATTTAACGCTTTTCAATAAAATAACCGTTACCAGAAAGGGTATTAGTGGATATTCCGAAAATTCTCCTTTTTGATTTTTTTATGGTTTGACTGCTGATACAGATATAAATTAGATGTATAAATATATATTGAAAAAGAATAATAGGTTTAATTCCTATATTGTTGGTGCTTAGTTTCATAGTCTTTTTGACTATGTATCTTGCACCCGTGATGTAGCAGTGAAAAATGTTAAGTTCACAGGGGGTGGTAGTAGAAAAAGAAGTTTTGGAAAGTGTTAGAGAGGGTTTGGGTTTAAATCGCACCTTTTCAAGTCAATATTTTTTTCATGGCTTTTTAGGTATATTACAAAGGTGATTTCGGTACTTCTTTAAGAGATGGTAAACCGGTATTAAATAAAAATTTTTAAATGCGACATATTATACTTTTTATTTTATCATTTGTCAGTTTAAACTTAGCTATTATTATATCCATACCACTTGGAGTGATTTCAGCTATATATGAAAAATAAGTTAATTGATCATATAATAAAATTGTTCAGTTTTATTACAAATGCTATGCCTAATTTTTTTGGTATCAGTCTTACTAATATATATATTTGCTATACAGATAAAAATATTTCCGGTAATAGCAAAAGAAAATATATTAGGTTTAACTTTACCAAGCATATCTTTAAGTCTACCCTTAGCAGGAAGATTTATAAGGCAAATAAGAGCCGAAATGTTATCAGAGATGGGTAAAGAATATGTAAATGGACTTAGACAAAGAGGGCTGAAAAAAATCATTTAATAATATATAATAATGTTTTTTTCATAATTGTCTTGCCTCTATAGTAACTATAGTAGGTTTGTCATTAGGGACTTTACTTGGTGGAAGTGTAGTAACAGAAGCCATATTTAATTGGAGAGGCATAGGAAGTTTGGTAATGTCGGCTATAACAAATAGAGATTATCCCATTATACAAGCTTTTGTACTTACTATAACTATCTTTTTATGTATTAATAAATTTAATTACAGATATTTTTTTTATCATTTATTAGATCCAAGGATAGAACTTAGTTAGGAGATTTTATGAAAAAAATATATTAAAAAAAGAGTATATATATTTGCTCTTCTAAGTTTGATATTAATACTTATAGTTCTATCAGCACCGCTATTAGCACCTAATGATCCGTATTTAACCAATCCTGCTTTGATAAGAAAAGGACCAAGTATGTTATATCCGCTTGGAACGGATAGCTTAGGTAGGTGTATACTTAGCAGGGTATTATATGGTGGCAGAATATCTATATTTTCTAGCTTATTCCTTGTATCTGTATCTTTTATAGTAGGTACTCTTTTAGGGATTATAAGTGCTTATTATGGAGGATTTATAGATACCTTGATTATGAGAATAGTTGATATAATGTTGGCTTTTCCACAAATGGTTTTGGCTATAGCTGTTGCCGGTATTTTAGGTGGAAGCCTTGTAAATGCGATGATAGCAACAGGTATAACTTCTTGGACCTTATATGCAAGACTTGCCAGAAGTCATACATTAAGAATAAAAAACGAAGCTTTTATAGCTGCTGCAAGGTTGAATCGTTGTTCGGATTCTTGCATTATAAGAAGGCATATATTTCCTAATATAATGCCGTCTCTATTAATAAATGCCTTAACACAGATAGGCACAACACTTATGGCTATATCCGGTCTCTCTTTTTTAGGACTTGGAGTTAGTCCGCCTAATGCAGAATGGGGTTCTATGATAAGTGAAGCACGTGCATATATGCAAATCTCTCCTATGAGTGTATTAGCACCGGCGTTTGCAATATTACTTAGCATAATGCTTTTTAATTATTTCGGAGATAGTCTTAGAGATTATTTAGAATATAGAGGTTAGTATGGTATTAAAAATAGATAAACTTTTTAGTATCCTATGAAGATGGAAAAATTAGTAAATAATAATATCAATTTGGAAGTTACAAAAGGAGAGATTCTCTGTATTGTAGGCGAAAGTGGAAGCGGAAAAACAACTCTTTTAAAAAGCATTTTAGGTGGTAGGCAAAAGGGAATGAATATTTTGTCGGGTAGTATAAGCTTAAATGGTATAGATATCCTAAAAATAAGCCCAAAAGAACTAAGAAAAGTGCTTGGTAAAGAGATAGGCTTAGTTCCACAAAATCCAAGTGCATCTTTCAATCCTATAAGAAAAATATAGAAAGCAAATAAGGGAAGCTTTTTGAAAGTCATAAAGTAAAAATATGAGGAGAAGCTTATTTTAGATATTTTTTTAAAAATTAGGTTTAATTGATGGAAAAAAAGAATATTGGATTCTTGTCCATACGAAATGAGTGGTGGAATGAACCAAAGAATAGCTATTGCAGTTGCCATGCTTTTTGAAACCTAGTTTATTACTTTGTGATGAAGCAAGCTCGGCTCTGGATATTTCCAGTGGTGAAAGTGTTGTAAATGAATTACTTAAGCTAAGAGAAGAAAGCTCTACATCTATAATATTTATCACCCATAATATTAATCTGGCTGCCAGGATAGGTGATAGATTGGCTATTATGTATAAAGGCAAAAATAATAGAAGAAGGTAAAAACAGAAGAAATAATTAAAAATCCTAGAGAAACTTATACTAAGCTCTTATTTAAAGATACACCTAAACTGAAATTAGAAAGTAGAGAAGCAATATGTACTGATAAAATTATAGAAGCTTCTCTTATATGCAAAAAAAGTATAAAAAAAGAAAAATACTTATATAGAAGCTTTAAAAGATATAAATTTTGAAGTGAGGGAGGGTGAAATTTTAGGAATAGTAGGTGAAAGTGGAAGTGGAAAAATCAACTTTACTTAGACAATTATCCTGTTTGGAAAAATCCTACCGGTGGGCAAATAATTATATCAGGAGAATGTTTGGAGAAAAAAACACCTAGAGAAGCAGCCGGATATTTGCAAGTGGTATTTCAAGATCCTATATCAAGCTTTGATCCTCATCTTAGTATAGAAGCATCTCTACATGAAACTATACATCACTTTTTATGAAAATATAGAAGAACATAAAAAAATAAAAAAATTTCATACATAAATTAAAAAGAGTTGTGTGTAAAAGATAAGTGTTGTTCTTATGACCATAAGGGAGATAGGAGAGCTGATTTAATAATAAAAGATTTGCTAAAGGATATGGGTTTGGAAGAAGAACTTCTTAAAAGATATCCTAAAAATCTTAGTGGTGGACAGTGTCAAAGAATGGCAATACTCAGAGCAATTTCTACTAAGCCTAAAAATACTTTTATGTGATGAAGCGACCTCTTCTTTGGATGTGAGTTCACAGCGGCAAATCGTAGAAATATTATTAAAAATTACGAAAAAAATATAATTTGAGTATAATTTTTCGTATCACATGATATTGCTTTAGTAAGTGAATTTTTGTGATAAGATAGCCGTTATGAAAGAGGGTAAGATAGTAGAACTTGAGAGTAGCAAACTATTGCTTAATACACCTAAAAAAATGAATATACTAAAGAATTATTATCCTATGTAAAGTAAGAGGTAAGATATGCAAAAAGAATATAAAACTAAGGCTAAGGACTATATTTTTAGAGTATATAAAAAAATAATAAAGAGAGACGTTTTTAGTGTAAATGATATACAAGAATATTTAATTGAAAAATGATGTAAATATAAATCTCACAACTATATATAGAAATTTGGATAAACTTAGTTTGAATGGAATTTTATTAAAGTTCAAGAATACTAAAGAGGACTTTAATGTATATCAATATAATGAGCCCGGAGCAGGGTGTCATGAACATTTACATATAGAATGTAGTAAATGTGGAAAGATTTTACATATAGATGATGAAGTGATGAAAGATTTCAACGAACATTTACGTCTTAAATATAATTTTTTTATTTAGATTGTGAAAATTCCAGTTTACAAGGACTTTGTATTTCTTGTGCGTGTGAAAAATAATTAACTAAATACTAATATGATATTTTTGGTATTTAATTATATAAAAATAAATATTTTAGGAGGTTCTTATGAGAATTAATAAGATTTTGACTTACGGTTTTATAGCCGCATTTGGTCTTAGTGCATTTACAGCTTAGTGCGACAAAGACAGAAAGTAAAGTAGAAAGCAGTGTAAGTACAGAAACAGAAAGTGCAAATGCTAAAAACTACTGAGGGAGAAGGAAAAATTAAAGTTGTTTTCAACTATATTTCCATCTTATGATTGGGCAAAAAGAAGTTGTAGGAGATTTGAAAGATTCTTATGATTTCACATTATTATTAGATAAAGGAACAGATTTACATAGTTATCAACCAACTGCTGATGATATAGCAAAAATAGCAGAGGCGGATTTATTTATTTATGTTGGTGGTGAGAGCGATGGTTGGGTTGATGATGCTTTAAAAGTAGCTACCAACAAAGATATGAAAGTTATAAATCTTGTTGAAGTTTTGGGAGATAAAGCTAAGACAGAAGAGGTAGTAGAAGGAATGCAAGCGGAAGAGGAAGAAGAGCATTCCGGTGAAATTGCTGAAGGTGGTGAGGCTTGTGAAGAAAATGAAATAGATGAGCACGTATGGTTATCACTTAAAAATGCTTCAACCTATGTAAAATCTATAGAGGAAGCTTTAGCTGATATAGATAAGAAAAATGCTGCTATATATGAAAAAAATGCTACTGATTATATTTCTAAGTTGAATGATTTAGATAAAGAATATAAAGATGTTGTTGATGCTTCAACAAATAAAACCGTCTTATTTGGAGATAGATTCCCATTTAGATATTTAGTTGATGATTATGGACTTAAATACTATGCAGCTTTTGTAGGTTGTAGTGCTGAAACAGAAGCAAGCTTTAATACGGTAGTATTTCTTGCTAATAAAGTGGATGAGTTAAACTTAGGTGATGTTTTGACTATAGAAAATTCAGATGGAAAGATAGCTAAGACAATAATAGATAATACAAAGGATAAGAATAAAAAAATGTAGATGTATTAAATTCTATGCAATCAGTTACAGCTAAAGATGTAGAAGCCGGAGAAACTTACTTGAAGATAATGCAAAGTAACTTGGAAGTATTGAAAAAGGTACTTAAATAATAGAAAGATAGAGAGATTATGATATATATTAAGGCTAATGATTTGAGTATAGGCTATGAGCAAGGTGTAGTTAGTTCAGATATAAATTTTGAATTACACAAAGGCGACTATATATGTATAATTGGGGAAAAATGGAGCAGGAAAAATCTACTTTAGTTAAAAAACATTACTAGGTCTTGTTAAACCGCTTTCAGGAGAAATTAAATTTGAAAAATGGTTTGACATCTGGAGGAATAGGTTATCTTCCACAGCAAAGTAGTGTACAAAGAGATTTTTCCGGCTACAGTGTATGAAATAGTTTTGTCAGGAACTTTAATGAATAATAAGGGTTTTTTTCTATAGAAAAAGAGTCAAAAAGAATTAGCCATAAAAAAATATGAAAATAATGAATATTCTTGAACTTAAAAAAATAAGAGTTATAGGAATTTATCAGGTGGACAGCAACAAAGAGTTCTACTTGCAAGATCCTTATGTGCTACCAATGAAGTCTTATTGTTAGATGAACCTGTAACAGGACTTGATCCAAAGGCAACAGCTGATTTTTTTATAGTCTTGTAAAAAGAATTAAATGATGCAGGGCTAACAATTATAATGATAAGCCATGATATGGTATCTTCAGTAAAATATGCAAATAAGATTCTTCATTTAGGTAAAAAAACAAATATTTTTTTGGTGAAACAAAAGATTATATGAAAAGTCCGGCTTGGCTCTTTTTCAAGGGATTGGAGGACATAAATGGATAATATGGGAATTATGGAAAAGTTAATTACATATTTTAACTATCCCTTTGTTAGATACGCCTTAATTGTCGGTGTACTTATAGCACTTTGTTCTTCTTTGCTTGGTGTAACTTTGGTTTTGAAAAGATATTCATTCATAGGAGATGGACTTAGTCATGTTGCTTTTGGGGCTATGGCAGTGGCAACTATTTTAGATTTGTCGGAAAAAAATCTACTTATAATGCCTGTTACCATTATAGTAGCGATATTACTTTTGAAAACAGGAACAAGTACAAAAATAAAGGGTGATGCCATGATAGCTATACTTAGTGTAGGAGCTTTAGCTATAGGTTATATGTTAATGAATGTATTTCCTACTTCTGCAAATATATCAGGTGATGTTTGTTCTACACTTTTTGGTTCTACTTCTATTTTAACACTTACAGGTGAAGAAGTATTAGTTTGCATAGTTTTATCTATACTTATAATATTAATATATATAATTTTTTTATAATAGAATATTCTCTCTAACCTTTGATGAGATTTTTTTGCAAAAAGCAAGTGGACTTAAAAACAGATTTTTTTATAATTTATTGATAGCTGTTATAATAGCTGTTATAATAGTATTAGGAATGAATTTAGTAGGCTCTTTACTTATATCAGCACTAGTTATATTTCCTTCCTTATCAGCTATGAGAGTGATACATAGTTTTAAAGGAGTAGTGATTTTTTCAAGTATATTATCAGTTTTCTGTGCTTTTTTGGGCATGGTATTATCAATAATATTTTCTACACCTGTAGGCTCAACCATAGTAGCTGTAAATATGCTTATTTTTTTATAATTTGTATTTTTGTAGGGACGTTTTCTTAGAGTATAGGAGTATAAGAGTGAGAAGAATAGTATTGGTTTTGACTTTATTGAATTTAAGTTTGCTTAGTGCGTGTGCTAAAGGAAAATATGCGAGTAATAAACTTGCTGATAAAAATAACAAAGTAGCAAATGTTGTTAATGAACAAATAAAAAAAGAAGAGAGCAAGGTTAACACAAATAATTCTAAGGTAGACGAAACAAAAGAAAGTATAAGTGAAACAAAAGAAAGTATAAGTGAAACAAAAAGAAAGTATAAGTGAAACAAAAAGAAAGTATAAGTAAAACAAAAAGAAAATATAGGTGAAACAAAAGAAAGTAATGCTACTAAAAAGTAGCAATAAAGGCAATGAAACTACTGATAAAGCAAAAAGATACCGGTGTGGATTATGATTTAACTACTATGAATAGTGATATGGTATATGCCAGTGTATATCAGCTTATGGTAGATCCGGAAACTTATGTTGGAAAAACTTTTAAAATGCAAGGAACATATTATTCTACATTTTATGAGCCTACAAATAAATATTATCATTATGTTATAATAGAAGATGCCGCAGCTTGTTGTGCTCAAGGTTTGGAGTTTGTTTGGGGAGATGGAAGCCATGTATATCCGGACGAATATCCTGCTAATGAGTCAAAAGTAGAAGTCAGTGGTACCTTTGAAACATATAAGGAAGGCGAAGATGAAAGGCTTTATTGTAGGATAGTAAATGCTACTATGAGACCACTTGAAAAATAATACAAAAAGCGATTGGATAAACACTTATATCTAATCGCTTTTTGCTTGCAAGCAAGTTAAAGCTAGTGTATTATATAAGGTGGTAAAAAGTTAATGTCTATTAAAGAAAGGTGTAATTATGTACGATAAATACGTAAGTCCTCTATCGGGGAGATATGCAAGCTCAAAAATGCAGTATATATTTTCTAATGAAAAGAAATTTAAAACTTGGAGAAAGTTATGGATTGCATTAGCTAAAGCAGAAAAATCTCTGGGCCTTGATATAAGTGATGAACAAATAAAGGAATTGGAAGCTTTTAAAGATGATATAAACTTTGAAGTTGCTTCCGAAAGAGAGAAAGTTGTAAGGCATGATGTTATGAGTCATGTTTATGCTTATGGTTTGCAATGTCCTAAAGCTAAGCCTATAATACATCTTGGTGCTACCAGTTGCTATGTTGGAGATAATACAGATGTTATTATAATGGATGAAGCACTTAGATTAGTTAGAATTAAGTTAGTAAATGTAATAGATTTATTAAGCAAATTTGCTATGGAGTATAGAGATTTACCTACTTTAGCCTTTACACACTTTCAAGCTGCTCAACCTACGACAGTTGGTAAAAGAGCCAGCCTTTGGATAAATGACTTATTAATGGATTTTTGAAGATTTATCCTATATAATTGATAATATTAAATTACTTGGGTGTAAGGGTACAACAGGCACTCAAGCTTCATTTATGGAGCTTTTTGCAGGCGATGAAGAGAAAATAAAAGAATTGGATAAACTTATTGCAAAGGAGATGGGATATAAAGCTTGTTATCCTGTATCAGGACAAACTTACTCAAGAAAGTTAGATCAAAGAATAGTTAATATTCTGGCAGGTATAGCTACAAGTGCTCATAAGTTTACAAATGATATAAGATTATTACAACATATGAAAGAAGTAGAAGAACCATTTGAAAAAAATCAAATAGGCTCAAGCGCTATGGCATATAAGCGTAATCCTATGCGTAGTGAGAGAATATCATCTATAGCAAAATTTGTTATGAGTCTTTCATCAAGTCCTATGTTAGTTGCCGCTACACAATGGTTTGAAAGAACCTTAGATGATTCGGCAAATAAAAGGCTTGCAGTAGCTGAAGCTTTTCTTAGTATAGATGCTATCTTAGATTTATATCTTAATGTAGTAGATGGCTTAGTAGTATATCCTAAGGTTATAGAAAAACGTCTTGCTTCTGAACTCCCATTTATGGCAACTGAAAATATAATGATGGATGCTGTTAAAGCAGGTGGAGATAGACAGGAGCTACATGAAAGAATAAGAGAGCTTTCTATGGAAGCAGGAAAAAAATGTAAAAAGAATTAGGTTTAGATAATAATTTAATAGAGCTTATTTCCAAAGATCCTATGTTTAAATTAAATAAGGAAGAACTTGAAAAGAGTTTGGATTCAACTAATTATATAGGAAGAAGTTCAAATCAGGTCAAAGAATTTATAGAAGAATTTATAAAACCTATTTTTAGAAGAATATAAAGAAGTTCTTGGTGAAAAAAGCTGAGATTAATGTATAAGGGAGGACAGTATAATGGTTAAAGCTATAGTTGGTGCTAACTGGGGTGATGAAGGTAAAGGAAAAAAATCACAGATACTCTAGCAGAAGAGGCAGATATAGTCATAAGATTTCAAGGTGGTAGTAATGCGGGACATACTATAATTAATAATTATGGTAAGTTTGCACTTCATTTACTTCCTTCAGGAGTATTTCATAGTCATATTACTAATATTATAGGAAATGGTGTTGCTTTTAAATATTCCTTATCTTATAGAGGAAATTGATTCAGTAGTAGAAAAAAAGGAGTTCCAAAGCCAAATATTTTTAGTTTCAGATAGAGCACAATTACTTATGCCATATCATATTTTACAAGATACCTATGAAGAAGCTAGACTTGCCGGAAAAGCTTATGGTTCAACAAAGTCAGGTATAGCACCTTTTTATTCTGATAAGTATGCTAAAATTGGTATACAAGTTAGTGAATTATTTGATGATGAAATATTAGAAGAAAAAAAGTAGAGAAGATTTGTACTTTGAAAAAAATGTTATGTTTAAACATTTATATAATAAACCTGAAATTAATAAAGAGGAACTCATGGAAACACTACATAAGTATAGGGATATGGTAGAACCTTATGTTTGTAATGTAAGTGCATATTTATATGAAGCTTTGGCAAAGGGTAAAAAAGTACTTTTAGAAGGGCAACTTGGTTCTCTTAAAGATCCTGACCATGGTATATATCCTATGGTTACATCCTCACATACTTTAGCAGCTTATGGTGCTATAGGTGCAGGTATAGCTCCACATGAGTTAAAAGATGTTGTAACTGTTGTTAAAGCATATTCCAGTGCCGTAGGTGCCGGTGAATTTGTATCAGAAATACATGATGAAGCAGAAGCAGATGAGTTAAGACGTCGTGGCGGTGATGGTGGTGAATTTGGCGCAACCACAGGTCGTCCTAGAAGAATGGGTTGGTTTGATGCTGTTGCTTCAAGATATGGAGTTCGTATTCAAGGAACAACTGAAGTGGCACTTACAGTCTTAGATGTACTCGGATATTTGGATAAATTACCTGTTTGTATCGGATATGAGATAGACGGAGTAGTTACAAAAGATTTTCCTGTTACAGCAAAACTTAAAAAAGCTAAGCCGGTATACGAATATTTAGATGGTTGGAAATGTGAAATTCGTGGTATAAAAGAGTATGATAAATTGCCTGAAAATTGTAGAAAATATATAGAATTTATCGAAAAAGAGCTTGGTGTTCCTGTTACTATGGTAAGTAATGGCCCTGGAAGAGATGAAATAATATATAGAAAAATAAAGTAAAGTTAGAAGAATTGTAAATATTTACAGTTCTTCTTTTATAAATAGAATTATTATTATATTATTTTTTTGTATAAAAAAATAATATAATAAGCTAAGAAAGGAGGTAATAATGAAAAAAATAAAAATTTTTGGGTGTTTTGTATGGTATGGCAATAGGAGATGCTATGGGTATGCCGCCAGAGCTTTGGAGTAGAAAACGTCTTTTAGAGAAATATGGATATATTACAGATTTTATGGATGGAGATGAAGAGAATGAGATATCTTATCAATATAAAAAAGGTAACTTCACTGATGATACATCTCAAGCACTTGTAATAGTAGATACTTTGCTGAAGAATGAGTTTGTAGTAAATTCAAATTCTATAGCTAAAGCTTTATTAGAGTGGGCATATAAAGAAAAGGCTTTTGAGAATAATATTCTTGGTCCTACATCAAGGGCTACACTTGAAGCTTTTTCTAGGGGAGAAGATCCTAAAAAATATTCGGATACAGCTTTATCTAACGGAGCTGCGATGCGTATTGCACCTATAGGTAGTATTTTCTTGGCTAGTCAAAAAAGAGAATTATGTAATTATGTATTAAATATATCAAGAGTAACGCATAGTAGTGATATTACAATAGCCGGTGCTTGTATTATAGCTATGGCTGTTTCTTCAGTTATTGACTTTTCTGATAAAGATAGAATGATAGAAGATATACTTTCCATAGAAGAGTATGCCATGTCTCTTGGAGCGAGTACAGTATCAGCTTCATTAGGAACTAGAATAAAATATGCTATAAAATTAGCAAAAGAATATAAAGAGGATAAAAAAAGTTTTTTAAATGAATTATATTCTATGATGGGAGCCGGAGTTAATACAGTAGATTCAGTTCCTTGTGCTGTAGCTATAGCATATTATGCATTTGATGTGCATGAGGCGGCACTTCTTAGCGCCAACCTAGGTGGAGATACAGATACTATAGGGGCTATGGCTTGTGCTATTTGCGGAGCTATAAAAGGTATTGAGGGTATACCAAAAGAAGATATAGATTTAATAAAAACTGCTAATAATGTAGACTTTAGTTTTTATGCTGAAAAATTAGCACTAATAAGGGGGAAATTAGTATGAAAAAATGTTTGGTTATAGGTGCAACTATGTTAGATATAGTTGCAAACTTAGATAGCTTACCTGTAAGAGGTGGTGATGCATATATAAAACAACAAGAGATGATGCTGGGTGGTTGTGCATATAATGTTGCAAGTATACTTAAACATTTTGATATTCCTAATACCTTGTTTGCACCTATTGGAAGTGGAATGTATGCGAGTTTTATAGAAAATAAGCTAAAAGAAGAAGGATATAGTAGTCCTATAAAAAGTATAGATATGGATAATGGCTATTCTATGTGCATAGTGGAGGCAGATGGAGAACGTACATTTATAACTTTATCCGAATAGAATGTTATTTTTAGAAAAAGAATGGTTTGATAGTTTAGATATTAACTTATATGATAAAGTATATATTTCGGGATATGAACTCGAGGGAGAGGGTGGAAATGTAATTTTAGATTTTTTTTAGAGGATAATAAAGATTTAGAAATATACTATGCACCGGGTCCTAGGATAAATTATATATCAGAAGATAGACATAAAAAGATTGTTTAAACTATCTCCAATAATACATTTGAATGAAAAAAAGAGGTAAAGGAATATACTAAAGAGTCTGGCTATAAAGAGGCTACAGATACTTTAAGAAACTTAACTAATAACACGGTTATACTTACCTTAGGAGATAAAGGTGCTTATTATTCAAGTAGAGAAAAAGAAGGATTTATACCTAGTAAAAGCTAGTAGAGTGCTTGATACTATAGGTGCCGGAGATAGCCATATTGGTACAATAATAGCTTGTCTTAGTAAAGATAAAAAAATTTAGAATTTGCTATAGAACAAGCCAATAAAATAGCAGCGAAGGTAGTAAGCGTAAAAAGGCTCTACACTTACGAAAAAAAGAATTTGAGGAAGGAAGATTATAATATGAAAAAAAGATTAAAGATTTTTTTGAAGATTGGACATTATTTGAAAAAAACTTTGGCTAATATTATCAACTTTAATAATGTTGGTATTATCTATAAAAAAGGAAAGGATAGCCCTATAGCTCTTATAAGTGGTTTAGCAGGTATAATTAGTGTTGTTTTATGTGCAAAAAGGTAAACTTATCAATTATGCTTTTGGTATGATTCAAGCAATTACATATTCTTATATTTGTTTTTAAATCTCAAATATATGGAGAAGTAATGTATAATCTTTTGATGATTCCTATGATTATTATAGGTGTGATTTCTTGGAAGAAAAATATGTCGGAGGATAATGCAGAAGTTAAAGCAAGAAATTTAAGTTCTAAAGGCTGGCTTATACTAATAATTATTTGTATATTATCTGTTGCTGTTTATTGTGGAGTTTTGAAAATGTTAGGAGGAAATTTTGCACTTATAGATGCAACATCAACGGTTTTAAGTCTAATTGCTACGGTTCTTATGATAGCACGTTTTTCTGAACAATGGTTAGTATGGATTTTTGTTAATATTGCTTCAGTTGCATTATGGGTAATGGCTTTAATGAACGGAAATCAAGGCTCTACTACTATATTGGTTATGTGGTCAGCATATTTACTTAACTCAGTTTATGGTTATATAAATTGGAGAAGAATGTCTAAGGAAAATTAATATTTAAATATTTTAAAAAGTTAATCCTAAATTGAATGAGTATATAAGCTATTTGAAGTAGATAAAATTAAGTTTGATATTAGTTGGAGAAATAAGTTTATAGAAAAGATTATAATATAATAATTTATAGAACAGAGGGAAATGTAACCTAAATGGAATTATATAAAAATAATGTTAGTAGATGATGAGGAAGAAGTCAGGACTAGTATAATAAAGCAAGTAGATTGGGAAAAATTAGGTTTTAGAGTTGTTTCAGATGCAGAAAATGGAGAAGATGCCTTAGAAAAAAATAGATATTTATGAACCGGATGTTATAATGACAGATATACGAATGCCTTATATGGATGGACTAAGTCTTATTGAAAAAAAGTCCATAGCAAATATCCGACAGTTAAATTTTTGATCTTTTCCGGTTTTGATGATTTTGAATATGCAAAAGAAGCTATACGCTTAGGAGTAAGTGAGTATATATTAAAAACCTATAAATAGTGAAGAACTTAGCGAAATTTTCAATAAAAATAAAGAAAAAAATCTGGATTTAGAAATAGAAAAATAGAAGAGATATAGCCAGACTTAGAGAAAATTATAAGACTAATTTACCTATTATAAAAAAATCAATTTCTTATTAATTTATTAAACTCAAAACTAAGTAAGGCGGAGATAGATTTAAGACTTAAAGAGTATGAAATAGACTTAAATGAAGCTCTTAAATATCAAGTGGCTTGTGTAGATATAGAATATGAAAAGATGCCCATAGATCCTAAATTAGGATTACAAAAAGAGTTGGTGGCTCTATCTGTTATGAATTTATTAAAAGATAAAATGGAAGAATATTATCGTGTAAGCGTATTTAATTCACTTGTAGATGATAGAATCCTAATAATTATAGCGATAGATGAAAAAAATAAAAATATTGATTTGATAGATTTACTTAGAGCCATTTGCAAAGAAAGTATTAGAGTCTTAGGGGTAAGTATAAGTCTGGGTTTAGGAGATAAAAGAAATGATATCTTAGAACTTTCTTTATCTTATCAAGAGAGTTTGGAAGCTATAGGTTATAAACAAATAGTAGGAATTGGAGAAGCTATTTACATAAAAGACGTAGAGCCACATAGTTTGGGGACCTTGTATTTCGATGAGAAAGAGGATGAAGAATTTAGTTCATCCATAAAATTTGGTCCTATAGAAAAAAATTAATACTCAAATTGATAATATTTTTATATAAACTGGAAAATTCAAAAGTGCATTTTAGACAAAAAGCAAGCTTATGCTTTCAGTATAATTACAGTTATTATAAGGCTTATGCAACAATATGAGATTAGTTTAGTTAAGTTTGATAGTGGTGATAGCGGTTATATAGATGTTATAAATAAATTACAAAAACTTTGAAGAATTTATAGTATGGCTTAGAGATATTTGCATAAGATTATATATTAGTATGCAAGAAAAAAAGAGAAAGTAATAGTAAACAAGTAATAGCAGAAGCCAAAATGTATATTATGGAGAATTATGATAAAGAAGAGCTTTCTGTAGACACTGTATGTAAAAAAATTACATCTTTCTACGGCTTATTTCTCTACTTTATTTAAAAAAAGAAGTGGGTCAAACTTGTATCGCTTATATAACAGATTTTTAGATTAAAAAAAGCAGTAGAACTTCTGAATACTACAGATGATAAAACTTATATGATAGCGAATAAAGTAGGTTATGCGGAACAAAAATTATTTTTAGCTATGTATTTAAAAAAAGAAATATGGAGTTTCTCCAAGTAAATATAGAAGCAATAAGGATAAATAATAGGTAAAGTATGATTAAAAAAATAATAAATTGAGTATAGGAAATTCTATTTTTTTGTATATTTTACTATAACGGCTATAGTGGCTACCTTACTTATAAGTTTAGCTATATACAGCCGTTTATCTTTGGAACTTAGTAAGAATATAAAAAGAAGAAAAATATAAATTTGGTTAGTCAGGTAAATGCAGCTATAGATAAGCATATTAGAGGAGTTATGAAGTTATCTGACACAATTTATTATAATACTATAAAAAAATACTGATATATCAGATAAAAAGTATTACTAGGGATATGACTCTTCTATATGATAATAATAAGGAAATAATAGAGAATATAGCTATTTTTTTCAGCAAATGGAGATTTGCTTACAAGTGTACCTGCTGCAAGACTAAGAAAAGAATATGTACTAAATGCTGAACCATGGTTTGTAGAAACATTAATAAAAAAATGACAGTATATATTTCTCTAAGCCACATATTCAATTTGCTTTTATACAAAATGAAAAATACATATAAATGGGTTATAACTATGGCAAGAGCTATAGAAATAAATAAAGATGGAAAAAAAGTGAGCAAGCTATATTACTTATTGATATAGCTTATTCCGTATAGCAAGATTATTAGACAATATATCTTTTGGACCTGATTCATATATTTTTTTAACAGATTCCAAAGGTGATTTTATATATCATCCTAAATTACAATTAATATATTCAGGTTTAGAAAAAAAGAGAATAATATAGAAATTTCTTCATATAGCGATGGAATAAGTGAAGAAAAAGTTTGAAGGTATAAATAGAAATATAGTTATCAAAAAGTGTAGGTTATACTGCTTGGAAAGTAGTAGGTGTAAGTGTACAAAAAAAGGTATTAGTCTTGATAAGTTAAAAAGCAAAACTTTTTATGGTTTTTTTATAGTTTCTTGCATAATATTTATGGTATCCAGTATAAATGCCTATATTTCATATATTATAACCGACCCTATAAAAAGAATTGGAAAAAAATCAGTTAATGAGCTGGAAAAAGGGTAATATGGATGCAAATATTTATATAGGTGGTTCTTATGAGATAATGCATTTGGGAAAATCTATAAAAAGTATGTCTGCCAGAATTAAAGATCTTATGCAAACTATAGTACGAGAACATGAAGAGAAAAGAAAGAGTGAGTTTGATACTTTACAGTCACAAATAAATCCTCATTTCTTGTATAATACCCTAGATATTATCGTATGGATGGTGGAAAATGAAAAAAAATCAGAGGCTGTAAAAGTTGTTACATCCTTAGCCAGATTCTTTAGAATATCTCTCAGTAAGGGGAAAAGTATTATAAGTGTAAGAGATGAAATAGAACATGTTAAGAATTACTTAATGATACAGCAGATGAGATTTAAAAATAAATTTAATTATGAAATAAATGTAGAAGAAGATGTTTGGGAGTATTCTTCTTTAAAGCTTATGCTTCAACCTCTAGTTGAAAATGCTATATACCATGGCATGGAATTTATGGATGGAGATGGTCTTATATCTATCACTGTAAAAAAAGAAGAAGATAAATTATATTTTATAATAAGTGATAACGGTTTAGGAATGACTAAAGAGCAAGTTGCTTCATTATTATCTAAAAGATTTTACAAGTAAAAAGTAAAAAAAGGCTCAGGTATAGGTGTAAAGAATGTAAAATGAACGTATCAAATTATATTTTGGTATAGAATATGGGCTCAGTATAGAATCTGAACCTGATGAGGGTACTAAGATAAGATTGACATTACCTGTAAGGAGGTTTGGAGATAATGAGTAGAAATAGTATAGTTATATGGATAAGTGGAGTTTTTTTATTCTAGTTTTATTATATTTATTATCTTCTACAGATTTATTAATAAAGGATGAAATAAAGCCAATATATCAAATTTCTATAATATTAAAAAAATGCTGATGATGATTTGTATTCAAATTTTAAGAAAGGTGTTGAAAAAGGCGGCAGGTGAATTTAATGTAGATACAAATATAATAGATGCTTCAAAAAAATAGAAGATATAGAAAAAAAGATAAACTTATATATACAGAAAAAAATGAAGGTGCAAATGCTATAGTCATAGAAAATTCTGAAAAAGAGCTCTTAAAAAGAAGAAAGCAAGGATTTTCCCTTTGTTATTATAGGGGATGAAAAGTATAATTTTTTTGGCATAGTAGTCTTGTATATTCATATAAAGAACTAAAGCTTGGATTTGGCAAAAAGAATTGAAGATGAGCATAACAATATAAAGAATATATATTTTTATGTGTTATGATAGAGATACTTATGAAAAATAATGAGATATATAATAGTATAAAAAGAATATTTTGATGAGTCCATTATACATATTATAGATAATAAAGATGATGAAGGAGCTTTTTAGAGAGAGTTTAGAAGATTTAGTTATAAAAAAATGATAAAGAATATAAACCGCTTATAATAGCTGCGGATAAGTATAGTTTAAGTTCTGTTACAAAGATATTATCAGCCAGCACTGTATATACAGATAAAATTTTAGCTGTATATGGTTTTGGAAATACAACTTATATATTAAATAAGTTGGACGAAAAACTTGATTTCAGGCATAGAGGCTTTTAATGATTATGAAATAGGATATTTATCTATAAAAAAACAGCAGTAGATATGATAAAAAAAGAGATATAAGTAGCATAGAAAAAGATATAGATAGTGAGTATATAGATAAAAAAATAGTTTAAAAAAATGATGATAAAATGAAATTTTTTTATATCCCATAGAATAGGAGTGATATGATAGATAATAAAATAAAAGATTTTTTTAATTCCCATACTTTGTATTATATTTTTTTATTATTTTTTTACTTTTTACCTATTAAGGTATATAAAAGAGAAAAACATATAGAGAAAAAGAATATAAAAAAATAGGTGTATTTTTTTATAAGGCAGATGATATATTTATATCTAATCTTAGCAAAGAGATAGAAAAGTATGCTAAAGAATTTGAAAAAAAGAAAAATAAGATAAAAAAATAAATATGGAAGTTTTTAAATGCCTCAGGTAATCAAGACTTACAGGATAGGCAGATAGAGAGATTTGTTTCTTTAGGATATGATGTTTTATGTGTAAATCCGGTAGAAAGGACAGATGTTTCCGGTATTATTGATTTGTGTATGAAGAAAGACTTGCCTTTAGTATTTTTTTAACAGAAAACCGGTTGAAGATGATATGAAAAGATATGATAAATTATATTACATAGGTACGGACCCTAAGGGAGAAGCTATTAAACAAGGCAAGATGTTAGTTGATTTGTATAGAAAAGATAAAAGAAGCTTAGATTTAAACGATGATGGAAAGATAGATTATGTTTTACTTGAAGGTGAAGCCAGTCATCAAGATTCATTAATAAGAACAAAATGGACAGTAAAAAAACTCTTCAAGATGAAGCTATTCCTATAAATAAAAATTGCGGGTGGAGTAGCAAATTGGGATACATCTCAGGCTACTGCACTTATGGAAAAATGGTTAGAAGAATATGCAGGAGAAATAGAACTGGTAATATCAAATAATGATTCTATGGCTATGGGAGCTATAGAAGCTATAGAGCGTGAAAAAGATTTTCGTGGTATTAAAGTGGTTGGTATAGATGGTATTGCTGAGGCACTTGAGCAGATAAATAGAAAGACAATGTATGGGACGGTATCAAATGAGATAGATAATTATGCTAAGGTTATTATTGATATAGCAGCATATAGAGCTTTTAAATAGAGATTTTTCCAACTTATATAAAGAATGGTTTGGAGAATGATAAATATTTTTATATAGAGCAAAAAGCTATAACAATAGATAATGTAGGAAAAAAGTATTAGGTATTTAAGTTTAATATTTTCAAGATATAAAGAACTGATATTTATGACTGTTAGTTTTATTTAAGAATATAGCGTTTTTGAAGTTTGATAGTTTATAAAAATTTATATATAATACTTTAAGAATTGATATGAAAAAAATCCCTAATTTTTCAAAAAAATCCTATAGAAATATGTATGGAAAAAGAATAGAATATGAACATAAAAGCTTAGAGAAAGCGTAAATAATAATCTTATTAAATAATGGAGGAAGATATTATGAGATTAACAAAAAAAGTATTAGCAGCAACTTTAGTAGGAGCTATGGCATTTTCAATGAGTGCATGTTCATCTTCAAAGCCAGCTGAGACAACAGCACAAAGTCAAGCAGAAACAGTAGCAGAACAAGCTAAGGCAAATTCAGAAGGTAAAGATCTTAGCGAAATGAAAGTTGGTATTTCTATCTATAAATTCGATGATAACTTCATGACACTATATCGTCAAGAGTTAGAGAAATATTTAGTAGAAAAAGGATTTAAGAAAGAGAATATCACTATTCAAGATGGTAAGAATGACCAAGCTGAGCAAACAAACCAAATTAAGAACTTCATCACAAGTGGTGTTGATGTAATGATTCTTAACTTAGTTCAAGCTTCTTCAGCTCCAACTATAACAGAAGAAGCAAATAAGGCCGGTATCCCAGTAGTTTATATAAATAGAGAGCCAGACGCTTCTGAAATAGAAAAATGGGGAACAGAGAAAATCAAAGCTACTTATGTAGGTGCTGATGCTAGACAATCAGGAAAATTCCAAGGTGAAATGATAGCTGAATTACCAAATAAGGGTGATGTAAACGGTGATGGAGTAGTTAAATATATAATGATCCAAGGAGATCCAGAGAACGTAGATGCTCAATATAGAACAGAGTTCTCAGTAAAAGCCCTTGAAGAGGCCGGAATGAAAACAGAGCAATTATTAATGCAAAGAGGTGACTGGGATCAAGCAAAGGGTCAACAAATTACTCAAGATGCTTTAACACAATTTGGTAATGATGTAGAAGTTGTATTCTCAAACAATGACTCTATGGCTCTTGGTGCATTACAAGCTATAACAGCTGCAAATAGAAAAGTTGGAGAAGATATCTATATAGTAGGTGTTGATGCTCTTGCAGAAGTTTGTCAAAATGTTGCAGATGGTAAGATGACAGGTACAGTATTTAATGACTTCCTTAATCAAGCACATACAGCAGCAGATGCAGCTATTGATTTTGTAAGCGGCAAAGATGTTAAAACAAAGATTGGAGTTGACTATGTAAAGGTAACTAAGGACAAAGCTCCTGAGATTCTTGAACTAGTTAAATAATACTTAATAATCTTTAGCTTAGTATAAGACAGAAAGATAAATATAAAATATCGGGGGTGTCTAAATAGGCACTCTCGTTTTTTGAAAGGAGTAGAGAATGGCTGAACAATACAGATTACAAATGAGTGGCGTATCTAAAAGCTTTCCGGGTGTAAAAGCACTGGATGGTATACATTTAAATGTTAGACCGGGTACTGTACATGCACTTATGGGTGAAAATGGTGCCGGTAAGTCCACACTTATGAAATGTTTGTTTGGAATTTATAAAATGGATGAAGGCGAAGTATATGTAGATGGTCAGAAATTACATATACTAAATCCAGAAGATGCATTAAAAAAAGGTCTTGCCATGGTTCATCAAGAATTACAACCTGTACCGGCTAGAAGTATAGCTGAAAATATGTATTTAGGTAGATATCCAATGAAAACATTTGGACCTATAAAGATGATAGATCATGCTAAAATGAATGCAGAGGCTAAGAAGTGGTTAGCAGAGGTAAAAATGGACTTTAATCCTAAATCTCTACTCGAAACACTTTCTATATCACAAATGCAATCAGTTGAAATAGCAAAGGCAGTATCTCAAGGTGCAAATATTATTATTTTGGATGAACCTACTTCATCACTTACAGATAATGAAGTAGAAGGGCTATTTAAAATAATAAGAGATTTGCGTTCTAAGGGAGTTTCTCTTATCTATATTTCTCATAAAATGGCGGAAATCAGAGAGATAGCTGATGAGATTACAATAATGAGAGATGGTACTTATGTAGGTACTTGGGATATGAAAGATATATCAGATGCTGAAATAATAAAGCAAATGGTAGGACGTGAACTTTCAAATATATATCCTGAAAGAGGAGAAGTTGTATTAGGAGAGTCTGTACTTGAGGTGGAAGGACTTACAAGTATACATGATAACTCTTTTAAAGATTGTAGCTTTAAACTAAAAAGAGGTGAAATAATAGGCTTTGGTGGACTTGTAGGTGCACAAAGATCAGAGCTTATGGAAGCTATATTTGGTCTTAGAGCGGTAAAGAGTGGAGAAATTAAAGTTTCCGGAAAGACTGTAAAAATACAAAGACCGGCTGACGCAATAGATAGTGGTATAGGAATGATAACAGAAGATAGAAGAGGAACAGGTATTTTAGGTTGCTTATCTATTTCTGATAATGTGGCTATATCTTCCTTAGGACATTATTTAGATTTTGGGGTATCTTTAAATCATGCTAAGATTAATAAAGTTGTAAATGACAATATTGCAAAGCTTAGAATAAAGACACCAAGTAATAAGACACATATTCAATCATTATCAGGTGGTAACCAACAGAAAGTTATTATATCCAGATGGTTGGCAAATAATCCGGATGTTCTTATAATGGATGAGCCTACAAGAGGTATAGACGTTGGTGCTAAATATGAAATTTACCAAATTATGTTAGATCTTGCTAGGGCAGGAAAAGGTATAATAATGATTTCTTCTGAGATGCCTGAACTTATAGGTATGTCAGACAGAATTATGGTTATGTGTAATGGTAGAATTACCGGTGAACTTAATAAAGATGAAGCTACTCAAGAAAGTATTATGAGTTTAGCTACTAAATTTAAGTAAGGAGGATTTAAAAGATGTCAGAAAAATAAAGTTGTAACAGCTAAATCAAATCTTGATATTAAAAAAATTATTATTAGATAATGGTATTATTATAGTATTACTTATATTAGTGCTTTTAACAGGTATATTAAAGGATAATTTCTTTTCAGTTAGTAACTTAAAAAATATATCAGTTAATGCTGCGGCACGTGTTATTATTGCTTTTGGTGTTTCAGGTTGTTTAATTACAAAAGGTACTGATCTTTCAGCAGGTCGTGTTGTAGGTCTTGCTTCTTGTATAGCAGGAACATTATTGCAAACAGTTGATTATTCAGCTAAATTTTATCCAAACCTACCACAACTTAATATAGTAGTGGTTTTACTCATAACAGTAGCAATTTGTGCTATATTTGGTCTTATTAACGGTTGGATAATATCTTACTTAAATGTTCCGGCTTTCATTGGTACTTTAGGTATGCAATTAGTAGTTTATGGTATTTGTTTAGTTTATACTAATGCAACTCCTATAGGTGGTTTTAGACCGGACTACACTAATGTTGCTAATGGTGCATTTTTACATATTCCATATCTTTTTATCATTGCTTTAGTAGTTGGACTTATTATGTGGTTTATTTATAATATGACCAGACATGGAAAGTATATGTATGCTATAGGTGGAAATGAAGCGGCAGCGGAGGTTTCAGGTGTTAATGTTAAGAAAACAAAAATTTGGATTTATGTAACAGCAGCTATACTTTATGCAGTAGCAGGTTTCTTATTAGGTGCTAAATCAGGTGGTACATCAGTAAATATGGGTCAAGGATATGAGTTGGAAGCTATTGCAGCTTGTACTATAGGTGGTGTATCTGTTAATGGTGGTATAGGTAGAATTTCAGGTTGTGTAATTGGTGTTTTAGTATTTGAGTTATTAAAATCTTCAATGCAATTCTTAGGAATAAATACAAACTATCAATATATAGTTCAAGGTATAGTTATAGTAGTGGCTATTGCACTTGATATTAGAAAAATATATTCAAAAGAAATAATTAAAGTTAAGGTCCTGGAGAAAAACTTCGGGACCTTTTTATATTAGGTGATAATATACTCTTTTTTTATCTTTATTAATACTTTAATAAGTTGCATTTTTAAAAATCATATGTTATAATGAACTCAAAAATCTTTTTAGATCTGCTAAAAAAATATTACATAATTACGGAATTTCCCGTATAAATCCATAAAATTGACGATTAAGTACATAGTTTTTTTGTGAAGGTTATAATGAAAGGAAAAAAATATGAGAAAAAAGCTGGAAACATTATCTCTAGTGCAATTGAGAGATATTGCAAAACAAAATGGAATAAAAAAAGATAAGTACTTTGAAAAAAAGATGAATTAATAGATGTATTATTGGAGTTTGATAGAAAACAACAAGAAGAATTAAAGGAAAGAGAAGAAGTAAAAGAGAATTTAGAGGGAATAAAAGAAATAGAAGAATCTAAATTTAGAAATCCCAAAATAGTAGAAGAGAATATAGGTGATAGGAACAACATAGAAATGAAAGAGTTAGATTCGGGAGAAACTGCCACCGGTATTTTAGAAGTTATGCCCGATGGTTTCGGATTCATAAGAAGTGATAACTTTTTGCCGGGTTCTGAAGATGTTTATGTTGCACCTTCACAAATAAAACGCTTTAAGCTAAAAACCGGAGATATAATATCGGGTTCAAAAAGAATCAAGACTATGGCAGAGAAGTTTTCAGCTTTATTATACATAAATACTATAAATGGTTATCCCTTAAATATAGTATATACAAGACCTAATTTTGAAGAATTAACACCTATATATCCTAATGAACGTATACATCTTAGTTTAGCTACAAGACCAAGTACAACCGCTATGAGAATAGTAGATTTACTTTCTCCTATAGGAAAAGGTCAAAGAGGTATGATAGTTGCTCCTCCTAAAGCAGGAAAAACAACATTATTAAAGCAAATTGCAACTGCAATAACAACAAATCATCCGGATATGTATCTTATCATTTTACTAATAGATGAACGTCCTGAGGAAGTTACAGATATAAAAGAAGCTATTATAGGACCAAAGGTAGAGGTTATATATTCTACTTTTGATGAGCAACCTGAAAAGCATAAAAGAGTTTCGGAAATGGTTATAGAGAGAGCTAAGAGATTGGCTGAACATGGTGAAGATGTTATTATTTTATTGGATTCTATTACAAGATTGGCTAGAGCTTATAATCTCATTGTTGCTCCTAGTGGAAGAACCTTATCAGGTGGTTTAGATCCTTCAGCTTTATATATGCCAAAGAGATTTTTTTGGTGCGGCAAGAAACTTTAGAGAAAAAGGAAGTTTAACTATACTTGCAACTGCTTTAGTTGATACAGGGTCCAGAATGGATGATGTAGTATTTGAGGAATTTAAAGGTACAGGTAATATGGAACTTGTATTAGACAGAAAGTTGTCAGAAAAAAGAATATTCCCGGCTATAGATATTCTAAAGAGCGGTACAAGAAGAGATGATTTATTACTTGCTAAAGATGAACAAGAGACGGTTGAAACTATTAGAAATATGACTAATATATATAAGCCGGAAGAGGCGGTAGAGAGAGTTCTAAATAACTTTGTTGAAACAAAGAATAATAATGAACTTATAGAACTCATAAAAAAAGTGAAAAATTTAAAATTAGTTAAGAGAGATAAAGTTATAACTGTAATCTCTCTTTTTTTGTTTTTAATGAAATTAAAAAAAGCTATATAGCAGTAGAACTATATAGCTTTTTATCTTATAAATTAATGTGAACAGCTTTTTTTCCACAAGAACCGCAACCGTCACCACAGCCACATGAGCTGCCACCGGATTTTTTTGTTTTTTTGTAGATTTTATAAGAAGCCGAACCTATTAAAAATTAGTACAATAGCACCAAATACTATGTTACCTAACATATATTTATCCTTTCTTTAAAAGGTCTTTTATGCAAAAAGTTAACTTGTATAAAAGGCTAAACTAAACAAATATTAAATTATAAATTAATAATTTGCTTTTTACACTGGAAACACTATTCTTAGTATTATCAAACTTATTAGGTCTAAAGAAGAAGTATAGTAGAACTACAATTAAAATTACAGCAACTATTAAACCAATAATATTTAATCCTTCTCCTGTTATAACAGAACCTATTTGATATATTATAAGAGCTACAACATAAGCAAATATACATTGATAACCAAGAGCGAACCAAGTCCATTTAGCTGAGTTCATTTCTCTCTTCATAGCACCTATAGCGGCAAAGCAAGGAGCACAAAGCAAGTTAAATACTAAGAAACCGTAAGCGGCAGCGGAGTGAAAGAGGCTTGTAAATTACTCCAAATCGCAGCACCATCTTCACCGGCGTCAGCAAATCCATAAAGAATACCGAAAGTACCAACTATATTCTCTTTAGCAACAAGACCGGAAACAGCAGCTACGGCGGCTCTCCATTGTCCCCAACCAAGAGGTGTGAATAACCAGGCGAAACTATGACCGATAAGTGCAAGTATACTTTGGTCTAATTGTTCGTCTTCTAACATTGAAAAAGCACCGTCTACAAAACCAAAGTGTGATAAAGTCCAAATGAGTACAGTTGCAAGTAAGATAACTGAACCGGCTTTTTTTTACAAAGCTTGAAGCTCTTTCCCAAACTGAACGGGCCAAACTACCAATAGTAGGCATGTGATATGCAGGCAACTCAATAACAAACGGAGTTGTATCTCCTGCAAACATAAATGTCTTCTTTAAAACTATACCTGAGAATAGGATAGCGACTATACCTACAAAGTAAGCACTTGGAGCAACCCACCATTCTCCGTTAAATAAAGCACCTGCTATTAAAGCGATAATAGGTAATTTAGCACTACATGGCATAAATGAAGTAGTCATAATAGTCATACGTCTATCTTTATCATTTTCAATAGTTCTAGAAGCCATAATACCGGGAACACTACAACCTGTACCTATAAGGATAGGAATGAAGCTCTTTCCTGAAAGACCGAATTTTTTAAATATTCTATCTAAAATAAATGCGATACGAGCCATATATCCACAACCCTCTAAGAAAGCAAGGAAGATAAATAAAACTACTAATTGTGGTAAGAAACCGAGTACGGCACCAACACCGGCTACGATACCATCTTTAATAAGACCTGATAACCAGTCAGCTGTACCTAAAGAAGTTAAAGCGGATTCAACATACATAGGTATACCATTTTCACCAAAGGCAACATCATTTACCCAGTTTGTCATACCTGTACCTATAGTTGAAATAGATACATAATAAACAAGGAACATTATAGCAACAAATATAGGAAGAGCAAGTATACGGTTTGTAACTATTTGGTCTATCTTATCTGATAAGCTAAGTTTTTGTTTGTTTCTCTTTGTATAACAAGAATCTATAATAGTTGCTATATAATTATATCTATCTGTTGTAATAATACTTTCTGCATCATCATCTAAATCTTTTTCTACTTCTGCTATGATACTTTCAACTGTAGCAAGAGTAGCTGCAGATATATTTAAACGCTCTAAAACTTTTTGATCACGTTCAAATAGTTTTATTGCATACCAACGTCTTAACTCAGAATCCGTATTTTCTAAAACTTGTTCTGAAAGATCACTTAAAGCTTTTTCAACCCTACCATCAAAACCATGTTGTGCATTTGGTTTACTACCGGAAATTGCTATACTTACAACTTTATTAGCAGCTTCATCTACACCAATTCCTTTTAATGCTGATATTTCAACTACAGGACAACCAATATAAGATGATAGTGCTTCAAGATTTAATTTTTTTCACCATTTCTTGCAATAACATCAGCCATATTTACTGCAACAACAGTTGGAATACCTAATTCTATAAGTTGTGTTGTAAGATATAGGTTACGTTCAAGATTTGTACCGTCTATAATATTTAAGATGGCATCAGGTTTTTCATTTAGAAGATAATTTCTAGCTACAACTTCTTCTAATGTATATGGTGATAATGAATAGATACCTGGAAGGTCAGTAACAATAACATCCTTATATTTTTTTAACTTTCCTTCTTTCTTTTCAACAGTAACACCTGGCCAGTTACCAACATATTGGTTTGCACCGGTTAAGGCATTGAAAAGAGTCGTTTTACCGGTATTCGGATTACCGGCTAGAGCAATTTTAATTCCCATGACTTTATGAATTCTCCTTTTAAAATGTTAAAATTTTTAATTATTCTACTTCAATGTTTTGTGCATCTTCTTTGCGAATACTAAGTTCATAACCACGAACAGTTACTTCTACAGGATCCCCAAGAGGAGCTACTTTTCTAATATAAAGAGTCGCACCCTTTGTGATACCCATATCCATAATTCTTCTTTTGATTGATCCATCGCCGTTAATCTTAACAACACGAACTGTTTGATCAACCTTAACATCTTTAAGTGTATGCATATCGCTATCTCCTTTGCTAGTTTTTTAGTGAGTCTAAAAACAGATACTCACGATGAATTAAATGGTGATTTTAGTAGCCATATCCTTGCTAATAGCAACTCTGGTTCCTTTTATATTAACTATAAGATTACCATTTAGTTCGCTAATAACTATAATTTCAGCTCCAACTACAAAGCCTAAATTATTAAGGAATTGTTTAGTTTCCTCTTTGCCACCGACATTTTTTATAATGTTTACCTCACCGGGTTTAGCCATTATCAAAGGCATATTATCACTTCCTTTCAGTTGTGAATATAGTAAAAAAATTTGAGGTTAAGAAAACAACCTATTGGATAGGTTAGCATAACCTAATATAATAGTCAATATGCTATGCAACAATAAATAAGAAATATTTAATATTTTTTTATTTTTTTGGTGCTTTTATACAAAAAAATAAGATAATTCTTATTTTATAATATACAAAAATATTAAAGATTGTAGATTTATAATTAATAAGTATCTACCTTTATATCCCTATTGATGATGTATTAAGTACATTAAAAAAATGAACATATACTATAAAAAAATGATTTTTTTATACCATAAGCTAAAAAAATGTAGAGTAGCTAAGTTATAGAATATAAGAAAGGATATAAAAACATAATTATCTGATAGGAAAAAAATAGAAATTCAAATTATATATTGACAATTTATAAAAAAATAGACCTAAAAATACACATACACTCGGTAGGGGTATTCATAATTTAGGAGGTACTAGTATGAAGCAAAAAAATTTAATATAAGCGGTATGTCCTGTGCGGCTTGTTCTTCCAGAGTAGAAAAAGCTATATTAAATTTGGATGCAGTTAGGGAATGTAGTGTAAATTTATTAACTAATTCTATGCAAGTAGATTTTGATGATAGCAGAATAAACAGTACGGATATTATTTCAGAGGTAGAAAAAGACCGGCTATGGAGCTACTCTTGTAGAAGTAGCTGAAGGAAAGAAAAAAGTAGATAAAAGGCGAATAGCTGATGAAGAAAATAAAAAGAAGAATAGAGAACTTATAGATGATATGAAATTAAGATTAAAAGTTTCTGTCATATTTTTAGTAGTCTTAATGTATATAAGTATGGGCTCTATGTTTGGATTACCACAGTTACCTTTTTTTATCAGGTATAGAAAAATATACATGCTTTTGCATTTACTCAATTATTATTAGTTTTACCTGTTATGTACATAAATAGAAAATACTATGTAAATGGCTTTAAGGCACTTTTTAATAAAGCTCCTAATATGGATTCTTTAATCGCCTTAGGCTCAGGAGCGGCTTTTACACACGGTGTTATTTCTATATATGTTATAGGTTATGCGCAGAGCAAAATGGATATGAATACTTTGATGAATGTGCATATGAATTTATATTTCGAGTCTGTATCAATGATACTTACTCTTATAACTTTAGGTAAATATTTAGAAACAATATCAAAAATTAAAAAAACCGGAGATGCTATAGGTAAACTTTTTGGATTTAAGTCCTAAGAAAGCAATAGTTATACGAGATGGGATAGAAATAGAAGTGGATACTTCCGATATTGTAAAAGATGATATACTTATAGTAAAGCCGGGAGAGAGTATAGCTGTTGACGGTATAGTTATTTTCGGTAGCTCAAGTGTTGATGAGTCGGCTATTACAGGTGAGTCTATTCCTGTAGAAAAAGAAGTTGGAGATAAGCTTATTGGAGCTACTATTAATAAAAACGGTTTTTTAAAATACAGGGCAACCGGAGTTGGAGAAGATACTACTATATCAAAAATAATTGCGTTGGTAGAAGAAGCCTCATCTTCAAAAGCACCTATAGCCGCTTTAGCAGATAAGGTATCAGGAGTTTTTGTACCTCTTGTTATTTCTATTTCTATAATAACTTTCTTAGTATGGTTCTTATTGGGTGCACCACTGGATTTTGCTTTATCAAATGCTATAGCTGTACTTGTTATATCTTGCCCTTGTGCTTTAGGACTTGCTACACCTGTTGCTATAATGGTTGCAACAGGAGTGGGTGCCGGTAACGGTATACTGATAAAATCAGCAAAAGCATTAGAGCTTACGCATAGTATAGATACAGTAGTCTTGGATAAAACCGGTACTATAACAGAAGGCAAGCCAACTGTAAGAGATATAATTTTAATAAATGGAACAAAAAAAGAAGAATTATTACAGCTAGCAGCCAGTTTGGAAAGTTTATCAGAACATCCACTATCTGAAGCCATACTGGATTATTCTAGATTAAATAATATAGAAATAAGTGAAGTAAAAAGACTTTAAAAATATTTCAGGAAGAGGAATACAAGCTGTACTTGGAAATGATAAGTTAAATGCCGGTAATTTATCTTATATAGAAAACTTAATAGAAACAGGTGTGATTAAAGAAAGTAATTTAGAAGAAATAAAGGCTAAAGCAAAGGAAATTGCTATGCAAGGAAAAACGCCTATGTATTTTACCAAGAATGATAAGATTATAGGAATAATAGCAGTTGCCGACACTGTAAAGGCAGACTCTAATATAGCTATAGCTAAACTTATTAAGCGTGGTATTAATGTAATAATGCTTACAGGAGATAACGAAAATACAGCAAGAGCTATAGCAGATAGTGTTGGAATAAAAGATATTATATCAGAAGTATTACCTGCCGATAAAGAAGAAAAAGTAAGAAATCTAATGGAAAATGGACATAAACTTATAATGGTTGGAGACGGCATTAATGATTCACCTGCTTTAGCAAGAGCTGATGTAGGTATAGCTATAGGTGCAGGAACCGATATAGCTATAGAATCAGCAGATATAGTTCTTATGAATTCGGTTTGGATGATGTAGTGGCTACTATAGATTTAAGCAAGGCAACAATAAATAATATTAAGCAAAATTTATTTTTGGGCATTTTTCTACAATATACTTGGAATACCTTTGGCTGCAGGTGTATTTTTATCATACTTTTGGACTTAGTCTAAACCCTATGTTTGGTGCATTAGCTATGAGCTTATCCAGTGTATTTGTGGTAACTAATGCTCTAAGACTTAGGAATTTTAAGGTGGATAGAAGTAAAGTAGAAAATATAGAAATATCTAATAATGATGATGTAAAAAAATATAGTATCAAAGAAGATGATATGTATAATACAAAGTATGAAGAAAGAAAGGAAAAAGAAACTTATGAATACAGAAATAAAAGTAAATGGAATGATGTGTGGACATTGCAAATCAAGGGTAGAAACTGAGCTTGCAAAACTGGAAGGTGTTGCTTTAGTTGTAGCTGATCTTGAACTTAAAAAAAGTTAGCATAGATCATGATGAAAAGAGTAAATGAGGAGTTATTAAAAAAATAGAATAGTAGAAGTGGGATATGAGGTGGAATAATGAGAGCTGATCACAAAAGGGTTCTCAGACAATTAAAGACTGCAAAGGGTCAACTTGAAGGTATAATGAAAATGGTAGAGGAAGATAGGTATTGTATAGATATATCTAATCAGCTATTAGCAACCAGAGCTATAATAGATAAGATAAATGCTATAATTATAGCAGGACATTTAGAAGGCTGTGTTGTAGAAGCAGTAGAAACTAAGGACGAAACTTCTAAAAAGAAAAAAATGGAAGAACTTGAAAAAAACTTATTCAAAAAGATTATGAAAAATATAATATTTTAGTATGGATAAAGGTAGAGTTGTATTAGCTCTACCTTTATCATTTCTAAATTTATCTGGAAATACTTTGTAAAATCCTTATAGAAATTAGGATAAGATATATCTACACAATTCTTATCTATTATAGTTATTTTATTATCAGAAACTAAATTTAAAATAGAAAAAAAGTCATAGCTATTCTATGATCTTTATGAGAGTCTATAGTAGCTGAATTAAATTTGTAATTTGGATTTCCATTTATAATCATTCCATCATCAGTTTCTACTATGTCTACACCTATTTTTTTGTAACTCAGAAACCATAACTTTTATACGATTAGATTCTTTTACTTTTTAATTCGCCTGCATCCTTTATTATAGTTTGTCCTTCTGCAAAGACTGCCATAGCGGCTATGATAGGAATTTCATCTATCAAACTAGGTATAATATCTCCGCCAATAATAGTTCCTTTTTAAATTAGAATATTTAACTCTTATATCTGCTTTTTTTTCTCCGGTATCGGAAATATTTAATAATTCTATATTTACGCCCATTTGCTTTGAAATTTTAAGTATCCCATCTCTTGTAGGATTAATTCCAACATTTTTTATGAGTAAATCGGATCCTTTGCATATACTTGCACCTGCTATGAAAAAGGCGGCAGAACTTATATCACCCGGTACTTCAATATTGTTTGCATATAATTCAGTACATTTTTTAATACTAACTTTTTGTACCTATACTTTCAATATCCGCTCCGAAACTTTTTAACATCAATTCTGTATGATTTCTCGAAAGTAAAGGTTCGGTTATACCGGTTTTACCCTCGGCATATAGACCTGCTAATAATATAGCAGATTTAACTTGAGCACTTGCAACGGGAGATATATAGTCTATACCATGAAGATTAGTACCATTTATATATAAAGGAGCATAGCCATCATTGGTACTTTTTATATTAGCTCCCATTAAAGATAGGGGAGTTATAATTCTATTCATAGGACGTTTTTTAATAGATTCATCACCTGTTAAGATGGTATCAAAGCCTTGTGCAGCTAAAATACCGCTTATGAGTCTGGTTGTAGTTCCACTGTTTCCGCAATCCAGTATTTCTTTGCTTTTTTGTAGTCCTCTGAGTCCTTTTCCCTCTATAATAACTTTATCTTTGTTTCTTTCTATTTCAATACCCAGTTTTTTGAAACAGGATATAGTTGATAAACAATCAGCACCTTCGAGGAAACCCTTAACATAAGTTTTTCCTTTAGCTAAAGAAGCAAACATAACACTTCTATGAGATATTGATTTATCGCCGGGTACTTGTATTTTTTTCCCAATAATTTTGTCATAAATACTCCTAAAAACGAAAAATATATTTTTGTGAAAGTTTAGCATAAGAAAAGAATAAGTGCAATAAATAGAATTATTTACATAAATATAAAAAGTGTTTTATACTATAAGTATTCGTTAAACAGGAGGGATTATGGGACTTTCATATAGTGAAGAATTAGATAGGAATAATATTATAAAAATTAAGAGAATTATTAGCCGATTTACCTTATTATTGTAAAGATTTTTTTAGAGGTATAGAGCCTAGGACGGAATCAAAGACAAGAATAGCTTATGCTTATGATTTAAAAAGTATTCTTTTTCATACTTGTTGGAAAAATAATCCCAGCTTAAAAAAATAAAAATATAAAGGAAATAAGAGATATTTCTTTAGACGTACTTGATGAACTTAGTGTAAGTGATATTGAAGAATATATGGAATTTTTTTGAAATATAGAGTAGGAGAAGACAAAGAAGTTTTTTTAATAAAGAGTTGGGTATTAAAAGAAAGATTTCTTCTTTGAAAAAGTTTTTTTATAAATATTTTTTTATGAAAAAAAGAAGCATTAAATAATAATCCTTTGGCTAAGGTTTCTTTGCCTAAGCTTAGAGAAAAAGGAGATAATTAGGTTAGAGGTGGATGAGGTTATCAATTTCTTGAATGAAGTTGAAATGGGAGAAAGTCTAACTAAAGCTCAAAAAAGGCTTATCATGAAAAAAATAAACTTAGAGATTTAGCACTTTTTAACTCTCATGCTTGGTACAGGAATAAGAGTATCCGAGTGTGTAGGAATAAATATTTCGGATATAGATTTTAATATATCCGGAGTGAGGGTGCATAGAAAAGGCGGAAAGGAACAAACCGTTTATTTTGGTGAAGAAGTTGAGAAAGCTTTACTTGATTATCTTGAAATAAGAAAAAAACAATTAGCCTGTGAGGGTAGTGAAGATGCACTATTTTTTTGTCTTTACAAATGAAAAAGAATTAATGTCAGGAGTGTAGAAAATCTTGTTAAAAAAATATGCTAGTATAGTAACACCACTGAAAAAAATAACTCCTCATAAACTAAGAAGTACGTATGGTACCAATCTATATAGAGAAACAGATGATATTTATTTGGTTGCCTCAGTTCTTGGACACGTAGATGTAAATACTACAAGAAAGCACTATGCGGCTCTTGAAGATGATAAAAGGAGAAGGGCAAGAAATGCCGTTAAATTAAGAGAAGTATAGTAAAAGAGCTTGTCGCAATAAGGATGGAAGTCTTTAATACGACAAGCTCTTAAAATTTATTTTTTTAGAACAGATACTTTCGTTATATTTTTTGACAAATTTTTGTATTTTATAAGTAGGCGATAAAGTTTTTCCTATACTGACATCATGATTAAAGGAATTAATAATAGCGGCCAAATACTTACTCATATCTGCTTCAAGATACCAAGATCTGTCAAGAAGTTCAGGTGTATGATAATTAAGATTAGTAGTACAAACATAATCTATAAGACCATTATTATGAGCAGTATCAAATCTTTCAAGGCCTGAGGTAAATAAGCCGAAGGTAGCACAAACGATAACTCTTTTTGCTTTTCTTTCTTTTAATTGCTTTGCAGTATCTATCATAGACTCACCACTGGCTATCATATCGTCAATGATAATAACTGTTTTACCTTCTACGCTGGCACCCAAAAACTCATGTGCTATGATAGGATTTCTTCCATCTATGACTTTAGAGTAATCTCTACGTTTATAGAACATACCCATATCAACACCAAGGTTATTGGCAAGATAAACAGCTCTATGCATAGCTCCCTCATCAGGACTTATAATCATGAGATGATCTTTGTCTATAGTTATATCATGAATATTGGAGAAAATTGTTTTAACGAATTGATAAGTAGGCAGTACGTTATCAAAACCATGTAGTGGAATAGAGTTCTGTACTCTAGGATCATGTGCATCAAAAGTAATTATATTTTTAACACCCATTTTAACAAGTTCTTCTAAAGATAAGGCACAGTCCAAACTTTCTCTTTTTGTTCTCTTATGTTGTCTACTTTCATAAAGGAAAGGCATGATAACATTAACTCTTTTCGCTGTAGCAACAGAAGCACTTATAATACGTTTTAAATCTTGATAATGATCATCAGGAGACATATGATTTATGAATCCATTAACTGTGTAGGTAAGAGAGTAATTTGTAACATCAACCATTACGAATACATCAGTACCTCTAACTGATTCATTGATTACACCTTTAGCCTCACCTGAACCAAATCTCGGACATTCTATATCGAGTAAATAAGATTCGGCATCATAGCCCCTATAAAAGTAAGTTCTCGCTCTTACTTTTTAATTCTTCCAAGTCATTTCTGCGGAATGCAACGATGTGTTCGTGAACTTTATTTGCAAGTGGTAAACAGCTTTCTAAGGCTGCAATTTTAAGAGGAGCTAGTGGTAGCTGATCTTTAAAAACATAATTGTTTGACATTGACGTCCTCCCTAAATAAAAAAAGCTTTTTTTATACTATTATATAGCTTTAAGACTATAACATTTATAAAGCTTATTATTCAAGAGATATAGAGTATTCTTTACAAAAAAACTTTTATATGGATTTTTAATAAAGTGGAGTTATGGTATTAAAAAAACTTTAAAAAGAGTATTTTGTTAGAATACAGCATTCATACTTTATATAATCTGATAATTATAAAAAAATCATCAAATTGTATAAATCAAAAAAATAATTATTTGTATAATATCAGAATTTTTTTATTTATAAGTAAAAATATAGTATGTATTATTAAGGCAAAAAAATACTAAAAAAATAAAAAAACAACATTGACAAATAAAAAGACAAAAAACAATATTATTTTTAAATAAGTAATAAAAAGTTTCAAAGTGATAAAATAGAGGATTTTTCATATGAAATATAAATTAACTACTATAATATTACTAAGTTTTATATTTATAGTTATAATATTATATGGTTTTGAAATAAGGAAAAAAATATAATATATATCAAGAAGATTATATATATATTTATAATAATATTAGAGATAGATATGCATTTAGGTATGCAAAAAGATAAAAAAAGATATTTGAAGATAAAAAAAGAAAAAAATGTTGAAAAAGACTAGAACATTGCGATAACGAGATTGACTTTGTTAACATAGTTAATAATGAATTATGGAGAATTTTAAAGTCTCCACATACGGGAGTATGTGATAAAGAATGGTCTAATTATATAATAACGACATATAAAGATGTTTATGAAAAAGATAATAGAAACAAAATGTTTGAAAAAAAATATATAAGTATAGTAAAACAAAAATTATATAAGACAAAAATATGGCAAATATAAAAATACATAATTCGAGTTATATATATAAAGGTAATGTTCATAGTTTTGATATTATTCCTAATAAGGTTAAGTATAAAAAAATAGATAGTTTCATACAACAAAATATATATTATGATAAACAATATATAAAAAAATATAATTGAAATGATTAAAGATTACCCTATTTTTAATTATTGATATTAGAAATAATAGTGGAGGAAGTACAGAGTATCCTTTTTGGTATTGTATTACCAAGATTAATAAAAAAATGATATAAGTTTTGATATTGCTACATTAAAAAAAGAAAGTGTATGACTTTTGATGGATATATAAAAATGGACAGTAGAAAAGATTATATCATGGATAATCTGAAAGGTGATACCGGAATTGTAGATATGTACCAGTATTATAAAGATATTAGCTATGAAGTAAAGAGAGCAGAGGATTCTATAGACTATGCAGGTAAAATATATTTATTGATAAATGAAAATACCGGTAGCTCGGCAGGGGAGTTTGCGGCTTTTTATGAAGTATAAAAAAAGATAGCTACATTAATAGGAAGCACTACATCGAGTGAAATTTTGGGTGAAGATCCAGCTATTTTTTTATACTTCCAAAAAAACTAATTTGATACTTAGAATAGAAGATCAATTACCTATCATATATAATAAAAAGCGTACAAGATACTCATAAGATACGACCGGATATTTATGTGAATAATAAAAAAATGATGTAGATAATAAATGGATACTTACCAATATATTAGAAGATAATGTTATATTAAGAGTTTTTGATTGAAGAAGGGTATGATGTAAATGAATAGTTTATATATTTCTATTATTCGTGTATGCCCAAAGCTTGAAACTATAAATGAACAACTGTTATATTGAAGTTGAAAAATGTATATATATAATTTAAATTATCTAGAATGATAAAAAAATAAAAGTTTGCCTAGTAAAGTTAGCAAGCTTTTTATTTTTTTGATTTATTATAAGATTTACACCTCGATATTCAAGTAATCTATACTATTCTTTACAAAAAAACTTTTATATGGATTATACTTTATACACTGTTTTAGAATGAGGTAAGATATGAATGAAGGCCATCTAATAAGTAAGGTGGCAAAAGATTCTATTGCCTGGGAACTTGATATAAGGCCGGGAGATAGACTTTTAGCCATAGATGATAATGAAATAAAAGATGTTTTAGATTATAGATATTATGTAAATTCAGAAGCTATCACTATGCTTATTGAAAAGCCAAATGGAGAACAGTGGGAGCTTGACATAGAACACGATTATGAAGATTTGGGTATAGAATTTAATGAAGGACTTATGTCAGACTATAAGTCTTGTACAAATAAATGTATATTTTGTTTTATAGACCAGATGCCTCCTAATATGCGTGAAACCTTATATTTTAAAGATGATGATTCCAGATTATCATTTTTACAAGGAAATTATGTAACTCTTACAAATATGAAAGATTCTGATATAGATAGGATTATAAGATTTAGATTAGGTCCTATAAATATTAGTGTACATACTACGAATCCGGATTTGAGAGTACGAATGTTACATAATAGATTTGCAGGAAGCAGTTTAAAAATATTTAGATAAATTATATGAAAATAATATACCTATGAATGGGCAAATAGTTATGTGCAGAGGTTATAATGATGGTAAGGAGCTTGAAAAAAACCATAGCAGATTTACTTAACTATGCACCTACTATGGAAAGTCTTAGTGTAGTTCCTCTTGGAGTTACAAAAATATAGAGAAGGACTTGCAAATATAGCTTTGGTAGATAAAGAAAGTGCTTGTGAAACTATAGATATAATAGAAAAAAATATCAAAAGATAGCTATGCAAAAGGCATGGAATACATTTTGTACAAGCTAGTGATGAGTTTTACCTATTAGCCCAAAGACCTTTACCGGAAGAAGATAGATATGATGGCTATATACAGCTTGAAAATGGAGTAGGTATGTTAAGACTTCTAAACGAAGAAGTGTTAGATGCCATAAAACATTTATCAGAAGTATTTTTAGATGATATAAATAAAAAAGAACATATAAGTATAGCTACAGGAAAGCTTGCAGCTCCAATAATAAAAGAACTATCTGATAGAATAATGGAAGCCTTACCAAATAAAACTATAGAAGTTTATACTATAAGAAACGACTTTTTTGGAGAAAAAATAACTGTAGCAGGTCTTATAACTGCTACAGACTTGATAGCACAGCTAAAAGATAAAAATTTAGGTGATAGATTACTTTTATCAGTAAATATGTTTAGATCGGGAGAAGAAGTATTTTTAGATGATTTAACTAAAGATGATGTGGAAAAAGAATTGGGTATAGACATATTAATAGTAGGTACTAGCGGCTATGACTTAGTCCATGCTATACTTAGTAAAGAATATGATGCAAAAACAGTATTTAAAGCTTATGAACTAAGTGGAAAGGGAGAATTTAATGAGTAAACCTATAGTTGCCATAGTTGGTAGACCTAATGTGGGAAAATCAACTTTGTTTAATGTTATAGCCGGAGACCAGATCTCTATAGTTAAGGATACACCCGGCGTAACAAGAGATAGAATATATGCCGATGCTACTTGGCTTGATGCAAATTTTACTCTTGTAGATACAGGCGGTATAGAGCCTGATTCTAAAGATGTCATTATTTCGCAAATGAGGGAACAAGCCCAGATAGCAATAGATACAGCAGATGTAATAATATTTATAGTAGATGTAAGACAAGGTTTACAAGATCAAGACTTCAAGGTTGCAGATATGCTTAGAAAATCAAAAAAACCTGTAGTTTTATGTGTAAACAAGGTTGATAGTGTAGCTAAATTTGGAAATGATGTATATGAATTTTATAACTTAGGTATAGGTGATCCTGTTTCGGTTTCGGCTGCGAGTAGATTGGGTATAGGAGATTTACTGGAAGAAGTAGCTAAACATTTTAAAGAAGAGCATTTATTGGAAAATGAAGAAGATGATAGACCTAAAGTTGCTATAATAGGAAAACCTAATGTAGGAAAATCATCAATCATCAATAAATTAACAGGTGGAAATAGGGTAATAGTAAGTAATATAGCAGGAACTACCAGAGATGCTATAGATACTACTGTAGTATATAATGATACAGAATATGTATTTATAGATACAGCAGGTTTAAGACGTAAATCAAAAGTAAAAGAAGATCTTGAAAGATACAGTATAATAAGAACTGTATCAGCTGTTGAAAGAGCAGATGTAGTCATCTTGGTTATAGATGCTACCGAAGGAATTACAGAGCAAGATGCTAAAATTGCCGGTATAGCTCATGATAGAGGTAAAGGTATTATAGTAGCTGTAAATAAGTGGGATGCTATAGAAAAGAATGATAAGACTATATATGAGTTTACGAATAATATAAAAAATACTCTTAGTTTTATGCAATATGCTGAATACGTATTTATATCCGCTTTAAGTGGACAAAGATTGCCTAAGATGTTTGAACTTATAGATATGGTTAGAGAAAATCAAACATTGCGTATACAAACGGGAGTATTAAATGAAATTATAAGCGAAGCTACCGTTATGCAACAACCACCTTCAGATAAAGGAAAAAAAGACTAAAGATTTTTTTATGCAACTCAAGTTAGTGTCAAACCTCCAACTTTTTGTTATTTTTCGTAAATGATAAAGGGCTTATGCATTTTTCATATCAAAGGTATTTAGAAAATAAAATAAGAGAAGCTTTTGGATTTAGGGGAACAATCCTTAGATTCATTATAAGAGAAAAAGGAGAAGATGCTAAATAATGATAAGACTTTTTGTATCTTTTATTAGGTTATATGTTTGGTTTATTACAAACAGGTTACTTTATAAGTAGGATTTTAGGTATAGATTTAAGTAAGCAAGGTAGCGGTAACACAGGTGCTACAAATTCTCTAAGAGTTATGGGAAAGAAGATAGGTGCTTTAGTATTTTTTTAGGAGATTTTTTTAAAAGGCTTTAATACCTTGTTTAATAGTTAGAATTTTCACAAAAGATATGCCTCATACTTATGTTTATCTTTTATATGCAGGTTTAGGTGCGGTACTTGGGCATATTTATCCATTTTACTTAGGGCTTTAAAAGGTGGTAAGGGTGTTGCCTGTACAGCAGGTATTTTTAGTAGCTTTAGATTTAAGATTAACTCTTGCAGCTTTATTAGTTTTTGTAATAGTAGTTGCAATAAGTAGATATGTTTCTCTGGCTTCCATTTTAGTAATGTGTACTTTTGTTTTATTAACGAGTTTATTTTCATTTAATATATTGATTAGATATGATATAGATGGGATTTTGAGACTGGAATTTATAACTTTGGTAGTTTTGGTGGCTCTTATCTCTATATGGAAACATAGAACTAATATAAGTAGACTTTTAAGTGGTAGTGAAAATAAGATTTTTTAGGAGGGAAGATGGCAAATATTTGTATAATGGGTGCAGGTGCTTTTGGAGTTGCCCTTAGTGTTTTACTGAAAAATAATTCACATAATATAAAAGTATGGGAAAAAAATGCCGAGCTTGCAAATATAGTGAATGAAACTAGAAAACATAATAGACTGGAAGGTATAAGTATTCCTGATGGTATTTTGTATACAAGCAATTTAGAGTTGGCATTAGAAGATAGTGAATATATATTACTTGCTATTCCTTCAGCTTTTATAAGAGAAAATTTAAAAAATTTAAAGAAGTACTATAGAGGACAAACAATTATAAATGTGGCAAAGGGTATAGAAGATGGTAGCCTTGCATTTATAAGTGAACAAGTAAAAGAAGAACTTAATACAGATAATTTTGCTGTTATGTCAGGACCTAGCCATGCTATAGAACTTACAAAAGGTTTGGCAACCAGTTGCGTAGTTGCTTCAAAAGACCTTACTTTAGCCTCAAAAGTTCAAGATTTATTTATGAATACTTTCTTTAGATTATATACAACAGATGATGTTTTGGCTGTAGAGCTTGGTGGAGCAAGTAAAAATGTTATAGCCTTAGCTGCCGGTATAGCTGATGGCTTGGGATATGGAGATAATGCCAAGGCTGCACTTATAACTAGAGGTATAGCAGAAATTTCAAGGCTCGGAGTAGCTATGGGAGGAAAATTAGAAACTTTCTTTGGACTTTCAGGTATTGGAGATTTAATAGTTACTTGTGCAAGTATGCACAGTAGAAATAGACGTGCAGGTATATTATTAGGTCAAGGATATGAGTTGGATAAAGCTGTAAAAAGAAATTGGTATGGTAGTAGAGGGAGTTTATTCTGCGAAAGCCACAAAAGATCTAGCTAGAAAATATAATGTAGAGATGCCTATAATAAATAAAAATAGAAGAAGTTCTATTTGAGGGTAAAGATGCAAGATGTGCTGTTGAAGAACTTATGGGAAGAGATAAAAAAATGTAGAGTTTTATAAGTCAGGTTATAATGAATATAAAAAAATAGGCATATCGAAATGCTTTTTGTTATAAGCATAAGTTATTGACATAAAAAAATTAGTGTATATATAATATGCCTATAAATATTGATTTACAGGAGAAGTATTATGAAAAAAGTATTATTGACAGCAGGTTTAGTAAGCTTAGCTTTAGGACTTGGTGCCTGTTCAAATCCAGGTAGCAATGCAAGTGCAGATAAAGAAAGTGCAAATGGAGCAAAGACTTTCCTTATAGGAGGAATGGGACCTCTTACAGGAGGAGCTGCAGCATATGGAAATTCGGTTAAAAACGGTTCGCAAATAGCAGTAGATGAAATAAATGCAGCCGGTGGCGTAAAGGTTGGAGAAGATACTTATATGCTCAAGCTTAGCTTTAAAGATGATGAAGCTACAGAAGATAAAGCGGTAACGGCGTATAATTCACTTATGGACGAAGGAATGAATGCTTTACTGGGAGCTACAACTTCAGGTTCGACTTTAGCTATAACTGATTTAAGTAATAAAGATGGAATTTTACAAATCACACCTACAGGTTCTGCAAAGGACATAACTATAAATGATAATGTATTCCGTTTATGTTTTACAGATCCGTTACAAGGTTCAACAATAGCTAAATATGTATTAGAAAAATAACTATGATAGTGTAGCTGTTTTATATAATAATAGTGATGAATATTCTACCGGAGTATATGAAGCATTTAAAGCTGAATTAGAAAAAGCAGGAAAAGGTTCAATTGTAGTTGATACAGAATCATTTACAACTCAAGATATAGATTTTTCAACACAATTAACTAAAATTAAGGCAGTAGCACCAAAAGCAATATTTATTCCTGCTTATTATGAGGCGGTTGCCCAGATTACTCAACAAGCTAAGGCAGCCGGTATAGTTACAGATTTTATAGGATCTGACGGTTGGGATGGAGTTTTAGCACAGGTTACAGATAAGTCAGCGGTAGAGGGTGCAGTATTTCTCAGTCCTTTCTTAGCTACTGATAGTGCAGAAAATGTAAAGAAATTTGTAGATACATATAAAACCAACTTTAATGCAACTCCGGATCAATTTGCAGCAGATGGATATGATACAGTAAATGTTATTAAAGCTGCTATGGAGAAAGCCGGTAGTATAGAAAGTTCAGATTTAATAGCTGCTATGACAGAGATTAAAGTTGATGGTTTAACAGGAAGTGTTAGTTTTGAAGCTTCAGGAGAACCTGACAAATCAGCTAAATTTGTTGCTATCAAAGATGGAGAATATGTTCAAAAGTAATTTTTATATTTGAATTACAAAAGACGTGGAGCAGAATATAAATCTACTCCACGTTTATATTATAAAAATAAGAGAGAGGACAGTAATGTTAGTAAATATCATTGAACAAGTTATAAATGGTCTTAGAACAGGAAGTGTTTATGCACTTATTGCTCTTGGCTATACAATGGTTTATGGAATCGCAAAAATGATAAACTTTGCCCATGGAGATGTAATAATGGTAGGTGCTTATGCTTTATATGCCTTTATAGCACTTTGTTCTTTACCTATACCGCTTGCAATTTTGTTAACAATAATTTTATGTGCAATCTTAGGTATAAGTATAGAAAAGTTAGCATATAAACCGCTTAGAAAAGCACCGCCACTTGCTGTTCTTATTACAGCTATAGGTATGAGCTACTTTTTACAAAGTATAGCTTTATTAATATTTAAAGCTAATCCTATACCATTTGCTTCTGTAATACCTAAGAGTACAGTTTTAATATTAGGTATACATATTTCAAGTATAAGCATAGTAACTTTTATAGTTACAGCAATATCTATGATAGCTTTAACCTTGTTTATAAATAAGACAAAGACCGGTTCAGCTATGCGTGCGGTAGCAGAGGACAAAGGGGCTGCAGAACTTATGGGTATAGATGTAAATAAAACTATATCTTTAACCTTTGCAATAGGTTCTATACTTGCAGCCATCGCCGGTATTTTATATATAGCTCAGTACGAATCACTAAAACCTACACTTGGAGCTTTACCGGGTATAAAAGCTTTCGTTGCGGCTGTACTTGGTGGTATAGGTTCAATTCCGGGTGCTATGCTTGGCGGTATAGTTTTAGGTATAATAGAAAGCTTATCTAAAGCATATATAAGTACAGAATTGGCAGATGCCATAGTTTTTGGTGTTTTAGTAATCGTTTTACTGTTTAGACCTGTAGGTTTACTGGGTAAAAAGAAATTTATAAAGGTGTAGGAGCTGTGATATGAAAAACGTTAAATTAATTAAGAATATAGCTTGTATACTAATAGCTTATATTTTAATATATTTATTGCTAAGTTCAGGTGTTTTAAGCAGACAATATAGATCTTTGATAATACCTATAGGAATAAATATAATGCTTGCTGTTTCATTAAATTTGGTAACAGGATTTTTTTAGGCGAATTATCATTAGGACATGCAGGATTTATGTCTATAGGAGCATATACTGCCGCTATAGTTACTACAAATTTAAGAGATTTACCTATGGCTGTTTCTTTCGTACTAGCACTTGTTTTGGCAGCTGTACTTTCGGCTATATTGGGTGTTTTAATAGGTGTTCCGGTTCTTAGACTTAGAGGAGATTATCTTGCTATAGTTACCCTTGCTTTTGGCGAGATAATAAAGTCAATAATAAATGTACTCGGTATAACAGGTGGAGCAAAAGGGCTTAGTAAAATCCCTTTATATTCAGATTATAAAAATTTCACTTTAGTATTTATTTTTGTTATACTTACTATAGTGTTTATATCTAATTTTGTAAAATCAAGAGATGGTAGGGCTATAACAGCTATCAGAGATAATGATATTGCGGCGGAGTCTGTAGGGATTAAGATTAGTAAATATAAGGTAGAAGCCTTTGTTTTAGCGGCTGTATTTGCCGGAATTGCCGGTGCTTTATATGCTCATAATGTTGGTATAATAAAACCAAGCACCTTTGATTATAATAAATCAATAGAAATACTTGTTATAGTAGTCCTTGGTGGTATGGGTAATATAGTAGGTTCTATCATAAGTGCGATAGTTCTGACAATACTTCCTGAACTACTTAGAGGTGCGGATGAATTTAGAATGTTATTATATTCTGTCGTACTTATACTTATGATGATTTTTAATAATTCATATTTGAAAGCAAGTCTTATGAATAATAAGGTTTTTGCAAAATTACTAAGAAGAAAGGATGGTTAGTATGGCACTTTTTAGAATGTAAAAAAATTTGGGCATACAATTTGGAGGTTTAAAAAGCTGTAGATTCTTTTAATCTAAAAATTGAAAAAGGACAGTTATATGGACTTATAGGGCCAAATGGTGCAGGAAAAACTACTGTATTCAATCTTCTTACAGGTGTATATAAACCTACAACAGGAAGTATAAAACTGGATGGTCTTTCAATAGGTGGAAAAATCTCCGGAACAAATTAATAGTGTAGGAATAGCTAGAACTTTTTCAGAATATAAGATTATTTACTAAAATGACTGTTTTTAGATAATGTAAAAAAACAGCCTTGCATAATGAATGTAAATATGGAGTACTTAGTTCACTTACTCATCTTTTTTTCATATTATAAGAAAGAAAAAAAGATGGATGAAATAGCTCTAGATATATTGAAAGTATTTGATTTGGATGAATATAAAAGATACTTTAGCGGAAATTTACCTTATGGTAAGCAAAAGAAAGTTGGAGATAGCCAGAGCTTTAGCTACAAGACCTAAGTTGTTACTTTTTAGATGAGCCTGCGGCAGGGAATGAATCCTCAAGAAACAGCTGAGCTTATGGATACTATTATGCTAATAAGAAAGAAATATGATATAACAATATTACTTATAGAGCATGATATGAAGTTGGTTTCAGGTATTTGCGAATATTTAACTGTTTTAAATTTTGGAAAAGAACTTACTAGCGGAATTCCGAATGTTGTTTTTAAATGATAAAAACAGTTATTAGTGCATATTTAGGAGAATAAAAAAATGTCATTTTTGAGTATAAAAGACTTACATATAAATTATGGAATGATACAAGCAGTAAAAGGTGCTAGTTTTGAGGTGAATAAAGGAGAGATAGTAGCTCTCATAGGTGCAAATGGTGCAGGAAAAACATCTATCTTACATACTCTTACAGGCCTTATACCGGCAAAAAGTGGTAGTATAGAGTTTGAGGGCAGAGAAATAAGTAAAATGCCGGCTCATAAAATAGTAACTATGGGTATGGCTCATGTACCGGAGGGAAGACGAGTATTTGCAGAGCTTAGTGTATTTGAAAACTTAAAATTAGGTGCTTATACTAGAAAAAGATAAGGCGGAAATAGAAGATACTATTAAGAGTATTTATAAAAGATTTCCAAGACTTGAAGAGAGAAAATCTCAGCTTGCCGGTACACTTTCAGGTGGAGAACAACAAATGCTTGCTATGGGCAGAGCTTTGATGTCTAAGCCTAGTGTAATAGTTATGGACGAACCTTCTATGGGACTTTCACCTTTATATGTTAATGAGATTTTTGATATAATAAATGAGGTTCATAAGGCAGGAACTACTATACTTTTAGTAGAGCAGAATGCAAAAAAAGCTCTTAGTATCGCAGATAGAGCCTATGTTCTTGAAACAGGTAAGATAGTATTGGAAGGTAAAGCTGGTGAGTTACTAAATGATGAGTCAGTTAAAAAAGCTTATTTGAGTGAGTAGGTGCTTATGGCTTTAGTAAAATTATATTCAGATGGCAGCTCCAAAGGCAATCCGGGAAAAGGTGGCTATGGAACTATACTTAAATATATTGATTCCAAGGGGGAAGAACATATTAGAGAGTTTAGTGCAGGTTATAAACTTACTACAAATAACAGAATGGAGCTAATGGGTTGCATAATAGGTTTGGAGGCTTTAACTAAGCCTTGTAATGTAGAAATTTATTCAGATTCCAAGTATCTTGTAGATGCTTTTAACTTACATTGGGTAGATTCTTGGCTTAAAAATAATTTTAGACGTGGAAAGAAAGATGAAGTTAAAAATATAGATCTATGGGAAAGGCTACTTAAAGTAAAAGTCTATACACAATACTAAATTTGTTTTGGGTTAAAAGGACACGCAGGTCATATAGAAAATGAAAGGTGTGATTTCTTGGCAACTACCGCAGCAGATGGTGTAGCTTTGCTGGAAGATATATAAATTAAAAAAAATATAGTGAAAGGTGAGGCTTCGGCCTACTTTTTTTATGTACCATGAGGGAAAGATATTTAGCTATACCGGAAAAATAAATAGCATACAACAATCTTTGGTAAAAATAAAAATCTGTTAAAATTTTAATTTTCTATTGAAATATAGGAGATTTTTAAGGTATTGTAATAATATATAGAGTAATATATCTTAATACTCTATTTTATTAAATAAATAATTATTAAATATCTATTTGGAGGTAATTTTTTTAATGTCAAAAAAATAGTTTTTGGTTGGTGCTAATCATGCAGGTACTGCTTGTGCAAATACTATACTTTCATATCCGGGTAATGAGTTAACAATTTATGATAGAAATGATAATATATCTTTTCTAGGTTGCGGAATGGCACTTTGGATAGGTGAGCAAATTCACTCAGGAGATGGTCTATTTTATGCAAAACCTGAAAACTTTATAGAAAAAGGTGCTAAAGTTAATATGAATTCTGAGGTTTTGGAAGTAGATTATGCTAACAAAAACATTAAAGGTTAGATTGGCTGATGGAAGTATAATACAAGATAATTATGATAAACTTGTATTTGCTACAGGTAGTTTACCTAACAAGCTTCCTGTAAAAGGTTTCGAACTTGAAAATGTACAAATGGTTAAATTGTACCAAAATGCAAAAGAAGTTATTGAAAAATTAAAAAATAAAAGTGAATTCAAAAATATAGTTGTTCTTGGTGGCGGTTATATTGGTGTTGAGCTCGCTGAAGCTTTTGAAAGACTTGGAATGAAAGTAACTCTTATAGATATGGTAGATCATATTCTTAATGGATATTTTGATACAAGATTTTCTGATGAAATGAAAAATAGAATGGAAGAGCATGGTATAAAATTTGCTCTTGGAGAAAAAGTAGTAGAATTTGAGGGCGAAACAAAGGTTACAGGAGTGGTAACAGATAAAGGTAGATACGATGCCGATATGGTTATCTGCGCTGTTGGTTTTAAACCAAATTCTTCACTTGGAAACGGACATTTAGATTTATATGCAAACGGTGCATATCTTGTAAATAAGAATGGTAGAACAAGTGATGAGAATGTATATGCAATAGGAGATTGTGCTACTATATATGATAATGCCAGAGATAGAGTAAATTATATAGCTCTTGCTACAAATGCAGTTAGATCAGGTATCATAGCTGCCCATAATATTTGTGGTACAGCTGTAGAAACTGCAGGTGTTCAAGGCTCAAGTGCTTTAGGTATCTATGGTTATAAGCTAATTTGTACAGGTCTTAGTGTAGATGGTGCCGCTAGAGAAGGTCTTGAAGTAGAATATGTTGATTTTGAGGATACACAATTTCCTGCCTTTATGGAAGTGGAAAATCCTAAAGTTAAAATAAGAATAGTTTATAGAAAGAGTGACAAAGTTATAGTAGGAGCTCAATTAGGTTCAAATTATGATGTATCTGCAATGATAAATATGTTTTCTTTAGCAATACAAAAGAAATTGACTATGGCAGAACTTGCATTACTTGATATATTCTTTATGCCACATTTCAATCAACCATACAATTATGTTACTGTTTCAGCACTTAATTGGTTAAACAAAGAATTAGGTTTAATTAAGTAAGTGTTAAGCCGGTATATATATAATTATATCATTTAAAAGATAAATTCCGACAAAAATATATTGTTGGAATTTATTTTGTTTTATATGTTTCTTTAAAGTAAGCCACTTGTACTTTTTATACTCTCTATGCTAGAATTAAAAACAATATTCTAAAAAGGGGAAGGTGATGTTATGGGATTAACTGCTGCTTTTTGTAGAAGCTATAGTAAAGGCTATTATTTTTTTGGATTTTTTTAGGCTTTGCAGGCATTATTGCCGGTAAGAAATTTAGAGATAGTAGAGATGCTAAAAAAATAAGTAAGAAGAGAAATTTTTAATTAGAAAGGAATACAGACTTATCTGATAGTCTGTAGTTTAAATATTTTATTTAAACTAGGAACAGAATATGACAAAAAAATATGGGGTAAATGAGATAAGAAAAAAATGTTTTTTTGGACTTTTTTTGACTCAAAGGGACATTTAGTTATGAAAAGCTTTTCTCTAGTTCCACATAATGATAACAGTTTATTATTAATAAATTCAGGTATGGCACCATTAAAAGCCATATTTTTACAGGACAAGAGATACCACCTAGAAAAAGAGTGGCTACTTGTCAAAAATGTATTCGTACAGGTGATATAGAAAATGTAGGTAAGACAGCAAGACATGGTACTTTTTTTGAAATGCTTGGAAACTTTTCCTTTGGAGATTATTTCAAAAAAAGAAGCTATATCTTGGACTTGGGAGTTCTTAACGGAAGTTGTAGGTCTTGATAAAGATAGACTATATCCTTCTGTTTATTTGGAAGATGATGAAGCTTTTGATATTTGGAATAAAGAAATAGGTATTCCGTCAGAAAGAATTTTTAGATTTGGAAAAGAAGATAATTTTTGGGAACATGGTTCAGGTCCTTGTGGTCCCAGTTCAGAAGTTTATTATGACAGAGGTCCTAAGTATGGTTGCGATAGACCGGATTGTACTGTCGGTTGTGAATGTGATAGATATATGGAAGTTTGGAATAATGTATTTACACAATTTAACAGCGATGGAAAAGGCAATTATACAGAATTAGAAAATAAAAATATAGATACAGGTATGGGGCTAGAAAGACTTGCAGTTGCCCTACAAGATGTAGATTCTATTTTTGAGGTAGATACTATAAAAGCTTTACTTGATAGTGTAGCGACTCTTGCAGGTATAAGATATAAAGATGATGATATAAAAGATATTTCACTTAGACTTATTACAGATCATATACGTTCTTGTACATTTATGATTAGCGATGGTATCATGCCAAGCAATGAAGGTCGTGGATATGTTCTTCGTAGGCTTCTTAGAAGAGCCGCCAGACATGGACGTATGTTGGGTATAGATAAAAAATTCTTAGCTGAACTTGCAAATGTAGTTATAGCTTCAAGTAAAGATGGTTATCCTGAACTTGAAGAAAAGAAAGCTATGATTTTAAAAGTTTTAACAGAAGAAGAAGATAAATTCTACAAAACTATAGATCAAGGTCTTGCTATCTTAGCTGACATAGAAAATTCTATGCAAAAAGAAGGCAGAAAGCTAATGAGTGGAGAAGAAGCTTTTAAACTTTACGATACTTATGGTTTCCCTATAGATTTAACTAAGGAGATTCTTGAAGAAAAAAGCTTAAGCTTAGATGAAGAAGGCTTTAATCTTGCTATGAAAGAACAAAAAGAAAAAGCAAGAAAAGCAAGAAAAACAACAAATTATATGGGAGCTGATGTAACAGTTTATCAGTCTTTAGATCCAAGTTTAAGTACAGAATTTATAGGTTATGGAATTTACGAAGGTGAAGGAAAGATAACTGCACTTACAACGGAAAAATGATATAGTTACTAGTTTAAAAAGAAGATGAAATAGGTACTATAATAACAGATAAAACTGTATTTTTATGCTACTATGGGTGGTCAAATGGCAGATACAGGTATTATAAAAGTCGGAGATAGCATATTTGAGGTTGATGATGTTATTAAATTACAAGGTGATAAAATAGGACATGTAGGTAAAGTTGTTTCAGGTTCTTTTAATTTAGGAGATACAGTTCATTTTGAAGTTGATGTAGCCAACAGAGAAAGTACCTGTAAAAATCATAGTGGTACTCATTTACTGCATAAAGCACTTAGAACTGTTCTAGGAACACATGTAGAACAAGCAGGTAGTTTGGTAGCCAGTGATAGATTAAGATTTGATTTTACTCATTTCTCAGCTCTTACAAAAGAAGAGTTGCAAAAGATTGAGGAACTTGTAAATAAAGAAATAAAAGCTTCAAATACTGTTAAAACAGATATTATGGAACTTGAGGATGCAAAAAAGAGTGGGGCGATGGCCTTATTTGGAGAAAAATATCATGGTAAAGTAAGAGTTGTAAGCATGGGAGATTTTTCTAAAGAGCTTTGTGGAGGTACTCACGTTTCTAATACAGCTGAAATAGGTGCATTTAAAATTATATCCGAGTCAGGTATAGCTGCAGGTGTTAGACGTATAGAAGCACTTACAGGAGATGCATTGCTTAATTATTATAAGAGTATGGAAGAGGATTTACATGATTTAGCAAATCTTTTAAAGACTAATACTAATGAAATTAAAAGCAGATTAAAAGCTTTAATAGATGAGTTAAAAGAGCTAAAAGCTGAAAATGATAAATTAAAAGCTAAGTTAGCTAAAGATAGTATTTCAAATGTAGAAAATGATATTATAGAAGTAAAAGGTGTAAAAGTTCTTTGTAAAAAACTTGAGGGAGTTGAAGTTAATGAACTTAGGACTCTTGGTGATAATTTAAAATCCAGTACAGATGATGGCGTAGTTGTTCTTGCGTCAATAGTAGATGGAAAAGTGAACCTGCTTGCTATGGCCGGTGATGAGGCTATAAAAAAAGGTGCAAATGCGGGGAATATAATTAAAGTCATCGCTCCTATAGTTGGCGGTGGCGGTGGCGGTCGTCCAAATATGGCACAGGCCGGCGGAAAGAATCCGGAAAAGATTGATGAAGCCTTAGCTAATGTAAAAGTTACTCTTGAAGCTATGTTGCAATAAAATTTAGTTAAGTTTGACTGTAAAAGAATGGCTTAAATAAGTTAATTCAATTATATGATATATAGGTTAACATAATATTTAATGCTACATAAAGGTATAAAAATATATACTTATACTAAAAAAATATAATATTTTTTTAGAAAATATGTTGACTACTATGGATATTATGTTATACTTACTATGTATTTATTTCACAACCGGAGGGAGGTTAGTGTTTCGATGTCAAACGTGATTGTGAAAGAGAACGAGAGTCTTGATAGTGCACTCAGAAGATTTAAGAGAAATTGTGCTAAAGCTGGCATTCAGCAAGAGATTCGTAAAAGAGAGCATTACGAGAAGCCAAGCGTAAGACGTAAAAAGAAGTCAGAAGCGGCAAGAAAACGTAAATTCAACTAATGCAGTAATTAGACCCTAGCTTAATAGCTAGGGTTTTTTTAATTAAAAAGAGAGGTGTTGCCTAAAATAGCATACTTCTCTTTTTTTCTTGTTTAAAAAGTACAAAAATCATATATAATAGAGTAATTAAATATATCTATCGAGAGGAAGAAAATGAATAGAGTTTTATTTAGAGAACATTGTTTTTAAGATGTTATTCGATATGGATTTTTATCCTGAAACAGAAAAGAAAGAACAAATAGATTTATATTTTTGAACAAATTAGAGAAGATGAGTTTGATTCTAAAGGTGAGCCTAAAATATTACACGAAGTAGTATTTGATGAATTTGATAAAGCGGAAGCTAAAGAAAGAGTTGAAGACTGTAATACTCACCTAGAAGAAATTGATACAAAATTAGAGGCGGCTATAGAGGGATGGAATTTTGACCGATTACCAAAGATAGAAAAGGCTATACTTAGATTAGCTTACTACGAAATGAAATATGTAGATTCTATACCTGAAGCTGTAGCCATAAATGAGGCAATTAATTTAGCTAAAAAGTTTGGTGGAGATGATAGTTCATCCTTTATAAATGCAATTTTAGGAAAATTAGTTTAATATGGAAAATGTTTATTCAGTTACAGAGGTAAATGAAGGGATTAATAAACTATTTTCAAGTCGTCCGGGTCTTTCTAATATAAGTATAGAAGGTGAAGTTAGTAATTGTACATATAATAGTTCAGGACATATATATTTTACACTTAAAGATAGTAAATCTCAAATATCAGCGGTCATGTTTAAGGGAAAGAGAATTACCGGACTAAAATTCGCCCTTAAAGATGGTATGAAAGTTATTGTAAGTGGCAGCATAGAAGTTTATGTGCAAGGTGGTAAATATCAATTATATGCGTCTAGAATAGAAGAAGCAGGTCTTGGTATATTATATGAGAAATATTTAAAAGCTAAAAAGCTATTTTAGAAGAAAAAGGACTCTTTGATGAAAAAAACAAAAAAAACATACCTAGATTTGCAAACAAAGTAGGTATAGTAACTTCACCTACAGGAGCTGCTATTCAGGACATTATAAATGTTAGTAAAAGACGTAATCCTTATGTCGAACTTATTTTGTATCCGGCACTTGTGCAAGGTGAAAATGCCTATAAGAGTATAATAAAAGGTATAAAAGCTTTAGATAAAATAGATGTGGATGTAATTATAGTAGGACGTGGTGGTGGAAGTATAGAAGATTTATGGTCTTTTAATGAGGAAGAATTGGCAATAGCTATTTATGAAGCTAAAACGCCTATTATAAGTGCAGTAGGTCATGAAACTGATTTTACTATAGCGGATTTTGTAGCAGATATTAGGGCGGCAACCCCTAGTCAGGCGGCGGAAATTGCTAACTTTGAATATTCTAAATTTGTATCAGATTTAGATAATATTAATATAAGAATGAAAAAAATTCATTGAGAACAAAACTTGCTTTGCTTAATAATATATTACAAACTTACAAATTAAAATTAGCTTCATTTTCACCTACTAAAAAGAATTAATGGATACAGAACTTATCTTGTTGAAATAGATAATAGCTTAAATAAAAAGATTAATGCAAAATTAAATGATACAAAATCTAAATTAGCTGTTTATGCAACTAAAATAGAAGCTTTATCACCTTTAAAACGTATAGCAAATGGTTATGCTTATGTTGCTGATGATTTAGGGAATAGAATAAGTAAGGTAAAAAGATATAAAAAAAGACAGCATAATAAATCTTAGTTTTATAGATGGTAAAGTTAGTGCAAAAAGTATTGGATATGGAATATAAACAATAGGAGTATATTATGCCAAATAAAGAAGAAAAAAATATAGAAGAATTATTTAAAGACTTGGAACAAGTGTTGGCAGACTTAGAAAAATAATAATACCAGTTTGGAAGATAGCTTTAAAAATTTATGAGAATGGAATGAAACTTATAAGTGAAGTTAGTTCTAAAATAGATAAAGTCGAGAAAGAACTTGTTATACTTGAGGATAAGTAAAGGAGATATTTTGGATATTAAATATGATATAACCTATATTAATAATGTTATATATAAATATTTGTGTGATGAAAACAGTCTTTCAAAGCTTGTAAGAGAAGCTATGAATAAGGCAGTTATAAATGGCGGGAAGAGAGTAAGACCTTTATTAATTTTAGAAACATATAAATTATGTGGCGGAAAGAATATAGATATTCTACATCCATTTATGGCAGGAATAGAATTTATACATACCTTTAGTTTGATACATGATGATCTTCCTTGTATAGATAATGATGAACTCAGACGAGGAAATAAAAGTACTTGGGCAGAGTTTGGAGAAGATATGGCTGTACTTGCAGGTGATGCTTTATCTATAGAGGCTTTCAGAATCATTACTACCGCTATGTTGGATTTAAAGGATGAAAGTATTATAAAAAGATATATTAAAGCATTAGATGTTTTAGGGAAAAATAGCGGTATAGACGGTATGGTTGGAGGACAGGTTTTAGATGTTCAAAAAACCGGAGAAAATCTAAGCAAAGAAGAATTGTATTACATTTATACTTTAAAGACAGGTGCTTTAATCGAAGCAAGTATGTTAATAGGTGCTATTTTAGCAGGAGCAGATGAATTTACTATAGAGAAAGTGAAAAAACTTGCCTTTAATATAGGAATGTCTTTCCAAATAAAAGATGATATTTTAGATGAAACATCATCAAGTGAAGAACTAGGAAAACCTGTTCATTCAGATAGAGATAATAATAAAAATACTTATGTAAGTATTTACGGCTTGGAGTATGCAAAAAAATATCTTGAAAAAATGGAGGAAGATGCTCTGATTTTACTGGATTCTTTTGAGGAAGATAGCTCTAAATTAAAAGAAATAGTAGCTTGGCTTATAAAAAAAGAGCAAATTAAGAGGTAAAGATGTTACTTGATAATATAAATGAAGCTGGTGATATATATAAAAACTGGAAGATTATGATAGGTTAGCAAAAGAGATAAGAGCTTTTCTAATTAAAAAGTTAAGTAAAGTTGGTGGACATCTTGCCAGTAATCTAGGTGTCGTAGAACTTACTATGGCTTTATTTACCAGTTTTAATTTACCCAAAGATAAAATAATTTGGGATGTAGGTCATCAAAGTTATACTCATAAGATACTTAGCGGTAGAAAAAAAGAATTTGATGAATTAAGAAAATATAAAGGTATGTCAGGCTTTCCTAAGACTAGTGAAAGTGAATGCGATGCTTTTAATACAGGCCATTCTTCTACAAGTATATCGGCAGGATTAGGTTTAGTTTATGCTAGAGATTTAAAAAAAGAAGATAGATACATTATCAGTGTTATAGGTGATGGAGCATTGACCGGTGGTATGGCATATGAAGCACTTAATAATGCAGCTAGATTAAAGAAGAATTTTATAATAGTTTTAAATGATAATGAAATGTCTATTTCACATAATGTAGGTGGTATGTCTAATTATTTGGATAGCATAAGAACAGGTAGACCTTATAATAGATTTAAACAAGGTATAATAGATATTTTAAATAAAGTTCCACATGGAAATGCCGCTATAGCAGGTTTAAAACAAACTAAAGATAGTATAAAACAGTTTCTTATACCCGGAATGTTTTTTTGAAAAATATGGGTATTACCTACTTGGGGCAGGTTAATGGGCATGATACTAAGGCACTTTTAAAAGTATTTGAAGCTGCAAAGAAACTCGAGCATGCTGTATTAGTACATGTAATAACTAAAAAAGGAAAAGGATATAAGCCGGCAGAAAATATGCCTGAGAAATATCATGGAGTATCCAGTTTTAATATTGCTACAGGTGAGAGTTTAAATAAAAATAAAGTTATTGATTATTCAGCTATATTTTCTGAGAATATATGTGAGTTAGCAAGAAAAGATGAAAGGATAGTTGCTATAACTGCAGCTATGCCTGAAGGAACAGGACTTAGTGAGTTTTCTAAGCTTTTTTTCCAAATAGATTTTTTTCGATGTAGGTATAGCAGAACAGCATGCGGTTACTATGGCTGCCGGAATGGCATTAGGTGGTTTAAAAGCCTGTAGTTGCTATATATTCTTCATTTTTACAGCGAGCTTTTGATCAAATAATACACGATGTTTGTATACAGAATTTACCGGTGGTTTTTGCTATTGATAGAGCAGGTCTAGTTGGGGCAGATGGAGAAACACATCAAGGTATTTTTGATTTGTCATATTTGAATTTAATACCTAATATGACTATATTTGCACCTAAGAATGCAAATGAATTAAAAATCAGGATTAACTTTTTTGTTAAGTCTTAATACACCTAGTGCTATAAGATATCCTAGAGGGAAAGCATACACAGGTTTATCAGAATTTAATACTCCTATAGAATACGGAAAAAGCAGAATTTATATATGATGAAAGTGAAATAGCTTTTAATTTGTCTAGGAACTATGATTAGTACAGGAGAGCATGTAAGAAATAAATTAAAAGAAGAAGGCATGAATGTTAGTTTAATAAATTTACGCTTTGTAAAACCTTTAGATTTAGAAGCTTTGGATAAAGTGGCAGCAAAACATAAAAATCATAATTACTATGGAAGAAAAATGTTATAGATGGTGGAGTTGGTGTGAAAAATAGCCGATTATATCAATTCTAATAATAATAACAAAAAAATTCATCATTTCGGAATAAATGATAAATATGTTGAACATGGAGATGTTAGCTTATTAAAAAAAGATTTAGGCTTGGATTCCGAGTCTATATATACCAAAATTAAGGAGTTAATATAGTGAAAGAAAGACTTGATATTTTATTGGTAAAAAAGGGATTTGCCACCTCAAGAGAAAAGGCAAAAGCTATAATAATGTCAGGAATTGTATATGTAGATGGTATAAAAGAAGATAAGGCAGGCACCAGCTTTGAAGAGAATCTTCCTATAGAAGTTAGAGGAAATACCTTGAAATATGTAAGCAGAGGTGGTTTGAAATTAGAAAAAAAGCTGTAGATAAATTTTTTTGCTGAATTTGGAAAAAATAAGATATGTATGGATGTAGGTTCTTCCACAGGAGGATTTACTGATTGTATGTTACAAAAATGGTGCAAAGAAAGTGTATGCCATAGATGTTGGACATGGTCAATTAGACTGGAAACTTAGAAATGATGAAAGAGTTGTATGTATGGAAAAAAACTAATATTCGTTATGTTACACATGAAAAATATTAGTGAAAATATAGATTTTTTTCATCAATAGATGTCAGTTTTATTTCTTTATCAAAAAGTTTTGCCGGCTGTTAAAGAGCTATTATCAAATAAAGGAGAAGTAGCTGCACTTATCAAACCTCAGTTTGAGGCAGGTAGAGAAAAAAAGTTGGGAAAAAAAGGGCGTTGTTAGAGATAAAAAAAGGTTCATATAGAAGTTATAGAAGCTGTTTTTTTAAATATGCCAAAGATAATGGTTTTAGAATATTAAATCTTAGCTTTTCACCTGTAAAAAGGCCCCTGAGGGTAATATTGAATATTTATACCATCTTACTAAAGATGAGAATTTATCAGATAGTAAAGATATTGATATAATAAAAAAATAGTAGATGAGGCACATGAAAGCTTAGATAGGTAGAGTATGAAAAAAATTTTTATATGGTATTAAATGATAGCAAAGAAGGGGTATTGCAATATGCTGATAATCTAGATATTATTTTTGAAAGATAAGGGCATTAATACATCTAGAAGTATAGGTTACATTGATAAAAAAATAAGTTACCTGAGAATATTGATTGTATAATTACTCTGGGTGGTGATGGAACTTTAATGAGAGTAGCTAGAGATATAGCAGGACTTAATATACCTATTTTAGGTATTAATATGGGACATTTAGGTTATTTAACCAGTGTAAAAAAAGAAGATGATGTAGAAAAATATTATAGATAGGCTTTTTAAGTTTAGATTTTACCATAGAAAAGAGAATGATGCTAAAAAGGTTATGCAATAAAAAAGGTGTTCAAACAAAAAAAGTATTTAGCATTAAATGAAATTGTAATTAATAGAATATTAACCGGAAAAAAACAATACAATGTAAAAATAAATGTTAATGATGAATATCTGAATTCATATAATAGTGATGGTATTATAATATCAACACCCACAGGCTCGACTGCATATAATCTAAGTGCAGGAGGACCTTTAGCAGAACCGAAAGCCAGAATGATGATAGTAACACCTATATGTCCACATAGTCTAAATTTAAGAAGTATAGTTTTAGGTGGTGACAGTATAGTTGATATAGAAATAATAGGGGAAGAAACAGGAGAAAGAATTGCTATATTTGATGGTGAAAATACTATTAAGCTGGACAAAGGTGATCATGTAATTATAAGCGAGTCTAAGGTAAAAAGTACATTTTATAAAAATTAAATGGTACTGCTTTTTATGGATAATCTTAGAAATAAGATGAGAGGTTTATAATGAGAAATAAAAAGACAAGAAAGAATTTTTAGAAATAATATCTACCAGAAATGTTTCAAAGCAACAGGATTTAGTAGATATTCTTAGAAAAGAAGGTTTTGATGTAACTCAAGCTACAGTTTCAAGAGATATAAAAACAGTTACACTTAGGAAAGATTAGCTCTAAAAAAAGGAGAAACGGTTAGATACATAAAAAAAGAAATAAAAAGATGATGAGAAAAAAATAAATATGTTAGAATATTAAAAAGATGCATATATAAATCTTGCGTTAGCACAAAAATATTCTAGTTATTAAAACGGTTTCAGGTATGGCAATGGCTGCCGCCGCTGCTATAGATCATATGAATATACTTAGTATAATAGGTTGTATAGCAGGAGATGACACTATTTTCTGTGCGGTTAAAACAGATGAAGAAGCAATAGTTGTTGGGGAAGAAATAAAGAAACTTATTTCGGAATAGGAGGATAATGCTTTTTAGAATTACATATAAGAAATATGGCATTAATAGAAAAAGGCAGATTTGGATTTTTAGAAGTGGTTTTACAGTTTTATCAGGAGAAACAGGAGCAGGAAAATCTATCTTGATTGATTCTATAAATTTTGCACTTGGAGCAAAAACTTCTAAAGACATAATAAGAGAAGGTGCTGAATTTGCTTATGTTGAGCTTATTTTTAAAATTTTGGACAAGGAAAAAATAGAATATATAAAGTCTTTAGATTTTTAATATTTTTAGAAGACGGTATTTTGATAATAAGTAGAAAATTGTCAGCTTCAAGAAGTATCTTAAAGGTTAATGATGAAAGCATTACTATAGCAAAATTATCTACTCTTACCGGATTATTAATAGATATACATGGACAGCATGAGCATCAATCTTTATTATCAAAAAGCTAAGCATTTATCAATAGTAGATGGTATGTTAGATAAAGAAGCTTTTAGCTTTAAAAAGCTACTATACAAGCTCTTTATGATAGATATAAAGAAATAAAAAAATAAGTTGAGTTTAGATGATGACAGTTTTATACGAGAAAGAGAAATAGATATACTTAAATATGAAATAAGAGAAATTGAAATTTCTAGACTAAAAGCCCAATGAAGAAGAAAAAAACTAAATATGGCTTATAGAAAATTAAAAAGTTGTATCTAACATAAATGATAATCTAACAGATGTAATAGAAATATTAGATAATACTGATATTGGAAGTGCAGTTACCAGCTTGGAAGAAATTTCAAGTTTTTTTCTCCTGAACTTAAAGAATTTGAAGAAGAGTTGTATGATTTAGATGCAAAAAAATATGTGATATAAATAGAGATATTAAAAGCTTACTTTGATAAACTTGATTATAGTGAAGAGAATTTTGAAAAAAATTCAAAAAAAGATTAGATTTTTGTTAATCGTTTCACAAATAAATATACAAGTGATACAGATAAACTGGCTTTTATTTTAAAAATCTAAAAAAAGAAAGATTAAGAGATTTACTCAATTTTGATTCAGACAGAGAAAAAGTTAAGCAGGGAATTAGAAAAATTTAGAGATGGAATTTACTGATTTATCTAATAGTTTAAGACTTCTCAGAAAAAAAGTAGCAAAAAAATATTGGAAGAAAATATAAAGAATAACTTGATAGAGTTAAATTTTTATTAATGTGGAATTTAAAAATAGAATTTAAGGAACTTGATAATTTTTTTCTGTGAATGGTTTAGATGATATAGAGTTTATGATTTCTACTAATCCGGGTAATCCTCTAAAGCCTTTAAAAGATGTTGCCAGTGGTGGAGAATTATCAAGAGTTATGCTGGCTTTCAAGTCTGTACTTGCAAATGTAGATGATATAGATACCTTGATATTTGATGAAATAGATACAGGAATAAGTGGTAGAACAGCTCAAAAAGTAGCCGAAAAAATCTCATATATTTCTAAAGAACATCAAGTATTATGTATAACTCACTTGCCTCAGATTGCAGCTATGGCTGATTGCAATTATCTGATAGAAAAATCCAGTGATGGTATAGAAACTAAAACAAGTATAGAAAATATAAAAGATGAAAGTTTGGCTCTGGAACTTGCAAGACTTCTTGGTGGTAGTGAGATAACAAAAGCTGTTCTGGACACAGCAAAAGAGATGAAGGAATTGGCAAATAAGTATAAGAATAGATAGGAGGCTATCATGAAAAAGATTCTTTTTATGGCTAGTGAAGCAGTACCATTTGTAAAAAAACCGGTGGCTTGGCAGATGTTGTAGGTTCATTACCTAAGTGTTTTGATAAAAGATATTTTTGAATGTGCAGTTATATTGCCAAAGTATTTATGTATGCCTTACAAATATGTAGAAAAAAATTAGAATATATAACTAATTTTTGGATTGATTATAATGGACAAAGTCGATATGTTGGTATATTTAAAAACAGAGTATGAAGGAATAACTTTTTATTTCATAGATAATGAAGCTTATTTTGGTGGTGATAGACCTTATGGAGATTGGCTATATGATATAGAAAAAAATTTATTTTCTTTTTCTTATTCTTCTCTTTTGCGCCTTACCGGTAATAGGCTTTAAACCTGATATAGTACATTGCCATGATTGGCAAACAGGTCTTGTTCCTGTATATTTAAAAGAAAGATTTGCAGGATCAGATTTTTATAAAGATATAAAAACGGTTATGACTATACATAATTTAAAGTTCCAAGGTACTTGGGATATAGATACTATAAAAAGATATAGTATGCTGTCAGACTATTTCTTTACAAGTGATAAATTAGAAGCTTATGGAAGTGGAAATTTATTAAAAAGGTGGCCTTGTATATGCTGATGCTATAACTACTGTCAGTCAAACATATGCTGAAGAAATAAAGACAGATTTTTATGGTGAGAACTTACAAGGACTTCTACAAGCAAGACAAAATGCACTTAGAGGGATAGTTAATGGAATAGATTATGAAATATTTAATCCGAAACGGATAAAGATATATAAAAAAATTATAATATATCCAATTTCAGAAGAGATAAAAATAGAAAAATAAGCGTGCCCTACAAAGAGAATTAGGTCTTATAGAAGATGATAATAAATTTATGATAGCTATAGTTTCTCGATTAACTGATCAAAAAGGGCTGGATTTGATAGATTATGTTATGGAGGAGATATGTGCAGAAGACACACAACTTGTAATTCTTGGTACAGGTAATCCTAAATATGAAAATATGTTTAGACATTATGACTGGAAGTATAATGATAGAGTTAGAGCTAATATATACTATTCGGAGGAATTATCACATAGAATATATGCAGCTGCAGATGCTTTTCTTATGCCGTCTTTATTTGAACCTTGTGGTTTATCCCAACTTATATCTCTTAGATATGGTTGCGTTCCTATTGTAAGAGAGACAGGGGGATTAAAAGATACAGTTATTCCATATAATGAATATACCAGTGAAGGAACAGGTTTTTTTCATTCAGAAATTATAATGCGCATGAAATGTTGGATCAAATAAAATATGCTAAACATATTTATAAAAAAATAGAAGAGTTGAATGGAATAAAAATTATAGATAGAGCAATGAGAATGGATTATTCTTGGACGAGTTCAGCTCTAAAAATATCAAGAGTTATATGATTGGCTTATAGGTTAGGAGTTTTAATGATACATTTAAAAAGAAATTATTTCCAATAATATTTTATTAGGTTCAGTAGTAGCTTGGTTTATAGCACAATTACTTAAAAAACTTTCATAGAAGCTTGGAGATATAAAAGCTTTTCTATAGAAAGAATGTGGTCTAGTGGTGGTATGCCTAGTTCACATTCTGCTACTGTCTGTGCACTAGTAGCAGGTGCGGCATGTAAATATGGTTTTTCCTCATTTGAATTTGCTGTTACTTTTATTTTAGCAAGCATAGTTATGTATGATGCCTCAGGAGTTAGAAGAGAAACGGGAAAGCAAGCTAAATTATTAAATATACTTCTAGATAGTGATATATTTAATATACCCAGTTTGGAAGCTTTTGACGAAAAACTTAAAGAACTTGTAGGTCATACACCACTTCAAGTATTAGCAGGAGCTATACTTGGAATAGTAGTTGGTATTCTAATAAATTCTTAAAAGGGTATATTATGAAGAAAAATTATAAAATTTCTCATATCTTTGCTTGTTTTAGTCTTACTTGTGGCTTGTGGAAGAAAAAAACTTCCATGAGTAGTAGTTATAACAATAAGGAAGTTTTATTGTTAGTTTTATCTAAGAAAGAAAAAGATTGAGGGAGTATGTGGAAAAAGAGATATGGTCAACCATATACAGCATTTCAGGAGAAGATTATAGCTTTGAAGAACTTTTTCCTGGAAGATATGAATAGTTTTACTATAGAATTATATATATTAACAGAAATGGCAAAAAGAAGAAAAATTTACTCTTAGATACTAAAGATGAAGAAAAAAATTAAAAAAATATAAGTGAAAGATATTTTTGAAGAATTAAATAAAAAGTAAAAATTTCTGAATTGGCAAATATAGATAAGGACAGCCTATATACTTTATTTACTGCTTATACGAAAGCTTTAAAAATGAAAGAAAAAAATTACTTAGCAGTCAGGGCTTGAAATTAGTGAAAAACGAGGCTAGAGTGGTTTTTGGTTGATAGATTTAGCTTCGATGATGAAGTTAGTGCTAAAAAAATGCAAAAAGAAAGCTTAGATAAAAAAACGAAGAGATTGATACTAATTTAACATATTTCTTAGATAAAGATGTTAAACTAAAAAGAGGAGAATATTCCGTGAGATAGAAAACGAAATATTTAGCTTAGAAAAACAGTCAAATTTCAGATATAATAAAAAAAGCTCAGGTAAGTATTATATATATAAGATGGTAAATTCCTATGATGAAATTAGTACAAAAAGAAAAATAAGAAGCATTTATTAAATGAAAAAAAGTTTATCCGAGTTATCTAGAACCTGTTATGATTTTTGCGAAGAAAAAGGCATATATCTGTATCTAAAGACTTAGAAAAAAATATTAAAGAAAAATATATCTGATGATTTAGATATTAAGAATTTTTTTGATTTTTTTATGAGGAGAATTTTGATGTTAGCAATTAAAGTAGATGATTTAAAAAGTTTTACTACCGAGCTATTTTCAAGAGAATTATTTGATAAATATTATGTTACCGATATAGAAATAAGTACATATAATACATTTTCTATAAATGGATTGATAAATAAGTCTTATTATGAAGATGAAGAAAGTAAGTCTTATTCATATTGGAAAGATTTAAAAGCCTTTGTGTTTTGATTTAATAAAAAGGCAAACGTTTACGGTATCTTTTTAAGATAGTTCTAAAATTGGATGAATATAATATAGAGAAATTTATAGAAGATAATGCTCTTGATATATTTAAAGATAAATTAAAAAGAATGTTTTATAAATATAATATATGAAGATAAAGCTTTGACTTTGACAAATGGAATATTTTTTTAAATGATTTCATTTTAGATAAAGGTGCCCAAAGTGCTTGGGATAAGTATATTCTTGATATTTTAGATAAAGCAAATATAAGTTATATAAATAATTAAAAAGGGGATATTATGAATAATATATTAATTGGTCAATCAGGCGGTCCTACAGCGGCAATAAATTCTTCTTTAGCAGGTGTATTTATAGGTGGAAAGAAGATAAATGCAAAAAAATTTATGGAATGGTAAATGGTATAGAAGGTCTTTTTATCTGAAAAAAATTATAGATTTAGACAAAAGAATTTACTAATGAAATGGATATTGAATTATTAAAAAAGGACACCTTCATCTTTTTTTAGGTTCTTGTAGATATAAATTAAAAAAATTATGAAAAAATGAGAAAGATTATCTTAAAAATCTTTGAAATATTGGATAAATATAAAAATAGATATGTTTTTTTCTATATAGGTGGTAATGATTCTATGGATACTATAAAGAATCTGTCAGCTTATGCAAAAGAAAAATAAATTCTGATATTAAATTTGTAGGTATTCCTAAGACTATAGATAATGACTTAGTAGGAACAGATCATACACCGGGTTTTGGAAGTGCTGCAAAGTATATAGCAACCAGTACAAAAGAACTTATAAGAGATGCTTTGGTATATGATATATCGGCAATAACAATAGTTGAAATTATGGGAAGAAATGCAGGTTGGCTTACAGCAAGTGCAGCCTTAGCCAAGGATGTAGATTGTGAGGGACCGGATTTGATTTATCTACCGGAAAAAGTTTTTGATGTAGATGATTTTGTTAAAAAGGTTAAAAAACTGCAAAAAACTAAAAAGAGTTTACTCATAGCGGTTTCTGAGGGCATAAAATTAGCTGATGGCAAATATGTTTCAGAAAGTACAACTGCAAAAAAAGATGCTTTCGGACATGTAGCACTTTCAGGAACAGCATCTTGTCTTGCAAATATACTCAAAGATAAATTAAAATGTAAAACTAGAGCTGTGGAGTTAAATACTTTACAAAGATGTGCAGCACATTATGCCAGTGCTACAGATATAGATGAAGCTTTCTTAGCCGGTGAAATAGCAGTTACTTTTGCAAATTCAGGTAAAACAGGTATAATGGTTGCTTTTAAGAGAGACAATAGTAGTGAGTATAATTGTCTTTATGGATTTAGAGATGTTAATGAAGTAGCAAATAAAGAAAGAAAAAGTACCTGATGAATTTATAACAGATGACGGAGTAGGTATAACTGAAAAAGGAATAGAATACTTACGACCTCTTATATTAGGTGAACTTGAGCCTATAATATATAATGGTTTGCCTAGACATATTTTTAAGAAATAGTATATAGTAACAAAAAGTAAAATACTAAAGACTACTTAAGAAAAGGAAATATATTATGTTAAAAGTTGTTAAATTTGGGGGTAGCTCTCTTGCCAGTGCAAGTCAATTTGAGAAGGTTGGAGAAATAATAAGAGCTGAAGATTCCAGAAGATTTGTTGTTCCATCAGCACCAGGTAAAAGAGATGCCAAAGATGAGAAAGTTACAGATATGCTTTATGCAGCTTATGATTCTATCAGCTCAGGTGATGACTATAAAAAAATATTTAATAAAAATAAAAGATAGATATAATGATATAATAAAAGGCTTAGGTTTAGCTCTTAGTTTGGATAGTGAATTTGAAGTTATAGAAAGTGGGTTTTTAGCCGGTGCCGGAAGGGATTATGCAGCTTCTAGAGGAGAGTATCTTAATGGTATTATAATGGCTAATTATTTAGGCTATGAATTTGTAGACGCGGCAGAAGTTATTTTCTTTGGAGAAGATGATAATTTTGATGCAGAAAAAACTAATGAGATATTAGCAAATAGATTAAAAGATAAGGAAAATGCTGTAATTCCGGGCTTTTATGGTATTGATATAAATGGAAAAGTTAAAACTTTCTCTAGAGGTGGTAGTGATATAACAGGCGCTATAGTAGCTAGAGCTATTAAAGCTGATTTATATGAAAACTGGACCGATGTTTCAGGCTTTTTAGTTACAGACCCAAGAATAGTTGATACTCCGGAACCTATAGAAACTATTACTTATAGAGAGCTTAGAGAGCTTTCTTATATGGGGGCTAGTGTATTGCATGAAGATGCTATTTTTTTCCTGTAAGAGCTGAAGGAATTCCTATTAATATAAAAAATACAAATAAACCTGAAGATTTTGGAACTATGATAGTGGAAAGTACCTGCAAAAGACCAACTTATACTATTACCGGTATAGCAGGTAAAAAAGGTTTTTGTTCTATCAATATAGATAAAGCTATGATGAATTCAGAAGTTGGATTTTGTAGAAAAGTTCTTCAAGTTTTTGACGATAATGGTATATCTATAGAACATATGCCTTCAGGTATAGATACTATGTCTGTTATAGTACATCAATCAGAATTTGAAAATAAAGAGCAACAAGTTGTAGCCGGAATACATAGATTGGTTAATCCGGATTCAGTAGAGATGGAATCAGGTTTAGCTCTTATTGCAGTAGTTGGTAGAGCTATGAGAGCTAATAGAGGTACTGCAGGTAGAATTTTTGCAGCCCTAGCTCATGCACATGTTAATGTAAAGATGATAGATCAAGGTTCCAGTGAGTTTAATATAATAATAGGTGTTAGAGAGCAAGATTTTGAAACGGCCATAAGAGCTATCTATAATATTTTTGTAATATTAGAGTTGTAGGATAGTTTTAAGGAGTGAATATATATAACTCACTAATAAATAAAAAGGAAAATAATGAGCAAAGTTATAATAATAGGCGGTGGAGCTGCCGGTATGCTTGCCGCTATATCCGCTGCTTTAATAGGTCATGAAGTAAGTATATATGAGAAAAATGAGAAATTAGGTAAAAAATTATATATAACCGGCAAAGGTAGATGTAATTTAACAAATGCAAGCAGTATGGATGTAGTTATGACTAAAGTTGTGAGTAATCCTAAATTCTTATATAGTGCTTTTTAAATCATATACAAATGAAAAATATAATGCAGCTTATAGAAGAAAAATTCCTGTCCACTAAAAAATTGAAAGAGGAAATAGAGTATTTCCTCTTTCAGATCATTCTTCAGATATAATAAAAAGCTCTTACTAATAAATTAAAAAGAGTTAAATGTTAATATTAATCTACGTACAGAAGTAAGTGAGATAATAGTTGATGATTATACTGAAGTCGGATATAAAAAAAGGTCAAAGGCATAATATTAAAAAAACAAAGAGAGAATATATGCTGATTCTATTATACTTTGTACCGGTGGTATGTCTTATGCAGCAACGGGTTCAACAGGAGATGGATATAATTTTGCAAAGAAATTAGGACATAATATAATAAAACCTACTCCTTCTTTAGTTCCGCTTAATATAAAGGAAGACACAGTAAGAAATTTACAAGGTTTATCTTTAAAAAAATGTAGAGATAAGTATTAAATATAAAGATAAGTTAATATATAAAGACTTTGGAGAAATGATTTTTACTCATTTTGGTGTTAGTGGACCACTTATTTTATCAGCAAGTTCATACATAGTTAAAGAACTTGAAAACACTAATCTTGACTTATATTTAGATTTAAAAACCGGCTTTAAATTTTTGAAAAAAATTAGAATTGCGTATATTAAGAGATTTTTGATGAGGGTAAAAAAATAAGAGTATAAAAAAATATTTTTGACAACTTTATTACCGTCCGCTTTAATACCTATAATTCTAGATATTGTCGGTATAGATTCTAATAAAAAAAGTTAATGAAATAAGTAAAAAAAGAAAGAAATATATTAATTAATAATATTAAAAGCATTGAAATTTACTATTACAAGCACTAGAGGATTTAAAGAAGCGATAATAACAAAAAGGTGGAATAGATACAAAAAGAAGTAAAACCTAAAAACTATGGAATCAAAGCTTGTTAAAAAAATCTGTTTTTTTGCAGGTGAAGTTTTAGATATAGATGCACTTACCGGCGGTTATAACTTACAAATAGCTTGGTCTAGTGCTTGGTGTGCAGGAGAAAAATATAGAATATGTATAATATAGCAATAGATGGACCTTCAGGAGCAGGAAAGTCTACAATAGCCAAAGACCTCAGTAAAAAAATTGAATTTTTATCTATGTAGATACAGGAGCTATGTATAGAGCCATAGCTCTATACTTTTATGAAAAATGATATAGATATAAGTTTAGAAGATGTAGTAAGTTTTCATCTTTCAAATATTGATATAGATATAAAAATATGAAGATGGAAAACAAATTGTTCTTTTAAACGGAAAAAGATGTTTCAGAAAGTATAAGAACCGAAAAAAATAGGTGGAATGGCTAGTAGCATAAGTGTTTTTTTCAGAAGTTAGAAGTAAATTATTAAATTTACAGAGAAATTTAGCTATGAAAAAAATAAGGTTGTTATGGATGGTAGAGATATTGCCAGTCATGTATTACCTAATGCAGATTTAAAAAAATATCTTACAGCAAGTGTAGACACGAGAGCGGATAGAAGATATAAAGAGCTAAAAAGAAAAAAAGGCTTAGATGTAAATCCGGAAGAAATAAAAAAAGAAATTGAAATTAGAGATTATAGAGATACAAATAGAGAAATAGCACCATTAAGACAAGTTAAAGAGGCTATTTTAATAGATAGTTCAAATTTAAGTATAGAAGAAGTGGTGGAAAAAAATTATTTCTTTTTGTTAAATAGAAAGGTAAAAATGCGAGAAATAAAGAAGGCTAAATCAGCAGGTTTTTGTTTTGGGGTAGAAAAAGCAGTAGAGAAAGTTTATGATGAAATAGAAAAAAATAAAAAAGTATATACTTTAGGCCCTATAATTCACAATCAAGAAGTAGTAAAAGATATGAATGAAAAAGGGGTAGAAGTTATAGCTGATGTAAATGATTTAAGTCTTGCAAAAAAATGCAACAATAGTTATTCGTTCTCATGGCGTAACAAAAGAAGTACATGAGAAATGTCAAAAATTCAGGCCTTAATGTTGTAGATGCTACTTGTCCCTATGTAAAAAAGATACATAGAATAGTAGAAAAAAAGGCTAATGAAGGGGATATTGTAATTATAATAGGAAATCCTAAGCATCCTGAAGTAGAGGGAATAAAAGGTTGGGGAAATGATAATACTATTGCAATAGATAATATAGAAGATTTTATTGCTTTTAGGCTTGGAAAAGGATAAAAAAATATCTCTTTAGTGGCCCAAACTACATATAATCATATAAAAATTTAAAAGAAATTGTTGATAAAATTAATGATTTAGGGTTATAGTATAAAAGTGCTTTAACACTATTTGCAATGCAACACATGAGCGTCAAGCTGAAGCTATAGATATAGCAAAAAGAAGTAGATGCAATGATAGTTATTGGGGATAAGAGTAGTTCTAATACTAGTAAACTTGTGGAGATTTGTAAAAAAGAATGTAACAACACAATCTTTATACAAACACTAGCAGATCTTGATAAGAAGGCTTTAGAAAATGTGCAAAGTGTAGGCATTACAGCAGGGGCTTCAACCCCTAAACATATTATCGAGGAGGTTCAAAATAATGTCAGATCTTAGTTTTGAACAAATGTTAGAAGAGTCTTTTAAGACAATACATACAGGAGAGGTTGTTACTGGAACTGTAATCAATGTTAAACCGGATTATATTACATTAAACATTGGTTATAAGTTAGATGGAATCGTTACACGTAATGAGTATAGCAATGACAGTAATCTAGACCTTACAACTGTAGTACATGACGGTGATGAAATTACAGCAAAGGTACTCAAGGTAAATGATGGCGATGGTCAAGTAATTCTTTCATATAAGAGACTTGCTGCAGACAAAGGCAATAAGAGATTAGAAGAAGCTTTCAATAACAAAGAAGTTCTAACAGCTAAAGTTACTGCAGTTCTTGATGGTGGTCTTAGTGTAACTGTAGAAGAAGCAAAGGTATTTATACCTGCCAGTCTTGTTTCAGATACATTTGAGAGAGATTTAAGTAAGTACAAAGATCAAGAAATTGAATTTGTTATTACTGAATTTAACCCACGTAGAAGAAGAGTTATAGGTGATCGCAAGCAGTTAGTAGTTGCTAAAAAAAGCTGCTGCTGCAAAAGAGTTATTTGACAAAAATTAAAGTTGGCGATGTAATTGAAGGAAGTATTAAAAATGTTACTGACTTTGGAGCTTTCGTTGAACTTGGTGGAGCAGATGGTTTACTTCATATCTCAGAGATGAGTTGGGGTAGGGTTGAAAATCCTAAGAAAGTATATAAGGCAGGTGATACTGTTAAAGCTTTCATTAAGGATATTCAAGGAGAAAAGATAGCTCTTTCTCTTAAATTCCCTGAGCTTAATCCTTGGGCAAATGCAGCTACTAAGTATGCACTTGGAAATGTAGTAAATGGTAGAGTTGCTCGTATGACAGATTTTGGTGCTTTCATCGAACTTGAAGACGGAGTAGATGCACTTTTTACATGTATCTCAAATAAGTCGTGATCATGTTGAGAAACCGCTGATGTTTTAAAAAGTAAATGATATGATAGAAGCCAAAGTTGTTGACTTTAATGAAGATGACAAAAAGATTTCTTTAAGTATCAAAAGCTTTACAAGCACCTGAAAAAAAGAAGAAACTGTAGAAGAATAAAATCTATAAAAAGAGGTAGCATAGTCTACCTCTTTTTTTATATGATGAAATTTCCCTAAAAAAATATGATGAAAAAAATATAAAAAAATACTTAGTTTTACTAAAAAAAGGATACTTATTATCAAAAAAATATATGAATATTTAACAGATGAAGTAGAAATAAGCACTTATAAAAAAATTCATAGATGAAAATGACGAAATAACTAAAGAAATACTAAGCTTAAGAGATTGGACGAAAGAGAATTTTATAACTAATAATGCTCTAATTTTTTTGTAGGAGCTACAGGTGTAGCTATTAGAGCTATATCTCCATTTATTAAAGATAAATTTTTTTAGATCCGGCAGTTATATGTATAGATGAAAAAAGGGAAATTTATTATACCTATTTTATCAGGACATGTAGGTGGTGCAAATGAGATAGCCGCTAATTTAGCCACATACTTAAATGCTATTCCTGTAATTACTACGGCTACGGATGTAAATAATAAATGGGCTGTTGATGTTTGGGCTAAAAAAAGAATAACTTAATTATAGATGATAGAAATTTAGCTAAAAAAATATTAGTGCTAAGATTTTTGGAAAACAAAAAAATTTTTACTTCGAAGTGATATAAGTATAAAAAAATATTTCAGATAAGGATATAAAATTGGTAGAGGAAAAATGAAGATATTTATATCACATATAAGATGAAAGTAAGTACGAGTGTACTGAAGCTGGTTCCAACTTGCCTTTGTTTAGGAGTGGGTTGTAAAAAAAATATGGATACAGCCTCTATGATCTTAGCGTTTAAGCGCTTTATACAAGATAATAACATTGATCCTAGGGCTATCAAATATATAGCCAGTATAGATATAAAAAGGAATGAACAAGCTATCTTAGATTTGGCTGATGAGTTGAATGTAGAAAGTAAATTCTTTTCAACTGATGAATTAAATGCAGTAAAAGGAGATTTTACAAGTTCTGATTTTGTTTCAAGTATAGTAAAAGTTGATAATGTATGTGAAAGAGCAGCTTGTAGAATTTATCCAGAAAAATTAATAAATAAAACAAAGCTCGGAGGAATAACTATGGCACTAAGTATAGATGATAGCCTTAGTTTTGAAATATAATGTATTTGTTTATATTTGAAAATGAAAAAAATATGCAAGATCTTTTTATTTTTTTAAATTACTTAAATATAAAAAAACTTGATTTAGATAATAAGACACTTGATTTACCTAATATCAATAAAAAAATAATATTAAATATATTATTGAAATTGGTCGTGGGATAATTCCTATAGATAAAGTTTTTAAGAGATGATATATATATATATAGTGAAAAAAAGCTAAAAAGAATGATAAAAAGAAGCCGACTTCGTTTTTCTTAATAAGAGAAAATTTAAAGATACAGCTTGTATAGTTTTAAGAAAAATTGTAAAGAAGTGTAAGTCATATGTAATTGAAGCTGATACAAATCTGAGTTATATTGGCAGATGTTTATATATATTTTTTTGAAAGGATATAAGATGAGAAGAATTTTAAAAAAACTCTAATTGCTACAGGATTTTTGATGCTTTCAGCTTTTTAGTATACAAGCCTTTGCAACAAATTCTACAACATTAGTAAATGCATCCGGTGAATACAGACCTAGCGAAAGTGTAAGATTACATTCCGCACTCATTACCAATAATACTAAAGTAGAAATAAATGGTAACTTAACAGGTGATAATACCGCAGATAATAATAAATTATATTTATTTGAACTAAAGGCTTATGAAGACAATCTGGGTACTAGAACTGATTACATAAGCGAACTTGATAGAAATACTACTATAAAAAAACTAGTATAGATCTTTTAGAAGGTCAAGAAAAATACCAGATTGTATTCTAAGTTCCTTATTGCTATTAAGAAAAAAATAATAAATATTATCCAATAAGTAATGCTATTTATATAACTAATTCAGGAGAGATAGCAAAGAGTAAATTGCCTTATCAAGATGCAAACTCTAAAAAAAGGTTTACTTATAGATATGAATATGATTTCAGATGCTTTTTGAGCTAGGTGTAAAAACATGCAATAGTAAATTTTTAATCTTGATCAAATACTCGGTGAAGGTATAGATTATACTTATGAAGGTAAGACATATCACTTTAATAAAAAAATGCTATAGCTACTTATGATACTACAGTTAGCACCTTTAGTAATAAGAGTATGCAAGTTACCGCTGTAGTAGTAAATTCTTGGAATAATACACATAAAGAGCTTATGTATCCTAATGTTGTAAAAAAATAATACAGCTATCTATTATGGATTTAATGCTAAAACAAAAGAGGGTGTTGAAACAACAAGAGCTATAGCTTCTTTCCTTGCTGAGAGATATTCGGAGATAATTATAATTATGGTAGAGTATCAAATTGGGTCATAGGAAATGAAATTAATAATAATGAAAAACTGGAATTATATGGGACCTATGGATGTAGAAAAAAATATTCTAAAGAGTTTGCCAGATCTTTTTAGAGTTTTTTTATACAGCTATAAAAAGCAAAAATCTAAGAATGCCAGATTATTCTTTTCTGTAGACTATGACTGGAATTATCCTAAAGCTAATAGATTAAAAATATAGAGCTAAACAAGTTATAGATTTAATTAGCGAGAATATAAATACAGAAGGAAATATTGACTGGAATCTTGCTTATCATCCATATCCTTTACCGCTTACATCAGCTAATTTCTGGGATGATGTTAATACAGGACAAATAAAAACAAGACGAGACTACTGCAATAATCAATTTTGCTAATTTACATGTACTAACAGATTATTTAAAGGGTGCAAATTTTAGAGATACATCAGGTAAAGTTAGAAGAGTTATTCTTTCAGAACAAGGATTTACTTCAAAGAGTCCTGATAAAGCGGAAGATAAAGACTTACAAGCAGCAGCTTTTGCTTATGCATATTATATAGCTGATTCGGATCCATATATAGATTCTTTTATATTGAGTAGACAGGTAGATCATCCGGTAGAAACAAGAGATTCTTTATACTTTGGTTTATGGAATACAGATCCAGCTGTTACGGACAAATCTAAAGCTACTGATAGAAAAAAAGATTTGGGCAGTATTTAAAAAAATATTGATAGTAGAACACAGACTTTAAGTCAAACAGAGTTTGCTAAAAAGATTATAGGCATAAATAAATGGTCAGATGTAATTCCAAATTTCAAATGGAAATCATTAGAAAAATAAAAAAGGGGCTTTAAAGCCTCTTTTTGTTTGTGTATAATGTATACAGACTATATAAAAAAATGATATAGCCACTTTAAACTTGTATTGAGCATATTTTAAGAAGGTGAGCATATTAGATGAAGAATTTACTTGAATATTTAAAAGATTATAAAAAAAGAGTGTATCTTAGCCCTCTATTTAAGTTATTAGAAGCAAGTTTCGAACTTTTAGTACCACTTGTAATGGCTAAAAATAATAGATATAGGTATAGGAAATTCTGATAAAGTTTATATTTATAAGATGGGTATACTTTTAATACTTTTTTTGTAATTATAGGTCTTATCAGTGCTATAACAGCACAATATTATAGCGCTGTTCTTAGTGTAGGTTTTGGAACTAAACTTAGAAATGCTCTTTTTAAACATATATTAAGTTTTTTTCTCACAAAGAGATAGATATTTTAGGAAAAAGATACTCTGCTTACTAGACTTACTAATGATACTAACCAGTTACAGACAGGAGTAAATATTTTTTTAGATTAATATTGCGATCTCCTTTTTATAGTATTAGGTGCCTTATGTATGTCATTTATAATTAGTCCCACTATGAGTTTTATTTTTTTATATTTGTAATTATTTCTCTATATTATATAGTTTTTTTCTTATGAATAAAAAGTATAAAAATTATATAAGTTGGTTCAATCAAAAACTAGATAGAGTTTTGGGAATAAGTGATAATAATCTGGCAGGTGTCAGAATTATAAGGGCTTTTAATCAAGGAAATAATGAAAAAAAGAATTTTTTTAAAAAGCAAGTGAAGAACTTTTTCTAGAGCAAAAATAGAGTATCTAAGATTTCGGCTATCATGAATCCTTTAACCTATGTAATAGTTAATATGGGTGTAGTTTTGATTTTATACAAAAGGTGGTTTTGATATATCTGTAGGAAAAATTAACTAAAGGAGAAGTTGTAGCCTTAATTAATTATATGTCTCAGATACTTGTTGAATTAATTAAAACAGCTAACTTACTGATAATTATTTCAAAAATCCAGTGCCAGTGCAAAAAAAGAGTTAATGAGATATTCGCTGTCAAAAAAATTCTTTAGTAGATGGGAATTTAGACTATCCGATAAATAAAAAAATGGGGGAAGAAATATTACGGTTTGAAAATGTAAGCTTTTAAATATCCTAAATCTCAAAAATGAAGCTATCAGTAATATAAGTTTTTTTCTCTAAAAAGAAGGGGAAATTTTAGGAATAATTGGTGGTACAGGTAGTGGTAAATCTACTATAGTAAATCTTATACCTAGATTTTATGATGTAAGTAGTGGAAAAAGTATTATTAGATAATAAAGATATAAGAGAATATAATATAAGCTCTTTAAGAAAAAAATATAGGATTAGTTGAACAAAAAGCAAGACTTTTTGAAGGAAGTATAAAAGATAATCTGGCTTGGGGAAATTTAAAAGCTGTTGACGAAGATTTTTATAAAGCAATAGATTTAGTTGTGGCAGAAGATGTTTTAAATGCAAAGGAAAACGGTTTGTATAGCAATGTTGTGAGTGCTGCAAAGAATTTTTCAGGTGGGCAAAAACAAAGACTTAGTATAGCCAGAACCTTAATTAAAAAGCCTAAAATACTTATATTGGATGATTCAAGTTCAGCTCTTGATTATGTTACAGATGCAAAATTAAGAAAAAATATAAAAGAGATAAAGAATACTACTATTATAGTTAGTCAAAGAGTTGTAAGTGTAAAAAATAGTGACAAAATCTTAGTCTTAGATGAAGGAAAAGTAGTGGGTTTTGGAAAGCACGAAGAGCTTGTAGCTACTTGTGATGTATACAAAGAAATATGCTTATCTCAATTAAGTGCAAAGGAGCTTGGTGTAAATGAAGAATAAGGATACTATAAGAAGAATTATCAAGCTTTTTATTCAAATATAAGCTTAAATTTATAATGTCTCTTTTTATTAGCTGTGTCAGTAGTTGTATCAACCCTATTTATACCTATACTTATAGGTTATGCTGTTGATACTTTTTATAGGTAAAGGAGAGATCTTATTTACAAAAATTATTTAGAATACTTATACAAATGTTAATTGCCTTGATAATAACAGGTTTTTCTCAATGGCTAATGACTATAATAAATAACAATATAGTCTATAATTTAGTTAAAGATCTTAGAACGGAAGCTTTTTTTCTAAAAATACATACTCTGGATGTATTTTATATAGACACTCATCAACAGGGTGAAATAATAAATAGAATAGTCAATGATATAGATCAGTTTTCAGAAGGTTTGTTACTTGGTTTTTGCTAATTTCTTTACCGGAGTACTCACTATTATTATTACACTTATTTTTTTATGTTTATATTAAATTTTACTATAGCGACTTTAGTTGTTGTATTGACTCCTATATCTTTAATAGTAACTACTTTTTATTGCAAAAATATTCATACAAACATTTTTCAAGAGCAATCTATTTGTAGAGCAAAGCTTAGTTCTATAAGTAATGAAATAATAGAAGGTTTATTCACAATTAAAAAAATTTTTGGAACAGAAGATTTAGTATCAAAAGCGTTTTAATGAGATAGATAAAGCTTTGGGTGAGGCAAGTACCAAGGCGATATTTTATTCTGCCGCCGCTATGCCATCTACCAGAGCTGTAAATTCTATTATATATATGGTAATAGGTGTTATAGGGGGAGTATTTACTTTGGGATCCTATTTAAGTGTAGGAAATTTAACAAGCTTTTTAAGTTATGCTTCTACGTATACTAAACCTTTTAATGAAATATCAGGGGTTATAACGGAATTACAAAAATTCTATAGCATGTGCTACTAGAGTATTTGAATTCATAGATGAAAAAAAGATATGAAAAAGGATAATTATGCCGCATTAGAATTAAGCAATATATCGGGTGATGTGAAAGTAGAGGATATAGAGTTTTTCTTATACTAAAGATAGAGATTTTATTAAAGATTTCTCTCTTGATGTAAAAAGAGGACAAAAAATAGCTATAGTTGGTCCTACCGGTTGTGGTAAAACTACTTTTATTAACCTTCTAATGCGTTTTTATGAAATCGATAAGGGAGATATAAAAGTAGATGAAAATAGTATTTTTAATATAAAAAAAGAAATAATTTACACACAATTTATGGAATGGTTTTCCAGGATACATGGTTGAAAAAAATACTACTATAAGAGAGAATATTGCTATGTCAAAGCCTAATGCTACTTTTGAAGAGATCAAAAAAGCTGCAAAGCTTGCAAATGCAGATGGATTTATAAAAAGATTACCTAATTCCTACGATACCATAGTAAGCTTAGGGGGAGATAGTCTAAGTGCAGGTCAAAGGCAACTTATATGTATAGCCAGAATTATGCTTATGTTACCACCTATGCTTATACTTGACGAGGCTACATCTTCTATTGATACAAGAACAGAACTGAAAAATAAGCAAAGCTTTTGATAAATTAATGGAAAAATAGAACTTCTTTTTATAGTTGCTCATAGACTTAGTACCATAAAAAGGGGCGGATTTAATTCTTGTAATGAAAGATGGAAAAAAATAATAGAAAAAAAGGAAATCATGACAGCTTATTAGCTAAGGGTGGATTTTATAAAGAATTATATAATAGTCAATTTTCTACTACATAGTAATAAAGTGCTTATTTTTCCTTGACTTTTTAATTATAAAATGAATACAATTTCTAATTAGATATCTATAAAGGAGATAATTATGATAAATGAGAACTTGCTTAAAATAAAAAGATGAAGCTTTAAAAAGCTATCAAAGAAATAACTAATGTTGATGACTTAAATAGTATTAGAGTAAATTATCTTGGTAAAAAAAGGTGAATTGACTAATATTTTAAAGTCGTTAAAGGATGTACCTAATGAAGAAAAAGCCTAAAATAGGTCAACTTGTAAATGAGGCTAGAGAGCTTATAGAGTCCAAGTTAAATGAAACAAAGGACATCATTTTACAAAAGATAAGAGATGAAAAAATAAAGACTGAAACTATAGATGTAACTTTACCAGCAAAAAAAGGCTAAGTCTTGGACATAAGCATCCAAATCAAATTGCATTGGAAGAGGTTGAGAAGATATTTATAGGAATGGGATATAAGATAGTTGAAGGTCCTGAAATAGAATATGATGAATATAATTTCGCTAAATTAAATATTCCTGCTAACCATCCTGCAAAAGATGAGCAAGATACATTTTATATAAATAAAGATATAGTTCTTAGAACTCAAACATCACCTGTTCAAGCAAGAATAATGGAAAAGGGAGAGTTACCTATAAGAATGATTTCTCGGGTAGAGTTTTTTTAGGTCTGATGAAGTGGATGCTACTCATTCACCAAGTTTCCATCAAATAGAAGGTATGGTTATTGATAAAAATATAACATTTTCTGATTTAAAAGGTACTTTGGCAGAATTTGCTAAAAAATTATTTGGAGAAGAAACAAAAGTTAAATTTAGACCACATCATTTTCCATTTACAGAGCCAAGTGCTGAAGTTGATGTTAGCTGTTTTAAGTGCAAAGGTGCAGGTTGTAGACTTTGTAAAGGTAGCGGTTGGATAGAAATACTTGGTTGTGGCATGATACACCCTAGAGTTTTTTTGATATGTGTGGCATAGATAAAAAAATGAGTATCAAGGTTTTGCTTTTGGTTTGGGACTTGAGAGAATAGCTCTTCTCAAATATGAAATTGATGATATGCGTTTATTATATGAAAATGATATACGTTTCTTAAAGCAATTCTAGATAAAGACAAACGAAAGGAAAGAAAGAATGAATACTTCATTAGCATGGATAAAAGCTTATGTGCCGGACTTAAATTGTACTGATAGCGAATATACAGATGCTTTAACTCTTAGTGGTACAAAAGTTGAAGGATATATAAAATTAGATAAAAATTTAGATAAAATAGTTGTTGCAGAGATTTTATCTATAGAAAAACACCCTGATGCAGATAAACTTATAGTTTGTCAATGTAATGTAGGTGAAGAAATTATACAAATAGTAACAGGTGCCTCTAATGTATCTGTTGGTGATAAAGTTCCGGTTGTAAGAGATGGTGGAAAAGTGGCCGGAGGTCATAACGGTGAAACACCTGAAAATGGAATCAAAATTAAAAAAGGTAAGCTTCGTGGAGTTGAAAGTTTCGGAATGATGTGCTCTATAGATGAATTGGGGGCTAATAAAAATCTTTATCCGGATGCACCTGAAAATGGGATTTATATATTACCTAAGGATAGCGTAGTCGGTAGTGATGCTGTAGAACTCTTAGGACTCAAAGACACGGTATTTGAATATGAGGTAACAAGTAATAGAGTAGATTGCTTTGGTATACTTGGTATAGCTAGAGAAGTTGCGGCTACCTTCAATAAAAAATTTATTCCTCCTTTTGTACCAGATACAGGAAATAATGAAAATGTAAATGATTATTTACAAGTTAAAATTAACGATACAAACCTTTGTAAACGTTATTGTGCTAGAATGGTAAAAAATATCAAATTAGCTCCATCTCCGGATTGGTTAAAGAAAAGATTAGTTTCAAGTGGAATACGACCTATAAATAATATAGTAGATATAACAAACTATGTAATGTTGGAGTATGGTCAACCTATGCACGCTTTTGATTATAACTTGATAGACAATGCGAGCATTATAGTTGATAGAGCAAAAGATGGAGAAATCTTTGAAACTCTTGACGGACAAGAAAGAAAATTAGATAGTAGTATACTCATGATAAATGATGCTAATAAGCCTTTAGCTATAGCAGGTATTATGGGTGGAGAAAACTCAAAAATAACAGATGATGTTAAAACTATGATTTTTGAAAGTGCTACTTTCGATGGAACTAATATAAGACTTTCAGCTAAGAAGTTAGGTTTAAGAACAGATTCATCATCTAAATTTGAAAAAGGACTTGATCCAAACAACGCTTTGTCAGCCATAAATAGAGCTTGTGCTTTAGTGGAAGAACTAGGTGCCGGTGAAGTTGTCGGTGGAATAGTTGATATATATCCAAATCCTATAGTAGATAAGAGAGTTAAATTTGAACCGGACAGAATCAATTCCTTGCTTGGAACCAATATAGCTGCAGAAGATATGATTAAAAATCTTTGAAAAGATAGATTTAACTTATGATAAAGAAAAATAATGAAATTATAGTGCCAAGTTTTTAGACAGGATCTTGAATATATGGCTGATATGGCAGAAGAAGTAGCAAGATTCTTTGGATATGATAAGATTCCTACTACATTACCTGTGGGGCAAAGTACAATGGGTGGACATTCGTGTGAACAGGAATTAGAAATAAAAGCTAGAGAAGTAGCAAGATTTTTGTGGTTTTTCTCAAGCAATGAGCTATTCTTTTGAAAGCCCTAAAGTATTTGATAAATTACTTATACCGGAAGATAGTATATTAAGAAAAAGCTATACAAATACAGAATCCATTAGGGGAAGATTTCTCATTATGAGAACTATTTCTTTAAATGGTATATTAAGTTCTCTTTCTACTAACTTTAATCGTAGAAATAAGTCAGTTAGACTATATGAGATAGCTAATATTTATCTCCCTGAAGAATTACCTTTAAAAAGCATTACCTGATGAACGTAAGCAATTCACCTTGGCTTTTTTTATGATGATGGTGATTTCTTTAGTATGAAAGGTGTTGTAGAAGAATTCTTAGAAATTATTAATATAAGTTCAAGACCACATTATGAAGTAGATTCTTCAAAAACCATTTTTTTACATCCGGGTAGGCAGGCTGACATAAAAAGTAGATGGTTTATATATAGGCTACCTTGGACAATTACATCCACAGGTTGCAGATAATTACAATCTCACAGAAAATACTTATATAGCAGTTATTGATATACCTAATATTTTAAGTGCCAGTGCTAAACAAACTAAGTATGTAGGTATAGCTAAATATCCGGGTATGTCAAGAGATATAAGCCTAGTAGTACCAAAATCAGTTTTAGCCGGTCAAATAGAAGATATAATTGAAAATAATGCTACAAGTATTTTAGAAAGTTTTGCTCTATTTGATATTTATGAAGGAAATCAAATAAAAGAAGGCACAAAGTCTATGGCTTATAAAATTAATTTTAGACATAAAGATAGAACTTTGGAAGAAAAAGAAGTTAGTTCTATTATGGATAAAAATACTAAAAGAATTAGAAAAAAATAGATGTTATTCTAAGAGCATAATAATGCTTGCTAATACTTATATCTTATAGTATAATTATTAGCTAGTGAGTGCGTTTACGCTATGACATTGGAGGAAGATAATGAATACATTTCTAACAATTATTTATGTTATCATCTGTGCAGCTTTAACTTTTTGTAGTTTTAGGGTCAAGAAGGAAACTCTCAAGGTCTTGGAGCTGTTAATGGTGTAGCAGATACATATTGGGGAAAAAAATAAAGGTAGATCTATGGAAGGTCTTTTTAGAAAGACTTACAGCAATAGGAGCTGTTCTATTTATTGTGTTAGCCTTTATTTTTAAATATTGTAAAAATAAGATTAGATAAGAAGAGCCACTCTAAAAAGAGTGGCTTTTTTTACATAATAAAAAAAGAGGTAGAATGAACAAACAAGAAATAGAGAAAAAGAAAAAAAGTATTATTAGAATTATTTTCAGATAAAATATATAAACCTATGAAAAATCAAAGAATTAGCTATACTTCTTGATATACATAGAGATAAAAGATATGAACTGGAAGAACTTATTTACGAACTAATAGATGAAGGAAAAAAATTAGCATAAATTTAAAAAGGTAAGATAGAGCTTTTTAGCTAATAAGACGTATACGGGTATATATAGTGCAAGTTCCAAAGGTTTCGGTTTCGTAAAATGTGAAGAATTGAAAAAAAGATATTTTTTTATACCTAAAGATAAAAAAATATGGCTGCTTTAAATGGTGATAAAGTTAGCTTTATTATAGAAATAGATAATGTAGGTAGTTCTAAAACATAGTGAAGGAAGAATAGTAGCTATACTTGAGCATGCTAATGAAAGAGTAGTAGGAATTTTTTTCAAAAAGAGTAAAAAAACTTCGGTTTTGTAATACCTGATAATCAAAAAAATCTTAAAAAGATATTTTTTTATATCCAAAAAAAATTTTTGATATGAATGCTAAAAAGTGGAGATAAAGTAGTAGTTTCTATATATGACTTTGGTTCAAATAAAAAGAAAACCTGAGGGTAAAATAATAGAAATTCTAGGAAATACTAAAGACGTGGGTGTTGATATTCTTAGTATAGCTAAAAAAATTATAACTTAGATATAAATTTTCCTGATGAAGTTATGAGAGAAGCTAAAAAAATATAGATACCTCTATATCAAAATGAAGAATTATCTTACAGAAGAGATTATAGAACAGAACTTACAGTAACTATAGATGGAGAAGATGCCAAAGATTTAGATGATGCTATTAGTTTATCTTATAATGGGGAGATTTGGACTTTAGCTGTACATATAGCTGATGTTACTCATTATGTTAGAGAAAAATAGCTATATAGATAAAGAAGCAATACAAAGAGGCACCAGCGTATATTTAGTAGATAGAGTTATCCCTATGCTTCCAAGAGAGCTTAGTAACGGTATATGTTCTTTAAATGCCGGTGAAGATAGATTGGCCCTTAGTTGCATTATGGATATTGATAATAAAGGGAAAGTTCTAAGACATGAAATAGCTGAAACTGTAATAAATGTTGACTATAGGATGACTTATACAGATGTAGCCAAGATATTAAATACTGATGATGAAGATTTGAAAAAAATAAATATTCTTCTTGCTTAACTTTATTTAAAAAAATATGGCTATACTCTCTAAAATTCTTAGAGATAAAAAGATTTAAAAAGAGGTGCTATAGATTTTGATTTTCCTGAAAGTAAAGTCATTCTTAATGAAAAAAAGGAAAAAGTTGTTGATATAAAAACCTTACGAGAGAAATATAGCAACAAAAAAATTATAGAAGATTTTTATGCTTCTTGCAAATGAAACTGTTGCAGAAGAGTATTTTTGGAGAGAATTACCTTTTGTATACAGAGTACATGAAAATCCTGATACAGATAAAATGAAAGCTTTGGCAAGATTTATAAATAATTTCGGCTTTGTACTACATAATAAAGGTGGAGAAATTTATCCAAAAAGATTTACAAAAAAACTATTAGATAAGTTAGAAGGTTCTCCAAAAACAAAAATCTTATTAGTAGAATTATACTTAGAAGTATGAAAAAAAGCCAGATACCAAACAGAGTCAATAGGACATTTCGGTCTGGCAACTAAATATTATACACATTTTACTTCTCCAATAAGACGTTATACTGATTTACAAATACATAGGATAATAAAAGAAAATATTCACCAAAAAAATTAAATAAAAAAAGCGTCTTGAACATTATGATACTATTTTTAGAAGATATTTGTTTTAAATCTTCTACTATGGAAAAGGCAAGCTGAAGAAGCAGAAAGAGAAAGTATAAAGTATAAAAAAATGTGAATATATGCTTTCTCATATAGGTGAAGAATTTATAGGGATTATTTCCGGTATGGCTAACTTCGGTTTTTTTATGTGGAACTTGAAAAATACTATAGAGGGTCTAGTTCATATTGCAAGTTTAAAAAAATGATTATTATAATTATATAGAAGATGAGTATAAAAAATAGTAGGAGATATTACTAAAAATAAGCTATAGTATAGGTGAGAGTGTAATAGTTAAAGTCCTTGATGTGGATAAATTAAGTAAAACTATAGACTTTTCTCTTATTAAGAAAAATTTAGGAGGCTTTTATGTCTGATAAAAATTAAACTTATTGCAAATAATAAAAAAAGCTTACTTTGATTATTTCGTTCTTGATAAATATGAGTGTGGTATAGAATTATTCGGAACAGAGGTAAAATCTATCCGTATGGGTCAATGTTCTATAAAAGAAGCTTGGGTAAGAATAGATAATAAACTGGAAGTATATATAATGGGTATGCATATAAATCCTTATGAAAGGGGTAATATTTTTTTAATAAAGATCCACTACGAGTTAGAAAAATTACTTCTTCATAAGATAGAGATAAGAAAAATTATCATCTAAGTTAAATGAAAAGGGTCTAACTTTAGTTCCCTTGCAAGTATATTTAAAAATCCGGTTTAGTTAAGGTAGAATTAGGTCTTTGTCAAGGAAAGAAAAAAACTATGATAAGCGTGATACTTTAAAAAGCTAAGGATAGTAAAAGAGAAATTGCCAGAGAATTTAAACAAGCTTTATAGGTAGATTTCACCAAATATTACTTGTAAAAATACTTTTTTTGAGTTATATAATTAATGTATAAAGTTAAATACTTATAGATAAAAATTTATAAATAGGGGGTACTTCAATGATAGCATTTGATGCGGTAAATAAGTGCGATATAGAATTTAATAGTGCTGATGATTTAGTTGAAATAATGAGAAAGGGCAGACAAGTAGATTTATATTTAAAAAGCTGAAAAAGACCGATGATGACGGCTATATTACTTGGGATATAGAACATTGGTCCAGTATAGATAAAAAAATAGATTTATTCGTTGCTATTCTTATAAAGGTAGGGTACTTGGAGAATCTACAGGACATAATATTTATGATTTAAGAGCCAGCTTTTTTTCCTGAAGAAGCACTAAAAAGTTGAGATAAGTTAGGAGTTATATGATTTTTTTCAAGAGAAAAAGAAGGTATTTTTTTATAGAGATAAAAAAATGGAAAAGAACTTGCAAAAAAATAACTTATGTCTATATAAATGAAACTACTATAGCAGTAAATCATACTGTTGTAGATGAGAGCCCTAAGAGGACAAGGTATAGCTAAAAAAATTAGTTGATGAACTTGCTGCTTTTTGCAAGAGAGAATAGTCTAAAAGTTAAAGCTATATGTTCTTATGTAGTTTCTCTATTTGAAAAAAAGATTCTTCTTATGATGATATAAAAATTATAAATTATTTAAAAATAAAGCTATCGCATTAATATTAATGTGGTAGCTTTATTTATATAAATATTTATTATTTATAGGATTTAATTATTAGTATATTATTTTTTTGGTAAAAGTGCATATATTTATTATATTAAATTTGTACAAAAACGCTTTATTTGTACGCTCTATAAATACAATCGTACGGCATAGAAGAAAAAAAGACTTGCAATTTATTTTTGTTTTGGAGTAGTATTGTTCTTGTTAAAAGATTGTATTAAACTATTTAGGAGAATTTTTATGGAAAAAGAAGTTAAGAGTTGGTATACTTGGAGCCACCGGTATGGTAGGTCAAAGATTTATATCTTTATTAGAGAATCATCCTTGGTATGAAGTTGTTGTTGTTGCCGCAAGTCCAAATAGTGCAGGGAAAACTTATAAATCAGCTGTGGGGGATAGATGGAAGATGTCTACTCCTATGCCACATTCAGTAGAAGATTTAGTTGTGATGAATGTAAATGAAGTTGAGAAAGTAGCTTCTTTAGTAGATTTTGTATTTTCAGCTGTAGATATGACAAAAGATGAAATAAAAGCTATAGAAGACGCTTATGCTAAAACAGAAACTCCTGTAGTTTCAAATAATTCAGCTCATAGATGGACTAAAGATGTTCCTATGATTATTCCTGAGTTAAATCCTGAACATTGTAGTATTATAGAAGCACAAAAGAAAAGACTTGGTACAACGAGAGGTTTTGTCGCTGTTAAACCTAACTGTTCTATTCAGAGTTATGCACCTGTTCTTGCAGCTTGGAAAGAATTTGAACCTTATGAAGTAATTGCAACAACATATCAAGCTATTTCAGGTGCCGGCAAAACTTTTAAAGATTGGCCTGAAATGGTTGAAAATATTATTCCATATATAGGTGGCGAAGAAGAAAAATCAGAAAAAGAACCTCTTAGAATTTTTGGTAGCATTGAGGGAGATGAAATTGTTCCTGCTACTACACCAAAAATCAGTTGTCAATGCATAAGAGTTCCGGTTCTAAATGGACATACAGCAGCAGTTTTTGTTAAATTCAAAAAGAAAGCTACAAAAGAAGAACTTATTAAGAGATTAGTAGAGTTAAAAGGTGAACCACAAGAATTAAATCTTCCTAGCGCACCAAAACAATTTATTCAATATCTGGAAGAAGATAATAGACCACAAGTAAAAAGCAGATGTTGATTTTGAAAAATGGCATGGGAGTTTCTATAGGTCGTTTACGTGAAGATAGTATTTATGATTTCAAATTTGTAGGTCTTTCTCATAATACTGTAAGAGGTGCAGCAGGTGGAGCAGTTCTCTGTGCAGAACTACTTACAGCTAAGGGATACATAAGCGCAAAATAATATATACTCTAGTAAAGGTCACTTGATTTATAAGGTTTAAGTGACCTTTTTTAATTATAATAATAAAGTCTATATAATGCTTGGTAAGAAAAATCAGAAAAAAATATTTTCAGAAAAAAACTATTGACAAATATTACTACCTCTGATATACTCTGCCAAGTAAGTGAGATGTACACTAACAACCGAGGCCGATTGGTCAAGCGGTCAAGACGGCGCCCTCTCACGGCGCAAACCCGGGTTCGATTCCCGGATCGGTCATAAAGAACTAGGAAACTAGTTCTTTTTTATTTTATAATCTGCTAATTCCATACTAAGTCAAAGCTTCTAAAAAAATAATCCATCTAATGTTAAATATCATATCAAGATAAAAACTTATAAAAATAAAAATCAAAAACATTAGTTCTAGATTTTTTTTAAAAAAATCTCTTTATTTTAGCTTAAAAGTATGTTATTCTAATATCAACTATTAAAAAGATTATTGGAGATTATAATGAGTAGAGAAGAATTTTTTTACAAAAACATACCTAAATTAGAAAAAAAGTTTATTTAATACAATCAGATTATACAAAAAGTCCTTATATCACTTGTGATATAGAAACTTTTGATGATAAGGTTTTAGCTTTTACAAGTGAGGAACTGGCAAAAGTAGAAGTAGAAAGATTAAATGAGGATAAAAAAATAATGTTTCGTATATAGAACTAAAAGCAAGATGTACTTGCTTCTGCAATAGCAAGTTTGGTTTTTATATGGAGTTAATGCTATAAAGCTTTTACTGATGAAGAAAAATACCTATCTCTATCAAGTAACAGAAATAGTAAGAATACCTGCCAGAGATGACAAAGAATTCTTATTATTTGAAAAATCCTAATTTAGCTATAACTATGGCATACTTTATGCAAGAACTTAGAAAAAATGATGAAAATGCGGATAAAGATAAACTTAGAAGTTTAGAAGAAGAAATGTTGGTAAATGTTATGAGAGCTAAATATCTTCTTCCTGTTAGTAAAGTAGATGAGAATAGTGGAAATCAAAAATCCGCTTTACTTATTATGAATACACCTGACGGAAATACTCTAATTCCTGTATTTACAGACCATGTGGAATTTACAAGATTCAAAAAAGATATGGACATAGACTTGAAGATATTAGATTTTCAACAGATGTTACAGTTATCAGTTCCGGAAAAACACATTTGGCTATATGATTAATCCATCCGGTGTAGCAGTAATAATTACAAAGACTTGGCTTAACAGAATAAAAAGAATCTATGGTTTTAGCTCCGGAGAATATAGAACCTAAGAAAGAAACAGAAAATATTTAAGATATGGAAATGATAAGGCCTTTAAAAAGGGCTTTTTTTCATTTCTATAAAGGATTTAGGAGTATTAATGTCGAATAATTATAATGCAGATAGTATAACAGTTCTAGAGGGTTTAGAAGCTGTAAGAAAAAGACCGGGAATGTACATTGGAAGTGTAGGTACAAAAGGTCTAAATCATTTGATATATGAAATAGTTGATAATTCTGTTGATGAACATTTGGCAGGTTATTGTGATAAAATATGGATAAGTTTAGAAAATGACGGTTCTTGTACTATTAAAGATAATGGTCGAGGAATACCCGTAGAGATGCATAAAAAAGGGGTTGCAGCTGAAAGAATAGTTCTATCTACCTTACATGCAGGTGGTAAATTTGATGATAATTCCTATAAAACTAGTGGTGGTTTACATGGAGTAGGTTCTTCTGTCGTAAATGCCTTATCCAGCAGATTAGAAATAAAAATTTTCAGAAATGGTTATATTCATTATGATAGTTACGAAAAAGGAGTACCCACAACAGACCTTATAAAAGGCTTACTTCCAACTATAGGGAAAACAAAAGAAACCGGAACCATGATAAATTTTACTCCGGATAATTTAATTTTTGAAAAAGTAAGATTTAAAGAGGATTGGCTAAAATCACGACTTCATGAAACAGCTTATCTTAATCCGGGGCTCACTATTTATTACACCAATAATAGAGAAAATGAATCTGAAGAGAAAGTATATCATGAACCTGAGGGTATAGTTGCTTATGTAAGAGAACTTAATACAGCTAAAACAGCTATACATGAACCTATATATATCAGTGGAAAAAAACGAAGATATAGAAGTTGAAATGGCTTTTACAATTTGTTGATACTTTTGAGGAAAAATATATTAGGATTTTGTAATAATATTTTTTTACTAGTGAGGGTGGAACCCATATAGTAGGATTTAAAACTAAGTTTACTCAAATGATTAATATTTATGCTAGAGAACTTGGTATCTTAAAAGATAAAGATAGTAATTTTACAGGTGCAGATACCAGAAATGGAATGAGTGCTATTATAGCTATAAAACATAGAGATCCTATATTTGAAGGGCAGACTAAAACAAAAATTAGCCAGTGCTGATGCTGCTAAGGCAGTTAGTAATGTCATAGGAGATGAACTCAGTCGTTTCTTTGATAGAAATGTAGAAATAGTAAAGGCTATTATATCTTGTGCAGAAAAATCGGCTAAAATTAGAAAAGCAGAAGAAAAAGCTAGAACCAATATGCTTACAAAAACTAAATTTAGTTTTGATAGCAATGGTAAACTCGCAAATTGTGAGTCAAAAGATGCAAGCAAGTGCGAAATATTTATTGTTGAGGGAGATTCAGCAGGCGGTTCAGCCAAAAGTGCCAGAAATCGTAAATATCAAGCTATTTTACCTATAAGAGGAAAAAAATATTAAATGTAGAGAAGGCATCTATAGATAAAGTTTTAGCAAATGCAGAGATAAAAAAACCATGATAAATACCTTCGGCTGTGGTTTTTCAGAAGGCTATGGAAATGATTTTGATATAAGTAAATTACGCTATGACAAAATAGTCTTACTTACAGATGCTGATGTAGATGGTAGCCATATAGATACTTTATTATTGACCTTTCTATATAGATTTATGCCTGAACTTATATATGATGGACATGTATACATAGCTATGCCACCTTTATATAAAGCTATTCCTAAACGTGGTAACGAAGAGTATCTTTATGATGATAAAGAATTAGAAAAATATAGAAAAAAACACGGAAATAATTTTACTCTTCAACGTTATAAAGGTTTGGGAGAAATGGATGCTTCTCAATTATGGGAAACAACTCTGGATCCTGAAAGAAGAGTTTTAAAACAAATAACAATAGAAGATGCCAGATTAGCCAGTGAAGTTACCGAACTTTTAATGGGTAGCGATGTAGCACCTAGGCGAAATTTTATTTATGAGCATGCAAATGAAGCTATATTAGATATTTAGGGGAGTATTTATGCCAGAAACTATTTTACAAACTGAATATTCAGAAGAAATGCAAAAGTCTTATCTAGATTATTCCATGAGTGTAATAACAGCCAGAGCCATTCCGGATGCCAGAGATGGTTTAAAACCTGTCCAAAGAAGAGTTCTATATGATATGAGTGAATTAAGACTTAATTATGATAAGCCACATAGAAAATCGGCTCGTATAGTAGGTGATACTATGGGTAAATATCATCCACATGGTGATTCTTCCATCTATGAGACTTTGGTAGTTCTTAGTCAAGCTTGGAAAAAAGGCATGCCTCTCATAGATGGACATGGAAATTTCGGCTCTATTGAAGGTGATGGGGCAGCTGCTATGAGATATACAGAAGCTAAACTTAAAAAATTCACTCAAGATGTATATTTAAAAGACCTTGACAAAACTGTTAATTTTATATCAAATTATGATGAGACAGAAACAGAACCGGAAGTTTTACCTGTTCGTATACCTAATCTGCTTATTAATGGAGCTGAGGGTATTGCAGTAGGTATGTCTACCTCAATACCACCTCACAATTTAGCAGAAGTTTGTGATACCTGTATAGAATATATTAAAAAAATAATATGCTTAGTACAAAAAGAACTTCTAACTTACTTAAAAAGGACCTGATTTTCCTACAGGTGCTATTATAAGCAATAAATCAGACTTACTGCCTATATATGAGACAGGATTCGGAAGATTAAAAATTAAGAGCAAAGATAGAAGTTGAACTGGGAAGAAAAAAAAGTGATAAGGATAAGCTCATTATAAGTGAGATTCCTTATACAATGATAGGTTCAGGTATAAATAAATTTCTTATAGATGTAGCCAATCTGGTTGAAAAATAAGACCCTGGCAGATATTACAGATATAAGTAATCAATCAGATAAAGATGGAACCAGAATAGTTTTTGGAATTAAAAAAAGATGCAGATATAGAAAGAATCAAAGCTATCTTATACAAGAAAAACTAAGTTAGAAGATACTTTTAGTATAAATATGTTAGCTATAGTTGACGGTAAGCCTGAAACCTTAGGGACTTAGAGGAATACTTAAAAAACTACTTAGATTTTCAATATGAGAATAATACAAAAAAATATAAAGTTTTATTAGATAATGAATTAGACAAAAAAAGAAGTTCAGGAAGGTCTTATTAGAGCCACAGATGTTATTGATTTAATAATAGCTATACTTAGGGGTTCAAAGAATATAAATGATGCTAAAAGCTTGTTTGGTCAATGGAGATACTTCAAAGATAAGTTTTAAAAAAATAAAGAATTTGAAAAAGATGCAAGAAATCTTAATTTTACTGAAAGACAGGCCGGAGCAATACTGGATATGCGTTTATATAGACTTATAGGTCTTGAGATAGATGCTTTACTAAAATCTTATAAAGAAACTCTAAAAAAAGATAAAAGAGTATGAGAAAAATACTCAAATCTAAAAAAAGAGCATGGATGAACTTATAATAAAGGATTTAGAAGAAATAAAAAAAGCGAATATTCTTTCCCAAGAAAAAAACTTTGATAGAGGATAGTAAAGAAGTAGAAATAGAAGAAGTAAAAAGAAGAAGCAAGGGAGTTAATTTTCGTTATGGATAAGTTCGGTTATTCTAAATTACTGGATAAGTCTGTATATGAAAAAAATAATGCGAGTATAGAAGCTGACTATAAATATATTATTCCTATTATGAGTGATGATAAGATATATATATTCACTGATATAGGATTTTTTTACATCAAATTAAAGTTAGTGATATACCTTTAATGAAATTAAAGGATAAGGGTATTCCTATAGATAATAAATCTAAGTTTGATTCATCTAAAGAAGAAATTTTTATTACTCGATTCCTTTGATAATTTAAAAAGCCTATAATGTACTCTTTTGCTACCGCTTTTTGGTCTTATAAAAGCAGGTTTCTATGGAAGAATTTATTACTAATAATAAGACTGTTAGTAGTACAAAAACTATCTGAAGGAGATAAGCTTATTGCTATAAAAAAAGCTTAAAAAGCCAGAGAAAGTGATGTTTTTGCTATTTCGAATAAAAAAATTACACTTTAAGATTTTCTGTAAGTGAAGTAAATCTTCTAAAAGAAAAATTAGTAAGGGTGAGAAACTTATGAAATTAAATAAAGATGAAAAAATTTCAGTTCTATATCTTTCTAATGAAACAAGTATTGTTTTAGTTGGTGATAAGGAATTAAATATCAATAAGTATAAACTAGGTCATAGGAATGATAGAGGAACTAAGCTTAGATAGATAAAAAGTAATAAATTAGTAAGAGAATTACTATAGAAATACTTATCATAATTTGATATTATTAAGTATTGATAAGTTTTATTATTTATCAATACTTCTACGGGGATGTACTGGTTTCGACAGGGGTCATGCAGTCGGTGAAGCTATTCGTATGCAATGCGTTAAATGGCAAAATTAAATATAAACGCTGAAAATAATTTAGCATACGCTGCCTAAGAGCAGCTGTCATCCCTATAGCACTCACACTATAGGATAATGGCATTAGATATGTGAGAAACGACAAAAAGCAAAGCTTTGAACTTTTGGGCGTATCATGAAGCTACTAAAATCTAAAGAATGTTAATTTTCGTTAGATGGCAGGAATTTTAAATAATTAACTATAATAGTAGAAGAACGAGGAATTGGTTTTTGGACAGGGGTTCGACTCCCCTCATCTCCACTACACAACAAAAAAAGGCTCTTGATTTCCCAAGAGTCTTTTTTTAATAAATAGGATTTTAAATCTTTTATAATATATTTAGGGGTTTTTTATGAAATTAAGAATAAAAACAAAAAAATTTTTTTCGATTACAGATTCATTTGACATATATGATGAAGATATGAATATAAAATACAAAGCCGGAGCTGAGCTATTTTCATTTGGTTATATCTTAAAGCTCTTTGACTTAAACGGAAATGAAATAGCTATTATAAAACAAAAACTGTTTACTATTTTACCTGAATTTAATATTTATGTAGGAGGAGAATATAGAGGAAGTCTTAAAAAAAGCGCTTTACCTTATTTTCTAATAAATATGATTTAGATTATCGAGAATGGCATGTAATAGGTGATTTTTTAGCTTGGGATTATGATATTTATAGTCATTGTTCGGCAGAAGTGCATATAAGAAAGGAAATTTTCAATCTTACAGATACTTATACTATAAATATAGATTATCCGGAAGATGAACTGGATGCACTTATGATAGTATTAGCTATTGATATGGCTAATAGAGCAAAAATAATAAATATATATTGACACTTTCTTATAGATATACTAGTAATAATAGTTTATAATAAAAGAAAATATCAGCTTAATTATATAGTGTAGCATAAGTTTTTTTAACTTATTTATAAGATGAAATTTTTAATATTTTATCTTTGCTATATATTATTTATAGGGAGAAGATAGTGTCAGAAGAGAAAATATCAGTAAGTATATGTTGTCTTGCTTATAATCATGAAAAAAATTCATAAGACAGGCTCTGGATAGCTTTTTTTAAGACAGAAAACTAATTTTTAAATATGAAATTATTATAAATGATGATGCCAGTACAGATGAAACTACAAATATTATAAAAAGAATATGAAAAATAAATATCCTGATATCATAAAAAGCTTTATATCATAGTGAAAATCAGTATTCAAAAAGGTATAACAAATCCTAGTGGTGTATTTAATTTCCCTCGTGCTAAAGGTAAATATATAGCAATGTGCGAGTGTGATGATTTTTTTGTGATGAAAATAAACTCCAAAAAAACAATTTGATTATATGGAAAGTCATAACGAATGTTCTTTATGTATACATAGTGCAAAGATACAAAAATATGGACAATTCTTTTCACGGATAAAAAAATATGCGACCATACAAAAAAATAGACTTATAAATTCAAATGAAATTATAGATAAAACTACCGGTTATCCTACCTCTTCACTATTTTTTTAGAAGTGAGTATGTAAAAAGAACTACCAAAATTTTATTTTAAATGTATGATAGGAGATATACCCTTACAAATAATATTAGCTAATTATGGCTATGCATATTACATGGATGAGCCTATGTCGGTTTACAGAATAGGAGATAGTGGCTCATGGACTAAGTTACAAAAAAAGAAGGGGATTATGAATTAAAAGCAAGAAAAAAATATTTTATTAATATGCAGAATATGTATAATAGTTTTAATGAATATTCTTCTTATAAATTTAATGAAAGTATTGAAAAGTGCCATAAAAAAAGAATACGTTTTTTTAACTTTTTGTAAATACCAGAAAAATATAGAGAGATATTTAATAAAGATAATAAAAAAAGTATTATAGAGAACTTAGATTAAAAGAGAGATTCTTTATAAATATGGAATATAGATTCCCTACTTTATATAGAATATTACAGAACTTATATAAGAGGTAAAAAAATGTCAAGAGTAGATTTTTGAAAAAAATTACTACAAAGTATAGATTTAAGTATAAAAAGTAGAACCGCTATATAAGTATAGGGATACTGATATATTTCTATTAAGAGATGATAAGATAAATTTTTTTCTTATGGTGGTAATAAGGTTAGATTAGCTATAGAACTCTTATATGACTTTTTATGAAAAAAAGAAGCAAGTTGTATACTTAGTTACGGTTCTTTAGAATCTAATTTTTAACAGGATAATGGCTTATTTTTTTGTAAGGCTTTTAAATATTAAATGTTATATTCTAAGTTCACTCAGTAATGAAGAATATGAATTTATTTATGATATAAATAGAAAAAAATGTCTTAACGAAAAAAATTAACTGATAAAGTAGGAGCAAAAAGATACTTTTGTAAAAATGAAGTTAGAGATACTATAGCCACAATATTAGAAAACTTGAAAGAAAAAGGAGAGAAACCTTATTATATATATGGTGATTTAGATGGTAAAAGCTAACGAAAATATACTTACAAATGCCTATTTTAAGATTTATAATAGTTTGGCAAAAAAATGATATGGATTTTTGATAATATAGTCTTAGCTTATGGAACAGGTATGACTTTTTAAAGGTTTATTAAAAGCTAAAGAAGAAAAATATAAGAAAAATATAACTTATATGGTATTTCTATAGCCAGAAAAAGAACAATTAATTGATATAGAAAAATAATAATTATATAATAGATAAGTATATAGGTAGCTCTTATGGAAGTATAAATACAGAAATAGAAAAAAACTTATATTAGAAATGGATAAAAACTTCTCTTTATACCTTGATCCTATTTATACAGCTAAGGCTTTTTATGGTTTACTTAGTGAAATAGAATTAGGAAATATTAAGGGAAAACTCTTTTTATACATAGTGGAGGATACCCTTTATATAAAGATTTTATTAGCGAAAGAAAATTACTTTTTTTGACTTATTTTTACACTTATAGATTTTTTTAAGTTAAATATTACTTTAAGTATATACTTATTTAGATTTACTATGTAAATATTTTTTTAACATTAAGCGTATAAAAAAAGCTCAGTAAAATTACTGAGTTTTTTTATGTATTCTAGTATGCACGTTCTCCGGCATCTCCATTATTTTTAGCTTCTAATGCAGCCTTTGCCGCAGCCTCTTCCTCTGCTGCAAGCCTTTTAGCTTCTTCTACATTAGCTTGCATTTTAGCAACAATTATAGGATCAGTAGGATCAAAAGTTTGTGATTTTGGTATAGGCATTTCTATAGCTGATTTTTCTACAGGTCCCTTATTCCATCTGTCTTCATAAACAGTAATAGAGCTATGAAGCGGAACATTATGATATACCCAAGCTGCATCTCCTGAAAGTAATCTTATACATCCGGCACTCTGAGCTACGTCCATACCATTATAAGTAGCAGAATCCAAATTATAAGATGTCGGTGCACCTTCATAAAGAATTGAATGTATTAAATATGGCCCATTAAATCTGGTTAAAAATTGACAATATATGTCTCCATGCATAAACTTCCAACGATATTTAACATAAGTTTTATATGTACCCAGAGGAGTAGCCGGACCACTTGTAGAATTAAATGTTTTAAATGGAATTATATAGCCGTTAGCACCATCTCTAGCCATAATGTACATGGTTCTTGTAGTTTTATTATATTTTATTTGATAATCATTGGTTAATCCTATATTATCTTCCAAATCCTTATCTAATTTTCCATCTTCTCCAAAAAAGTACTTATAACCATCTATATATTGCCAAGAAGTAAGCTTTACTCCATCTTTAAAATAATATTCATCATTATCATAACGAACCCAACCGGTATAAGGAGCACCATTTGCGGTAGAATATTGTACAGAGCCATTTTCATCTATATACATACCGTCATAATGTTCAGATTGAGTAAGTGGTGAAGTGGCTGCAGTAAAAGGAACATCTTTATTCCATAAAGATATTTTTAGAGCAACTATATATCTGTCTCCACCTATATTACCAACAGTCTGACCATTCTTAGCCCAACCAAGAACAGTGCCGTCATTTAAAACTACTTTGTAGTATATATCGGCTCTTTTTGTAACATAACCTTTAGCTCTTATCTGTATCGCTTGAACCTTATCTTCCCCACTAGGAGAGATTTCGTTTGAAATGGTCCAAGGTGTCCAACCGGAGTTTCCGGTATAAGTTCTAAAATAGTATCTATCCATAGGAGTAGCACTATTATGACTTAAGAAAAGTCTTGAAAAGCCATTTTTATCATATAAATAAGTTTGATTTAAACTCTCAGTTGTCAATATAGGTACATTAGCTGTATTAGTAAATCTATAATGTATCCAAGGTGTAGAATTTAAGATAGGATCCGGAGGAATATTATTTTCTCCTAACTCAAGTAAACCGGCATTTGCTACAACATCATCTATGTTAAGTTCAGCGGGAAATTCTCCTTGTGGTACACTGGTAGGAATGACACTTTTTTCTTCTGTAGCTGTCTGAGCTTCAGTTGTACTTGTTTCACTTGTCTGAGCTTTAGTTGCAAGTTTATTATATTTTACAACATTTCCTGCAAAAGAAGGAAATGATAAGTTTATAGTGGAGAAAAAAATATACTTGCAACGGCTAAAAACTAATAGTATTTTTTTATTAAACATATTTATAACCTTTCGTGTAATTTTTTTCATAAGATATTATAAACTATAAATAAATAGTTTTTCAAGCAAATACTATATTTTTGTGGTCTTTAAAAACTATGTACACAAGAAAAATTTGTTGAAGCATTGATTTTTATACTAAGTTGAAAAATAGAAGTAAAATGAAATATAATAACTATAGGAAAAAAATATACAGTAAATTATATAATATTTTTATATAAAAGGCGGAAGAAAATGGATTGTAAACAAATTCAAAAATATGATTATTCCCTATATAAGAAATGAACTTAATAATAATGATATAGAAGATTTTTTTAGAACATATACAGACCTGTAAAACTTGCAGAGAAGAACTTGAAATATATTATATCATAGAACATGGTTTAAATTCTGATTATAGTGATAAAAATTTTTGATATAGAGAAATCTCTATCAAATAAGATTAAAGCATCAAAATATGTTTGTTAGTAGGCTAAGGCTTACTAAAAATTTTTTTATTATGCCTTGAATACTTTATTGGTAATAGGAACTACTTTTAGCCATTTTATTACAAATACGTATTTGGTGGCAAGGAGGATATTTTTAGTGAATAAATTAGTATTAATAGATGGCCATTCTATTTTAAATAGAGCCTTTTACGGCTTACCGGTACTCACAAATTCTAAAGGACAATATACAAATGCTGTCTATGGTTTTTTTAAATATTATGTTTAAAAATATTAGATGAAGAAAAAAAGCAAATTATCTTGCTGTAGCTTTTGATCTATCTGCTCCGACTTTTAGACATCTGGAATATGAAGAATATAAAGGTACCAGAAAATCAATGCCTGAGGAGTTAAGAGAACAGGTACCCCTTATAAAGGAAGTTCTTGCAAGTATGAATATTCCTATACTTACTAAAGAAGGCTTTGAAGCAGATGATATACTCGGAACTATTGCAAAGCGCTTTGCAAATGAAACTTTAGAAGTTTCCATAGTTTCAGGAGATAGAGATTTATTACAACTTTCAGATACACATATAAAAATTCGCATCCCTAAAAGTAGTAAGGGACAAACTATTATAAAAGATTATTATCCAACTAATGTCAAAGAAGAGTACGGGGTTACTCCTCTAGAATTTATAGATCTTAAGGCACTTATGGGAGATGCCTCCGATAATATACCGGGTGTTCCAAGTATAGGTGAAAAAAACAGCAACAAATATTATAAAAAGAATATCATTCTATAGAAAGTGCCTATAAAGATGTAGATAATATAAAACCTCCTAGAGCTGCTAAGGCACTTAAAGAACATTATGACATGGCAGTTTTTTTCTAAGTTTTTTTAGCCACTATAAAAAAATAGATGTTCCACTAGAATTAAGTTTAGATGAAATGCTTATTAAGGATATGGAAAAATAAGGATAGCTTCGAACTTATAAATAATTTGGAATTTAAATCTTTATTAAAAACGTTTTTGATTTAAATGATATAAAAAAACAGACTTAGAATTTGAATATGAGTATATTGCAGATAAAAAAATATAGCCTTTTCTATAGTTGATAGTATAAAAGAAGAAACAAATATAGCCTTAGATTATATATATATATCCACTAAAGCTCCTTTCACCAATGACACTAAAAAAATATAAAAAGCTTTCTCTAAGTTTATCAAGTGATAAAGCCTTTATTATTAGTCTTAATGATAGTGAGAATTTAGAGTTAGTAAAAACTTTTACTTGATAAAAAAATATAAGTTTATTTACTTTAGATTTAAAGACTTTAGTAAAAGCTTACCAAAAACTTCATATAAGAATAATTTATATGATTTAGGAATAGCCGCTTATCTGATAAATCCTCTAAAGGATAGCTATAATTCAGAAGATATAGCAAGAGATTTTATAGATTTAAGTATTCCTACAAAAGAAGATATACTGGCAAAAAAAGATTTTTGCAACAGAAATAAAAAGCAAATAATACCGATATTTTAGAATATTTTTGCAAAACGCAGCCTTATTTTTATTTAAGTCTAAAGATATTATTTTATCTAAGTTAAAAAGAATTTTTCTATGTATGATTTATATATAAATATAGAAATGCCTTTGGTATTTTCTCTTGCTAAAAATGGAAAAAAACGGTATAGGTATAGATGCAAACCGTCTACATGAATATAGCCTTGAACTTCTTGCCGGCATAGATAAGATAGAGAAAGAAATTTATCAAGAAACAGGTGAACAATTTAATATAAATTCACCTAAACAACTGGGAGAAGTATTATTTGAAAAAAATTAGGTTTAAAAAGGTGGCAAGAAAATAAAAAAACAGGTTACTCTACTGCTGCAGATGTTTTTAGAAAAAAATTAGCACCTGAGTATCCTTTAGTTAATAAAATTTTTGGAATATAGGCAATTAACAAAAATTAAATTCTACTTATGCACAAGGCCTTAGTTCTTATATAGAAAGCGACGGTAGAATACATGGAACATTTAATCAAACTGTAACAGCCACAGGTCGTATATCAAGTACAGAACCCTAATTTACAAAATATTCCTATAAGAACCAGTTTAGGTTCTAAGATAAGAGATGTTTTTTTGTCCCAAATAAAGGATATAGCTTTGTTGATGCAGACTATTCTCAGATAGAACTTAGAGTTTTAGCTTCCATGGCGGAAGATGAAAAAAACTTATAGAAAGCTATAAATCAGGAAAAGATATACATGCCATTACAGCTTCACAAGTTTTCGGTGTCCCTTTAGATAAAGTTACACCAAATTTAAGACGAAATGCAAAAGCAGTAAACTTTGGAGTTGTTTACGGTATATCAGCTTTTGGACTATCAGAAGATTTAAGTATATCCAGAAATGAAGCTAAAGACTATATAAATAATTACTTTAAAACTTATCCTAAAGTAAAAGAGTTTTTAGATAGACAAGTTAAAGATGCTAAAGAAAAAGGTTGCGTAAAAACTCTATATGGTCGTATACGACCTATTCCTGAAATAAAAAGTTCTAATTTTATGCAAAGAGCTTTTGGAGACAGAATAGCCATGAATTCACCTATACAAGGTAGTGCTGCAGATATAATGAAACTTGCTATGCTAAAAGTAGATAAAGCTTTAGAAGAGTCTGATTATGATGCAAGAATAGTTTTACAGGTACACGATGAGCTTTTAGTTGAAGTTGCAGATAAAGATAGAGAAGCTGTAAGACTTTTAGTAGAAGATAGTATGAAAACTGCTGTCAAACTGGAAGTTAGTTTGGAAGTAGATGCTCATATAGGTAAAACTTGGCTTAGTGCAAAGGAGTAGAATGGTTTTAGGTATATTTGCAGGTGTAGGTTCCGGTAAATCTGTTTTACTGGACATTTTGAAATCTAAAGGTTTTGTTGTGTTTGAAGCTGATAAGATAGCCCATAATTTGTACGAGAAAAAAATGAATATTTACTTAAAACCTTAGAAGATGAATTTGGTAAAGATATATTAGATGAAAAAGGTAATTTGATACGAGAGAATTTAGCAAAAAAATTATTTTTTTAATAGTGCCAAGGCTAGAAACTTTGTAGATTCCTTATTACATCCTCCGGTATGGGATTATATCAAAACTAAAAATAAAAACAAGCTATGGAAAATGGAGAAAAATATAGCTATAGAAGCGGCTATATTACCTAACGAAGATGAAAAATATTTATGATTATAAAATATTCATAGATGTAGATGATGTAGTTCGTAAAGCCCGCTTAAAATCTTCCAGAAATTATAGTGATGAAAAAAATAGATAATATTATAAAAAAAGTCAGCTTGATAAAAAAAGCATTTGCATCTTTTTGTGATTTTTACTATATATAATAATACTACAATAGAAGATTTAGAAAAAGAAATAGATTTTATTTTTGGAGAAGATAGAAAATGAAAAATGTTTAGTATAGCCAGTGGAAGTAGTGGAAATTGCACTTATGTAGGTGATAATAATACACATATATTGGTTGATGCGGAATAAGTACAAAAAAAGATAGTTGAGGGCTTAAAAAAATGCTGATATTGATATAAAAAGACTTGAGTGCTATATTTGTAACACATGAGCATATAGATCATATAAAAAGCATTAGGTGTACTATTACGAAAAATATAATATTCCCGTATATACAAGTCTAGGAACTAAGGAAGGTATACTTGAATGTAAAAGTCTGGGGGATTATGATAATGCTTTAATAAACCTTATAGAAGCGAATAAAGAATATATTATTAATGATTTAAAAAAATATCCTTTTAATATAAATCATGATGCAAGACAAACTTTTGGCTATAGATTTGCAAGTTCCTCTAAAAGAGTAGCAGTTGCTACAGACATAGGTTCTTATGATGACTATACTATTAAGAATTTATCAAATTTAGATGCTTTGTTAATTGAAGCAAATCATGATGTACGTATGCTTGAACTTGGCACTTATCCTTACGAACTTAAAAAGGCGTATTTTTAGGCGATTATGGTCATCTATCAAATGAAAAATAGTGGTAAATTGATATGTTCTATCTTACATGATAATTTAAAAACATATATTCTTGGGTCATTTATCCGGTGAGAATAATTATCCTGATATAGCCCTTGAAACTGTAAAATGTGAGATAGATATTGCAAAAACATAAATATAAATCTAAAGATTTTTAATATTGAAGTTGCAAAAAAAGAAGGAAATTCAAGCATAATAGAAGTATAGAAAAAAATTATTATTTAGATAAAACGGAATAATGGCTAGATACTGCTATGTAGAAAATAAGATAACAGGTAAGTATTACTGGATAGATAAAGATGGAGTTTATAAAAAAATGGGATACTAAAGAATCGGATTTAGGAAAAATATGAATTAGTAAAATAGGGGGCGAAAGCCCCATTATTTTTATTTTATAAGTCCTTTAAAGGCTTTTTAAAGTATCTTTAAAAAAAGTAATTTTTTTATAACAAAAAGTATTTCATTTTATGCTAAGAAAAAAATGACATTTATCAATTCCAATTTTGACATTCTTCTTTGTATCTCACAAATGGAGATGTGCCAGCCGAATTAAAAAGGGACAAAGGACGGTAAAAAAATACAGGAAAAAAGCTGGTGCTTTGTGTAAATAAGAAAAACTGAGTACGATATTATTGCAAATGAGATTGATGATTTAAGGGAAAAAAATACAGCAGTTGTAACCAAGGATACCGAGCAGGAAATATTAAAAAAAGTGAATCGAAGAGATGCGACAGTTCCTACAGACACAGTCAAGCCGAGTGACTGAATACGATGAACGGGTTATAAGAATACTCATTGATAAGATTATAGTCTTTAATGACAAGCTTTATTTTAAATTCAAATCCGGTACGACGATTGAACTTAAGAGATAATTGAACACGGAATACGATAAGGGCACGTTGCAGCAATGCAGTGTGTGTTTATCATTTATAGAAAATTTATAGTTCGATATATTGACAAGTATAAATGTATTTGGCATAATAAGTATAAATTTATAAGAGGGAGTGGATACTATGAGTTATAAAGAAGATGTTCGTATGATTAAGGCTTTGGCAGATGAAAACAGACTTCGTATTTTGGAATGTTTGCATCATGGAGAAAAATGTGCCTGCATTATACTTGAAGTGTTATCTATTACCCAATCGTCTCTTTCTCATCATATGAAATTGCTTTGCGACTGTGGACTTGTCGATTCTAGAAAAGATGGGAGATGGATGCACTACTCAATTTCAGTGGAAGGGAAAAATCGTTTTAAGGATATGTTTTCTCATTATCTTGAAACCACTGATTCAAATGGTGAATGCAACTGCGACAAGTGTGAATAATATATATTAGGCAATCAAGTAAGGTTGCCTTTCTCTTAAACGAATACATTGATATATGCAAAACTATAAAACTATTAGGAGGTTAAATATGCAATTTTTGAGTACGCTTTGGATATTCATACAAGATCAAATTTTAGGAATGAAATGGCTTAGTTCATTGATTGGAAAGTTCTTATACTCTATTGGTCTTGATACATCCGGGAAGATTGGAGGCAGTGTTCAATTTTTTTATCTATGATGTGATAAAAAAATTATTTTCTTGCTTTGTATGCTAATTTTTATCATTAGTTATATCCAGAGTTTCTTTCCACCAGAAAGAACTAAGAGGATACTTGGAAGATTTCACGGAATTGGTGCAAACATCTTAGCGGCATTACTAGGAACAGTTACACCCTTTTGTTCTTGTTCTTCCATTCCTCTTTTTATTGGATTTACAAGTGCCGGATTACCATTAGGAGTTACATTTAGTTTCCTTATTTCATCTCCAATGGTAGACCTTGGTTCTCTGGTACTATTGATGAGTATTTTTGGAACTAAAGTGGCAGTGGTTTATGTGTTACTCGGTCTTGTCATTGCAGTTGCAGGTGGAACATTTATCGAAAAACTTCACCTTGAAGATCAGGTAGAAGAATTTATACGAAATGCAAAGCAAATCGATATTCCACAGGAAGAACTAACGGTTAAAGACAGAATAAAATATGCGTGGGAGCAGGTTATTGAAACATTAAAAAAAGTCTTCCCATATATTCTTGTTGGTGTTGGAATAGGAGCCTTTATTCATAACTGGATACCGGAAGATATTATAGTGAGATTTCTTGGTACCGGTAATCCATTTGGTGTCATTATTTCCACAATTGCAGGGGTTCCGATGTATGCAGATATCTTTGGATGTATTCCTATTGCAGAAGCACTGCTTGCTAAAGGTGCAAGGTTGGGGGTTGTATTGTCATTTATGATGGGAGTAACCACACTGTCTCTTCCATCCGTGATTATGTTAAAAAAAGGCAATAAAATCAAAAACTTTTAGGTCTGTTCATTGGAATCTGTACCGTAGGAATTATTATTGTTGGTTATGCATTTAATGCATTTCAATATTTACTTATTTAACAGGAGGAAAAGATTATGTCATTATTTGGATTAGGAAAGAAAAAAGAAGAAGTTAAGGTAGAGCCGGCTTGTGCCTGCAATGGAGAAGTAGCTACTTATGAAGCATCATCATGTTGCTGTAGCGGTCAACAAGTAGAAAACTGTTGTGGTGGAGATAATAAGGTTACAAGCATTAAGGTGCTGGGTGCCGGGTGTAAAAGCTGTCATGATCAGTATGAAAATGTTAAAAAGGCCACTGAAGAACTAGGGTTAGGAATTGAAGTAGAATATATCACAGATATGGAAAAGGTTATGGTTTACGGTATTATGAGTACGCCTGCCATTGTTGTGAATGAAACAGTTGCTTCAATGGGGAAAGTATTAAAGAGTACTGAAGTAATTAAGCTACTTGAAAAGTTAGGATTTTAATGGCTAAGAAAAAGAGTGAAGGAATTAATTTTTTCCAAAAGCATCTTACAGTCTAGATATTTATATGTATGATATGTACCCAAAATTCCGGACACACTCTTATTAATTAAGCTGAACGCATGGATGCTATCCTGAATTGAATAGGTGGCATCCATTTTGTTTTGCCTGAATTCTTTTGTTATTATAATAATATATATATTCTTCAATAGCTTTTGCTAATTCTTCAAAAAAAAGATACTCTTTCTCAAAATAATAACATTATCAACAATCTTACCAACTTCACCCTTGTAAGAATGATATTTTTCCTTTGGACGTTTATCGATTAATCCGGTCCTAGCACATCCACCAATCTCTTCCATTGTAGTTTCTCTTGAATTCATAACTATAACGCATAAAAAAATACCCTCCTTACCGGATCTTCAGTAAAGAGGGTATATGTCACATATTAGACAATCCTTTTTGTAATATTATTTTGTACTATCCATAGTTTGTTTAACAATACTTTCAAGTGCATGAGCATTTAAAGAACCTGTTACATATCCAAAAACATTACCATCGGCATTTATCATGAAAGTAGTAGGGAAAGCTCTTACTCCATATTTACTTGCAAGACTACCGCCTTCATCCATTACAACAGGATATGAATATGAATTTTTGGCTTAGAAATTCAGATACACCTTTAGCATCTGTTTCATTACCTACATTAGTTCCGGCAACACCTAAAACTATTAAATCCTTAGTATTTTTACCATAGTCCTCATACATTTTTTGTATATCCGGCATTTCAGCTCTACAAGGTGGACACCAAGTAGCCCAAAAATTAAGAAATACAGTTTTTCCTTTATAGTCGCTTAACTTATGAGTATTTCCATTTTGATCTACCAAAGTAAAGTCTATTGCAGGGCTTAATTGTTTGGTTTCTTCCTTGTCATTCTCAGTGCTTTTTATTAGTTTCTTTTTGTTTCAGCATTTTCATTAGCCTTTTCTTCGCTTTTATTTTCTGCTTTATCAGAAGAAGTATTATCATAAGATTGACCTACAGGTGCAAACTTTGATAAATATGAGCTAATTCCATTCATAAAACCTGTAGCAGTCATAATTCCCATTAAAATCAGTAATATAGCACCTATTTTTTTACCGTATATTTAACAATATTTTGATGCTTCTTAAAGAAACTTAATATACTTGCTGTAAATAAACCTGTTAATAAAAAAATGGTATAATAAAGCCTAATACATATACTCCTATAAGTAGTATAGATTTTTAAAAATAGTAGCAGAAGAACTTGCCATAAGTAAAACACTACTCATAATAGGACCTATACAAGGAGTCCAAGAAAAAAACTAAAAGGTAAAAACCTAAAAATAAAAAGCACTCAAAAATACCTGTTCCGAATTTTGAAAAAAATCCAAATTAAGTCTTCTTTTCTTTTTCTAAAGTTTTATCTTTACCGAAAAGTCCAAATTGATAAAGACCAAAAAAAGTATCATAATTATACCGCTAACTCTAGCAAACATTAATTGATGTGAATTTAAAAAAATCTTCCAAAAAGCAGTAAAACTAAAAACCTAGAATAAAGAAAGTCAGGCTAATACCTAGAACAAAAAAATATTGTATTTAAAAAAATATTTTTTTCCCTTAGGATATATAATATTTCCATTTTCATCTATCTTACTGGCACCACCTGAAAAAAATAACTTATATAAAGTGGTAGAAGAGGTAATACACAAGGTGAGAAAAAAACTAAGTAAACCTTGAATGAATACAGTAAAAAAACAGGTATACTAGTATCTAAATTTATTCCCATAATAATCTCCTTTATAATATATTCATATAAGAAAATCTTATATCGTTCAAGTTTATCATAAGAATATTTAAAGTCAATTATTCAAGTATAAAAAGATTATTTTTAAGCTTTTTTTAATATCTTCTTTATATTTATAGTAATAAATATCATTATAAATTTTGTTATTAAACTCATTATGTTTATATAAATTGTAACTAAGTTCTTCTAGTCTTTTTGCATCTTTTTCTTTAGTAATTATAGGAATCTTACTTTTTTTCTTTTTAATATACTAAGAAGTTCGCCATCTTTTTTTATTAAAACCTAGTAACTTAGCATAAGTAGCTCCTTTTTTTATTTAAAAATATCAAACTTATCTTTTTATATCGAGTAAAAATATGACTAAGAGATCTGGAAAGTCTGGTATATGTATACTGCTTAGATTTTTAATATATTAATAAAATCCTCATAAGACAAAGCTCCCAAAAAAAGTATTTATGATTCTATTGCTTAGCTCTTTATTAATGTCTAGAAAAAAACACTTAAATCTTCATTTTTATATGAATACTTTTCAAGTTCAAGATTTATATAAGGTAAAAATATCATTATTTGACAGAGGTTTCAAATTTAAAATATCAGAAAAAAACAGAGTTTGGAACAAAAATCTTTTATATTCTCATAATTAGACTCAGTTTGATAAGCCTCTATTATTCTTTTTCTTATAGCAGTAGCAGAAGCGAAATTATTTTTCTTCTATATCATATTTATTATAATTATCACTAGTTCTTTTTTTATTATTAAAGGTTCAAGATTTGACTTTATTTTTCTTTATGGCTTTCATATATTCTATAGCCAATATATTATTAGGACTATCCAGAAGTTTTTTTATAATCAGCTTTATTATATAATTTATATTTATTAATTTCTTTTTAAAAATAGCTTCTTCACGAGCCTTAGGATAAGACATACCTTTTTTTAATTCACCTGCTAAAAGTAAACTTAAAATCCGTACTTTTCTTTATCTAAAAATATCTACAATTAAAAGCTAAATCATCTCTTGTAGCACTTTCAGCACCAAAAAGATAAATAATCCACTCCTAATTTTTGAGAAAAAAAGTCCACTCCATAAAAAAAGCAAAGCTTTCAGCACTGGATGTAGAAAAAAATATGTAGGCATTTCAAAGACTGCATTAATGCCATTTTCCAATGCCATTTTCGCTCTATCCAAAGAAGAAAATATCGCCGGCTCGCCTCTTTGTACAAAAGCTCCACTTATTAAGCAAATTATATAATCAGCACCGGAAATTTTTTTAGCTTTTTTTCAATTTGATACTTATGTCCCAAATGAAAAAGGATTATATTCTGCTATTATTCCTAGTATCTTTTTCAATTTTTTTATACCTTTCTATATGATAAAATTTGTAAAAAAATACAATAATCCAAAAAAATTACTTGTATTTTTATATAGTAAATATACTATAATTAAGTCAATATGTCATCATTATTGATTTGACAAAAGAGTATTTTGAAAGGAGCATTACCATGGGAGTAATGGATAGTATAAAGGCAAGAGCTAAAGTGGCTAATAAAACTATAGTTTTACCTGAATCTATGGATAGAAGAACATTTCTTGCCGCCGAACAAATTTTAAAAGAAGGGTTAGCTAATCTTATTATCATCGGAACACCTGAAGAAGTTGCTAAAAACTCAGAAGGACTTGATATATCTAAAGCTACAATTATTAATCCACATACTTATGAAAAAACACAAGTTTACGAAGATTTATTTGTAGAACTTAGAAAATCTAAAGGTTTAACACATGAAGAAGCCAGAAAAATAATTCTTAATGATTACGCTTATTATGCTTGTCTTATGATTAAAAAAACGGAGACGCTGACGGTATGGTTAGTGGTGCCTGTCATTCAACAGCTGATACTTTAAGACCTAGTTTACAAATTATAAAAAAACAAAACCGGGTACAAAAATTAGTTTCAGCATTCTTTTTAATGGAAGTTCCAAATTGTGAATATGGTGAGAATGGCACTTTTGTTTTTGCCGATTGCGGACTTGAACAAAATCCGGACCCTGAAAAATTAGCTTCTATAGCTATTTCTTCTGCAGAAAGCTTTAGATTATTAGTAGGAGAAGAACCAAGAGTTGCTATGCTTAGCCATTCATCTAAAGGAAGTGCAAAGCACGCTGATGTAGATAAAGTAGTAGAAGCTACACTCATTGCTAAGGGATTAGCTCCAAATCTTGCATTAGATGGAGAATTGCAATTAGATGCAGCTATAGTACCTGAAATAGGAGCATCTAAAGCACCTACTTCACCGGTTGCAGGTAAGGCTAATGTTCTTGTATTCCCTGATTTAGATGCAGGTAATATAGGCTATAAATTAGTTCAAAGACTTGCAAAAGCTGATGCTTATGGACCTATGTGCCAAGGTATAGCCAGTCCTGTTAATGATCTCTCAAGAGGTTGTTCATGGCAAGATATAGTAGGAGTAGTAGCTATTACAGCTGTGCAATGCGTAGCAAATTAATAAAAATAATTTTAAATATAAAAATATAAAGGGAGGATAACTAATAATGAAAAATTTTAGTTATTAATTGCGGTAGTTCATCGCTCAAATATCAACTTATAGATATGGAAAATGAGCAATTATTGGCGAAAGGTTTGTGTGAGCGTATTTACATCGATGGTTCTAAACTAACACATCAAACTATAGGTAAAGACAAATATATAATAGAATCACCTATGCCAAATCATACAGCTGCAATCAAACTTGTTCTTGATGCTTTAACAGATAAAGAGCATGGAGTTATTAGTAGTATTGATGAAATTGTTGCTGTAGGACATAGAGTATTACACGCGGGTATGAAATATTCTGATTCTGTTATAATAACAGAAGATGTAAAAAAAGTTATTAAAGAATGCTTTGATCTTGGACCTCTACATAATCCGGCTAACCTTATGGGTATAGAAGCAGTTGAAGAAGCTATCCCCGGTGTTCCAAATGTAGCGGTATTTGATACAGCTTTTGGTATGTCTATGCCTGAAAAAGCCTATACTTATGCTATTCCTCATGAATATCTTGAAAAGTATGCTGTTCGTAGATATGGTTTCCATGGCACAAGCCATATGTTCGTTTCAGGTGAGGCTATTAAATTTGGTAATTTAAATCCTGAAAATGCTAAAGTTATTGTTTGCCACTTAGGAAATGGTGCCAGTATTTCAGCTTCTGTAGGTGGTAAATGTGTAGATTCTTCTATGGGCTTTACACCACTTGAAGGACTTATTATGGGAACACGTTCAGGAGATATAGATCCTGCTGTGGTTCAATACATTTGCAATAAAGAAGGCAAGGATGTAAATGAAGTTCTTAATATATTAAATAAGAAATCAGGCGTTTTAGGTATGACTAATGGTATTTCTTCTGACTTTAGAGATATTGAAAAAGCGGCAGAAGAAGGAAATCACTTAGCTAAAGTTGCACTCGAAGCATTTAGATATAGAGTTATCAAATATGTAGGTGCTTACGCAGCTGCTATGGGTGGAGTAGATGCCATTTGCTTTTACCGGCGGTGTAGGAGAAAATGATAAAGATACAAGAAAGATAGTATCAGAAGCATTTTCTTATATGGGAGTTAAAGTTGACGAAGAAGCAAATAATGTCAGAGGTCAAAAACAAGTATTTTCAACTCCTGATTCTACAGTTAAACTTATGCTTTTACCTACAAATGAAGAATTAGCTATAGCTAGAGAAACAAAAAAAGATTGGTTGGCTAATACTTATAATTATACTTTATATAGATTTTTTTGTTGACAAAACATATACATCTATGTATACTAATCTAGGTTATGGACGTAAGGAGGTGTTTTCATGTCAATTTGTCCAAAGAATAAAACTTCTCGTGGAAGAAGAGATAAGAGAAGAGCTAACTGGAAAATGGAAGCTTCTACTCTTGTAAAATGCTCTAAATGTGGTGAGTTAATGATGCCTCATAGAGTTTGCAAAGCTTGTGGCTCATATAATAAGCGTGAAATCGTATCAGTTGACTAAGATTTTGCATATTAAGATAAAAGGAGTTTCTCTAAGAGAGAAGCTTCTTTTATTTTATGTATTTTAAAAAAATCACTATCAAAGTATTGAAATTTATATTTTTTTATAGTTTAAACTAAAGCAGAAATATTATATAAGAGGTATTTATGGTTAAGATTGTATTAGATGCAATGGGTGGAGATAATGCTCCAAATGCCACTGTACTAGGAGCTTTGAAAGCCTTAGAACTTAATAAAGACGTATTTATAAAGCTTATCGGAGATACAGATAGCATTAAAAAAATTTTTAAAAGATAAAACTTATGATAATTCACGATTAGAGTTAATTCATACCGGTGAAGTTATTGAAATGTCTGAACCGCCTGTAGCTGCTATAAGAACGAAAAAAGATTCATCTATAGTGGTAGGGCTTTCACTAGTAAAAAAGGGAGAAGCTGATGCTTTCGTTTCTGCCGGAAGTACAGGTGCCGTTTTAGTTGGTGGACAAGTTTTAGTTGGAAAAGCTAAGGGTGTAGAAAGAGCACCCCTTGCTCCCTTGATTCCTACTTCTAAAGGAGTTTCTTTACTTATAGATTGTGGTGCAAATGTAGATGCAAGATCTTCTCATCTTGTTCAATTTGCTAAAATGGGTTCTCTCTATATGGAAAAAATAGTGGGCGTTAAAAATCCACGTGTAGCTATAGTTAATATAGGAGCCGAAGAAGAAAAAGGAAATGCTTTGGTTAAGGAAACTTTTCCTCTTTTAAAAGAGTTAAAAGACATTAATTTTATTGGAAGTATAGAAGCGAGAGATATTCCAAAAAGGTTATGCTGATGTTATAGTTTGTGAAGCATTCACAGGAAATATTATATTAAAGTTATATGAAGGTGTTGGTCAGACTTTATTTGCTAAAAATAAAAGATGCTTTAACGAGTAACTTTATTACTAAAATAGGTGCTTTATTAGTTAAATCAAGCTTAAAAAATGTTAAAAAAAGTTTCGATGCCGGTGAATATGGCGGTGCTCCCTTTTTAGGTTTAAAAGGTCTAGTTGTAAAAAGCACATGGCAGCTCAAAAAGAAAACGAAATTTGCAACGCAATTCTGCAATGTATAAGTTTTACACAAGCAGATATTAATAATTTAATAAAAGATAGTTTAAATGATAATTTAGGAGGAAATTAAAAAAATGGAATTTGAAAAGTTACAAGGAATTATAGCAGAGGTATTAAATATAGATGTTGATGAGATAAGACAGGATTCAACTTTCATAGATGATTTAGGAGCTGATTCTTTGGATATATTCCAAATAATAATGGGAATAGAAGAAGAATTTGATATTGAAATACCTCAAGATATAGCCGAAAAAAATAACTACTGTGGGCGATGCTCTTGAGCAAATAAAGGTAGCTATAAATTAATTTTTACTAAGGTGCTACAAAGTTATACTTTGTTGCACCTTTTATGAGATAAAGGGTAAAAAGGATGAGTAATTTAAAAAAATTTAGAGATGGCAATCTCATATAAATTTACTAATGAGAAGCTACTTAGGCACGCACTTTCACATTCCAGCTATGCTAATGAAAAAAATTAGGTAAATTAGGCTCAAATGAAAGACTTGAATTTCTAGGTGATGCCGTACTTGAACTTATAAGTAGCGAGTATTTTTTTGAAAAAAATATAAAGAAAAACCTGAAGGTGATTTAACTAAACTTAGAGCAAAAATTTGTTTGTGAACCGGCACTTTGTTATATAGCTAACACTCTTAATTTAGGTTCATACTTACTACTTGGAAAAGGTGAAAATGCCACCGGTGGTAGACGTAGAGCAAGTCTGCTTAGTGATGCACTTGAAGCCATAATAGGTGCCATATATTTGGATGGTGGTTTTTGCTAATGCAAAAGAGTTTATTTTAAAAACATATACTCAGTGATATAGAACATAAGCAATTCTTTTATGATAGCAAAACTACCCTACAAGAAGAAACTCAAAAAAATTATATAATATATCTCCGGAATATATTTTGCTTAGTGAAAGTGGACCTGATCATAATAAAGAATTTTTAGTTAAAGTCTTAATAAATGGAGAAGATTTTTGGAGAAGCAAAAGGAAGTAGTAAAAAAATGCCGAGGCTGAAGCGGCTCTTTTTAGCTTTAAAAAAACTAGGGAAAGTATAGAGTAATATGTATTTAAAAAAATAGAAGTACAAGGTTTTAAATCATTTGCCAATAAAATAATTTTTGATTTTCATCAAGGTATTACCGGTATAGTTGGTCCTAACGGTTCCGGAAAAAGTAATGTTAGTGATGCTGTTCGTTGGGTTCTTGGTGAGCAGAGTGCAAAAAGCTTGCGTGGTGGAAATATGCAAGATGTAATATTTGCAGGTACAAAGCTTAGAAAACCCCAAGGATATGCTTTTGTCGCTATCACTTTAGATAACTCGGATCATGCTCTAAATATAGATTTTGATGAAGTTACAGTATCTAGACGACTTTTTCGCTCAGGTGAAAGCGAATATATGATAAATGGTTCCTCTGTAAGATTAAAAGATATAAATGAACTTTTCTATGATACAGGTATAGGAAAGGATGGATATTCTATTATCGGTCAAGGACAGGTAGAAAAAATACTTAGTGGTAGACCTGAAGAAAGAAGAGAGCTTTTTGATGAAGCCGCAGGTATTACAAAATTTAAGAGACGAAAGAGTATAGCTATAAAAAAACTGGAAAATGAAAAAGCTAATTTAACTCGTGTTTCAGATATTCTTTCCGAACTTGAAAAACAAGTAGGGCCTTTAAAAAAACAAGCAGAAGTTGCAAAAGAGTATCTAAAGCTTAGAGATGAACTTAGAGTTTTAGATTCCAGTATGTTTATCTTACAAGAAAATAATATAAGTAATGAGTTAGAAGAAATATCAAAAAAAGAAGCTATCCTTAGTAAAGATTTAGAGATATCAAATAAAGAAAGTATAGAAATAAACTCAAACTTTGAAATTATAGATAACGAGATAAATAACTTAGAAGATTTAATAACTAATTTAAGAAATGCTATATCTGATAATAGTATTTCCTTAAAAAGATTTTTATGGTAAAATTGATGTATTAAAAAGAACAAATAAATACGGATAGAGTTAATCTTGAACATTATAGCACCAGAAAAAAATTCTATAATAAATGAAATAGCAAATAAAAAAAGCAATATACTGGAAGCCCAAAATGAGAAAAACAGATTTAAGCAAAAAGATTAGAAGATAACGAGAGTATAAAAAAATTGATTTAGATAATAAAAATAATTGAAATAGATAAAAAGTATTAAACTCTTATTAGAAAAATATTTCGAGTTATAATAAACAAAAAAATTGGAAAAATCTAAATACTAAGTCCGACTTAGCAGCTAAACTGGAAAGTTCTAAAACTACAATAGAGCAACTTAATATAAGAAAAAGTGAGTTAGATGCTAGATTAATTGCTATGCAAGTTGAAGATGAAAGTTTAAAGAATAGGATTTTGGAAGAACAAAATAAACTTTCAAAGATAAAAAAATAGAAGAGCAAAGTAGAAGTTTAACAATTAACAATATTGAAGAACTTTTTAAAAAAAGTATAATTTTTCAAGAAGAACAGCTTGTTTCAGATATTGAGAAAGTTAAAAAAATACTTATCAACAAGCTAAAGTAAAGTTAGATACTCTTAAAAATCTTGCTGAAAGATATGACGGATATGGTTTATCCATCAAAAAGGTCATGGAAAGCAAGACTAGAAATAAAGGTATACATGGAGTTGTTGCAGATTTAATCAAAGTATCTAAAAATTATGAACTTGCCATAGAAATTTCTTTAGGTGCCAGAATACAAAATGTAGTTACCGATAATGAAGATACAGCTAAAGTTCTTATAGAATACCTTAAAAAGCAATAAGCTTGGTAGAGCTACCTTTTTACCTCTTAGTAGTATAGAAGCCGGTGCCCCTATCAAGAATACTAATATTTTAAGTGAAAAAGGTGTTATAGGAATAGCCGGTGATTTGGTTGATACTGCTGATATTTATAAAAAGCTTATAAGTAATTTACTTTCCAGAATAATAGTAGTTGATAATATTGATAATGCTATAGCTATTGCAAAAAAATATAAATATGAGTATAGACTTGTAACATTAGAAGGCGATCAATTGTCACCGGGCGGTTCTCTTAGTGGTGGTGCTTATAGGAATAATTCAAATCTTCTGGGTAGAAAAAGAGAAATAGATGATTTAGAACTTAGCATATCTAAAGATAAGAAAATCTTAGAAAAACTTGGTTCTGATTTAAGCAATTTAAAAGCTGAAATGAATACAAATATACTTCTTCTTAATAATTATAAAGAAGAACAACTTAAAAGCTAATTTGAATATCAATACCATTACCAATAGTCTGAGTATATTTGAAGAAAGAAAAATCAAAAAAATGCTACCGACTTAAATTCCCTTTTAAATGAGATTGAAGTATTGGATAAGGAAGTATTTAAAAAAACAAATCATCTTATTCAGATTTAGAAAAACTCCTTAAAAGCTTTTAAACGAACTTGCAGATAATAAGGCTGAATATAATAAAGATTTAGATTCTAAATTAGAAAAATCTACAAAAAAAGAAAAATGAAGAATTTGTAGCTAAACAAAAAAATATAGAATTAAATATAGCAAGCTTAAAAAGCTCGCCTAGAGCATAATATATCTAATATTTTCAGATTAGAAAATGAATTAGCAAATTTGATAGAACAAGAAAAAAATCTCTAATTTCAAATATAAATTTTTGAGGATAATATAGAACTAAAAAAATAAGAGTATAGAAAATATAAACCAAAAATATAGAGAGTTTAAAAATTAGATATATTAGAGAAAGAAAATAATTTAAAGATTCATATAGCTAATAAGGAAGAAAAAAATCACATAAACATAAAGAACTTTTCGATAAGAAAGATGAGATATTACAAAGAATTTCTTTTATTAGATAAAGATATATTCAGATTACAAGCTAATAAAGAAAAAAATTGGAAGATAGGAGAAATTCTTTAAATTCTTATATGTGGACAGAATATGAACTCAGCTTAAACACTTGTAAGCCTTTTGTTAATAAAGATTTAGTGAATATTTCTGAACTAAAAAAAGATATAGACAAGAAAAAGTCCGGTATAAGAAGTCTTGGAAATGTAAATGTCGCTTCGATTGAAGAATATGCGAATGTATCCGAAAGATATGAGGAATTAAAAAAACTCAATATGATGATATAATCTTAGCTACTAAACAGCTTATGTCTATTATATCCGAGTTGGATATAGGAATGCGAAAACAATTCAAAGAAAAATTTGCACTTATTAGCGAAGAATTTAACAAAGTTTTTTCTGAACTCTTTGGTGGTGGTAGCGGTAAGTTGGAGCTTGATAGCGAAGCTGATATTCTAGATGCAAGTATAAGTATTATCTCTCAACCACCGGGTAAAAAAATTACAAAATATGATGCAATTATCAGGTGGTGAAAAAGCTTTGACAGCTATTTCTTTATTATTTGCAATACAGAATCTAAAACCATCACCATTTGCACTTTTAGATGAAATAGAAGCTGCACTTGATGATTCTAATGTGGATAGATTTGCACATTATTTACATAAATTAAGTGATAGAACTCAATTTATAGTTATAACACATAGAAGAGGAACTATGGTAAATTCTGATAGACTATATGGAATAACTATGCAGGAAAAAAAGGAGTGTCAACTCTTGTTTCTGTTAGTCTTATAGAAGATAAATTAGCTAATTAGGAGGTTATATGGAAGAAAAAGAAAAGGGGCTTTTTGCTAAACTGGTAGAAGGACTTAATAAAACTAGAGATACTATAGTTTCAGGACTTGAAAAATGTTTTTTTCTTGGATATAATGCCATAGATGATGATTTTTACGAAGAATTAGAAGAAACTCTTATTATGGGCGATATTGGAGTTAGAGCTTCTACTGATATCATAGAAAATTTAAAAAAACTATAGTAAAAAGAAGAACACATAAAAATCTCCTGTAGAATGCAAACAAATTTTTGATAGATACCATAAAAAAATCGTATGGATTTAGGAGAAAATGCATATGATTTTGAAAAAAATAAATCTGTAGTTTTAATTATAGGAGTAAATGGTGTAGGTAAAAACCACTAGTGTAGGTAAATTAGCTAGTATATTAAAAGACAAAGGTAAAAAGGTTTTAGTTGCAGCCGCTGATACTTTTTAGAGCAGCCGCTATAGAGCAACTTGAAGAATGGACAAAGAGAGCTAATGTTGATATTATTGCTCAGAATGAAGGCGCAGATCCGGCTGCTGTAGTATTTGATGCTTGTCAAGCTGCAAAAGCAAGAAATGTTGATGTACTTATTTGTGATACCGCAGGTAGACTTCATAACAAGAAAAAAATCTTATGGAAGAGCTAAAAAAAATTGATAGGATTATAGAAAAAGAATTTAGTGGTGCATATAGAGAAACCTTAGTAGTTTTAGATGGTACTACAGGTCAAAATGCCTTAGAACAAGCTAGACAATTTAAAGAAGCTACAGATATTACGGGTATAATATTAACCAAACTTGATGGCACGGCAAGGGGAGGAATAGCTGTAGCTATACAAGCAGAACTGGGAATACCTGTAAAAATATGTAGGTGTAGGAGAAAAAATAGACGATTTACAAAAAAATTCAATTCGAAAAGAATTTGTAGATGCTTTATTTGATATAAAAGAAAGTACAAAAGAGGAGTAGTATATGGACACTTTATCACTTGAAAAATTTGAAGAAGCAAGCGAAATTGTTAAAGAAGTAACAACCGAAACAAAACTTATATATAGTGAATTTTTTTCCGAAAAATGTGGAAATAAGGTATTTTTAAAGCCTGAAAATATGCAGTATACAGGTGCTTATAAGGTTAGAGGTGCCTATTATAAGATTTCAACTCTCAGCGAGGAAGAAAAATCCAAAGGTTTTATTACAGCCAGTGCAGGTAATCACGCACAAGGCTTAGCTTATGCCGCTAAGCTTGCAGGAGCGAAAGCAACTATAGTTATGCCTACAACCACACCTCTTATCAAAGTAAATAGAACCAAAGCACATGGAGCAGAAGTTGTTTTAGAGGGTAATGTTTTTGATGAAGCTCTAGCTAAGGCTTATGAAATAGCTAATGAAACCGGAGCTACTTTTGTACATCCATTTGATGATTTAGAGGTGGCTACAGGACAGGGTAGTATAGCTATGGAAATAATCAAAGAATTACCTACTGTTGACTGTATTTTAGTTCCTATAGGTGGTGGTGGTCTTTGTTGTGGAGTTTCAACTCTAGCAAAAATGCTACATCCAAATATTAAAATTATAGGTGTAGAACCTGAGAATGCTGCTTGTATGAAAGCTGCTATAGAAAAACGGTTCTCCTATAACTTTGGATTCAGCTAATACTATAGCAGACGGTACAGCGGTAAAAAAAGAGCAGGTGAAAAAGTTTTTTTGAATACATCAAAAAGAATGTAGATGAAATTATAACTATAAGTGATGATGAGCTTATAGTCGCTTTCCTTGATATGGTAGAAAAATCATAAAAATGATAGTAGAAAAATTCAGGTCTCCTAACTGTAGCGGCTTTGAAACATCTTGATATAAAAGGTAAAAAAATAGTATCTATACTTAGTGGTGGTAATATGGATGTTATTACTATGGCTTCTCTAATACAACACGGACTTATACAAAGAGATAGAATATTTACTGTATCTACCTTATTACCTGATAAACCGGGTGAGCTTGCTAAAATCTCAACTTTGCTTGCCAAGTTGAGAGGAAATGTAATTAGACTTGAGCATAATCAATTTGTAAGTATAAATAGAAATGCGGCGGTAGAACTTAGAATTACTTTAGAAGCTTTTGGAACAGAACATAAAAATGAGATAGTTGAGGTATTGGAAAAAGAAGGTTATAAACCTAAATTGGTAAAATTTAAAGGAACTTTTACAGATTAATAAGGTGGGGGATTATGAAAGAAAAATTAGACGCTCTTTTTAAGCATGAAACCTTATATTATTTCATAAAATGGTCTATACTCGCCAGCATTATAGGGGTTGTTGCCGGTTTTGTAGGTTTCGCTTTTGGAATGACTATAAAAGAAGTAACAAAAGTATGGCATACTTATCCTCTTATCAAGATATTTGTGCCTGTTGTAGCTATATTTATCGTTTTCTTCTATAAGTTACTTGGTAGTTATAATGCAAGGGGAACGAATCTGGTAATCGAATCTATAAGTACAGGAGAAGATATATCTCCTAAGTTAGTTCCTCTTATGTATATTTCGTCTTCACTATCACATTTGGTTGGAGCCAGTGTTGGTAGAGAAGGGGCTGCTCTTCAATTAGGAGCCGGAACAGGTAGTATTCTTGCAAAACTATTACATTCTAATGAAAAAGATAGGAAGCTGATAGTTATGTGCGGTATGGCGGCTTGTTTTTCGGGTTTATTCGGTACGCCTATAACCGCAGCTATATTTTGTATAGAGATATTTAGTGTCGGTATACTTTATATGTCAGCATTAGTTCCTTGTATGTTTGCCGCTTTTGTAGGTGCCGGTTTATCAAACTTTCTTGGATTAAAAGCAGAAATATTTCCGGTTACTCAAACAATGCCTTGGAATATTAGAACTTTCTTTTTAATTATAGCCTTAGCTGCTATAAGTGCTGTAGTTGCAAGATTTTTTTCTGTAAAGCTATACATATAATATCAGATTTTTTTATACAAAATATATTCATAACTCATATATAAGAGCTTTTTATTTCTTCCATTGTATTTTTTTGTAGCTTGCACCATACTGGGTACAGACATATATAATGGTGCAGGAATGAATCTTGTTGACCTTGCTATGAAAGGTGAATTAAATAATGTAGCTTTTTTAATAAAGATTATACTTACATCATTAGCAATAGCAGCAGGACTTAAAGGTGGAGAAATTGTACCTACTTTTTGCCATAGGTGCCAGTCTTGGATTTACCATTTCTAAGTTGTTGGGTATACCTTTAGAGGTTGCTGTGAGTACAAGCTTGGTTGCTTTCTTTGTAGGTGTAACAAATTGTCCTATCGCAAGTATTTTTCTAGCTATAGAATTGTTTCATACGGATAATATTTATATAACTGTTTTGGCAGTAGCAGTTAGTTTCTTACTATCCGGTTATTATAGTTTATATGCTTCACAGAAATTTGCATACAAAAAGACCAGTTTAGAGTTTTTTTAGGTAAGACCGCACATAGTTTGATGGAAGAATAATTATTATTAACATAATATCAATAGACTTTGTCAAGCAAAAAAACACTTGACAAAGTCTATTGATTAGTATATTATCACAGTAAGGTAAATAGAAGAGGTATTTACTGAATGAAAAAAATATAGACAATATTTTAGAACAAGATCTTTTATATGACTTTTTATGGTGAACTACTTAGCGATAAGCAAAAAAACGTATCTATGAAGAAGTAGTTTTTAATGATTATTCCATAAGCGAAGTTGCAAAAGATGAGGGAATAACAAGACAAAGTGTCAGCGATATGATAAAAACGTTGCGATAAAAACACTTTTTATCATATGAAAATAAATTGGGTCTTGTTAAGAAATTTCTACAAACCAAAAAAATCTTGTTGGTAAAAATTAAAGAGCTTAGTGAAAAAGAGCTTACAAGCTAAAGATTTCTCTTTAATATCTAAGATAGCAGATATTTCAGATGAGATTTTTAAATATATAGGAGTAGATATGGCATTTGAAAGTTTATCAGAAAAAAACTACAAAAATGTTTTTTTAAAAAAATCTAAGAGGTAAGGGCAGACTCTCTGAGGCCGATGTAAAAGCTGCTCTCAAAGAAGTTAAGTTGGCTCTACTGGAAGCCGATGTAAACTTTAAAAATAGTCAAACAATTTATAAATGATATACAAGAAAGAGCTGTCGGTACGGACGTACTTAATTCACTTACCCCGGGACAACAAGTTATAAAAAAATAGTAAATGAAGAGCTTGTAAAGCTTATGGGTTCTGAAAAAAGACAGAAATAGTCTTAAAATCACCTTCTGAAACTTCTATTATAATGATGGTAGGACTACAAGGTGCAGGTAAGACCACAACTGCCGCTAAATTAGCCGGAAAATTCAAAGCTAAAGGTTATAATCCTTTATTAGTTGCTTGTGATATTTATAGACCTGCGGCTATAGAACAATTAAAAGTAAACGGTGTTAAACAAGGTGTTTCCGTATTTGAAAAAAAGCGGGAGCAAAACCACTGGAAATAGCTAAAGCGGCCTTAGAAGAAGCAAAGCAACAGCATAATAATTTGATCATCATAGATACAGCCGGTAGACTTCATATAGATGAAGATATGATGAAAGAATTAGAAGAAATCAAGGCTAATATATCTATTGACTATACAATACTTGTCGTAGATGCTATGACAGGACAGGACGCAGTTAATGTAGCTTCAAGTTTTGATGAAAAGCTCAATATTAACGGTGTTATCATTACTAAACTTGATGGAGATACTAGAGGTGGTGCGGCACTTTCAATAAAAGCTGTTACCGGAAAACCTATATTTTATGTCGGTATGGGTGAAAAACTTTCCGATTTGGAACAATTTTATCCTGACCGCATGGCCAGTCGTATCTTAGGTATGGGAGATATATTATCTCTTATTGAAAAGGCTGAACTTGATATTGATTCTGAAAAATCAAAAGAAATGGCTAAAAAAATTAAAAAAGCTGAATTTGATTTTAATGATTTCTTAGATCAAATGCAACAACTAAAAAAAATGGGTGGTTTATCAAGTATTATGAGTATGTTACGGGTATGGGATTACCTGCTAATATGCCTGAAGTAGATGATAAGCAGATGTCTAGAGTAGAAGCTATAGTGCTTAGTATGACAAAGAGTGAACGCTCCAATCCGGATATACTTAATCCATCCAGAAAAAATCGTATTGCAAAAGGTGCCGGAGTAGATATAAGTGAAGTAAATAGAATAGTTAAACAATTCGACCAAATGAAAAAGATGATGAAGCAATTCTCAGGAATGTCTAATCCCGGTAAGATGGGTGGACTTGGTAAACTACTAGGTAGTAAGTTTAAATTACCATTTTAGTTAAATATGTTTAAAAAAAGCATTTGTGCTTTTTAGACTAAATATATAATAATTTATTTTAAAGGAGTAAAAAGATGGCAGTAAAAATGAGATTAAAAAGAATGGGACAAAAGAAAGCACCTTTCTATAGAATAGTGGTGGCTGATTCAAGATCACCAAGAGATGGTAGATTTATAGAAGAAGTAGGTTACTATGACCCAACAGTTGAGCCAAGTGTTATTAAATTCAACGAAGAATTAGCTAAAAAATGGATTGCACAAGGTGCACAACCAACTGATAGAGTTGCTAAGCTTTTTAAAGAATGCCGGACTTAACTAAGTTTTAATTTATTGAGGTAAGATATGAAAGAGTTAATTGAAACCATTGCAAGAGCTTTGGTGGATAAGCCTGAATTAGTTATCGTTAAAGAATCTGAAACTGAAGAGGGTATTTTGCTTGAGCTTAGCGTTGATGAAACGGATATGGGAAAAGTTATTGGTAAATCCGGTAAGATAGCTAAAGCTATTAGAAATGTTGTCAAGGCAGCAGCAAAGGGCAATGATAAAAAAGTAGTATTTGAAATAAGATAGTACCTAGAGGAAGTTTAAAATGCTAAACTTCCTTTTATCTTATATAAAGGAGTTTGTATGTTAGAAGAATTAAGACTAGGAGTAATTACAAGTGCTCATGGTATAAAGGGAGAAGCAAAGGTTTATCCTACAAGTGATGATTTAGATAATTTCAAACACATAAAAAGAATGTAAGCTGGTTTCAGAAGATGGAAAGCATAGAATAGTTACAGATCTGGAAACTTCAAGGAAAAAAATAAAAAAATATGCTTCTTTGTAAATTTTTCCAATATAAACAGCCCTGAAGAAGTTATGAAATATAGAAAAATACTCTATCTATGTAGACAGAAATAAATTACCTAAGTTAAAGTCTAACGAGAATTATATAGGTGATTTAATAGGACTTGATGTACTAGATGAAAAATAAAAATCAAATTAGGTTTTGTAAAAGATGTATTTGAAACCGGAGCTAATCATGTTATGGAAGTTATTTTAGATAAAAACTAATAAACCAGTTTTATTTCCATATATTAAAGACTGTATACTTGATGTTAATTTGGAAGATAATTATATATTAGTTCATGTTTTAGATGGTTTTATTAGATATTTAGGAGTATATTTATGAAATTTTATATACTAAGTCTTTTTCCTGATATGATAGATTTTGTTATGAATACCAGTATTATAGGAAGAGCAAAAGCAAAAGATTTGATAAGCATAGAATCTGTTAATATAAGAGATTATACTCAAGATAAGCATAGAAGAGTAGACGACTATCCTTATGGAGGTGGCGCCGGTATGCTCATGCAGTGTGAGCCTATTTGTAATGCTTACGACAATATATGCCATAAATCAGGTAAAAATCCTAAGCTTATATATACAAGTCCACAAGGAAGAGTTTTTAATCAAAAGATGGCTAAAGAATTAGCTAAAGAGGAAGAACTGGTAATACTCTGTGGTCATTACGAGGGTGTTGATGAAAGAGCCTTAGAACTTACAAATGCTATTCCTATATCTATAGGAGATTATGTCCTTACAGGAGGAGAATTACCTGCCATGGTGATGATAGATAGTATAAGTCGTATGGTAGATGGCGTATTAAGTAATAAAGAAAGTGCAGACTTTGAGAGCTTTGAAGATAACTTATTAGAATATCCTCAATATACCAGACCGGAAGAATATAGGGGCTTAAAGGTTCCTGAAATTTTACTTTCAGGACACCATAAAAAATATAGAAGAATGGAAAAGAAAAGAATCTATTAAACGTACCTTTGAAAGAAGACCGAATTATTAACAGAAGTAGAGTTTAGCAAAAAAGAAATCGAATTCTTAAATAAGCTAAAAAAATAATATTTGATTTTTTTCTATTCTTTTATGATAAAAATAGCAACGTTGTGAAAAAAAGAGATATTCCTCTGGCTTTTAGTTTAAGAATGTCAAATTAAATATTAGGAGGTTCACACAATGAACGAGATAATTAGAAGTATTGAAGCTGCTACTCTTAAAGAGCAAATGCCTGAGTTTAACGTAGGTGATACTGTAAGAGTACATAACAAGATTAAAGAAGGTAACAGAGAAAGAATTCAGATTTTCGAAGGTACAGTTCTTAAAAGACAAAATGGTGGAGCTAGAGAAACTTTCACAGTTAGAAAAAACTCAAATGGTATAGGAGTTGAGAAAACATGGCCTGTACATTCTCCATTTGTTGATAAAATCGAAGTTATCAGAAAAGGTAAAGTTAGAAGAGCTAAGCTTAACTATCTTCGTGATAGAGTTGGTAAAGCAGCTAAGGTTAAAGAAATTATCAAATAATTCTAAAATAACTAAAGAAGCCGTATACTTTTGTGTACGGCTTTTTGTTATACGGAGGGTTTATGAATATTCAATGGTATCCGGGGCATATGACCAAAGCAAAACGTGCTATGTCCGAAGATATTAAAATTATAGATTTAATTATAGAAATGACAGATGCAAGAGCTCCTTTATCTACTAGAAACCCTGATATAGATAAATTAGGCTCAGGCAAGGCCAGACTAATTATATTAAATAAAGCTGATATGGCTGATGAACTTACAAATATAGCTTGGGTAAAATATTTTAATTCTTTAGGCTATGAATGTTTACTTATGGATTCAAGACAGAAAACAGATGTAAAAAAACTACTTGCACTTGTCGAAAAAGCTTGTTCTGCCAAAAGAGAAAGAGATAGAAAAAGAGGGATAATAAATAGACCTATTAGAGCTATGGTTACAGGCATACCTAATGTAGGAAAAATCTACTCTTATAAATTCTATTTCAGGTAAAGCCAGTGCAAAAACAGGTAATAAACCGGGTGTTACAAAAGGAAACCAATGGATACGACTTAATAAAACTGTAGAGCTTCTTGATACACCGGGTATACTTTGGCCTAAGTTTGAAGATGAACATGTAGGAGAAATGATTGCTTTTATAGGCTCTATAAATGATATGATTATAGACATAAGAGAACTGGGAACAGAACTCATAGCTTGGTTTATAGAAAATAAAGCTGAGATATTAAAAGAACGCTTTGACATTGATACTAAGGATAAACACGAAGCGCTTATAGTTATTGCTAAAAAGAGAGCTTGCATAGGTAAGGGAGAAGAATATGACTATGATAAGGCGGCCTCTATATTTATAAATGAATTTAGAAATGCAAAATTAGGTCGTATTAGCTTAGAATCTCCCAAAATAGAGGTAGATGTAGATGGCAAAACAGAGTAAAGAAGAAAAACTACAAGCAGAACTTGGAAGAACTCACATTATGTATTCATACGAGAGAGAGTATTTATCCTATGATTATATATGTGGTATAGATGAGGTGGGACGTGGTCCACTTGCAGGACCTGTAGTTGCTTGTGCAGTTATTTTACCTAAAGATGAAGAAATATTATACTTAAATGATTCTAAAAAACTCAGTGAGAAAAAAAGAGGAATTATTTGATATAATACAAGAAAAGGCTGTAGCTATAGGAATAGGAATAGTAGAACCCAAACGTATAGATGAAATAAATATATTACAAGCTACCTATGAAGCTATGAGAATAGCAATATCCAAGCTAAGTATAAGGCCCGACTTATTATTAAATGATGCTGTAACTATACCTAATGTAGATATAAAACAAATTCCATTAATACATGGTGATACTTTAAGTGCCAGTATAGCTGCTGCAAGTATAATAGCAAAAAGTTACAAGAGATAGACTTATGCTTAAATATGATAACGAATATCCTGAGTATTCTTTTTTTCTAAACATAAAGGTTATGGAACCAAATTACATGATGAGGCAATAAAAAAATTCGGTTTAAGCAAAAATACATAGGCTAAGTTTTTTTGTGGAAAGTATTTATAGATTTATATTATAAATAGCTTGATTATAGATTATAACTATATAAGAGATAAGATTTTTAGATATAAGTTTTAGGAGAAATATGCAAAAACAAGAGAGAATTAGGTTCTTTTTACGAAAAATATTGCCTGTGAATATTTGCTCAAAAAAATAATTTTTAAAAATTATAGACAGAAATTTTTAGAACAAAAACATGGAGAGATAGATCTTATAGGCTTTGATGGTACTTATTTGGTTTTTTTGTAGAGGTTAAGTATAAAAATAATAAATTAGGTTATGCTATTGAAGCAGTAACAAAGAAAAAAAGGCGGAACAAATACGTAAAATGGCTTATATTTATCTATATATCAAAAAAATATAGTATAAATACTGATATACGTTTTGATATAATAAGTATAGATAATAATAAATTAGAATGGACTAAAAATGCATTTTAACTTTTGTAGGAGTATATATGTTAAATTTAAGAAGAATTGGAACTAAAGAAGAGATTATAGTAAATGTAGGTGGTAATAATGTTCCCTATTTAAGTTTTTAAAAGCTTTGGAAGAAACAGGATTAGTTAAACATGGATTTTCCACCAAAGTAGGTGGAGTTAGTACCGGAGATTTCTCTACTATGAATCTTAGTATTTCAAAGCCTGATAAACCCGAAAACGTAAAAGAAAATTTTAGAAGAATGTCAGAAGCTATAGGAGTTAGTGTAGATTCTCTTTGTCTTGCTTATCAAATACATTCTACAAATGTACGACTAGTTAAAAGTGAAGATAGAGGACTTGGAATAATAAAAGAAAGACCTTACAATGATGTAGACGGTTTAATTACAAATGAAAAAAAGATATAAGCTTTAGTTACTTTTTTTACGCAGATTGCATACCACTATTCTTTTTAGATACAAAAAATAAAGCCATAGGTCTTTCTCACTCCGGATGGAGAGGAACAGTCAATAAAATGGCCAAGTCTACTCTTGATAAAATGTCTAAAGAATTTGGAACACAAGCTAAGGATATTATAGCTTGTATAGGTCCAGGGATTTGTAAGACTTGTTATGAAGTATCGGAAGATGTATATAAAGAGTTTAAAAAAACAAATTTTTTTGAAGGTAATTTAGAAGATATATTTACACCTAATACAAAAAGAACATTATCAGCTTGACTTATTAGAAGCAAATAAATTGATTTTATTGGATGCAGGTGTTAAAAAGAAAAATATACATATATCAGATATATGTACACATTGTAATAGTGAGTATCTATTTTCACATAGAGCACACGGAGATAAACGTGGAAACCTTGCCGCATTCTTAGCATTAAAGTAATTTAATATTTTTTTAACAAATAAACTTAAAAAATTCTATTAAAAAGCTAGTGCTTATATTAAAAAAATATGTTATTATTTAAGACGTAAATCCTTTTAAGGAATACTTCAATATTTAGGAGGTAAGAAATGAATTACTTAGAAATCGAGAAAGTAATCGGTAGAGAAATTTTAGACTCAAGAGGAAATCCAACAGTTGAAGCTGAAGTTTACTTAGTAGATGGTACTATTGGAAGAGGTACAGCTCCAAGTGGTGCATCAACAGGAGAGTTTGAGGCTCTTGAACTCAGAGATGGTGGAAATCGTTATCTTGGAAAAGGTGTTGAAAAAGCTGTTAATAACATCAATACAACAATTAATGATGTTTTAGTAGGTTTAGATGCATCTGATATATATGCTATAGATGCAGCAATGATTAAGGCTGACGGAACAAAAGATAAATCTAATTTAGGTGCTAATGCTATACTTGCAGTTTCAATAGCTGCAGCTAGAGCGGCTTCTATTTCACTTGATATTCCACTATATAAATTCCTTGGTGGTATAAGTGCTAACAGACTTCCTGTTCCTATGATGAATATCTTAAATGGTGGTGCTCATGCAACAAATACTGTAGATATTCAAGAATTTATGATTATGCCTGTAGGTGCTCCTAGTTTCAAAGAAGCTTTAAGATGGTGTGCAGAGGTTTTCCATGCACTTGCTAAAATCTTAAAGAGTGAAGGACTTGCAACATCTGTAGGTGATGAGGGTGGTTTTGCTCCTAACTTAGCTAGTGATGAGGATGCTATTAAATATATCTTAAAGGCTGTTGAGGCTGCAGGTTATAAACCTGGTGATGATTTCATGATAGCTATAGATGCCGCTTCAAGCGAGTGGAAGACAGGTACTATAGGAAAATATAAATTACCAAAAGCCGGTACAGAATTTACTTCTACAGAGCTTATAGCTTTCTGGAACAACTTAGTAGAAAAATATCCTATCATTTCTATCGAAGATGGTCTTGATGAAGAAGACTGGGAAGGATGGAAAGAACTTACTAAAGAACTTGGAAATAAAGTTCAATTAGTAGGCGATGACTTATTCGTTACAAATACTGAAAGACTTTCAAAGGGTATTGAACTTGGTGCAGCTAACTCAATCCTTATTAAGCTTAACCAAATCGGTTCAGTTTCTGAAACTCTTGAGGCTATTAAGATGGCTCATAAGGCAGGTTATACATCAATTTCTTCTCACCGTTCAGGAGAGACAGAGGATACAACTATAGCTGACCTTGCTGTGGCATTAAATACTTGTCAAATCAAGACAGGTGCTCCAAGCAGATCTGAGCGTGTAGCTAAGTACAACCAACTTCTTAGAATAGAAGAAGAGTTAGGTGCTTCAGCCGTATATCCTGGAATCAAAGCATTTAATGTAAAAAGATAGTTGATTTTAAAAGTTTATATTAAAGTGGTTGAAAAAATATTTATTTGTTTTTGCAACCACTTTTTTCTTATTTATGAAGTTTAGATAGACTTTTTTATGCACAGTAATGTATTAGGAATATTAATCCATATTAAAAATCTTAATTATTTTTTTCTGTTATTTGACAATATATAGACTGAATTTCATAATTAATATTTAAACTAATATATATTGATATATATTAAATAAGTAGTATAATCCTTAATCGTAAGACGATGATTTAGTCGTTATATAAATATAATTTCAAGGAGAAATAATTATGAAAAAATTAGTTTTAATGTCAGCTGTATTAGCTACTATGGCACTTGCAAGTGCTTGTTCTTCAGGAGCAAAAGAGGCTACAGCTACATCTGCAGTAGAAACAAAGGCAGAGGTTGCTGAAACTACAAAAGCAGAAGCTATGAATGCAGATGAGCAAGAATTAGTAGGAACTATATCTGATATAAAGAACGTTATGTTCAATGTAACTGATGATAAGGGAACTACTTATAGCTTTACATTTGATGCTGAAGCTCCAAAAGGTCTTGATACTGTAAAAGATGGAGATAAGGTAAAAGTAACTTTCAAAGGTGAATTATCAGAAGTAGATCCTGTAACAGATGTAGTATCTGTAGAAGCAGCAAAATAATAATTAATTCATGGAAAGCACAGTATATTGTAAGTATACTGTGCTTTTTTTGATATTTATTATAAATATTTATTCTTTTACCTATAATTATTCGTTAAACTTGTGTTTCGCGAATAATTATAAATACTTATAAAAGTACTTTCCCCTACTATTCTAATTCAATTTTTACAAAAATAAAAAAACATCTACTATATAAGCTTTTTATTAACGTAGTAGATGTTTTTTTATTTTATTTATAATTAGTTCTTCATACCCGGACCATTTTTCAATATTTTTCAGTAGATTTCGTTGGTGCATTTGTTTGTTCATTATTTTTTTATTAAATGCCGGTCCATTTCCTGTATCATCATTATTAGTTTTTATGTGCTGAATTTGTTTCCTTATTCCAATCATCATTTTCTTCTATATTTACAATATTCTTTTTCAGTTTCTACAATATTTTTTTCATTTGAAGATGTAGTTGATTCTTTTATACTTTCTTTTAAGGTTTCCTTAGTATTTTCTATATCAGCTTTTTGTAGTTTTATTATTAGAATCAGAATTTTTTTGCATTATCCTTTTTCTTATTATTTACTGCCTTAGTTTCTTTATTCCTATATATCCCTTAGAATTATCATCATTCTTGACATCTATATTTTTCCTGTGCATTAGCTCCTATTCCGGTATTCTTTATAATTAGTTTACTAAGTGCATCTAAAGCAGGACTTGGAGTATACGCTATGCTATCACCATATAAAAATTTATGTAAAGCTATAACATTATTTCTCAATGATACTACTATAACATAATCCCTCTTATTTACAACTTTTGTATCTTTTTCGAATGGAAAACCTGTAGTTTTTCCCAAATGATACTTTGTGATATTTTTGGCAAAAGGTAGCACATTATCTATACCTACGCTGGTTGATATTTGTGGCATTACAGTAGTTAATATATGCTGCAATGTCATAAAATCAGCATTCTTTGCTTTATCAAAGGCTAGAGAAACTACCTTTCTTTGTCTTTCTGTTCTATTATAATCTGTATCCATAAGTCTAAGTCTAGCATAAGCTACAGCTTGAACACCATCTAAATGTTGCATACCCGGCTTTTTGAGCTGTACAGAACCTATTCCTGTCGAATTTACTGTTTCTGTTATAAAACCATTGATATATTTAAACTCAGGCTCAGTTATTTCTAAGTCTACACCACCCAAAATATTTATGGTCTCTATTACTGCTTTCCAGTTAAAGGTTGCATAATCATCTATTTTTAAGTCCAGATTTCTCTCCAAAGCTCCTATAGCTTGACTTGGTCCACCTTTAAAATATGCTTCATTTAACTTATGAAATGTCCCTTTTCCATCTATTTCAGTATAGCTATCTCTATACACAGATACTAGATTAATATCCCCGGTAGCTCTATTTATACTAGCTATCATATTTACATCAGCTAAAGCACCTTTTTAGATTGCCATCTCTAGAATCTACACCAAATATAGCTACATTATAATATCCACTTTCTTTTTGTATTCAAAAAAATAAAAAAATGCTATATAAATACCAAAACCCTAAAAATACACAAAGCAAGTAATTGTAAAAAAATATTATGCCTACTTTTTTTCTTCTTTTTGCTTAACATATCTTTATTACTAGAAATATTTCTATTTACTCTATCGCTATTTCTAATATTTTTTTATTAGAGCTTTCTCTAACTTCTCTATCACTATTCCTAATATTTTTTTATTAGAACTTTCTCTAATTTCTCTATCATTATTTCTATTGTTTCTATGATTTAATTTTTGAAGTAGGATTATTTACTCTCCTAGTTTCCTTTTTTTCTAGGTACATATTCATATTCTTCGTATTCATCATAATCGTCATTACTATAAACTTCTTCGTCATAATATAATTCATCATCTTTACGACGAAAATTAGGGATTTCAGTTCTTTATTTTTAAAAATTATTAGAACTTCTACTATTTTCTTCTCTTATATATGAACTAAGTCTCTCTTTAGTAAGACGTTCTTCTTCTCTTATCCTTTTTAATCTTGCTAAATCTGCCAGATATTTGCGTCTATCTTCATCATTATCAAATTTCATATCATCTAAGCCCATATTTAACTCCTTAACCCAACATATAATGCTTTAAATATAACATAAAAAAAGGGTGTAAATATACATTTTGAAATGATATTTTAATAAAATTATATATTAGCTTTATATTAAGAATTATTTACTTTATTTGACTATATTTTTAAAAAAACATACTATAATAAGCCTTATTTTTTTGAAAGGATGTATAAAATGTGCGGAATAATAGCTTATACAGGACCACTTAATGCAAAAGATATTGTACTAACAGGTCTTGAACAATTAGAATATAGGGGATATGACAGTGCCGGATTAGCTATTGTAAATGATGATTATGATATACAAGTATGTAAGAGCATAGGAAAAGTTGAAGCTCTTAAAGCAAAAACCTTCCCTCTTTCAAATGATGCTCATACCGCTATGGGCCATACAAGATGGGCTACACATGGCAGTGTTACTACGACAAATGCACATCCTCATAGTGCAGGAAAAAAATAACATTAATACATAATGGTATAATAGAAAAATTATCAGGAATTAATAACTGAGTATAATTTACAAACTAAATTAAAAATCACAAACTGATAGTGAAGTAGTCGCCTTAGTCTTAAATGAACTTTATAATGGTGATCCTATAAAAAGTATATATGAGCTGGTATCTAAGCTAATAGGTTCTTATTCTTTTTGTATAATATTTGAAGATAAACCACATAATATATTTTTGCATAAGGAGAGTTAGTCCTCTTGTATGTGCCTACTCTTCTTCCGGGGCTCTAGCCGCATCTGATTTAACAGCTTTAATTCCATATACCAAAGAATATTTTATTGCTCCTGAAGATACAATTATTTGTCTGGATGCATATAGTATTCATGTATATGATAAAGAAGGGCAAGATCTAAAGGTGGAAAGCTTAAAAAGTACACTGGGATGTGGATTCTGCCATGAAAAAAACGGTTTTTGAACATTTTTATGTTGAAAGAAATCTTTGAACAAGCTGAGGTTTTTAAAAAATACTATATTGCCTAGAATAAATAAGGGCTTACCTGATTTTACAGATGATAATATAGATGATAGTATTTTTTTGAAAATTGTAATAAAATACATATTATAGCTTGTGGAAGTGCTGTACATACAGGTATGGCAATAAAAAATATGATACAAGAAATCGTAAAAATACCTTGTCTTGTTTCTATAGCATCAGAATTTTATAATGAAAATCCGATAATGGATAATAAAACTTTAGCTTTAATAATCTCACAATCAGGTGAAACTATAGATACCTTAACTGCTTTAAGACTTGCTAAAAACAAAGGAGCCAAAACTCTAGCAATAGTAAATGTAAAAGGAGCCACAATAGCTAGAGAAAGTGATTATGTACTCTATACGCATGCCGGTCCTGAAATAGCCGTTGCAAGTACTAAAGCTTATATGGTGCAACTAGCTGCTTTATACCTAATATTGGCAAAATTAGCTATGGAAAAGGGTGTACTAAAAAAGAATGAACTTATAGCTTTTACTAATAATCTTATAGAAGTAAATTCTTATATAGAAGAAAGTCTAAAAATTAAAAAGATAGCGCTAAAGATATTGCAAAGTATATAATAAATTTTAATGATGTATTTTTTTCTTGGTAGAGGTTTAGATTATGCTTTAGCTTTAGAAGGTGCATTAAAAATTAAAAAGAAATATCATATATACATGCTGAGGCTTATGCAGCCGGTGAACTAAAGCATGGACCTATAGCTTTGATAGAAAATGGTATTCCCGTAATTGCCATTATTACTCAAAAAAGACTTATTATCTAAGTCTGTGTCAAACCTTAGAGAGGTTAAAAGCCAGAGGTGCTTATGTTATACTCATAACTAATCTAGAAATTGATGATGTAAATGTTTATGATAAAAAAATAAATATATCCAAGTGTAATGATAAATTTAGTATATTTGGAAGTGCTGTAATCTTGCAATTTATCTCCTATTATGCCAGCATATACAAAGGTATAGATGTAGATAAGCCACGAAATCTTGCTAAATCTGTTACTGTTGAGTAAATTTCTATTAAATAAAATATAATTTTTAAGCTACTACCTAAAAGAAAAATCTTTCGGTAGTAGCTTTTATATTAATTAAAAATTGTTCTACTATAAGATAGTTACCTGCATATATTTTATCTGTAATAAGATTATTGGTAGTTTTTTTATATGTTCTATAAATTCTTTATTTGAATAAGTGGTATTATTGTATTTTTTTCGGCTATTGCTTCTAAAGTATCACCACCTGCTATTCTTATAGATATATACTTATTCGGATTTTTAGTATCTGCTCTGGAAACCATTTGTAAACGACCTACAAAAAAACCTATTAAAAAAATACAAGTATAATCATAAATATAAAAATTAAATAAAAGATAATTCTTTCTATAAATACTTTTTTTCCATTAATTCTCATAATATACCTCCGAATTTTTTTATTCGCAAAAAAACCTTTGTTCGTTTTCTATATATTACAATACATTTGTTCCCTTGTCAATATGTTCGACGAATAAAAGTTCGTAAAAAAATGTTTGCTTTTTTTAGTTCGGTTTTATGTTATTATATTTTTTTAAAAGTAAATTTATATGATTAAATTATATAAGGAGAATATATATGCAAAAACAAGGATTAACAAGTAAGCAAGAGCAAATTTTAAAAATAATCAAAGAATCTATTCTCGAAAAAGGTTATCCGCCATCTGTTAGAGAAATGTGTACAGCAGTTGGCCTTAGTTCTACATCTTCTGTTCATGCACACCTGGAAGCATTAGCTAAAAAAAGGATATATAAAGAAAGATCCGTCTAAACCTAGAACAATAGAAATTATGGATGATACCTTCAATTTAAGTAGACGAGAAGTAGTTAATCTTCCACTACTTGGCGATGTTGCAGCAGGAGAACCGATTTTTGCTACAGAGAATATAACTAACTATTTTCCTATGCCTGTAGATATACTACCTAATAATGAAACCTTTATGTTAAATGTAAAAAGGTGATTCCATGATTAATGCAGGTATATTTAATGGTGATAAGATCATAGTTTCAAAGCAAGCTACAGCTGAAAAATGGTGAAATAGTTGTTGCTATGGTTGAAGACAGTGCTACTGTTAAAAGATTCTATAAAGAAAAAGGATATTTTAGGCTACATCCTGAAAATGATGCCTTAGACGATATAATTGTTAAAGACTTAGAAATCATTGGTAAGGTTGTAGGTCTTCTTAGAATGATGTAATATACTTTTCTCTAGTGCGTATATTATTTTATTAACTCATATATCTATTCCGATAAATATACCAGTTTATATATTCAAGAAATAATCATCCGGATACATATTTTTTTCAGTATTTATTTCTTGTTATTAATTACAACTACTGTACTTATATATATTACATTTCTTATTTTATATAAAATAGGGTGTGAAAAATTTAACACCATTTTTCACACCCTATTTTCCTACAAAAAGTGTAAGCGTTTCTACTCCATAAGAATAGAAATTCTGATAATTTCAAAACTTTTATATATCTTCTACTATCTTACCATCTGTCCATATTCTTTCTAAATCATAAAAAAAGTCTGTCCTCTTTATCAAATAGATGTATAACTAAATCACCATAATCAAGTAAAAATCCAAGTTGCACTTCTATTACCTTCAACTTGCTTAACTTCTATACCTTCTTTAGAAAATTTTTTTCTTGTAACTCATCACTCATGGCTTGTAATTGGTTTATGTTATTAGCACTAGCTATAAGAAAAATAATCTGCAATAACACTTATATTACTTATATCAATTACTTTAATATCTTCACCTTTTTTTCTCATCTAAAAACAGTATAAGCAATCTTTAGCATTTCTCTACTTGTCATATATATTATTTTCCTCCAAATATTTTAAACATTTTAAAAGTATTTTCATCTATATAGATATCTTTTTGAGCTTAAATATTCTATAGTATTTTTTTACTTATCATATAAATAGTATAGTCTAAGTCTCTGAATGCCATATAGCGTATTTTCCCCAAATTTTTTTAGCTTTATCACGCAAGGGTTCTATATAATCAGCTATAAAAAAACTATTTTCTCAAGCTTAGACATTTTTTTCTCTACCTGTTGTATGGTATCTGATAGCTGATAAAATATCTTCATCATTTATTCCGAATAAATTTCTGGCTAATATAGGACCATATATAGCATGCCAAATTTGAGGAGATTTTAAATCATTTTCAGTGAGTATAACCTTATTTGATTTGAGTTCTTCTAGTATATTATTATTTGATATATTTTTAGCACAATCATGAATAAGACCGGCTAATTTTGCTTTATATATATCTTCCCCATGTGCCATAGCTAAAGACGCACTGGTAAAACTTACTCCTAGGCTATGCTCATATCTTTCTTTTTTTAATAATTCTTTAAGTTGTTCTTTAATAAGTATAAACTTATCTTCCATCATCATATCCATATAATTTTTTTTATTCTTTATATATTCCCAAACTTTAGAATCCAATAGACCTATATCCAAATTATTATTAGCTATATCTACTCGTATTTTTACTTGATGAAATAACTTTATTGAATTCTATAATATATTTTTTTGCACCATAATCAGTTTCATATTTAGCTTTAAGAAGGTTTAAGTCTTTGTGCTCTAGATTATAATTTCTATTAATAATTATAAGGCTGGCTAAAGAAAAATATAGACTTATACTCAAACCATGTTTCTAATTCAAAAAAAGAATCTGCTCCCATTATAAAGAAAAAAATTCATATTCGGATATTCTTCTTTTAAAAATGCTAAGACTCACTTTTGTATAAGAATTTTTCTTTTTCTTTTTGCTTCTAACTCGCATACTTCAAAAAAAGAATATTCCTGCAAAGCTAAACGTAACATATAAAGTCTATCCTGATAACTAGTAATACTGTTACTTTTTATGAGGTGGTTTGAAACTAGGCATGAACCATATTTTATCTAACTCAAGTTGTTTATAAGCTTCTAGAGCCATATTTATATGTGCAATATGTATAGGATCAAATGTACCACCTAAAAATTCCTATTTTCATAATTTTATTTAAGAACTATCTTTCTTTTTTTCTTTATTATCTGCTTGCTTATAAATAACTATTTTTCTTTCCTATAACTTGCACTACTTCTGATCTGGTATTAGCCGCTATTGCATTTGCTATTTCTTTTTGGATCATCTATACAATTTTTTTTAATACACCTATTTTAATCAATTCTCTAGCTTCTAAAGCTTCAGTGATAGCATTAAGGATTTCATCAGTTAATGAAGATTTACCTATATTGAATATTGGTTCTATATTCATAGCTAAACTTTTTAAATAAGCTCTTTTGTTTACTTGTCATAATACACCTCTATTTATAATAATCAAACTCATGACCATACATACGAACTGTGTCTCCATCTTTAATATCCAAACTCTCCAGTTCTTCTAATATACCGGATGTTTTAAGAAATTTTTGAAAGAAATCAAAGCCCTTTTCAGAATCTAAATTAGTATAGCCCAACATTTTTTTCTATTCTAGGCCCTTCTATAACATAAACTCCATCTTCTATATTTACTGTATATGGTAAATCTCTGTCAGAGCTATAGTCTATCTCAAATTCTTTTTTTCAAATACTATAGGTTCTTCTTTTTACATTTTTTTAATATTTCTTTGACAGCATATAAAAAGCTCTTTAACACCTTTTACCGCTTACACCTGAAATAGGAAAAAAACTTTTATTTCCGGTTCAAAAGTTTCTTTGATTGCTTTTTATATTATCTTCTATTTCTTCTGTAAACATATCTATCTTATTAGCCGCTATAACAGCAGGTTTATTAGATAAACCTATATTATAAGATTTTTAATTCATTAATTATAGTTTTTATATCTTCCACAGGTGTCCTTCCTTCTATACCTGCAGCATCTACAACATGTATTAAAACTTTACACCTTTCTATATGTCTTAGAAAATCGTGCCCTAAACCTACACCTTCACTCGCTCCCTCTATTAATCCCGGTATATCTGCCATAACAAAGCCATTTGCTCCATCTAAATCTACAACACCAAGATGTGGATTTAATGTAGTAAAGTGATAGTTTGCCACCTTAGGCTTTGCATTACTTACTCTAGATAAGAGCGTTGACTTACCGACATTAGGATAACCTACAAGACCTACATCTGCTATTACTTTCAACTCAAGATTTACAAACATCTCTACACCATTTTGCCCCGGTCTTGCAAATTTAGGTACCTGCATGGTAGCAGTAGCAAAATTCATATTTCCTAAGCCGCCTTTACCCCCTCTTAGAATAACTTCACGCATATTGTTTCCGGACATATCAGCTATAACTTTTCCACTCTCAAAAATCTTTTATAACTGTTCCTTCCGGTACTTTTATAACTAAATCTTCTGCATCTTTACCATGGCATTTTCTTTTTCCACCAGGTTCGCCATCCTTAGCTACATATTTTCTGGTATGTCTAAAATCAGTTAAAGTATTAAGACCTTTATCAACTTCAAAAATAATACTTCCACCTTTACCACCATCACCACCATCAGGACCACCGGCAGCTACAAAAAGTTCACGTCTAAAACTGACATGACCATCGCCACCCTTGCCTGATTTTATAAAAAAATTTTTTTGCACTATCTGCAAACATAAAAAAACTCCTTCTAAAAAAATATAACTTTTTTTATTATATAAATCATATAAACTTATAGTAGTCTTTTTAGTATAAATATTACTATAAAGATAAATTTTTCTTCTTAAATATATAAGTTTAAATACTTATATATTTTCAATATTTTTTTCTAATTTATTATTAAAGACATAATTATATGAAAGTATTCATTATTATATACTATAGATTAATACTTTTTAAACTTATGTATTTAAGAAGAAAAATCAAAAATAATATATATGATAAAAAGCTCCATACAAAATGTATGAAGCTTTAAGTATTACTCGTTTATTACTCTTGGATATACAGAAACTTGTTTTTTATCTCTGCCTTTTCTTTCAAAACGAACAACGCCATCAACTGTAGCGAACAATGTATCATCTCCACCACGTCCAACATTGATACCTGGATGTATCTTTGTTCCACGTTGTCTGTAAAGAATATTTCCAGCTAATACGAACTGTCCATCTGCTCTTTTTAGCTCCAAGTCTTTTAGACTCTGAGTCTCTACCGTTCTTTGTAGAACCAACTCCCTTTTTATGAGCAAATAACTGAAGGTTCATCTTTAACATATTATTTCACCTCCTGAAATTTAATATTAATATACTTATTTCCATATTGTTCTTTGACTGCTTGTAAACCTAAAATACAAGAATCAAATAATAATTTAGAAGCTTCACTAACAGCAGCCGTAAATTTAAAATCTAAATAGCCATCATCAGTGTCTGCAATATACTCATCATCTGTAAATTTCTCTATAGAATTTACTAGATTTATAGTTAATACAGAAATTGCAGAACAAACTATATCATAACCTGCATCGGCATAACCTGCATGTCCCGTAAGTCTAAGTCCTACATAATCTTCTAGTTCCTTATAGACTATAATCTTAATCATAACTAAGCGTTAATTTTTTCAATCTTAACTACTGTGATTTGTTGTCTATGACCATTCTTTTTGTGATAACCGCTTTTTCTCTTGTATTTGTATACAATAACTTTCTTATTTTTTGCATTAGAAAGAACTTTAGCAGTTACGCTTGCTCCTGCTACTGTTGGAGCACCTAATTTTAACTCGCCATCGTTGAGTGCTAAAACTGAATCAAAGTTTACAGTTTCTCCAACCTCAACTCCAAGTTTCTCTACTCTAATGACATCGCCCTCAGATACTCTGTATTGCTTACCACCTGTTGCAATAATTGCGTACATCTTATGGACCTCCTTCTTATCATTACTCGCCAATGTTGGTGCCTTTACGGACTTATGAACCTAATTGTGCGGCATACTTTAAAAATATACCATCAAAGCCTGTATGTGTCAATAGGAAGTTTGTATATAGTTTTTCTGTCAAGAAGACCGAAATAAATGAAAGCGGAAAACTTCCTATATAAATCTTTTTATCTCGTACCTTTGTAAGCAGTGCTATAAGCATTAAACCGCCAAATCCGTATATCGGCAGATACGGTCCAAACAAATACCCTCTGTTTACATAGCCTACATGAGTCTCAAATATGCCTACCAATACTTCATATATCCAGCCCAAAAATGAACAGGCCATAAATATAAGGAAAATATTTCTGATTTTTTTAATAAAATTCATAAGAAATCCTTTCTTTAAAGATATCATTCACTTATTTTTCATAATTCTAATATATTATATTCCCCTATAAACCAATTTATAATGAAAGGATATATATGAATTTTTATAGAAAGAATACATCCGAAAGAAAAGATTAGATGCTTAAACCTGTTTGATATTTTTCATTATTGCCGGAATAATGTTCGGTTACTTCGCTGTCAGGTCAACACAGCTTTTTATAGAAGGATTGCAAACCGTCACAACTCATGCTCAGTCATCTGCAAGTGACGGTGCCGCCTACTCAAACAACTTTACATTTCAAGTAATAATGCTTGTTATAGTACTGCTGTACCTACTTATAAGAAACTTCGACTTTAAAAGTTTAAAGATAAAATTTCACCTGTCAGTACTTATCTGGGTGCGGTACTCTTTTTGTATAGTCGGGTTATGTGGAGATTTTTCTAACCACCCTAACCGGAGAATATAACTATTTTGACCCGTCACTAATACAGTACATAAACCCGCTTGAAATTATAAACAAGTTCTTTGCACTAAGCCCCATAGCGATTGCATATGGACTTCTAAACGGATTTTATGAAGAATTTTTCTTCCTTGGGCTTATAACTTCCGTAAAAGAAGAAAATAAGTGGTATGCTCTTATTTTTTCAACCTTGGTCAGAATATCGTTCCACACATATCAGGGAATAATTTGGGCAATCGCTATCGGAGTCATATTCGGACTCTTTTACTACTTTATGTATAAAAATGTGGTAAAGAACTTATTGCCGTTCTTTTTGATGCATGCACTGACAGATATGTTCGGTACAGGGTTTATATACTTATTAATATCATGGAACTACTGAAATTATAATAAATTTATTTACCAAGAATATATTTTACTATATCAGGCAATACACCTGTATTTTGTTGCCATATGCTCTCAATCTGTGTCTCAGGAACAGGTGAAGTGCCGATCCCTACCTCTACTGTAACATTCGGTATACCTTTTTCCCAGTCAAGCCAGTCCTTAAAACCTGTACCATACTTGGAACCGTCAGCTTCAGGTGTTACAAGTTTATAGCCTGTATATGCTGCAACTATATCAGCCATTGCTCTGTCTTTGGCAAGTACATCAGCTGATGCATGCTGATTTGACCAATATATAATCTGTCCCTGTGTATGATAATTTAATACTGCATCAAAATTCTCATTATTTACCAAAGTGATAAGATACTGTGTTTCACTCTCAGAACCTGCACTTGCCCCCTTGTAAAATTCATTACATGGTCTTTTTCTACTGTCCGCTCTGTTTGGCCAACCCTGTGTCGGAAAATTGTGGTTGATATCCACACCGTTTAAATTGTTCTTCCACTTGTTCAAAAACCAGTTGTACTTATCCTGATTTTCCTTAAGTCCCCATTCCGACCAACTGTCAATAATCTCTTGCAATTTTTTCTTTGACTCTTCCTTATTAAGCCCGTTTATACCGCTCTGTGATATTGTAACACCGTCAGGATTTACCATCGGCACATACTCTATACAGATCTCATCCAAACTCTTATCGCCGTCCTCTCTTTTATCAAGCATCTCTTTTATCTGACGCATTATAAGCGGAGTAGTGATATACTCTCTCGCATGTATTGCACCAACTACCAAAATTTTCTTTTTTGCATCTCTGCTACCGATAACTATTCTGTATAGATTTCTGCCGTCTGTTGTTGTACCGATAGAATCTGAAGTAACTCCCTCATATCTTTGTTTTAAAAGTTCTATATCACTTTCCATCTTTTGATATGTATACATCCCACTTGCTAAGAAATCAAAATTTGTGCTTACAGTCTGTACTGTATTATTATAGTTTGTGTTTGCCGAAGCCGAAGCATGTCCTATTATTTTACCTGCCAAAACCGGCATCACATGTACCATTGTAATACATGCACTAAGTGTAATCGCTGTCCAAATATATTTCTTTTTGCATATCTTCCTCCATCTTTTTGTGTTATATTAATATACGACATAATGAGAAAAAAAGGTAGTTACAAAAACTTTTAAGAGATATAAAAAAATCAGATACATTTTTTTATATTAACCGGTATTTTATAAATTCAATCTTTTTAAATTTTATACAATCTTTTATGTTCTTTGATAAAAAAATATGACGAATATCATTATACATTCTTTATATATGATATAAAATTTGCTTCTTTTATTGGGTTGTAAACGATCTATATTTGTTAAATTATCTACTTTTATAAAAAAACTATAGCTTTTATTTTTTTATTTTTATGCTAGAATTAATTCATAGTAATTTACTATGAATTAACGATTCGAAAAGGAGTAAAACATGGCAAAGAAACCGGACAATAAATATGGACTTTTTATAAACGGAGAATTCAGAGATTCAAAAGACGGCAAGTTTTTTGATACATTTTCTCCTGCAACCAAGGAAAAGATTGCAAGCGTAGCAGAAGCTACAAAGGAAGACGTAGATGATGCTGTAAATGCTGCCTGGGCGGCTTTTTGATTCATGGAAAAAAACCTTGATAAGATCAAAAGGGCTGAAATACTTCTAAAGATTGCAGATGTTATAGATGCAAACAAGGAAGACTTGGCTCATATTGAGAGTCTTGACAATGGTAAGCCGATTCGTGAGACATTAAATGTGGATATCCCGTTTGCTGCAGATCACTTCAGATATTTTGCTTCAGCTATACGTACAGAGGAAGATACTTCAAACTTCCTTGATCCGAATACACTCTCTCTTGTATTTAGAGAGCCGATCGGTGTAGTAGGACAGATAGTTCCATGGAACTTCCCGTTCCTTATGGCGGCTTGGAAACTTGCTCCCGTACTTGCATCAGGATGTTGTACAGTACTTAAGAGCAGCTCTGCTACTCCGCTCTCCATCCTTGAACTTGCAAAACTTGTTAAGGATATCATTCCAAAGGGAGTATTCAATGTTATCTCAGGAGCAGGCAGCAAGTCCGGACAATATATACTTGATCACAACGGATTTAGAAAGCTTGCATTCACAGGCTCTACAGAAGTAGGCTACTCTGTAGCAAAGGCGGCCGCCGAAAAACTTATTCCTGCAACACTTGAGCTTGGCGGCAAATCAGCAAATATCTTCTTTGATGACTGTGACCTTGACCTTGCAATAGACGGTGTACAGCTTGGAATTCTATTTAATCAGGGACAGGTTTGCTGTGCAGGCTCCAGAGTATTTGTACAGGAAGGTATCTATGATGAGTTTGTAAAAAGAGCTGTAGACCAGTTCAATAAGATCGTGGTGGGAAATCCTCTTGATATCAATACACAGATGGGTTCACAAATTAACGAGGGACAGGTGGCTAAGATTCAAGCCTGCGTAGACAGAGCTGTAGCCGACGGTGCTACTATAGCCTGCGGAGGCTCACGCTATACAGAGGGTGAGCTGGCTAAGGGTTCATTCTACAAGCCTACACTTATCACAAATGTAACTAATGATTCATATGCGGCTCAGGAAGAAATCTTCGGACCGGTTGCAGTTATCATAAAGTTTAAAACTGAAGATGAGGTAATCAAATTTGCCAATGAAAGTGTATACGGTCTTGGCGGCGGTGTATGGACAAAAGATTTAAACCGTGCATTCCGTGTATCAAGAGCTATTGAAACCGGTAGAGTCTGGGTAAATACTTACAATGCTATCCCTGCCGGTGCTCCGTTTGGCGGATATAAAACATCAGGTATCGGTAGAGAAACACATAAGGTTATCTTAGACCACTACACACAGATGAAGAACATACTCATCAATCTTAATGAGAATCCAAGCGGATTCTATCCTAAGAAATAAATAAACCGCAACCCTTAAAAAGCTCTCATTCCGGTAAAACCGGTTTGAGAGTTTTTTACTCCAATTTTTCAGGCTCTTTATCAAGGGTTGGAGTTTTATTTTGGGGCTTACGCACTGTTTGGGGTGGACGGTACTGTTATAGATATAGGCGGACAGGATACCAAGATTATTACGCTTGAAGACGGTATGGTAAAAGACTTTTTGATGAATGACAAATGTGCGGCAGGTACAGGAAAGTTCATAGAAGTTATGGCAAACAGACTAGGCACAGACTTTGACGAATTATATGCACTTGCATCATGTGGAAATGCACTTTCTATCAGCTCTATGTGTATCGTATTTGCGGAATCTGAAGTAATAAGCTATATAGGTTCAGGTGAAAAAAGAGAAAATATAGCCACCTGAGTCATAGACTCAGTCGCCAATAAGGTAGTATCTTTGGCGAAAAAACATGGTATAAGAGGTGAGATTATGTTGACAGGAGGTCTTAGCTTCACTCCATACTTTATAGAACTTATGTTCTCTAAACTTGATAAAAAAATCCACACTCGCCCATTTGGCAGATATGCAGGTGCTATAGGTGCCGCCCTGTCACTTAGACATAAAAAAACGGCAGAGCTGTAAACTTTAGCTGATTATTTAAAGGACTTTTATATAAGTCCTTTTTTGTTTGACTTTTTTATTTCATTGTGCTAGAACTTGTTCATAAATAAAGCTATGAAAGTGTGCTGATATGAAGTTTTATCGAGAGAACGGTGAATATATACATTATGAGATTTTAGGAAGCGGATTTCCGGTTGTATTCTTACATGGTAATAACCTTGAGAGCGGATATTTTAAGAGGCAAAGAATTCTCAGTAAATGCTGTAAACTTATCTTTGTTGACAGCTTAGGGCATGGCAAATCAGGTAACCTGCTTACAAATGTAAGCTTCTCATACCTTGCAGACAGCCTTGAGGAGTTGCTCTCACATCTGAATATAGAAAAATGCTTACTTGTAGGTCACAGTGACGGTGCCAATCTTGCAATAGAGTATGCAAAGCTGCATGTAAAAAGGGTGGCAGGTATTATTGCAAACAGTGGCAATATCTCGTTTAACGGTTTAAAGTTTCTTCCAAGATATGCCTGCTTTTTTGAAGAATACTTGTACAAAGCTCTTGGAATATTTTTTCTGATTTTCAAAAGAAAGTCTATGGTATCTCCCCTGCTCCATGAAAGCCTTGATATATCATCAGATACCTTTGCAAATACAGACTATCCGGTCATTGTAATAGTAGGCGAGTATGATATGATTAAAAGAAGCCATAGTATAGCTGTCTCAAAACTTTTCCCGAAAGGAAAGTTTATAGAAAGAAAAAATCAAGGTCACAATATCCCAAAGAATGACAGCAGATACTTTAATAAGACTGTTTACAGATTAGTTAAATATATTTCAAGGAGGCAGGATGCGTAGTATAATCTCATTCCTAAAAAAATACCAAAATATCCTAAAGGGTATACTTTTTATAACCATACTTATTCTGGTACTTACAGAACTTTTCCACATCACAAAGACTATATCATTTAGTGTAGTAAAAAAGATAATAGAGCATCTCTCACCCCTTCAGGTATTTGGCCTGTTTATCTTCGGTATAATCGCAGTATCTCCGATGATGCTGTATGACTATATACTGACTAAAGAACTCGACAAGAAAATTTCTGTCGGAAAGCTTATAGAAAAACAGCTGGACTATTAACAGTCTGAACAATCTTATAGGATTTGCGGAATTGTAGATGTGGGACTTCGCTACAGCTATTTCAGTGAAAAAAAGAAAAAAAGAGGGAAAGACAATGCAAAGCATCTCTAAGGTGATGCCGTACTTTATGTCAGGACTGTCTTTACTATCACTGTTGTCAGTGTTTTCAATTTTTCTGTCACATAAAAATGACACACTAAAACCCTATAGTTTCGTGCTTATCATTGCTTCACTTATACTTCCTATATTGCTGATACTTTCCACCAGAAAAAATATGGATTACTTCGGAAACCTAAACGGCAAGAAAATGTTTGCACTTATATTAACATCTCTTCTTGACTGGAGCTTTGTTTCAATATTTTTTTCTTCTATGTGGGAAAAAAACCCTTGGATACGATATCTCCTTGATAAATATACTTCCACTATATTTTTATTTCCATATGTATCGGTATGGTATCTATGATACCCGGAAGTCTCGGAAGCTTTGATTTGATGATGATTGGCGGACTTTTGCACCTGTCAATAAATCACAATGAAGCTGCAAGTTGGCTTTTGCTGTTTCGTATTTTTTATTATATAGTTCCGTTTTTTTATCGGACTTATATTATTTTTTTAAAAAAAGTATGGGCGGTCAAATCAATGATAAGTTTTTCAGGTATTCCAAAAAAACTTTCAAGGCTGATAAAGCAGAGTGTAAGCCACTTTATGTCAAACTTTTTCGGATTTTTTTTGATGGCAACCGCCATACTTCCTGATCAGATACATTCTATACCTATTATAGGCAAGATGGATCCTATACATGGTCAGCTTCTGTTTCAGTTTCCAAGCTTTTTTTACTTGGCAGCTTGTTTTTTTCCTGCTTGGAAGACTGCTAAAAGCGACGCTCACAGTTTGCACTTGGATTCGCTGCTATACTGTCTTTTTATAAGTCTTGTATATATAAACCTTGGAGGAGTCTCCGTTTTTAGCAACATATACCTTATACTGTTCACTATTTCGGTGTTTTTACGGAGAGAGGATTTGGACAGAAGATCATTTTTTTCTATCCTGTGGAAGACAGATTAAAGGATATCGGATATATTGCAAGCAGCTTTTATTATCACATTCTTTCTTATGTATATTTCAAGTGAGAATACAGGACATGAAAGTCTTGGTTATATTATCTTTCATGGCAGAACAGGTTACGCTACCTCTTTAAAGGTACATTTTTTTAATATTTTTTTAAACCGTTTTTTTCATCTGTTTATCTATTTTTGCTATAATAGCACTGTTTTTATATTGTAGTGGAATCATTTGCAAAGGACAGACATTTTTTTCCTTTGAGAGAAATTTGATAAGGTCAGATTTGAAACTTTTTCTAAAAAAATTTTTGACAATATAAACCTGAATGCTTCACTTGCCTTTCTTAATGACAAGCTGCTCTATTACTATATTGAAAATGAAAAAGATTTGGTTGCTTTCCAATTTGTCTTAGAGGACGGTAAGGCTATCGTTATGGGAGACCCTATAGGACTAAAAGAGTTTTTTCCGAAAGCAATTAACGTGTTTATTAAAGAGGCGGAGTCAAAAAAACCTTATCCCGCTATTTTATGAAATCGGACAGGAATTGACTTTACTTCTTCATGAGCTTGGCTATGAGTTTATGAAATTCGGAGAAACTGCTAAAGTAAATCTGACTGAGTTCGGACTGGTAGGAAAGTCGGGAAAAAAAGTTTCGTGCTGTTATAAACAGAGGCGAAAACAGCGGCTACAGTTTTAAGATAATGTCTCCACCGTTTTCAAAGGAATTTATGAATGAACTTGAAAATATTTCCAATGACTGGCTTTCAGGTCGAGAGGAAAAAGGGATTTTCACTTGGATTTTTTGACAGAGACTACCTCTCACTTGCACCTGTTGCCTGTGTACTGGATAAATCAGGCAAGGTTCAGGCATTTGCAAACTTTCTGGTATGTAATACCAAAAACCGAATCAAGTATAGACTTAATGAGGTATGACCCACAGACTGAAAGAAACGGAATCATGGACTATCTGTTTGTGCAGATTTTTTTCTTTATCTGAAAAGAAATTGATGTGGTGTACTTTGACCTTGGGATGGCACCTCTGTCAAATGTAGGTCAAAAATGACCACAGCTTTGTAGAAGAAAAAAACTTGCTTTTTTTGGTGTATACCTTTGCAACCCGCTTCTATTCCTTTGGCGGACTGAGAAAAATATAAGGAAAAGTTTTTCACCGTCCTGGGAAGCCAGATACCTCTCATACCCCAAGGACAGCAATCTTTTTATTTAATTTACTTACTATATATAAAGTTGATAACAGAAAGGTTAAAAAGATATAAAAAAATTTCGGTTAGTAATGAATACTAACGGATTTTTATAAAAAATCATAATTCTGAATAACTCCTGTAAAAAAGAATTGAACCGTCAGGAGCCGCCGCTGCAAATACAAAAGGTCTGTCAATAATAAAATCCACCTGATTCTGTATTATTCCTGCACTCTCCATCATAAGTGCAGTATACGCCGCGCCTGTAACACCTTCCTCATCTATCTTTACCATGGCGGCATGCTCTGCACTGCTTACATAAATATTTTCAACTTCTTTTGTAAGTGGAGTGAAATCTGCCTGTTTGTCTGAAAGCACATCTGTAATTCCGATATTCTTCAGACAAACAGGCAGATTTATTTTAACCGAATCATTGAATTTTGAAACTGTCAGATGCACCAGTGCCAAATTACTTTCCACACTTACAGGTTCCATACATATTTTTATCATTTGTGGATCTGCTGCAATATCCTGTGCTTTATAACCTTCTTTCGGCAGGAAAAAATACATTGTACCACTGTCGACAAGGCTCAATCCTACAGCCTGAAAATGCTCTGTTTGATACAAATTTGTCATAACATCATTGTTCATCATAGGAACCGACTGATCCCCTGATACCCCATGAAATATTCCATCATTTGTTTGCTCCTTTGGAAATTCTTTATCCCAAGATGCCTTGTAATAAACGGTTGAAATAAGTGCCAGCACCGATGTCGGTTTAAGTTCCAATTCTTTTGTATACTCTGTAAGCAATCCTCCCGTATGCTCATCAGTCCATTTTTGAAGTTTCAGATTCATTGACTTAGAGCCCATCTCACCGCTGTAAGATGAAGCATGATACTCTGCTGACAGCCTTTTTAAAGTATCTTCATTATACCCTATACCGCTTCTTAACCATATAGAATTTGCCAACATACTCTTTAGTGCAGGTGTATCCACATAATTGGCATCCCATATTGCTTTTATACGCTTATTTAAGACATCCATATCCTTTACATTAAGCACATCAAGGATTTGCTTACGTGTATTTCCATCTGTCACTTCAGCCAGCATGGAAAGTGCTATATAAATATTCAATGGCGAACATACTGCATTATGATCTGAGGCATCTGATAAAAGTTCCTTCTGTATCTGTTCATAGTACTGTCCCATCCCTTCCTGCACAGTTTGTGAGTTGTGAACCTTTTCTATATAATCCTCCCACCATTCACTGTGAGCCTCTCCGTTTATAAACTTATTAACATCTGTTCCCTCAGCAATAGGACTTGGAATAACAGCTTCAACAGATTTTATGGATTTATCAGATTCAGTAATATTTTTATTTCCTAACTGTGTACCGCACTTTTTACAGGCACTAAGCATAGTCATTGCCGCCAAAAATATTCCTATGGTTTTTTTATCCTCATACTAACCTCCTTTTTAAAATAATACTAACTTCCCAAATTATACTGTTGGCTTTAACAAATTCATTACAATCTCATACCCTTAGGGAAAGCTTCCTTTCGCATAATCCCCCACATTTTATCTATATAGCTCAGTGTATAAAAATTTTCATAATAGTGATAATAAAAAGCCCCCTTAAGCGTCATCTTATATCCTTCTTCATCTCTTGTTAAAAATCCAAGTACTTGTAAAAGCCGAAATTCAAGACCGTAAACCTTATTAAGAGGTATATCAAAGAACTCTTCAAATTCCTTCACTTTAAGCCTTGTACTGTATAACTTCCAAAAAAGGTAATAGATCATCCTTTGCCTTTTAACAAATCTGTTTGTAAGTGCAGTCGGCAGTATATTTGCATCAATTCTTTTACAATATTCCAAAACAGAAAATGTATTTATTTTAAACTGATCCTTAAAAAGGCTGGTAGCGGAACAGCCGAATCCGAAAAAATTATCTCTGGTCATTGAAGAATATGATGCCGACTCTTCACTTGCAAAAGTCCAGATAGACTTTCTTACATATCCCTTACTTATACAATAATTGGTAATATCATCCAAAAGTTTTCTCTTCTCTTTTTTAGGCATAACAGGAACCTTATTTTTGGTAAATGTGAAATCAATTAAAGGATAGATTGCTATATGATTGGCTCCGTTAGCAAATGCCATATCAATATCATTTTTTAAATCTCTAAAGGTCTGTGTAGGCAATGCAAATATAAAATCCATAGAAACCGTCTCAAATTCAACTTCATTCAGCGCCTTTGAGATATCTTTAATATCAAACTTCCTTATTTGCAAAACCCTTCGGTACTTATCCTGAAAAGACTGTATACCTATACTTATCTTATCAACTCCGGCACTTTTTAAAGTCTTTAAAACAGAAACATTAACATTATCAGGATGAAGTTCTATTCCTATACCGTCCGTTATAATAAAATGCTCTCTTAAAGCCGATATAATATCCGTTATTCTGTCTGCAAGAAGTGCGGGGGTACCTCCTCCGAAATAAAGGCTTGTAGCCCTTCTCCTGCCGTTCCACTGTCTCCCCACCAAATGAATTTCTTTAATCAAAGCATCTATATAGCCTTTTGCCGTCTCTTCATCATATATAATCTTACAATAGGGACAAAAATTACATATACTTTTACAAAACGGTATATGAACATATAAGCCGAACTCAGAACCCTTATCATATGGCAATACTTTATCAAAATCATTTGTAAAAATAAACGGCTTGGTTGAATGTGTAAGATACATTCTTGTTAAATCTGTAATTAAGCTCATATCCGCCTCCTATGGTGTTTTATATAGTATAAAAAAATATCACCATATATTCAACCTGATATATGCTAATACAATTTTGTGTATTTTTCTTCAATATAATCTAAGAAGTATTTCACATCAAAGTCCTCTCCGGTTACCATCTTCATAAGCTTTGGAGCTTCATAAAGAAAACCGTAAGTATGGATATTTTCCTTTAGCCATTTCATAATCTCATCAAAATGATTGTTTTCAAGCAAGCTGTCTACATCTATATCTTTTTTCATTGCATGCACATACTGTGCCTCAGAGGCTATTCCAAGTGCATAGGTTGGGAAATATCCGAAGCTTCCGTCTGACCAATGCACATCCTGCAATATTCCAAGCCTGTCATTTTGCACATCTATTCCAAGATATTCTTTATACTTGGCATTCCATGTCTTATCAAGTCCTTCTGTTGAAATACTGCCGTCAAACAGCCCCTTTTCTATCTCATAGCGAATCAATATATGAAGCGGATATGTAAGCTCATCCGCCTCTGTACGCACAAATGAAGGCTTTGATGCATTGATTGCCTTATAAAAATCCTCAAGTGCAACTTTACCAAGCTGCTTAGGAAAAACTTCCTGTAGTCTTGGATAGTGATATTTCCAAAAAGCCAAAGTCTTTCCGAGATAGTTCTCACATAGTCTTGACTGTGATTCATGCATTCCGCAAGATACGCCTTCTGATAAAATCATTCCGTCATACTTAGGGTTTATATTGTGTTCATAGTAAGCATGACCCACCTCATGAACTGTTGAGAGTATGGCAGAGGCTACATTGTTCTCTATATATTTTGTGGTTATACGACAGTCATTCTCACAAGTCCATGATGTAAACGGATGCTCCGATTCATTTTGATATCCCCATGAAGGATCAAAATGCAAGTACTTAAGCAGCTCATCCATAAACTTTTTTGTTCTTCAACCGGAAAGCTTTGATGCAGAAAATCTTCTTTTATCTGCTTTGCATTTGTCACCTTTTTATAAGCGGAACCAATCTATTTTTTTAGTGCTTCAAAGAATATATCATATTTTTCCACGCTCATTCCCGGTTCAAAGTCATCCAACATCTGATTGTATATACTCTTATCACTGTTCCTATATCCATACAGCTTCTTTTTACTTTCTATCACCCTCTTTAGATATGGTTCAAATATAGAATAATTAGCCTTTGACTTTGCAAGTATCCACACATCAAAGGATTCATCACATAGCCTTTTAAATGCCACATACTCATCCTTCGGTATACAAAGTATATCCATAATCCTTTTATAATAAAGCTCTATGGCACGCTTATCCTCCACATCTATATTATTGTCATTCTTTAAATCCTCTAAAAGTGTTGTAAGCTGCAAAGAAGAATGGCAAAATTGGAATTGATAAATGTCATTTTTTTCTTAGCACAAAATGAAATACTTTTGTTATAAAAATCTCTTTTAAAGTATCTTTAAAAAGCCTTTAAATTACTTATAAAACAAAAATAAGAGGGCTTTCGCCCCCAAGATCTATAGCATGCTCAACTATATCATTGTTTTACTACTATATGAAATTACATTACTCTCAAACAAGCTCACAATACTTTTCACTATTGTCTTTGTTTTACTACTATATGAATTTACACTACTCTCAAACCCTTTCATAGCCCCATACACTAAACTTCTGTTTTACTACTATATGAATTTACACTACTCTCAAACAGACGTTGTAAAGATGTTAGTTAAGGTTTTGTTTTACTACTATATGAAATTACATTACTCTCAAACCGTAAATGTGCTTACCTAATTCTTTTTGTTGTTTTTACTACTATATGAAATTACATTACTCTCAAACGTCTTCAAAGTCATCTACATTGATTTTTAAGTTTTACTACTATATGAAATTACATTACTCTCAAACAGTATATCAGAAGTAACTTTCAAAAAATTGTTTTACTACTATATGAAACTACACTACTCTCAAATCCTTAGCACCTGTTTTGATGCACGCATCATGTTTTACTACTATATGAAATTACACTACTCTCAAACATTCTTGGAACGTTAAAGGCTATTATTCAAGTTTTACTACTATATGAAATTACACTACTCTCAAACCTCAATTTGAAAAATTAAACGCCACTACCACGCCTATAATTTCATACAGAACTTAATATATTTCACATATATCTTTATCTATTATATACTTATTTATATGAACTTTCAAATCCTTTTCTTCTCTTTCTATTAGTAAAACCTTAATTCCCCTATATTTTTACAAACTCATCTAAATATATCAAATCTTCATCTGTCATGTATTGCAAACAGGACACCAATATGAATATATCTTTTCCCATGATATCCTGTATATTAGTTGCATAATCAATGAATTTTTTTCTATAAAAATATCCTTTAGGATTTTCCAGAGAAAGATTAAATACTTTTAAATAATTTATTGAAAGTAAATTCATCATCATATATTAATGAAAAAAATTTGTTTCATTAGAAAAAAACTCTCTATTATATTGCTAAAATTTTTCACATACAGAATAAAATTTATCTTCAATTTCAGAATTTCTAATCTCATCAATAAGTAAAGCTAAAAAAACTTCTTTTTGAAAAATCCTTTTTTTATCATAATGTAAATCAAAAATATCCACTTACAATATCTACATACTTTTTCAAAAATCTATTTTTATCAAGTTCACAAAAATATTTCAACTTCTGCCGAACTTTTTATCTAATCTATTATTAACAGCATAAATAAAAATCTTCCAATACTCTAGGATTTTCAAGATATAATATATTAAGCTTATCACATAAAAAGTTCCATATCAAAAATTCAATTTATAATATACTAATTTCATAATACAATTAATCTTTCATCAGAATCAATAATACTATTTTGCCTATCTCCACATACATATTCCATTCTAGAAAAATTGTTTTTTTCTGTAATAGAAAGCATCAAAACAGAACCTCTATTAGGTTTATTAGTTCTTATAGATTCAAGTATAGAATTAGAAACAGTTTGATTTAAAAGCCAGCTTACAATAAACACTTTCTTGCAACATCATAAAGCCTTTTTATCAAATACTTCCTAAACTTTCTATATTCCCTTTTATCATCTAAGCTTTCTGTAGGCAAATCAAAAAAACACCATAACTCTCATATATCTATAACTCATTCTTATAAAATTTTTATCTCCGAAATATCCCTTGCATTCAAGGCATTAAAAAAACACTTTTTACAATATACTTTTATAGCATTATTTATAGTAGTAATTTTTCCCGTCTATAGACACATCTTTATTTAGCAAATTTATTATCTCCAATTTTTTTAAACTATCAAGTTCTGAATTATTAAATTCTAAAATTTTTTTCTATCTATAATTATTCTAAATGGTTCCATAAGATCAGAAGCCAAATTAAATTGATTAAATATATTATCATGAAAAAAAGCCCAACTTCAGTTAAGTATCCATTACTTACTATTTCTCTATTAAAAACTTGCCAAAAATCAGACTATACCCATAATTCAAGGCTAAATTAATATTATTATCTAAACTTCTTGTAAAATCCTTTCCAAAAAGAGTATTAAAATATACTTTTGCCGCATGTCCTTCTCTATTACTTTCATCACCTATTTTCATATCATCTATATATGATTTAATCAAATCTCCCTGCTTAGTATATCCTAATTCATACAGAAAAACCATTTGATTTCTTATCTTCTCAGAAACTATCTCTGTCCATATTAAGCTTTTTAAATCCATATCCCACGCTATTTGTTGCCTTATTTTCAGGCTACAATCATGAGAACCATAAAAAGGAGATAATTCTGAACTGGGATTATGCTTTTCATCGCAAAAAAATTACTTTTTACCTTGTTTTTTTATAAGTTTTGCAAGCAAGGTCGTTGTTAATGATACACTGGTTGATTCTATAAGTAATAAAGCTATTTCACCTATATATATCCTTTTTTTGTCTCGGTTGCTTTTACGGACTACAAGATAATCCATCTTGTAGTCCAATTTTGCACAACCACTTATAATTACTTCTCTCCAACTCATAATTTTATCCTAGTTTCAAATAAACCTGTAACAGATTGATTAACCATTAATACCTTACTTTTCCCTAGAGTATTTTTTTACTATATGCTATATTACCTGCTTTTTCTCCTTAGACCTATCATAGATAAATCTGCAATTGTAGTAGCATCACACCTTAACATATTTAGTATGTTATTTATGCACTTCATTTTATCTACAAGTGATAAATCACTTACAAACTTATCTTTAGCTTTTACAAAGTTTTTTTCATATTGATTAGCGGTCTTTTTCTTATATATAGTATTAAATTTATTTAATACTATATCATATAAAAATATCCATATCTTGGCTAGTTATTTTATCTACTTTTTCACTAATCTCATAATCTAACTTTTTCGCTAAGTACTTTTCTATTTTTTTCGTATTATTTCTTCATACTTATATTCTAACTTTAGTTGCATATTCAACTTTAATACATTTTGTTTCTCATTTTCTCCCCTTATTCTCAAAGGAAAGCCATCCACTATAAGTAAAGTATTTTTTTCTTTATCTTTTCTATTAAAAACTTTGACATCTTTTATTCCTTTAACATTCTCACAATAATCAATAAAAGCTCTATCATTGTGTTCCATCATATTTGCCACATATAGAGGTACTGCTATGATATTTCTTATTTTTTTCACCTTCTTCATCTTTGAACTCTATAAAAAGAAAAAAATATGAACTTGTAGGAGTATTATATCCACCGTATTTCCTTATATCCAGACCTGCTTTTAGAGGAATACTTGCATTTTTTTATTTTTTTCTTTTGTATTGTTGCATCAAAAAGTTCACCTTTTTCTTCATAAGTACGTTCTGTATACAAAAATATTATTACCTTTCATAACAGTTCTTACTACACATATACTACCCTTAGATTTATCTGCATCCCATACTTTTTTTATTACCTTTATATACATCATACTCAAATATCTTATTTATATTGTAATTTACATTTTTTTATTTTCCTTTAGCCATTTAATAGGATTAGAGGTGAATTTTGCATTATATACATTTCCTACAACTATATTCAAATATGCATCTTTTAGCATGATGATAATCATTAATTCTTCTGGATTTAAGCATATTTATATTATTATGTCTAAAAATCTGAAACCAGATTGGCTTTTTACATATATTAATTCAGAATTTCTATATATATTCTTGAATATATCTGCTAAAAATCTTACTTGCTTGTCTAGTTTCCACCAACTGTCTATTTATAAAACCTGCCAGCTCTTCTTCTGTAAAATCTCCTGTTTTCATAAGTCTATCGTATTTTTTTCTTACTTATAAAAACCTTTACTAAGAAGCATACACCAAAAATCCTTGCATCCTAGCCTGTATTCCCGGATCTAGAACTTTATCTCCCTTATCATTATTTTTCCGGTTTATATACCAGTACAAAATTATCTATACTATCATCTTTAATTTTTTTGACTTTGGATAAATATGATCCTTATCCCACTTATCATTTCCGTTCATCAATTCTTCTAAATCTATACTTTTACCTGTATACATACATTTACCCATCTGCGTATAGTATAAGAATAATTTTCTACTATTAAATTTACTCTCATCTATATCCTCTATTTCTTTTAAAAAAACTGTCTCTAATATCTTTTTTTCACAATTTTGATATAAAGTTTTTTTAAATATTCTTTTTGGATATAGTTCTTTTACCTTTTTTTATTCTCCTCTTCACCTCTTGCCATTTCCAAGAAAAATTTTTTTGTAGGTTCAGTTCCCATAATTTTTTTAATTTCTTCTACTATCTCTATACTCTGCCATATTGACCTTTTTTTACAGATGGGGAAGCATAACTATTTTTTTCAAAAATATTATCATAAGAAATGCTCTTTATTTCTCCCATTTTTTTCTCTATTTATCTTCTCTATTTCTTCTGTAAAAGTAAAAATTATTGCTAAGTAATTGCATAAGATTATTATTTGTGCACCATAAAGCTTCTATTATACTAAAACTTTCTCCACTTTCCTTATCTACTCCAATAATTCCTTTTCAAAAAAATCTTTCTGAGAAATTCCCCCAACCATTGTAACTCAACTTTGATATAGCATTTAACTCATCTGTGCTTATTATATCTTTATATTCTTTCCCTACTATATTTTTTTCAGCATTTTCTTATCTGCACCATAAATAGTAAGCCATTTAATAATATTCTCAATTATGTTTTTTTAAGATTTTTTTATCTTCTATTCTATTTCCAAATACAGATTTTTTTTAAAAATCCAGATAAGAACTTAAAGTAGTTTTAAAAATCAATATCAAAAACCACTTAAATCTTCTTTTTTTCTATTTCCGGCATATCTTTTCTTAAATATTCAAGCAATTTTTTTTCCTGTAATTTTATTATAATTTTCAAATAAATCCTTAAATATTTGTTGTTTTAATTCTACTGAAATTTTATTACCCCTGATTTTTTTAAATTATTCAACTCATTCAAAAACCATAAATTTAGAATATAACAAAGAGTTTTTTTGCTATTACATCTTCACCCACTAAGTAAGTACATTTATTAGTCATCCTACGTATAAAAAGCTTCATTAGATTTTTTTCTAAATCCACCATTTTTTTCAAAAATTCCAAGGATATATTCGTCCATCTTCTTTTTCTTATCATCCAAGTATTAGAACCCTTATCTCTATGTCTATCACTTAAAGGTCCTACAAAATAAGGTATTCTAAACTTAAATAAGCTCTTTATTTTATCTATATTACTGATATTCTCTTCATCTTTAGCACTTAAAAAAAGTTAGATATTTTGAAGCATTTTCTAATATCTTATTAAGCTCCATCTCGTGTACCTGATGAGGAATAACTCCATTATCCTTATTCCTTTGCAGTAAAAAAATATTTCATCATCATCAAGCTTTTTTTATTAAACTTGTAAATATATCTATATCTTCGGTTTTTTTATATTATCTTTTTATATCACCTAATATTTGCTTCAATCTCTTAATGAAATCTTCTCTACTACATTGTTTTAACTTAAATTTTTTTCCCATTTTTTTCTTTACTGCTCCTATATAAGAAGAATAAGAAGGCTTTTTTTATCATCTATAGCAGTATTAAAAAATCATTATATATACTTTTATCGCAATATTTAAGCAACAAATATCTAAAATCATCTAACTCTTTTCCATGATTTTTCATAAGCTTTTTACTTTAGAAAAAAAGATATGTACTTTTCATCATTTAAGATATCATCAAGTATTTTCCAATCATAAATTAATTTTACTAAATCTATTAAGTAAGCCTTATCCAATAACTCCTCATCTAATTTAGGTCGTATAGTTTCTTCATAATTACCCTCTGCAAAAGAAAATGAACTAAATTTTTAATTTCTCTTTATTCATAGAAAAATATTTTTTTGCTATATTCCCTTTATTACCAACTATTAACTTGCATATCTCTCCTAATATACTCTTTTTCTTTTTAAGGATATTTTATCTTCAGGTATTTCACTCATCTCGAATAAAGCAGTTAAATCCTTTTACTTTAGTACTTTTTAGCTATATTTTTTTATTCTTTAATATATCTCTAAATTTCAGCTTTTTACTTTCCTCTATATAGACATTAATATTAAATTCATCAGTTAAATATGCTAAGAGTTCATTAAAAAAATACCAAAAAAATCTTTTTACACTTTCTATATTTCCTTCTATCAAAAAAAGTGTCCTCTATTTTTTTAATAATATGATGTAAGGCTAGATATACCAAGCGTACGTCAAATTCTTTATCACTTTCTATCAAATCTTTTCTCAAATGATACAATGTTGGATATTCCTTATAAAAAAATCTATATCTTTATAATTTTTTTATCATTAAATAAAGTATAAATACTATCTACACTCTTATCCTCTTTTTTTGTAGTCTACTCTCATTTAAACGTATAAAAAAAGCTTTCATCTACTTTTAGCCATTTCATCGGCAAAAAAATTTCTTGCAATAAATCTATTCGCTGTTTTTTTCCTCTCTCTTCGCCTTCTATTGGCTCTATTGGCTCTTCTAACATCTGCGGTTTTTTTGCAATTTCAAAAAGACGTATTCCCCACATATCCTTTTTTTCTTATACTTACATAAATTATAGCTTTCATCACATACTGCCCAACCTACTGAAGCGCTTCCTATATCTAAGCCTATATAATATTCCATACAACCCCTCCTAAAAAAATATTGACTTTTTGATCTTATAAGTGTATAATCTAAACAATCTCAAATTTTACTACTATATGAGATTACACTACATGGTTCAAATAAAAAAATTTTTCAAATCGCCCTTTTGGGTTCACATTGATGTGATTTAGGGACTCGTTTTTAACGAGTTCCTTTTTATATATTATAGCATATTTTTTTATAAAAAAATATACTTTTCTAAAACTTTATTCATATAAAAAAACGGCCATTTGATACAAAAAAATTTATATATCAAATAACCGTTTTTCATTTTAATGTGATTAAATAAAAATATGCTTTTAAATTTCTACAAAAAAATAGGTTCATAATTAAGTTTTTTTTAGAATTTTTTTCAAAAAAATCAGTAGATGAAATCTTTAGTGTACTTGTATTAATAAGCGGATGACAGCGTACAAAAATCTTGCTTTGCTATATCCCTATCAATTAATAACTTAATCTTATGTTCTTTATCATTCATAAGTCCAAGTACGCTGACAGATCCGGGCGTAACATTTAAAAAATTCAACATATATTCTTCGGGTGCAAAGGAAAGTCTAGATATGCCAAGTTGTTTTGATATAATAGACGTTTTAAAACTCTTTTGTCCTTGCATCATAAGCAAATAAAAATTCTTTTTAGAGGCATTACATAAAAACAGATTTTTACATATACCTACACCAATAAATTTTTCAATCTCCAAACAAGCTTCCATATCATTTGCCGGTGCATGATCTACTCTCTCATAAGCAATGTCAAGCTCATCTAAAAAATCATAACATTCAATTTCTTTTTCCAATCTATTACTCTCATCTTTAGGACGTCCTTTAAATATTTCCATACAAAAAAACTTACCACCTTTTTTTCATATATATAATAAAAATCTTCTACTTCTTTGATACTATCCTCTAACTGCTTTTAACAAAAATTTCTAATTTTTTTCTAAATCCTTTTTTTCTTATCCGTTTCTACACCGGAAGATACATCAACACAATAAGGATGCAAGTTTTTTTGACAATACTTCCCACATTATCGGCATTTAATCCACCTGCAAGTATATAGTCCTTTTTAATATCTTTTATCTTATCTAAAAATAAACTTATAGTATTCTTCTTTAGGCTCTGTATATAATAATACTATATCTGCATTACTTTTTATTTGCAAGTTCTATATCTAACTCTGTTTTTTTATAGAAAAGGATTTTATTATTGTTATTCCTAATTTATCTTTTTAAGGTTCTTATATATTCCTCATTTTCATCACCTTGTAATTGAACTATGTCTATAATACCTTGTCTATAAGCAGTCTTTACAAGTTCTATATGCTGATTTACAAAAACACCAATTGCCTTGATATTAGAATCTAATTTTTTTCTTTTAGTCTTTTTGCTTCAAATAAATCTATACTTCTATGGCTCTTAGGATAATATATAACAAATCCTATATAATCCGGAAGAACTTCATTTACATAGTCTATATCATCATCTCTATATAAACCACAAATCTTAACCTTTGTCATATTTCTCTCCTTAGTATATTCAATATCCATTAATAGTGATTCTAACACATAACTAATATCTTTTGGAATTTTTTTCTATTATTTTTTTCCAGTTGGAAAATCTATAAATTTCTAAGGTATATACTAGTTATTTTATCTATTACTATTATTATAATATATAGTAAAGCACTCACTAAAGACTTATAATTTAACTGTGTCCGGATCTTCTAAAACTATACCTATAGGTGCATTAACAAGTTTTTCCTATCCATTTTTTTTAGCTCTATCACTTACCTGACCCTTTTTTTAAATATCCTATCGAAATGGTTAAATCAGACTTTATGCAAATATCTGCTTCTCCTGTATCTCCATTCATACCACTATTTATATCTATACTAACTTTATAGCTTGTTGAAGAATTTATATTTTCTATAATTTTTTTCTTATATCTTCCTTTTACTTCTCCAGTAAAACCGGTTCCATAAATACAATCCACTATACAAGTAAAATCCGTATAATTACTAGTATCTCTAATTATTTCATAATCTATATTCTTCTCTAAACACTTATCAAAAATAATACTTTCCATCTTCTGAGAATTTATTTTTTTTATCAAAAACAGCTTACAATATATTCCATTTTTCCTTTAATAAATTTGCTATAACATAACCATCTCCGGCATTATTTCCTGTACCACAAATTATAGCTACATTTTTCTTTTTAAATTTGAAAGTTTATAAGCAGCCTCTCCTGCTCTATACATAAGTTCTTTACTATCTACAAAAATTTTCTATAGTATATTTATCAGCTTTTCGCATTTCAGCAACTGTTAAGATAAGTTCTGACATATAGACACCCCTTTTCTAATTATTATATCCATAGTCTTTTTCTAGTTTTTTTAATATCTAATAATGACTACACTTATAAGTTTGTTCTTTATTTTTAATAATACGAAAGTTGAAAAAAATAATATCTTTACTCCCAGTTTTTCCATACTTCAACAGCATAACCTATTGTTGCTTTTTGCCATTTCTAACTATAGGTGTTTTTTTAATATTTGTTGATTTTCTAATACCTTATCCAACCTATCTTCTTTCACTATATATTTAATTAGAGCCAATGTGTCTTTATCTTTACTATTTTTCATCTATCATATTATCAATGCCGCCAAGAATAGCAGCTACTGAATTAAACTCACCCTTACTAAGTCCCTTTTCTTTCATATCTATGAATTGATATTTTATACCTCGTTCTTTAAAAAAACGTTCTGCCTTTTTTTGTATCATTACATTTTTTTAGTGCCAAAAAAATTTGGATATTCATATATTATTCCTTTTTATATATTATTAAAAAGCCCTAAATAGTAAAAATTTTCAAGTATTATATTATTTATGTAAGGCTTTTATTAGTTATTTTAATATATCTATATAATAGCACGAATATTAAAAAAACTAAAGTTCTTAGTATGCAAACTTTATGCTGAATTAATTTTTTTCTACTAATATATTATAAGCTTCTTAGTTATCAAAAAAATAGCGTGTGGTTTTTTTAATCTTGATATTTAATCTATATATAATAAAATGGATAGAAACTTAATATTCTATCCATTTTATACCAAAAATAATTCCTATTTTTTTATCATCATATCTATAATTTCATCGTTAGTAGCTCGCATACCCTCTCTGCCTAGCCTACCAATATTTTTTTTATAGTAGCTTTCTATACCGTCGGCAACTATACCATCACCGACAAAAAAACTGTTATCCCTGTTTATACATATTAAAAACCCAATATACCTGCATCTACAGCAGCTGCTACATATACCTTTTGACTTGGTTGTTATTTATTATAACTATATAAACTTAATCTAAAAATCATAGAAAAGAGAATAAAAAGAATTTTTACCATTTGTTCTCTTTTCAATAGCCATATGTATTATTATTTTTTTATAGACTACTTAAAAATATCTTAACAATCCTTCTATCATATACATACCTGCTACTGCACCTTGATCCGGAATTCCCTTAGCTTTTGCAGAGAAAACTGCGGCTTTTCCATATTTAGGTAGCATTTCCTTAGTTTTTTCAACGCCTTCTTTCGCACCAATTAGAGCAGCTTCAATAATTTTTTTAATATCCTCTCCACGCTCAAAGGCTTTCCTTGCCTCTATACTTGCAGGATAAATAGAATCCAGTAAAGTCCGTTCGCCTACTTGGCATTTACCTCTATTTTGTACACCTCTGGCATAAGCCGTAAAAAAATCTGCCATATCACTTCTCAGTATGCCTGCTTTACCTTTTAGCTCCTTTCCTACTTCAATTATTCCACTAGACATCAGTGTTCCCATTGTAGACGGAACTACTGTGGCCATTTTCATTCCAGCCTTCATCAGTGTAGAACCTATATTATTTTTCATCCATATTTTCTTCTATCAACTTTGGTAATGCCGAAAAACCTTTACTCATCGTAAGACCTAAATCTCCATCTCCCATATCGGCATCCATTTTACATAGTTCATCTTTTTTTTCTTCAAATATATTACTCACACCTTCAAAAAAATCAGGTAGTTCTTTTGTTAATATTTTATCCATTTTAAATCTCCTAAAATTGTTTATAAAATGGTGTATTTACCGAAAAAAATCTATCCACTCCTTAATTTCTTTATCTACTTTTACAAAGTGAAATTGAAGCTCCAGCCATTTCCATACTAGTTGCATATTCTCCAATAAAGCTTCTATAAATACTAATATTTTTTTCATCTAAGAATTCTCTTACATCATTGCTCAATATATAAAAGTTCTTCCAAGCTTGTTGCCCCTAATCCGTTTACTAATAAACAAACTTCATCCTTAGCTTGTAATTTTAAATCTTTTATAATCGCTCCTACTGCTTCTTCTGCCAATTCTTTTAGACTTTTTTTATATCCCCATTCCATATTCCCGGCTCTCCATGTATACCCATTCCAAAAAGCCATCTCATTTTTTTCCCTAATTCAAAAATTACTATGACCTAACTCCGGTATAACGCAAGGTGTCAGTGCGAAACCTACAGTGGCTGTATTTTCCTTAGCTTTATTTGCCGCTTCATAAACTTCATCTAAAGTTCCACCAATACTTGCTTTTGCTCCGGCACATTTATACATAAAAAATATACCTGCTACACCTCTTCTTGATTCTACTCTATCATTAGATAAAAATATCATCAGAACCTACTATACTTTTTAGTTTTTATATCATCTATATCCAAAACTTCTGCTGCCATATCAAAATTCATTATATCACCGGTATAATTTCCATATAGAAATAGAGTTCCCAGACCTTCATCAACTTCTTTTGTAATATTTACAATTTGTTCTGCAGAGGGTGATTGAAATACTGAACCCACTCCACATCCGTCTAGCATTCCTTCTCCTACATAGCCTAAAAAAACAGAGGTAAATGCCCTGTTCCACCACCGGTTACTATAGCTACTTTCCCTTTTTTTTCTTTGCATACACAATAACAACGCAAATCATTTTCAACATATTTTACTTTATTAGGATATGCCCCATATATACCTTTTAGCATATCATCTGTATATTCTGCCGGATTATTTACTATTTTCTTCATATTTTACCCTTTCTTTTTATACTTTAAATTTTTTTCTAAAAATAATAGTTCTTTAAAGGTTTTACTATAAGGAGCTTTACATAAGCCTTTTTTTCAGTTATTATTCCTGTTATAAGTTCATTATCCGTAATATCAAATGCAGGATTGTATACATCTATTCCTACCGGTGCCATTCTATTCTTATACCACATTTCAGTAATTTCGTTACCATCTCGCTCCTCTATAGGTATTTCTTTTCCGGTAGGGGTATCCATATCTATAGTAGAACTTGGAGCACACACATAAAAAGGTATATTATAATATTTTGCTAATATAGCTATAGCTGATGTTCCAATTTTATTTGCAAAGTCACCATTTGCAGCAACTCTATCACAACCTACAAATACAACAGAAATTTTTACCCTCTTTCATAAGTATAGAAGCCATATTATCACATTGTAGAGTTGTTTTTTTATTCCAGCTCTGTTTAATTCAAATGAAGTCAGTCTTGCACCTTGTAATAATGGTCTGGTTTCATCACAATATACATGTAGTTCATCTCCGGAAATACCTTGCTCTAATGCTATATACATAGGAGCTGTTGCAGTTCCATATCTTGCTGTTGCAAGTGTTCCTGCATTACAATGTGTTAAAATTCCTATTTCCTTACCCTCTTCTTTTAACTCTTTAATAATCCTAAATCCTATCTCTCCTATATTTCTACTTATTTGTATATCTTCTTCTCTTATATGCTCCGCCTCATCTAAGATTATATCTTTTTATTTCATCTATACTCTTATCTTTATTTTCAATAAATACTCTATTCAATCTATTTAACGCCCAAAAAAGATTAACAGCTGTAGGTCTTGATGTAGCTAGGTAATTCTTTATGGTTTTAAATTCTTCATAAAACTCCTCGTATGTACTTGCTTCTATTTTTTTTGTCAATACTGCAAGACCTATTGCCGCTGTCACACCTATTGCCGGAGCACCTCTAACCCTTAACTTTTTTTATAGCTTCCCATATCTCTTCTTTTTGTATTTAGATTTATTCTCTTTATCTGATTAGGTAAAAAGAGTTTGATCTATAATATCTACTCCTAATCTATCATTAGTAAATCTTACTGTTAATAAATTATCGAAATATTTTTTTCCAAATCTACCATATTAATTCCCCCATATTTTAGCAAGAAGAATTGACTCCTCTAATATAGAGATAAAAATCCTTACCATTTTTTTATATCATTCCTATTTAAGATATATTTTTTTACCAGCTAATATTGTAATTCTTTCAGCTAAAGTACGTTTATAAGCATCCTCTATACTAGTTAAATCCAAAAACATTTGCCATACCTATTGTTCTTCTATGTAATTCTGTTCCCGTATATCCTGCAGCATCACTTATTATATTTCCAAGATAATATTCTTTAAATCCCTTAACTTTTTGCCATAGGTTCTGTTACTAACTTATCATATTTATAATTATATTTATTTATAAAACTATCTATTATATTTTCTATAGTTTCATTAACCCATCTACAAAAAAATCTTTTTTTCATATACTAAGCCATTTACATATGCAAAAAAATCATATTTGCTACTATATTTCCTATATCATACCCCATAGGTGCAAAAAGTCCCAAATTCACAATCAAACACCTTTATTTCATTTTCTTTAATAAATATAGAACCTGTATGTAAATCTCCATGAAGTAGTGCTTTCAGCATTTGACATAAAATTAAATTTTAATTTTGATACTTCTAAATGTAAAAGTTCATCTTTATATAACTCTATTTCTACAAATTCTTTATTAGGTGGAAATATATTATTTCTCTCAGCTCCCAAATAAGGTTCCATTAAAACTAATTTTTTTCTGTTATATCATCTAAATCCGTGTAATAAACTTTCTTGTAAGTTCTTTCTTTTCTTTATGATCCATAACTATATCACTTGTCATTAATAAAGTATTGACCATAAATTCTGATATTTTATCAGCAAATCCTTTGAATATTTTGTGTTCTAGCATAGAAAAACGCATAATCTCAAAATCGCTACAATCTTCCATTCCACAAGCACTCATAACAGTATCATAAAAAAATATATGCGGAACCATTCCTTTAGCATATTTTTTTCTTCTATTTGAAGTATTTCAGACTCCTGCCTATTTCTATCCAATGTAGCTTTCATATCCTCAGATATTCTTAGACTATCTCCTGCCTGTTTTATATATATGCTATGTCCTTTATTATCACTTACTCTACACACATGGTTTAGATTTCCATGTTCTTTAGGTATTTCAACCTTAATACTATCTATATCCCAATCTATTTGTTTTTTAGTCTTACTGAGAGTATATTCGGTAATAATATTGCTGGTTTTTATAGGATTAGTTTCATCTATCATCAAAAAATATTTAGAAAAATCCATACTTTCTCCTTAATCCTCCTTCTTTGATATATAGGCTGCAATAAGTGCCAAACCTAAAACTGTTCCTTTGACTGCCGGTAATACATAAAATGGTACCGCACATATAGTAAGACCATTTTCCAGTGTAGATACTAATGCCGAACCTATCATTGTTCCAAGAGCATTAGGTTTTTCAGCACCACCTACAGTTCGTCCTACAAATACTGCCGCTAATGATGGCATAAGATAATCATCACAGCACATAACTTGTGCAGAACTTCCTCTTGAAGCTACTAAAATACCTGCTATAGCAATAAATATTGCTGTTATCATTCCGGCCATATACCTATATTTTTTTATATTGATTCCCGATAATTTTGCAGCTTGTCTATTTCCACCCATAGCATATAAGTATCGCCCATATTTTGTATAATTAAGGAATATATGGGCAGCTATTACACATACAAACATTATAATTATTATCCAAGGTGCTCTTCCTATAGCTGAAAATGAATTTGATAACACTGTTCTAAGAGGTTCTGCTCCCCAAGATGTTCTCATACCTGTAGAAACTGCTCCACCCCCTATATACCATTGTCCAATACCTTGATGTACGAACATGAGTGCACAAGTGGCTAACATATCTGGTATTTTACATACTAATATAAGAAACATTGTAAGCTGATACAAAACTAAAGTTACAAGTATACAAATCAATATAGAAACTCCTAATGATTGTCCAAACCAAAGGTAAGAGGATACAAATACATATGCTGAACAGCTAGCGAGTGTAGCAGCAGACATATCGAAACCATCTGGAGCCATTGTTATGGTAGCTGCTATTCCAAATACCGTATTGATTGCCATAGCTCTTAATATATTGACCATATTATTAGTTGACATAAAAGAGCCACCCTTTAGTGTAGTAAAAATAATGAAACATAAAGTTAAAGCAAATACTGCTGCCCAACTAACTAAAAAAACTTTCCTATATTAAATCTTCCTTCTATTTTTTTAAATTCATAAATTTTTACCCCCTAAAAATACTTTATTCATTACCACCTACAGAAAAAAATTCATTATTTTATCATCCTTTTGCTTCTTTAGTATCAAGTTCTACAACAATTTTTTTCCGCTGTACATAACATACATTCTATCTGTAAGTGATAGTAATTCTGTATTTTCACAAGAAGCATATATAACACCTTTTTCCACTTTTTTTGCTATATTATTTATAAGTCTAAATATATCTTGTTTTTGCTCCTACATCCACACCCTTTGTAGGTTCATCAAATATATAAATATCACTATTTGCCCCTAACCATTTTCCAACAACTACTTTTTTTGCTGATTTCCACCGGATAAAAAGTCTAACTTCTTGTTTTATACTAGGTGTTTTTTTATACCTAAACTTTTAATGAATTTATTTGCATTATCTTTTTATTCTTCTATTATTTATAAATGAATATTTACAAAAATCCCCCAAATTTACTGCTGATAAATTAAAAGCTACACTTTCGCTTATTAAAACTCCTTCTTTTCTTCTTTCTTCCGGAACTAATGCTATTCCGCTTTTTACAGCATCAGCAGGAGTTTTTTTATTTTTTTAGTTCTTTGCCATTCAAATAAATTTTTTTCCATTAGTTTTTTTGTATGCTCCAAAAAAATCAATTTACATAGTTCCGATTTTCCAGCACCTACCAAACCACCTATTCCAACAATTTCTCCTCTCTTAACTGATAAAGATACATCTTTGACTTTTGCCATCCGCACCTGATAAATTTTCAACTTTCAAAAAGTTCTTCCCCTATATCACATTCTTCTTTAGGAAAACTCTCTTCAAATGACCTACCAAGCATCTTTTCTACTATTTCTTTAGTTGTTGTTTTTTTCATTAATACCACAAGTATCTATAAGTTTTCCATTTCTCATAACTGTATAACTTTCACATATCTCTAATATTTCATCTAGTCTATGAGAAATAAATAATATAGCTATATTTTCTTGTTCTCTTAATCTTTTAACCGTCGAAAATAACTCTCTTGTTTCTGAGGCACTAAGTGGAGCCGTAGGCTCATCTAAAATTAAAAAGTTACAATTCATTCTTAAAGCACGTGCTATAAGCAACATTTGTTTTTTTGAGCCAACGATAATTCTTGAACCAAGCATTTTACATCTATTGTAGTTATATGTAAACGTTCTAAGGCTTTCTTAGCCTCTTTTTTTCTATATATCTCCAATCCATAAATATATTAGTTCTCATTACCAATTCGTTCAGCATTATATTTTCTGCTACTGAAAGTGTGGGAACAAGAGAAGTATCTACTTCTTGATAAACTATTTGTATACCTATTTTCTTAGCCTCAACCGGATTTCTAAGTTCTATTTTTTTCTATTATTTATATATATTTCTCCAGTATATGTAGGATTAGCACCAGCCAGCACCTTCATAAGTGTAGATTTACCGCACCATTAGCACCAACAACTGCTCTTATTTCTCCGGTTGATACTCTAAAAATTTATATTTTCTAAAGCTTTAACCCCCGGAAATTCAATAGATATATCTTTGGTAATAAGTTCTATCTTTTTCATATAGCTATACTCTCCCTTTTCATAATTTAATATATTATTTATGTATTAAATCTTTAGGCATCCAATCAGCAACCGAAATATATTCAAGATTACCATATGTTTCACCTGCTATATTACCTAAATTTTCTACAGTTGAATCTTCTTTTAAAGATTTAGCTAGAATAGGACTTCCCGGTACTTCTACAACATCTACACCCATTTTTTTACTTGCCGGATCATAAATTTTATCGTATTCTCCCGCTATCTCAAGCATAAGTAAACGCATTGCTATTTCTCCATTTAAAGTCCAATCTGTTGTACCTGCAGCTGTCCAAATATCAGGAGTTGTTTTCATATTTGTAATATCTACAGGATCTATATCTACAGAACTCATAGATAATGGAACTCCGGCTTTGCCATTAAAGTTATTATTTTCCATAATAGCATTATAGACTCCCTGACCATACAAATCATAGTATGCTACTATTCCGTCTACATCTTCTCTTTTTAAGCTTTGCAAATATGCCGCTACTACAGTATTAGCAGAGTCCACTGAATCTTGAAGTGGTTGTACTTCTCCTACAGTTTTAATTTTACCTGCTTTTTCATATTCTTCCCATCCGGCTTCTCTTCTATCAAATGGACTTATGTAGTTAGGTCCTCGCCATACTTTTACTAACCTTACCCCTTCTCCATATTTTTTAACCATTTCATCCAATAGAACTGTTACCAAAGATTTATCTTGTTGAAACATTTGAGTTACTCCATCAAGTTTTTTATATTCACCATCTGCATAGAACTGAGTATCAAATGTAACTATCTTCAAATTTGGATATTGCTCTAATATCTCTTTCAAGAAAACGTAAGAGCCATCTTGATTTCCATGACTTACCAAAAGACCATCGTATCCGGCAGATGCACAAGTACGTATAGTATCTTGCCACTTATTAAAGTCTCCATCACAAAAGAAGAAGTCAAATTTAACCCCTAATGCATCACATAATTTTTTACAAGAATCTTTCCACATTTGAAAAATAGTGGCTGATGGCATAATCATAATATATGCTACTTTCTTACCTGCAACTGGATTTTGCATATTACTATTAGCTACTGTTGTTTCAACACCAGTAACAGATGCCTTTTCAGATACTCTAGAATCACCTTTTGCACAAGCTGTCAAAGAACCGCTAACATAGCCGTTACAAGACATGTACTGATAATTTTTTTAAAAAGATTTCATATAAATTCCTCCTTTTAAACACTTGTTTTTTTGTTTACTATATTTTATATAGTAGTTTAGTAAAACTATATACCTATTTTAACTAAAAAGTCAATTATTTTTTTTAGTAAATTTTACTTTTTATTTTTTTGTATTTATAGTTATATTATTATTATATAAGTACATAATAACTATATTATATAAATAATAATGCTAAACAAAAATACAAAACAAAAAGGTCATTGTATAGTAATTATACAATGACCTCTAAATTATTTATTTTTTTACACTATCTCTTTCAATTAATTCTCCGGTAACCCTAGTCTTTGTAGGTAATAAACTATCATCATTTACCAATTCTAATAATTGTAAAACCGCCTGCTTTCCTAAAACCTTTCTTTGAACATGTATGGTTGTGAGTGCCGGTGAGCTTACTGAGGAATATGAAATATCGTCAAACCCTATTATCGAAACATCTCTGGGTATCTTATACTTTTTCTCTTTTAATGCTTTCATCACACCAAGTGCAATGGTATCATTTTCAGCGAAGAAAACCGTATTATTCATATTTTTAACTTCCAAAATATTAGAAAAATCATCATGTGAACCGATAAGTGTAGGTATTACCTTATAATCATTTTTCTTCATCTAGGCTTAAATCCAGTTTTTTTATACTTATTTCAAATGCTAAACGTCTTTCTCTAAAAATTTTTCATTATCAGATTCACTTCCTATATACCCAATTTTTTTATATCCAAGTTTCTTTAAGTATGACATTGCTATAAAAAAACATTTTTCATAATTATTTATACTTACACTACTATATTGGATATTTGGAACAGGATTATCCACTATAACAAATGGGATACTTATCTGTTTTAAATATTCATAATCACTATCTATCATTTCTGTTCCTATAACAATAGCTCCGTTATATTTATCATATTCAATACTAGCTAAACCCTCTTTTTAGATCATTTTTTTAATTATAACCATATTCATAAGATAGTTTTTTTATTTCTAAGTTCTTCTTCAGCTGAATCTATTATAGATGAGATAAAACCTTGATTTTCCTCAACAAAAAAACCGCTTTGGCTATATTTAATTATCAAGATATTATTATCGTTACTTTTTTTCTTCTGGGAATAGGATTATAGTTATTATCTTTCAATGCTTTTTAATACTTTTTTTCTCTTGTTGCTTCACTAACACCTTTCTTCCCATTTATAACTATAGATATAGTAGCTGGGGAAACTCCTATCTTATTTGCTAAATCTCTTATATTCATAAATACTCCATATTAAACTATACTAAAATTTAAAAAAATGTTTACTAATCACCTTGAAATAATACATTCTAAGTCACTATATGTCAAGCGATATATAGTATAGCTTTTAATATCAAACATAATATCTCTACAACCCTTGACAAAGAGCCATTTTTTTAATCTTGATATTAAATCTATATATAATAAAAATGGATAGAAACTTAATATTCTATCCATTTTATACTAAAATACTTCCTATTTTTTTATCATCATATCTATAATTTCATCGTTAGTAGCTCGCATACCCTCTCTGCCTAGCCTACCAATATTTTTTATGGTAGCTTCTATACCGTCGGCAACTATACCATCACCGGCAAAAAACTGTTGTCCCTGTTTATACATATTAAAACCCAATATACCTGCATCTACAGCAGCTGCTATCTTAGCTGCACAAGAGGCCTTTGCACCATCACAAATCATACCTGAAAGTATAGCTATAGAATTTACCACAGTATGCTCCACCTCATCAAAACCACCACCAAGCAAATAAGCAATGCCTGCTCCGCTACCTGCACCTGCACTTACAACTCCACAATAAGCCGAAAGTGTACCTATACCTGTTTTCTGATGAATAGCCGTAAGATTTGATAAGACTAAAGCTCTATATAAATCATCTTTACTAGAACCTATCTCTTTTGAATATATTATAACAGGAACTGAGGCAGTAATTCCTTGATTTCCACTACCTGAATTTATTATAACAGGTAACTCACATCCATTCATTCTCGCATCTGAACCTGCTGCCGCATACGCTTTAGCCTTATTTTTTATAGTGTTTTCTCCTGTAGAAAGTAAAACTTTCCCTATATTTGCACCATAGTTATTTGTAAGTCCTTCATTTGCTATATTCATATTATAGTATATTTTGCGCATCAAGTATATCTTTTACATCTTCAAGATCAACTGATAACGAAAAAAATCCCATATATCTTTCATGTTTAAAATAGATCTATCTGTAGTGCCACTTAATAAATTATTACAAGTAGAACCTTTTAACAAAAATTTTCCATTTTTTTCTATAGATATTATGTTGGTATGCCTATCTACTATATGTACCTTGCAATAGGAGTCATCTTTATATGCTATGATAATAATTTCAAACATTGATAAACCTTTTATATGTTCTACAGTAACTTCCGTTTCTCTCATATACTTTTCTATATCTAATACATTTTCCTTAGACATTAAAGAAATGACTTCTAATTCTTTATCTGCATCACCACCTACTATACCTGCACAGACTGCGGCCTCTATACCTTTTAACTTACCTGTATTTGGTATAATAACTGATTTTACATTCTTTATTATACTACCACTAACCTTTACTTCTACCTTGGTGGGCAAGGCTTCTAAATACTTTCTAGCTAATGCGGCTGCATAAGCTAAAGCTATAGGTTCTGTACAACCCATAGCCGGCTTCAGCTCTTCTTTTAATATCTTCAAATATTCTATATATGTATTACTAGTCTTTTTCCATATATTTCAACCTCTATATGCATATTTTTTTAAGTTTTCTGTAAAAAAAGTAGAGCGTGATATACCCATAATTTCACATATTTCTTTTTTTGTTTTCCCTTGCTTTTATTAAATCTAACAAATAGTTTTTTTCTCTATTTCTGATATAGATAAATTTTTTTATTACTTACTATACTTGGTAAATTTGATATAAGATTATTATTGGATTTTTACCATACTTTCTATGTAAATTTCTAAGTCTGATAATGTATAGCTTTCTTTTTCCCATAAATATTCAATATCTTTTTTTCATCATAGCTGTAATCTAATCTATTATATATCTTACTATAATAATTAATAGAACTTCTTACAAAAACTATAGAACAGATTATAATCATAATATATATTATCTATATCTATAAACGCTATATTTTTTTTATATAGCTATATAGCTTATTACTAAATAAAGATTTCTGCTTAAGATCATATATATTAGATGAAGTACAAAAATATAACTCTTGCTCTTTCTTCATTTTTTTAGCAAGGACATCTGCCAATTTATCTTGAATATGTAAACTTATATATTCAGGTAAAACTATAATTAAAGTTCCCTTTTTTTATAATATTTAATATCCCATCTTCTCCCATAAAAAAATTCATCCAATAAATCTCTATATATATTTTTGCATATATACCACTTTTTATATCTTCTAAATGTCTATCCGAATAATTAGCAATAGCTTTTTGCCAATAATTCACTTATGGTATTATCCTTATTATATATAAGAATATCCGTATCTTTTTTTAGATAGTAATTTAGCTTCATCTAAAAATTTCATCTTTTATATATTTAGATAACCAGGGAAAAAGTTACTAATGAACCATTAAGAGTTGAGATTTCCTTATTAGAAAAACTGTAACTTTTCTTCAAACTTACAGATGTAAAATTTTTTTCATTAAATCCAAAATTTACAGGCTCTACACTTAAAAAAACCCCTAAATAAACTTTCATTATATGTTAGACTAAGTTTAATATTTTTTTAATTTTTTTATCTCTAGCATATAAATCTAAAATATCTTTATATATTTCTTTTTAGATTCCTAGGCTTAGATACCATACTATTATCTTTATCAAATAGTTTATTAAATGCCCTATTTGAAAGTATTATATTAGCATATTTATCAGTATAAACTAAGGCATCATTTGTAAAAATCAAGTATGGCTTCTATCCTCTTCATCTTATCGTTAAGCGATTTTTTCATTTATTTCATTAATACGTATACCAATAAGTTCAGCCATATTTTCCATAAAGAAAAATAGTAGAGTCAAGTTTTTGTAAATAACTTATTTACTTTTTGATTTTTTTGTAAAATAAGAGCTAATACACCCAAAACCCTGTTTTTCAAACCTTATGGGAACTCCTATAAATCCTTTTCATCTTACAGATTTTATATTCTTTACATTTTCTACAAGTATTAATCTCTGCCTTATCTTTTTATATATAATCTTTCATTTGCACTAATCACTCTAGCTATTAAAGAACCTATTTTTTTATATCATTATATAAAGAAAAAAATATTTTAATGATTTTCCTATTATATCCATATCTTCATCTACTATAATTACATCCGTATCAAGTACATCGGATATAACTATAGCAAAGTTATCTACAAAACTTTTTAATCCTCTTACTCTTCACTTTTTTTAAAGCCCTTACTTTAATGTATACTCACCAGCAATTTTTTTCTTATTAACTCAAGCCTAGATTTATCTATATCCTCAGATATAGTACAATCCGCTCCTAATCCAACTCCTTTTGTACCGGCATTATCTAAAAATATTATATATATATTCTCTTAATTCTTCTTCACTTCCTGTATACAGTATACTTCCTTTTCGCATTATCAAAACCACCTAATACCGGTTTTGTTATTAAGAATTTTTCTTTCCCTCTTCTAAAGAAATATTTTCAGTAAATACTGCCCAGTTAAATGCTTTTTACCGGATAATCTTTGTACCAGTTTAATTCATTAGTATATTTTGCATAACCACAAATATGTAAAAGTATATTGTCAGTAAACCCATTTATATAATTTAATAACAATAAATCTAAACTTTCAACATATTTTTTTATGGAATTCATGATCTATAGTCTTATCTTGTACTGCTTGTACACTATAATATATTCCATCTATAGACGTTTCAGCAAATATTCTTTTTTTATTAGTATTTTTAATATCAGAAGCTATTTCTAGAGCTGCTCTAGTAACAACATCTACATCTTCTCTAAGTAATCTAACAAACTTTGTAAAAATCTTCATCATACTCTTCAAATCTAAGTCTTATATATTGCAATGGTGAAAAGATATTATAATATTTATATACATCATCACCTGCATATTCACAAACTTCTTTGACATATTCAACTTGCTTATTTATCCACTCATGAGATTCACCTACAGCTTTTTACCTCGCTTAATTCTGATATAGTTTGTATATTTTTTTATACAAAGCGAAGGATGACCAAAGAAACCATCTGACATAATTTTTTTATAAAGTCAGGTTTCACTTCATCTATAAATTTTTTTGTTCATTTAGAACTCTATTAAAAATTTTCTCATCATTATAATTATAATGATTATGAAAAAGACACAAAATGATGCCAAAATGATACGGAACTCTTTCTACTTCTTCATTATTTAAAAAATTTATCTATAAGCTCTTTTTCTATTCATATATTACCACCTACTTATTATATTTTTATCTTTGTATATTTATAACTTGCATCTGATATAATTTTAAGTTTTTTTCATCATCTATATTATTAGGAACCGAACAATCGGCACCTATAATAAACCCCTTATATCCATTATCTGTAAGCAATTTGTATACATATTCATTTAATTCTTCTTCACTACCTTTATCTATCAAAGTATTAGGATTATTATCAAAACCGCCTAGTATACATTTATTTTTCAAATATTTTTTTCTACCTTCTTTTAAAGGAATATTTTTCCGTATATGTAGCCCAATTATAAGCTCCTGCTTCATAATCTTTATAATATAAAAGATTATTTTTTTATGTCTGGCATAACCACATATATGTAAAATATTATACTTACTATACTTATTAGCTAAATTAAGAGCCGAAATTTCTGTATCTCTTATATACTTATTGTATGTTTCTTGATCATACTTAAAAACTTTGAATATTTTGAACACAATAATATATACCATCTAAATCTGTTTCTTCAAATAAAGCTTTTTATAAGTATTTCTATATCTTTTTGAATTTCCATTCCAGCTTTATAAAGCTCCTTTGGAAAAATTTTTCGGCTAGATAAACAAATTTATCAAAAATCCAAATCATGAAATTCCAATTTTATTCTTATCACTTGTATAGGAGCGAAGATATTATAAAAAGTAAATACTTCCTCTTTAAATAAGTCAACAAGCTTCTTTACATGCTTTATTTGTTCTCTTATCCAAGGATGATTTTCACCTATACTACGAATTTTTTTAATAAATCCTTTCCATCTTCTAACCTATTATTCATAACAGGAGGATAACCCATAAAGCCTTCATTCATAAGCTTCATCATATCCGGGTTTATCTTATTATAATAATCCAAATGTCCCTTTATAGCTCTTTTTAAGTATCTCTTTATCTTCTAAACCTCTAAATTGTTCCTTTCCAAGTATAAAATGATGCCAAAAAAACCAAGTGGAACTCTATCTACCTCTTTATTTTCAAATGCTCTTTCTATAAGTTCCCTTTTTGTATACATTATAATTTATCCTCCAACATATCCATAAGACAAATTATTTGATAAGACATAGTAACTGCACCAGGATCTAAATGCCCTACTCCTTTATCAGCTTGATAGGTAGCTCTTCCTCTTACAGCCTCCATTTTAGCTGTTTCATTTGCACCATCTATAGCCGCTTGTCTAACCCTCATACACAAACTTTTATCATCTATATTTTCTTTTAGAGAAAGCTCATAAACTTTTACACTTGGATATAAACTATCTATCATAGTCTTGAATCCCGGTTTTGCCTGTCCTCTAGACATAATAGCATCAAGCATAGCATTTAAAACTTCATAAATACTATTTTTATCAAGTACTTCTAACCCTTTTGTAACTTTTGCGGCTGCAAGATAGGCACTTCCATATAAAACACCTGAAGAACCACCTATTACAGACATCATGATTTTTTTCCTATCTCTTTCATACCATCTGATAAAGATAAAGTTTCTATGGTAGAAATATTTTTCCACTATTTTACCAAAAACCCATATCCATATTTGCCCAATGATCACCATCTCCTGTAGCCAAGTCTAAATCTGTAATATATTCTTTATCATTATGTATTTTTGTATATGCCTTTACTATATAAGCTGCATAATCTATCATTCTTATTTCAAATCCCATTTTTTTACCTCTTTTTAGTTTTTTTCCAAGCAACTGTATCTACAGGTGCATCTAAAAAGTTCTTTTTAGTTCTTCATCCAATTTTAATAAACTAATAGAACAGCCTGTCATATCTAGAGCTGTAGTATAATTACCAACTAATGTTTTATATACTTTTATTCCCTTTTCTTCTAATACTTTTTGTATCTCTCCATTTAAAATATAAAGTTCCATTAAAGGTGTTGCTCCAAGTCCATTAACAAGTAACGCCACTTCGCTATCTCTATAATTATAATCTGACAAAAATCTTATCAAGTAAAATTTCCGCTATTTCTTTTTGCAGTCTTTATCTTAGTTCTTTCAATTCCAGGCTCTCCATGTATTCCCATGCCTATTTCCATTTCATCATCCGCCAGATTAAAGCCTGCTTTTTCCTACTGCGGGTAATGTACAAGCACTCATAGCCATACCCATACTTCTTACATTTTCTATAGCCTTATTAGCTACTCTTTTTACTTCTGCTAAAGAACCACCCTTCTCAGCCATAGCACCAGCTATTTTATGGATAAATACAGTTCCCGCTATGCCTCGCCTACCTGTGGAATAAGTACTATCTTCTACTGCAACATCATCTTTAACTATTACCGTTTCTACTTCTTTACCTTCTAATTCCGCAAGATCCTTGGCTAAACCAAAGTTCATGATATCTCCGAATAATTTTTTATAATAAGTAAAGTTCCTTTTCCTTTATCTGCTTTTTCTATAGCTGTACCTATTCTATCCGGACTTGGAGATGAAAATATATTTCCTGCTACTGCCACATCAAGCATTCCTGTACCGACAAAACCTGCATGTAAAGGCTCGTGACCTGAACCACCACCGGAAATAACTGCCACTTTGTTTATTAGCTTTTTCCTACATATAAGTTCTACATCAGGAATATATTCCAAACTTTCACTATATGCCATTTGCATACCTGCTAAAGCTTCCTTTACTACATCATTAGCTTCATTAATTATCTTTTTCATATTTTCCCTTCCTAGCCTAATCCTAAATAGGCTTTCATCACTCTACTATCTTTTGCTATATCTTTAGAATCACCACTGAGACTTACAACTCCATTCTCCAGTACATAAGCTCTATTTGATACCTGTAATGCCATATTTGCATTTTGTTCTATCAAAAGAATAGTTACACCCTGTTTATTAATTTCTTTAACCATGTCAAATATCATCATTACAAAATTAGGAGCAAGTCCCAAAGATGGCTCATCTAACAATAACAAACTAGGTTCAGACATTAAAGCTCTGCCTACAGCCAACATTTGTTGTTCTCCACCAGATAAAGTTCCTGCACATTGTTTATATCTTTCTTTAAGTCTTGGAAATAGCTCGTATATTCTTTCATAGCTTCTTAATATATCATTTTTATTTTTAACTATATATGCACCTAATCTCAAATTTTCTTCTACTGAAAGTGCCGGAAATACTTCTCTACCCTCTGGAGATATACCTATACCCATAGAATTTAATTTATGAGTATAAATATTAGTTATATCTTTATCTTTAAAAGCTTATATTACCCTTAGTAGCTTTGCATATACCCATAATAGAATTCAATAAAGTAGTTTTTCCTGCACCATTACTACCTATTAAAGAAACTACCTCTCCTTCTTTTACTTCCATATCTATTCCTTTTAGAGCGTGTATAGCACCATAATATGTATGTAAATTCTTAATCTGCAACATCACTAACACCTCCTAAGTAAGCTTTTATAACATTTTTATTTTTTGCTATCTCCTCCGGTAATCCATTGGCAACAGGTTTACCGTGATCTATAACATAAATTCTATCTGATATATTCATAACAACACTCATATCATGCTCTATCATTAGAACTGTATAACCCATTATTCTTATTTTTCTTATAAATTCCATAAGTTCAGCTGATTCTTTTGGATTCATTCCTGCTGCAGGTTCATCTAATAAAATGAGTTTTTGCTCCTGTTGCAAGACTTCTAGCTATCTCTAGTTTTCTCTGTTCCCCATAAGGAAGATTAGCCGCATATTCATCTCGTCTATAATCAAGTCCAATAGACTTCAAAAGTTCTATGGCTCTAATTGTTTCTCTATCCTCTTCATTTTTAAACTTTTTAGTTCTAAAAATACTGGAAAAGATACCATACTTAGTATTTAGATGCGAGCCTATAAGAACATTTTCTATTACTCTTAAATCACTAAAAAAGTCTAATATTTTGAAAAGTTCTGGAGATACCTGCTTTTAACTATATGTATAGGAGATTTATTATGTATTTCTTCTCCATTAAAAAAATTATAGTACCTTCATCCGTAGTATAAACACCTGTAAGTATATTAAAAACTGTAGTTTTTTTCCAGCACCATTTGGACCTATTATACTAACTATTTCACCTTCTTTTTATTTCCAAACTTACACCATCAACAGCCAGTATTCCACCAAAAATTCTTTTTTTATATTATCTATCTTTAAAAATTATATTATCTTTCATTTGATAGACCTCCTAGACTAGCTATTTTTTTGATTTACATATTTTTGATAAAGAATAAGGTAACATACTTTTTATATCCTAAAATTCCTTGTGGTCTAAATCTCATCATTATAACAAGTATAAGACCATATAAAAACAAATCTATATTCCATCAAGAATCTTGAAATTTCAGGAAACGCTATTAAGATTGTGGCTCCTATGAACATCCCCCTAATAGTTCCCATTCCTCCTAAAATAACTATACTAAGTATAAGTGTTGATACATCAAAATTAAAAGTATTAGGATCTATATACCCTATTAAACCTGTATATAAACTACCACCTAATGCACAAAAGTGCTGCAGATATGAGAAAAAGCTAATATTTTATAATAATTTATATTAATTCCCATCATTGTTGCTGCCAATTCATCAGTTTTTATAGCTTGAAAAGCTCTACCAATTTTTGATTTAATTAATAAATAACAAAATATACTAACTAAAATAACTATTATTACTGTCAAATAATATAAACCTCTATTTGTTATGTTCATACTAAATCCAAATAAACTAGGCTTAGGTATATTTTTTTAATACCTAAAGTTCCATTTGTAAGACTCGAAAAAAATTCATAGCTATCATTTTTATAATCTCACCAAAACCTAAAGTTATAATTGAAAGATATGTTCCCTGATACTCTAAGACTTGGAAGTCCAAGTATTATTCCTATAAATCCTGCTATAAACATCCCTATAAAAAGTCGCAATAAAAAAATTAAAAATTATATCTTGTAATAAGTATAGAACTGGTGTAAGCTCCTATAGCTACAAAAACCTGCATGTCCTAAAGAAACTAAACCTGTATATCCGGTCAGTATATTAAGTCCCATAGCAAGTAAAAATATATACTCCTATTTTTTTATAGCTATACTTAAAAAAATATTGGTTCGAAAATATAAATGGCAAAACTATAAAAAAATAAGATACTACATACAAGTAAATAAAAATTTATAGGTATAGCAAATTTCTTGAAATTTATATAATAAATTATTCTTATTCTTATCCATATCTATACCTTTTTAATACCTTTCTTTCCAAAAAAGTCCATTAGGTTTTTACTATAAGCACTATAATCAAAAATAACAAAAAGCTATAGCATCTCTATAAGTTGAGCCTAAAAAAGTTGCCGCCATACTTTCAGAAACTCCTACAATCAAACCTCCAAGTAAAGCACCAGGTAAACTACCTATTCCACCAAGAACTGCTGCGGCAAACGCTTTTAAACCTGCCATAAATCCCATATTAGGGTATACTATCTGGTAATATCCACCTACCAAACTACCAGCTATAGTTGCACAAAGTCCGGCTAGAAAAAAGGTAAAAGATATAACAAAATTTATATTTATTCCCATCATCATTGCAGCTTTTGAATTCTGTTCTGTAGCCCTCATAGCTAAACCTAGTTTTGTTTTATATACAATAAACATAAGTATTAACATAAGAACTAGAGAAACCATACACATCATTATTTGAGTATAAGTCAAAACAGTATTTACTATTTTTCACATTACCTTCGGTAAAAATACTTGGAAAATTTCTTTTTTCTGAACCTAGAAATACAATTAACAAATTAGTAATTATGTTTGATATACCTATAGTTGTTATAAGTGAAGCTATAGGCTTTGATTTTTTCTTTCTAAGTGGCTCTAAAGCTACTTTATCTATACATATTCCAAGTAATCCTGTAAGTACCATAGCAACTATAACACCTGGAAAAACCCCAAATTTAAGACCTATAAATATCATTGCTATCTCTGCACCAAAAAGCATACACAGCACCATGTGAAAAAATTTACAAGTCTTAAGATACCAAAAATAAGTGAATAGCCTACTGCTATTAGTGCATATCCCATACCAAGAGCTAAACCGTTAAATATTTGTTGACCAAGCATAGCATTTCCTCTTTTAATTCATCTTTATAAATTTTCCATCTTTTATAGTTACTTTTAACGAATTGTTTATCTACATCTCCATTTTCATCAAACTTAATATCTCCAGTTACACCTTTATAATTCATTTTATATAACTTATCTTTTTAAGATTTCTGAATCTGTAGTATCACATTCTTTTTATCGCAGTTAAGAGTAAACCTACCGAATCATAAGCTTGTGCTGTAAGTGCAGAAGGTGCAGAGCCATAATTATTCTTATAATCTTCTACGAATTTCATTACATCTTTATCATCTGATTCAGAGAAAAATATTACAGGAAAGCATACACCTTCCACAGAAGAGCCCCCAAGTTGTATTAATTGATCGCTATAAGCATTTGAAAAAAACCAACTATTGCTATATTAGGATTTATTTGTTTATATTGCTTTTGCTACCGAGCAACTAAATTATACATTCCACAACAAATAACTACATCAGCTCCTGCTTCATTTAATTTAGTTATTGCTAGAGAATAATCATCTGAACCCTCCATTATTTCTTCATGTGCAACTACTTTAGCATCAGATTCTTTTTTTCAACTAATTCTTTTTATTATTTTTAGATGTATTGGTCCCCCAATCAGTCATAATTGAAATAATACCTATATTTTTTTCTTTCCCAAATCATTTACAGCTATGTCTACACTAGCAGCCGCTTCCTTAGAAATAATAGTATTATTTCTAAAAATATAATCCCCTATTACTGAATAATCAGGATGTGAAGCTGATGGAGAAATCTCTATTATCTTATTTTCTTGATATAGAGGAGCTGCTGTCATACATACACCGGAAGAAAAATGTCCTACCAGACCAACCACTCTTTTATCTGATATTATTTTTTGAGCTATAGTAGTTGCTTCCTCCGGAGTATTTTTATCATCATATTGTATAATTTCTACCTGCTTTCCAAGTACACCTCCATTATCATTCCATTCTTTTGCCTTTTTGCTTTGCCGCATTATAAAAAAACCTAAACCATATTCTGAATTATCTCCAGTCATAGGTCCTGCAACAGCTATTTGTATACTTTCTCCTCTAGCATTGGTATTTTTGCTTGTATTATTTGCACAAGCAACAGTAAAACTTAACAACATAGTCGTAGCCAAATATATAGCTAATTTTCTCTTCATACGAAGTCCCTCCTTAAATTTTATATCTATATTATATATAAATCTTTGTTATAAGTATACTATATTGTGCAAAAAAACACTAAAGTTTGTAAAAAGAGAATATATTTTTTTAGTACATTATCAAGATATATTTGTACTATTTATCTAAGTTTTTTTATACATATGTGTCTCATTTTGACACATTACCTTTTATATAATTTTTTTAATTATTATTTTTTTATAGAAAAAAAGCATATGATAATCATTTATTCCTTTTTATATATTTTTCCTCTTTCATAAACTTCTAAACTTTCTATTACTCTCCAATCTTCTTCATCAAGTCTTTCCCCTGTTTTTACTTCAGAAAAAAATATTTTTTTAAATTATATCCTTTATCAAAATTCTCATATAAACGATTTTTAAATAACTTTTTAAAAATATTGGAAAACTATCGTATCCTGATTGATTTATCATTATCAGATATGACTTTTTTTAATTTTTTTGTAATCAGTTGCTATATACTCTTTTTTTCAAGAAACAATTTCTATACATTAAGTATGCTGATGCCCTTTAATAAACATTATACTTTCATTGCTCAATCTTCTTATAACTTAACTTCTCACCACACAACATTAATTTACAGTATCTGCCAAACTTATACATAACGCCGTTTTTCATTTATAAAAGACGATTGCCCCATTAAATTTAATCTCCTTAGGGTTCTCAGTTAAATATACTCCCTCTAGCCTATATACCCATTTAAACATATAAAAAAATCTTGATTTTCAAAAAAATTTTTAAAAAAAGAAAAAAACACTTGAAAAAAACCTCTCTACTTTCCAAGTGTTTTTTTATATTTCTTATACTCTATTTCTATAAACTATGATAGCAGTATATTTTACAAACATGGTATCTTATATTCCTTAAAAATAAATATGCCAATTAAAAATACATACTTCCAAAAAAAGTACATGAACTCTAAAAAAAGGCAGGACGATTTGAACCTTGCACTATGTCATATTAATTCTTATTAGTCAATAAATATCGTTAGATTTAGACGACCTTATTTATCATGATTTATACGAACAAACAGATTCTTTTTAGTAAGCATAAACTTTAAAGTAATGGGGTTATTCTCAGATCTTACCGTATAGAATAATTCACATTCGGCAAAATATGATGCTCATTAATATCTTATAGATAAATAACCTCATCAGCTAAATTCATCAATTCAATATCATGTGTTGCTACTACTATAATTTTATCAGTTTTAATTTTCTGTAAATATTCTAATAGTCTATTTTTTTCGAACTTATATCTATAGATGCTGTAGGCTCATCCATAAGAATGACATCCGATTTTTTTATAAGCGTCCTTATTATTCCTATCTTTTGCTTTTTCACCGTCAGATTGGTACTGACATTGCTGTTCTAAGTAACTAGGTAAATCTTTTATATCTTCTTCAAACATAAGATTAAACAAATCATTTAATTTAACCATATCCAACTCAACATCTTCATATAAATTTATGTTTTCTAATACTTTCTCATCAAGTATTACGGTATCTGCTCTAAAATGGAAAAACAATCTTTTCTGACAGAATACATATTTAAGTCTTTTTATATTTTCTCCATTGATATACACTTCTTCATCTTTCACAATATATAATCCGGATATCAATTGTAATAACGTACTTTTACCACTTCCATTCGGTCCCACTATAACATAAATATTATTCTTTGATAAAAAAATAATGCTTTGATATCTCTAAATTTCTCTCTAAACTTAATATTTTTTTTATTTCAATATTTTCTACTAATGTTATTTTCTTATCTTTTTGTACATTATTCTTTAATTCCAAGGTTCTGTTTATTCTATCAAAAGATGCTTCTGCCGTTTTTTTACACTTTTTGCCTAGGTTTAAAAAAATATCTTATCGAATTCAATGTCATATTGAAATATATTAATATAACTGTAAATTCTCCTATGGATATCCGATGTAAAAAAACTTGTTTGCCACCAACCAGAAATACTATAATCTGTGCTACAGCTGTAATTATTGTATCTAAACTTGTAAAACTATAACTTACATTTTGTAGTCTCAAGGCTGCTGAATACCTCTTTGTAAAAGCTAGATAAAAATATTTATCAAAAAGCTGAAAAACACATTGGCTTTTTGCAAATTCTACCAGTCTATACTGATCAAATAATTTTCTAAAATAATTAGTATTGCTTTCGATACTCTCTTTGTTTGTTTGATATAATATATTCCTAAATAGAAAATATAAAAATCATGTATATAGAAGATAAAGCTACAAGAATGATACATATAATAATATTTATCTTAAATAATATTATTATTGATACTAAAATTACAATTATTCCAGATATAATATTTTTGTAAGCTACTCAAAACCATCTCTATCAACACACCAGAGTCATACTCACTCTTTTGAGCTAACTCCGAATGTTGAACCTCATGTATATTAGTAGATAGCCTTAAGGAATTAATCATCATTTGCTGTATCATATATTTCAGTTTAAGAAGGAGCTTCATATATAGCAGACCAGTTATATATGAAAAAAATCACATTTATTAAACTTGCAACAATAAACAACAGAATATATGTGTATAAATTTTTCATACTTAGACTCTGTCTTAACCAACAAATTAATAAATCCACTTGATATTTGTGGAATAATCATTGATAATATAGCCGATAGAATGCCAAAAAGATATAATATATTACCAATACTTTATATTTGCCCAATAATCTTATAATAAATCTAAAAGAACCCAAATTCAACTCTCCTTTAATAGGGATTTCATATATTATACATATAACTTTTTCTATCATCCCATTTATACAAAAAAACTATATATTATCTTTGGGGCTTGTTCTTCTTAGAAATTCCGCTCGTCTTATAAACAAAGTACGAATATAGTACAAGTATAAATACAACCAACGTTAATACAATCATTACAATCAGAATTTTGCTAAAAGAACTTACAATAAAAAAATAATGCAATAATAATACCAGATACAATCAGCAAATTAGCTCCTAAATTATTGGTTTTCGCCCAACAATAATCATCAAGTAAAGTCCATTTTTGTCCTAATTCCAAAAAGTGAATTCCTCTTCGCACTTTTTAGTTGCCAAACCTGATACAATTAATACAGCGGCAAAGCTTGCTCCACTGAATACATTCAAAGATTTAGCTGGAAGAATATTTATTATTAATAATAAATAATAAATATTAATAAAATTATATATAAAATTAATCCCTATAGCCAGTTGACCTATTAATAGTATATTCTCCGTATTTTTTTTCGTTCTTATTATTGGATTTAAGCATCTCGATTTTCATAGTACTTTATTGTAGTTATCCAAAAATAGAGTAATAATTAATATTAATAAAGGAAATATAAGCATCTCAAATTTACTTCCAATTCTATCTACTCTTCCTGATATATCATAATGTATGGGTATCTTATTTGGCAAAAATGGAACTGATATAATATTTATTAAAAATGGAACAATACCTGTCGCAATCAGAATTTTCAATATTTTTTTCATAATCATATTTATATTCCAACTATCTATTGATATTGGATTAGCTCCTTTCCTTAATGTTTTTTTCTAGCTAATATAATCTCTATCAAATAAATTTATATAATTACAGGTTGGGGTATTCTAGGAGCAAAAGCTTTTTAACCTATTAATAATAAAAATAACTTGCTAATGTCCTGATATATTTATTTACCCTAATTACACAACAGAATTCTCGGCAAAATACACATTGTATTTACCGGAATATCCTATAAATAATAAGCATTACTCTAAGTATATAGCATACATATGCATGTCAAAAATCTCTATATTCCTTTTTTTAAAGTAGTTTCTTTTTTTAAAAACCAATTTTTTTAAGATTTCTTAAAAAAACTTAGGTTCTTCATTCCCTTTAGAATAATAAGAAAAACCTAACTTTATTTACTTTTATAAAGCATATTTTTTTATCATATGCTCTATAATTTCTTTTACCTGCATTGACCATATCTTCCGAATCCATTTCTTCATCAAATACCAATGTGCTTAAATTCATTACTGAGGTATCATTCAAATTAGGATTTATTACTGCAATGCATTTGTATTCATCATCTTCTATAATTCCATAATAATATTCTTTATTACTCATAATATGTGTTCTAATATTCTGCGGAACATAATATCCTTTAAATCCTGAAATTAAAAAAATTGTTGATTTCTGTTCTTCTCTATAAAACTTCCCACTTCTGCATATCTATCTTCATCAATAGCGGATATCTTGTCTTTTTTTATACTCATTTATTTCCTCAACTTCTATTATATTATATATTTTAAATAAATTAATTATAGCTAAAAATATCTTTATTAACTATCTCTTTATCTACGTCAACATATTCCTTCAGCATCATTTCCAATACTAAATCTGTATCGTTGTTATTTACTAAATATTTAAAAAAATTTTTAATCCCGTTTGATTCAATAAAAAACTGCTCGGCTGTTTGACGAATTATCACTACTGAAGTTTCCTTTATCTTCTCTAACAAAAAAATCATCTTTCTTAGTAAATATATATCTCATAAACTCTCCTTTAAATTAACTATATTTATAAAAAGTTCTCTATATCGCCAAAAGCATATTTTTACCCAACAGGCTACACTATCAAATCTATTTCTATATCCTCACCTTTATAAGGCTTAGGCTTAAAACTATTAAATTGATTAGTGCTATATAACGAGCCAATATACCTTCTTACCTCATTATTTCCCCATATATCTTTATAACCCGCTTCCCAATATTCTTTAAGTGAATGCTTTTTAACATCCCCAACTACAATTGGTAGATATGTAGAAACACTCAACTTACCATCTGACCTTATTTCCATAGAGTAAGAACTCATGTTATTATTTGAATTTTGAGGCATCCTAAATAAATGATCCAAAGGATCTCCCCATGATATTGAAAAACAACTATCTTGGTATTTCTTCTTTAACATTTCTAATTGTTGTTGTAAAAGTAAATATTCATCGGCATCCAGTCTTAACCTCAGCATATTTTCACCTCTACCCATTAATATTAAAGGCATAAGCCTTAATTCATTAGCTCCCAAGCCTTTAACCAATTTACATACACCTTCTATAGTACCTTTATTTAACTTACTCGGACAACAAGAAACAGCAACTCTAAATCCTTTTTTTGCTGATAATCTAATAGCATTTATAGCCATCTTAAAAGCTCCCTGCTTCATCCTGATATTTTCATGTGAAAAAGGGCTGTCTCCATCAAGACTAATTTGTATTGTATTTACTCCACACACTTTCAAATCTTCCAAAACTCTTTCATTTATAGTACTACCATTTGTTACGATATTTACTATACCGCACTCCGAAGCTAACCTCTTTACAATTTCATAAACAACCCTTCCCCTTATCAATGGTTCTCCACCACAAAGGCATACACTCATTGGATTTAGCTCACAAATCTGCTCTGTAACTTTAAGTAACTCTGCATCACTCAAATCTTCATAAATATCTTCCCCACTATTATTATAACAATGTCTGCAATAAAAAAATTACATTTACTAGTAATTGTAAATGCAACTGAATATGGTCCACTACATTCCCCAAAGTTATTCTTTTTATTATTTTTTTCATCATTATACATACAGGCTTCCTTTCTCAGAAATACATTCTATTATCAATGAATAAAATATTCACAATCAAATTTTTTTAAAAAAATTTTTACAAATCAAAGCCATTATATTTACTACTCTCCATTAAACTAAAGTTAATAAAACAAATTTTATTTTAAAAACAAGGATAACCCCATTTAGTATTTAGTATTTTTCAATACTTTGGATATATAACCTCAATATGTATTGAATTTTATCCTTTTGTCACAGTAGAAGTAGAAACAAGTACGTTTGTGCCTACTCCAACATTCCAGCCAACTCCAGCTGATACAACAAATGCCGCTGCTGCAACAGTGACTGCCGCTACTAAAAATAAATACCGCTACGGAACTCCAGCTGGTTGAGGAGTTCCAACCCCATTTTCTAAATCAGATATCGGAATCATTTGAGCTTGTTCATAAAAATCTCCATTCATATCATCTCCTCCTGTAATGATTAAATTTACTTACTACAAAATATCAAACAACAATTTATTTATATCAACCTCTAAATAGGGCTTCCTTTTTATCATTATTTTATATAATAAATGCATATCACTATACTCTAATATTTCAAAAAAATTCGTACTAGATTAAAAGCAACCTTTTCTACTATCTGAATAAAAACCTTTAAAGTCTTAATTATAAAGATCAACATACTGATGCTTCCGTATACTCTTTGAAGTATTATATCATAATAATTACAGTTTATGCAACTATAGTTGCGTTTTTTTCGAATGCTAATCTTACCTAATTTGATATTGACAAAAAAATCACATATCTATATAATATGTAGAAGTATTTCAATTAGGGAGGTTATAGCTTGTGTAATAAAAATCAAAGAAATAAGAACACGATTGGCTCTCAGTCAACAAGCACTGGCAGAAAAAAATAGGAATAACAAGACAATATCTCAGTGATATAGAAAAATATGAAAAAAACAACCAACTATACAAATAGCCTTTACTATTTCTGAAGTATTGGAAATAGATATAAATGAATTATTTTACAAATGCTAATCATATAATCTAATTTCAAGATTTATATCTCTTTTTAAAAAGCTATCATTCTATATAATGATTTATAAATTAAAAACACCTTCTCAGAAAAATTTTAATAAATCCGTAATCTAATATACTTAGAACAGTATAAAAAAACGGATTTATTATTGTGTTCAAACAAAGAAAGACTTTTAATGGAAAAATTTAAATCAAACCTTGTAATAAAGCTACTAAAGGAAAAAGGAATTTCTACAATGCACTTGTAATGTCTTCCTACAAGCATGGGTAAAACCTCAAATAACAGCTTGCCTAATAGTGAAAATAGAAAAAAGAGCTCCATACTAATTAATTAGCATACAGCTCTTTTTCCTCTATTCATATCTTAATGCAATAATCGGATCTCTACTTGCCGCCTTTCTCGCCGGATAAATTCCGAAAAATATACCAACTAAAGCCGAAAAGCCAACAGCTAGAAGTATAACCAATGGTCTTATAACAACTGCTTGGTGTATTAATAAACCAATAAAACTTATACCCCCAACTGCTATACCGACTCCTATACTTCCACCTATAGCAGAAAGAACAGCGGATTCTATTAAAAATTGAGTAAGTATATCCTTTGTGGTTGCTCCCAATGCTTTTCTTGTTCCTATCTCTCTCGTTCTTTCAGTGACTGAAACTAACATAATATTCATTATACCTATACCGCCAACTATTAAAGATATAGCTGCTATACCACCCATGCCCAAAGAAACAGCACTTAAGAACTGATCTATAGCTCCCATCTCCGAACCTATGGCTGACATAATATATTCTTCTTTGGTTCTATTTTTACTCTTCGCAACATAGTCAAGAAAACTATCATTGAAATTCATAAGTCTTTTGCCCACTAAGAGATTTATTTCCATAAATCCTAAGCATGTAATTTGCATCTCCGTTTATATCATCAAAAAGACTTGCAGGTATATAAGCACTAAGATTAGGATTATTACCTGAAAATATCTTTTCTAAAGGAGAAACTTCCTGATGATATACCCCTATAACGGTAAACTCATCCATCGCACTGTTAAATTTTTTTGTCTATAAGTTCTACCAACGACATCCTCTCTGCCAAACATTCTAACAGCTGATTTATCTTCCAAAATGATAACATGCTTTTTCATAAGAATATCATTCTTATTGAAGAATCTTCCATATTTCATCTTAAAACTTTGGAAATTTATATAATTATAATCAACTCCTGACATATCCATCTTATTAATACCCAGCTTAGTTCTTACCTCGCCAACTGTACTATTTGCAAAGTCTATATATGCCAAATTGGAAGCAAAAGTTTTTTTGTATTTTTCTATATCTTCCTTAGTAAAGAAATCACTCTCTCTTGCACCTTCTTCATCTTGAATATTAGTATATATATAAGATTGTGTTATTCCTGCATTTGCATATATACTACTGACCATTTGTCTAACTGTATCACCTATAGAAGTAATAGCTATAACTGAACCTATACCAATGATTATTCCAAGCATAGTAAGAAATGAACGCATCTTATTGGCAAGAAGAGCGGATAAAGCCATTTTTAAGTTTTCAATAAACATCTACTTCCCCCTAACTTTTTCTATCTAAAAAGACCTATATTTTCACTACTTATAGGTGTCGGATTTTCATTTATTCTATCACTTTCCAATATTCCATCTTTAAAGGTTAGAATTCTATGTGTGTACTCTGCTATATTATCTTCATGGGTAACAACTACAACTGTAGCACCATCTTTATGCAATTTAGCAAATAATTCCATAATTTCTATTGAGGCAGAGGAATCAAGATTACCTGTAGGCTCATCTGCTAATATGAGAGGTGGATCATTTGCCAAAGCTCTTGCTATAGCAACCCTCTGTCTTTGACCACCTGAAAGTTCATTCGGCTCATGATCAATTCTGGATCCAAGACCTACCATTTCCAATAATTCTGTAGCCTTTTTTCTTCTTTTATCCGCCTTTACTTTAGCATAAGTCATCGGAACTTCCACATTTTTAAGTATACTCATACGACTAATAAGATTAAAAGATTGAAAAACAAAGCCTATTTTTTGATTTCTAACTTTACTAAGCTCATCTTCATCCATACCTGCAACATCTATTCCATCTAGATAATAATGCCCTAAACTAGGTCTATCAAGACAACCTAAAAATGTTTAGAAGGGTAGATTTTCCCGAACCCGAATGTCCCATAATAGCAACAAACTCGCCTTTTTTTATACTTAAATTTATCTTATTTAAACCTAATACTTTTTAAAGCTCCGTATCATATATTTTAACTAAATTTTTCAAGACGAATTATATCCTTAGTTTCTACCATTTTCTACCTTCCTACTTTATTGTAATTGTATTGAAACATTAGAATTACCACCTGCCTGCATATCTACATTGATAGAGCTTATTAAATTAACCTCCATACCCTCTGTTAAATTTGTGTCATATTTAGATACAAATTTAAGTTCTTTAGTTGTATCTAAACCTTGCAAAGAGTTTTCAAGCACTTCTATATTTACTTCACTCTCTATACCGGTACTTATAGGAACTAATTTAATTTTTTTCCTTTACCATTTTTTTCTCATCAACTATAAATTGCATAATACTATTACCATTTCCATCATCACCAACAGCCGCTATAGGTACAGTATATACATCTTTTTTTCTCACTATTTATAATTTTTAGCCTTAGCACTTATACCTGAAATAAGACTCTTTCTATCCGCTATACTTATTTTTTTACAGGAATGACTCTTTCATTACTACTTGTTCCTTGCTTTTAACTCTCCTGATGGACTGATTTTATCTACTACACCTTCTACAGTATTTCCTTCTCCTAATATATCAGCAGATATTATAGCCTTTTTGTCCTATTTTTTTATTTTAGAAATACTATATTCACTTACAGAAACATTTAACTCTAATTTATCTAACTTTTCTATAGTTATAAGTGTAGGATTATTATCTATTGCTTGATCTGCAAATCTACCAACTTTAGCATATACTCTAGTTACTGTTCCGCTTATAGGCGCTATTAAAGTTGCATTTTCCATATCTTTCTCTAATCTCTCAAGCTCAAGTTTTGCATTCTCTACTTGAATATCGTAGCTTTCTCCTGCATATACCTTACCTGCTTTTAATTTATATTGAGCAAGCTCACTTCTTGCAGCTACCAAAGCATTATTTGCACTTTCAAGTTCAGCCGGTGCTAAAAGCTCCTGCATCTACAAGTTCTTTTTTTCCTATTATAATCATTTTGCACCAATTTTAGATTTTCGCTTGCTTTTGGTATAAGCAGCTTCGTCATTTATCTTTTTTTCATCTCTATTTGCTATAGCAAGCTTTATATTGTCCTCTTGCTGTTTCCAATCTATTTTTGTAATTCAGCTGTATCAATTTTGGCAAGTACAGTTTGACCTGCTACAACTTCATCACCTTCTTTTACATTTATTTCTGTAATCTTAGCATGCAAGCCTGAAGTAATAGTAACACTATCTGTTCCTCCTACCAATCCTGTTACTGCTATATCGTCTTCTATATTGCTTTTTAGTCAATGTAGCTGTCTCTACTTGAGCAATATTATTTTTTTCTTCCGCTAAAAAAATATTTATAAGAATAAAGAGAATAACTACACCCAAGAGAAAAATAACAGTATTTTAGTCTTTTTTCCAAGTTTCTTTTTCTTCTTTTTTCCACCGCTTTCATCATTTGAACTCATAATTTTTTCTATCTCTGCCTCAATGCCATTATCTTGCATCTTAATGTCCCTCCTAGTTTCCTACAGTATTGATTTAAAAATCTTAGCACGCTAAGTATAAAGTTTGTATTAAGATAATTTATTGCTCAAAATAATACTACTCGCATAGTAATACTATAACTTGATTTTTTTGTCAATCCTATTATTTCACTTAATATTTAATTTCAGCAAAACTTCATATAGTCTTATAAAAATCTTAAAATAAAAATAAAAAAAGAAAGATAGTAGTTTTATACCAAAAATCTTTCCTTTTATCATAATATTTTTATATATGTTCTTCTCTATGCATTTCTACCTTATCGGCATCCATAAATTTTAGATTATCAAATACTCCTCTATCATCTGCTTGAGAAATTAGAGTATCTCTATCTTTCTTTGCTTTCATATAATCCTTATGACTACTTGGTCCACCTACACAACCACCTATACAAGCCATACCCTCTATAAAAATCTTCAGGTAATTTTCCTACTTTCATAAGAAGTAGAGCTTTTTTTACAATCTTCTATACCATTGCAAACATTTACCTTTACATCTAAATCTTCGCCTTGCTCTTTCATAGATTTTATAACTGCATTGGTAACGCCGGCACTGTTTCCAAATCTCTTACCATATACTGAACCTTGTTGTGTACTAATCTTTTCAGGTTCTAATATTACTCCCTTTGCCCTCATTATAGATCTCACTTCTGAAAAAGTAAGAGCGTAATCTGCATTATTCGGTATCTTGCTATCTTTCACTTCATTCTTTTTAGCTACACAAGGTCCTATAAATACAGTTATAGCATTTGGTTCTTTATCTTTTATAGCTCTGGAAACACCTACCATAGGACTGGCTGTTGTAGACATATTTTCTTCCAACATAGGATAATGATTTCTGATGAGAGCAACGAAAGCAGGACAGCAAGATGTTGTCATCTTCTTCCCCTCCTTATATGCTTCTATCCATTCAGTTGCTTCCGCATAGGCAGTTAAATCTCCACCAAGTGAAAGTTCTATCATATCTTCAAAACCTGTCTTTTTAAGAGCTGTTCTCCAAGAATCCATAGTTATTTCAGGTCCAAATTGACCTTCTGCTGAAGGTGCTATCATTCCATATACTTTCTTGCCTTCTCTTATAGCATTAATAACTTCAACTACAGCAGTCTTTGAACCTATAGCACCAAATGGACAACCATGTATACAACGTCCGCATTGTATACACTTGCTTTCATCTATTACACATAAATCATTATCATCCATTGTTATAGCTCCTACAGGACAAGAACGTTTACAAGGACGAACAGTATCTGATATAGCATTATATGGACAAGCTTTTGCACACATTCCACACTCTTTACATTTATCAGGATCTATATAGGTTCTATGCTTTCCACTAGTAATTGCTCCAAAGTTACAAGATTTTATACATGCTTTACCTAAACAATTTTGACAGTTATCGGTTACAGTAAATCTCTGAATAGGACATTCTTCACAAGCCGCATCTATAACTTGAACTATATTATCACTTTCCTTATTTGTTGGACATTTTCCTTCAGCAAGTCTGACTCTTTGTCTTATTATTTCTCTCTCTTTATAAATACAACATCTAAATCTTGCATGCGGACCCGGTATAATATTGTATGCTATATCATCTCTTTTTTCTTCCAACTCGCCTGCAAAAGCAAGTTTAGCTACCTCATCTATAACCTTATGTTTTATAGAAATAACGGTTTCATCATTATGTATCATTTTAATTTCCCCTTACTTATAATTAAATACTTAAAAACAAGTTTATATAATAAAAAAATGAGCGTAAACTTCGTTTTTAAAAATTATCAATATATCTGTAATTATATAGTATGAAATCCTTTATTATCAATATAGCTTTTTAGTCGTTTTGTGTACTTTATTGTATACAATATACATATTAAGATTTATATTAAACTCACTTTAAGTTTTCTAAGTATAGCAAACTCCTATACTTTACTTGAATTAATATCTTTTATGGGATATACTCTTAAAAAGAATTTTTGTATATATAAAGAGGTTAATTTTGATACTAAATACTGCAAATATTAATAAATCATTCGGAAGCAATGAGATACTTAAAAAACGCTTCCATAGTTATAAATGAAAAAGAAAAAAAGTCGCCATTGTAGGATTTAACGGAGCAGGTAAAACTACCTTTATGAAGATACTTGCGGTATAGACCCGGCTGATAGTGGAACTGTTACCCTAGCTAAAGGAGCTAAACTCTCCTATCTTAGCCAGATTAATAACATAGATTCCGAGCTTACCATACTAGAAGAATTAACAACGGTCATTCAGCCTATTTTTAGATATGGAAGAAAAGGCTTAGCAAAATTAGCGAAGATATGAAGTATGCTACCGGTGAGGAACTGGAAAAGTTATACGAAAACTATTCTGTCCTTAGCCATAGTTTTGAACTTTTAGATGGATACCATATTAAAAGTAAAGTTCGTGGAATATTAAATGGTTTAGGCTTTTTAACAGAAGATTTTGATAAAACTATAAAAACTCTTTCCGGTGGACAAAAAACCAGAGTCTTTCTTGCCAAAAATTTTTATTGGAAGAACCTGACATTATTTTACTGGATGAGCCTACAAACCATCTTGATTTATTCAGTATAGAATGGCTTGAAACTTATTTAACTAACTATAAAGGAGCTGTAGTTATTGTCAGCCATGATAGATATTTCTTAAATAAGATAGTTACTAAGGTTATAGATATAGAAAATGGTGATGTTAATACGTATCTAGGAAACTATAGCGAATTTTCTGCAAAAAAAGAAATGCTCAGACTAGCTAAAAATAAAAGAATATGAAAAAAACAACAAGAAGAAATAAAAACATCAAGAAGAAGTTATAGATAATTAAAAATCTTTTAATAGAGAAAAGTCTATTAAAAAGAGCCGAAAGTAGAGAAAAAAACAATTAAATAAAAATAGAACGTATGGAAAAAGCCTATAGATATGCAGGCTGATATGAAACTTAGCTTTTAAAAAGCACTTTACTTAGCGGTAAAGATGTTCTTTTTGTTGAAAAATCTAAGTAAAAGCTTCGAAAAATAAAACATTTATTCAGTAATTTGAATTTCGAACTAAAAACGTGGTGAACATGTAGCTATTATAGGTGAAAATGGTACCGGAAAAAAACTACTATTTTAAAAAAATTATAAATGGTTTCGTAGAACCTGATATAGGCCATGTGAATTTTTGGTTCAAATGTATTTTTGGCTTATTATGACCAAGAACATCAAGTTTTACACGATGATAAAAACTATTTTTTTGATGAAATAAGTGATACTTATCCTGATATAAATAATACAAGAATAAGAAACTTACTTGCCGCCTTCCTATTTACAGGTGATGCTGTATTTAAGAAAAATATCCAGTCTTAGCGGTGGGGAAAAGGGCTAGAGTTTCCCTTGCAAAACTTATGTTAAGTCGTGCAAATTTACTTATTCTTGACGAACCTACAAACCATCTTGATATAGTAAGCAAAGAAATATTAGAAAATGCTATAAAAAAATTTTTGAAGGTACTGTACTCTATGTATCACACGACAGATATTTCATAAATCAAACTGCAAATAGAATTTTAAATTTAAAAAAACGGTAAATTATTAAATTATATCGGTAATTATGATTACTATTTAGAAAAAAAGAGAATTTGGAAAAATATAAATTTTTTTCGAATGAAAGCTCATCTTCTAATACTACTGCTACTATAAGCTCTTCCAAAAGAATCTTGGCAGGCAAATAAAGAAGAACAGGCAAAGCTTAAAAAGCAAAAGAAACTTTTTGGAAAAATGTGAAAGTAATATATCTAAATTTGAAGAAAGTTTAGCCTCTATAAACGAATTATTTCTTGATACTAATGTACAAAAATGATTTACCTAAACTTATAAAAATTACAAAAAGAAAAAGGAGGAAATAGAAGAAAAGCTTAACTCACTTTATGAAGAATGGGAAGAGCTTGCCTCTATAGAATAAATGAAAAAGATTTTCAGCTATCTTGGGTATTATAGTTATTTTTTTATTTTTTTCTTATGGCTACTATTATTAGCGCAATATTAGGACTATCCACTAATACATTATTCTTCTTCATTTTTTTCTAGATATAGCTATACCTAGTTGTATTTATGGATATATCTTGATAAGTAGATATATTAATAAAAAAATAGGTAAGCATTTTATAAACTTGTTTATATCAAAAAAATCATCCAAGTCATATAGCTTGGATGATTTTTTTGATATTCACTTTTAATATTAAATTTTTATTTTACTTCTTCCAATACAAATATAGTTTTATATTGAACTCCGTATTTTATAGCTTCTTTATTTGTAGCTAAAAAAATATCGACAACTTTTCCCTTAACACCTGTATCTTCTACTGTATAAACTATATCGCTATCTCCTATTAATATCTTAGTTCCTGCCGGTATCTGTGTCCAGTCGGCTGAAACAGTATTATTGAGTGTTGGTTTAACTCCTGTGGCTGTTATGCCATTTCCCTTTTCCATAGGAGTAAAAGCCGTTGTTTTAAATTGTCCTAGTTCCTTACTAACTCTATATGTCTTTCCATTTGATGTGACAGTTCTTACTTTAGTATCTTCTTTTTACCTCAGTGCTTAAGTTTGCATCTAACTTAGTTTCTTTTTCTACTGCAAATGCAGGACCTGTACTAGCATCAATTTTAGCTTGCTCTCTAGCTGCTAAAACTTCATTATTTCCTGCAAAAGCATTTATGCCAAAGATTTGTACAACCATAATACCGGCTACAAAAATCTTAGCTAAAGATTTTATCATATAAAAATACCTCGTATAATTATTTTGTATATAATTTACAACAGATGTTTTTGCGATATGTTACATTATAGTTACAAAATTGTTAAATGTCAAGCATTTATTAAATATAAAGAATTTAGCATTTGAGCAATATGATTTTTATATGTATATATACTAGGCTTGATACATTTTTTTAAGTTAGTATATTAGGTTCTCTATATTTATTACTCACTAATATAAAAAAACATCCCTAAGCGTAGTGAATACTTAGGATGTTTTTTTATTTGGCTAATTTATAGCTATAATACTAGATTAGAACTTATTCTTCATCTTCTCTTTTATTTAATTTTTGAAAGTCCGAACATAGTTGCAAGTCCTGCTCCTAATAACATACTTGGCATTGCCATATCATTATTATCAGCAGTTTTTGGGACCTCTGACTTATGTAAGCTTGTAGGATTTCCTAATATAGTATTACTATTATTAGATAGGGTTTCGTCTAAACTTACAGTAATAGTATTATTAGCTGATCCTATACTGGTTCCATTTATATCAGCTAAGGCTCTATTTAATATTTCATTTAAAGCACTTTCACTAGTTGCTAAATCCAATTCCTTGATAAATCTCAAATATCTTGCTTCCAAATCTATCTTTAGAATATCCTTATTTACATTTGCTAATTCCGCACTGGATTCTATAGCATTTTTCTTCTCTTTAACAGCTTTTTTTCCAGTTGTGAACTAATTTTTTTCTACTTTCTTCTAACGGACTTATATTTGTAGAATTATTATTTCCATTTGGATTAACAACTCTCAATACAGACCCGCCTCCTAAACCTCTAGACGAACTTGAAGAACCACCATGAACATTGGCAGTATTAACTATCTTACTGTCAATATCTGTCTTTTTCAATTTTATCCAGACCTTTTTCTACAGCAGTAGTAAGTTCTTCATGACTAGTAGAATTATTTATAGAACCTATTAATTCATTAGCTCTCTTAGCAAGTTCATCTTTAGCAAGTTTCTTTTTCCAAGTCATTTAAAAATATTACTATTTTCAATTTCTTCTATTTCGGTATTAACCTTATCTTCAACTATTTTTAAAGATTCTTCCTTGAGTTTATCTAGTGGGAAGTCAGGAATTTCATATATAGCCGGTTCATCTGCATTCTTACTTACAACCACAGTCTTAATTCCCGGTATACTGTCGACAGAGCCATCAGGATAAGTGATGATTACTGTACCATCTCCGATAACCTCGATATTTGCATTATCTAATTTACCCGGATTTGCATCCTCTACAGCTTTCTTTATGGCATCTTTTTCAGCATCTGTCAATTTACCAACTTCATTAACCTTTGTATGCTCAGGAGCTACTATATCTGTTTTATCTGCGACACTAAGATTATCTTGATCTCCAAGAGTTGTCGGTTTCTTAGCAATCACATCTTCTCTATCTATAGTTTTTGTTGAGCCGTCATCAAAGTTAATAGTTACAGTACCGTCATTTGATACTTCAATATTAGCATTATCCAATTTACCCGGATTTTTTTATCTTTAACAGCCTTTATTACTTCTTCTTTTTCTTTATCTGTCAGCTTAGTATCATTTACAACTTCTATCTTAGTATCAGGCTTGTCTATTTGTACAGTTTCAGCCTTAGTAGGAATATCTTGTTTTTCTTCAACTAACTTATCTTTATTGATAGTATTTACACTTTCATCATTATAAATAATAGTTGTCGTACCGTCATTTGATACTTCTACATCTTTAGCATCAGGATTTTTTTCTTTTACTGCATCCTTAACTTTTTTTCTTTTCTCATCATCTGTAAGCTTAGTGCTATCCTCAACTTTTTATCTTAGTATCAGGAACAGAAGGTGTATGCACACTCGCATCAGAACTTGGAGTAGTAGTTCCCTGTTTTTTTGGTCTACTAAATCGCTACCTTTTTATAGTATTTACAGAACCATCCGGATACTTAATTGTCGCAGTACCGTCATTTGAAACTTCAACCTCTGCAGCACTAGGATTTTTATCCTTTACTGCATCTTTTACAGTTTGTTTTTCTTCTTCTGTAAGTTTATTTATATTATCAACCTCTACTTTAGTATCAGGTTTTACAGGACTATTTTTCTTGGCATCACTCTCAGTAGTGTCTTTTTCTACTAAATCACTACCTTTTATGCTATCTTGAGAGCCATCAGGATAAGTAATTATAGCTGTACCATCACCCTTAACCTCTACTACAGTTCCGGTATTGAAGTTATTTTCGTCTAAAATTTTATTCATAACTTCATTCTTTTCATCTTCACTGAGATTTGTAGGGTTTTTAACCTTAGTCTTTGACGGAACTATAGGACTTGTTTTATCTGCTATAGTTTCTCTTGCAGGCTTTAAGTTGTCAACCAATTTTTCTCCTGAGATAGTATCTTGAGAGTCATCAGGATAAGTAATTACTACTGTACCGTCCCCCTTGACTTCTACTCTTGTTCCCTCAGGGAATTTATCACGGTTTACTTCTTCTACAGCTCTTTTTATAACTTCTTTTTCAGCCTCATTTAACTTAGTAGCATCTAAAACCTGAGTTTTTTCAGGTATACTTGGTGTTATACCGGCGGCATCTGAATCTGCTATTAGTTTATTGCCGGGTATAGTTGCAATAACATTACCATTAGCATTTTTTATAGTAGCTGTTCCATCATTTGCAATTTCTATATTAGTTCCTTCCGGTAAGTTAGGATTTGCATTTTTAATTGCTTCTTTGACCTTAGCCTTTCTTCATTAGTCAAATTGCCCTTATCATTAACCTTCACCTTATCCTCAGGAACAACAACACCGTATTTTATGGTATCTTTTTGAGAAACAGGAACTTCAACCACTTTAGTTGTTTCATCAGGATATGTAATAATAACTTCAACTACCGGATTACCATCTTTATCTGTAGTAACCTTAGTTCCATCAGGGATACTAACCGTTCCCCCATTTAACTTATCCTTATTTATAGAGTCTTTTATCTTATCCTTATCTTCATTTGATAATTCGCTACCTACCTCATCAGAACCTGTTATAACAACCGGCTTTGTAGGAACTACCTTATCTTCACTAGGCTTTGTTACTACATTTGAGTTATCACTGGTACCATTTTCATTTGTTGCAGTGGCACTAACTTCCGTATCCTTTTTAACCTTATCACTTGGTAAAAATAATATTACCATTTTCATCCTGTTTAAGACCATCAGGTAAGTTCCAAGTTCCATCAGTTTTTTTATCTATTTCTACTTCCTTAGGTGCATTTTCTTTATCAGGAGTATACTTAATAATTACCTTTGCAGCATCACTTGGAGGTGTAACAACAACATCACCATTTTCTTTAATAGTTACTGTTGGTGCTACAGGTCTAGCCTCTTTTAAAGTAATAGTTAATGTATTCTCTGCTACATTACCTGCTTTATCATAAGCTTTAACAGTAATACTTGTTGTAGTCTCTGCATTTCTTGGAATTTTCCCATTTGCACTGTCTGCAAGCTTTATAGTATTTGTTGCATTATCAAATACCAACCATGAAGGTAAACCAAGCACCTCAATAGGATTATTTTCACGTAAACCGCTACCTTCATCATTAGCATTTATAACTAAGTTTGTAAAGTCATCTCCCTTAGTCATACTTGGTACTTGTGGTAAGGTCAAGCTTGGAGCTGTATTATCGCCTATAACTTTTACATTAATACTATCTTTTGAACCATCATCATAAGTTATATCAACTTTAACTTCTTTTGAATTGTCAGCACCGGCTATTACAGTAGCATCAGCTCCTATACTAGGAGTACCCCCATTTAGGTTTTCTGCAGGTATTTGCTCTTTTATATGATTTTTATTTTCTTCACTGATAGTAGAACCTACAGTATCATTACCCTTTATATATACAGGATTAGTAGGATTACTTGGCTTAGCCTCAGGAGTTGTTGCACTTACTTCTGATGTAGGTTCACTATTTCCGGAACTTGCACTTACTTTAACTTCTGTATTATCTTTAGTAGCTTCATCTTTAAGAACTATCTTTCCATCCTCAAGTTTGAATTTATCCCCACTTGGTAAAGTCCAATCGCCATTTTCTGCTTTAGCAATAGTTTCTGTAATACTTTCAGTTGCTCCCTCCGGAGTATAAGTTACCTTGATTTTATCAGCATTAGCAGGCGGTGTTATTACTACATCACCATTTTTCTTTGCTTCTACTGTTGGTGCACTTGGAGTCGTTGCAGTAACTTTAAATGTTACAACAACCTCATCCTTGCTGCCATCCGGATAGATTACAACAGCTGTCTTTTGAATACTGTCGCCAGCTGTATCCAAAGTAATATCATCAGTTTCAGCACTTGTAGTTGTATCTTTCCATTTGTAAGTAGTACCTGTTGGTAAATCAGGAGTGTTTGCCTTTTTCTCTATGTAAGCCTCCGGACTGCCTGCCATAGCGTTTTGTACCTTTACATTTTCTCCATTCTTAGCTTGTACATCATACTTATCCTTTTGCTCTTGCAGAGTAATTGTGAAAGTCTTGGTACTTGTGCGTCCTGCATTATCCGTAGCTGTTACTGTTATAGTTTTTGTTTCAACAGTAGCAGAGTTTGGTACTTTATTTGGATTTGTTGCATCTGCACTATTTAATTTTATAGTTTTTGTTGCTTCATCAAAGCTTAACCAAGATGGTAAATCTGATACTGTAACACCACCCGTAGTTTTTAGACCGCTTCCTACATCATTTGCTGATATAACTATAGGTTCAAAATCCTCACCTTTAGTTAGAGTCTTATTATCTATATCAGTAATAGTAGGATCATTCTCATCACCGACTACCTTTATATCTATACTCTTTGTAATTCCGTCTTTTACAACTGTTACTGTAACCACCTTATTTCCGTCTACAGTTTTTACAGAACTATATGTTACTGAGGCATCATCAGATATACCTGTAACCTTAGCTTTAATCTTATTTCTATCTCCATCTTTTGTAACAGCTGTTCCGTCATTAGTTACTACATCTATAGTAACAGGAGTATCGTTTATCTTATCCAATTTGAATGTACCATCCAAATTATGACGTGCATTCTCTAAATCTTCAAGAGCTTTATCAACTTCATCTTGGCTTGCATCCTGCTTACCTTTTATTCTTATAGCTTCTGTTAATTTATTATCATAATCCGTTTTTTTACTTGTATCAGCATTATTATATTTATCTGTAGCCTTTACAGTATTAGCTTCATTTATTTCTTTCTCTAATGCTGTTTTTGATACAGGAACCGTTACTTTAGGCTGGCTTGGTTGTAACTCATCAATTGCTTTTTGTAAATTTTTTGTAAGTATTTCTACTGTATCAGCATTTGCATAATTTCCTGTAGCTATGACAGAAACAGCCTTTTGCCTTAGTTAAAAGCATCTTCAAAAGCTGTCTTTTTATCTTCAGCAGCAGTAGTCTTACGATTTTGTATATCAGAACCATCAGCTATAGCAACAAGATTTTGTAAAACCTCCATTTTTGAATCAAGCTGTCTAGCTTCAGAAACAGTATTATGTATATCATCTTCACTGGATAGATTATCTATTATGTCTTTAAATTCTTCTTTTTTTGCTTGTTGTTTAAAATGCGTTAATTCATCAATCTTTGCTTTAGCTTGTGTTCTATTTGCTTCTGTTTTTTTGCAAACTGAAGAATAGAATCCATTTGCCCTTTATTAGTAGCATTATCTATATTATTTTTTTATACTCTGTTTTTCTTTTTCAGTAGGTAAGCCCTCTATAGCATCTATCTTATCTTTATACTCTTGCTTTAATCTGTCAGCCTCTGCTTTTGCTTCTTGAGCCTTTTTCTCAGCATCTTCTTTTTGAGCTTCTTTAAGTATTCGCTCTACCTCTCCAACTGTACTAGCAGAAGTAACATCTGATTTTTTCTGATTTTTTTCTTCTTCAGTAAGATTAGTTAGCTTATTGATTTCTTCTTTAACTTTTTCTTTAGCCTTATTAAGATTTTCCGCTATGGCTTCTTCTTTTTTAGCTGTAACTCCATCTGTATTTGTAGCATTATCAACTTCACCTTTTAATCTGGTCTTATCAGCCTCATCAAGATACTTTAGCTTATCTATTTCTTCTTTTGCCGCAGTCTTAGCTTTATCTAAAGCCTTTTTATTTTCCTCATTCTTTTTAATAGCCTCATCCAAAATTCTTTGTATGGTATCGGCATTATTTTCAGCATTTCCTATCTGATTCTTAAAATTATCTTTTTCAGCTTGTGTTAGATTTGTTAATTTATCTATTTCAGCCTTGGCATCATTTTTAATTGTTTCAAAATTAGGACTTGTAGCTTTAGCATAATATAAATCCTCTATAGGAATAGTAGTAATAGGTCTTACTCCCTGTGCTAGAGTAAATTCATATATCATCAAAGTTTTACTTGCATTATCTATAACTACACTCTTATTAACCAGATTTGAAGATACCCCTTCTGCTACTCTCAAGATATCTACACTTCCGCTCCTATGTCGTTTAAGATCGGTATTGACATTAGGAACATTAACAGATAAAAAAATTTTTCAAAAAGCTGTTCTTGCTTCTTCTTCGGTAATACTATTAATATTATTAACAGGAACAGGACTTATTTTATATGTAAAATTATTTTTACTGACAACACTGGTATTTGGAGCTTGGCTATTATTAACTACTTTTTTTCTTTAGTAATAAACTTCCCGGAATAATATCCTTAGTTCCGTCATTATAAGTTATAGTAGTAGTTCCGTTATCAGCAACTTGTATACCGTCTACGTCATTTTTAATCTTTGAATGTAAAGCTTGGTTTTCAGTTTTATTCCATAATTCACGTCTGATTTGTTCTTTTATTGCATATGAAATATGTTCTGTATCCTCTACCTCTTTTTTATCAATCAATGTAAGTTCATACAATTCGGCATCTGTTATAACATGAGGAGTATTTACAACTTGCAAGTTTGCTCTACGTATATTTCCCATAACCGAAAATACACCGGCGCCAAGTTTTAGGTCTTTCGTATTTAAAGGATCTATAACCTCCGTTTTTATCTGAATTTTAACTGTACGATTTCCTGCCGGCTCCCAGTCAACATATATAGATCTTGCATTTTTTCTAATATTATTTGCAAATAAATTAGTATTACCGTTATTGTCATACCAACCACCCTCTTGGTCATCAAGCATACGGTTAAATTGATAATTCAAAGAACCGAGATAATCTCTTTTTGTTTCTCCTGTTGTATCGTTATAACCCTCCCACTTATCAGGATCACCGTTTGGATTACTCTGCATTTGTGACAAGCTCTGGTAACGGCTTGCTACCCATCTATTATTTTTGTCTCCAATCGCTCCAACTGGTAAAAGTTTGCTCTCCTCTATGATTAGTTAAAACTATCTCTTTAGGCTCTTTTACACCCTTAGGCAAAGAAAACCAATAAAATGGTCTACCGGTCCAATTCATTCTTTGGCCTTGATTAAAAATATAAGTAATAGTTACTTCTTTATTGCTTGTACTATAAGCATTTTCTCCATTTGCAGTAGGAAATTCAACACTTACCTTTATTAAATCGGCAACACTCATTTCCTCCTTACCTACTTTTAAAGGATTTTCTCCATTTTGCATATAATACAGTCGTTCCACTTGTATCATTTGTATCAACTACACCACCTGCAAGTGCAGTTGTTGAATTACTACCCGAAAGCAGAAAACTAAAACCTAATAAACCTGATACAAGACCAACACTCAATTTTCTTGTACCATATCTAGGTTTCTTCATTGCATATTTACTTTTTATCTCCTATTAACATCTCTAACCCCTTTCGTTTTTTTCTTATCTCCCCTAAAAAAATTGTGATTTTCACAATTTTTAGGCTCATACACAATTATTCATGGTAAATATATCAAATTTTTCTCAAAAAAATCCAGTATAAATTAACACAAACTTTATATCTTTTTGTTGTATCATATAATTTTTTTATTCTACTAAATCATTATGCACTCATAACTTATACTTCAATTTTAAAAAATATATTGAATTTTTTTATAGTATTCTTATTTTTTTTAAAAATTCTTCTTCAACTACACTAGTATTTTTCAGCTATATTCTTTTTTTATTTCTTCTACCTTTTCTGTAGATACTTCCTTAATATCTTCTACAGTATCTAAAAACCTCATCCCTGAGCTCTTCTAAATCTGTTTCTTCCTTTTCCACCCCTGCAAGGTCTTTTACCTTATCTACAACAATTTGAGAAACCTCATTAAAAAAATATCTTTAACAGGAGCAACCATTCCTTTTTGCAACAGAAGCCGTTTCCTTTAGCACTACTTATAAATTCATCTGTACTATTTTTTTAAGGCACTATATTTTCTATTTGTTCCTTCCTCTTCCTCATCTTCAAAAATCATAGAAATCATCATCTAAATTCTTATTAAAGTTTGCGTACTGTTTCACATAAGTAACAGCAGCAGCTACCGCACCGGCTACAACAGCCAAACCTACCAATCTACCAAAAAAATTTCTTTGCCATATCTACCTCCTAAATTTTTTTCTAATTATATCATTATACATAAAAAAACTTCAATTAAAAGCAACTTACTTAAATATGACCTTATTAATCCATTTAAGTTCCTTTATTTCACTATCTTTTATGCTATATTTCAAACTTTCATCTTCCAAGCTTCCAAGTTCATATCTTTCCATAGCTTCATTATAAATAATTTTATCATCTATAATACTTACACCATTATCAGCATTTAAAATATAGGTATTAACTTGCCCTTTTTCATCTGTTATGGATATACTAATTTCTCCATTTAATATATCATCTACAAAACTACCTTTGATAGCATATAAAGTAGTTGTATTTTCAGGGAATTCTCCAAAAGCCGCACTCCCCGTTTCTCCCACACCGCTAAGTTTACCATTTTTCCAGGTTCCACTTGAATAATTATATCTATTATAATCGGCTGAGTAGGCATTAATAATATTTCCTTCTCCATTTGGTAAGGAATTAGAAATATATCCATAATAAAAAGGTACTTATATCATCTATTAAAAAGATACTTTTTTTATTTTCACTCTCAGAAAGTTTTTAATAATTTTTCGCCATCAAAAAGATAAGCTTTTTTTCCATGAGTTTTTTTTAATATATAAATTCTCTAAAGTAGAGGAGTTATTTATAATTATAGTAGCCGGTACTTCAAATAGACCTTCCTCCATAGATTTATATATTTCTTTTTAAAAACTTCTAATTCCTTACTATCTAAGTCCGTAGTCTTTCTTTACTTTCTTCTATTATAGTTTCTTTAGTATTTATAGTTTCTTTAGTATTCTCTTTAATAGTAAGTATTTCATCAGCTTTTTTTCAATATTTCTAAAAACTTTTGCTCTTTTTATATATAGCTAAAAAAGCTTTATCAAAAAGCAGTATCAATACTTTTTATAATTATATATTTAGGCTTTTTACTTAAAAATAATTTTTTTATCTTAGCTAACATTATTCTCCTCATTTAACCATATTTCTAATAGTAGATGACAGGCTTTTTTTCTAAACTTTCTTTTCCTATAGCCGCAAAAACCTAGCATTACTGTCGAGTTTATATTACATAAACTTTTTATCTACAAAAATAATCAGAAATAGGATAAACTTTTTATTTTATTATTTTTTTGCTCTTTCTACCATTTCTTTTTCCGAAATATTAAATTTTTGCCTGTACCAGTAAATGTGCTCCTGAATTATCACCTTTTATATCAAAAAAATTCATTATACTTTTTTTAAATATACTTATTATTAAATCATGCTTATTTCTATAACTAAATCTCATTCTATTCAAATGTCTTTCAAAAATATCCCTCAGACATAAATCTATATAAAAATATCTTGATCTATTCTTGGTACAGAACAAACTATAAAAATTAAGTTTTTTTCTTCATATTCTTTAAGTAACTTATCAGGAAGTAACATAAAACTAAAACGTATAGAAGAAGCTACAGCTCTTGAAAATGTTCCTAAATAGATAATTTTCCCTTCCGTATCTAAGCTTGCCATTGCCGGTATAGGTCTACCCTTATACCTAAATTCACTGTCATAGTCATCTTCTATAATATATCTATCTTCTTTTTTGGATAACCATTCCAAAGCTTCATTTCTCCTATATATGGGCATAACTATACCCATAGGATAATGATGATTAGGAGTAATCATCGCTAAGTCTGCCTTTGTATCATATAGATTTTTAACTTTCATACCGTCTACATCTATATCTATCGGATTTACCATTACTCCCAAGCTATCAAATAATTGTGTCCATTGTTTGTAACTGGGATTTTCTATTGCTATAGCATCCTTTTTAAGTAAAATATTAAGCAAAAATAAGCAGATATTGCATTCCCGAAGCCAAGATAATATTTTTCCGCTTTAGCTTTTTATTCCTCTTGAATGATATAGGTATTTTGCAATTTCATTTCTAAGCTTATATTCCCCTTTATTATCGCCACCTAAAAAAATATAGAAATATTATCTTTGACTAAGCTCTCTTTTGATAATTTTTCTCCATATAGAAAACGGAAAAAAAGTGAAAAAAATCAACTCCGTTAGGACTCAAATCATAAATATATTCTTTTTTTCTTCTTTATATTCATCTATCTCTATATTTATTTCATTTTTATATATATTGTATGTAGAAGTATCTTCATTTACAAAGTATCCGCTATTTCTTTTTGCTTTTATATATCCTTCTGCTTCTAATTGTTCATAAGCTATAGTAACAGTTTGTCTTGATAAATGTAAATTTAGAGCTAAACTTCTGGTAGATGGCAATTTATCACCTCTTAGTAAATCACCTTTTTTTATTTTATCTTTTATATACTCATATACTTGCTCATATAGAGCTTTTCTACTTTCATTATTTAATGGGATATTTAATTCCATTATTTCTCCTATATGATAAAAAGAGGCTATAACTTAGCCTCTTTTATATATTAATTCAATTTAAAAAGAACTTTTCAAGGATACAATTCTATTAAATACCAAGGCTTCAGGCTTAGAATCTTTTTGAATCTATACAGAAAAAAATCCGTTTCTTAAAAATTGATATGAATCATAAGCTTTTTGCACCTTCAAAGCTAGGTTCAAGATAACAATCCTTTAGAACTATAAGCGAATTAGGATTTAGATTCAAGCTACCATCTTCATTTAATTTACCCTTTTTCTTCATCAATTATATTTTTCATATAATCTACATTCTGCTTTGATAGCTGTACTTACATTAACCCAATGTATAGTTCCTTTTACTTTTCTGGCATTAAAACCTGAACCCGACTTAGTTTCAGGATCATAAGTTCCATGTATAGCAATTATTTTACCATTTTCATCTTTTTCAAAACCTGTACAGGTAACAAAATACGCTCCCATAAGTCTTACTTCATTACCAACAAAAAATCTGAAATACTTCTTTGGAGGTTCTTCCATGAAATCTTCTCTTTCAATATATAACTCTTTTCCAAAAAGGAATCTTTCTACTTCCAAGTTCGGATTTTCCATATTATTAGGCATATCCAAATATTCTATTTGTCCTTCCGGATAATTATCTATAATAAGTTTGATAGGATCCAATATTGCCATCATACGTGATTTTTTTAATTTCAAATCCTCTCTGATGCAATATTCCAACATACCATAATCAACAGATGAGTGTGCTTTTGATACACCGCAAAGTTCTACAAACATTTTTAGTGCTTCTCTAGTATAACCACGTCTACGGAGAGCAGCTATAGAAACAAGTCTAGGATCATCCCAACCATCTACTATTCCATCTTCTACTAATTTTTTTAATATAACGCTTACCTGTTACAACATTAGTTAAATATAGTTTTGCAAATTCTATTTGTCTAGGAGGATATTCGTATTCACATTCTTTTACAACCCAATCATACAAAGGTCTATGATCTTCAAACTCCAATGTACAAATACTATGTGTAATATTTTCTATAGCATCTTCTATAGGATGTGCAAAATCATACATAGGATAAATGCACCATTTATCACCTGTATTATGATGATTTAGATGTGCCACTCTATATATAACCGGATCACGCATATTTATATTAGGACTGGCCATATCTATTTTTGCTCTCAATACCTTTGAACCATCTTCAAACTTTCCATTTTTCATATCTTCAAAAAGTTTAAGATTTTCTTCTATACTTCTATCTCTATATGGACTATTCTTACCCGTGTAGTAAAAATCTCCTCTATATTCTCTTATTTCTTCAGCACTTAAATCACAAACAAAAAGCTTTTCCTTTTTTTATTAGGAGTACTGCTTTTTCATACATTTCCTCAAAATAATCTGATGCAAAGAAACATCTATCATCATATTTTGCACCTAGCCAGTCAACATCTTCCTTAATACTTTTTACGAATTCTTCTTTTTCTTTACTAGGATTGGTATCATCAAATCTTAAATTGAATAAGCCATTATATTTTGCAGCCAGACCACAGTTTAACAAAATACTTTTTGCATGACCTATATGTAAATATCCATTTGGTTCCGGCGGAAATCTTGTTTGTACATGCGTATACTTACCTTCTGCCAAATCTTTTTTTCAATCTCTAATTCAATAAAAATTTTTTTAGAAACTACTTCTTGCTCTTTTGTTTCTAATTTTTCTAAATCTGCCATTACTACCTCCATGTATTTTCATACACATTTACTTATATTAAAATAAAAATACCTATATTTCATATGGTATAAAACATAGGTATTATTATATATTCTTTTATATGTTTTGTCGATAGCAAAAATCTATTATCTGATAAGTATACTACCTACTAAAAAGTCCTGCATAAGTACCTAATACATAACCTAGAGTACCTACAAGCATTGCGGGTCCAACCAACTTAGTCCAACCTTTAGAAACAGCCATAGCTGCTGCAGTTGTAGGCCCACCCTATATTTGCATTACTTGCAATAATTATTTCTTCAAGAGTAAATCCGAATATCTTTCCGAAAGTCAAACTAAATATCATATTAATTATTACTATTATAGCTGCAAATACTAATAACAGAGGAGAATTTGTTATTATCATTATTATTGAAGCCGGAACTCCAATAACAAAGAAGAATAAGTATATTAAGAAAGTTCCTATTTCATTACTTCCCTTTATATTACCAATCTGCTTTTGAGAAAAAGTGTTGCAAGTATCATTGATATAGTAGTTATCCATAAATATTTATTACCAAAGAAAGTAACCATAATATTATTAATAGCTTTGTCTCCTGCAAATAAAAGCTTTAATATATTTGCTATATTTTCGGAAAGAAATACTATAAGAAAGGCTAAAGCTATAGATAAAGCTATATCAAGTAAAGATATTTCTTTTCTGCCCCAATAAATAGCTGCTGAATTTTCTCCACTATTTTCATGAGCCTTAGCTTCAATTTCATCTACATATGGATGTGAATAATTCTTTCTAAAGAAACTTATACCCGGCATCATAATAAGTGCAAAGAAATATAATACCATAAGTAGATTATCTGCTACAGTAGAAGCTCCCACCATACTTTCAGAAATTTTGAATGCATCAGCCAGAGCGGCAAAATTAACTCCACCACCTATATATGTGCCTGTAAACATTCCGGCAATAGCTCCAAGTTCAGGAATATACTTTGCTAATAATAGATAAGCTATAATAGCACCAAGAACAGTTCCAACTGAGCTTAAAAGAAATAGTATGAGCATCTGCCCTGCCTCTTTCCCAATCTTTTTCATATCACATTGAAAAAGTAAAAGCGGAATAGCTAAAGGAACTATATAAGACCAAATACTGTCCCAAACACCACTATTCATAGGTATAATACCTAAATTACTAAGTAGCAATGCAAAAATAAGACAAAGTATAGCTCCACTTAATTTTGAAGCCCAAGAGTAATTTTGTTCCAGATAAATAGCTAAAGCTACAAATACCACACAAACAGTCCATAAAGCCCAAATATTCTCTTTACCGATAAGTGGATTTGTTAAATCAAAAAAATGTTGCCCCACATAAATAAAACCTTTCTTTAATTAAGTATAGTCTAAGCAAGACTTTTTATTTCCAGTTATATGCAATGGATAATTAGAAAGTGAACTTATCCATAAAATAATTTCTTAATTCACTTATAGGAATTCTCACTTGTTCCATACTATCCCTATCACGAACAGTAACCGCATTATCTTCTTCAGAGTCAAAATCATAGGTGATGCAGAATGGTGTTCCTATCTCATCCTGTCTTCTATATCTCTTACCTATGTTTCCTCTTTCATCAAATTCACAATTATAGTATTTTGATAATTCTTCATACACCTTAAACGCACCGTCATTTAATTTCTTAGATAGAGGTAAAATACCTATCTTAATAGGTGCAAGTGCCGGATGGAAACGTAAAACTGTCCTCATATCTCCGCCTTCCAGCTCTTCTTCATCATAAGCTGCACAAAGGAAAGCAAGTGTTACTCTATCTGCACCAAGTGATGGTTCTACTACATAAGGAATATACCTTTCGCTAGTTTCATCATCAAAATATGTTAAATCTTGACCTGAAACTTCTGCATGTCTACCCAAATCATAATCAGTTCTGTCAGCTATACCCCAAAGCTCACCCCAACCAAATGGGAATAAAAACTCTATATCTGTTGTAGCTTTAGAATAAAAACTAAGTTCTTCTTTTTCATGATCTCTAGCTCTCATTTGTTCATCTTTCATACCAAGAGCTTTTAACCAATTGATGCAATATGCTTTCCAATAAGCAAACCACTCTAAGTCGGTATCAGGCTTACAGAAGAATTCTAATTCCATTTGTTCAAACTCTCTAGTTCTAAAAGTAAAATTACCCGGTGTAATCTCATTTCTGAATGACTTACCTACTTGAGCTATACCAAAAGGTACCTTTTTTCTGGATGTTCTTTGTACATTTTTAAAATTTACAAATATACCTTGTGCTGTCTCAGGTCTTAAATATACTGTATTCTTAGCATCTTCTGTAACTCCTTGGAAAGTTTTAAACATAAGATTAAATTGACGTATATCAGTCCAATTATGCTTTCCACAGCTAGGACAAGCTATTTTATGCTCATCTACATAAGATTTCATTTGCTCATTAGTCCAAGCATCTACGCTACCCTCTAAATCAATTTTATTGTCATGTGCATAATCCTCAATAACCTTATCTGCTCTAAATCTTTCTCTACATTCTTTACAATCCATAAGAGGATCTGAAAAACCGGCAAGATGTCCAGAGGCTATCCAAGTCTGTGGATTCATAAGTATTGCACAATCAACTCCTACATTATAAGGTGACTCCTGAACAAATTTTTGCCACCATGCCTTCTTTACATTATTTTTAAGTTCTACACCGAGATTACCATAATCCCATGTATTTGCCAAACCACCGTATATCTCAGAGCCAGGATACACGAAACCTCTTGATTTAGCTAATGCTATAATTTTTTCCATACTGTATTCCATAACCTTTTCCTCCTTGAGCTTATTCTATAACAATCACAGTTTTTACATCTGTGTGTTTTTCATTTTGAGCCGGATTAATATTTACTAACTTATCCTGTATTTCTAAATTTCCTTGCCCCAAGCTTAAAGCTTTTTTTATTTTATTTGGTGCATAGAAACTTCCTATACCCTCTAAGACTAAAACCTTTTTAGCCTCACCTATATCTTCTTTTTAAATCTCCGGCATAAGAAGAATTTTTTTAAAAATCTTTTATATCAAAAAAATTCCGCCTTATGGAAATTTATAGTATCATCATTAGAGTAATTAGCATATTCTATTAACTTTTCAAATGAAGAATATTCAAATAATAATTTTACTTTTTGTATCATCTACTTTCACTTTTTAAAAAGTTTTACATCATGTGAATTTTTATTAAATTCTGAAACTTCTTTTTTTCTACAAAAATTTTTTTAGTTCTTTCTCATCTATATTTAATATTCTTTTGTCATAATCTTCTACAAGTAAAGATTGCCATTTACCATTTGCTTTCAATGCTATAGAACTAGTATCCGTATCAAAAACTTATACCCCTAGAAGAACAAGCAACAAAAACCCAGCAAACAAGTAAAAAAACAGCTAATAGAGTATATTTTTTCATAATTTTACCTCATTAGATTTTTTTCTATATATCAAATCTTATATCAATTTTTTTCTATTTTTAACAAAAAAATTCTTAAATTTTCAATAAATTTCACTGTTTTATATATTAATCGCCTCCAGTATATCAAGTGAATTCATTTTTTTATCTATAAACTTACTTATATTTCTATCAATATTACCGGCTAATTCATCAAATAATGTATCCTTTAAAGTGAACTTAAATAGTTTTTTTCTATTGGAGTATGTATAATAAAGTCCCATGTATAATTACAAGCATCGCTGGCTTTTTTTCCAAAAAGGGTTCATACTCTCCACCAATTACCATAGCTCTAAGTTCAAAAAAATACGTCTAACTAATTTATTTGGGATATTTTTTTATTATTTATAGCCAGTAAAGCTACATAAATAAGCTTTTAATAAATCCGGTTCATTTAGATATTCCTTAGCATAATAATCCGCTATTTCAGCAAAAATAGGTGGCATAACAAGTATTTTCTATATCCGAACTAATCTCATCAAAGTATTTACTTATATTGGCATTTTGAAGATTATACGCATCTCTACCCTCATAAAGAGTAAATTCTCCAAAAAGAAAATAATCTTGAAGCCCCCATAAGTTGGCTGCTTGGACGTCTTGCTCCTCTTACAAAAGCTCCTATTTTTACCTCTATCTCTAGTAAGAATAGTAATTCTTTTATCAAATTCCCCTATATTGATAGATTTAATCACTATACCTTTGTACCACAGTATTGCCATACATTTTTAAATTTCCTTAATGTTATAGCCAAAAATTTTTCATTTGTATATCAGAGTCTCTCCACTCTTTTTCTAACTTTAACCCAAAGTTTAAGGTTTACTTTTAGAATCTGTAAGCTCTTCTATATCTCTTCTGGCATTTATACCTACTTTTTTTAGCATGGAGCCATTTTTTTCCGATTATAATAGCTTTTATGGGAATCTCTCTCACATACTATAGTAGCTTCTACATTAACTAATCCATCTTTTTCTATATTCCATTTTATCTATTTCTATAGCTATTCCATGCGGTATTTCATCATCCAGTATTCTAAGTAATTTTTTTCACGTATAAGCTCTGAAGTTATCTGTCTAACAGGTTGATCCGTAACAGTATCTTCATCATAATACATAGGTCCATTTGGCAAATACTTATAAATAACTTCAATAAGATGCTTAGTATTACGTCCTTTTTAAGGCTGAAACAGGTACTATATCCGAAAAATTCATCAACTTACTATACTTATCTATTATAGGCAAAACTAATTCTTGCCTTTTTAGAGCATCTAATTTATTAATAGCTAATATAACAGGCTTATTAACTTCTTGTAATAACTCTAAAAATATGCTGTTCTCCGGCACCTATAAATTCATCTGCCTCTACGAGCCAAAGTATGAGATCTACATCTTTTAGAGTCTTATTTACAACACTTATCATGTAATTTCCCAATTTATTTTTTGCCTTATGTATACCGGGTGTATCTAGAAATATTATTTGTCCTCTATCATCGGTATACACTGTTTGTATTCTATTCCTTGTAGTTTGAGGTTTATGACTGGTTATAGCTATTTTTTGACCTATTAATTTATTCATAAGTGTAGATTTCCCTACATTAGGTCTACCTATTAAAGCCACAAATCCTGATTTCAATTCTTCCATTATTAATCCCTATATAATGCTTCTATTTTTTTCAAAAATATTGAGCATTTTCCTTGATTTTTTTCTTCGTTTCCTATACAAACTCTACTAGCATCTTCAAAAGCAGCTTTCAATAAAGGCGCAGTTTTTCTTATGTCTTCTACTGTTGTTTCAAGAACTTCTTTTCTTTCTTTTCTAAGAATTTCATTACTTAATTTAGAATAATAAACTGCTAAAGCTCTCAAGCCTTTAGTAAGTGGGGTAAGTGGGGTATCAAGCTCACTTATAGCACCAATTACCAACTTTGTTATAGCTAACTCGTCCGCTTCAAAAATTCTCTATAAATTCAACTAATTTATCATAAGTTTCATAGGTTTTTCCTATATTAGGATCTCTATAAGTTGTAAGCCCCTACATTTCCTGCTCGAGAAAAAGCTTGACATAGCACCATAGGCTCCTCCCATAACTCTTATATTATTCCATAAATAATCATAACTGAGTAATACTTTTAAAACTCTTAACACTCCCGTATACTCATAGCCTTTTTTTCTTTATAATTACCAAATTCAGCGACATAATTTACCATAGAGGCACTAGTATAAGCTTCCAGCTACTTTTTTTATTTTTCCAGACAAAAATCCCACTTCTGTTTTTTTCCACAGGAGCACTTCCCCAAGATAAAAAAATACGACTACCTGCTTTTTAAAGAGTTCAAAAATCTTCCTTTGAACCGATAAAAATTAATTAGCATATTGGATCTTTTTAAATATTTTTATCCATTAAATATTCTAACTTACCTAGCAGCTCATCTTTTTATTCTCAAAATTAATACTAAGTTCTTCTATAAATTTATAATATTCTAGACCCTTAGTATATTCAGAAAAGACTGCATCTTTTGACAAATAGGAAGCTGCTCTTGTCAATGAACTTATATGTCCTGAACTAAGTATTTTTGATTTTAAACCGGCTTTAACTTCCAGAATTATCTCTTTTAATCTATCTGTATTCTCAAACTTAGGTTTAAGTATACTTGAGTCCGCAAGTTTAATAGCCCAATCTATATCTTTTTCTTAAAGCCTTTACATTTAAAGAAAATGTAAACTTAGCATCCTTAGGATTATCTAAGCTAGGATAAGATTCTAAGCTAAATCCAAGTCCTCCTGTATGTAAATTTATCATTGTATTTAACTTGGCATAGGTATAATCTTCAACATCTATATATCCTAATACTTCTCTAAGTAAAGCTAGATAAGGTAGATCCGCTTTGGAAAGAAAATCTGCTCCAAAACTAAATTTCATATATGAGATACCTGATGTATTTATATCTGAATATATGGTAGGGACTTTCTCACCACCTACAACCGTACCTGTTTCTTCATAGCTAATCTCATCTATATCAGTACTTATTTCTTCTCTTCTTAGTACAGGTAAGCTGGCTATATCTTCTTCTCTATTACCTTCACTTTGATATTTTTTTAAGTTCTTTAGTCTTTTCTATAATATTTTCTATCTCTTTAGGGCTTAAATTCTCTTTTTATTTTTTTGACAGTTTTTTTCCTTTAATTTATTATCTTTTTATTGTTGTTAGATTTTTTTAACAGGCTTTTAGTATCAATTCCAACTCAAATTTATTATCTAATAATAATTCTTGAATAAGTTCTTCAAAGTACCCCGAAGCAGCCTTATCTCTCAAATCCCTAAAGATTTGATTATATCTTAAATTCATACAAGGATCAGCATCATATAACCATGTATTAAAAGTTTCAAGTCCATATATCAAACCTTTTGGATAATGCCCAAAAATCAGCTTCTCTAGATCTAAATTCAGCTATATTTATAGCGGCAATCAAACTATCTCTATCTATACCTTCACATACTTCTTTTTAAAAGTTTCTTTTACTATTTTTAATAAATTCTTCTCTCTTATCAATATTTGTATTCTTGGCAATTACTGAAAAAGTAAGGATATGCTATACCATATTCATAACCACCTAAAAATATCTTCTCCTATGCCTGCTTTTTGTAAAAGCTTCACGCAAGACAGCTCCGGGTGCATCTATAAGTAAATACTCAAGTATTTTTTTAAGGCAGCGGCTTTTATAGGTTCAAGCTCTCCCCCTACCATACTATGTAAAGATAAATATGTAGAATTTTTCATCACTTTCATCATCTGTTATAGAATATTCTTCTATAAGAGTTTTTTTCTCATTAAAAAAACTTCTATTCCCTTTATTTCAGAATCAAGTTTCTTGTATTCAAAAATTTGATAAATACTCTCTATCAATAAAGTCAAGTTTCTCTGCCATATCTATATTTCCGTATAGATATATGAAAGAGTTTGAAGGATGATAATATCTTTTATGAAAATCTAAAAAGGACGCATAACTAAGTTCCGGAATAAAATCAGGATCTCCGCCTGATTCTTCCCCGTATGAATGATTTGGAAACAAGCCTTTTACTAATGGCTCTTTCAAGAACAGAATCTGCCGATGAAAAAAAGCTCCTTTCATTTCATTATACACAACACCATTTATTTTTAATTCATCATCTTCATTTTCTAATTCATAATGCCAACCTTCTTGCATAAATATTTTTTCTTCTTTGTAAACGTTTGGATATAAAACAGCGTCTAAATATACGTCCATTAAATTGTGAAAATCTTTATCATTGCAAGAAGCTATAGGATACAAGGTTTTATCCATATAAGTCATAGCATTCAAAAAGGTATTCAATGAACCTTTGACTAATTCAACAAAAGGATCCTTCAAGGGAAACTTTCTGGAACCGCACAAAACAGAATGCTCTAATATATGTGCTACTCCTGTCGAATCTATACTAGGTGTTCTAAAACCTATAGTAAATACTTTATTTTCATCATCTGTAAGCATAAGTAATACTCTAGCTTTATTTTTCTTATGCTCAAGAACTACCGCCATAGCCTGTAACTCTTCTATGAAACTACTACTCATAAGAGTATATGCTTCCAGTTGTTTAATATTTGTTAATTCTTTGTCTATATCATATTTTCTCATTATATATACCCCATAAATTTTTCTTTTAGTATAGCAAGGCATTCTCTAAGATACATATTAAATAAATCTATCAAATCTGTCTTTGCACTTATAGTATACAACTCACTATCCTTAATTTTCCTAGCTAAAGTCAAAGCTCTAAAGCTATTAAAATCACTAGTTAAAATACCTATTCTTTGCGGTTTATTATTAGCGCTTAAGACCGAACCTCTTACTACTACAGTTTCATTATTTGACTCTTGTCTTTTTATTTTCTAATTGCTTTTCTATAAGCGCAAAAGAATATATGATATTTTCTCTAGTATTATGTGCTTGTATTTCAACCAGAATCTTATCTGCCGCCATGCCGCCATTAAGTAAATAAGCAGCCATTACCTCTGCTTCCGATATATTACTTTTCTCCCATTTTTTTCCACCTGATAAAAACCAACATGGTAGAAGGATTATCTTTAATATATTCTCTTGCTTTTATCTAAGCGTTTCTTTTAAACTATTACTTGCTAAATCTTTCTTATCTAATTTAGAGCCTAATACTATCACATAATCCAAGTTAGCTTTCAGCTTTGTAATCAATATTAGAAATAATTATACTACTTGTAATAATAAAAACAAGAATTCCCAAAAATCGAGCACACATAAATAGGTACTATAAAACTAAGCGGAATTCTTTTAGGATTTTTTTAAATATTGCTTTGTAATATAATATAAAAAGAAAAAAATACACTAAAAAAAGTAGCCAAATGTTATTGAAAATATCCGGACCTATGAATATGTTAAGTATTAAGCAATATAATAATGATACATATCCCAAGATTAAAAATCAATATCATTAGACTACCTCCTTTTTATTCTTTACTTGCCACTCTAAGTATATCTCCAAGCTCTGCTCTTCCACCTTCTATTTCAACAACAAGTTTTTTTGTTTTGGATGTGGTGCTGATTCTTGTTCATTTCCATCTTCATCTTTTTATAGAAAGTATATTAACAAAAATATTATCTCCATTTTTTTCATAAGTTCTATAGTATCACCTACAAAAAAACTTATTTTTTTCTGTTCAAAAATAAAGTCTATTATCCTGATCTATATTTTCTACAGTACCTAGATAAATATAATTTTTTTACATAAGTATTATTATCATAAATCTGAGTTGTATCATCAGCTTTCCCAAAGAAAAAAATCCTGTAGTAAACTCTCTATAAGTACACTTACCTATCTCTTCCTTATACCATTCCAAATTATCTTTATATAAATCCGGACTTTTAATATAATCATCAATAGCTTTTTCTATATGTTCTGGCAACTGTTGCTACATAAAGTGCCGTTTTCATACGCCCTCTATTTTTAAAACTATCTATACCCGCTTCTACAAGTGCAGGTATATGCTCTATCATACAAAGGTCTTTAGAATTAAATATATATGTACCTCTTTCATTTTTCATAAACAGGCATATATTCTCCCGGTCTATTTTCTTCTACCACACTATATTTCCATCTACATGGATGAGTACAGGCACCTCTATTAGCATCTCTACCAGCCATATAATTACTTAACAAGCAACGCCCTGAATAAGCCATACACATAGCACCGTGAACAAAGGTTTCTATCTCCATATCTTCAGGTATATTTTTTTCTTATTTTTTTATTTCTTCCAAAGACAATTCTCTTGCTGTTACAACTCTCGTAGCTCCAAGTTGCCACCAAAAACTTATATGTAGCATAATTTGTATTATTTGCTTGTGTAGATATATGTATCTCCATTTCAGGCATAACTTCCTTTGCAATAGCAAATATACCCGGATCTGATATAATAACTGCATCAGGTATTATAGTTTTCAACTCTTCAAAATACTTTTTTTGCCTCCTCAAGATCATCATTATGAGCCAAAATATTAGCTGTTACATAAACTTTTTTACCTTTTGAATGTGCATAAGCTATACCTTCAAGCATATCTTCCTTTGAAAAATTTTTTGCTTTTGCTCTAAGGCTGAACATTTCTCCACCTATATAAACTGCATCTGCACCATAATCTACAGCTGTTCTTAATACTTCTAAACTTCCGGCAGGGTATAAGTAATTCTATATTTCTATTCATTAATTCTCCTATTATATATACTTAGAGCTACACCATCTCCTATAGGAATTATACTGGTTGTTAAATTTTTATCACTAGTTAAAGCTCTAAGATACTCTCTAAGCCTCTTATGTATTGTTCTATCTCTTCTGTCTATAGCAAACTTGCTTTCGATTATACTCCCCTCCTGCAAGATATTATCAGAAAACAGGACACCCTCATCTTCTAATAATAATTTTTATGTCAGGTAACCACTTTATATATTGTGCTTTTTGCAGCATCCATAAAAGATAAAAATCATATTTTTTTATTTTTGGCTTACTAAATTCTTTAATACTATATCCACATCTTCGCAAATAAGTTCTATCCTATCTTTTAAACTTACTGAATTTGATATTCTCTTTAGCAATTTTAATTCTAGGTTCAAACTTTTCTACCGTAGTTATTTGAGCCTCTGAGTTTTCTGCTATGATTAAGGTAGAATATGCAACTGCTGTTCCAAGTTCAAGTATATTAGTATATCTTTTAATCTTTAATAAAGATTTCATAAAAGCTTCACTTGATCTTTTAATTATAGGAACGTCTGTAGCTAAAGCTTCTTCTCTGATTCTTTCTATATATTCAGAGTTTTTCCTTACTTAGTAATTCAATATATTCATCTATCCTCTCATTTACTATCATCAATTTTCCTCTTGTGGTATTCCTGTGTTTAAAAATTTCCAATATTTTTTTAATATTTTCTCCTTCTTCTATATCATAATGTCCCGGTTTGATTTTTGTAAGAAAAAAATTTTTAGATTGAATAATAAAAAAATATTCATTATTTATTATTCCTTTTTCTTTTTAACAATTTAGCAATGTCATAAATAGAACTTCCTTCTTCTATATCTAAAGATATTAATTCATCACCGGACAATTTTTGATCTATTCTCAAATATATCATAGCCAAAATGATAGGCTAAAAAGCTACCTCTTACCAGAACAAGTAAAAACCAAAGCGTATGCTATAAGTTTTATAGAAACTGATATAATTGTATTTATAAGTTTATTAATTAACTTGGTTGCTTTTAAACATATACCTATACTTCCATTATTATTGGTAATATTACCGGATTTCTCTTTATTCTCTTCCATAAAAAGTTACTAAGAACATCTCTTAATTCATTCTTGATCTTAGTCCAGTCAGAAACTCTTGCATCTAATAAATTATTCATAGCATCTCTAACTACCGCAGTTGCCTCTTCCATTAAATCTTCTGATTCTCTTACATATACAAAGCCTCTAGAAACTATATCAGGACCTGATAGAAGCTGATTTGAACCTCTTTCCAAAGAAAGAGCTATTATTATAATACCATTTTGAGCAAGATTTTGTCTATCTCTTAAGACTATATTACCTACATCACCTACTCCAAGTCCGTCTACAAATATACCGCCGGCCTCAATATGCCCATTTATCTTACATTCATCTTTAGATAATTCTACTACGTCTCCGGATTGCATAATTATGATATTTTTCTTTTCAAGTCCCATTGCTACAGCAAGCTCTGACTGTGCCATACGATGTCTAAATTCTCCGTGTATAGGTAAAGAAAATTTAGGATGTAACAAAGCATACATAAGCTTTATTTCCTCTTGACAAGCGTGTCCTGAAACATGAGTATCTTCAAACACAACTTTAGCACCTTTAATAGAAAGTTCATTTATTACTCTATAAACCGCTTTTTCATTTCCAGGTATAGGTGTAGAGCTCATTATTACAGTATCACCCGGCATAATACTAACTTTTCTATGTGTAGAATTTGCCATACGAGATAAAGCCGCCATAGATTCACCCTGACTTCCTGTTGTTATTATAACAGTTTTTTCCGGTGGATAATCTTTTAATTGATCTATATCAATCAGCGTTCCTTCAGGTACTTTAATATAACCCAATTCATTTGCTACACCTATAACATTTACCATACTTCTACCTTCTATAACAACTTTACGTCCATAACGATAAGCAGTATCTATTATTTGTTGAACTCTATCAACATTAGAAGCAAAAGTAGCTACTATTATTCTATTATTCTTATTCTCAGAGAATGTTATATCAAAAGTACGACCAACAGTTCTTTCTGACAAAGTAAAGCCCGGCTTTGTAGCATTGGTAGATTCACAAATAAGAGCAAGACAACCTTGCTTTCCTATCTCAGCCATACGTTGTAAGTCAGCCGGTTCTCCATAGATAGGAGTATAATCTATTTTAAAGTCTCCCGTATGGAAAATTATTCCGGCAGGTGAAAAAATAGCAAGCGAAGAAGCATCTTGTATAGAGTGATTTGTTCTTATAAATTCAACTTTAAAAATCACCCAAAGAAACTGTATCTCCATGCTTAACTTCTATTAGTTTTGCCATTTTATCTATATTATGTTCTTTTAATTTCTTTTCTATCAAAGCTAAGGTTAATTTAGTTCCATATACAGGTATATTGATTTGTTTTAATATATAAGGTAAGGCTCCTATATGGTCCTCATGTCCATGAGTAATTACGAAACCTTTTAATTTTTGAAAAAAATTATCTTTCAAATATGTTACATCAGGTATTACTAAATCTATACCTAGCATATCTTCACTAGGAAAGGCGAGTCCACAGTCAACAACAAATATACTGTCATCATACTCAAAAAGCAGTTATATTCATTCCAATTTGTTCCAAGCCACCCTAATGGAATAATTTTAACTTTTTTTGTTGTTTTTCGCCCTTACCTCTACCTCTTTTTTTGACTTTGTTTCTTTATCTTTTTATTATACTGATAACTTGTTCTTCCAAAGTTTTTCATAAGCGGTTCAGGCTTATTTTTCTATCTTTTTATCAAAAGTTCTTATCTAAATTTTTTTCTCTTGAATATCTTTCTTTTCTCTTCTTCTATACGGTGTTTTTAGTTCCTGTTTTCTGTTCATTTCTATCAACTGTATTTTTTTCGTCTTTTTAATTTTATTATCAGGACTTCTTTCTTCAGATTTCTGACTATCTTTATATTGATTTTTCTTTTTTTATTTACTTTTTACAGTTCTAGTTTGTTTTTTTATTTGCGCTATTATCAGCTTCAGTTTTTTTATTTCCAAAGCTTGTGTCTGTCTACTAAGTCTTTTTTTATCCTGTTTAAAGGATTTTTCTTTTTTTATTAATCAATTTTTATTCCTCTCTATTCTTCTCCGTCTTCAAGTAAGGTACTAAATATATTAAGTACAGCCTCTTCTTCATTCTCATCTTCTATAAATGAATATTCTGAAAATTCACTCTCTTCTTTTTGAAATTTCTTTCATAACTAAACACTCTTCTTCATCATTAGCTATTAAAAATATAATTATTTCCATGAAATGTGGTTTCCTCTATAATCTGAAATTCCACATCTTTTTCCTGTATCATCTTGTAATACTATAGTTTCAAATTCCATAATCTTTTTCTTCCATAAAAAAACCTCTCTATTTATTATTTATTTTTTTATTATTTGTTATACTATTCATATATTCTGTAAGTATTATTGAAGCCGCAACTTGATCAATATATTTTTTTCTATCTTCTTTTTTCACTCCACTATCTGCCAATATTTCATCAGCTTCTACAGTAGTAAGTCTCTCGTCTTGCCAAATTATCTCAAGACCTATTCTTCTGGATAAGTGTGCGGCAAACTCTTCACATTTTTCCAACTCTTTCTCCAATACTACCATCCATATTAAGCGGTCTACCTAAAAATAATTTTACTTATGTTTTTTTCTTTTACTATTTCTTCTATTCTGGCTAAGGTTCTTCTTAATTTATTTTCAGAATTTCTACATATAGTTTCATAACTTTGAGCCGTTAACATAAGCTCATCACTTATAGCTACTCCTACTGTCTTAGAACCATAATCTAAGCCCATTAATCTCATAAATTCACTCTTTTCTATATTGTTTTTACACTAAAAAAACCATACAAACATGTATCAAAATAAAATAGGACAAGCTATTTATTGAACTACTTAACATGATTATATGGCATATTTATTAAAATTTTTAGTTGTATGACAGAAGCCCAAACAACTGCCCTTTCACGTGGCTTTTTTTAATCCTCGAGCTTAGTATCAATATATACCTTTAAAAAGCTCTTCCAATATTTCATCTCTTTCTACTTTCATTATAAGACTTCTAGCACTATTATAGCTGGTAATATATGTTGGATCTCCTGACATAACATAACCTACTATTTGATTAACAGGGTCATAACCCTTTTCTTTCAATGCTTCATACACCAATTCCAAAATCTCGCTGACTTCTCTTCTAAATTCGGTATAACTTTAAAAAAATTGTGTATCATTAGTATCTCTCATATTATCACGTCCTCTTTATTTGCTAATTAATTTTATATCATTTAGAAAAATAAAAATCAAGATAGAGAAATAGATAATTTTTATACTACATTTAGTATAAGCTTTTAGTAAATATATACAAATATAGATATTCTAGACTTAATAAGAGTCTGAAAAACCGACCTTAAATAAGCGGTTTATCAAACACAAATTTTAAGGTCAGTTTTATAAATTTTTATTTTATAGTAAAGACATATATAAACTCTTTATTTCTTCAAATGTAGGAGTTCTTGGGTTACCCGGTGTACAAGCATCAGCCATAGCAGATTCTGTAAGGAAATCCACATCTTCAAGTTTTACTATTTCTTTAAGATCGGCAGGTATTCCAACATCCTTTGATAAAGTCTTTACAGCATCTATAGCTGCTTTTCTGTATTCTTCCTGTGTCATATTTTCAACACCTTTAACACCCATAGCTATAGCAACATCTTTTAGTTTTTCACCTGTATACTCTGCATTATAAGCCATAACTGTAGGTAAAATAATAGCATTTGCAACACCATGTGGTGTATTATAAACTGCACCAAGACCGTGAGCCATAGAGTGAACTATACCAAGACCACAGTTAGAGAAGCCCATTCCTGTTAAATATTGAGCTAAAGCCATTCCTTCTCTACCTTCTTTGGTATTTTCAACTGCTCCTCTTAAATGCTTAGCTATAAGCTCTATTGATTTTAAGTTAAACATATCTGTCATAGTCCAAGCTGCAGCAGTTGTATATCCCTCTATTGCATGTGTAAGTGCATCCATACCTGTAGCTGCTGTAAGTCCCTTTGGCATACTGGACATCATATCAGGGTCAACTATAGCTACCACAGGAATATCATGAGGATCTACACAAACAAATTTTCTTTTCTTTTCAACATCTGTAATAACATAATTTATTGTAACTTCTGCCGCTGTACCTGCAGTAGTTGCAACAGCTATAATAGGAACGCAAGGATTTTTTTGTTGGAGAAAGTCCTTCTAGACTTCTAACATCAGCAAACTCAGGGTTTGCAATTATAATTCCTATAGCTTTTGAGCAATCCATAGATGAACCACCACCAACAGCAATTATATAATCAGCTTCTGAAGTTTTGAAAGCTTCAACACCATTTTTTACATTTTCAATAGTAGGATTAGCTTGTATATCTGTATATAATACATAGTCTAAATTGGCCTCTTCTAACACATCTGTAACTTTTTTTGGTAACTCCAAATTTTACTAAATCCGGATCTGAGCAAAGAAGAGCTTTCTTTAATCCTCTTGCTTTTACTTCTGTTACTATTTCTTTTGTAGCTCCATATCCATGATATGATGTTTCATTTAGAATAATTCTTGCCATATCTTTTACCTCTCTCTTAACTTAAAATTTATATTACTACACCTTTTTGTAGCATTATATTTGCATATAAAGCCTTTTCAGACGTTGCTATGATTAAATATGACGTCTTAGCTTCTTCATAGAAAGCAAATCTTTCTATATTTCCTATTATTTCTCTTCCTCTATTATCATTTCTCTCTATTATTTTAGCAAATTCTTCCCATATAGGTGTTTCAACCGTATCCCCCGGTACTTTTTTTCCATTAAAGAAACCGGTTTATCCGTATATGTGTCAAGAGGAAATACTTTTTAAAAATAGCCTCTAAAAAGCTCAGGAACACCATGACCGTCCATTCGTATAACTTTACAATTCTTACCCATAGACTCAGCCGGAAAAATTTCCATCTGAAATAACCAATCTATCTGAATGTCCCATCTCACATAAAGTCTTTAATAATTCCGGAGACAATATAGCCGGTATACCTTTTAACATAAACAAACAACCTTTCGCTCGTTATTTTTTTTAACTAATATTCTTTTTAAATATGCTTTCTAGAAAATCTAGAAAGCATATAAATACTATTCAAATATTTTTTTACTCATATAAACAAGGTTTGATATCTGCATCTTCCATATTATCTGCATTATACCACTTAGCACCTGTATCTACATCTTTTACTTCTTTTCCATTAGCAGCTTCATAAGCTAATTTAACCGCATTATATCCTATAGAAACAGGATCTTGAGTAACTGCACCTGCAAATCTCTTATCTCTTATAGCATCAAGTAACTTCTTACCGGCATCAAATCCAACCGCTACAACCTTACCTTCACCTATAACATCAAGACCTTCGTTAGCTGTTATAATAGCGTTAGCGGCAAATTCATTTGAGCCATATACAGCTATTAAATCTTTCTTATTAAGTATAGCTGAAGCAACTGCTGCTGCATCTGCATCTTGAACATTTGCAGGTATACCAACTTCTATAACAACCGGAGCTCCTGCTTTTTCTTTTTTCAGGCTGTCATGTCCTTCAACACTAACTTTATCCTCACCAACTAACTCTACCATAGCATCTACAAAACCTTTTGTTCTTTCAACTATAGATTGAGAGTTTGATTCTTGTGCTACTACACCTATACGAACTGTAGCACTTGCACCTTCAATTTTTGTCTTTGATAAGTTCATAAGTTTCTTTAGCCGCCAACTTACCTGCTTCGCTGTTATTTGTAGCTGCATTTGCCTTTACTGCACCTTCAGGAGCATCAGGAACACCTGAGTCAAAACCTATTATAGGAATACCTGCATCCTGAGCTGATTGTATAGCACCAAGTGAGGCTTTTGTATCAAGAGCCGCCAAAGCGATGGCTGCAGGCTTCTTTGCGATAGCTGCATTCAAATATTCAACCTGTTGTGCGATAGCACTTTCATTATCAGGACCTTGGAATGAAATTTCAACTCCAAACTCCTCTGCAGCTTTTTTTAGAGCCTTGCTCTACAGCTTTCCAAAAATTGATGTTGGAAACCTTTAGCAATAACATCAATATGCTGTTTTCCACCGGTAGCTTCAGCTTTTGTTTCTTCTGCCGCAGCTTCAACCTTTGATTCCCCTGCCGGTGCTTGTTTTTGCTCTGCTTTTGAGCCACAAGCTACAAGTGAAGCCATAACCAATGCACTTGCTAAAACAGTACCTAAAAATTCTCTTTTTCATATAATATCCTCCTTATATTTACACCTTTTTGGTGTTTAGGTTTAAATTAATTATTTCTCGCTCTATTAAGAATATCCATGTATACTGCAAATATTAAAATTATACCGGTTATAAATAATTGGTAATGAGATTGTACTCCTATGTAAGGAAAAACCTATTTTTAGAACTGTCATTATAAATACACCTATGATAGTTCCTATTATAGAACCTACACCACCTGATAAAGATGTTCCGCCTATAACAACTCCTGCTATAGCATCAAGTTCAAATCCACCACCGGTATTAGGTTGAGCTGTTGTAAATACTGCTACATAAGCTATACCGGCAAGTGCTGCAAAAAAGCCTGAAAATACATAAGCTAAAGTTTCGTATTTTGCTACATCTATACCTGATAATCTGGTAGCTTCTTTATTTGAGCCTATTGAAAGAATATATCTACCTACTCTTGTTTTTGTTAGTACCAAAGCCATTATTACAACAACTATAGCTAAAAGGACAAAACCTGTAGGGAAGTTCTTTGGTAGGAAACTCTTGTCTGTTGTAATCATGAAAAACTCTCTAAACCAAGCTCCTGCCTGATCTCCTTGTGGAAATGAGATGGTCTTTGTATTTGATACTATAGAACCGAGACCTCTACTCATCATCATAGTTCCCAGTGTAGCTATAAATGAAGGAAGTCCCAATTTTGATACCATAATACCATTTAAAAGTCCAAAAATTGTACCAACTAATAAGGTTATCAGTATAACCAATATCATTGGTAATCCTTTTTCCATCAAAGTACCGCCTACTAAGGCTGAACAGATAGCTACCGTACCTATTGAAAGGTCAATTCCACCTGTTGATATAACAAAGGTTATACCAATAGCCATAAATGCTATATAATAAGCTGATTTGGCTATATTTGTAAAAGTTGTTGCTTGTAAAAATGATGCAGGTGTTATTGCGGCAAATACTATGCATATTAGTATTAGAGCAATAAGCACGACCGTTTGCTGATTTGCAAATATTTTTTTGATATTATTCATAGTATTATCTCCTAACGATTTGTTGCAGATTGCATAATTACTTCTTGATTAGCTTCAGCTATATCAAGCACTCCGGTTATTCTTCCTTCACACATTACTATAACTCTATCTGACATACGAAGAACCTCCGGTAATTCTGATGAAATCATAATTATAGATTTTCCTTGCTTTGCAAGTTCTTCCATAAGAGCATATATCTCACTCTTAGCTCCTATGTCTATACCTCTGGTAGGTTCGTCAAATATTAGAATATCACTGTCTCTGACCAACCATTTTGCTATAACCACTTTTTGCTGATTTCCACCTGAAAGCTTTCGTACTATTTGTTCTGTATTAGGTGTTTTTGTTTTTTTAATTCCTTAACATACTTCTCTGATATTTTTTTAGATTTCGCTTTATCAATGAATATGCCACTAGTAAATTTTTCTAAAGTAGATACAACCGTATTTTCTTCTACTGATTTATCAACAATAAGTCCAAATCTCTTTCTATCTTCTGACAGATAACCTATTCCTGCTTCAACAGCATCCTTAGGAGATTTTATACTTACTTCCTTACCATTTACAAAAATCTTTCCTGATTCCAGTTTATCCGCTCCGAATATGAGTCTTGCAACCTCTGTTCTACCTGCACCCATAAGTCCTGAAAATCCAAGTATCTCACCTTTTCTAAGTTCAAAACTCACATCACGAACGTGTTTACCTCTATTTAGATTTTCACATCTTAAAACTACAGGAGCATCTTTTGCTACATTAGAATTTGTTTTCGGATCACTGAATATAGTTCTTCCAACCATTAGTTTAATTATGTCCGCTTTTTGTACATTCCTTAGTAATAAGAGTTCCTACATACTCTCCATCTCTCATTACCGTAACCCTGTCAGAAATAATATTAATTTCATCCATTCTATGTGATATATAAACTATACCGGTACCCTTATCTCTTAAATCATTTATTACCTTAAATAATTCTTCAATTTCAGAATCTGTAAGTGCTGCAGTAGGTTCATCAAATATTATTACTTTTGCTTTAGTAGAAATAGCTTTTTGCTATCTCTACCATCTGCTGTTTACCTACTGTCAAATTGCCGATTTTCTCTGCCGGATTTATTTCTATATTTAATAATCTAAAAAAAGCTTTTGCAGATTCTTCTATCATCTTTTTGTCATCTATAAATAGACCTTTTCTTATCTCTTTTTCCGATGAATAAGTTTTGGGCTACCGTTAAGTCATTCATCATATTTAACTCTTGATGAACTATGGCTATACCTGCCTCTTCAGACTGAGCTGTACTTTTAAATTCTACATCTTTCCCAAGATAATTTATTGTACCTTCATCTTTACTATAAATGCCTGTCAATATCTTCATGAGCGTAGATTTTCCTGCACCATTTTCCCCCATAAGTGCTACAACCTCGCCTGACCTTAATTCAAGTTCAGCATTTTTTTGAGTGCTACAACTCCCGAAAAGGCCTTTTTTTGATATTTTTCATACTTAGTATTACATCGCCCATATATAAACTCCTTTTTTAGGATTCTCTTATACTCTTCTTTTGACCATAAGTTTTAAATTTTTCTGCCATGAGTGTCATTTCTTCCTCAGGAAGAACTACCGGATTTCCTATAGCTCTCGCTTTTGTATATACCTCAGAGCAATACTCTATTTCCTCTACAATATTGAAAGCATTTAATAAGTCATTAGCTCCTGCAAGTATTCCATGATTTGCTAAAATAACTGCCTTTCTATCTTCCATAGCTTTAGAAGCATTAACTGCAAGTTCATGCGAACCGTAAGTAGCATAATCAGCACATCTTACAGTTGGACCTGCAACTGCTATCATATAATGAGTAGCAGGCAATTCTTCTCTTAAACAAGCAAGTACAGTTGCATACATAGTATGTGCATGTATAACAGCATCTATATCTGTTCTGGTTCTATATGGCATAAGATGCATTTCCCATTCTGATGATGGTGTTCTAGTACCTTCTATAGTTTTTCCATCTAAGTCTATAATAACTATATCTTCAGGTTGTATTTCAAAAAAGTCTATACCTGATGGAGTTATAGCCACATAACCTGTTTTTCTATCAAATACACTTAAATTTCCACCTGTTCCTTTTGTAAGACCGGCTTCCACAAGTTTTTTACCATACTTGATGAGCTCAAGTCTTTCTTTTTCCATCAACATAAATCATTCCCCTTTTATTTATATAGTGGACCATAATAAGCACACGCTCTAAAGTCCTGTCCTTCTAAGTCCTTTGTACCAAATCCGTTAAATGAATGTGGTCTATAAATTCTTTCTTTTTCTACATTATGTAAAGCAACCGGTATACGGAGCATAGAAGCTAGTGTTATAAGCTTATCACCACAATGTCCATATACAGATGCACCATGGTTAGCTCCCCACTTAGCCATAACATCATATACACTATCTGCTGAATCTTTATTAAGCTTTGGTGCAAACCAAGTTGTAGGCCAAGTTTTTGAAGTTCTCTCATCTAATATCTTATGAACCTCAGGATCGAGCACACAAGTATAACCCTCTATTATTTGTAAAGTTGGACCAACGCCCTCTACTATATTTGTTCTAATCATTGTTATAGGCATTTCTGCTTCTGTTTTGAAGTGTGAAGAATATCCGCCACCTCTAAAATACTCATAGTCGGCTCTACACCAATCTGTGGCTTCTAAGCAAGCCTCCACATCTTTGTCTGTAAGATTCCACCATTCTTTCATGCAGCCTTCACCTTTTTCATTCTTAGCTGCAGCTGTTCCGTCAAGACAAGAAGCTCCTGAATTAATTAAGTGGATTATACCGTTAGCCGCATGACCTGTAAGCTTTTTACCTGTAACTCTTTCAACCGCTTCAGGAGACCAATATGTACGAACATCTGAGAAAAATAGGTGCTGTATTGGTTATTAAAAAGTCCTAAAAGCATTGATATACCATTTAAAGTATCATTTTCTGTTGCAAATGGTATTGGTGCTCTCTTTCCATTCCAGTCAAAACTTGAAGCTAAAATTGCCTCAGTAAAATCTGCATTTGGTAACCAGTCTGTCCACATTCTTTGTCCTTGGAAACCACCACTTAGACCACATCTTCCAAGTGCTTCTTCATGCCAACCCATTTCTGCAAGTTTAGGATTGCCGTTTAAAATATCTTTTACTACGATAGCGTGTTTAACGCAGAACTCCCACTGATCTTCATCTTTAATAAATCTTGATTTTGTTATAACATCAGGGAAATTCTTTCCTAAGTTAATGTCTTCGCCTTCTTTACAATATTTCTTAACCCAAGCCAAAGCTCTTTCATATTCCTCGTGGTCATATATACCGAGATTAATTCTTCTAAGAATTTCTGTCATATCAACCCACTCTGTTCTCATGCCTAGATATTTCTGTAAGAAATCTACATTTACATAAGAGCCGGCAATACCCATAGAAACTGAACCTAAGTTTACATAAGATTTATTTTTCATTGTACCGACAGCTATAGCACCCCTTGCAAAATCCAAAATCTTTTTTGCTACATCTTCCGGTATACTCTCATCATCTTTATCCTGAACTTCATGTCCATAAATAGAGAATGCAGGCAATCCTCTTTGTGCATAAGCAGCCATAACTGCTGCAAGATAAACAGCACCCGGTCTTTCTGTACCGTTAAAGCCCCATACTGCTTTTATAGTATTGGGATTTAAGTCCATTGTCTCTGTACCATAGCACCAACAAGGTGTTACTGTAAGTGTTCCTATAACATTTTCATTTGCAAAATACTCTTCACAAACAGCCGCTTCTGCACCACCACCTATAGTTGTTGGTGAAATAACGCATTGTACAGGTGTTCCGTCCAAATATCTAAGATTGCTCTCTATAAGCTCTTTAGCTCTTTTTTTGCCATTCCCATTGTCTGTTCTTCGAGTGATTCTCTAACACCACCCCAACGACCATCTATTGTAGGTCTAATTCCAATTCTTGGATACATCATATCTCTACCTCCATATTTTTAAACATTAAAATGTTTCATTTCTTGTGATTTAAAAAGCTATATCTAAACCTTCTTCTATAGAATTTATCTCTTCTACAGCTTTTTAATTGTAATAATATATTTCCTAAAGCAGAAGCCTCAAATGGTCCTGCTATTATATCTACATTCAATCTGACGGCTATAAGTTTACATAAAAAGTTCACTCTTTGCACCACCGCCTATAAGATGTAATTTTTTTATACGATTTACCTGTTCTTTCTTCAACTGCTTTTTTTGTTTGCAAATATTTATCTACCAAACTTTCATAAATTATCCTGAAATAATCCATATTGGTCTTTGGTAAATCTTTGCCTTTTTTTCAAGTAAATACTCATTAATAGCTTTTTTTAGCTATTACATCAGGACTGGCAAACCTCTCATCATCCATATCTATTATTAAATCAAAAATCTTTTTCCTTCTCTAAGGAATCTAAAAACATAACTTGTTATTTCTGAAAAAAATCTATTTTCTTTCCCATATTATCTTCCAATTGAGATTTATATTTTTCCAGTAAATATAAGCCTGTAATATTTTTTTAAATAATAAGGTTTTTAGAATCATAGCCCAATTCATTAGTTAAATTTCTTGTGTAAGCTTCTTTACTTAAATCTGCTTTTTCCACTTTTGCGCCGAACAAAGACCAAGTCCCACAACTTAGGAACATATAATCTTCATCTATAAAAGCCTTTGTAAGTAAAACTGCACTAGCTGTATCATGTCCACAAACAGATATTACTTTTATATCATATTTAGAAAGCTCTTCAAGCTTAGAATTTTTAGTGCTGCCTATTACACTTCCCGCTTTAACTATTTGTGGCAAAATATCTCTATCTATATCTAAAGTTTCAAGTATATCCTTACTGTAATCTCTAGTTTCAAGATTCATTATACCGAAGTAGACCAAATAGTTTCTTCTCCTACCATCTCCCCACATAGTATATAACTAAGCAAATCCGTAACATTAAGATTTTATTTATTTTTTTGATATTCCTCTTTATTTTCATTTCTAAGTGCCAATATTTGAAATACTGTATTTATATTCATTATCTGAGTACCTGTATTTCTAAATATATCTTCTTCACTTAGCTTTGATATAGCCAATTTATAACCTTTATTATGTTTTGGATCTCTATATGCTATAGGTGTATTTATCAAATCTCCTTTATCATCCAAATATCCAAAAATCCACTCCCCAAGTATCTATAGCAACACTGCTTATTTCAGAAGAATATTTTATAATAGTTTCTACTATTGTTCCTAAGAGCTTATCCCATTGCCACCTAAGTCTTCCATCTTTTTCTTCCAAGGTATGACTTATTCGCATTACTTCTTCCATATATAAGGAATCATCTTTTCTATAAGAAATAATTCCTCTAATAGAAGTAGCCCCCATATCTATTGCTAATACTTTTTTTCATGTCCTCTCCTTTTTAGTAATATTTCATAAAAAAATCACTATCAAATTTTTATGAAATATGTTTAACTTGTAGATATTTTTAGCACAGATTTGATTTTTTTCCATACAATTCAATAAAGTTGGCTTTTTTTCTCAAATTATGATAATATGTTCCATATTAATTCATTTAAGTTCATATCTTTGTATTTTTTTACTAGATTATATATATTTTAATTATTTTTAGGAGGTAATAATGAATTATTTTTGAACGAAAAGAGCAGATTATTGAACTTATAAAAAAATAAAGGAGGAACTTGTAATACAAACTATATTTCTAAAAAAACTTTTTTTCCTCTAAATCTACTATTAGGAGAGATTTAATTCTATTGGAGGAAGAAGGAATAATACAAAAGACAGCACGGAAGCATTAAATTACTTATAGATTCTGCTTCCGAAGTTTCTGCTACAATGAGAAGAATGGTAAATCAAGACAAAAAAATAATCATATCTAAATTAGCCAGAGATTTTTATCAAAGATAATATGGTTATATTCTTAGACTCTTCTTCTACTGTAAATATGCTTACTCCTATTTTAACACAATTTAAAAAATATAACTATTATAACTAATGGACTGAATATAGCTACCGGTCTAGTTAATTCCAGTAATATAAAATGCTATATCTGTCCCGGAGTATTAAAAAATAAATCCATGTCTATACTCGGAGAATATGCTAATGAATTCCTAAATGAATTTAGAGCTGATTTAGCTTTTTATTTCTACTAAATCTTTATCTCTTAACGGACTTTTTGAAGGAGATGATAGCCAAGCTTTTATGTAAAAAGACATATGATAAATAATGCTAAAAGAGTTATTTTATTATGTGATACTTCAAAGGAATTTGCCTCTGCTTATTTTTAGATTATGTTCCTACTCCGACATTGATTTCTTGATATCAAACGGACCTTTATCAGAAGAACTTACAAATATTTTAGAAGAAAAATTCTTGCAGACTTATATACCCTAGATAAAAACGTTTAGGATTGTCAAGAATTATACAATTACTTTCTTAATAGACACCATCTAATTCTATAATACTAATTATTGTATTTTCTATAAGAAGATTTTTATTAAATAAAAAAAGGCTAGAAATTAAAATAAGACGTATTTTATATTTAAAAAAACATGAAATACGTCTTATACTTATATAATATATTTATCTAAAGATACTAGAGCAAAAGATTACATCATTCCCATACCACCACCGGCAGGCATTGCAGGTGTATCTTCTTTATATTAGCAACAACCGCTTCTGTTGTAAGCAAGGTAGAAGCAACTGAAGTGGCATTTTTGTAAAGCAGAACGAGTAACTTTTGCAGGATCCAATATACCTGCTTTAACCATATCAACATACACTTCATTATATGCATCAAATCCAACACCAACTTCGCTCTCTCTTACCTTATTTATTATAACACTACCTTCCAAACCTGCATTTGAAGCTATTCTATATAAAGGAGCTTCTAAGGCTTTTAATACTATTTTTGCACCTATTCTCTCATCTCCATCAAGAGAGTCCAGTAAAGATGAAAGTTTCTTGCTGGCATGTATATAAGCTGAACCGCCACCGGCTATAATACCTTCTTCTACTGCAGCTCTAGTTGCATTCAAAGCATCTTCCATACGAAGTTTTGCTTCCTTCATCTCTGTTTCTGTTGCCGCACCTACTCTAATAACTGCAACTCCACCTGAAAGTTTTGCAAGTCTTTCTTGTAACTTTTCTCTATCGAATTCAGAAGTAGTATCTGCTATCTGCGCTTTAATTTGTGCTATTCTGGCACTTATATCTTCCTTAGATCCTAAACCGTCAACTATAATAGTATTTTCTTTTTGTATTTTAACAGATTTAGCTCTTCCCAGATGTGAAAAATCTACATCTTTTAACTCAAATCCGAGTTCATCACTTATAAGAGTACCACCTGTAAGTATGGCTACATCTTTTAACATTTCTTTTCTTCTATCACCATAGCCCGGTGCTTTTACAGCTACTACATTGAAAGTACCTCTTAACTTATTAACTATTAAAGTTGTAAGAGCTTCACCTTCGACATCTTCTGCTACTATAAGCAACTTTGCAGAGGATTTAACAATCTCTTCAAGTACAGGTAATATATCTTGAATATTTGAAATCTTCTTATCTGTTATCAAAATATATGGATTATCGAGCTCAGCTTCCATCTTTTCCATATCTGTACACATATAAGGAGATAAATATCCTCTGTCAAATTGCATACCTTCAACCAATTCCAACTCAGTTTGCATGGTCTTTGATTCTTCTATAGTTATAACACCATCTTTGCTAACTTTTTCCATAGCATCGGCAACTAAAGCACCAACTTCATCATCTGCTGCAGATATGGCGGCAACTCTTGTTATTTGCTCTTTACCATTTATAGGTTCAGACATATCTTTAATAGCCTCGATAGCTAAGTCTGTAGCTTTCTTCATTCCTTTTCTTAAAATTATAGGGTTTGCTCCGGCAGTGATATTTTTCATTCCTTCATTTATCATTGCTTGTGCTAAAACTGTAGCAGTCGTAGTACCATCTCCGGCTACATCATTAGTCTTAGTAGCTACTTCCTTAACAAGTTGTGCTCCCATATTTTCATAAGGATCTTCTAATTCTATTTCTTTTGCTATGGTTACACCATCATTTGTTATAAGTGGAGCACCAAAAGACTTATCAAGAACAACATTTCTTCCCTTTGGTCCTAAAGTTACACCTACTGTATTTGCCAATTTATTTACGCCAGCTTCCAATGCAATTCTGGCATCTGTTGCATATTTTATATCCTTTGCCATAAAACTCACCTCTTTTATTATTCTATGATTGCAAGTATATCATTTTGTTTTACTACTATAAAAGTTTCATCATCAAGTTCTACTTCTGTACCTGAATACTTAGAATATATAACTTTATCTCCAACTTTTACTTGCATTTTTACTTCTTTTCCATCAACTATTCCACCGGGTCCTACCGCTATAACCTCTGCCTGTGATGGTTTTTTTCCTTAACTTGACCGGTTAAAACTATACCTGATTTTGTTGTTTCTTCTGCTTGTAATTGTTTTAAAAACTACTTTGTCGAATAAAGGTGTCAATTTCATATATCTTCTCCTTTAATAAATACTTTTTGTTATGTGTGTACTATAACACCAATTACTAGCACTGTCAAGTGTAGAGTGCTAATTTATTAAGATTTTTTTGCAAACCTTGATTTTACGAGGTTTGCAACACTTTTTTCTTCCTTATAATCATCACTTTTTTTCTTGGTTTGACACCATCTTAACACCAATTTTTTTATTTTTTTGGTGTCAGCTAATTTCTACGTTTTCCAGTCTTGTGATTTCACTCTCAATTCGGACATCTCACTTACATGGTTATATACGTCCATTGTTACATCTATGTGGGCGTGTCCCATACAATCAATTTCTCAACAACAATCTCTGGAAGCTCACAAAAGGATACTTCCTTTGCCTGTCGTCTGGCTAATTCCTTGCGGTAGTTACGGACAATGCCTTTCACAACCTTTTTGAGCTTACAATCAAACTGACACTGTATTGTCTTTTGGAAGTCTGATGGTTTCAAAATCACACCCCCTTTTACTATGAAGTGAAAAATATGTATCCCTCTTTCCGCACCATATCTGTACGGCAGGGTGTGATTTGTTGCAGGATCGAAAAAATTTTTTATAAATATGAAAACAGCCTATTTGCACCAATAACAAATAGACTGTTTTTAAAACATCTGATATATGAGTTTTTAATTCATGTTCAAGGACTGATGATGTACTAAGAAAAAGACGGAATAAATTTGGTTGTCGGTATAGACTGCCTGTTTTACTTAGAATCACAAATTACTCCTTGACCAGAGCAATCCTGTGAAAATAGAAAAGGACAGCTCTGGTTATACCAAAACCGTCCCTATATTTTTGGACATTATAAAAGAGATTACCCACGGAACGATTTTTTTATTTACCGAATATTTTTCATAAGCACCTCTTACATAAAAGTGAATATTAAGCCCAAAATTAAAATACCAACCATAAGTAGCCCCCAAAAGCCACAAATACATAAAGCAATAGTTGAAAATACATCTCTACGTTTTGGGTTTTTTACTACTGAAATTGAAAGACCTAAACCCAATAATATTGAAATTACATTTAATGCTGTTAATCCCATTTGAAGCCCACCTATAATTTTTTTCCTGGAAAAAAAGGGAAATCAATAATGTGATAAATGGTAACAGCGAAATGACCAATGCAACAACGCTCAATTTACTTTTTCATTTTTATATTACCTCATTTCTTTTCTTCCAAAGTATTTAATAGAAACACATATCGCAAAGGCTGATATAATTACAGCACACGGTACAAACGAAAATAATGATAGTGTACTTCCTATATCTATCGTTGTTACTGTATGTAATGCGTTTGACACAACATAACCACTATAACAATAAGGATATACTATCCATAAAGGTGTATTAGCAACCAAGACCCCCGGAATTATCAAAAGTAAGTTTAATCCCATAGATAATAGTGGTTTTTCAAACAGTATGGTAATTGCCCACATACAAGAAATAGCTGGAATCATAGTCATAAATAATTTTAATGTCCACGTTAATAAATAAAGGACAGGAATAGATTCTGTTACATTCATTATTTTAGTAGCGATAATGCCTGCAATGACGAATGAGATAAAAAAGATAAGTAACTGGATTGCTAAAAAACTCGATAACACAAAGAATTTTGTTAAGGCAAGTTTTCCTTTACTGATGGGTAAAGCAAGCATTTTTAATATACCATTATTCTTTGTTTCTCTGTTAGCAATCATAACGCATACAACTACCATTGAAAACGGAAGTAAATAATAACCAAAAAGCAATGCACTTTGAATAAACATTGCCGACCAAGGATTTGTATATTCTGGTGTCATATACATACTGATACTGAAAACACCAGAAACCACAACTAAAATAGGTGGAATTAAAAGCAAAGGTAAAATCATAGACCTTTTTCACTTTCATAAATTCTATTTTTTTAACAATTCAATAATTGACATATGATTGTCTCCTTTATTCATAATGCTTTATTTTGCCTAAATACCAGCCAAGCATGAAGAATATGATTGTTTCAACAAAGCCTAAAAATTAAAAACTTTCATATCAATACTAGCAGTAGAAACTACCGCTGGTTTCATCATTAGTACAAATGGGTTAATAAGAAATATAACTATATCTGAAAGCGACATTGCCATACCACTAAAAAAATCCTGCCACGCCAATACCTAATGTAAACCATATATTTTCACATCGTGATGATACCAAGAGCATAAATGCTAATACCGGTAAAGTTAAAACAAAGCAATATCCTGTATATTTAACAAGTGTTAATAATTCAAAAAGTTCCACTGGGCAAAAATATATTTCCAATAATACACAAAGCTCCGTTCTGCAATACGATACAAACAGCGAGCAAAAACAAACAATATATAAAAATTTATTTTTTTGAAAATAGATGATGTCTTGAAAGGGAGCATATACATCTTTTTAATTGCACTTCCTTGAAATTCGATATTATATGTTAAAGTTGCCGCTACGATAATGCCAAACATATTAAGAACCATAATCATTCCGTAAAGCTGTGTCAGCAAAAACATCCATAAGTGGAAGCGGTAAGTTTAACAAAAACATCTTTGCGAACTATAAAATTTGCAAAAGCGTATAAGGCACCAAGAAGTCCAATAATCGGTAAAACCTCCAATATTCCGATGCGTTTACATTTTTTTCAATTCTATGGTCAAATTTCTCATAATTTTAACCTCTGCTTTCTGTTTGTGTTATCCTCATCAATCATGGATAAAAAAATATTTCTTCTAAATTATCATTTTCAAATCCTGCTTCATGTGCCGTAAATTTCAAATCTTCAAGACTTCCCTCAAATAGTAATCTTCCATGATTCAAAAATACCGATATCATCAGCTAACAGTTCAATTTCTGACAGCATGTGTGATGAGATTAGAACCGTACAATCATATCTTTTCGGCAGTGATTTAACGAGATTGTGAATTTCGCGAATACCTGCCGGGTCTAATCCATTTGTTGGTTCATCTAAAATTAAAATGGGTGGTTCTCCAAGCAAAGCGGAAGCAAGCCCTAAACGTTGTTTCATTCCTAAAGAATATTTTTTTCGCCAAGCGATTACCAAATTCAGATAATCCTACTAATTCTAACGCTTCATCAACACTTGACGCAGGGAAGACCTAAAATTCTACGAATAATATCAAGATTTTTCTTTACCTGTTAAGTTTGGATAAAATGACGGGGATTCAATAAAAGAACCAATTTTTTTCAAAAATTTGAACACGATCATTCGGAAAAAGTCAAGTTATCTATTTGGAACTCCCCATCGGTAGGTGTAGTTAATCCCAAAAGCATTTTCATAGTTGTAGATTTTCCAGCACCATTTGGACCGAGAAATCCGTAAATACTACCTTTCTTAATGTGTAAAGACACATGGTCTACGGCGGTAAACGCTTTGTATGTTTTTTTGTTAAATTTTTTTAGTTTCAATCATGTTTTTCATAATTTTTTTCTCCTTTCTTCATACTCACAATATAAAAACACCCTACATTACAGCCACATTCTCTCTACCTTACATTTACCTTACAAATGAGAAAAATGACTGTTTAACTTTTTTTAAAAAATGTTATAATGGGATAAATAAACTGCAAAAAGGGCGTGAGAAATAAATGAATGATACATACTTAAAATCAAAAATATTGATAGTTGATGATGAAGAATGTTTAAGAAGTATGCTTATAACCATATTAGAAGATGAAAATTTTTTAAATATTATTACCGCTGATTGTGTAAAAACAGCTTTGGAAATCTGTCAACAGGAAAAACCAGATATAGCTATATTAGATGTCATGCTTCCAGATGGAAACGGTTTTGAACTTATGGAAACACTAAGAAGTTTCACTAATATTCCAGTGATATTTTTGACCGCAAAAGATGATATACAGGATAAATATTCCGGATTTGGGCTGGGAGCTGACGATTATATAACAAAACCCTTTATGCCAAAAGAACTTATATTTCGCCTAAATGCTGTATTACGCAGATGTTACAAGGAAGATAGCCCACTTATAGAATTACGTGATTGTAAAATTGATTTAGCTAATGCACAGATTATATGGGAAGATAAGATTTTACCTCTTACTGCAAAAGAACATGATATTTTTAGAAGTACTTGTACGAAATGCTAACCATATCGTAACAATAGACGCTCTTTGTGAAGCTGTATGGGGCGACAATCCATTTGGATATGGAAATTCGCTACTTGCTCATATTCGACGCATAAGAGAAAAAATTGAAATTACCCCCTCAAAACCAAAATCACTAATAACTGTTAAAGGATTGGGATATAAAATAAATGTGGAGAGCAGGTTATAATAATGCGGAATTTTGGAAAAATTTATTAGTAAACATTTATTCATATACTTGTCAGTAATAATCCTTATAGTGGGTTTTTGATTTACTGCTTTTTCTTCCTAACTTTTTAATGGTACTATCAACAATATAAGCGAAAAATAATCCTGTCCAAACATTAGAAAAAAAGTATCTAATAATCTTACTATCCAAGATGGAAAAATATATATTAAATAATAGGTGTCAAAAAGATTTAATTACAAACAATATCTGGGGAATTGTAATAGATAATAGCGGTAATGTAATCTGGCAATACAATCTACCGGAAGAAATACCACTTAAATATTCATTACAAGACGTTGCCACCTTTTCTAAGGGGTATATCAAAAATTATCCCGTATTCACATGGAAGCAAGAAAATGATTTATTGGTATTAGGTTATCCAAAGAACAGTTATTCAAAAATTTGTGACTAACTATCTTCCTTTATCAGCAATACAGAAAAACTCCCATTATTCTTTTTTTATTATGTTGGTATCAAATGTAACTATTCTGTTTATTGTATATTATTTATCAAAACGAAATGTAATGCTGAAAGTTGCTCCTATTCTCAATGGATTAGATAAGCTATCTCATGGCGAAACGGTTGTCCTTACTATAAATGGGGAATTGGAAAATATTGGAAAACGTATTAACGAAACATCATTGCAATTAGACAAACAAAATAAAGCCAGAGCAAACTGGATAAGTGGCGTTTCACATGATATACGAACACCTCTTTCCATGATTATGGGGTATGCAGATAGAATAACTTCTTCATTAGATGTTGGGGAAAACACCAGAAAACAAGCAAATATTATCAAAATCCAAAGTGTTAAAATTAAAAATTTGGTTCAGGATTTGAACCTTGTGAGTCAATTAAATTATAATGTTCAGCCAGTTAAACAAACATCTGTTCATTTATGTAGAATGATACGAGAAATTGTCGTTGAGTATCTAAATAACAATCTAAATAATAAATTTGATTTTTGAATTAAATTTAGACTGTAATACAGAACAAATCTCTATTATAGGAGATGAAAGATTGTTATATCGAGCAATACAAAAATGTTATTTCTAACAGTATCAATCATAATGAAAATGGTTGTACAATCTCAGTTAGTTTAGCTGTAAACGGAAACAATTTAATATTGGTAATCAGTGATAACGGAAAAGGAATATCAGAAGAAAAAAATTACAAAAAAATACAGTCAACACCTCATTATCTGCAAAGTACAGATGAAAGGTTAGATTTACGGCATGGTTTAGGGCTTCTTCTTGTGAAAGAAATTGTTTCTATTCATAATGGAACTGTATCTATTTCAAGTGCATTAAATAACGGATTTTCCACGACTATTTCCTTACCCATAAAAAAATCAATGATAAAAACCGTAGCTTGTATTTTTACATTAGAATGCTATCTTACAGGCTACGGTCTTTTGTGGTATCATTTATTCTACAATCTTCCAGTTATCGTCCTTATGAAGCACAAGCTCATTAGGCAAAAACCAACATCACAATAACAATAGTAGAGTGCTAATTTATTATTTTTTTGTTTATATCTATATATATCACCAAATTTCCCTACTAAAAAAGGTAATATGTTGTACTGAACTCCTAAACCTTAGATTTTTTTATCTGACTTTTTTTGGGAGTGATACAACACATCACCTTTTTATTTATTTTTCAATACTGTTTTTTTACATTTTGCTCTCCAAATCTATCTTTTAATATTGATAATAATTTATCATTCAAGTCTACTTTCCAATTATCTCCCATATATTTTTTTCATTTTTTTCTTCTTTTTAAATAAATATATACCGGAGTTTCACCTTGAAAGCTGCCAAAATCCAATAATAAATTAGCTACATCTTCATCATAAGCATCTCTATTCGCATATTGTATCCAAAGTTCATAGCTATCTTCATCTAAATCAAATATATTTTCTGCTACTAATTTGCCATTTTCATCAGCATTAAAAACTTGCTCTACCACTAATTAAAAATTTTTTTGCATCGTTTTCTAAAAAGTTTTTTTATATTTTTTTCGTAAACTTTAGGAAATACTATGACCTCTACATTTGAGAATATATCTTCCAACAGAATAAAAAGCCATTGTATCATTGTTTCTAGTCAACTTAATACTAACATTATTTATCAAACCGCCAATAATAACTTTCTCATTTTCTTTTAAGTGAGCTTCCATACTTTCTTCATTTATTATGAAATCTAAAGTATTAGCTGTAGTCTTTGTTTTAAGTCTTTCTATATAGGCATCTAGAGGGTGGCCTGAAATATAAACTCCTACCATTTCCTTTTCAAAATTGAGTAAATCCTCTTTAACAAATTCTTCCATCTCAGGTAAATGTAATTTAAAAACTTTCTTTTTGCTCCTCATTTCCAAAAGTCAAACAAACTCATCTGCCCACTTATAGCCTTACTATCTTTAGTTTTTCCTATCTATAAGTTCAGGTATAATAAGCAACTTTTGTTTTCTATTTCCCTCAAAACAATCCAAAGCGCCTGCTTTAACAAAGCTTTCTAAACTTCTTTTATTTACCTCTTTATTTCCAAGTCTTGAAATAAAATCTTCCAAATCTCTAAATTTTCCGCTTGAATTTCTATTTCTAATTATTTCCTCTGCCGCCAGCTTTCCTATACTCTTTATTGCACTAAGTCCAAAACGTATTCCATTTCCTGAAACCGAGAACTCACTCTCTCCCTCATTTACATCAGGTGGTAAAATATCTATACCCATTTGTTTGCACGTTAATATATATTCAGATACTTTATTTACATTATCCATTACCGAAGTCATAAGAGCCGCCATAAATTCTAGTGGATAATAATATTTTAAATAAGCTGTTTGATAAGAAACAAAGGCATAACAAGCTGCGTGTGATTTATTAAATGCATATTTGGCAAAATCTATCATTTCATCAAATATCTTTTGAAGCAACTTTTTTTCATCTATACCATTTGCAATACAACCTTTTTATATTCTCATCTGTATTACCATAAATAAAATTCTGTCTTTCTTTCTTCATTACAGAAGACTTTTTCTTACTCATAGCTCGTCTTAGCAAATCACTTCTACCTAAAGTATAACCCGCCAAATCTCTTACTATTTGCATAACCTGCTCTTGATAAACTATACAACCATAAGTTGAATTTAGTATGGGTTTCAGTTCTTCACAATCATAACTTATACTGTCCTTTTCATTTTTTTACCTTTTTATATATTTAGGTATAAAATCCATAGGTCCCGGTCTATATAAAGAAATTCCCGCTATAATATCATCCAAACACTCAGGTTTTAAATCTTTCATAAAACTTGCCATACCGGCACTTTCCAATTGAAAAACACCATCAGTTTTTCCTGTTGCAATAGAGGAATAAACTGCCTTATCGTCATAATCTATTTTTAATATATCTATATCTTTTCCATAATTCTTTTTCACTTGATCTATGGTTTTTTTTATGACTGTCAAGGTTCTAAGACCTAAAAAGTCCATCTTTAAAAGACCCAGTTCCTCCAAAGTTGTCATAGTATATTGTGTTGTTATAGAACCATCACTATTTTTAGCTATCGGAACATATTCATCTATACTTTTCTTAGATATAACTACTCCGGCCGCATGTATAGAACTATGTCTAGGCAGACCTTCCAGCTTCATGCTCAAATCTATAAGATTTTTAATTTCTGCATCTGTATCATATTTTTGTTTTAATTCTTTGCTGACACTTAAGGCTTTCTCTAAATTCATACCTATTTCTGTAGGTATAAGTTTAGCTATAGTATCACATAATGAATATGGCAAATCTAGGGCTCTTCCTACATCTCTTACTACACCTCTGGCAGCTAAGGTTCCAAAAGTTATAATTTGGCAAACTCTTTCTTTACCATATTTTCTTATAACATAATCTATAACCTCTTGTCGTCTTTCATAGCAAAAATCAACGTCTATATCAGGCATAGAAACTCTTTCAGGATTTAGAAATCTCTCAAAAAGAAGATTATATTTTATAGGATCTACATCTGTTATACCAAGACAATAAGCTACTATACTACCTGCTGCCGAACCACGACCCGGACCAACCGGTATGTCATGCTTCTTGGCATAATTTATATAATCCCATACTATCAAAAAGTAGTCTATATAACCCATTTTTTCTATGATACCAAGTTCATATTCCATACGTTCTTTTAAAGTATCATCTATAGTATCGTATCTAAAATCAAGTCCTTCATAACAAAGCTTTCTAAGATAAGCTTCCGAACTCATATTATCAGGAACATCATATTCCGGTAATTTAGTAACTCCAAACTCAATTTCAACATTACAAAGTTCCGCTATTTTATTTGTATTTTCCAAAGCTTCCGGTATATAAGAAAAAAGTCTATCCATTTGTTCCGGACTTTTTAAATAAAATTGACCACCTTCATATCTCATTCTATCTTTATCACTGACTTTCTTACCTGTCTGTATACAAAGTAATATATCATGAGGCATAGCGTCTTCTGCATTTATATAATGCACATCATTCGTAGCTACTAAAGGAATATCCCAGTCCTTACTAATTTTAATTAATTCTTCATTGACCGCTCTTTGTTCATATATACCATGATCTTGTAATTCCAAATAATAATTACCGTCACCAAATATAGTTTTATTTTTTAAAGCTATTTCTCTAGCTTTTTCGATTTCACCACGCATAATAAGTTTTGGAACTTCACCTGCAAGACAAGCTGATAGAGCTATAAGTCCTTCACTATGCTCTTTTAAAACTTCATAATCAACTCTCGGTCTATAATAATATCCATCAACAAAACCTTTTGAAACTATCTTAGTTAAGTTTTCTAAACCTTTATTATCTTTAGCTAAAAGTATTAAATGGTAATATCTATCCTCTCCATGAACAACTTCTCTATCAAAACGAGAGGCAGGACTCACATAAACTTCGCAACCTATAATAGGTTTTATACCTTGTTCTTTTGCCGCCTTATAAAAATCTATTATTCCGTACATTACTCCATGATCTGTTATTGCTAAGGCTTTCATTCCTAAATCTTTAGCCCTTTTTACTATCTCATTTATCTTACTGGAGCCATCTAAGAGAGAATATTGAGTATGTACATGTAAATGTGTAAAATCCATATTGCCTCCTTTCTATAACAAAATAAGGGCCTTGCTAATGCAAATGCCCTTTAAAACTTTCTACACTATTCTAAGTAAGATGCCAAACCTAAAAAAGCTTCTTCCTCATCACTTCCATCTATATTTAAGCTTATTTCATCTTTAGATACAAGACCCAAGGTCATCATACCCATAATACTTTTGGCATTTACAGTCTTATTTCCTTTTTCAATATAAATGCTACTTTTGAATTTACTGGCAAGCTGAACAAGCATAGCAGGTCTTGTTTCTATATTTGTAGAATTCCCAACAACAATATTTTTTTAATCATAATCTCCTCTAAATACCCCTTTCCTCTCTAAGTTTATCCGCTATTTCAGATAATTTCCTTAATCTGTGATTTACACCACTTTTACCTACTTTTGGTTGTAAATATGTTCCAAGTTCTATCAAACTGGCTTCAGGATATTGTAATCTTAAGATAGATATATCTCTTACAGCTTCAGGTAAAATATCAAGACCATAAGAGCTTTTAATAAATTCTATATCCTCTATCTGTTTTTAATGCAGCTGATACTGTTTTTATTAATATTAGCTGTTTCACAATTAACTTTGCGATTAACATCATTTCGTACATCTTTCAATATACGAATATTTTCCAGTTCCAATAAACTTGAATTTGCTTCTATAAGAGCTAAAAACAAATACTATTTGTTCACTATCTTTTATGTATACTACAAAAGATTTCTTTCTCTCAACTATTTTTTTGCATCCACATCAAAAAGAAATAAGTACATCTCTTATTTGATTTGCTTTTTTTCATAGGTAGCACAAACAATTTCGAAATGATATGCTTTCTCAGGATCTGACATAGAACCCGTTGCCAAAAAATGAGCCTCTAAGGAAAGCTCTCCCTACAACAAGTTTTACTCAAGATAAAATTATCATCTATTGACAATTTTTTTCTTCAATCTCTTCATAGGAGTTTAATAACTTAGTCGTAAGAAGAATATTCCTAGCTTCTATATCACTCTTTATCGAGATAGTGTAATTGTGATTCTTAGACAAAAAAAGTATTCCTACTTATTTTTTTATATCTGTACCTATATTAAATGTTTTCTTTAAAATTGTAAAAGCATTTACGAGCAAGTCCTGCATGTTCGGTAGAAATTGACAAGCTGTACTCATCTTTCTCCGAAATTTTAACATTTCCTAACAAAGAAATTATAGCTGTCATCTCTGCTATATTACAGTGTCTTGAACTACTTAAAACTCTACACAACTCATCTTTTTAAATTTGACGAAAATGACATTTTTAAGCTATCCTATGTTTATTTTTTTGCATATCTCTATGCTCTAATCTTAAATTGATTTTATCCATATCTTTTTAGGCTTTGATATAATTCATACGCCATGGAAAACAGATCTATGCTGACCACCTGTACAGCCTATACCTATTACTAATTGGGTTTTTACCTTCATTTATATAATTAGGTATTAAGAATTTAACCATATCTTCTAATTTTTTTCAAGAAAAAGCACCGCATTTTCATCTCTAAAAACATATTCTCTGACTGCCGCATCTTCACCTGTTTGCATACGCAAATCTAAATCATAATAAGGATTAGGCAAAAAAATCTGACATCAAATACTAAATCTACATCTTTAGGTATGCCATACATAAAGCCAAATGATAATATATTAACAAATATTCTAGGATAATCTTTTCCGTAACTAAATATATTTATCAACTCATTTTTTTAATTCTTTACTAAGTAAACTTGAAGTATCAAGAACAAAATCTGCCTTTTCTTTTAAAAAATTCCAAGGATTTTTCTTTCTACCACTATACCTTCTTCCAATCTTTTTCCATAAGCCAGCGGATGTATTCTTCTAGTTTCTTTGTATCTTTTTATAAGTGCTTCATCGTTAGCATCTAAGAAAAAGAATTTTATACTCTATTCCTTTATTTTTTTAATATCATCGAGAATATACTTTTAACTTTTCCAGAGCTTCACCACTTCTAATATCTATACCTAGAGCAACTTTTCTATATTCTTCCAATGGATTTACCAATAAATCAAAAAACTTACTGAGTAAGTCTATAGGTAAATTATCTATACAATTATAGCCCATATCCTCCAGCAGCTTTAGAGCCACTGTTTTTTTCCCGAGCCGCTCATACCGCTTACAATAACTATTTCTTTTGTGCTAAGCATCTAAAACTCTCCCAGTAATCTAACTTCTCTTTCTAATTCAACCCCAAATTTTTTTCTTTAACTTCTTTTTGTATATGACAAATCAAGGAATATATTTCACTTGCACTTGCATTACCTTTATTAATAACAAAGCCTGCATGTTTAGTAGAAACACCGGCATCACCTATATGATATCCCATAAGTCCGGCATCGGATATTAGTTTTCCTGCAAAATATCCCTTCGGTCTTTTTAAAAAGTAGAACCGCACTTGGATATTCCAAAGGTTGCTTTTTCTTTTTCTTTTTAAATTCCAAATCATCCATTTTAAATTTTTATATTATTATATTTATCTTTTTTTAGTCTAAGTCTTGCTGCTAAAACTACTCTATTTTTCCTCTATATTACTATATCTATATGATAAATCTAATAAACTGGCATCTATATAAGCAATGGATAAGTCATCTTCAAGAATTTTTAACCTCTGTAAGTATATCTTTCATCTCACCATCATAGGCACCTGCATTCATAAATACAGCTCCACCCAAAGTACCCGGTATACCACTGGCAAATTCAAAACCGCTTAACTCATTTTCTAGAGTGAATTTAGCAATATCCGACATTAAAACTCCCGCTGAAACCTCTATACTATTCTTATCTATTATTCTCATGTCTTTTAGTTTTATAGTACTTATTATAATACCATCATAACCTTTATCACTAACTAATAAATCACTTCCATTACCTAAGATAAAATATTTTTAACTTATTTTCTTTACAATATTTCGCAAGTTTTATAAGCTCTTCTTCTGTATCTACTTCTATATAAAACCTAGCTTTTCCAATCGGCTTTAAAAAGTGATATGTTTAGACATATCTTCATATTCTTTCACATTAGCTGATATAGCCAGTAATTCTTTTTAACATATTTTTTTACCTATCACTACGAATTTTTTTATTTATATTAGCTTGTACTCTATTATATAATTCTCTTGCTGCATTATAGCCCATTTTCTTTTGTCTATGATTTACAGCGGCAGATTCACAGATTACAGCTAAGTTTCTACCGGGTCTTATAGGTAGAACATGGCAAGTAACTTTATTTCCAAGATATTCTGTATAGTTATCTTCCAAGCCCAGTCTATCGTATTCTTTCTCTCTATCCCAATCTTCTAATTGTATAACCATATCTATTTGTTGAGTATCTTTAACACTTCCTACTCCAAATAAAGCTTTTAACATCTATTATACCTATACCTCTAACTTCTATAAAATGTTTAGTAATATCAGGAGCAGAGCCTATTAGTGTTTGTTCTGATACCTTTTTAATTTCCACAACATCATCGCTAACAAGTCTGTGACCACGCTTAATAAGTTCCAAAGCTGATTCTGACTTACCTATACCACTATCTCCTGTTATAAGAACACCCTCACCATAAATATCTACCAAAACACCATGTATACTTATGGTAGGAGCCAATTTAACTTTTAACCATCTTATAATCTCAGCCATAATATCAGTTGTAATCATCTCTGTTACAAGACAAGGTACACCATAGTAATTAGCAAATTCAAGCATATCTTCATCAGGTTCTTCATTTCTGGCAAAAACTATACAAGGTAATTTATAAGATAAAAGTTTATCATAAGTTGCTCTTTTTCTTTCTTTATCCAAAGTGTTAATATATTGTTGTTCAACAAAACCTATAATTTGAACCCTCTGACTATCAAAATGCTCAAAAAAACCTGCAAGTTGTAAAGCAGGACGATTTATATCAGGATGAGTTATGACTATATTATCAGTATTTATCTCCGGTGTTACATTTTTTAAATTCATCTGCTTTATTAATTCTGTTAATTGAACTCCTGTATTTGTATCTATCATGCTCATATATTTTACCTTTCCTAAAGACAACTCTTTATATGATACTAAAAATCTTATTTATGAACTTAGAATAACATATTTCTTGCCTTGTTTCAATTAAAAATAGGGGTATATGATCTATATAATTACATTAGAAATATAATTATACTTTACTTTTTAAAAAAATAAGATTGTATTCATTATATACAATCTCATTTCATTTAAAAATTTAATCTTTCTTTTTACTACCTCTCTATAATTAGTATATCCTTGTAAATCATCTGCAAGCGAAAAAAACTATTCTTTCTATATCATCAATAAAAATTCCAGATATAAATATCTATCTCTTTCTCTTCAATACCTTTATCAATAAGATTTTTTTAAAAATATCCTATATAAAGAAAGCAAACCATTCTATTTAAAAATAATAGCATTTTTCTTTAGATATAGCTCCGGCTTTCATACAGATTTTACATATTTCATAATCTCTTCCCAAAAAGTCAGGATTTCTAAGCATTGTTTGAAACACCGGTGATGATTTTTAATATATCCTCCGAAACATCTCATAATATTCATTTATGGCTTCTTTTTAAAAGCTATATTCTTTTTAGTAAAAAAATATCAAGTTATAGCTTATAGGTTTTTCTGAAGGCTTCCATTGCATAACAATACCATACACCTATATATTTGTCCCAAACATTTTTCCCAAACCAAACTAGATTTATTCAAAGCATTTATATATGATTTTAACTCTCCAAGCTCAGCATAATAAATCAACTCATCTAAGCTTTCAAAAATATCTATATAAACTGGCCGACGAACAACCTATTTCTTTTTGCTAATTTTTCTAATAGAAATATTTTCTATTCCATCTCTTTTTATTAGTTCACTCACTATTAATATATATTCTTTTCTACTCAAACCTTTAAAATATTCCATAGCTATCTTTAAATTTAATCTATATATATTATATTGCTATTACAAATAAATCTATAGTTTTAAATTTCCTTTAATATTCTCCTAATAATACATAAGCATCTAGTACTTCTTTGTAAGCTTCACATACTTGTATATGAGTAATATAGTATCCACTATTTCTTCATTTCTGTCAATAATTTTTCAATTTCTATTATCACAAAAAAATCTTATTTATCAAGACATATTACTCTTATTCTGTGATAATTTCCTTATAACAAAAAGAGCTTATATTAAAGACAGACAAATCTTTACTACAAACTCTTTTTTTAAAAATATGATTAATTAATATTTAGACTTTTTTTCCTCTTTAATAGCCTTCATAAGAGATACTCCGCTAATATCATTATAAATATGAACGGAAATGCTGCTGCAATAGATATAATTTGAAGTGGCTTTTTAATCCACCTGCTATAAGTAAACCTATAGCCATTAGCGATTGTACAAGACCCCATAATATTTTTTTTGTTATTAGGAGGATTCAAATCTCCATCAGATGTAAGCATACCAAGAACAAACGTTCCTGAATTTGCAGAGGTAACAAAGAAAGTACATACTAAAAAGCATGGTAATTATTGATAATAATATTCCTAATGGATATTTAGAAAAATACTATAAATATTCCTGTTTCCGGAGCTTTTGTAATTTCTTCCAGAGCTACCTTTGCTAAAATACCAAACTCTCCTAAATGTATTCCTAAGGTTCCAAAAATAGCAAACCATAATAATGAACCTAAAGATGGTGCTAAGACTACACCTATAATAAACTCTCTAATAGTTCTTCCCTTTGAAATTCTCGCTATAAAAATACCTACAAATGGAGCCCATGCTATCCACCAAGCCCAATAAAATATTCTCCAATTTTGTACCCACGTATTATCACCGTAAGAGTTAATATTCAAGCTTTCCGTTATAATACCGCTTATGTAACAACCTAAGCCTGAAATGAAATTATTTAGTATTTCTACCTTAGGACCGACTATAACAGCCAATATCATAAGTACAAAAGCTATATATAGGTTAGCATCTGAGATAAGCTTTATTCCTCTATCTATACCTGAGACAGCTGACCAAATATATATAATGGATATTATTATTACTATAATTATTTGTACCGTCAGAGTATTAGGGACTTTAAAAAGATAATTAAATCCACTATTGATTTGTAAAGTTCCAAGTCCGAGAGATGTTGTTACTCCAGCTACTGTAGCAAAAACTGCCAATACATCTATAATTTTTCCTATATATCCCTTAACACCTTTTTCACCTATCAGAGGTTCAAATAAAAAGCTTATCAAGCCCGGTTTATTTTTTCTAAATTGGAAATATGCTAAGGCAAGACCCAATACAGCATAATTAGCCCAAGGATGTATACCCCAATGCATAAATGAAGCACATATAGCAAATTTTGCTGAACTGGCACTAAAAGCTTCTATTCCTACTGCAGGGCTTACATAATGTGAAACCGGTTCAGATATGCCCCAAAAAACCAGTCCAACTCCCATTCCGGCACCAAACAGCATTGCAAACCAAGATGCCGTTGAATATTCCGGTCTAGAATCATCACTTCCCAATCTTAAATTTCCATATTTACTACAGGCAATATATATAACAAATACTACAAATATCAACATTGCCAATAAATATAGCCAAGCAAAATTAACTGTTAAAAAATTAAATAACATATTTGAAAAATATACTAAAGCTTTTTTTATTCTCTAGAACAGCCCAAAGAGCTGTTCCGCAAGATAATATAAGCGAATAAATAAATACCGCATTTTTCTTCATAAGTAATCCCCCTCCTATTCTACACAGGGAATACAGTTTGCTCTTCTATATCAGTAGCTAAGCTTTCTAGTGCTACCTTTGTTCTATGATATCGCAATTTCCATTGTACTTCCTTTGGAGTATTCGGATCTCCTAATGGATAAGGTATAGATATAGTTGGAACTATTCTATTTACACCTACAGTCTTTGCAACAGGAATTAAATTGCACATTTGTACTACAGGTAAACCTACTTTTTCAACTTCTTTAACCATTGTTGCACCGCAACGTGTACAGGTACCTCAAGTAGAAACCATTATAACAGCATCAACATTATCTTCTATAAGTAATGGTATTATTTCAAGTGCCATTCTCTTAGCCTCCGCCTGAGTTGTACCTGTCCCTACCGTTGTATAAAAGTAAGGGTGTAGACTACCAAATACCCGTTCTTTCTCTAACACTCTAAGTGCATCTATAGGAACTATTACATTAGGATCTGCATCAGCCGCAGCCGGATCAAAACCTGCATGTATAGTTTTATATTCTCCACCTCTAATAGTATCCTCTCCTTCTATACTATATCTCCCCCAACGTGTAGCAGAAGCTGATTGTATTCTATCAGGATTATCTACAGGAACTATACCACCTGTATTTAATATTGCTATTCTAGCCTTTGATAAATCTCCTATAGCCTTAGCGATAGGAACTCTGTCAAGCTTGGGCATAGGAAGCTCTGTTTCAAAAGGCTCTCCATAAATCTTTTTAAGTAACATATCTATCATTCTTTCATACGCAGGCTTTTCATCATCTCGCCATACCTGCTTACGAATACCTCGTGCAAAATATCCTTCTTCACTAGCCGATTTTAAATTTTCATTATTAAGTATCTTATTAGCCAGCCTTACCATTGCTTCAACATCTTTGCGCATTTTTGATGCTATATTTCCACCCTTAAGTATATACATATCCTTTTTAAACATTTCCACACCCGGATTTTCAATATTCATTGATGTTATTACCGGAACATTATACTTATCTTTTATAGCTTTACAAATAGTTCCACAAGCCACTCCATATCTTCCTGCCTGAAAAGCCGGTCCGGCAATAAATAAATCAAATTTTTTTATCCTTAATTAAATCCATTATTTTTACTGCCACATCTGTATTACTTCCCATGTAGTTATCACCACAAATAATTGTTCCTACTATATCAGCCTCTAGGTTTTTTGAAAATTCTAAGGCCGGTCCTATTTTTTCTTCTATAAAAACAGGTTCAAAATCTGCTTTATCTTCTCCACCTATTTGACCAAAAAATTGATTTATATATAATATAGCCTTTTTCATACCTCACCTCCTAAAATTCTTTCATAGTCTTAGTTGACCAACCACAAACTCTATCACCACAGAACATAGCATTATTTTTCCATTATTATACTTCCGTCCTCTCTGACAGATGAGCCAAGTATCTCATCATTTGACCAACCACCTGATAGACCATCTCTAGCTAAGGCCTCCAATTCACCAAGAACTGTCTCCATAGGCGGTAATTCTATCATTTCTGAAACATTTCCACAGGAAACTATAGCGTTACATTTTTCATCAAGTGTTACTAATGGCTGAGATTCTCCATCTCTACCTGTACATTCATTTGTAATACCTACAGTTTTAACCCCTGCATCTTCTAAAGCTACATAACAAGCTATAAAATCCGCATCCGGGTTTCCATATCCTTCTTCTGCTACTATAGCGGCATCTGCACCTAAGCTTTTAGCTATTTGTGCCACAAATTGTGCAGCTCTTTCTTTTTTTGTTCAAGAGCAACATTTAAGTTAGACATTATTACACCCAAAAAAATTTATAGTCTTTCCATGCTCTTTATACAGTGCTTTTTATATTTGGACAATTTTGAAAATCATAAGTCGACCATTTAGATGATACAGGCATAAAACTTCCTGATACTAAAGCTCCATCTAAAACTTCATTTGGATGCATAAATGTTGGTAACATCCTATTCATATCCCATCCATATACAAGGTCATTATAACCAAGCTCTTCCATTTGTGATTGTGGTTGCATAACATATACTACACTAGGAAGCTTTTCTACATCTTCACTTCTTTTTATAACAGCTCCAAGCTCAAATATCTCTCTTGTTTCCGGGTTCTAAATCTTTAACACAGCCAGCTATATATTCTGCCAGTTTATGTCCTGCTCTTCTAAGTGCATCATTTTTTTCTTTTTGTTGCTCTCTTTGCTCAAAGTTTTCATTAGTATCCGCTACTAAAACTATATTATTTAATTCTCCAAACAAAGTATATTTCTGACCTTCTCCACTCATATCTATAAGACCATCTTGGAAACCGCCCCAATGCCTTCCAACTACCAAGACACTACAATTTTTTAACGCATGGCTGACTCCATCTCCTGCACTAGCAAGTTTTTGAAGTATAACCCGGAAAAACTTCCTCGCCCATCTAATCTTACTCTTGGCTCTATTGCTTCTTTTTACAGGACACATTCTTATTTTTATCTCCCGGCTTAGCTATGTAAAGTTCTGCTTCTGTTATCCTATCATCTTCTTTTTATAAATTTTAATGCTTCATCCTTATTTATTGTCAATACTCCTTTATCAAAGGATAATGAAGAGCCAAAGACTATATCTTTTAACATAGAATTCACCTATTTCCAGCTTCATTTATATTATCTCCTTTTTTTAAATACATTAATTTATACATATAATACAACTTTATTGTTACTAAATAAATAATCGCGATTACTTTTTATAAATAGATAATATCAATAAATATATTGCTTGTAAAGATAAAAATCTATAATTCTACTTTTTAAACAATTATCGCGATTACTTTTTGTATGTTTTTTTCACAAAAAAAGCATTTTATATTATTATTTTACTATCATTATTATATTTTATAGTTTATCATCTAAAATATAGTACTTTAATATTTAGAGGTTATTTTTTTATGGATATAAATTTTAACAAAGATAAGAAAAAAATTAAATAATATCAAAACTTTTATAAGTGTTACTAGAGAAATTATCAATAAAGAGGGAATAGAGAATGTAAGTATAAGAAAAAAATTTCAAATTTATCTAAATTACATAACTCAACTATATATTTATATTTTGATAATCTAAACGAATTGGTACTACTTTCTTGTATATCCTATTTTTGATTCTTATAGTAAAGCCTTAAAGGATTTTAGCAGCTCCAGTTTAAATATTGAAGATACATTCTTAGGTATATGGAATATTTTTTTATGAAATTTGCTTTGGAAAAAAAGCGAGTATATTTGAATATTTCTTCTTCAGAGACGATAAATACAATTTAGAAAAATTTATTTCATATCTACTATTCTATCTTCCCTGAAGAAATACTCAAATTTTCTGATATGATAAAGACTATGTACTATGGAAAAAAATATCTATGATAGGTCAATGAAAAATACTATTACCTTTACTGGATAGCAATCTTAATTCTGTAACAACAGAAAAATATAGAATTAATAAACGAGCTTATAATATCTTACACAGCTACAAAAAAATAAAACAGGCTATTAAAAAAATGAAAAAAAGAGTGTGATTTATTAAAAAAATGAATTTTTTTACTTATGTTAAAAACATATTATTTCTTAATTATATTAGTTTATAAAAAAACAAGAAGAAAAATTATTAAAAATCATATAAAAAGGTGCTGTTCACTAATCAACTAGTACAACGGCACCTTTTTTTAGGTATTATATATTTATAACTCATAATTTATATATATCAATCCTTTTCCATACAGATTTAAGCGGTAAAAGAGAAAAAGCCTCACGGTGAAGAAAAAAGAGGGCGGTTACCCGTCCACTTTTTAATCTTCATAATGTCCTTTGCATGAAACGATATAGATTATCCCGTCTTTCTCATAATAAACAATCCTATTGGTATCATCAATACGCCTGCTCCACATACCGTTTAGATTTTCTTTTAACGATTCGGGTTTTCCGATACCCTAAAAAGTGCTTCTTTGAATATCCTTGATAAGTACGTTAATTCTTTTCAGCGTTTTCTTGTCCTGCGTCTGCCAGTACAAATAATCACTCCATGCTTTATCTTCCCATAGCAACCTCATTAGTCCACCTCTATCAAATCATGCTCATGCAAGTGAGCCTTACCGTCTTTTATATCACGCACGATATTTTCCAAGTAACGGATATTGCTGTCAGAATAAAACGGATCTACCGATATCTCAAAAGGAATACGCTTTTCTCTCCCTACTTTTTTAGCAAACACAGTGAACGCCGCACTCATGGAAATACCTAATTCAGAACACGCCTGTTCCATGCTCTTTTTTACCTCTTCGTCCAGCTTGAAATTAACATTTACTGTCTGTGCCATATTCAACACCCCTTTCTTACTTATAGTATATTCCGAAATAAAGAAAAAATCAATAAATCCTCTTTACTTTCTCTTTATTTTATAGTGTTCCCTTATTTCATCTTGGTACAATTTACAATATCAAGATTCTACAAAATCTGATTCAAGCCGCAATAGAAACCGCCAGTCTGTAACAACTCTTGATTTGAGAACACTTAAAATTGACAATATATCAGAAGTTTAAAATCTTTAATTCTTAGTACTTATCAACTTCGTATAATCACTATGCTTATTAAAGTGTACCTAAAGCTTATAGTTATCAATCTTTTGGCTTAAAATTTGTGCTTTGCACAATTCATCCTTGTATGCAATAAGGATTGAGAACGGGCTCAGAGAGTTTAGCAATTACCCAAATTATATATCCTAAACTATATTAATTTAGCTAGTATCTATCTTACTTTTTACCGCAATACATATCCATTTCTATTTCTTTTAGGTGCAAGTGGCATCTCCCAAAGATTATGGTCTGTATGTAATAAATGATGTGCTTTATGACTATTTGGTTTTTCAAAATAATTATCATAAACCGCTTTTATATCCGGATTTTCATGTGAATGTCTTATATTCAAGCCTTTATCTATGAAATATAGATTCTTACCTCTAGTAAAAGCCAACTCATCTCCATCATGTATAGGTTGGCCGCCACCACCTACACAGCCACCCGGACAAGCCATTATTTCAACAAAGTCATAATGTTTTTCTCCACTTTCTACACTGTCTATGAGTTTTCTTGCATTTCCTAGACCACTAGCTACTCCTACTCGTAAGTTAGTACCATTTAGTTCAAAGTTAGCCTCTATAATTCCATCGTCCTGCGATTTTGCTCTTACTATCTCAAAAGCATCAGGAGGACAATTTACTCCCATTATAGCATAATAGGCTGTTCTGAGAGCCGCTTCCATAACTCCACCGGTAGCCCCAAATATTACTCCGGCTCCTGAATAGTCGTGGAAAAGTCTATCCGGCTCTATCCCCTCCAAATTCTCTATTTTTATATGAGAAGCCCTTAACATTCTAACAAATTCTCTAGTAGTAATAACTAAATCTGTATCATGTCCTGCATATTCACCATGGAAAAACTCCATATTTGCTTCGCCCTTTTTAGCTAGACATGGCATTACTGCAACAGATACAATATCCTTTGGATCTTTTCCTATACTTTCTGCAAAATATGATTTCATAACAGAACCGAAAATTTGCATAGGAGATTTAGCTGTTGATAGTTGTTTAACAAGATGAGGATATTGACTCTTTAAAAATCTTACCCAACCCGGACAACAAGAAGTAAACATAGGTCTTTCCTCTAAATCTCCGGCTTTAAATCTTTCGATAAATTCAGTTGCTTCTTCCATAATTGTCATATCGGCAGAAAAAGAAGTATCAAAAACATAATCTGCACCCATTTTTTTTAGGCCTTCAAAAATTTTATTTACTGTAGCCGCCTCTCTACTTATACCTGTAGCTTCCGCCCAAGCCGCTCTAACAGCCGGTGCTACTTGAACTACAACTGTCTTGCTAGGATCAGCAACTGCTTTCCAAAACTCATTTGTATCATCTCTTTCTACCAAAGCTCCTACAGGACAATGAGTAATACATTGTCCACATAAAGAACAATCTGCATCTCTTATAGTCCTTGAGCCGGAAACATTAACTGTACTTCTTGCTCCGGTTCCTTCAAGTTCCCAAACATTTAAACTTTGCATCTTATCACAAACTTGTATACAACGCATACATTTTATACATTTTGTCGAATTTCTTATAAGTGGAAAAGTCCTATCCCAAACTTGATTTTCCAATACTTCTCCATATAAGGTATCTCTTATATTCAAATCATTTGACAAAGTTTGTAAAGAGCAATTTCCCGAACGTACACAGGTAGCACACTTACAATCATGTTGTGATAGTATCATTTGTACTGTTCTATATCTATCCAGTCTAACTTTTGGACTATCAGTATGTATAACCATACCTTCTTCTACATTATTATTGCAGGAAGTAACTAATCTTTCTATCCCTTCTACTTCTACAACACATACTCTACAAGCGGCAATTTCATTCAAATCTTTTAAGAAGCAAAGCTTAGGTATATTGATTCCGGCATTTTTGGCTGCTACCATTATACTGGTACCTTCTTCCACACTTATCTTTTTTTATCATCTATAGTTAAATTTACCATAAGCTCTCACGACCTCCTTTAAATATTCCAAAGCCGTAATGATCACAACGTAAGCATCTACCACACTCTTGCATAGCAGCTACTTCAGGCATACATTTTTCGATTTCATCAAAATCTTCTTTTCTCTCGCAAGCCTCACGTTCACTAAGTTCAACTCTGGCACAAGGTAATCTATCTTCCTTGCTTGGTATAGGTATTTCTACATCACAACTTATCTCATGTCTATATCCTAGGTATTCATCTATGTTTGCTGCAAGTACCTTACCGGCAGCTATAGCTTTAATAACTGTAGCCGGACCGGAAGCACAATCTCCACCTGAGAATATATTTGGAATACCCTCAAATCCACCTGTAGGCAGAGAAAATATCTTTCCCCTCGCAACCGGTATTCCTGCATCTGCATAATGCTTAGTTTCTATATCTTGACCTATAGCAACAACTATATTATCACATTCTATAAATTGTTTTTCTTCTCCTGACGGTACAACTGCAGCTCTACCATCTTTTATTTTAGAAATCATTTGAGGTATTACCCAAACACCCTTTAAGACTCCATCTACTATCTCTAACTTTTCAGGTGCTTTTAAAGTAACTAATTCAACTCCTTCAGCTAATGCACCTTCAACTTCTGCCGGTAAGGCTGTCATATCTACACTTCTTCTTCTATAAAGGCAGGTAACTTTGCTACTTCCCAGTCTAACAGCAGATCTAACGGCGTCCATAGCAACATTACCACCACCTATGACAACTGTTTTTTTACCATCAAGTCTTTCACCTTTACCTAGACCTATATCTCTTAAAAATTTAACTGCTGAAACTATATTCTTATTATCTTCACCTTCAAGCCCTAATTTTTTGTCTGTAGAAGCACCTATAGTTATAAGAGTAGCATCATACATTTTACTAAGTTCATTAAAATCTATATCTACACCTATTTTAAAACCATACTTAACCTCCACACCTGTTTTTAATATGGCTTCTATATCTTCATCTAGTCTATCTTTTGGTAGACGATAATTTGGTATACCATACCTTAACATACCTCCTAATTCAGGTAACATCTCATATACTGTAGTTTGATGCCCCATAAGTTGAAGATAATATGCAGCACTAAGACCTGCAGGACCACCACCTATTATAGCTATTTTTTTACCTGTACTCTTTGCACACTTAGGTGGCTCCACCACTCCTGCAAAATCAGAAGCTACTCTTTTTATACCTCTTATATTTATAGAAGCATCTATCATATTTCTTCTACATCTTGCTTCACAAGGATGCTCACATATATATCCACAAGTAGTAGGAAGTGGATTATCTTTTCTAATAAGTCTAATAGCATCAGCATATCTTTTTTCTTTTACCAAAGCTATGTATCCCGGTATATCTATACCCGCAGGACAAAGAGATACACAAGGAACAGGTTGAGTATTTAGACAAGTACAACGTCCACTTTTTATATGCTCTTCATAATCATCTCTACAATATTTTACACTTTTATATACCATCAATGCCGCTTCATAGCCTATAGCACAGTCTGCAGTCTCATATATGGATTTTGCTGTTTCTTCTATGACATCTATAGAAGAAATATCAGCTGTTCCTCTTAAAACATCAGTTATAAGATGCTTTAATTGTAATAAACCAACTCTACATGGTACACATTTTCCACATGTCTGAGCATGGCACATTTCTATAAAAGCTCTGGTAGTATCAACAGGGCATATACCTGAAGGAGCTGAACCTATCCTTCTCTTCAGATCCTCATATATATCTTCAACAATAAGTTGTGAGTTACTACTGGAATGTAGCTCCAATCTGCTCATATCGAAATCCCCTCTCTATTTCTTAATTTATTACGTTTATTGTATATTATATATAATATATAAGCAATATTAGTTTATTTTTTTGACAATTATGTCTTTTTTTATACTAAAAGCTATGAAATAGCCTGCTTTTTTTAGGAGCTTATACCTAAAAAAACAGGCTATTATTTTTGGTCATTTCTTACAATTTCTAGATACATTAAGTCATTAGTAAAATATTTATCAAACATTCTTTAAGTCAATATATACAATTTATATCTTTAATTTTTTTATGCAAATCGCCTAATTACATATCTTCTAACTCTAGTATATATTATTATAAGCAATAATATTATTATTGATGTAAGACTTATATAAACTCCCAGTTTAAAACCTAAAGGTTCATATCTCATACTTATAGTATGTTCACCCTTGGTAAGTGGGATAGATATAAAAAGCTCCCAGATACTTATTTGCAGTTACAGGATAGGAGTCAACATATATCTTCCAAGATTTATCATAAGGTATACTCAAAAAAATAGATTTCCACTTTCTTTTTACATTTATATCTGCTTCTATATGTCCGGCTTCATAAAAGCTTAATATTTGCTACATTTGCACTAAGCTTATCATATATATTATTTAATACACTATAATCAAATCTAACGACCTTTATAGGAACCTTGTTTTTTTACTTTCATTACTAAAAGCTAACTTTGGTTTCATTTTCTAAATATCCAAGATCTAATAAATATTTTCTCCCCAAATTTTCATAACTTTTTACGCCCTACTCCCTCTATATCAATATTTATTTCATTAATAGAAGTATCAGTAACATAAGCAAAAATATTGTCCTCTTTGTTCCGCTATAAAATCGGTATTCCCTTTTTTTCAAAAATCCAAACTAATATTTTTTTAATATATCTTCTCCAACTAACAAATTTGATAAGTCATTTTGTCTTTCTATTGGATTTGCTAACTTTCTATTCCAATTAGCATCTATATCAAAAATTATCCATAAAAGCTAAAGGTAAGATATAAGGATTTGCATATATATATGTATTATTCGAATCTGCTATACTACTTAAATACGGATTTTTTTCTGTTCTTCATTGTAAATACCATATTTTTACAGCAAATAAAGTATCAAATAAAGGTGTTTGTCCTGTTATAGAATAAGCGTTTGTTGAACTTTCATTTCCTATTTCTTTAAATAAATTACTCATATCAGCGTAAGCAGTAGATGAAAAATATAGATACACTATTAAAAATTTATAAAAAGCACCATCATCCTTAGTTTTTTTCTTTCTACTCTCTCATATCTATAGAATGGATCATTTATTTTTCTTTATTAGTAATCTTGTATCTTCAACATTTTTCTATATACTGTTTTTCTTGAACTTGTACTTATACTGGTTATAGCAGTATTTAAGCACAATTCTATACAAAAGTATACTTATCAAGAAAAATATACAATAAATTTTTATTAAACTTCTTCTTGTATAGAAGCAATAAACTTGTATACAAGCTTACAAAAAAATTATCGCTACATAATATACATAAAAATTCTATTTCCTGCTCAGTACCTATAATTTTTTTGACAACTTAATATAAAAAAATATTGCAAAAAAATAAAACTCAAGCTTATATCTTTTTTTCCTATACTGGCTATATTTTTGAAACACTCTAAAAACACATATATAAAATAATAAAAAAATATAAATAAAGCTATTTCTAGCCGGTAAGGAGTTTGGAAAATGAAAACCATGCCAAATATAATTAAATAAGTTTATCGAAAAAAACTCAATATTAATATGAAAGATAACAAAGTATAACTTATCTTTTCTTTTAATTTTATATTTTTTTACATCTGTAGTATAAAGGTAATAATATAAATACAAAACTTCCCATATATATATTAGGATAATGTTCAAGAGCTTGATGTGTTTTTTTACTAAGGGCAAATGTCTTACCAAAATATCCACTATTGTAAAAATACATTTCTAATTTTTTTAGGAAATCCAAATCACCTGATGCTGTTGTTTTTTTAGAGCATATATTTGTGGTATTAAAAGTATAGCTGATAACATAGCACCTAAAATTGAATATAATACAAATCTAAAACTTACTCTAACAATTCTTTTCAAAATTTATTTTTCTTTAATGTAGATAAAGTAGAAAAAGTAATATACTATAAGAAAAAAAGGCATATCATTATAGCCAAATAATAATTTACAATTATACCCAAACCTAGGAAAAATACTATATTTTATTCCACTTCTACCTTTAACAAGTTCCTCAAAAAGCCAAAATTATAAGCGGAAAAAGAATAAGTGTATCCATCCACATAATATTCCATGAATAGGCACATACAAAACCGGAAAGTGCATAAAACATAGCAAAAAGAATAATATATTATTTTTTTTCTTGAATGTTTGCTAAGGTAATAACAAAAAAAGCCAAGGCGGAGAAACCAATTTTTTTAATATAACTAAATATGAAGAAAAATTCTATAACATACTTTTTCCGGAACCAATATCAGAAATATATTTAAAGGGCTGGCAAGATAATATGCATATATCGATAAGAAATTAGTTCCCATCCCTATATGATTAGTGTAAAATAGACTTTCTCCTCTATGTAATTTATATAAAAGTTCTGACATAAAGGGTACATATTGATGATACATATCAGTTCTCATAAAACTTTCATCACCAAAGGGATATATTCCTCTAACTATAAACAATAAAAAGTGTTATAAAAAAACAGGAAAGAAAAAAAGAATATGTATACATAATTTCGGTATCAAATTTATTATTTCTCATTTATATTATCCTCATTTACAATTGTATATTATTTGATCTATTATATCAGTTTTATATCTTATAGTTGTATATTATAATTTTTATCTCTTATGCTTTACTCTTTATAGTTTAAGCTTAAATTTATTATATCTTTATAATCCTAATTTTACTTAGTTTTAAAAAAATAAATAGCTTGCTGAAAAATATAATTTAATATTACCACTAATATTGATAAAATCGCCTTGAAATAAACTCATTCAGTTTTAGTAAACTTATTAAAACATACATACCAGCTAGGTTTTATTACTAAGGTACTAAGCCTTGAGAGTACAAATAACACTAACTCCCTAAATATATTTTTTTAATCTTTTTACTATCAAAAAAACAAAAAAAGCTTATTTGTTATAAAAAGCAAAAAAAGTACTGCTGCTGTCCATGAGATTATACTATTTATAATATAATTTACACCTAAGCCTGATAATATATAATAAACTATCCAGTCAACAACAGTTGTTAGTATTCCAAAAAAATAATATGCTATAAGCTCATACTTAAATCCTTTATTAAATAACTTCATAAAACTCCAAAAAAACTTTTTTTCTAAGATTATAACACAAAAAGCACCTAGACCAAATTTTTTTAAATTTAATCTAGGTGCCGGATGACTACCTCCATAAAAAAACTCAAACCAAGTATACAAGACATACATAATAAGTACTATACTCATCCATAAGTAAATTTTACTATCCTTGCTTCTTATATGCTTTTACATCTGCAAAAACTTCAACTACTTCTACAAATAATCCTATTAATAAAAAAAGAAAAGGACACTTAAATATCTAGAAGTAAATATATCATTACTTTATAGCCATAAAAAGTATACTTTTTTTATTAATATTTTTTTCATACTAGCCACCTATAGCTTGAGAATAATCTCTATCCGTACTTATCAACTTTCCATTATTATATGATTTTATAAGCGAATGATAGCAATGTGTATAGTAACTATTATCATTATTTATTAATACTTCATATGTAGAAACTATGACTTTCATTTTTTCATTTCATATCCTCTTCATCTTTATACTCAAATCAATACCACACTTGATACTATCACTTAGTTTAAAACATCGGTATCCCCACTTTCCCGTATATAAATATAGATTTCCCTACTCTTCTACGTTTTCCACTTTACTTGCTCTTGCTTCTATTTCTTTCTTTTGTATATCACTTGGGGCTTGTTCATATCTACTAAACTCATAAGAAAACTCCCCTATACCACCTGTCATAGATCTAAGGTCTGTACCATATCCAAAAAGTTCTGACATAGGAACTTCTGCTAGAATAAGTTGATAATTATTAAAACTTGCCTCCATACCCAGTACACGACCACGCCTTTTATTTAAGTCCCCCATAATATCTCCTGTAAATTTATCAGGAACTATAACTTTAACACTGGCTATAGGCTCTAGAAGTATAGGATTTGCTTTCATAAATCCCTCTTTAAAAGCAATACGTGCAGCAGACTTAAATGCAAGCTCAGAAGAATCTACAGGATGATAAGAACCATCTTGTAAAACAGCTTTAATACCTACTACAGGATAAGCAGCAAGCGGACCCGGACTTACAAGCTTCTGCTATACCTTTTTCTACAGCAGGAAAATAGTTTTTTGGAACGGCACCACCAAAAACTGTTTCTTCAAATACATAAGATTTTTCTAAATCTCCTAAAGGTTCAAAGCTCATCTTTACGTCACCGAATTGACCATGACCACCGGATTGTTTTTTATATCTACCTGCAGCTTCTACCTTATTTCTTATAGTTTCTCTAAAAAGCAAACTTAGGTTTTAATAATTCTATATCTACCTTATATCTATTTTTTTTAATTTACTACGAACTATTTCTAATTGTTGCTCTCCTATACCATAAATCAAAGATTGTCTATTTTCATTATCTACAAAAAAATTTTTAATAGTTAAATCCTCTTCCATTATCTTTGAAAGACCTATAGCTAATTTATCTTCATCTCCCTTATTTATAGATTTATATCTCATATATGTATATGGTTTTGAAATCTTTGGCCTATGATACAATATAGGTGCCATCTTAGAAGCTAAAGTATCACCTGTATCTGTTATATTTAATTTAGCTAATGCACCGATATCGCCGGCAACTAATTTAGGTAATTCTATTAAGTCTTTTTCCCCTTAGTGTATATTTTTTTCCTGTTTTCTCATCTTGCTCCTTTGAAACATTATAAATGTTTGTATCTGAATCTAACGTACCTGTACATACTTTTACAAATGAATACTTACCTATAAAAGGATCTACCATAGTTTTCCATACTTTTACTGATAGAGTAACATTAGGATTTGCATTGGCTGTAAAATGCTCTCCTGTACTAACATCTATTCCATCTTCCGTTCTAAAATCCGGTGATGGGAAATATTTGTCTATAGCTCTAAGTAAAGACTTAAATCCTTGTACTTGAGTACCTGAACCCATTAAAACAGGATAAATTTGACACTTTGATACATTTTCTCTTATAGCTGCATCTATTTCTTCAAAACTAAATTCATCGCCTGAAAAATATCTTTCCATATATTCTTCATTTGTTTCTGCTATAGCTTCCATAAGAGATTCTCTAGCTATCTTTAGGTTTGCTTGAGAATAATCAGGGATTTCACATTCATCATAATCAGAAAATTTAGTATATCTTCTTCCTTTCATTTTAACTACATTTACATAACCTACAAAATGTTCATTCTCTCTTATAGGTAAATGGAAAGGAGCTACTTTTCTACCAAATTTAGCATCTAATTTTAATATTAATTCTCTATAACTAGCTTTATCATCATCCATATTTGTTACAAAAAAATAATCTAGGTAATCTATATTTTTTTCGCACAAGTTGAAGGCTTTTTATAGTCCCTACTTCTATACCTGCCTTACAATTTATAACTATAATAGCCGCATCTGCTACACTTATAGCTTCTTCTACCTGACCCACAAAGTCAAAAATATCCGGGAGTATCTATAATATTAATTTTTTTATATCGGAGTCTTCTCCTTTAAATTCTATAGGTACTAGTGCTGATGATATGGAAAAAAACCACGTTTTTTTGCTCTTCTTTGTCAAAAATCACTAAGAGTATTTCCTGCTTCTATACTACCCATCTTTGAAATAGCACCTGTTACAAAACTAAGAGCTTCGGAAACCATGGTTTTTCCTACTCCACCATGCCCAAGTAAAACTACATTTCTAATTTGCTTACTCTCATAAACCTTCATTTAAAGTCCCTCCTTATTAAAATCAAATATTTCTCCACGAAATATTATTATTTTTAGTATATTTTATCAATTTAAAGAACTTTTTTTCAAGATATTCTGATAATATTTAAAAAAATTATAATATTATACTCATCACTCCTCTTAATAATCTTATAAATATTGCTATAATTACATATAGAAAGTTTTTTTATGCTTATTACTAATTAAATTAGTATGTTTAATCAAATCTATTTAATTAATATATTATTTTATTTACTATCTTAATATATAGATAATATCTATATATTATAAAAAAATTATTATTCTTTTTATCGCTTTAATATTAATAAATTCAGTTATTTTACCTCTTATTATATACTCAGAAAAAAACCATAAACTACATATCCGGAAGCTATCTAAAAGGACATAACAAAAAAAGAAACTTCAGTAATATAAACTGAAGTTTCTTTTTTTAACTTATTTATTCTTTTTGATAGATAAAATACTTGATCCAAAAGATACAAGTAATAATAATATCCATAAAAATCATATTATTTTTTTATCATCTGTTTTAGGAACTTTATTTATTATAACTTTTTTTGGAACCACAGGTGCTACTGTAGAAACACTTATATCCTCTGTAGACTTTATAGGCTCCTCGATTTTTAATACTATAGGAGTAGTTTCACTAGGTGACGGTGCCACCGGTGTTGGTGCAACTGGTGTTGGTGCTGCCGGTGTTGGTGCCGGTACCACCTCAACTTTAGTATTTACTGTATTATTTGTTACAACTCTTGGTATAACATTTCCACCACCTGAACTTCTAACAACATTTGAACTTCCACCACCACTTGTATTGGAAACATTTGGTAAATTAGTTTCTGTTATCTTATTTTCAGACACTTTAGCGTTATTATTATTGTTATTACTATTTGCATCTGTCTTTTCTATAGCAGTCGCATCTGTAGAAGAACTTGTTAATTTTCCGTTTTCTGTTTGTGTTACAAATACATTATCTCCATACTCTATATTAATTCCCTCTATAACAGGAACTGACCAAGTACCATCTCCTGAAACTTCAGTAAATGCACTCATGGAATTTTTAAATGTAACCTGTATTGTAGCTCCCGCCTTACCTTTTCCGCTTATTGCAAGGTCTCCTTCTCTTACAGTTCCTACTACAGGATTTGGAGTAATTTCAGGAACAGTTCTTATAACAGTTATATCTAAAGGTAAACTTTCCAACTTATTAGCTTCTGTTTGTGTTACACTTATTACCTGACCTGCAGCAAGTTCTTCATTAATATCAGTACTCCAAGTTCCATTTCCATCAGCTTGAGTAACTATTTTAGTTCCACTAGGTAGAGTCAATCCTATCTCTGAAGCGGCAATACCTTTACCACTTATTTTTGTATCTCCCTCTTGTATAGGATTTACTGTAGTTCTGACTGAAACTTCTTGTTCTACTGCTTCATATTTCGCATAATAAACCTTATCCTCTCTAATTATACGATTATATATTTCATCTAGTGGTACTACATTTGTAGTCATATCTTCATACCAACCGACAAATCTATATCCCGGCTTAGCAGATACTGTAGGCATAGTAGCTTCTGTTAATCGTGTAGTATTTCCGTTAATATTAACTGTAACATAAGCTGAACTTTGATTTCCTGCTGTCATAAGACCTTTAGAAGAATCACTGGCAAACTTAACTTGATGAATAGGATAGGTATACATAGCCTTTAAAACTATATCTCCTTTTGCAACTATTCCTAATATATTTTCTTCTTTAAAAATACTATCGGCGTATTTTCTATATTCAGGATACTTTGTAAACATCTCCTCATCAAGCATCCAACCCAAAAAAGAATATCCATAAGCTATTTCTTCAGGACTTAAGTCAGGCTTTGGTAATACACTTATACTATCACTTAATCTATCAGTTGCAAGCACACCTCTTATGGCCATAAATGTTTCATTTCCATAAGTACCTGTAGCTATACCTCCGTTATAAAGAGGTAATTCCGGCTCTGATTTCTCAACATTTCCAAGAGTATAGCTAAACTTACCTATATCGGTCTTTAACCTTACTGCATAAGGTTTAAATATAGAAGCAAAATATATATCTGTATTTTCTTTTTTTGTATCATCTATAGTAATTTTTTCACTACGTCTTGATGTCTGAAATGGTATATCAACATCCCATGATTTAGGGTATGTAATACCTTTTTCTCCACCTACCTTAGGTAGAACCTCATTTTCCACATTATTATTATCAGTTTCCGCTACTTCTACATAATATTCTCCATTAGGGATATTAGTGAATTCATATTCTCCGGCCGCTCCTGTATTCATATTTGCAATTTCAGTCTCTGTAGCCGCATTCAATAATTTTATATTTACATTGGCATAAGACACTAAACTCCTATATGAAACACTTATTGCTTGTCCATTGTTATACTGCCTTAAATTTGCCTTAGGATAATAAAATAACTTACCACCAATTTTACCTGTTCCACCACCAACTTCCGCAGCTTTAGGAACTCTTATAAACACCACACCTATCAAAATGACAAGAGCCATTATAATAGTATATAGTGAAACTCTTCTTCTCATAAAACTTATCCTCCATATTTTTATTTTACTTATAACACATCTATATATATATTACAAGTAAATATATAAAGTTGTATACTACATTATTTTTTTATAAGCTTGATTTTATATATCACAGTGAGCCATATTTTTTTGACTCACTATGATATAAACTAATTTTCCGGTCTATCTTATTCTTTTCTCTTTCTTCTTTTTCTTTGTACATCCTTATTTTTTTATAAGAACAAGAACTACAAAGAATAGACCTGCTACAATTAATATTCCTACATAAAGTATAGAATTTGAAGTATCACCTGTCTTAGGTATAAGCAGGTTGATTTTTTTAATTATTTTTTTTCTGCTACACTAGGAGTAGATACATTAGTAGTAGATATATTAATAGTAGATAGCGTGTAATCTCTATTAGGAATAGTATTTATCTTTGTTATTCTTCTTAACGAATCTTTATTAGATGTAGGTACATTACTTCTATATTTTTTTCTTTTTAATATATTTACTATCTCATAAGTATCTTCATCTTTCTTTTTCTATTTCTGTATTAAAAAGTATCATCTCCGACTTCCAGCTCTTCTATAGCGTATATTATAGGAGTAACTCCATCAGACTTATACTTAGGTAAATCTTTAAATATAGCTTCGTATCTTCCCTTTTCATCTTTCTCAATTTCTAGTATATCCAATTTTATTTTCTTATTATCACTATTTATTTCAAATAATATAGCATGAACTTTAGTTATATTTTTTTAATTCTTCTTCGCTATAATTCTCTAGTCCTTTCCATTTTTCTACTTTTTATATTTCTTTTTTTCTATAATATTTTTTTAGGCTCTGCATAAATAGTATCTCTATCCATATTTTTCAAGCTTTATGTAATCTGACGGAACTACATATCCTCTTACAGGTTCTTCTTTTATATAATACTCTAATAATTTTTTTCTCCACTATCATCTGTCTTTGATAAGTCATTAATTACAGTGGTATAAGCATTATCTTTATTTAATATAAACTTATCTGTAGTTTCGGTGTCTGTTATACCGGCTTGCCTATAATCTTTTTCCATCTCTTACAAGAGATACAAGATTATATTTTTCTCCGCTCTTAACATATAAACTAAAAGTAGCAGAAGGTCTTGTATACTCATCTTCTTTATTATCCCAAAGTTTCTTTATTATAGCTTTTTCTATACTTTTTCTATTAGTTAATATTACAGATATTTTATCCTCGCCAACCTCGTACTTATCCTCGTTAAATTCATACCCTGCTCTATTACCAAGCTCTTCGAAAGCATATCTAACTACGTTTCTACCATCAATATGATATTTAGCCAGATTACTAAATTCATATTTCCAGTCTGTATCTTTACCAAGGCTTATAGTATCTCCTACCTGCTTCATATCATTAACATTATCTTTATCCAATAACTTAAATTCAAGTTTTGGTGCCGTAGATTTATCTATACCTATCCATCTTTTTTCTACATTAAGTTTTATTGACCTAGGTTTCTCTATAAAACTTAACAAAGTATATCCCTCAGCAGTTGAGGATCTAACTACATCGCTTTGCTCATATCCATCAAACGTAGTTATATCTCCTATGGAGTATTTAATCTCGGTTATACCATCTTCCTTAAACTTAGGTAAATCCTCATATACCGTTACCCACTTAGAAGTTCTATCAGCCATGCTAAACAGTCCGATAATACTTGATTTCTTCTTGATAAGAGTTTTTACATCATTCAACTTTATAGGATGTGTACTATCTGTTATATCATATAAATCAACATTTATTTTAGGTAAATCAACTAAAGATTCATTTTTATATATATCCAGTCCCTCATATGTCTGCTCCACATATACTTTAGTAGTAATTAAAGTATTCTCTATTTTAGCTTTTAATATAGTTTTACCTAATAATGTCCTTTCTTCTTTCAAAGGAATATTTCCATTAGGTACATTATATCCGGATACAGCCAACTCTTTTACATAATACTTAATGAGAGTTCTTCCATCTTTTGTATATTTAGGTACCTTTGTCTTTAGTTTCCAAGCATCCTCAGCTTTAAGCTCTATATTAGTATATCCCTCTACTTCTACAAGATCGTCTATACCGTTATCAGTCTCATCTTTTAATAAGCTTACCCTTATATTAGGACGCTTATACTTACTTTTATCATCTTTCCAAACTTTTTGTATCTCCAAGTCTTGTTGTACTCTTTCATTGGCAGCTTCTATACTCCATGTTCCAAAAGGTGCATCCATACTAGGTTTGTCATCAAATTCAGACTTCACACTAAAATGATAAGCTTCTGAATTAGAGGTCTCTACAACACTATATTTAATAAGGGTTTTTCCATCTTCCTTATATTTTGGTAAGTTCTCAAGCTTAATAGTATAGGCATTATCTTTATTTAAAATTAAGCCGCTTTTTACTTCTATATGTTTAGATTTATCACTGTGATCTTTAGTAGTATCAGCCGTTATATCCAGCAAGTTCAAGCTTATTTGAGGTCTGTCCTTTTCATCTACATCTATCCACTTTTTTTAGATATATTTATATCAACTGTTTTATAGGTATTTGTAACATTAAATACAATATTTGAATTATTGGAATCTACCTTTTTCTTCTTGAACTATTTTCGGCGTATCATAACCTTTAACAGCTTCCTCTTCAATAGTATAAATATACTTAGTATTACCCTCTATATTATACATAGGTAGATTTTTTTAAATGTATGTGTGTATTCTCCCTCAGTATTTGCAACAATATTTTTGAGTCTTTATAACTTTACCATTTTGTAAAAGTTTTACTTCCACAGAATCTTCGTTTTTTTAATTCCCAAATTTTTGTTCACTATAACATCTAGATTTTTTTAGCCGTATTTGTTATATTAAACTTAATTCCGTTATCAATATCTTCCGGATTTCCTACTTCAGTTTCATAACCATCAAGTTTTTTTCGCTTTCTTCTACAGAATATTTTTATCTTTCTACCATCCAAATAGTATTTAGGTAAATCTGTAAAACTTAAACTCCATAAATTTTGCATCAATCTTATCTTTAATTACAGGCTCATCACTTTTTTTATTAGTTTTTTTATTTGCTGAATCTGTAACATCATATAGATTAATATGAACTTGAGGGATATTTTTCTGTATTTCCATACTTTTCAAGACCTATCCAATGCTTTTTCTACATTTACAGTCAACTTTTTCTTGCATATTCTTTATAGTGGCTGCCAACTCATTATTATCATTTAACTCCAACTTGATAATTTTTTTGAAATAGGCTTAAATCCTACTACAGTATCCTCAGTTACATAATATGATATAGCTTTTTGCTCCATCGTTAGTATATCTAGGCAAATTCTCTATAATCTTTTTTTATAATTATTATCTTTATTTAAGACTATATTTCCTACCTCTGTTTCAGTATTTCCTGATAAGTATTTGGCAGGTGTTTTATTATCAATATCATCATCTGTAACAGCCCATAAATGTAAATTAACTTCCGGTTTTTCAGCGTTTGCATCTTCATAAAATCCCTCAGCTAATTCCCAAATTTTACTCAAGTTAGCCTTAACAGTCTTACGACTATTTATCAGATTAAAACTTATCAAGCTCTTTCCTGTGTCTAACTCGGTACTTTCTCCACTTATAAGACCACCTTTATTAATAAGTCCTTGAGAATCCGTACTCAAATCATAGATATCTTTGTCAGTAACTTCAACTACAGCATACTTAATTTTAGTTAATCCATCAACTTTATATTTAGGTAAATCATTTTATATTAACTGTAAAAAGCATTACCGGCATTTAAAGAAATATTTGTCTTTATATCTATATGCCTCGTCTCATCACTATGATCTCTAGTCATATCATCTGTATAATCAACTAATTTTACCTTAATTTCAGGTGCAAGATCAGGAGCTATACCTTTCCAAGTCTTATTTATTTTTTTATATCTGTTGTCTCCAATTTATTGGTAAGATTTACATTTATATCTTCAGATATATTTGCGTCTTCTTTATAAGTATTATAAGCAATATCACTATCTTCAAAGAGATTAATATTATCACCTATTCTCATAGAAACACTAGTTTTGTATCCTACAGCATCTCTATATCCTTCAGGATGTTCATCATCATAATATGTTTCCTTAAAGACATATTTTTATTGCCTTTGCATTAATCTCTCCTGAGTCTGATACAGTATATGAATAACTTGGTATTTTAGTAAATTCAGCTATATACTTATTAAGAGTTTTTACCTTCCTCTACTACTTGTTTAACACTAAGTTCTTTACTTTCAATAGGTTTAGTCATATCTTCACTATCAAAAAAATACTTACACTTATTCTAGGAACGTCTGTATTATTTACACCTTCCCATTTCTTTTCTACATTTATATTTCTGGTAATGGCTTCATTTTTTATAGTAATATTTTTATTAGCCTCATCATAAGTATAACTTGCGGGACTTACAGGTTTAAATCCTGCTATATTACCTACTTCCTCAACTCTATATACTATATTTTCTCCTAAATGTCTTAGTTCCAAATCTTTATATATATGTTGCCAACTAATTTTACCTGTAGCATCATCTTGTCTTGCATCTAAGAACTCATGTTTACCTAAATCTTCTGTCACATCTGTAGCTGATGGTAATACACTTCCTTGTTTTACTTTTTTTAATGCTACTTCTACCTTAGCTTTTGATAATATTTCCTCTTTCTTAGTTTCATCTATTTTTCCAAAATCCCAAACCTTGGTAACCCCTATAGCAGTGGTATTTTTTTAGCAGTATTAGTTATTGTAAATCCAAATTCAGGTGTTCCGGTTATGATACTATTATAATCATATTCCTTGTCTAAACTACCTGTATATTCAGCATCTACACTTTCTCCTTCTCTAACTTCAACTTCTACAGGCTTAAAAATAATAGATATTTCCATTAGAATCAGCCATATCAATATTTTTCATATTTTTACAGTCCAATTGTTAGTAGGGCTGAGAGTAATAATACCATTATTATCTGTAAGATTTTTAACAATTACAGGTTCTCCATTGTCTAAGTTTACCTTACTTCTAGATCTAAGCAATTTAATTTTTACACTTTTCTCAGAACCTTTATCCCACTTTTTCGTAACACTTATATTTACAAGTCTTGCATTTAGTACCTTTTTCTTTACTATAGGTCCATCATCGTCTACACCTTTAGTTGCACGAAGCTTAACTTCTATATCATCATTTTCTGTGAGTTTTTTATATCCTTTAGGGGCATCTGCCTCTCTTAAAACATAATCTCCAAAAGCAAGCTTTGAAAAATAAGCTATACCATCTGCACCGGTTACTATACTCTTATATACTTTAGTAAAATCTGCACTGTCTTTAGAACCCTTATAAAGATTAAAAAGTAACTCCTTCTAGATTTTTTTCTTTTGCAACACTATCATACTTCGATATAGAGATTTCTCCCTTTATACTATCGTTATTTATATAGAAACTATAACTTCCATTGAATCCTAATTTGCCTATTTCATCACTTAACTTAAATGTCTTATAGCCTCCATTTATACGATAACCCTCTGCGGCTACAGTCTCAAATATCCCATATTGCGTATTGAAGTCAAACTTATAATCACCAAAAATTAATATTTCCATCTTCATCACTAATAATAGTTGTTTCATTAGGTTTAGAACTGTCAACGGCTATAGGATTTCCAACTTTTACTCCATTTTCCATTTTATACAGTTCAAACTTTGCACCCTCAATAGGCTGATATACTGTAGCAAAACCATCTCCTATAATCCTATATTTTAAATTAGGATTATCTTTCTTTTTGCTATTTATATAAATTTTAGCTGCAGATAAAGGAATATTCTTAAATCCCTCTATATCACTACCTTTGATACCTACTATCTTAGTAGATGTATTCAAAAAGCTCTTTATTTATTGTATATATAATATTTTCACCTGTTTTTATCATACTCTTTTATTGTTATTTTCAGGCACATCTTTAGGAATATACACATCTATAGGTTTACTTTCAAGAACATAACCGCTAGGAGCTTCCAACTCTTTTTACTTGATAATTACCCGGAAGAAGATTTTTCAAAAAAATAGCAGTACCGTCTTCACCTGTTGTCTTGGCCTCTCAACTTGCTCTAAGGATACGTGATTACTTATCTCTTCTGTCCCAGAATCTAATTCAAGTCTATATATGGCTAATTTAGCTCCGGATAAAAACTTTATTGGTATTATTCTTATCAAGTTTTTTTACTATTACTCTACCTCTAATTTCTTTTTGTCATATTAGGTATATTTAGCGCATATTGCTTAAATCTTGTACTGGTACCATCAGCTTTTATAGCCATCAATTTGCCATCATGAGTGATTTTTAAACTTATATTGATTTGTATTATGCTTATACAAATTCTTATTTGTATTTCTTTGTTCTGCTACGGAGCCTCCGTAACTGTATATACAACTTCAGTTTTTTTAGATTTTCACAAAATACATTACCGTTATTATCTGTATATCCTGTTTCTATATTACTTCCGTCATCTCCTAAAACTCTAAATTTATACCCTTCCAGTTTTTTTCTTTTTGAAAATCCGTTAAAAGTATCCCAGTTCTCAGGATTTAATAAATTCTCATCATTAACTGCTATTTTTTTCTAAGTAAAACTCTGAATTTATCATTAACAACAATTTTCTCAAAAATTTCTGTTTTCATTAATATTAACACTATCAACACTTACTACTTGATACCTGTTAGCAGCACTTGAAGATATTTCTTCTATAGAATAAATACCTTCAGATAAATTATCAACAAACGCAATTCCATCTATATTTGTTGCAACTCTGATATCTACCTCTCTATTGGTTGTACTACGTCCTCTAATATTAAATTCCACATTAGATAAAGGTGTAACATTATCTCGTGCTACCTTTTTTTAATCGTTAGACTTCCTTTTTATATTTTTTTTATATTCATAAAAGCAGCTTTACTATCAGCATCACTTATCTCTATAGCATAGCCATTATCTTTTACTTTCTCAAAGTCACGTTTACCCTTTTCTATAGTTCTATTACTTTTTTTATAGCCTTCCGGAGCTTGTATTTCACTTATTATATAGTTCTTATTAACTAATAATCCATTAAAACTTACATTTCCCTCACTGTCAGAATAAGCCACTTTAATTATTTCATTAGGATTTTCCTTATCAACTATTTTTAAAAGCTGCTCCTTCTAATCCTCTTGCCTGACTATCATCTGTTAATTGACCATCTTTAGCAAATTTTTTTGAAACTTATACTACCGTCAGGGGTTTCCATATAATTATTAACTCTATTCAACTCAACAAATCTACTATAAGTATCCGGAGCATCATATTTTAAGAATCTGAAAACAAAAGAATCTACAGCTTTCTTTCCTATAGCAGTATCATCTAATCCTGTGAGATGAGGCGCTACCATAGGTATAATTACTTCTATAGTATGTCCATGTGAAAAACTAATCCCGGCCTTTGCCTTAAGTCTGATCATTTTAGTATTATCAGTCGCCGTACTTTCCCATATTATAGAAGGATCATTTACTACGTCATCCATTGTTTTATTTCCTGACAATAATTCCTTTGCAGTCTTATCCCCATTATAAAATTCCAACTCATATCCATCAGGTGCCTTAAGCTCGCTCAATCTGGAAGTATCTACTTTAACTCCTTCCAAATTGGTTCCTCTAAGTCCTTCTTTATTTAACATATAGTCATCTTTACTTGGCAATACGTTAATTATATCCATACCCATATAAGAACGAATTTCACTACTTCTATCATAATTTGTTAAAGTCATCTTATAATCAAATTTTTCTTCGTTCTTTGTAGGAATACTTTCTTGCCAAAGTCTATCTGTAAGATTTCTAATATAAAGGCCTCCAACCAAAGATGAACTTGGAACAACCTTTATACCTGCTTCAGCATAGGCATATTCATTCTTATTATTATCTAATTCTACTCCCTTAGGATCTACTTTTCTTCCTTCAATTTTAGCAGGATTCATAAATTCTACGTTATCATTACTACATGTAGCATATATTTTATTAGTTATCCTAGAAAGAAAAGTCTCGCCTACATATCTTGTTTTTTTATACTTGCAATATTAATCAGATTACCCTTATACAAGGATAAATCAAATTTAGAAGCCTTGAATTTTATAGCTCTATGTTTAACATTCACACCGTTTTCTAATACTTCATACTCAGGTATTATTTCAAAACTACCCTGATTTTTTTAATAAATTCTTGGCTTAGTAATATGTCATTTCTACTTATGCTTATAGGATCAGGCACTACATCTATAAGTTCAAAAATCATTTATAATTAGACCTTTTTCTATCAGATTTATCAGCATCTAAATACGCATCTAAATATATATGATAAGCTCCCCTTTGTCCTTCAAGAACCACTTCTCCTGTATCATCAGATGGATAAATAGGATAACTTGATGGATTTTTCCAAATTATATAAGGTCTTTTTTTATACCAAAAATTCATCTTATATTTTTTTAACGCTAACTTTTGCAACAGTATCTATAATACTATTTCTATCTATACCCTCATACTTTTCTTCACTTTCCCTTGTTCCTTGAGCAAGGGTACTATCTTTTCCAAATATATTACCTATAAATAAAGCATGATTTTTCCAGTATTTCGGATGCTCCCGTAGTAAGCAAAACATCGTCAGGATTTTTTTACTCTTGTATGAATTATAAATTTGATATCTTTATTAAATGCTTTCTCTTCTGTATTCAGTAAATCTATTTTTATATAATCTACATCAAAATCTCCAAAAAAACTATAGATTTGCTTTTTATCTATAAGCGCCTGTTTTTTTCAAATATAAGCGCATCAACAGTAGGATTTATCTTATTACCTTGTTTCTTATATCCCCTTATGCTTACACTACTATTATCCAATTCTTTAGAACTACCAGCAAATTCAAGTCCTGTATACTTAAGTCTTTGATCTAAACCATAATCTATAATAGATATATCTTTATAATCAGTTTGTTCATTAGTTGCATATATATCCAATTCATAATCTATATCTTTTTTTCCTATCTTCTGAAGTATCATAAAGATATGAGTCATTACTTGAACCCCTAGGCTTTCCTACAGATATCTTTCCTACACGTATATCCTTACCATTATACTCCAGCTTTTTATCACCAAGAGGATATTTTTTATCAGCAAGAGGATATATATTTAAAGTATCAACTCTTTGATACCTACCCATAGCAACTATAGGCTTATACTCATTAGCATCCCTAAAATCTCTACTTGGCACAAGTGTCATATAAGATGTATTTGTTATCTCTTGTCGCTCAGCTAAATCAGGAAATTTTAATTTCAATTTAGGTATACTAGCATTTAAACTTGATGACTCTCTCATAGGATATGGTAGTATTTTATCTAAAATCACCCTTTTACCATCTTCTGATAACTTCCAATCAGGATTAAGATTTTCATCAAATATTGCTGTTCTCTCTTCTTCCTCACCACGTTCATTTACAACTTTATATTTAGGAAGTATAGTATCTATATGTATAGCACTAATATTGTATTTTATATCATCTACAGTATAATAAAATTCTCCCGCTCTAGGGTTCTTGGCTATTTTTTTATGCTCTTGCTCACCTACGAGTTCTCCCATATTTCTAGGTCCGTCATCATAATCTTTTTTTGAACCATAATAATATCCCGAAAGATTATTAGGATAATTAACCTTAAAACTTGGTGTACCAAGATATTTGATTCGTAGTCTCAAGTCCTCAGATTCTGAGATTATCTGCTCTTCACCATTATCATTTTCTGAAATTAAAGTCATCTTTAAATTTACTACTGCATTATCCGGTGTTACATTTGACTTAAACCTATATGCGATAGATGAATTTAGCGCTTTTGCTGTTACAAGTTCTTTTAACTTTATTTCTAAACCTGTATCTGTAGCTTTCCATGAATTTTCATCATACCACTGTGAACTTGCATCACTGTTACTTATAACTATAGATTTCGGATCTATATATGGATTATCAAAGCTTATCTTTATCTTACCATTTTTTTATATTCTTCTTTACTTCCGTTATATCAAATCTCGTAAGCATTTGAGGCATAGGTTGATTATACTCTCCGGTAGTTTGATACTCTTTTTCAGGTATCAAGTTTGTACTATCTGCCGCCATACAATACCATATTTAAGAACAGGACCATTAGTTAATTCTTTTTCTATTTTCTTATAAGTAAAGGTTATTTCTCTGTCAGTTCTAGCACCTTCCGCTTCATAAGGAAGTTCTATAGTATTTCTACCTTTTACTATATTACCATTTTGATCTGTAGAACTAACTAATATATATCCCGAAACATCAGGAGCTTCATAAGTCTTATTTTCCTTAAACTGGCCTGTAGCTAATACCCTATCTTTTTCCTCATATATGTATTCTCTATAATCATCAAGTCTAGGTCTTCCATCAAGACCGTCAAGCTTATTCCCATCATCAAGTCTATAGTTAATTTTCACAGAACTTGGATTTATAACCGCTGTTCTATACTTTGTCTGTATAGAAGTACTACCCAAGTTATATGTAGTAGTCTTAAAGCTTTCCTTATATCTCCTTATATTACTTCTATCCAAAGTTCCATCCGCTCTAGGCTCATTCGTAAATATTATAGCTGCAGGCTCTATAGTTGATTTATCTTTTCCATTATATATATAACTAAATGTATTATCACCAAATTCATTATAACCAATCCCTCTAATATTAGCATTTTTTTAGCTAAAGACCATATAATCGGATTACTCCTATTAGAGCTATACTCATCAAAAAAATAAATTGCTCGGATCCTTTAAAAATATTTTTAATTTAGGTAAATCAAGTTCTATTATAGGGTTATTTTTTTAAATGCTTTATCTTCAATCCATTCAAGACTCGGAAATGTATCTTTTGTTATTTTGCTTATCTTATTAGCTTCAAAAAGCCTGAGTAGCTACAACTCTTAACTTAGGAACATTAATCTCACTTATCTCATTATTAGAAAATCCTTCATTTCCAACTTCTATTAAGCTAGACGCATTTATCTTCTTTATTTTATTTTTTTAGCAAATGAACTATCAGCTACTATTTCTAATAAGGGAATATCTAGGGATTCTATACCAAAAGTATTAAAAGCATAATCTCCTACCATTTTTAGTTTTGGCAAATTAAGATTATCAACTCCTCTATTAGAATAGTTCATATTAAACGAGTACATTTCTGCTCTCTCAAGCTCAGGCATTTCTAAGTTTTCTATATTATTTGAAGAAAAACCATATTTTTTTCTACAACCTTAACCTTATTGGCTATAATACTTCTCATTGAAGTATTTGCAAATGCATACTCCCCTACTCTTTTAGCTCTATCAGGTAACTTGAGTTCGAAATTATTTGCTATAAACTTAGCCTTACCCTTTGTTGAAAAACCTAAAACTTTAGAACTATCTATAGCATCCCAAATGAAATCATCATCTTCATATTGACCTGCTATAGCCACAGAAGGATTTATAATATAATTCTCATTACTTGGAATATCAGAATTATTTGTAAATATAGGTATAAAAATAATTTAAAGATTTTTAATCCCGGATTATACTTTTGGTACTCCATCATAATTAATTCTACCCCCATTAAAAAAATACATTGTTACCTATTTTACTTATATTAGGTAATGTAGCTCTTACTATTTTATTCTTTTTCAAAAAGCACCTTCCTCTAAACTTGTAACTTCAGGTAAATTTAATTCTTCTAAATTATTTCTTTCAAAAAGCACTCTTTCCTATAACAGTAACTTTTAGGCAAATTTATATTTTTTTATACTATTAAAAAGGAATGCATCTTTATCTATCCTAGTAACTTCAGGTAGGTCTAGATCTTTTATATTATTAAAAAGCAAAAGCAGAATCTTCTATAATAGTAGCTTTTAGATAATTTTATTTTTCTCCAATATTCCTATGCTATAGAACATACGATCTTGTATCTTGTTTAGTTTAGGAAATTGCTTTTCTTGATCTATATATTTTATGCTAGTATATCCAAATATATAAGAACCCCTAGTATAAGATAATTTAGGGAGGTATATACCATCCGGAAATTCCGGATCTGAACCTATTTTCGTACCACTAAAGACAAAATTTCCATCTATTGAAGTTAACTCAGGGGCTATTAGCTTTTTTTAAACTTGTTCCAGAAAAAAAGCATAAGAATCTATATTTGTAACTTTAGAAAAAAATCAAATTCTTCCAGTTTTGAATCATTATGAAAAGCACTTTCTTCAATAATTTTTTTACACCTGTAATATTAACCCTACGCAAAGCAGTATTATCTCGAAAAGCACTGTCTTTAATAGTCTTTATACCATCTTCAAATGACTCTACACTTATAAAATCCTTGTCTTTAAAAGAATTTGCAGCTATCGCAACTATGGTATCTCCGGTATTTGGATTAATATGAGGTAATACTACTTCTTTATTAGTCTTTAACTTTTTCTAATCCCTGAGCAGAAAAACCACATACCATACTTGTATCTCTATAGCTTATTCCCGAATCTCCTCCATATATAAAGTCTCCAAGTACCCAGTTTTTTCCTAAAGGAAATTCTCTCATATCAGTACCTACAGGAACCTTTAAACTCAAATATTTTGTTTGCCCTGTAGTTGTATCCAATAAACTATATAAAATCTCATGAATTACTCCGGAAGTTGATACATCTACATTATTAGGATTTATTTCTACTTGTGCACTTAAATCATTCCCCTGCTCATCTCTAGCTTCTATAAAACTACGCAACTTTTCTTCTACATTAGGCTCGTTTACAGCTAAAATAGACACTACTTTAGATTTTCTCACTAAACTTATTTCATTAAGTTTCTTCGTATAATATACATTTAACACGAAAGGAGTCTCATTAGGTGTAAACTCAATACTTTCTATGTTTTCTCCATTATCAGTATATAACTTATAACCTGCTAAAGTTGGAGGTGTATATCTTTGTAAACTTCCCTTTACATATACATTATTAGGTGAAGATAAGTCATCACCCACTGTTATACTATCTAAAATCTCCTTATTAGTTTCTTTATCTATAAATTTTATTTGCACCTTGATCGGATTTATAACGTATCCGAAAGCATTATCTGCACTCTGAATAGTAGGTATAGCTTTATCTGCACCTACATTTTTGATTGTTATCACTGCTTACTCTAACATATTTCTTATTGTCAGCAAATATATTTTCCCCCACTCTTTCAAGGGTCGTAGGAAAATTCACCTCACTGATATCATTATTCTTGAATGCGTTATTTCCTATTTCAACTAGCTCAGCACCTAAATCAAGTGCAGTTATGCTATTATTTATAAAGCTTTCTGCACCGACTTTTTTTATATTTTTCAAATTTACATTACTAAGTTTATTATCTCTAAAAGCACTTTCAGCTATTTCTTTCAAGCTATCAGGGAAGTCTATATTTTCAATATTATTACCCGCAAAAGCATAAGCTCCTATTTCTACCAAATTTGAGCCTAATACAACTTCTCTTAAATTCTTAAAATAAAATGCTCTATCCTTTATTTTTGTAATCTCTAATCCATCAAATGTAGCAGGAATCTCGAGTCTATCACTAGAAAAGGTATCTTTAAGACCTGTTATAACAGCCTTTCCATCTTCTACTATATACTCGAAATCTCCAAAATTTCTAAGATCTGAAAGATTTGTATTTTCCGTTTCTTCACTTAATATGCTAATATCCGAAGAATTATTATCATCTTCTTCTAAATTCGTCGCAACAGATGGTGTAGCAACTCCACCACCAAATATAGTCGGTATATGTGTGCTACCAAAAATCATACTTATTATCAGCATGATTACACACATCCTATCTATAATCTTTTTTTATCTTTCTACCTTTTTCAAACCCAAACATAATTACCTCTATTACTCTATATTTAAAAAAACACTATCCCATAATAATATTTACATAGAATACATCATTTTTTTATATTTATCAAGTTTATAGCTTTTTATAGTTTATAGACTATATTTATAACTCTAACTATTAATATTTTTATAATCTGACCTTTGCTCTGGCTAAGTTACTAAACTAAGATATCAAAAAAATAGATATTTGATTGCTCTTTGGTAAATTACTCAGTAAATTTAAACTATCCAGTAATTCACAAGTAGATTTACCGACCTTTGCTCTGGACATAAAAATCTTCTTTGGACATAAATCTTCCTTGTTTTGCCGCTTGCTCTATAGAAGCTGCCGCTATTTCTCCCAAACCATCTATACTGGCAAGACTAGGCATTATTCTTTTTATCAGCTGTTATAATAAACTTATCAGCTTTCGCCGTATAAATATCAATAGGAGCAAACTCAAAACCTCTAGCGTACATCTCTTGAACTATTCTCATATCTCTCAATGTATCAGCGTCCTTAGCTGTCGTATTACCTTCATTTTTCAGTCTAAGCAGTTCTTTATAACGTGATTCAAGTCTTTGCTTTCCATCACACATACTCGCATAAGAAAAGGCAGAAGCTCTTATAGTAAAAAAATGCAGTATAATATTCTAAAGGATAATTAATCTTACAATATGCAATACGCCATGCCATCATAACATAAGCCGCAGCATGTGCTTTAGGGAACATATACTTAATCTTTTGACAAGACCATATATACCAATCAGGAACACCCTTTTCTTTCATATCAGCAATATTTTTCATCTGAAAGACCTTTTCCCTTACGTACAGACTCCATTATCTTAAAAGCTTTTCCCTCTTCCAGACCTTTATCAATTAAATAAATCATAATATCATCTCTAGTACAGATGGCAGTTCTAATAGTTGCCTTTCCATCTTGGATAAGTGTTTGTGCATTACCGAGCCAAACATCGGTACCATGAGATAGACCTGAAATACGAACAAGATCAGATAAACCCTCCGGCTTAGCGTCTATAAGCATTTGCATAGCAAAATCAGTACCAAACTCCGGAACTCCTAAAGCTCCCAAAGGACAACCCATCAAATCTTCAGACTTAAGTCCCAAAGCTTCTGTACTTTGAAATAAACTCATGGTTTTTTTACAGTCCAAAGGTATATCCTTTACCGGATCTATACCTGTAAGATCTGATAACATTCTTATCATCGTAGGATCCATATGTCCAAGTATGTCTAATTTAAGTAAGTTATGATCAATAGCATGGTAATCAAAATGAGTAGTGATTATATCTGTTGTCATATCATTAGCAGGTCTCTGCACAGGAGTAAAAGCTATATATTTCTTCTCCGTGTGGTAAAACTATTATTCCCCCGGATGCTGACCTGTTGTTCTTTTAACACCGACACAGCCTGTTGTTATTCTTTCAATTTCACATCTTCTTTTTCTTTGACCATGTTCTTCATAATATTTTTTTACATAGCCATAAGCTGTCTTATCAGCCAATGTTCCAACAGTACCGGCTCTAAAAGTATGTCCTTCTCCAAATATTACCTCTGTATAGGCATGCGCCTTAGCCTGATATTCACCCGAAAAATTCAAGTCAATATCAGGCTCTTTATCTCCTTTGAAACCAAGAAATGTTTCAAAGGGAATATCAAAACCGTCTTTTTTAAGCTTCTTACCACATTTAGGGCAGATTTTATCCGGCATATCACAGCCTGCCATTCCTGAAAAAGCCCTAACCTCAGGAGTATCAAATTCAACATACTTACAATCACAATAATAATGTGGTGGTAAAGGATTTACTTCTGTTATTCCTGATGTATAGGCTGCAAAGCTAGAGCCTACCGAACCTCTGGAACCTACAAGATAACCATCCTCCATACTTTTTTCCACTAGTTTTTTTGCAATTATATACATAACTGCAAAGCCATTACTTATAATAGAATTAAGTTCTTTTTTTAGTCTGGCTTCTACTATCTCAGGAAGAACTTCACCATACTGTTTATGTGCCTTTTCATAACAGGATTTAGTCAACTCTTCATCACTGTTCTCAATAACAGGTGGACATTTATCCGGTCTGACGGGCTTTATAAATTCAACCATATCTGCTATTTTTCTTGTATTGGTAACCACTACTTCATAAGCTTTATTTTCACCTAAATATGAAAATTCCTCCAACATCTCCTCTGTAGTTCTTAAAAATAGAGGTGGCTGCTTATCTGCATCATTATAGCCTTTTCCATACATAATAATGCGTCTATATATCTCATCATCAGGATTTAAAAAATGCACATCACAAGTAGCACAAACAAGCTTATCATACTTTTAAGCCTAAATCTACTATTCTTCGATTAATATTTTTTTTAAATCCTCCTCGCTCTCTATTCTATATCTTTCAGAATTTATCATAAATCTATTATTATCTATAGGCTGAATTTCAAGATAGTCGTAGAATTTAACTAATTTCTCTATTTCTTCATCGCTTTTTTTCATCTAATATAGCTTCATACAACTCTCCCGCCTCACAAGCCGAACCTATAATAAGCCCTTCTCTATATTTCCTAAGAATAGATTTTTGGTATACGTGGCATTTTTATTAAAAATATTCTATATGCGATAGAGAAACCAGTTTATATAAGTTTATTCTGCCTATATCATTTTTTTAGCTATTATTATTATATGATTAGCTCTGGATTTTTTTTAATTATATTAATAGAACTCTCACCAAGCGCAGATACTTCCTTTAAAGTATATAAATCCCTATCCTTTAACATTTTTAATAAATTCTATCCATATATATGCAGTTGCAGCTGCATCATCAACAGCCCTATGATGATTTTCCAACTTTATACCTAAAGCTTTAGAAACCGTATCCAGCTTAAATCTATTCAGATTAGGCAAAAGTAATCTTGCCATAGCTACAGTATCTATAATACTTGGCTTATATTCCAAACCCTAAGTCTTTAGATTTTTCTTTAACAAAACCTGTATCAAAGCTTGCATTATGGGCTACAGCAATACAATCTTTACTAAACTCTAAAAAAACTTAGGGCAATACTACGTCTATAGTATCTGCACCTGCTACCATAGAATCATTTATACTTGTAAGTTCCTCTATTTTAAAGGGTATAGGTATTTGAGGATTTACAAAAGACGAAAAATCTATCTATAATTTCCCCATTTTTTATTTTAACAGCACCAAATTCTATAATCTTATCTTTTGTAGCTGAAAAATCCTGTTGTTTCTATATCAAATACAACAAAAGTATCATCTAAAGTATATTCTCTCGGATTTATTACTAATTCCTTTAAATCATCTACAACATATCCTTCTACACCATATAATAATTTAAAAGGTCTATCAAATTTTTCCACAACATGATTAGCATCAGTAAAAGCTTGTACATTACCATGGTCCGTTATAGCTATAGCATCCCAACCCCACTTATATGCCTGCTTTATTATATCTGCTTCTGAACTTACTCCATCAAACTCACTCATCTTGGTATGACAATGAAGCTCAACCCTTTTTTCATTTGCAGTATCCACTCTTGAATTAGTTTTCATATCTTCACACTTTTTAATACCTGAAATATTAGATATAACTAATTCATTATCAAATCTATCTATAGTAGTTAAACCTCGAAGTTTTATAAATGAGCCTACTTTTTAAAAGCATTCCTTATATCTTCGATATTGTGTTCTTTAGCAAAAAAATTTTTCACATTTATTGAGTCAGTAAAATCCGTTATAGTTAGCGCAAAAAAGTGTAGAACCTGTCCTTTCAAAAAAATCTCTCATCTAAAGAGCATATTTGTCCTTTTACATTTACTTCCCCTATCTCTCAAGTATCTCTTCTATTTTTTTATGAAATTATCATCAAAATCCTTTCCATATAAGACATCCGGATTTGTAGATTTTTTTAGAATATACAAACTTATTTTTTTCAAACTTTTTTTAACTTCTTTTGTTTCAGTTTTAGTTTCCTTATGTATTTCTTTCTTTTTCAGACTTAACTTCTATATCTACTATAGCTTTTTTTGATGTATCCAAAGTCATAAATTTACTATCATCTTTATTTATAGCAGTATTTCTAATATTCTCATAATAGCTGTTATTTATTATTTTATTTAATTCTTCATCTTTTTTTATATTCAACGTACCTTTCTATGAAATTGCAACTTATTCCGCATCTTTCTATAAATATCTTCTCTAATATTCTGATTAACTCAGGCATACCGCTTCTATTAAAAACCCGTATCCTCTATTTCCATACTTACCTTAGTTCCTTCAAAGGTAAATTTTATACTGTTAAATAATAAATAATATCTTCTATTATAATTCTTTAACTCAAATGCTATACTTTCTTTATAAGCCTCATACAAATTTTTGAGGATTGTAAATACTTGCCAAATTAAATTTTTTTCTACTATCTTTATTAAAATTTTTTTCTATTTGCGAATAAAGAATTTTTTTAATATTTTTCTCTAAATCAATAAGACTCATCTTATCGATGAGCCTATCTGTTTTAATGTATATAGTTAATTTATCAAAGTCCTTACTAGCACTAAGTCTTGATACTTCTATATATTTACTCAATTCTTCTAAAGTAGAACTTTCAAAACTAAGTGTAGGAAATACGTCTTTAAATGTTTTCATTATTCTCCTTGTTATTATTGACTAAATTATCTAATTCTTCTTTTAAGGCAGGCAAAAGTTCCTCTTCACTAAGCCTTTTTATAATCTCACCTTTTTTAATCAGTAAACCGTTTCCTACCCCTCCTGCTACACCAATATCTGCTTCTTTGGCTTCCCCGGGACCATTAACAACACACCCCATAACTGCAACTTTTATATCTAAATCATAATCGGCAACCAATTCTTCAACCTTATTGGCAAGTTCTATTAAATCAATACTTGTTCGACCACAAGTAGGGCAAGATACTACTTCAACACCCCCACTTCTAAGTCCTAGAGTTTTTAAAATAAGCTTAGCACATTTTATCTCTTCTCTTGGATCCCCTGTCAACGAAACTCTAATAGTATCTCCTACACCTTGATTTAATATTATGCCCAAACCTATGCTGGACTTTATCATTCCTCTTTGAATTGTACCTGCTTCTGTTATACCTATATGTAAAGGAAAATCTACTTTTTCGGATAATAATTCATGTGCTTTTATGCACATCAGTACATCACTTGATTTTATACTTATTACCAGATTTTTCATATCCTAAGTCTGTTATTATTTTTATTTTATCCAGGGCTGATTCTACTATACCTTCAGCTGTAACTCCATTATACTTTTCGATTAAATGTTTCTCCAAAGAACCTGAGTTTACGCCTACTCTGATAGGAATATTTTTTTCTTTGCAGGCAGCTACAACTGCTTTTTATTCTATCTATATTCCCTATATTACCCGGATTAATTCTTATTTTATCAACTCCGTTTTTCTATAGAAAGCAAAGCTAACTTATAATCAAAATGTATATCAGCTACTAAAGGTATGTGTATCCTTTTCTTAATCTCTTTTATAGCCTTTGCAGCTTCTATATTAGGGACAGCAACTCTAATAATTTCACAACCCTCTTTCTCAAGTTCTAAAATTTGAGCTACCGTAGCCTCTACATCTTCTGTTTTTTTGTATTACACATAGATTGTATAAGTATAGGATTATCTCCACCTATAAATCTATCTCCTATTTTTTTATTACTCTAGTTTTTTTCTTTCCATATATTGCCTATCTATTAATTATTTTAAGTATATCGTTGGATATTATAAACACCATAAATAACATAAGTAGAACAAAGCCTGCAATATGTACATAAGCCTCTACTTTTTTTATTTGCTTGTCTTTTTGTAAGCATTTCATATAAGAAAAAAATACTATTCTTCCACCATCCAGTGCCGGTATAGGTAACAAATTCATAACTCCAAGATTTGCACTAAGTAATATTATCAAATTAGCAACCGATAGTAATACTACTTTTAATCCGTAGGATTTAGATTCATTAATAGTTTCTCCTACAAAATTTACTATCCCAACCGGACCGCTAATTTGATCTATTCCTATAAATCCGGTTATCATAGCTTTCAAACCTGCCAGTGTACTTTTTAATATTAAAATAAAGTTCATATATACTATATTTTTAATAAAGAAATAAATGACTTTTCCTTTACAGGTTTTGTATCCCATGAAATACCTACAAGCTTTCTTCCACTTTCTTTGTCCAAAGAGGGCTTAAGTACATATGAAAACTTTTTTATTTCTCCATTTTCCACTCTTTTTACTTCCAACTCATATTCATCTACATTATGAGTTGTATTATATAGAATATAATCTCTTAATATGACTATATTCGTTCCGTTTACTTTTATAATCTCATCTCCGGCTTTAATTCCTGCTATACTAGCCGGAAAGCCTTGCATTGTATCCGCTACTATTGCCTTATCAACTCCTGTATTTGCAATAACAAATATGGAAACTATAAATGCAAGAATAAAATTAAATAAAGGACCCGCAAATACTACCATAAATCTAGCCCAAACAGACTTAGCTCCAAAGCTTCTTTTTCATTCTATCTTTATCTTGAGATTCTTCCAAGTCATCTTCTCCAAGCATTCTGCAAGAACCACCGAGCGGCAATAGTTTTATCGAATATAAAGTTTCTTTACCTTGATACTTTAATATTCTAGGTCCCATACCTATAGAATATTCCAAAACCTCTATATCATTTAATTTTGCAAATATAAAATGTCCAAATTCATGTATACTTACTATTACACTAAATATAAGTAAGGCTACAATTATATTCATTAATTATAACTCCTTTTCAAATCTTTCAAATTACTTTCTACTTCATCTTTTTATAGCTAAAATTTGCTCTAAACTAGGATTTTTCTATGTATTTATGCTCTTTCATAGCGTATTTTATAAACTCAATTATATCTAAATATGCTATCTTTTTCTTCTAAAAAAACAAAGCAACAGCATACTCATTAGCGGCATTAAATACAGTAGGCATACTACCGCCAATTTTTATAGCTTCAATAGCTAATTTCAAGCCTTCAAAAAAACTTCCAAATCCGGTTTAGAAATATCTATACTTGAGAATTTAGTAAAAATCCAGTCTTTCACCTTTTAATTTTTTTCTTTCAGGATAATAAAAAGCATATTGTATAGGCAAATGCATATCCGGTGTACCTAACTGAGCCATAATACCACCATCTTCATATTCTACCATAGAATGAATTATAGACTGAGCTTGAATAACAACTTCTATATTATCAGGAGCTACGCCAAAAAGCCAATGAGCTTCTATAAGCTCCAGACCTTTATTAACCATAGTAGAACTGTCTATAGTAATCTTTTTCCCCATAGACCAGTTAGGATGCTTTAGAGCAGATGCTAAATCTACCTTTTTCAACATTTCTTTAGTATAGCCTCTAAAAGGACCACCACTGGCAGTTAGTAAAATACGTGAAACTTTATTGTTTTCATTTCCTTGTAAACATTGGAAAATTGCACTATGCTCACTATCAACCGGAAATATATTTACATTTTTTTCTTTAGCTAAAGGCATTATTAAATGTCCGGCACAGCATAAAGTTTCTTTATTAGCAAGTGCTATATCTTTACCTGCATTTATAGCAGCTATGGTAGGTTCTATACCTATCATTCCAACAACAGCTGTCAGAACAAGATCAGCCCTATCATACGTAGCAACTAAAATAAGACCTTCCATATTACTAAAAACTTTACAATCTAAGTCTTTTATATTTTCTCTCAATTCATTTGCCAAATTTTCATCAAATACGCTTACTATCTCAGGTTTAAACTCTCTTATTTGCTTTTCAAATAACTCTATATTGCTACCACAACTCATGCTAACAACATTTATATCTTTATTATCTCTTACTATATCGAGTGCCTGAGTTCCTATAGATCCTGTAGATCCAAGTATAGAAATATTTTTCATTTTCTACCTCTTTTTATAATATTTTTTTAATATTTGGTTTTTATATAAACATCAAAGCAAAAAAATATAGCGGAGCCGTAAATAAAACACTATCAAATCTATCCAGAACGCCACCATGACCCGGTATAAGATTTCCAAAATCTTTAATATCATGATTTCTTTTAATTGCCGATGCCGCCAAATCACCTATTTGTGAAATTATTGAGCCTATAAAACAAGCACAAGCTACGCTAAATATAGGATTTTTCAAGTGATACCATTTTTAGAACCTAGAATTGTGGCATACAAAATTCCTAATAAGGTAGAACCAACAACTCCACCTATACAACCCTCTATTGATTTTTTAGGACTTAACTTAGGAAAAGCTTTGTGTTTACCTAGTAACATCCCTGTAACATAAGCACAAGTATCACTTCCCCAACTTGATAATATAATAAGCCAAACCAAATATTTGCCATCTTGATATATTCTTACTTTATATATATATCCAAATAATACCCCAACATATAATATCCCAAAAAACACTGTACTTATTTGTTCTGTTTTAAATTCCGGAAAAAGTAAATACATAAAAGGACAAAAAAATATAAGTAAAGTCGAAATAAAAAAAGCAACATTATATATTCTTCTATATTATACAAAAATAAGTAAATAGTATATTATAGTACAAGCATAACCTAAATAGGAAGTTATCTTTCCTTCTATTTTGAGTGCCTTATATAGCTCATATAAGCCTATTAAAGACAGAAGTAAGGTTGTAAACCAGAGTAAGATTCCACCCTTACCTATTATCAAGATAGACAGGAGTACAAGAACAATTCCACTAATGAGTCTTTTTACAAACATTAACGTCCTCCAAATCTTCTCTCTCTATGATTATAATTTTCTATAGCTTTTATAAGTTCATTTTTATTGAAATCCGGCCAAAGTGTATCTGTTATATAAATCTCCGAATATGCTATTTGCCATAATAAATAATTACTTATTCTAAACTCTCCACTAGTTCTAATTAACAAATCAGGATCCGGTGTTCCGGCAGTATCCAGATAAGAACTTATCAATTCTTCACTTATATCTTCAGCTTTTATATTATCTGAAATTATATTTGATATTGCCCTTTTAATTTCATCTCTTGAACCGTAATTTACCGCAAAAGTAAAAACCATTCCTGTATTATTTTTTTGTGCTGTCTACTAACTTATCTATTCCTTCTATTATATCTGCTGCAAATCTGGATTTATCACCTATCATTTTAACTAAAAACATTGTTATTATTTTGCAACTTCCATAAGTTTTTTTCATATACAATCTAAATAGATTCATAAGAGCCGAGACTTCTTCTTCACTTCTTTTTCCAATTTTCTGTTGAAAAAACCATATACTGTTAAATAAGAAACTCCTAATCTGGCACAATCCTCTACTATTTTTTTCCAAGGTTTCACAACCTGCTTTATGTCCCATTGCTCTAGGTAAAAGTCTTTTTGCCCAGCGTCCGTTCCCATCTAATATTATAGCTATATGCTTTGGTATAATAAGATTATCTACATTTATATCCATATTTACCTCTATATACTAAAAACATGGGCAAGTATAAACTACCCATGCTTTATATTTTATACTGTCATTATTTCTTTTGATTTATTCTCTACAGTTGATTCTATATTTTTCAATAGCTTTTATCTGTTAGTTTTTGAATCTTAGTATCTCCTGTTTTTTTACATCATCTTCTGTTATTTCTCCGGATTTTTTTCAAGTTTTTTTACTGCATCTATAGCATCTCTTCTTATATTTCTGATAGCTACCTTAGCCGCCTCACCCTTTTTCTTTTATATCTTTTTGCAAGCTCTTTTCTTCTATCTTCTGTCAGTTCAGGGAAAAATAAGCCTTATACTTGTTCCATCGTTAGTAGGATTAATACCAAGTTCTGACATATTGATAGCTTTCTCTATTTCTTTTTAGTAAGCTTTTTCTCCCAAGGTTGTATAAGTATCATACGTGGTTCCGGAACAGAAATATTACCCACTTGTTGAAGTGGTGTTGGGCTACCATAATAATCAACCTTTATCTTGTCTAATACATGTGGATTAGCTCTGCCGGCTCTTATTTGCATAAAAATCTTCTTTTTAATACATCTATAGTTTTTTTCCATCTTGTCTTCATATAATTTAATTGTATCTTGCATTTCATCCTCCTAAATTGTAACTTTTTGTTCCGTTAATTTTACCATCAATAGCATTTTTTTAATACTATCATCTTCATTTAAGTCAAAAAAACAAACAAGGGCATCTTTGCCTCCATACACATTACAGAAGCTGTTAAATCAACTACTCCAAGCTTTTTTTATTTATAACTTCTTCTATATTTATCTCATCATAGCGTTTTGCATTTTTTTATTTATCTTCGGATCACTATCATAAACACCATCTATAGACTTAGCCAGTAAAATAATATCCGCCTCTAACTCAACAGCCCTAAGAACTATACCTGTATCTGTTGAAAAATATGGATGTCCTGTTCCACCGGCAAAAAATACTACTTTGCCGGCTTTAAAACTTTCTATAGTCGCATCTTTAGAAAACAATTTTGTCATAGTTCCACATATAAACGGAGAATAAATTTCTGTATCCATTCCCTCACTTCTAAAAATCTCAGATACATATATACAGTTCATTATAGTAGCAAGCATACCTATTTGATCTGCCTTAGTTCTGTCTATTCTCTCACTGGTTCTTCCACGCCAATAATTACCACCACCGATTACAATACCGATTTCTATTCCTTTATCTACACTTAGCTTAACTTGTCTGGCTACATCTCTGACCTTATCTTCATTATAGCCACTTCCCATGCCATTATTTGACAAAGCTTCACCGCTTAACTTTAACAAAAACTCTTTTTATATCCATAATAATTCCCTACTTTATCTAATGTATGATGTATACTATCTATATAGATAGCTTATTAAATTTATTATATCATATAAAAAAAGTTTTTTTACATAGGAAAAATTTTTCATAATATTCATATACTATATTATTATATTTGTCCTTTTCTTACAGATAACTTTCTTATGTTATCTTATTATAATTTTCATTATTAAAAAAATTATTTTTTTATCTCATTTTTCGTTTTGCTTATATTAAAATGAAAAATATAATTATAAGTTAATATAATATAAAAAAATAAACATCAAAAAAATCGCCCAAAAATATCATACTTACCCTCAACAGTTAGACTTTATTTCCAAACTATTAGACTAATATAATATTTTTGAACGATTTTTTTGTATTCTACAGATTTAATATCCTAGAAAAAAATAATCTATTTACAGCAGAGAATATTCCACGTATAGACGCTCTCGTAATATTAGCGGATATTCCTACTCCATATGTAACTTTTTCCACTATCTACATCAAGTAAATGTATATAAGATGCCGCTTTTTGCATTAGAACCTGCATTTAAAGCATGCTCTGTATAGTCAAGAACCTTTATATTTATTTCAAGTGCATTTTCCAATGCCGCTTTTACTGCATCGATAGGACCATTACCCACTCCCTCACATTCTTTTTCTTCTTCATTATAAAGATATTTAAGTTTAACATGTGTAGCGAATTCATCATCTCCTATATCTGTTTCAGTAATATAAAGATTTTTTTAAAAATGTAGCGGAGTTTTTTTCTTTCTATATACTCAGACTTAAAAGCTTTCAAAAATCTCTTCCGGAGACACCTCACCTTGCTTTTCTGAAATCTTTTGTATTACATCTGCAAACTCTTTATGTACTCCCTTTGGTAATTTATATCCATAGAAAGTATCCATAACAAAGGCAACTCCACCCTTACCTGATTGAGAATTAATGCGTACAACAGGCTCGTATTTTCTTCCTATATCTGCCGGATCTATAGGTAAATAAGGAACTTCCCAATAAGGATTGTTTCTTTCTCTCATAGCCTTTGTTCCCTTATTAATGGCATCTTGATGTGAACCTGAAAATGCAGTAAATACAAGTTGACCTGCATAAGGATGTCTTGGTCCGACACTCATTTTTGTACAACGCTCAGATACATCAATAATTTCTTTTATATCGTCCAAATTAAGTTCCGGATCTATGCCTTGAGAAAACATATTATACCCTAAGGTAAGTATATCTACATTTCCGGGTTCTTTTCTCCATTTCCGAAGAGAGTTCCTTCTACCCTATCCGCTCCGGCTAAAATAGCAAGCTCCGCCGCAGCTACTCCTGTCCCTCTATCATTATGTGGATGTACACTAAGAATTATAGCTTCTCTATTTTCAAAATGAGTATTCATCCATTCTATTTGATCGGCATAAACATTAGGAGTATTCATTTCAACAGTAGCCGGTAAATTTATAATAATCTTTTTTTCTTTAGTAGCTCCCCAGGCTTTTTGAACAGCTGTACAAATCTCTAAAGCATAATCAAGTTCTGTTCCTGTAAAACTCTCCGGTGAATATTCAAGTATAACTTCACCATCATGCTTAATCATATATTTTTTAACTAACTCAACACCCTCTATAGCTATTTTTTTAATTTCTTCTTTAGACTTACCAAATACAACATCTCTTTGCAAAATAGAAGTAGAATTGTATATATGTACTACTGTCTTTTTAATACCTTTTATAGCTTCAAAAGTTCTCTTTATAAGATGCTCTCTACACTGACATAAAACCTGTACACACACATCATCAGGGATCATCTTTCTTTCAACCAATTGTCTGAGAAAATCAAATTCTATTTGAGATGCTGCCGGAAAGCCTATTTCTATCTCTTTAAAACCAAGCTTAAGGAGCAAATTAAACATCTCTATCTTTTCTTCTACTATCATTGGCTCAATAAGGGCTTGATTACCATCCCTTAAATCTACTGAACACCATATTGGTGCTTTCATAATCTCTTTATTAGGCCAAGTTCTTGATTTCAAATCAACTACCGGCACTCTTTTATATCTTCCGATATTTTTCATCATAATTTCCTCCTTCTTGATTTTTTGTAAAATAATAGCTTGGCACTAAACTAGCTAATGCCAAGCTAACTAAGCTCTATAATTATAACAAATCTATGCTATAACATCAAATCATTATTTTTCATAACTTCTATAACTTTATCTATATAGCTGTTACATTCTTCTATACTACCTGCTTCTACCATAACTCTTATTAAGGGCTCTGTACCACTTGCTCTAAGTAAAATTCTTCCATTATCCCCTAGCGAAGCTTCAACTTCAGAAATAGCTTGTATTACTTCTGCATTATTTTGTGTTTCATTCTTATCTTTAACTTTTACATTTCTGAGAACTTGTGGAAAAATACGAACTTCACTTGCAAGTTTGGCTAAACTTTCTTTCTTCTCTAACATAACTTCCATAATTTTTAAAGATGTAAGTATACCATCGCCGGTAGTAGCATGTTTACTGAAAATTATATGACCTGATTGTTCACCACCTAAACAATTCCCATTTTGTTGCATATTTTCATAAACATATTTATCACCTACTGCTGTCTTTTCATAACTTATACCTTCTCTATCGAAGGCTTTATATAAACCGAAATTAGACATAACAGTTGTAACTATAGTTTTATTTTTTAATGTTCCTATTTCATTCATATATTTACCACAAATATATAAAATCAAATCTCCATCAACTATATTTCCATTTTCATCAACAGCAAGACAACGGTCTGCATCACCATCATAAGCAAAACCTACGTCACACTTATGTTCTTTTACATAATTACATAAATCTGTCATATTGGTACTGCCACAATTAACATTAATATTTAGTCCATCCGGATTATTATGTATAACATGAGTTTGAGCTCCCAAGGCATCAAAGACATTTTTAGCTATACTTGAAGCACTACCATTAGCACAATCAAGGGCAACTTTCTTACCTTTGAAAGAACGTGTAGCTATAGAAATCAAATAGCCTATATATCTATTTCTTCCTGCTGCATAATCTGTCGTTCTACCTATACTTTCTCTCTTAGCAAATTCAATTTCTCCCATTTTACCATCTAGGTAGCTTTCAATTTTTTCTATTACCTCTTCTTCCAGCTTTTCGCCTTTTCCATTTATAATTTTAATCCCATTATCATAGAAAGGATTATGACTGGCACTTATCATTATTCCGCAATCAAAATCTTCGCTTCTTACAACATAAGATACACTAGGAGTAGTTGTTACATGCAAGAGATAAACATCTGCACCGGAAGATGTAAGACCTGATACTAAAGCATACTCAAACATATAACTGGAACGTCTAGTATCTTTTCCTATAGCAACTCTACATCTTTTTCCATCTTTAGGTTGCTTACCATAATACCAAGCTAAAAAACGCCCTACTTGATAGGCATGCTCAACCGTTAAATCAACATTTGCTTCACCACGAAAGCCATCTGTTCCGAAATATTTACCCATTTTGTTCACTTTCTTTTAGTTCTTCTAAATATCTACGTAAAGCATCTTGCCAAGTTGGTAGATGCTTGAAACCATTTTCATCTAATTTAGATTTATCCAGTCTACTATTATGTGGCCTTTTTAGCCTTTACAGGGAAAGCAGTGGAATCTACTTGATTTACTTTTACATTTATACCTGCTTGTTTAAATATCTCTTTTGCAAAATCATACCAAGAGCAGAGTCCTTCATTTGTAGCATGATAAATACCATATTTATCACTTATTACCATGTCAGCAAGTAAAACACTTAAATCTTTTGTATATGTAGGAGAACCTATTTGATCATTAACCACATTTAACTCTTCTCTTTCCTTACCAAGTTTTTAACATAGTTTTTAATAAAATTATTACCATTAAGACCAAACACCCAAGATATACGTACTATAAAAAAATTTACTTAATTTTTTTCTACAAATAATTCACCCTCATATTTTTGTATATCCATAAGTATTAAGCGGTGCTCTTTTTATCATTCACCTTCCAAGGCTTATCGCCTTCACCATCAAAAAAACATAGTCTGTACTGATATACATAAGCGTGATATTTTTCTCTTCACAAATTTCAGCTATATACTTTGTTCCGTGAGCATTTATCTTGTGAGAAAGTTCTTTTTCATCTTCCGCTTTATCTACTGCTGTATATGCGGCACAATGTATAACTGCATCTAAACCTTTTTCTACTTCAGCTGATATAACCTTTCTTACTATATCTTCATTTGTTATATCCATTTCTGCTATATCTACACCTACAGTTTCTACGTTTCTATTAGTAAGCTCAAGAATTAAGTCTTTTCCAAGTTGTCCTCTAGCTCCTGTAATTAAAACACGCATTATAATCTTTCTCCGTACATCTTATCAAAGTATTTTGTATATTCTCCATTAATTATATGTTGCCACCACTCTTTATTATTTAGATACCATTCTATAGTCATAGCTATACCTGTATCAAAATTATATTCAGGCTTCCAACCTAATTCTGTTTCTAATTTTGTAGGATCTATAGCATATCTTCTATCATGACCGGGTCTATCTGTTACAAACTTAATTAAACTTTCAGGCTTATCCAAAGCTTTCAATATAGTCTTTACAACTTCTAAGTTAGTTCTCTCATTATGACCACCAACATTATAAACCTCACCTACTCTGCCATTTCTAACTATTAAATCTATAGCAGCACAATGGTCTTTTACATGCAACCAGTCTCTTACATTTTCACCTGTTCCATATACAGGAAGCTCCTCATTCGCTAAAGCTCTACTTATAATAAGCGGTATAAGTTTCTCAGGGAAATGATATGGTCCATAATTATTTGAACATCTTGATATAGTTACAGGTATACCAAAGGTTCTATGATAAGCCATGACAAAAAGATCTGCACCGGCTTTTGATGATGAATATGGACTTGAAGTATGCAACGGGGTATCCTCAGTAAAGAATAAATCCGGTCTATCTAAAGGTAAATCGCCATAAACTTCATCAGTTGATACTTGATGATATCTTTTAATACCATACTTTTTACAAGCATCCAAAAGAGTTGTTGTTCCCATAACATTAGTTCTAACAAAACTTTCAGGATCTGTTATCGATCTATCAACATGGCTTTCTGCTGCAAAGTTGATTATTACATCAGGTCTTTCTTCTTCAAACAGCTTAAAAACAAATTCCCTATCAGCTATATCACCCTTTACAAATTTATAATTTGGTTTATCCTCAACCGGCTTTAATGTCTCAAGATTACCTGCATATGTAAGTAAATCTAAATTTATTATCATATCCTCCGGATATTTGTTTACCATATAATGAACAAAGTTTCCTCCTATAAAACCTGCTCCACCTGTTACTATTATCTTCATAATACTCCTTTTGTTTAATTTACTTGATTTTTATCTATATATTTTTAACATATTTATGATACCACAAAACCTCATAAATACAAGCTTTTAGTTTTTGCTTATTTATGTATTTTTTTGTATTTTATTTTAAGCTAACTTATCCTTGTTTTTAATCAAGATTGAAAAACGAGTTTCGCAATTACCTATTAAAAAAATATTTATAAAGTTCCATGTTTAATGCTTTTTCACTATCCTATAAAACCTATCTCTTTTGCAACTCTTTTTTTATCTGTTGAATAAAAGCATCATTTTTTTACGTTCATCTGACATCTCTTTAATTGGAGTTGTAGCCCATCTATATATTTGTTCAATGCTCCCATAGCCTCTTTTTAAAAAAGTTTTGCATACTTTAAACAATTATATTTACTTGGCGCATCTGTTAATATAATTTTTTTAATTCTTCATCTTTCCAACTTTTTCCCTTTATTTGATGTGTCGCGTAAATTTTTCATTTTTCTTTTTCAAATTTAATAATAATATTAGATACAAAATCAATTTTTTTCATTAAATCCCATATCATCAATATTCTTATTTAATAAATCAAATATTCTCTTCCTGTATTCATTTTTTTCTTCATATAAACAAACTCCTCCTCCAATAAAAAAATTTATCAAAAATTCAACAACTTCCTTTCCGATATGCTTTTTTTCTAATTTTTTTAGTATCAAAATAGTATCACTAAGGCAGTTTTCACGCTTTCAAATCGCTAAAACCTAGCATTTTTTTAACAGCTCTATATCAGAAACATATCTTTCACTGTTATTCCAACTCTTCTTTTCTACTGTTCACTTCATCCAAAACAATTCAAAATAAAGGTTTTGCGTTTGTTGAATACTGGGAAATTTGCTTAATTTAAGCTCGTTTTTAGATTTTTTTACCCGTCCCAGCCCCAGCTCCAGATTAAGTTTTAGTAACAGAAATTTAAATTTTGCTATTTTAACTTTTCATACATTCTCTTATTTCTATTAAGTAGTATAATTTTACACAACTCATCTATATCTATAAAAACCACTTGCAAATAATTCATAATTTAGAATCTAAGATTTAACTTTTTGTTTTATTATATTAATATTATATGTAAGATTTTTTTCTTAAAATCATTGTCTTTGCAATTTCATTACCACTTTCTAAGATTATGTTTTACTACCGAGTCGTCCTCAACTATATTGTTTGTCTCTATTAATACATAGCGAAGCCAAGCTGGAGGTCATAAAAAAATAATGATAATGACTATCAGGTGGGCAGTAGTTAGATGCTCGGCTGATTTCAATTTAATCTTTCATACCATCAGAAATCCATTTATCAAAATCCGTTTTTATAATATTTGCCGTGTAGTATGCGCCATCCCTTTTATCTAAATGGTATGTAAACCAATCTTTTGCGTCTTTTCCGGATTTTTCCTGTAGCTTATCGATGAAATTAATATAACTGCAATTTGAATAAACCAACGCAGGATTACCTTTTTTATTCCCCAGAGAAGAAAAGTTTGATGCTCGCGTTACAGTTTTTCCAATCCATACTTTGCTGTTTATACCAACACCCTTTCTACCGGCTTTTACAACAAGTTCCTGTGCTGTTGATATTCCAATTCCAACATTTATTTCAGGCAGGAATCGATTGGATAAAAGTTTGTTCAGCATTTTCATATATGTATTTATATAAAATGTTTTATCCGCCAGTTCATATATATCGTCTTTAGAGGGAGTGGTGTATATTCCATACACGCAGTCACCTCTGATTCCAATTTCTCTTAGATTTTCATCCTTGCGCAGAATTTCAATAAGCTCTGATGTAAAACTACGAATAATTTTAGATACCTTCTCCTTATCTCCGTCTGCAAATAATTCAGAAGAATCCCTAATGTCTACAAAAATCCCCGTTACCCAACTATAAAAAAACCGTTTGAAAATGTAAACGCCTCATCGCTCGGTAATTCATTTTGTTCTATAATAATTAGCTCATTGTCTAATATAGCTTCTATTCGTTCTTTCCCTTTCTTGTAACCATATATTGCCATAGTTTCCTCCTCAATATATATAAATGCCAATAAGCAGAAGCGTAACAAGCAAAATAAATCCTATGATTGTGCGTTTGAGCCCCCAAATTGTATGTTGCATATTTTTTTATAGATGCAATATTAGCATTTATGTATATCTGCTCAATTAAGTCATTTAGTAAATTTTCCTTGTTCATCGCATAGAATTTCTGCTTGTAAGCTACATAGTTGCCGTTCTTTCTTATTCCCTTAAAAAAGATGCGTGAGTTTTCGTCCTTTCTTCCAAGAGCTTCTTCTGAGGTTTTTGCAACCAATACGCTCCCCAGATTAAACATCCCACATACCAAAAAGAAAAAAATTGCACTTATAAAAACAAATCAAATAAAAATATATGACACAAGGATTTTTACTTCAATACATTTTTTTCACAATATTAAATATTTCATTCAACCCTTCATTTGTAAGGATGATTGCAAGAAGCACTCCAAACACGGCTAAGACGATTGATGTCCTGTTATCACAGTTTGTAACAAAAACCTATATTGCGATCAAATGTTTGAGTTGCAATTTCAATTTTTGTATTCTAGATCTTCTTTATTCGTCATAGGTCTTGTCTTGTCTTCTTCTGTCATTACTGTCATGTCAAATATTCTCCTTAATCCATTCATCAAAACCAGTTTCTATTATGCTGCAGTGGTAATAATCAACATTTCCATAATAACCTGAAGTATATGTGCTGATCCACGACTTGTATTTCTCGTTTTCTTTACATAAATGCTCTACAATATTCTCATAGAATAAGGGACTCATTGCAATGGAAGAAATCCCATTTCTGTTTGCAACACCTGATAAATGAGCCGCATCTACAACAGCTTTTTCCAATCCAAATCTTATCATTAATACCGCTGCCATTTTGTCCAACCTTAATAATCAAATCCTGACTGCATCCTAGACCAATACCTGCTCGAATTGTAGAGTATCCATTCTTTTTGAGCAGTTTATTCAACATACCCATAAAGGAATTAATTCGACAAGCGTGGCGAGATATATATACTAAATCAGTTTGGTAAGAAGCGTTGTAAATACAGTACACGCAGTCTCCCCGGATACCAATTTCACGATAGTTGTTATCATCTTTTAGAATTGAAATAATCTCAGAACAAAAGCTTCTGATAATACGAGCAGTATCTTCGTTGGGAGATTTGAATAGATTGCTCGAATCCACAATGTCCACAAACAGTGCACCAACCCATGCTTTAATTCCGTTTTTCATAAGTAAACTCAGCATCTGATAACGGAATATTTTCCTTTTCAACGATTTTGGTTGGTGAAACCAATATAGATTCTATAGCTTCTTTAGATTTCTTATAATCATACATTTTTGTACCTTACCTCCGAAATATCATATATAGTCGATGGCAACAATTAAGCTACAGTCTAATTCTTTATATTTTCTTGCACACTAATTTGAACAATGTTTAAGATTATTCTTTTTGAAAATTTTTACCCAATTTTTGTCTCAGCAACTCATTTTAATGGACTCAAAAAGTCTTATTTTAAGCCATTCCGTACTTTTTCATTTAATTCTAATTCTTATTTTTGTACTGTTCGATATATTCAAAAAGTATTCAAAATGCAGGCTTTTCATTTATTGAATCTTGAGAAATTTATTTCATTTAAGCTTGTTTCAGAATTATTTTTTTCCCATCACAGGCCAGTTCCAGTAATTATATGGAATATTTTAAAAAAATATTTTTTTCATAACGCTTATTGTGAAAAATTTAAATGCTCCTCAATTCTGAATTACTGAATTCATCACCATTTTCGTTTTTCCCAAACAGTTTTTTTATCTCAAACTTCGAACTTGATCCCATATGATAAATAACATTTACTTCAAAAACTGTCATTAGGTTTAAGATATTCATATAGAAATTTATCTCTAATAATAATTATATTATATTTTTTTCCTGGTATAGATGCTGAGACATTATGAGCTGTCACATTTCCTGAATTCCATATTTTTAATTTTATAATTTCCTTTAGATATCTTATATACTCTTGCTTATATTTAGGTTTGCTCTGAATATTTTGTAATTATTCTATTTATTTCGCTTCATGCTCTTTAATATATGATTCAAATTTTTTTAGTTTTTTTCTTCCGTTTGACACGACTTATTACTATGATAAAAAGCTATTCGATAAAGAGCTATTCCTGAAAAATACAAAAGATAAAATAGTAATAATATACGCCGTTACACCCCTAAGAATTTCTTCATATTGAATCTGCATACTTCCCCTCACTTAAATTTTTTTAACATCTTCTTTAGTTCTTTTTCTATTTCTTGAATAGCTTCATCTTTAACGTCATCTATGTTTGCATTAATTTTTATATTCATTGGCTTTCAATAATTCATCTTTAGTAAACTCTTTACCACAATCTGAACATTTATAAGTAGTTGACTCTAATTCTGAATCAATTTCAAACTGATTATTTACACAAATTGAATATTATTAAGTCTTTTGATAAGTAACCTCTTCGCAAATATTATTTTCATTATTTGTGCAAAGAATGTATTTGCGATTACCTCCATCTTCTTTGTTAAACTGCATTACAGCATGACCAGTAGTGCCAGACCCTCTCATGTCAAAGCTTTATGATAAATTTGTTTTATTATAAATTACAAAAAAACGGAGCCTTCACTGGCTCCATTAAAAAATATAATTAATATATCAATCTATTAATTATTTTTTTATTAAGTTTCAACTCTAAAAATATTATTCTTAACATTATTATCAACACTTAAATACCCCTTCGGTAAATTTAATAATTCTTCTATTTCATCACTAAATAGATTCACCGACGACTCCTCAAAAAAATATGAATAATATCTTGTTTAGAGTAATCATTTTTCTAACAATAATTTTATTCCCATTTTAAATATATTTTCATTTTAATACATGTGGGAAATCCCTGGTTCATTCTGTCTCCAACCTTTACTATTTATTTGTCGCATTAAATATTGAAATTGATTATTAGTTATGATTCCTAAATCACAAGCTCGATAAAGCATTGCTTGTATTGAAACTCCCCACTTTTTTTCATTCTTATATAATATTCCAACTCAGTTGGATATCTTTCACAATCATTTAAATACGTTTCTTTTGGCAAAAGAAACGAGCTTGCAAATTTATTTGCTTGCCTTTCTCTCTCTTTAAATTCATCATTAGATAAAGTTTCAATGTCTTCAGTCCAAGGATGGAGCAAAATATGTCCTAGTTCGTGAGCCAAATCAAAGTTTATTCTTGCTTTTCCTTTTTTTCCAATAGATAAAACAATTATATAAGTTTCATTACCATTTATATCTATAATTTGACTATACGCATCAATTTTTTTCTATCCGATAAGCTAACTCCTGTTACAATTAATCCATTTTCTTCTAAGATATATTGTAAATCATTTATAGGTCCATTACCTAATGACCACCATTCTCTAATAGTCAAAGCAATATTTTCAATATCTTCATCAGATAAATTTTTTTATTATCAATACCTATTTTAGGTAAATTTAAAAAGCGGAAAATCAATATACTTATATAGAGCTTCATATAATGCACCAATAAATTCTACTTTAGTAATTTCTGCAGATCTACTTTTTTTACTAGTCGTGCTTAAAGATCTAAAAATAAGTAGAACCAGACTTAATGTTGATACTGTCGTCTTGAAAAAAATAATTAATAGGAAAATGTAAAGTTCTTGATAATTTAATAATTGTTGAAAAGTCCGGATTTCCCTTATTGTTTTTCGTACAACGAAAGTGTTTGTTTACTCAAATCTAAGGAATCTCCTAATTCAGCTAGAGTCATCCCTCTAAAAGTTCTAGCCGTTTTCAGTCTATCTCCATTAAATTTGGAACTCATATTCTACACTCCTCTTAACCATGTTTTTTTAAATTTTTCTCTTTTTAATCCTAGTCTTATACCTTTATTAGGTTTGTTATCTTCTTTATTTATTAATTTATCATCAGATTCATTTTCTGAACTTGTTAAATCTAAGAAATCAGGGCTTATCAAGCTCATTATTGATTCTTTTCTCCGCTATGTTAAATTGGTTTCCTAATAAATACCAATTCATTTCGCTTACTTTTATTAAATTTATAATCATATGCTACTACATAATAGGTATACTCTTCAAAAATCTATATTAATACCATAAAATATATTTTTAAAAATCTTTCTCATAAACATCATTATCAAAAAGTTTTACCTAATTCAAAAAGACATTTGTTTATTGGCTTCAATTTCATTATTTAAACAATTTAAGATTGTCTGCATATAATGTGGAACTTTACGATTTTTTTATCTATTTGTATTCTATTTAAATTTGAAATACTTGTAACGCTTATTAAAGATTTAGTATCTAAATCTAAAAATAAATCTTCCTTCCCAAGCACATCTTTTTAAATTTATGAATAATATAATTATCAGAAATTAATACTTCCTTTAGCTTTGTATTGATAACATCTGATTTCATACTTCCTAAGCAATTATGAGAATCTAGGTTTAACTTGTATTTACAATCTAAAAAAATCTTGTTCTAATGCCTTCGCAATCACGTTAGCTATCGTTTCTTTTTAACTTTTTTTCAATCACACACCTCCTTCGATACTTGTCGATATTTGTCTATATTATAGACTATATTTTTTTAGAAAAAGTCAACTTTTTTTGATTTTACAAAAAAATTTGTCTAACGAATTATTAGCTTTCTTAATCTTATTTAAAAGAGAGTGATTACTCAATCCCTTTGCTACTTCCATATTATGTTCAACACTTCATTTCCTTCACAGAATACTGAGTCTATATATTTTTCCATCAATTCTCTGGTAAGTTTTGTGTTGTCTATTACTTCTTTTTCTTATTTTGCTTTTTTTGTATTTTTTTCTTTTATCGCTTATATTTCTTCATCTATCGAATTTTTTTAGAGTCAATGAATTTTTTTGTCTATTCATCTTGCCTAATTTATACTTCTCAAAAATTTTTTTCATTTTTCTTAGCTTCAAGATCTTCGATAGATTTTTTTCCATAGGTTTTACTTTTTACTTTTTCATTCTTGATTGGAGCTTCTAACCCATATTTTTTTCCTTTATCGCTTCAAATACTTGTTCTTCAAGGCTTCCTGCCCTTGAGTTCTTGTGTTTTTACATTATTACACTTACATATCCTACAGGTAAAATATGTGTAAACTCTGAGACTTCCATCAGGTCTTTTGTGTTTAGATTGAATACAGCCTAGAATGTGATTACAAGTTGGACATTTTTCTAGCTTGTGAAAAATTTTCTGTAAATAATATAAAGAAAGGTCTTCTATGATAAAATATTTTATCATAAGGAGGCCTTTTATTATGGCAAGAGAAAAGAAACCCGTACACAGAGTACAAATGACAGAAGGAAAGCGTAACATCATTCACCAACTCCTAGAAGAATACGATATTCAATCAGCAGAAGTCATTCAAGACGCTCTAAAAGATCTTCTCGGTGGAACAATCAAAGAGATGATGGAAGCAGAGATGGATGAACACCTGGGATACGAAAAAAATCAGAGCGTTATAATAGCGATGATTATCGCAATGGTTATAAACGAAAAAGAGTAAACAGTCGTTATGGTTCTATGGAGATCGAAGTTCTTCAAGACAGAAAATCAACCTTTGAACCTCAAGTAGTAAAGAAACGTCAAAAAGATATTTCCGACATTGATCAGAAGATCATCTCTATGTATGCGAAAGGTATGACAACTCGTCAGATCTCAGAAACGATCGAAGATATCTACGGTTTTGAAACATCAGAAAGTTTTATCTCTGATGTTTCAGATAAGCTTTTACCACAGATTGAAGACTGGCAGAATAGACTTTTAGATGAGATCTATCCAATTCTCTATATAGATGCGATCCACTACTGTGTTCGTGACAACGGTATAATACGAAAGCTAGTTGATTATGTCATTCTTGGTATCAATACAGAAAGAAAGAAGTCCTTACAATTCAAGTAGGCGATAATGAAAGTTCTAAATACGGGCTTTCTGTATTAAATGAACTGAAGAACCGAGGGGTAAAGGATATCCTCATTCTATGTACAGATGGACTGGCAGGCATAAAAGAAGCAATCTCTGCGGCCTTTCCGAAAACAGAATATCAAAGGCGTATAGTACATCAGGTAAGAAACACACTCAAATACGTTCCGGACAAGGATAGAAAGACTTTTTGCAACAGACCTGAAAAACTATTTATCAAGCTTCGGATGAAGAGAAAGCACGTCAGGCTTTAGACCGTGTTACAGAGAAATGGACATCAAAAATATCCAAATTCTATGAAACGCTGGTACGATAACTGGGACGTTATCACCCCTATTTTCAAGTTTTTCTGTGGATGTAAGAAAGGTTATTTATACCACCAACGCCATAGAAAGTCTAAATTCCACATACAGAAAGTTAAATCGTCAAAGAAGCGTATTTCCAAGCGATACAGCCCTGCTAAAAGCCTTGTATCTGGCGACATTTGAAGCCACTAAGAAGTGGACAACTACCATACGAAACTGGGGACAGATATATGGAGAATTGAGCATCATGTATGCGGGGCGTCTTCCCGAGTGACAAAAAAATCGACCACAAGTTAAGAGTAAAATAAACGTTGGTCTTCGACCGACGCCCTTGACATGGGTCTGATTTTTTTGATAATTATATCCATAAGGACGAATGCCAAATGATGGCATTCGCCTTAAAAATAATACTTATCATAGAAGTCCGAAAGATGGAATTTACAGACTTTAATTCACACAGCCACAAAAATGTATTCTAATAAATTGAGAGATAGCATCCAAATTATTAATGATAAATTTTTGTGTCTGAGCACTGTATAAGTTTACGTCATAAGTTCTACCATAAGAATTTGTTTTCGTCTCCTTTAACATGCCTATCTCACCTGCTTTATCCGTCAATACTTTAAATACCTTACCATCATCATGTTCTATTTCTTTTAAATAGCCCTCGTTCATTAGCCACCGAGTTATTTCCGATGCTTTTACTTTTTTCATTCTTTTTTCATCAATGAATTCATTAAGTGTATATGCAAAAAGTACTGATTGGAATTGCCAGTTCTGAAATTGGGATTTCTTTCTTTTTGAAATCATCGATATAAAAAAAGTGCTTTCTTCTCTTGTCAAAAACACAATTAACATCATACTGCGTTAGATATTGGGAAAGCATTTTATGAACTTCTTTTTAAGAGCATATTATTGTATTTGCTATTTAATATAGTGTCAACTGTAATTTCAAGATGCGTAGATGGGTCAATTCCATTTATAAGTAATTCTAAATCATCAATTATTTTTTTGCTATATCTAATTCCATACTATCACCTCAATAATCCCAATGAATTCCATTAAGCAAATTAAAAAGTTTTTTTCCCTTCATCTGGTTCAACCATGTTTTACAAAAATAGGCTTTTTCCATATAAATGCTCTTTATAAAAAACTTTTATCACATTTTATTTTTTTCAAATGACTATCAACGCCAAATTTTTTTACAATAATAGCATGCTTGGTACAAATCACGCTTATATTTCTTATTCACTCTAACCATACCACCATTGATAGTTAATCCAGTAACTTCTTGGCGTTGGTGCGAAAATTGCATTCTTGTTTTTTTATTGTTTAAAGAAAATCCTTCTTCTTCTAGTACATTGGAAGTGATTTCTATTAACTTTTTTTATTCCTCTATTTCCCGAAAAAGGTTATATCATCCGCATATCTTGAATAACAAGCTTGATATTTTTCTGCTATTAGCGAAAGTCTTTTGTCTATTCTTAAACTGATTATATTAGAAATACATGGACTTGCCGGAGATCCTTGTGGCAATACATCTTCATATGTGCATAGTTTAGCGAATACAAATGATAATTCTTTCGTATACCCATAGTATGCAAAAAAATTCTAAAAAAACCATTTTTAAATGTAATTGAATGGAAAAAAATCTTTAATGTCCATATTTAAAAACGCACTCATGACCAATATGCATTTTGGCATTATCTACGATTGATTTGTTATTGCAAAATCCCATTGCAAACTGAGAAACATGAATTCTACTAAGAATATTATCTAAAATCCAGCGTTGTAAATATTTCAATTCTGCCGAAGGAATATGCAATTCTCTTAGTCCTCCTGATTTTTTTTGGGTATCCGAGCCAGCGAATAAAATTTTGAATCTGCAAACAGCATTTTTCTTATTAGTTCTTTTGGTGCACCACTAACTAGTGAAAAATGCTGTATATCAAATATGACGGGTAGATTATTTTCAATTAATCGATTTGCATACTCAACACATTTTTTTCTGCATAATGCTTGCCGTATCCAGATTTTTTTTAATAATATTTTAAGCCTATAAATATAATTTTCCATGGCATTCTCCTTTAAAAAGGTACACTAATACTAATTCTGTCATTAACATACAGTGATATTGCTTGCAGTATCACTGTAAACAGTTACGATTCCAATTGTTTACAGTGGTTAAATGCTTTGTATTTAACCACTGTACTACAAAGATATTTTTACAACTGTGAAAAAGCAACTTGCTTTTCGCCTTCTATTAGTGCATTTTATAATAATTGCATGAAATACTGATTCTGTTATTGAAACATGAAATACTAATTCTGTTATTGAAACATGAAACCGTTGCAATTCCAACGGTTTCATAGGATGATTATTTATTTGAAAGAATCATCCTATGAAACAAAGATATATTTTTACAAAGAATGACAACTTGTCATTCACTTCTATTCCATGCAACTATTATTCATTCTATATTTTTAGTTAAAAAAACCTTTTTAGGCACATAAGGTTCATTCAGTTGCATCAAATTTTCAACCACAATATTGTTAAGCGAGTATTTTATACTATTGTCTGCATTACTGTTAATATTATGTGAAATAAGATGTAGAATTCCTTTTTCAGTAATTTCAATTTCATAGTTATTGATACAAATAAACCCATCATTTTTTTAGTTCTAATAAAATCAAATCCAATTGATTTTTGTCGTAATCCTAATAACCGCATTAGTTCTGATAAATCATATTCATTACCTGATGTTTTGAAATAGAGTAATGTCAATTGTTTACGGTAATTGTCCATTAAATTCTCCCTTCCCCTATACGGATTTATTATTATAGTTTGCAGTTTTTTTCTGCGTTTTTTTCTGATTTCATGCTATACCATGAAGGTTTTCTATCATGCCTCCGCGGAAACAACGAAGTATATTCTTTGCTATCATACCTGATAACCGAAAGTGTATTGTTCGGAGTGTTATTATGAAAAAGCAACCAACGATTCTGATTCACCAAAGCCCAAAGGAAATTCTTGTTCGGGTATTTTCAAATATTCTGTCAACATTAGTAGAAGATTTTTTTGCATTCTCATTATTCTTAAACAAATCTCTTGTAAAAAGTTTTTCTTTTTGCATATAAGAACAAATTGGAACTATATTAATATTTTTTTCTTCTGCGAATAATCTTTTTATTTTTTTGTTTTTGCATCTTCCATTATGCAAATTATAACAAAGTATATATTCTTTCCACAATAACGAGCTTCACTTTTCTTTAATTCTTTGATAAAGCTTTGGCCAGTACCACTGAAATCGTCAATAAATACTATATTCTCCACATAGCCCCATTGACAATTATTAATTGCATTTATATTCTCATAACAAATTTCACGATTAAGATTATTCAAGAGTTTATACATTGTCCAATAATCATTAGAGCTATTCGTCTTCCCATCTTTAGATTTTTATATATACATATATGGTATTATCATCACTAATAGTTGACAACTCTATCAACTTGTTATGTAGTTCTATTAACAATTTGTTTGTTAGCTTCTGAGGGTAATATTCAAGATTTTGAATTAAAATAAGGCTTAGTTCTTTGTATTCATCAGGTATTTGAGATATCCAAATATCAAATTTGTCTAACGCAGCCCGTGTCCTTGCATCTATTTCAAATCCCGCTGTCCACTTGTTCTTACAAATTTCTTTTATAGCTTCTACATCCACACTTTTCTCCTCCTCTTATAGATTTTGAATAATTTCATATATAAAAATCAGCTTAACTCCTCATTATCATACCAATACAATATATTAATAAGTCACACTTAATCACTGCAACACAGTCGAGTTAATCTCGTAATATCCACCTTATTAAAATCAGACTGTCATATAACAGTACCTGGAAAAACTTACATATACCCATTTGCCTACTTCCTCTGGTGTGTTAAACTCCTTAAACTTTTCCTAAAGCACAGCTCTCTAAATATGATTCCATCCAACTCAAAGATGTTATTATGGTTCAAATCATTTACATCACTATACACAAAATCAAATAGTTTTCTTATTACTATTTCATAATCTCATGTACAAGACTATCTACTTTCTCCGTAGCAATTATTTCATCTTTCATCATCCGTTTAATTTCACAACCCCAAGCAACGATTACTTTAATGCCCATGTTTTTCAAGTTTGATGTAGTTTTGCTTATCTCTTTCAATATTCCCTTCAAGTTTGTTTTTCCAAAAAAATCATGATTGTTTTTAGGAATGGATGAATACCTGCAATTTTTCATGCATGTGCCAAAAAGCAACCGTTTATAAAAATAGCCGTCTTATGTTTAGGCAAATAGATATCGGGGCTTCCCGGTAAATTCTTATAATTCACCCTATATCTGAACCCCTTATGCCATAAAAGTTTTCTCAAAAAAATTTCAGGCTTTGTGTTTTTGCTTTTAACTCTTGCCATGTTTTCACTTCTGTTCATAGACTTCTTTTTCTTCATTATCTGAATCTCACTTGCAAATTCAAGTTAATAAAATCTTCCCCATTCTCACTGTATATTTCTCCAAAACCATGCCTTGAAGTGGACGCTGTCTCATATTTTTGTATTCTTCAGCAAATATTCTTCAAAAATAATTTCTGTTGTATATATGATATGCAAGAACATTACCTTCTTTCGTTACGACAATATATCCTCCTGTTGCTTCATCCACTCCGTCCCAAACTGTAGCAGGCTTCATTCCCAATGCTACGGCGATCAGGAACTTCTTGAATTTATACCTATAAGCGTTGACATTCCCGTAGTTCATAGGATTTTCCTGTTCAAGTTTTTCAACCATTTCATCGCAATTGCTGATCCCGTCCCTATAGAAATACAAAAGAGTTTCAGCTATAATTCTGTCCATATTGCTGTCAATCAATACCAAATTATCGCTAAAAGTCTGATTATTCATTTTCCAATATTCCAATTGCCCGTTTTCATCAATGATTTTATTGATACGTCCTCTAACATCCGTGTGATTTTTTTACCCGCCGATACGATATATATTTCATTTGCTTCTAGAACCAAGTCGGGATAACTGTGGATGATTTTATAAATAAAGTTTGTGGTTTTTCCGGCATTTAACAGAGTAGGGGAAGATCCCAATTCCGATTTTATGGAAAACCCTACCGTAGGGCTGTATCCGGTATTTATATCGATTATTTTTTTATTGTAATATCGCTCTTGTTCGTTGCAGGTGCCGACAACTTATAGCACAAAAATTTCATCCATAAAATTCTGTGTTTTTCTACAGAAAAATGCTCCTTTTGAAGTTTTAGAGTTGATTTCATTTAACAGAAGTTCGGACTGCATTTCAAACTCGGTCGCAGGTAATTCTTTCACTTTGGAACCGTTAATGTATATGGATATAATCTCTCCTGTAGCATATTCCTTGATTTCACCTTTATTCTCTTCTCTTATTATCTTAATGATAGGAAAGTACACATTCTCCAATTTATTCAATTCACTGTCGGCTGCATATATCTTTCCGTTAGCCAAAAGTCTTAATAAAAACATATATTTCCGACCATTCTCCTTTATTTCCCGTAAGCATTAACACTACCTCCACGCAATAGCAATCTGTTTATATGATTCCTCTCTTGGTTTCATTTCCGGCTTTTCCTTTTCAAGGTACGATTTGATCTGTTCGGCAATTGCACGTATGACAGGAACCGTTACAGAATTTCCGAACTGTTTATATAAGTGTGTATCCGCAACCGGCAATTTGAATTCATCGGGAAAACCCTGAAGTCTTGCCCATTCTCTCGGAGTCATTTTACGAATGTATTCCCGATTAACCTCACCTTTAATATGAGTAACCGGAGTAAAGTCCTTCAAACGCTCATCTACGATAAGATTTCTCTCTCTTCCCATTCCTCCGCAAACAATAGCTCCGCTACGGAAGTCGCTTCTCTGATTTCATATCCGAAGCCGTTTCCTTTTTGAAACATGCCTCTCTTTGTGTCTTTTTAACGATGCCAGATAAGCTGTAGATAAATAATATTTTGAGGACACTTCCTTTTCTTCAACAATATCTTTTATAACTTTTGTATCATCGGTTTTCCCTGGGAATTCAAAATTCGAAGGTGCTATGTCATTCCTGAATGCTACAATATATATCCTTTCTCTGTTTTGAGGAACTCCGAAATCCTTACTATTCAAAACTTGATAAAACACCGCATATCCCAATTCTTCCAAAATATTTCTTATCACCTGAAATGTACGCCCTCTATCATGGTTGACAAGGTTTTTGACATTCTCACAAAAATACAATTTTTCGGTTTATGTTCCTTTATAATCCTTGCAACATCAAAGAACAATGTCCCTCTCGCATCCTCGAACCCTCTTTTTATGTCCTGCAAGGGAAAACGCCTGACACGGAAAGCCGGCAAGCAATATATCGTGATCCGGAATATCTTTCTCATCAACTTTAGTTATATCCCCGGCTACATTCAACCCCTCATTAAAATTTGCTTTATAAGTTTCTACCGCTTTTTTTCATCCCATTCACTTACAAAAACTGTTTTTTTATATCATCTTTGAATGCCTGTTCAAAGCCAAGCCTTATTCCTCCAATCCTGCAAATAAATCAATCGATTTATACATCTTTTCTTCCTCTTTCCTATTTGTTCGCTACAGAAATCTTATATAATACTATAGCATATTTTCTTTTTAAAATAAAAATCCAGTTTTATCTTTCATTCTCTCTATTTTTTTACCTTTTTTTGTTTAATTTCTGAAGTTTTTTTCATTACCTATATATTCATTCATATTATTTTTTTCAAATATTCCAACTCTTCATACTCTGTTATTAATGAATTATGCTTCTTGATTATTACTCTTGTTCAGCTTATAATTCTTTAGAATGCTCGTTTAATTTCCCGAAAAAGATTTTTTTGCCTGATTTTGTCTTTAACTCTCCTGCTACAACATGCCTCAGGTACGGAAATTTCTTAAGGAAAAATATCTATTTCCTCATAAGACTTCTGATAAGATTCTACATCTTTTCTATTCATTATAATATAAATTTTATCGTTCGGATTTTTTTGCTATAACCTTCATAATACTCTCTTTTTACTTATACAGATTTGAATATGCTTTTACTACTTCCTTTATCCTCTTTTTGTTCCAATGACAGCTTATCAAATTCTCGTTTCGACTCGTTCTTTTTCAATGGAGATCCAGCTGATACCACGCTCTAATTCTTCAATTGAATTAAAACTTTTATTCCTGATTTCAACAAGCGTAGACGCTGCTGTTTTAAGATTATGTTTTGTTACCCAATGTTCATAGCCTTTGCTTGACTTTGATTTTTCGTTTTTGTTAATATCGATGATATCCCCTATTTCTTTATCTTTATTTCATATTTTTGCTTCTGTATAATTAGTCCCTATGGTTTTCACTCCAGTAAATCTCTGCTGATTTTTTTCCGTTTTTAAAAATAATATACTTGTATTATACTTATGAAAGTGGACACATAAAAAGAAACAGATATACTATTATATTAGACATAACAAGGAAATATCTTTATATCCACAAAAAATCACTATGACGAGGATTTCAAACGAACTCTCGTACAACTTTACCACAACGGTAAAACACAAGCTTCACTTATCAAAGAATATGGCATATCACAATCAGCACTCACAAAATGGATTAAACCGTACTCAACCATGGAAACAGACAACGGAGAATTTCTTACTGCTAAACAAGTCAAAGAACTTCAAAAAGCGTATGGCTCAACTTGAAGAAGAAAAATCAAATATTAAAAAAGCAATTGCCATATTCACGCCACACTCAAACAACGATTAAATGCTATTTACAAGTTACAACCCCAATACACTATTAAAACCCTTTGTCGAGTTCTAAAAATTAATCGAAGCACTTATTACAAACATCTTTACTCAAAACCTGCTTCTCGCACCTGTAAAAATCAAGTCATTAGAAAGCACATATTACAAATTTATTCTGACTATGATAATTCTCTAGGTACTTACAAAATTCGTCGTGTTTTAGAACAGGATTATGGCATTAGCATCAGCCTCGGAATAGTGTACCGACTGATAAATACTATGAATCTTCCAAAGCGTTCCACAGAGAAATCCAAATGGAAGCACACTCATAAGGAAAATGCTAACTGCTTCAATCATCTCAACCAACAGTCCAATCCTTCTTGCCCAACTCTGTCCTGGCAAGTGATTTTACTTATATCAATGTCAATGGCTCTTTCCATTACCTTTGTGTTGTAATGGATTTATTTTCAATGAAAATCATCGGCTGGAGTATTTCTAATTGCGATGATGTAAATTTAACTATGAGAGCTTTTAAAAAGGCCTATTTCGATAGAGGTGAACCTAAATATGTACTCTTTCATTCAGATAGTGGTTCTGAATACACCGCCTTTACTTTTAGATAAATATTAGAAAGATGTAATGTTGTTCAGTCCTTCTCTAAGAAAGACTATCCATATGACAATATATGCTACGAAAGCTTCTTCCGACATATGAATAGAGAATGTATTAAGCGTAAATCTTTTCGCAATCAGGGTGAACTACGCCTATGCTACTTTGAATACATAAATCGGTACAACTTGAAACGCCCTCACTCTTCACTTAGAAGAAATTACACTCCGAGTGAAATAGAATAGTTTTTACATGGAAAGGCAGGAATAATTCTGTCTTTCTGTAAAATATATTTAAAAAAAGTGTGTCCATTTACTTGACTATGTTGTACTCACTTACTCCTATTTCTTTTTGCTATATATGATTTTTGTTCTTTTTTCTTTTAATAAAGTCTCTATTTTAGCTCTTTCTACCTCTGTTAGATGTTTACCTTTTCTTCTTTTTTTGGTATACTTTTACTTGCATCGGACAATAAATTCCTTTCGTTTTGTTTTCGCAACCTTTACGATAACATATTTCTTGCCTGATGTCTTTTTTTATTTCTTTTTATCTAATTCTATTTATCTTTATCTTGCTAATACTGACACTTTTATTTTTATAACTTATAAAAATCTTTTTTTATTATTTTTTTGTCTATTTTTCGATTATATTATTAAAAGAGAAACAAATTTGTTCCTAATGAGGTATTTAAATTGAGTTTGGGTAAATTGATAAAGAAATTCCGTGAACTAAGGAGAATTACTCAAAAGCATTAGGGAGACGGAATCCATTTAGATGATGTGAGAATAAGACAATACGAACTTGATATTCGTACTCCTAAAGACGATGTCTTGGAAAAAAATTTCCGCTGCACTGCATTTAAACAAAGAATATTTGAAAGAACCTGATTATCCCTACACAGAACACGATTTAATGAGATTTTTTTGTTTTAAGCTGAATGACAGCATTGAAGTCAATATAAGACCTGTTATTGTAAATGATGAAGATCCTGAATATACTACCACAGGTATCTATTTTGGTAGTGAAGCCATTCTGAGAATTAGAGGTATGCTTGAACAATGGCAAAAAAATGAAGGAAAAAAATATGAGAATAATGAAATTACGAAAGAAGCCTTGCAGGATTGGAAAGCTAACTATCCTGACAGCCTGAAAAAGATTATGTTCCCTTTGAGGAAAGCAATGTGAAATTCTATAAAAAGCGGTATCGGAGCAAAAGTTCCACCTGATATAAAAATAAGCATATAAAAAGCACATAGCTGAAAGATTTTTTTAGGTCTTAAAGTTATGTGCTTTGTTTAGTATATATTAGATTATTTATCTAAAAAAATTATATTATTTATGTCCTTTTGAGAAAAAAAGTTAACCTGTAGTATTTACTATCAAATAGATATCTTACTAACTCAAAAAAATCACGCCTGAATAAAAAAACTACTTCTTCGTCATACCTTAATTTTTATTATTGAGTTATCCTCCTTAGAGATATAATTTACTCCATCGAACTCAATTTTGGTATAAAGAAGAGAGTAATCATGTATTTCTTTAATAATTGTCTTTCCTTGATTTTTTTAAACCTCGCTGCAAACTGTGAGTGATTTCCGCCATCGCAAATAATCAAATCCATCGGATACAAGAAATAATTTTGAACATTCTGACTGTGAGATAATCCATCAAAAATATTACTTTCATTTATACTTAGTAAATTATCAACTATTCTAATACCATTCCACGGATTAAGTAAAATTGGAAATTTATTAATATCAATTTCTAATGGCGTTTCATCAACTATGTCATTGCTATTGTAATATTTCTTATCTTCATCGTAAATTTTATCAAATATAAAAAAATATTATGATCCAAGTACAAACATCTCTCAATTTCTCTATAAATCTCTTCCAACAAAGAATTTTTTTGTGGATTATGCTCATATTCCAAAGATTGGACAGCTTCACTATAATTTAAGTATTCAACAATAATAGCTATTAAGTATGTTGCAACCAAAAATATTTTCATGACTATTATTTTTTTCATTAAAAAAATCTATATCTATTAAATTTATCTTTATATCTATTATTTTTTTGATTTAAACTCTTCGATTTTATCAGATTTTTTTCTCAGACTTTAAAAAAATCAAATATATTCATTCTGCAATAACTCCTCTTGTAAATCCAATAATTTTCCACAAAAGCCTCCCACCAGAATGATGGAAGGCTTTATAAATAAATTACTTACCTTATTGCCCTTCGGTCAATAAGTATCGCTCGCAAACTCGCTCAATTCAACAACTCCCTTTTGAACCTACTTTTTCAGCTTTTTAGTATCAAAATAGTATCACTAAAGCAGTTTTACGCTTTCAAATCGCTAAAACCCAGCATTTTCAACTGTTATGTAATAGTAACGTTTTTTTGTTACTGCTACTCCAACTCTATCGTTCCCGGTGGCTTACTTGTTATATCATACATAACTCTATTAACATGACTTACTTCATTGATTATTCTACTAGTTACTTTCTGTAGTACTTCCCAAGGTAACTCGGCAGCCTCAGCAGTCATAAAAATCTATAGTATTTACAGCTCTTAAAAGCTATGGCATAATCATAAGTTCTATAATCTCCCATGACCCCAACACTTCTCATATTCGTAAGAGCTGCAAAATATTGACCTATACTTCTATCCAAACCGGCTTTTGCAATCTCTTCCCTATAAATAGCATCTGCCTCTTGAACTATTTGTACTTTTTCAGCCGTAACTTCACCTATAATACGTATTCCAAGTCCGGGACCCGAAATGGTTGACGAAATACCAGTTTTTCAGGAATACCCAATTCAAGACCTGCTTTTCTTACTTCATCTTTAAATAAATCTCTTAAAGGTTCTATTATTTCTTTGAAATCAACATAATCAGGCAAACCTCCTACATTATGGTGAGATTTAATTACAACACTTTCACCACCAAGACCACTTTCTACTACATCCGGATAAATAGTTCCTTGAACAAGAAAATCAACCCTACCTATTTTTTTAGCTTCTTCTTCAAATACTCTAATAAACTCCTCACCTATTATCTTACGTTTTGATTCAGGCTCTGATACTCCTGCTAACTTTGAATAAAATCTTTCCTTAGCATTAACTCTGATAAAATTAAGTTTATATGGTCCTTTAGGTCCAAATACCGCCTCAACTTCATCTCCTTCATCTTTACGAAGCAAACCATGGTCTACAAATACACAAGTAAGCTGCTCGCCTATAGCTTTACTAAGTAAAACTGCCGCTACAGAAGAATCTACACCACCTGACAAAGCACAAAGGACTTTTCCGGTTCCAACTTTTTCTCTTATCTTAGCTACCTCTGTTTCAACAAAGGCATCCATCTTCCAATTACATTCACATTTACATACATTTCTTACAAAATTTCCAAGCATCCTTGTTCCTTCTACCGTATGTAATACTTCAGGATGATACTGTATACCATATAATTTTTTATTCTCATCTTCAAAAGCTGCTACAGGACAATCTTTTGTATGTGCACTTATCTCAAAATTTGGTGCTAACTTAGCTACATAATCAAAATGACTCATCCAGCATATAGTTGGAGAAACAACATCTTCAAAAATTTTAGAATCTTTCTTGTCTATTATAACTTCTGTCTTTCCATATTCCCTAACATCAGCTTTTTTTACTTCTCCACCTAAAATATGACTCATAAGTTGAGCACCATAACAAAGACCTAAAACAGGTATTCCAAGTTCAAATAATTCTATTGTATAAGTAGGTGCTCCTTCCTCGTAACAACTGTTAGGACCACCTGTAAGTATTATACCTTTAGGATTTTTTTCTTTTATTATACTAATATCTGTTTTATATGAATAGATTTCACAATAAACATTATTCTCTCTAACTCTTCTTGCTACTAATTGATTATATTGTCCACCAAAATCAATAACAATAATTAACTCCTGCTTTAAGTTCAAAAACCTTATCCTCCACTTAACTAACTATATATACTATAGGGTACAATTATATCATATACTTTTTATATTTGCACTACACAATAATTCAGCAAGTCTAAACTTAGCCTACTTATTAATCTTACATAAATGTAATAACTTGATTTTTAATAAATACATTTTTCACTTTCACCATATTTTCTTTAAAGACTTATGAGCTATCTTATATGAAAAATGAAATGCAATTAACTTATGATCTTAAAACAAAAATATTTATATTTCCATATAATATCAAACGTAAAATTCCTATTATTATCATATGTGCCGGATAATAAATATAAAAATCCCCATTTCATATTTTTTTATTTCTACCCACTTTACCATTATATAAGCCTAATATAGGCAAGCTCAAGAGAGTACATAACTGTAAAAATAGCATATGTCTTATCTATAAATATAAAAATATACTATAATATAAATTCCAACGAAGATAATGTAGTCTAATATTTGCTTTTTTTAAAAATTATCTCTATGTATATATAAGAAAAAAAGGTAATATACAAGCAATACATGACCAATCTGCAGGAAAAACTAAGTAAATCTACTAATAAAAATAAGTAATAAGCTAGGTAAAAAAAGCCGACTTTATACTTATTTAAAAATATATATTAAGGTAGCACCTAGGGCTAAAGACCACATCACGCTGGTTTGATTAAATATACCTCCACTAAAAAGGTATGGGATTTAAACCAAAACAGAAAGTAAAGGCAAAATGTGAAATAAAGGCAAATATAAATAATCTTAATATATTTTTTTTAAAAATTTTTTTAGTATAGTAAGAACCTTCAGCTATAAAACACCACATAATAGGTGCAGTTAGTCTTCCTATAGCATGCAAAAAAATAAAAATATACCACTCTTTTTTTGCAAACCCGAAATAAAAAGCCATGTAAGATGGTCTACTGTCATAGCTATTATGGCTATTATTTTTTTACAGTAGATGCATCTAAACCTTCTTTTCTTACATCATAAAAACATATTGTCTACCTCATAATAAAAATTCAAATTTAATTTATACTATTATTAAAAAAATTTCTTATGGGATTGTGCAGTATGTTATATACTGCCATATACCGTATAAACTTTATATTCAGCTATACTTCAAGATACTTTTTTACATACTTTCCGGTATATGAATTTTCCACTTTTATAATTTCTTCCGGAGTTCCGGCAGCTACTACTGTACCACCACCATCTCCACCTTCAGGTCCTATATCAATTATGTAATCAGCTGTTTTAATAACATCCAGATTATGCTCTATTACTATAACTGTATTTCCACTATCGCAAAGACGTCTTAATATATCTACTAATTTATGTACATCAGCAAAATGCAAACCTGTTGTAGGTTCATCAAGTATATAGATTGTTTTTCCCGTACCCCTTTTAGAAAGTTCAGTAGCAAGTTTTATACGTTGTGCTTCTCCACCGCTTAACTGTGTACTTGGTTGACCTAATTTTATATAAGATAAACCGACATCGTATAAGGTCTGTATTTTTTTCTTTGTATAGTTGGTATATGTTTGAAAAATTCTAAAGCTTCTTCAACTGTCATCTCAAGTATATCATAAATAGATTTTCCTTTATATTTAACATCAAGGGTTTCTCTATTGTATCTTTTACCGGCACAAACTTCACAAGGAACATATACGTCCGGCAAAAAATGCATCTCTATCTTAATAATACCATCTCCACTACAAGATTCACAACGTCCACCTTTTACATTAAAGCTAAATCTGCCTTTTTGTATATCCTTTAGCTTTTGCATCTACGGTAGATGCAAACAAATCTCTTATCATATCAAATACGCCGGTATATGTTGCCGGATTTGAACGTGGAGTTCTTCCTATAGGCGACTGATCTATTGCAATAATCTTATCCAGTTGTTCTAAACCTTCTATCGTTTTGTATTTACCTGCTATAAGATTACTTTTTATTTAATTTCTTTGCGAGTGCCTTATATAAAAATCTCATTTACTAAAGAAGATTTTTCCCGAACCTGAAACACCGGTAACACAAGTCATAATTCCTAGTGGAAAAATCTACATTTATATTTTTTTTAAATTATTATGTGCGGCTCCTTTTTACTTTTATAAATCCACTTGGCTTTCTACGCTCTCTTGGAACTTCTATTTTAATTTTTCCGGATAAATACTTACCCGTAATAGAATTTTTCATTTTCCATAATTTCCTTAGCCGTACCTGTGGCTATAACTCTACCACCGTGTTCACCTGCTCCCGGACCTATATCTACTATATAATCAGCTTCCATCATAGTATCTTCATCATGCTCTACTACTATAACAGAATTTCCTATATCTCTTAGATGCTTCAATGTTGCAAGCAACTTATCATTATCTCTTTGATGTAAACCTATACTTGGTTCATCTAATATATAAGCAACACCTTGTAAACCGGAACCTATTTGAGTGGCTAGTCGTATTCTTTGTGCTTCACCACCGCTAAGAGTACCCGTATTTCTGCTAAGGCTAAGATAATCAAGACCTACATCTATAAGAAAACTTACTCTAGCTCTAATTTCTTTTAAAATTAAAGATCCTATAGCTTTTTGCATCTCATCAAGCTCAAGTTCATCTATAAATTTTCTAAATTTAAGTGTAGACATGTCAGTGGCATCATAAATATTCTTATCTCCTAATGTAACTGCAAGAGCTTCTTTCTTTAATCTTTTACCTCCACATGATTTACAAGATTTAATCCTCATGAATTGTTCATATTCAGCTTTTGCACTATCTGAATAAGTTTCTTTATAACGTCTTTCAACATTTTTTATTAAACCCTCGAATACTACAGGATATATTCCTTTTTCCTCTTTGACTTTCATATGAAACATTTATTTCTTTATCTGTTCCATATAAAATTATATCTTGTATTTTTTTAGGATATTTTTCAAATGGTGTATCTAAGTCAAAATCAAACTTTTCACAAAGACCACGAAGAACTGCATTTGTAAAGCTTTTTTTATCATTACAGCTTTGCCAACCCATGGCTATAATAGCACCTTCATTTATACTGAGGCTCTTATCAGGTATCATAAGTTCCTCATCAAACTCCATAGTATAGCCAAGACCTACACAATCAGGGCAAGCACCAAAAGGATTATTAAAAGAGAAAGTTCTAGGTTCTACTTCATCTATAGAAATTCCACAATCAGGACAAGCAAAATTTTGAGAAAATTTAATTACTTCCTTATCTATTACATCAATATTTGCATATCCTTCCCCTAAGCCTAAAGCAGCTTCCAATGAGTCTGTTAATCTTCTTTCTATACCTTCTTTAATAACAAGTCTATCTATAACTATATCTATACTATGCTTTATATTTTTATCAAGTTCTATATCTTCAGATAACTCATACACATTACCATCTATTATGACTCTTACATAACCACTTTTCTTTGCACTTGCAAGTACCTTTTCATGTCTACCTTTTTTACCTTTAACTATAGGTGCTAATATCTGAAACTTCGTTTTCTCAGGTAATAGCATAACTCTATCAACCATTTGGTCTATACTTTGCTTATGTATAGCTTTTCCGCATTTAGGACAATGCGGTATACCCTACACGTGCATATAAAAGACGCATATAATCATAAATTTCTGTAACTGTACCCACTGTAGAACGTGGATTCCTATTTGTAGATTTTTGGTCTATAGAAATAGCAGGAGACAGTCCCTCTATACTTTCTACATCCGGTTTTTCTACTTGTCCCAGAAACATTCTTGCATAAGATGATAAAGATTCCATATATCGTCTTTGACCTTCTGCATATATAGTATCAAAAGCTAAAGAGGATTTACCCGAACCCGATAAACCGGTGAGAACAACAAGCTTATCTCTAGGTATATCAAGGGATACATCTTTTAAATTATGCTCCTTTGCTCCTCTTATCTTTATATATTCATTTTTTTCATAATCTCTCCATAATAAGAATAATATTAAAATATATGTTATTCTAAAGTAGATAAACATATTTTTTTGATAAAAAAACTTTAACTATACTTTTTAGTTTATAATCTATTAAATTTCCTATGTATAACATATAGACTTTAAATTATAAATTTATCCAATTTAGTATAGTTAAATCTCTGTATATATATCTTCTAATTTTTTTGTCTAAATTTTTTTCAGGAACATCCATAGCTTTATATCCAAAACAAAGCATATAGGAAACTCCCCATTTTTTTCTGTCAATATAAGCCTTTTTTTCTCTAAATATTCTTCTGCTTTTTTTCTCTATCAAAACCCTCTATAGGACAAGTATCTATACCTAATTGAATAGCTGCATTCATCATATTTGCCATCATTATATATGTTTGTTTACAGGCCCAATCAAAATTTTTTTTCTTTCATCATTTAAATCAAAATGTATCTCTTGAAATGTTTTTAAATAATTGTGAGCGTGCAGAATTACTATCATATTCTCTACCATAAACTTCTGTTGTTATCTTTTTAACATGCTCACTATCAAACCTTACATCTTTTCTTGCCAAAACTATAATAAACTTATCTGTGGCATCTAATTTACTACTTGCACCCCACGTAAAAATCTTTTAATTCTTCTCTAATTTTTTTATTATCTACTGATATAATTTTTCCATGGTTCATATCCGAAAGAGCTTGCTGATAATCTAGCCACTTCAAGTATAGTATACCAATCTTCTTTTTCTATATTCTTGCTAGGATCAAACTCCTTAGTCGCAAATCTTCTTTTTAGCATTATCTATTAAATTTTTTTCTTGTATTTATCTTATCCATAATAATCTCCTAATATATTCATATATGTATATCATAGCATTTCTCGAACTGATTTTTCTAGATTTTCTTTATTAAATTTTTTTGTGAACAAATATTCTAAATCATCCCTAATATATTTTGTAAAAAAATAAGCAAGTAATACTTATACCAAAACCAACATGCTAGACCTAAAAAAATAAAGTTTTACCACCATTTTTTTAACCAATTTAACTATATTTGAATTTAAACCTATAGCTGACATAGCTAATACTATGAAGAATTTACTCAAAGTTTTTTTATAGGTACAAATACTGAACTTTCTACCCCGACTCTAAGTGCTACAGTAGTTATTAAAAAAGCCAATATAAAAATATATTATAAAAAAATGGAAATATACTTCTCATATTATATTTAGAACTTTCACTTGCGCTTTTACTTGATTTATATATAGATAGAATCAGAGTTATAGGAATTATTGCTAAAGTTCTTGTTAGTTTAACTGTAACTGCCTTATCCAAAGTAGCTGTCCCTAAATTCCACATACTATCCCAAGTAGAAGCAACTGCAGTTACTGATGATGTATCATTTACAGCTGAACCTGCAAAAATACCAAAAGCTTCACCTGAACTTGTATCAAAGCCGATTATTTTTTTCCAAGTATAGGGAAAAATAATCGCAGCTATAATATTGAAAAAGAAAATTACTGAAATAGCTGTAGCTATCTCTTCATCATCAGCACCTATTACAGGAGCTGTTGCCGCAATAGCTGAACCACCACAAATAGATGAACCTACACCTACTAAAGTAGCCATATTTGATGGTAGTTTTTACAAGCTTTTTGTAAAACAAAAGCTATTATCAATGAAATACTTATAGTACATAAAAATTATAGGTAGAGATTCTTTACCTGTTTTTTAAAACTACACTTAAATTTAAACCAAAACCTAAAAAGCACTACTGCCCATTGTAATATTTTCTTTGAAACAAATTTTATTCCTTTATCATAAGTCTCTCTCCTCTTTATAAAAAAATATTGAGAATCATTCCAAATAAAAATAGCTAATACCGGACTACTGATAATTTGAAAAATATTTTTCCCAGTATCCAAGCAGGTACTGCTAAAATCATACATAAACATATTCCTTTATAGTTTTCCTTTATAAATTCCATATTACTCTCCTATTTAACTTAAAGCTCCATTCAATTTGATATTTAATATCTCCACTAACTTTTCTATATTTCCATCAAATATATATCCATCCATACCAAGTTTCTTAGCTGCCTCTATATTTATATCCAAATCATCTATGAAAAAAACTTTCTTCTGCTTTTTATATTAAACTTTTCAAATAAAAATTTCATAAATTTGTCTTTGTGGCTTTAATAACTTTCTCTATTGCAGAGAATAAAATTCCATCAAATAAATTCCAATTTGGTATACAATTTTTTTATAACAACTTTCCAGTCTTGCTGCTGCATTAGAACAAATATATAGTTTATATCCTCTATCTTTTAATTTTGTTATTAACTCGGCCATTTCTTCTATTGTAGAAAGATTATAAAGATGCCAATCTCTCATACATAATCTTGCTTCTTCCCAAAAGCCTCTTAGGTATTCTATTAAGCATTGCTTGTAAGGCTCTTTCTTCAGAAATACAACCCATATCTAAAAGTATCCATTCCGACGATACAAAAAAATTGCATCTTTTACAAGTTTTATATCCTTATCATCCTTTATATAATGTTTACATACTAAATTCGCATCATAATCACATAAGACTTTGCCCATATCAAAAACTATATTTTTTTATCATTTTACTCCTTTTAACTAAAAAAAGAGCATATCTTTAGATACACTCTTTTAAAAAATTATTTTATATGTAATAATTCTACAGCTATTTGAAAATAAATTATTAAACTGAATGCATCTACTATAGTTGTTATAAGTGGTGATGCCATGATTGCAGGATCTAATTTCAATTTTTCTGCAATTATAGGTAATACCGCACCTGAAACTTTTGAAAGTAAAACTGTAAAAAAATACACTTATAACTACTGTCAAACTTATCATAAGAGGACTGGCTAAAACTTCTCCTGTTATAGGTCTGCCATGTAATTGTAAATATAACCTTACAAAATTAGCCGCAGCAAGTACAAAACCGCAAATAAGACCTACTCCTATCTCTTTCCATATAACTTTCAATGCATCTTTTACTTCTATTTCACCTATAGCCATACCACGAATTACCATTGTTGCTGATTGAGAACCTGCATTTCCGCCTGTATCTGTAAGCATAGGCACAAAAAGTAACCAATATAGGCAAGACAGCAAAAGCATCTTCATATCTTCCTAATATACCACCGGTTACCATAGAGCTGAACATAAGAATAAGTAACCAAGGTAATCTGTTTTTTGACAACTCCCATATACTTGTTTTTAAGTAAGGTTTTTCTGATGGTAACATAGCCGCCATCTTTTCAAAGTCTTCAGTTGCCTCTTCTTCCATAACATCAACGACATCATCTACGGTTATAATACCAACCAATCTACCTTCATTATCAACTACAGGTAAAGATAAAAAGTCATACTTATTGAAAAGTTCAACTATCTCTTCTCTATCTTGAGTCGTAGTAGCTTTTATTACATTTGTATCCATGAGGTCTTCTATTAGAACATCATAACTGGCCATAAGTAAGTCTTTAACCGTTACAACACCTATAAGAACTCTCTTCTCATCTCTAACATAACAAGTATATATAGTCTCTTTATCTACACCATGCTTTCTTATATAAGCAAATGCCTCCTCTACAGACATTGTTTTTCCTAAGGCCTATATACTCAGTAGTCATTATACTACCGGCTGAGTTATCCGGATATTTTAAAAACTCATTAATAAGATTTCTTGTATCTGCTGTAGCATTCTTAAGAACACGCTTAACAACACTGGCAGGTAGCTCCTCTAACATATCAACAGCATCATCTACATATAAATCTTCTATGATATTACTAATTTCTTTATCTGTTATACCATTAATAATATCTTCTTGTTGATCAGATTCAAGAAATGCAAATACATCAGTTGCAAGTTCTTTCGGCAACATTCTAAAGACTAATACAGTCTTTTCGGGAGGCAAGTCCTCCATAAAAGTAGCTATATCAGCTTCATTCATCTCACCTAGAGTTTCTTTAAGTTGCCTAAGCTGTTTAGCTTCCAGCATCTTATTTAATTCTTCTACTCTTATCTCTTCGTTCATAATGTACCTCCATTTCTTGTTTTTTTTATATCAATAACATTAAGCCAGTATATCACTTGGCTTCATACTAAAGTCAACTCTGTTCTTAAATGTATCTATCTTCATAACCTTAACAGTTACTTCATCTCCTACATTTACAACATCTTCTATTTTATTTACTCTGGCATCACTTATTTTAGAAATATGTACCATACCATCTTTATTTGGAGCAATCTCGACAAAAGCACCAAATTCCAAAATTCTAACAACCTTACCCGTAAATATCATACCTACTTCTAAATCTGTAACTATATTCTTTATTATGCTTATAGCCTTATTTATCATAGACTTATCTGTACCGCAGATGCTAACTCTACCCTCATCTGTTATATCTATCTTAACGCCTGTTTCCTCTATAATTTTATTAATTACTTTACCTTGCTTTCCTACTACATCACCAATCTTAGAAGGATCTATATTTATACTCTCTATTTTTGGTGCAAATTCTGATAATTCAGCTCTAGGGCTTGCTATAGCAGGTTTCATACAAGTTTCCATAATAAATTGTCTGGCTTCATTACATCTTCTTATGGCTCCTTCAACTATAGGACGTGTTAAACCATGTATTTTTATATCCATTTGGATGGCGGTAATTCCTGTATCTGTACCCGTTACCTTAAAGTCCATATCTCCAAAGAAATCTTCTAAGCCTTGAATATCTGTTAAAAGTACATAATCATCATCAGCTTCTCCCGTAACCAAACCACAGGAAATACCGGCAACCATCTTCTTTATTGGTACACCTGCAGCCATAAGAGACATACAAGACGCACATGTACTAGCCATAGAAGTAGAACCATTTGACTCAAAAGTCTCAGAAACAGTTCTTATTGCATAAGGAAATTCTTCTTCACTTGGCAGTACGGGAACTAGAGCTTTCTCTGCTAAAGCACCATGCCCTATTTCTCTTCTACCCGGTCCACGACTTGGTTTTGTTTCACCGACTGAGTAAGAAGGGAAATTATATTGATGCATATATCTCTTGATTGTTTCTTCCAAATTAAGTCCATCTACCTTTTGAGCTTCTGATAAAGGAGCTAAAGTAGTTACATTACAAATTTGTGTTTGTCCACGTGTGAACATAGCAGAACCATGTACTCTTGGTATTATATCAGTTTCTGCTGCAAGTGGTCTTATCTGTGTTAATGCACGACCATCAGGACGTTTATTATCAACCAAAATCATCTTACGAACAGTTTTCTTTTGATATTGATATAAAGCTTCCGGTAAAAGTGCCAGGTATTCTTCATTTTCAGCAAAAGCTTCTTCTAACTTTTCTCTTACAAGTCTTATATTTTCTTCTCTAACTTGCTTTTCATCTGTAAATACCGCTTCCTCCATATCAGATGGTGGAACTATCTCCTTTATAGCCACAAATAGCTCTTCAGGAATCGCACAACTTGTATATTCATGTTTCTTTTTACCTACAGCTAGAACTATCTCATCTATAAACTTAATAATTTCTTTGTTTACTTCATCTGCCATATATATAGCTTCTATCATCTTATCATCCGGAACTTCATTTGCTCCGGCCTCTATCATAATAACTTTTTCTCTAGTGGAAGCTACCGTAAGTTTTAAATCAGATACAGACATTTGTGCATCATTAGGATTTACAATAAATTCTCCATCTATTAAACCTATTTGTGTTGTAGCACAAGGTCCATCAAAAGGAATATCACTTATTGCTACAGCTATGGCTGAACCAAGCATAGCTGTAAGTTCAGGCGAACACGCCGGATCTACAGACATAACTAAGTTATTTAATGTTACATCATTTCTATAATCTTTAGGAAAGAGAGGACGCATAGGTCTATCTATAACTCTTGATGTAAGTATGGCATTTTCACTGGCTTTTCCTTCTCTTTTATTAAAACCCCCAGGTATTTTACCAACTGCATACATCTTCTCTTCATATTCTACTGATAATGGAAAGAAATCTATACCTTCTCTTGGCTTCTCAGATGCAGTTGCAGTAGATAGAACTACTGTATCTCCATAATGCATAAATGCTGCACCATTAGCTTGTGCCGCTACTCTACCCACATCAACTCTTAGAGTTCTTCCTGCTAGTTCCATACTAAAAACTTTTAAATTCTTTACTCATATTATCTCCTTAAATATTAATTTAAAGACTAAATTTAAAATTATTCTATGCCGAAAACTACTTATAAATGCTAAATTTTAGCACTTATAAGTGGCTTCGGATTACTTATATTAAGATTAAAATTCAGTCTTTAATTTTAATTAAACAAAAAAATAAGGGCGGATATACCGCCCTCTTCTTTTACTTTCTGATTCCAAGCTTCTCGATAAGAGCTCTATAACCCTCAAGATCTTTTTTCTTAAGATAGCCTAGAAGTCCTCTTCTCTGACCAACCATCTTCAAAAGACCTCTTCTTGAATGGTGGTCTTTTTGATTTACTTTTAAATGCTCTGTTAATTCTGCGATTCTAGCTGTAAGAATAGCTATTTGAACTTCCGGTGAACCTGTGTCTCCGGCCTTTCTTGCATAAGCATTAATAATTTCTGATTTCTTATCCTTAGATATCATTTTTCTTCTCCTTTTTATACTTACCTTAAACAATGATAAAGGTTGGAGTATCCAAAACCTTTGTTTAGGCGATATTTGTGCATAGCACCTCTAGTATACTAACACAGTAGGCATTAGTAGTCAATCTAATTTTTTATTCTAAAGACTTCCTGATTTCCAATATAAATTCTTCACTATCAAGTATATCTACATTTTTAAGAGTAGATATTTGTGCTAAATCTCCTGTCATTTTTCCGCTTTCTATTGTATCTATAGTAGCTTTCTCCAATTTATTCGCAAAATCAACCAAAGCTTTATTATTATCAAGTTCTCCTCTCTTTCTAAGAGCACCTGACCAAGCAAAGATAGTAGCCACACTATTACTTGAAGTTTTTTCACCTTTTAAATATTTATAGTAATGTCTTTGTATAGTTCCATGTGCGGCTTCATATTCATAAATACCGTCCAGTGAAACTAAAACTGAAGTCATCATAGCTAGAGAACCGAAAGCAGATGAAATCATATCACTCATAACATCACCATCATAATTTTTACAAGCCCAAATAAAACCACCCTCACTTTTTACTACTCTGGCCACTGCATCATCTATAAGTGTATAAAAAAATATTCTATACCAAGATTTTCAAACCTATTCTTATACTCTTTTTTTCATATATTTCTCTAAAAAAATATCTTTAAAAAGTATGATCATATTTTTTTAGAGATAGTATCCTTTGTAGCAAACCATAAATCTTGTTTTAAATCTATAGCATATTTAAAACAGGCATGAGCAAAACTTTCTATGGAATTATCTATATTATGCATACCTTGTATTATTCCGGCAGATGTAAATTCATGTATTAATTCTCTTCTTTCATTTCCTTTTTCATCTGTAAATACAAGTTCTGCCTTACCGGGCATATCTATTATCATTTCCGAATTTTTGTATACATCACCATAAGCATGTCTAGCTATAGTTATAGGCTTCTTCCAAGGTTTAACATAAGGTTCAATACCCTTTACCAATATAGGACTTCTAAATACTGTACCATCCAGTATAGCTCTAATGGTACCATTAGGGCTCTTCCACATAGTAGTGAGATTATATTCTTTTACTCTATCTGCATTAGGTGTAATAGTAGCACACTTAACTGCTACTCCATACTTCTTAGTTGCCATAGCACTGGCTACTGTTACTTCATCTTTGGTAGCTTCTCTATTCTCTAAGCCAAGATCATAATATTCACTCTTTAAGTCTATGAATGGTAAAATAAGATTCTCTTTAATGAGTTTCCATAAAACTCTTGTCATCTCATCGCCGTCCATTTCTACAAGTGGAATACTCATTTTTATTTTTTCCATTTTGAAATCCCCCTCTTAGTCTATTTCATATCTTTTTTAGGTACTACTTCTATCCAATATCCGTCCGGATCAGATATAAAATAAATCCCCATATCCGGATTTTCATAACAGATTACTCCAAGTTCCTCATGCTTTTTATGAGCCTCTTCCATATCTTCAGTTTCCATAGCAAGATGATACTCTAAATCTCCTAAATTATATCTTTCTTTTCTATCTCTCAACCAAGTAAGTTCTAAAGTGAAATTTGTTTTTCCATCTCCTAAATATACTAAAAATAAAGGATCCGTCCTCTGCTTTCTTAGTTCTAACCGGTTTTAATCCTAAAAGCTTTATCATAAAACTCTAGACTTTTTTTCCAAATCAAACACATTAAAATTAAAATGATTAAATGTAAACACTAACCTATCTTATCCTTTCCACCCATATATGGTCTTAAAGCTACAGGTATATTTATGCTACCATCAGCATTTAAATTATTTTCAAGAAAAGCTATTAGCATACGAGGTGGTGCAACTACTGTATTATTTAAAGTATGTGCAAAGTATTTATTTCCATTTTCATCTTTAACTCTTATACGAAGCCTTCTAGCTTGAGCATCTCCTAAATTAGAACAACTTCCTACCTCAAAGTACTTCTTCTGTCTTGGAGACCAAGCTTCAACATCACAAGATTTTTACTTTTAAATCTGCAAGATCACCTGAGCAACATTCAAGAGTTCTAACCGGAATATCTAAACTTCTAAATAAATCTACAGTATTTTTCCATAATTTGTCATACCAAAGCATAGACTCTTCAGGTTTACATATAACAACCATCTCTTGTTTCTCAAATTGATGTATACGATAAACTCCCCTTTCTTCTATACCATGTGCACCAACTTCTTTTCTAAAGCAAGGTGAGTAAGAGGTTAAAGTATAAGGTAAACTTGCTTCCTCATTCATGGTATCTATAAATTTACCTATCATAGAATGTTCTGAAGTTCCTATAAGATATAAGTCTTCGCCTTCTATCTTATACATCATAGCTTCCATTTCTGCAAAACTCATAACTCCGGTAACAACTTCTGAACGTATCATAAACGGAGGTATAACATAAGTAAAACCTCTATCTATCATAAAATCTCTTGCATAGCTTATTACGGCTGAATGTAATCTGGCTATATCTCCCATCAAATAATAAAAACCTGTTCCTGCTACCCTTCTGGCACTATCAAGATCTATACCTGAAAGCCTTTCCATTATATCCGTATGATAAGGTATTTCATACTCAGGCACTATAGGCTCTCCAAATTTCTCTATTTCTACATTTTCACTGTCATCTTTACCTATAGGAACACTCTTATCAATTATATTTGGTATAATCATCATGATTTTTTTGATTTTTGCCCCTAAATCTACTTCTACAGGCTCCAATTCCTCAAGTCTTTTACTGATATTTGAAACCTCTAATTTTACTTTTTCCGCCTCTTCTTTTTGTCCTTTAGCCATTAAAGCACCGATGTCTTTACTTATTTTATTTTTTTAGCTCTAAGATCATCTGCTTCTTGTTGTGTTTTTTTCTTGCTTGCTCATCTAAAGCTATAACTTCATCAACTAAGGTAAGTTTCTCATCTTGAAACTTATTTTTTTAATATTTTGCTTTACTATTTCAGGATTTTCCCTAACAAATTTAATATCTAACATAATACCTCCGCAACACTTTATTTTTCCCCAATTATACAATGTATTCTGTATAATGACAACGAATATTATATTTAAAACCAAGTTAATTTTTTTCTTATTAAGCTCTATAATTCTTTTGGTTTGAACTACCTCTAAATTTCAAACTGATATCTTTTTAATTCTAATATAAATGGTCCATCTATCAATACATCTATATTTTTTTCAATATAAAAATCTGTATACTTCGTATAAGCTCTAGCCCCTCTTATGAAATCATCTTCGTATATATACCCTGTATAGCACCATATATTTTTACTATCTTTAAATTTTTCTCTAAATTTTCTTATAAGTTTTGCTACTTCTTCTTGATTATTAGGATCAAGAGGTTCTCCACCAAGCAAAGTTAATCCGCTAATATAATATGGTTCTATTGAAACTAATATTTCTTCTATTACATCATCATTAAAAACTTTTCCATATTCAAAGTCCCAAGCCACTTCATTAAAACAGCCTTTGCATGCGTGTCTACAACCTGAAACAAAAAGGCTAGTCCTAATGCCTAGCCCATTTGCAATATCATTATATTTTATCTCTGCATAATTCATAGTTTTACCTTATAAATGCATTACTCTATCTCTAATTTCCTGTGTTCTTCCCTGATTCCAAAATTGTGTACCTATATATCCACAAGTTCTTCTAGCTACATTTAATTTATTTTGATCTTTATTTCTACATTTTGGACAAACCCATTCAAGTTTGCCTTCATTTTCTTCTATTTTCATCTCTCCATCATAGCCACAAGCTTGGCAATAATCTGATTTAGTATTTAATTCTGCATACATAATATTTTCATATATGAAACTAAGAACTGATATTACCGCCTCTATGTTATCTTGCATATTAGGTACTTCTACATAACTTATAGCTCCACCCGGAGAAAGTTTTTGGAAATCACTCTCAAATTTAAGTTTAGTAAATGCATCTATTTGTTCGCTAACATGTACATGATATGAATTAGTAATATAACTCTTATCTGTTATACCCTCTATCACTCCAAATCTCTTTTGTAAACTCTTTGCAAACTTGTATGTGGTAGATTCTAAAGGTGTTCCATATATAGAATAGTCTATATTTTCTTTATTTTTCCACTCATCGCATTTATCATTCATATATTGCATAACTTGTATAGCAAAAGGTTTTGCACTATCTTTGGTATGGCTTTGACCTGTCATATATTTAACACATTCATAAAGACCTGCATAGCCTAGACTTATAGTTGAATATCCACCATATAAAAGTTTATCTATAAGTTCCCCTTTTTTTAGTCTGGCTAAGGCACCATATTGCCATAATATCGGAGCTACATCACTTGGAGTTCCAAGTAATCTCTCGTGTCTGGCTCTAAGTGCTTTATGACATAAATTAAGTCTTTCATCAAATATAGACCAAAATCTATCCATATCTCCACCACTGGAAAGAGCTACATCAACTAAATTTATAGTTACAACACCTTGATTAAAACGTCCATAATATTTTGGATTACCTTTTTCATCTATATAAGGAGTAAGAAAACTTCTACAACCCATACAGGTAAAACAATGTCCTTCTCCATTTTTATCCACCTTATACTCTAACATTTTCTTTTCTGATATGTAATCAGGTACTAAACGTTTTGCTGAGCATCTGGCAGCTAACTTTGTCAAATGATAGTATTTAGTATTTGGGAATATATTATCATTCTCCAATACATATATTAACTTAGGGAAAGCCGGCGTTATCCACACTCCACTCTCATTTTTTACACCTTGTATACGCTGACTAAGCATTTCTTCTATAATAAGTGCAAGATCTTCTTTCTCTCTTTCATCTTTTGCCTCATTAAGATACATAAAAACAGTAATAAATGGAGCTTGACCATTTGTAGTCATCAAAGTTACAACTTGATATTGTATAGTTTGAACACCTTTATTTATCTCTCTACGCAATCTTTTATCTACTATCTGTTCTTTTCTTTCATCGCTAACATTCAAGCCATACATCTCAGCTTCTACTTCAGCTATGATTTTCTTTCTACTAATATCAACAAAAGGAGCAAGATGTGTCAAAGAAATACTTTGTCCACCATATTGACTTGAAGCTACTTGAGCTATAATCTGTGTAGCTATATTACAGGCTGTTGAAAAGCTATGTGGTTTTTCTATAAAAGTACCTGAAATAACAGTTCCATTTTGCAACATATCCTCTAGGTTTACTAAATCACAGTTATGCATATGCTGTGCAAAATAATCCGAATCATGAAAATGTAAGATTCCCTCTTTATGTGCCTCAACAATATCAGAAGAAAGCAATAATCTTTCTGTCAAATCTTTAGAAACCTCTCCGGCCATATAATCTCTTTGAACACTACTTACGGTAGGGTTTTTATTAGAATTTTCTTGCTTAACTTCCTCATTCTCACATTCAATCAAAGATAAAATCTTTTCATCTGTAGTGTTACTCTTTCTTTTTAAGCTTTGTATATATCTATATGTTATATATTTTCTTGCCACTTCAAAGGCTCTTTCAGCCATTATTTGATTTTCTACCATATCTTGAATCTCTTCAACATTAACCGCTCTATTCATTTCAAGACATCTTTTTTTTCTACATCGGCTGCTATTTTTATCTATTTGACTTTTTATTAAGCCTCTTATCTTCTTCAACAACTGCATTTGCTTTTAAATACTGCAGCTATAATCTTACTTATATCAAATTCTACCTCTGAACCGCTTCTTTTTAATTATTCTCATTTTTCCCTACCTTATTTCACGTTCTCTAGTTCACAAAACTCATTATACTACTATATATAGATTAGTCAATATAATAAGCCACTGTATACAGTGGCTTATCGCAAAAATTATCTTATTTAAACTTATTATTTTTGTACATTATTTCCCTTGACAAGTAAACAAATCTTGCTCCTTGGTTCTAATACTAAGTCCTTTAAATTTGAAAGATAGATTTCTTTTTCAAACTTAAAGGACTTATAATCTCACTACTTTATTTACTATTAAATATCTAAAACCACTTCAACAGGACAATGGTCTGAACCCATTATATCATCATGTATCTTAGCTTCAAGTATCTTATCTTTTATATTTTCAGAAACTATAAAAATAGTCAATACGCCACCCTATATTTCTTGCTCTTGCACCGGCTCTATAAGACCACCAAGAATATTTATCTGTCAGTTCCGGATATAGATATCTAAAAAGTATCTACAAAACCACTATTTAATACTATACCCATCTTTTTCTCTTTCTTCATCTGTAAATCCTGCATTTTTTTCTATTTGTTTTAGGATTTTTAAATCTATCTCCGCAAAAGGCTACATTCAAATCTCCACAATAAATAAGAGGTTTCTTTTGCACTAAGACCTTTTATATAATCCAAAAATGCATCTTCCCAAGTCATTCTATAATCAAGTCTTGCAAGTTCATTTTTGTGAGTTTGGAGTATAGCAGGTTAAAACATAATAATCTTCAAATTCTGCTGTAATAACTCTTCCTTCTTTATCATGTTCTTCTATTCCAAGCCCATAAGTAACATTTATAGGCTTTTCTTTTTGTAAATAACGCTACTCCTGAATAACCTTTCTTCTGTGCATAATTCCAATAATCATAATATCCCGGTAAATCCAAGTCTATTTGATCTTCTTGTAATTTTGTTTCTTGTAAACAGAAAATATCTGCATCTATTTCTTTGAATATATCTAAAAAAAGCCCTTTGTTACTGCCGCTCTAAGACCATTTACATTCCAAGAAATCATTTTTTCATATCTATACCATTCTTTCTAACTTAATTAATCATCCATGCTCTCATCTTCTGATACAGAGAAAGTAAATCTCTTTCTTGCCATTTCATCAGAATCTAAATACTCATCATAAGTACTAATCTTATCAACTAATTTACCGTTAATAATTTCCATAATTCTATTTGCGGTTGTTTGAACAACTTGATGATCCCTGGAAGAGAATATTAGGACACCGTTAAATTTCATAAGACCATTGTTTAGTGCTGTAATACTTTCCATATCCAAATGGTCAGTCGGCTCATCAAGTAGCAAAACATTTGCTCCGGATATCATAAGCTTTGAAAGCATAACTCTTACTTTCTCACCACCTGATAAAACTTTTACTTTCTTTACTCCATCTTCTCCGGCAAAAAAGCATACGTCCAAGGAAACCTCTTACATAAGTAGCATCCTTTTCTTCAGAATAAGCTGTAAGCCATTCAACTATAGTTGACTCTCCTGAAAAATCTTTAGTATTATCCTTTGGAAAATATGAAGTTGTAGTTGTAAGTCCCCATTTGTATGAACCTGAATCCGGCTCCATTTCTCCTGTTAATATCTTAAATAAAACTGTTTTAGCTCTTTCATTCGGTCCAACTAAGGCAACCTTATCTTCTCTATTTAAGACAAAACTGATATCATCTAAAATCTTAACACCATCTATAGTCTTTGAGAGATTTTCTACTGTTAAAACTTCATTTCCTATTTCTCTATTTGGTCTGAAATCTATATATGGATACTTTCTTGATGATGGTCTAATATCATCAAGCTCTCATCTTTTCCAAAGCTCTCTTTCTTGAAGTAGCTTGTTTAGATTTTGAGGCATTAGCAGAGAAACGTTGAATAAATTCTTGCAATTCTTTTATCTTCTCTTCTTTCTTACGATTAGCTTCTTTCATTTGCTTAACCATAAGCTGACTTGATTCATACCAGAAATCATAGTTACCGCATATAATTGAATTTTTTTCCATAATCTATATCTGCTATCATAGTGCAAACTTTGTTAAGAAAAATATCTATCGTGTGATACTACTATTACTGTATTTTCAAAATTAATCAAAAACTCCTCAAGCCAAGCAATAGCATCTAAATCCAAATGGTTTGTAGGCTCATCAAGTAATAAAATATCAGGATTACCAAATAGAGCCTTAGCCAATAAGACTTTAACTTTTAAAGCACCGGTTAAATCTTTCATTGCAGAATAATGATATTCTGTAGAAACACCTAAACCATTAAGTAAGTTAGCTGCATCACTTTCAGCTTCCCAACCATTCATAGTTGCAAATTCACCTTCCAGCTCTGCCGCTTTTATACCATCTTCGTCTGTGAAATCTTCTTTCATATAAATGGCTTCTTTTTCCTTCATTATCTCATACAGTCGTTTATTACCCATAATTACTGTATCTAAAACAGTATATTCGTCATACTTAAAATGATCCTGTTCCAAAAAAGAAAGTCTTTGACCCGGAGTAATTACTATCTCTCCATTAGTAGAATCTATCTGACCTGATAAAATCTTTAGAAAAGTGGATTTTCCTGCACCATTTGCACCTATAAGACCATAGCAATTTCCTTCTGTAAATTTAATATTTACGTCTTCAAACAAAGCTTTCTTACCAAGTCTTAGTGTTATATTATTTGCACTTATCATTTTTATTTCTCCAAATCTTATTATTTTCTAAATGAGCTATAACTTCTACCTGCCTGCATAGAACCACGTAAAGCAGAAAGTTCAGAAACAGTTACTAATTGATAACCTCTTTTTATAAGTTCAGGTATTATAGTATCACTCGCCTGTGCTGTTGCAGGATAAATATCATGCATAAGTATAATATCTCCGTCCTTAACATGAGTTAAGACTGTATTTATACTTGTTGCCGCATTTTTATGTTTCCAATCTAATGTATCTATAGACCATAATATATTAGGCATATTCATTGTTTTAAATGTATCATAAGTATTTCTATCTACAGCTCCATAAGGTGCTCTTACAAGTTTAGGACTTACTCCACTGACTTCAGCAATAACGCTATTTGTCATTTCCAATATATTTCTTCTCTCAGCTTCTGAAAGCTTAGGTAAATATTTATGATTCCAAGTATGATTTCCTACTTCGTTACCATTTTTCACCATTCTTTTTACTAAAGATGCATTAGGTCTAACATTTGAACCAACCATAAAGAAAGTCGCTCTTGCATTATTTTGCTCAAGCAAAGTAAGAATATGTGAGGTTACATGTGCATTAGGTCCATCATCATAAGTTAATGCCACCATAGGTTTATTTGGATCTATGGCAGTTGTATGTGGAATATTAACTTCCAACTTCTTTGACTCTGCTGGTTCGCCTGCATCTTTCTTTGTAATAGCTATTACTAAACCTGATATATGAGTACCCTCGCCAAATCTTCCGGCAACTTCACCATTCTTTATCCAAGCACCAAACTCTCCATTTTGCAATACTTTATAATATATATCATAATTATTTGCAAGTTCTCCATTAAGCCATATTTTTACAGCTTCAAGCGGAGCCGCATTTATATCAGCGGCACCGGTTTCTGTTCTATTCTCTACAGGATCAAGCCAACCGCTACCACTAAGATTGACTTGATATACAACAGTTCCACTCATCCCCTCAGGCTGATTTACAAGACCCACTTTTAGAGCTGATGGATATTGATTATTATAATATAACTTTGTATTATCTTCTATATCCTTAGACCAACCGGAATATTCTCCCTCTTTAGCAAAAAAAGCTTGATAAGAAGCCTGTAAATCACCCTCGGCTTTAGAAGTAAAATTAAAATTAAAAATACTCACTAACACCAAAAAAATAATACTAAAAAAATACTCTTCTGAAATTTTTCATTTTTTTCCCTCCATAATATTCTAATTTTTCTCTACTATCGCCCGTTCTATAGTCAATTTCTATGCCCGGTTGAATATTAAATATATACGTACAAAAAGCATACTCCCTCTCCCTTATCCTCTACAGAATAAGCTTCCATAAGTACACCATCAGCTACTAAGTTATTCTCTTTATATACAGGAGTTACTCTGTATAATACATGATTTTTAGTTTCTCTAACATAGTTTGCCACCTGCATTTCAAAAGGCAACATACCTTCTGTATTAAAATATCTGGTTCCTGTTATAAGGTTTAAAGGATTATCATTCTCTCCTGCCAACGTATAAGCTATTAAATGACATCTATTATAAAGATAATTTCCTTCAACCAAACCCGGATATTTTTTATTTTTCCAACCCGAAGGTTTTATATTACCTATATCACCTCTTTGTTCTATCGGCATTATATCTACACCAATATTAGCGAAAGCAACACCACATCTTCCAAGAAAAATCCAAGTCTGAATAGTTTTCAAAACTTTCTAAAGTATATTTTTTTCATAATCTTCCTTGGTAAAGAATGGTAAATCCCCATTAACTGTAGCAAAAGGCCTATTCCTATATTTTTAAATTATAGGATAAGACATCACTATATGTAAAAAAATATTTTTTTCTACATTAGAGAGTATCCTTTCCTGTTTTATATTTAAAAAAATCATAACTTAGACTTTTTTTAAATCTTCAAATCTGCCACTATTAAGTGCTACAAAAAGCAAAAAAATTATTAGGACAAAAAAATCCTATAATATAGATTTAAACTCTTTCTCTTTAATTTTTTTATTTTTTTCTTCATATCACCTTAAAAAAATACTTTTTATAAGTATAGATAGAATCAGATATACAAAGAAAAAAATATAACAAATATAATCATTTCTTTTATATATAAGCGGTTTCATCTTTTGTTCTACCTTTTCCACCATGGTAACACCTTGCTTCCATAGCCATAGCAAGGTCAGTAGCCCTCCTAAATGCTGAAATAAAAAAGTGGAACAAGTAACGGAACCATAGCCTTTGCTTTTTTTGTATTATATTACCTGTTTCAAAAATCAGCACCTCTTGCCATTTGCGCTTTTTATAATCTTATCTGTTTCTTCTATTAAAATAGGAATAAAGCGTAAGGCAATAGACATCATCATAGCTATTTCATGCACCGGAACTTTTATATATTTCAAGAAACCTAAGCCTTTCTCTAAACCGTCCGTCAGAGAATTAGGCGTTGTTGTTAAAGTCATAACAGAAGAACCTACTATTAAATATATTAATCTAATAGCCATAAGTATTGATAAATCCAAACCCTCTCTTGTTATTTGTAGAAATCCAAACTTAAAAAAATAGGAGTTCCGGCTGTCAAAAAAATAGATTAAAAACTCACACTGAGCAAAAAGTAAAAATAATATTGCTCTCAATCCTTTTATCATAAACTTTATAGGAACTTTAGATAAAACTATTGCTACTACTAAAAAAACAATGTAGCTAATATGTAGCCTATATATGAGTTTGAAATAAATAAAGAAATTATGAATATCATAGTTCCAAAAAAAGCTTCGTTCTTGGATCTAAATTATGCAAAAAGAATCTACGGGATAATATTGTCCTATAGTCATATCTCTAATCATTATTTTTTCTCCTAACTAAAGCAAGTATAGCATCTCTAGCTTCCTCTATGGTGCTTATATCTTCGTTTATTTCAAAACCTTTTTCTCTAAGTTCTCTAATTATATAGCTAACTTCGGGTGCTCTAAGACCTATACTCTCAAGCAAATCTATATGCCTAAATACTTCTTTAGGAGTACCGTTTAAAACTAATTCTCCCTTGCTAAGTACAAGTATCTTATCAGCATATTTAGCAACATCTTCCATAGAATGTGAAACTAAGATAATAGTAATATTTCTACTCTTCCTAAGTTCACTTATCTTTCCTAATATCTCTTCTCTTCCTTTTGGATCTAGGCCTGCTGTAGGTTCATCCAGTATCAATACCTCCGGATTCATAGCTAAAACACCTGCTATAGCTACTCTTCTCTTTTGACCCCCTGAAAGTTCAAATGGCGATTTTTTATAAAAGCTTTCATCTAAACCTACTAAAGTCAAAGCACTTTTTGCCCTCTCTATTGCTTCTTCCTTACTAAGACCTTGATTAAGAGGTCCAAAACATACATCGCTAAGAACATCTATTTCAAATAATTGATGTTCAGGATATTGAAATACCAGACCTACTTTTTGTCTATGTTCTTTTTAATTTATAATTTTCATCATAAATATTTTGTCCCTTATAATAAATCTTTCCTGTGCTTGCTTTTATAAGGCCATTTAATTGCTGTATCAATGTTGATTTTCCCGAACCTGTGTGCCCTATAATACCGACAAAACTACCGTCACTTATCTCAAAATTAATATCTTTTAAGGCATAATTTTCAAAAAGCAGTCCCTTCACTATATATATAATTGATATTTTCCACTTTTATTGACATTTATTCTCCTCAATTAAAGGCAATAATTTAGACATAAACTCTTTAGTTTTTTTATTATCCCTTTTTGGTAAATCAAGACCTTCTTTTCTAAGTAAATGAGCTAATTCAGTAACTACAGGTATATCTAATCTAAGTTCTTTCAGCTCTTCCACTCTTGAAAATATCTCTTTAGGAATATCATCCATAACTATCTTGCCCTTATCCATTACTATAACTCTGTCTGCATCTATAACTTCTTCCATGTAATGAGTTATCAAAAATAATAGTTATTCCTTCTAATTTATTTAATTCTTTTTATTGTTTTTTTATAACTTCAATTCTACCATTAGGATCTAACATAGCCGTTGGTTCGTCCAAAACTATACATCTAGGTTTCATAGCCATAATACCCGCTATAGCTACTCTTTGTTTTTTTGTCCACCTGAAAGTCTATTGGGAGATTTAAGTCTATAAGCACTCATACCAACACTTTCTAAACTCTTATCTACTCTATCCCAAATCTCTTTAGTTTCTACCCCTATGTTTTCAGGACCGAAAGCAACGTCTTCTTCCACTATATTCCCTATAATTTGATTATCCGGATTTTTGAAACACCATTCCAACAGATTTTCTTATATCTAATAAATCTTCATCATTCTTAGTATTATATTCTAATACTATGACATCACCCTCACTAGGTACTAAAAATTCCATTAAGATGTTTTGCTAAAGTAGATTTACCTGAACCGTTATGTCCTAAAACAGCTACAAAACTTCCTTCTTCTATATTCAAATCAAGATTATCTATAGCTATCTTTTTCTTCTTTTATATTGGCTTCTTCATCTCTTGTTATATACTTAAATATAAGTTTTATAGTTCGTATAATTTCCACTATTTAACCTCACACTATGAAATCTTCTTGCTAAAAAAATACCCCTGACTAAAAGCCAGGGGTTTAATGTGCGTGAGAAGACTCGAACTCCCGACACCTTGGTCCGTAGCCAAGTGCTCTATCCAACTGAGCTACACACACATAACTTACTAGTATGCTTTAAACATACTAGTAAGTTATACAGTATAAAAAGATATATTGTCAATACCTTTTCCTTAATTTATTCTATCAATTATATCCCAAACTGTATCCGGTTCCAAGCCCTAATTTCCAAATTGCTACTCCTGCTATTTCTTTGTTTTTTTCATATAATCTAATTTCAGACCTAAGGATTTCTCCTCTTCCATCCATATATATGACATTTTAGAATCTACTTCTTTTTCACCATAATATTGACCTAGTTCATCATCCCATTCCAATTTCACATCATTTTTCTCTATCCACTCTTTTGCAGATTTTATACTTAATGCTTTAGAGTCTACATCTGTCCATACTCTAGTATAAACCGGAATGGCATTTATAAATTTTTCTTTTGGTACTTCTGTCAAACTGCCATCTATACCCTCTTTAACAAAATTCAAAGAAGCAACACTTCCCTTTTTCTCCACCTGCAAAATGCTCATCATAACCCATATTTATAATATAGTCTGCTACCTCCGCCTGCTTAGCTCTACTATAAAAAAAGTATTGAATGAAGCATAATTAGGATTATCTATAGATAAAATAATATTATTTTTTTCTAGTTTCTATACTAAGTTCTCTTATAAATTGTATATAATGCTTTCCCGTTTCTTGCTTTAAAGTTTCAAAAATCTATATTAATTCCATCCAGACCTAGGTTTTTAGCATCTTTAATGAGATTATTTATAAGATTTTGTCTGGATTTTGTACTTGACAAAAATTTCCAGCGTACTAATATTTTTTTATTAAAATTATCAATCAAAAGCCCAAACCTGTATATTTTTTTTATGTGCTTTTTCAATATATTCTTTACTGGCTATAGATGTATAATTACCTTGATTATCAGATAAGCTAAACCAAGTAGGCGAAACAACATTAATACCTTTTTTTCATTATCTAGCAGAGATTCTAAACCGGAATTTGCTTTTGTAGTAGTCAACTGATGCCAGGCTAAAACCACCTTTTTACCTAAACTTATATTCGTATATTTTACTTCTTTAAAATCACTTTTAAGCCTTGATTTTACAAAAGCTCGAAGATCCGACTTTTTTTACATAGCCGATATACCCATCATTAGTAGCTACTTTTTACCCATATAAGCGACTTGGATTTTACACTTTCATCACTTATATCATCCAAAACCAAACTAAGTTCTTCACCTCCGGCGACTTCTTTTACAACTTCGCTATCGTTACTTTTACCAACTCTTAATCTGGTTTTATATTTTGTAGTAGCCTTTAGATACTCATTAAAAATTATTATTTATAAATAGTCTCTTAACATCTTTATCGGTGTAGGTATTATAAACTATATTAGTGTAAGTTGAAATAATTGACAAAAGAAATATAAGCTTCATCATTCTCCTTTAGAAGAAGATTTTTTTCCATCTTGTCCAAGTGTATTATAATCACTATATAAGATATTATCAGGCAGAGTATATATAAGCAATTCATCTTTCGTACTAAAGTAAAACTTATCGTTTAATATACTACTTACCCAATTAAGAGGAAGATAATAATTTCCATCTTTTTTTCTATTGCCTTTTGCTGTCTGTAGCTCATTATTATATATAAGAGCCACTTCATTATCTTTTTACTTTAAAAATATGTATTCAAATTTGTATACGTATTATTAGAACCTATATCTCTCAGACTATCTCTAAATAAAAAAATAGAGAAACTACTACTATAATGAATACAAAAAAACTTATTAGTATATTTATATTTTTTTCATAAAATTAGGAAACCTCCATTTATGGGTTTCCTAACATTATAACTATATATTTGCGTAGTTTCTTGTACATACTAAGGCTTTTTTTGTTAATTTTTTTATAAATACTCTTTTACTATTTCGCTTCACCTCTATTTTATTAAATCTAATTTCTTTTTAAATTGCCTTCATAATCATCTATAAAATCAGCCATATAATATGTTGTACTATCACAAACTTTTTAAAAACTTTGGACCACTCTATCTTAGAACTGCTATATACTCCATCTACATATATATTAACTCCCTTATTTTTTTAAAAACGTTCCAGTCCTTCCAAATAGACCCTAGTATCTTTTTTTCACTTAAATAAATATCATCTTCCATAATATTATACCTCGACACTTATTAGGAGAATAGCCTGTAACACACTTTTTATATTAGACCTATATTCTCTGCAAATTTTTCTAAAAATACTCTTTTCTTTTTGCTTCTAATATACAAAAATATCATTTACAAGCTTAAAAAAATACTTCATCTCTGTCTTTTTCGACTTTCCATAATATTTGCTACATAGGGGAAATTAAGAATTTTATCGTGATTAAATTCATATATTATATTTTTTTACTAGAAGATAGATTGTAAAAGAATTTTTATAATTTTTAAATTTTGATATTTTGTTTATAGAAGTCTTATTATCTTGTATTTGCCAAGTATTACTTCCGCACACCAAGATTAGCAAGTCCGCTTTTTTTGAATCTAAAGCAGTTTCTATATCATTGCCATAATCTTTTTATATACGCTTGCACTATGTTTTTGCTTTTTGTACTATCACTTTGATAACTATAGGGACTTATATATACATTATTCATTCTAAAGCTTCCATACTCATCACGTTCTCTAACATAGTTTTGCATTAATAAATTCATATGTCCCGATCTATTGTGTTCTTCATATATTGTAGCCACCTTATTCGTAGCTAAAAATGAACTTAAACCCAATGAAATATAGGTTGTTCCAACACCTTTTGTAGAGCCTACAACAGCAATATTACGAGATGCTTTATTTTTTGCTTTTATATTCTCCAAACTGCTTTTTAATTTTTCAACGCCGGATATGCGTAAATCACTGTTATAGTATAAACACGAACTTATTATATTATTTAGATCTCTTCCCCAAGACATAGGTAAATTAAAATATTCATTAGGAAAATATGCCGTCCCTGCATAATACATAATTGCTCCTATCGCATAAATATCTGTTGTAACATCAACTTTTTTTCTTTTATCCATTGCTCAGGTGCTGCAAATTTTCTATTTCCATATCCGTCGGATAAATTAATACCTTTTATTTTATGTCTTGCATGATCAAAATCTATAAGATTTATACTATCTTCTTGAATAATAAGATTTCCTGGATGTATATCCAAGTGTAAGATTGGTTCTTTTTTTGATTATGTAGATAAATTATAGGGATTACAGAGATTGATTCCGAGATTGATTATCTCTTCCCTTGATAAAAACCCCTGTACTGTGAACTCTCTCATATAAGGTTTCTCCATTAATATATTCTTCTATTAAATAGAGATATTCATTTACTTCTTCCATATCATAGATTGTAGGTATACCCGGATATTTTTAGTTCTTTTTAATATCATGGCTTCTCGTTTATACTCTTCATAACAGTTTTTATTGTTTTTAGGGACTACTTTCATGGCACGAAAAAAACATTTAGAGCTTTATGTTGTACTAGATACACTTTGCCATTTAAACCTGTTCCAAGTAACTTACAAATTCTATATTTATCAGAAAAAAAGCTTTTTTTCCGGTTCTATTTACTACCTCGCTTTCTCATCTCGTACTTATATTATCTACTCAAGAAATCTATTTTTTTCAATACTAAACTATCATTCGGACACTTTTTTTAATACTTTTTAGTATATATTGTATATTTTAAAAAAATATATTTTCTATATTTTTGTATATTGAACTTTTCTTGTATTTAGTGTATGCTTTTTAACACAACTTTTTATATGTTACTTATATGTGGCATAGTAAGGATGGTTAATATGATATTTAAAAAAACTTAATGACAGACAGATTCGTTGTATTTTAGAAAGTGTAGATCTTAGCGAACGTGGTATAAATTTATTAGAACTTGCTTATGGTAGTGAAAAAGCAAAAAAACTATTTAAAGAGATGTTACAGAAAGCCAGTATAGAATTAGATTTTGAGGCAGGTGATACTCCTATTATGGTTGAGGCAACCCCACTTCCTGATGAAAGCCTTTCTCTGCTTATCACAAAAGTCGAAGACCCCGATGAATTAGATACCAGATTTTCTAAATTTTCACCTAGTCTTGAAGATGAAATGCATTCTTTCTTAAAAAGTCTAGATGACTTTAAAGAAATTGAAGGACTAACAAAGATAGAAAAAGATATTGCTACAAGTTATACTAAAGAAGCTGACGATAGAAAAAAACAAAAATTTTTTTGTTGCCCCTAGAGCCTTTTGTTTTGAAAATCTTGATACTCTAATAGAAGCTTCTAAACATATAAGTCCATATTACACGGACCAAGTTTACTTTTACAAAAAAATCCTTCATCTAAAAATCTATTATTTAGTCTTACTTAATGAAGAGGTAGAAAAATTCTCTTTTTGTAAGTTCTTGTAATATTTTTAGGTGAATATGGAAAAAGATTCCTTTTTTTCCCTTCCAGTAAAAGCCTATCTTGATGAACATTTTGAGCTTATAATAAAAAGATTTTGCTTTAAATAAAATTTCAACTATATAAAAAGCACCTCTAAATGAGGGTGCTTTTTTTATAGCAACTTATTATGCTAAAATTTCATTAAGTTGTGAAAACTAGTACATCTACATCTATTCCATGTACCATACAAGCTTCTTCCAAAGTCTCCATCTGAGATGATGGACAACCTAAACAATGCATACCTGCTCTCATAAGTACAGGAGCTGCGAGCTCACTTTCCATCAACAATTGACCTATTGTCATATTCTTATCTACTGTCATGACAAAACCTCCTATAATAAAAATAATATAATTATTATCATCTTTTGCTAAACAAATTCGATAATTTATACTACAAAAATTTTTATCGTCTTTGTATGTAACTTTTTGTTACCTAAATGATTGTATATAGTATATCAAAACAATGTAGAATAAGCAATCAAAGTTTATTTATTATTTACTATACCAAACTCTCTTCTCTAGAAACATTTAATAAAATACTCTTCAATTTACCATATAAAGCTAAGCTTATTAAAGAAACCACTGTACCTTTTATTATATTAAACGGTACAACAGTAAATAATATGAAAGTAGCAAGCGATGTTATACTTGGATTTAAGGCTGTTCCCATAGCTACAATACTATCAAGCGGCATACCATACATAGCTGCAAATTTAGGTAATAAATATACTACATTAAATAATGAACCGAATATAGTAAGTACCAAAGTTCCTGCCACCGTTCCTACTATAAATGAACTTCTAGTTCTTCTTAACATATATATAATAGTTGCAGGTAATATAAAACTCATTCCAACAACAAAATTTGCCAACTCTCCTACAAAGGCTGTAGTCGTAGATCTAAAAACTAATTTAAGTAGAATTTTACAAAATTCTGTTAATGCTCCCGCTAAAGGACCATAAGCCAGACTAACTATCAATATTGGAACCTCTGATAAGTCTATCTTATAAAAACTAGGTATTAGTGGTAAAGGTACTTCAAACATCATAAGTATAGTTGCTATTGCTGAAAACAGACCAACCATGGTAAGTTTTTTTGTAGTAAGTACCTTACCATTATAGCCTATGGACTTATTATAAGCTCTCTCAATCAGATAGGATAGTATAAATATTATAGCTACTATCCCTAGAAACTCGCTAAAGAATACCAAATTATCCTTTAATACTGTTAAAAAATTTTGCATCTTCTTTTCCTCCCTTTCTGTGTGCAAAAGTATCTCAGGATATTTAGAATAAAAAAATACCCCAAGTAACTCTTGGGGTAAGAAATAATTAATTTTATATACGACAAATAATCATATATGAACTAAAAAGTTCCTTAATCTCTTCTCTCATCCAGACTATACTGTCGGTACCGGAATCTCACCGGTTCAAGCACTCAGCTTCGCAGACTATACTGCCGGTGGGGAATTACACCCCGCCCCGAAGAATCTACATTAATTATAAACTTCTAATTTTACTTGTCAAGTACTATCTTACAGAAATTTTTCTTTCCTCTTTTGATAAGTTTACCTTCACCTGCAAAATCATTTAATTCGTAACTGGTTTTTATATCTTTAACTATATCACCGTCAACTGATACTCCACCTTGCTCTACATTTCTTCTAGCTTCCCACGACTCTTTGCAAGACCTGTTAAAAACTAAAGCACCTAAGATATCAATTTTTCCATCTACAAGATTTTCTTCATTTATATTCACACTTGGTACATTAGCCATATTAGCGCCACCTGCAAATAAAGCCTTACTTGCTTCTTCTGCTTTTATAGCTTCTTCTTCTCCATGAACAAGTTTAGTCAAATCAAAAGCCAATATTTGCTTAGCTTCATTTAACTTAGAACCCTCCCAGTCTTCCATAGACTGAATTTGTTCTATAGGTAAGAATGTAAGCATTTTAATACATTTAAGTACATCAGCATCGCTTACATTTCTCCAATATTGATAAAACTCAAACGGACTGGTTTTATTTGGATCAAGCCATACTGCACCACCCACTGTTTTTCCCATTTTCTTACCTTCTGAGTTAAGTAATAAGGTAATAGTCATAGCATGAGCATCTTTTGATAACTTTCTTCTTATAAGTTCTGTACCGCCAAGCATATTTGACCATTGGTCATCTCCGCCAAATTGCATATTACAACCATATTTTTGATATAACATATAAAAATCATAGCTCTGTAATATCATATAGTTAAATTCTAAGAATGAAAGACCTTTTTCCATACGTTGCTTATAACATTCTGCTCTAAGCATATTATTAACTGAAAAATGTGGACCTACTTCTCTAATAAACTCCATATAGTTTAAATCTCTTAACCAATCGGCATTATTTACCATCATGGCTTTTCCTTCTCCAAACTCAATAAATCTGGACATCTGCTTTTTAAAACATTCACAATTATGATCTATTTGTTCAAGAGTCATCATAGATCTAAGATCTGTTCTTCCTGACGGATCTCCTATCATACCTGTACCGCCACCTACTAAAGCTATAGGTTTATTACCTGCCATTTGCAATCTTTTCATTAAACATAGAGCCATAAAATGTCCTACATGCAAACTATCAGCTGTAGGATCAAAACCTATATAGAAAGTAGCTTTACCCTCATTTATCATCTTACTTATTTCTTCTTCATTTGTTGTTTGAGCGATAAGACCTCTAGCCTTTAATTCATCATAGCACTTCATTTTTATACTCCTATTAATTTATTTCATATCTAGTTATTGTACATTATTTATAAGTTTTTTCAAGTAGCTTAATTAATTTCTTTCTTTATCTCATCTAAAAATTTTTATGTGCAAGCTCTTCTTTTAGTTTGCAAGGTAAAAATCCACTTGATTATTTTTTTACTTATTACAGTAACTACATTTGTATCTACGCCAAATCCTGCACCTGGAACCTTTAGATTGTTTGCAACTATCATATCTAAATTCTTTTTTTAAGAGTTTTTTTCTTGGAATTTTCTATTAAATTACTGGTTTCCATAGAAAAACCACATAAAAAAACTGTCCTTCTCTCTTTTCTTCTCCAAGTTTAGCTAAAAATATCATCTGTTCTTTTCTAATTCTATACTTGTATCTCCTGAGTTTTTTTCTTTATTTTCTCATTTTCAATATTCCTTGGTCTATAATCTGCAACCGCCGCGGCTTTTTATTATAATATCCATATCTTTTTGCTATTGGTATTATAGCTTCATACATATCTTTAGCACTTATTATCCTTTGTATATCCATAGTTTTTTTATCGGTTTCTCATTTGATACTCCTAAAAACTAATTTTTACATTTGCCCCCTATAATAAGCCGCCTTTGCAAGTTCTATACCCATTTTTTTCCTGTACTATGATTGCTGATAAATCTGACAGGATCTATATCTTCCCTTGTTGCTCCTGCACTCACTAAAAATATTTTTTTTCCTAACAGATCTTTTTCATATTCTATATGATAACAAATTCTATCGTATATATCTTCTATATCCGGTAATTTTTCCTACTCCTGTATCACCACAGGCTAAATATCCCTTATCTGCTTCCATAATATCAAAAATCATATTTTTTTAAGCTTATCTATATTATCTTTTACTATAGGATTTTCATACATTCTGGTATTCATTGCAGGACAGACCAACTTTTTTTACAAGTACAAGCTAATGCAACTGTGCTAAGCATATCATCTGCAAGCCCATTAGCAAGTTTTTGAGATAATATTTGCAGTAGCGGTGCAACGACAAATATATCTGCTTCTTTTTGCTACTTCTATATGTTCAACTTTATATTCAAAAATTTCTATCAAAGGTATTTATCATACATTTATTTTTTTAGTTAAAGTTTCAAAAGTTATAGGACTAATAAATTTTGTTGCATTCTCTGTCATTATAACATGAACTTTAGCACCTTTTTTTTCACCAATAAACTGGCTAAATTTGCCATTTTATATGCAGCTATACCCCCGCTTATTCCAAGAATAATACATTTATTTTTTTAACATAGTTTCTCCTTATATGGCTTTTTATAAATACATCATATATGTTACACTATAGCATATTTAAAGTACGAAAGGAATACCGTCATGATTTTAGCTATAGATATGGGAAATTCTAATATTGTTATAGGTGGTATAGATGATAAAAAAACACCTACTTTCTTGAAAGGGTTACAACAAGAACTGAGAAAAACAGATTTGGAATATGCGATTAATATAAAAAAACTATATTGGAAATACACAATATAGATATAAATGATATTGAGGGAGCTATACTTTCAAGCGTTGTTCCACCCCTAAATCAGATAATAATAAATGCTGTTAAAAAAATTACAAATTTAGATTGTATACTTGTAGATTCTTCAATGGAAACAGGATTAAAATTATGTATGGATAATCCCGGCACTATAGGTTCAGATCTTATAGTCGACAGCGTTGCCGCTATGAATGAATATCCTTTACCCCTTGCAGTCATAGATATGGGAACAGCAACAACTATATTTGTAGTCAATAAAAAAACAAAGAATATATAGGTGGCATAATACATCCGGGGCTAAAAATTTCCTTAGAATCTCTAAGTCTTAGGACAGCTAAATTACCACAGATAAACTTAGAGATGCCAAAGAATATAATTGCCAAAAATACTATAGACTCTATGCGTAGCGGTATAGTTTACGGACATGCAGGTATAATGGATGCCTGCATAGAAAGAATGGAAAACGAACTGGGTGAAGAACTTACCATTATTGCAACCGGCGGTCTTGCTACCTTCGTAACTCCTCTTTGTAAGCATAAAATAATAGTTGATGAGAATTTATTATTAAAAAGGTCTACTCATCCTTTATAAAAACAAAAAAATAAAAATACTTAAAATAAGAAACGTCCAAATCACATACAAAAACTCAAAAATTTATTTTTGCTTAGTATGTGTATGGACGTTTATATATTATAAAAAAATTACTAAACTGAATTTTTAAAAAAACAACTTGCTTATAGATATTTATCTTATAATTATCTATTTCCATATTTATTATATTATTCCGATAATCTATTTCCTGTATACAACTGATAATACTTACCTTTAGCAGCCAATAACTCATCATGATTTCCTCTTTCTATTATATGCCCTTGCTCAAGAACCATAATACAATCAGAATTTTTGATAGTCGAAAGCCTATGTGCTATTACAAAGGTTGTACGACCTTGCATAAGAGAATCCATACCCCTTTGTACTAAAACTTCAGTTCTGGTATCTATAGATGAAGTTGCTTCATCCAATATAAGTACAGGCGGATCGGCAACCGCCGCTCTGGCTATAGCTAATAATTGTCTTTGACCTTGAGATAATTTTCCACCATCTCCACTTATAATAGTATCATAAGCTTCAGGTAATCTCTCTATAAAACCATGTGCATTAGCAAGCTTAGCCGCAGCTATACATTCTGCATCCGTAGCATCTTCTCTACCATAACGTATATTCTCCATTATTGTACCTGTAAAAAGATGCGTATCTTGCAATACCACCCCTAAACTACGTCGTAAATCATCTTTTTTTAATTTTTATCTATATTTATACCGTCATAACGTATTTTACCGGAATTGATATCATAAAATCTATTTATAAGATTGGTTATAGTAGTCTTTCCTGCCCCTGTAGAACCTACAAAAGCAACTTTTTGACCTTTATTAGCAAATAGATTTATATTATGGAGAACCATTTTTTCTTCATTATATCCAAAGTCTACATTTTCCATAACTATATTTCCGTCCAGTTTTGTATATGTAGTAGTTCCATCTTCTTTATGGTAATGTTTCCATGCCCAATCTCCGGTTCTTTCTTTACTTTCCTCTATACCGTTTTCGGTAATATTAGCATAAACCAACTCCACATAGCCCTCATCTTCTTCCAATTTTTCAAGCATTAACTCCTGTATTCTATTTGCTCCTGCATTTGCCATAACTACCGAATTTAATTGCTGACTCATTTGAGAAAATGGTTGATTAAAACTCTTTACTAAGGTCAAAAAAAGCGACTAAAGCACCTACACTTAATCCAAAATAAGCATTTACAGCTAATATTGCACCAAATAAGGCTGTAATTATATAAGATAGATTCCCTAATTGAAATACTATAGGAATTATTATATTTGCATAACCGTTAGCTTTATTTGCACTATCTCTTAATTCTTCACTTACTTTATTAAAAATCAATTATAGCTTCTTTTTTTCATGGGTAAATACTTTTATTACTTTTTTTGTCCACTCATCATTTCTTCTACATAGGCATTAAAGCTTAGCAAGATTAGCTTGTTGTTCACCAAAAATATTTACCTGAAGATTTTTGCAACCTTACCGGTAATATATAAAGTCAGTACAGTGAGTAATACACTAAATATAGTCAAAGGAATATTAAGTATAAACATACTTATAAGAACACTTACTATTGTAACTACCGAATTGAGTAATTGTGGAAATGATTGTCCTATAAATTGTCTTAAAAGTATCTGTATCATTAGTATAAATTGACATAATATCACCATATGCATAGGTATCAAAAATATTTTTATAGGTAATCTTTCCATATGTTCAAAAAGTCTATGTCTGACTATTCTCATAGTTCCTTGCCCTACATTTACCATTATTCTTACATAGATATAAGAACAAATAACACCTAGTCCATAAATTATGGCCAATTTTATCAGAGCATTAGCTAATGGAGTAAAATTAGGATTTGTTTCTTTTTACTAGAGGGCTAATATAATCATCTATAAGGGTTTTAAGAAAGGTAGAGCCATAAACTGTTGTAAGTGCTGAACCAAATACCCCTATAATAACAAATATCATATATAGCCAATATTCTTTTTAAAAATTATAGTTATAATTTCGCTCATACCGCTTCTTGCTTTATTCATTAGGCTCTCCCTCCTTTCTATCAAAAATCACCTGCCGTTTCCAACTGTACCTTAGCTATAGATTGATATATCTCATTATATCTTAATAAATTTTCATGAGTATCAAAGGCATCTACCTTTCCTTCATTCATAACTATTATTTTATCGGCTTCTTTTTATGGATGATATTCTTTGAGCAATAATAATTTTTTTGTAGTATTAGATAAATCTTCTTTTAAAAGCTTTTTCTTATTTTTTTGCATCTGTAGCTGTATCTACAGCAGAGGTAGAATCATCAAATATAATAATATTAGGTTTCTTTAATATAGCTCTTGCTATACATAATCTTTTGTTTTTTTGTCCACCTGATACGTTGCTACCTCCTTGTTCTATATATGTATCATATCCATTAGGGAATTTTTTTCTATAAACTCATTTTGCACAAGCAATATCACAGGCCCTTTTTACATTCTTCCAAAGTAGCATTTTTTTATTTCCCCAACGTAGATTTTCTAATATAGTTCCACTAAATAATTCATTTTTTTCTGTAATACAACAGCCACCTTATTTCTAAGAACATCTACATCATAATCTCTTACATCTATATTTCCAACTTTTTACTTTTCCTTTTGAAACATCATATAGTCTGCTTATAAGATTAACTAGTGATGATTTTGAGCTTCCTGTACCACCTATAATTCCTATTGTTTGTCCACTTTCTATATCTAAATTGACATTTTCAAGAACATATTTCTTACTTTCTTTTTTATATGAGAAACAAACATTTTCAAATATGATACTGCCATTTGTTACTTCTTTGATGGCATCTTCTTTACTTATAATATCCGATTTTTCTTCAAGTACCTCATATATACGTTTTTGCGCTTGCTTCACTTATAACTACCATAACAAAAGCAAAAGCTAACATCATAAGTGCCATCATCATATTCATAATATATGTATACAAACTCGTTAACTCTCCGGTTGTAAGCTTACCTGCAACTATGAAATTAGCTCCGAACCAAGAAATAGCAAGCATAGAAATATTTATGGTAAATAACATAAGTGGATTTGAAAGTGCCACTCCTGCTTCTGCTTTTACAAACATCTTATATAAATTTACTATAGCTCTATCAAATTTACTTATTTCATAATTTTCTTTTACATAAGATTTTACAACCCTTATACCTCTTACATTTTCTTGTACACTTGCATTTAACTCATCATATTTATCAAAAAAACAAGTGTAAAGCTTTTTCATACCGGTTTTAACTATAATAACCGCAGATAATCCTAAAAAAACAAGGTTGCAAAAAAATAAAAAAATCAAAGATAGACTAGGACTGATTACTATAGTCATAATCATACAAAATATAAGTGTAGCCGGAGCTCTCATTAATAATCTGATTATCATTTGATATGAATTTTGGACATTTGTTACATCCGTTGTAAGTCTGGTTACAAGGCCTGCTGTAGAAAAATTTATCAATATTAGAAAATGAAAAATTCTTGTATATGTGAAAACATACCTTCTCTTAAATTTGCCGCAAAGCCGCTACTGGCACTAGCTGCATATTTTCCTGAAAAAATACCGCTTACGAGCCCAAGTATACATAATACCGTCATCAGTATTCCATATACATAGACAGCCTGCATATTTCCCTTACTAATACCTTTATCTATCATAAGAGCCATAGAAATTGGAATAAAGGTTTCAAATACCACTTCACCTACGGTAAATAATATAGTCAGTAAGGAATCTTTTTATACTGTTTAATATACTTTATTAGTGTAGTAAACATAAAACTTCCTCCTAAAAAAATATGTTTTTTTATAGTATAAACCTTTGAGTTTTTTTAATTTCAAGAAAATTTACCTTCTTGTAAATACCTATAGCCTATTTTTTTGATATTAGTGTTTACAATAAACTTACCGGAAACTAATAACTATACTATCATTTTTTTCCCAATTTATAACTTGAGAATTTAAAGGTTAAAAAAATATAGCTTTTTTTATTTTATTATTTTTATAATAAAAAGGGGCTGTCGCACTAAGTGATTAGTGTGAGGCCCCTTTTGTCTACAAAAAAACTTGTATACTAGTCTAATATTTTTAATTTAACTTTTGTCCCAAGAAACTTATATTAAAAGTTACCGTCAGGCAATTCATTAATATATGAATTAACCATAAATAGCTTATTTATATTTTTCCACATCCAAAAACATCTCTAGGCTTTCCAAAAATTTATTATCTTTGATTTCTCCATAAGAAAAAAATATAATCACAGTATTTTTGCCGCTATATTAAGATCATGTATAGTAGCAAATATTGTAGTATCTTCTCTATTTTTTAATGTATCCATTATAGATAATTGGTAACCTATATCAAGATGATTTGTGGGTTCATCTAAAAGTATAATCTTGGAACCTTTTGCAAATGCCATGGCTATCATCACTCTTTGCTTTTCACCACCTGAAAGACTTAGATAGCTACGCTCTCTAAATTCTAACATTCCTACATCTTCTAAGGCTTTTTCACATATTTCTTTATCTAAATTTGTATTCTTCTCCAAAAAATTATGGTGTGCATATCTACTCATTTCTACTATTTGCTCTACAGTAAAATCAAAACTAAGCTCATGCTCTTGTGTAACAACTGCTACTTCTTTGGCAAAGTTCTTATCAGATATATTGAATAAGTTTTTATCATTTATATAAATAGCACCTTTTGTTGGTTTGTAACTTTTATATATATTTTTAAGTAAACTGGACTTCCCACAACCATTAGGACCTACAACTCCTACAAAAAGCACCTTTTTGGTACATCAAATGAAATATTATCCAAAAATCTTTGTCTTATCTATATCAAAAGATAAATTTTCTACTCTTATAACACTCATTTATCTACCTACCTTTTTATATGAAGATTTAAGTAAAAAAATAAAAAAATATAGGTGCTCCAATAAGTGCAGTAATAACGCCTACAGGTAATTCTTCCGGAGAAAAATATACTCTTGCAAATACATCTGACCATATCATAAGTATTCCACCTAAAAAAATATACAGACCGGTACTAATTTTTTATGAGCAGAACCTACAAATATTCGTCCTAAATGTGGAACTATTAAACCCACAAAACCTATAATTCCACAAGTCGAAACTAGAACTGCCGTTATTAAGGTAGATAAAACAATAATAGCTGTTTTTATAGCAAAAAAATAGGTACTCCGTTAGTTCTAGCCATATCCTCTCCAAGTAATAGTAGATCAAGAGATTTACTAAGTATAAACATAGCTATAAACATTATTATAAAAGTAACTACAAATAAGGGAACATCTGCCCAAGTTACACCTGATAAACTACCACCTAACCAATACAAGGCATTTTTTATAGCATGACTTTTAGGAGTTAAAAAAATAATTATATTTGTAAAGGCACTAAATATAGCTGATAAGCTCATACCTATAAGAACTATATTACTTGTACTAAGTCCGCCAAAACTTGCAGAACCGACATAAACAAGTATGCTGGCAAATATACTACCTATAAAGGCCCCAAAACTAATTGGAACTCGTCCGAAAAAAGGTAAACTTCCCAGTAAAATAGTAGCTACCGCTCCTGTAGAGGCACCTGAAGATATACCTAGTACATAAGGATCTGCTAATGGATTCTTAGTCAAAGACTGCATAAGTAAGCCCGTAAGACTAAGACCGGCACCTGTTATAAAAGCGACTATAACCTTAGGAAAACGTAATTGCCAAACAATAGAATTAGCAGAATTTTTCCATTCCACAGGAAAAACCTCTGCCTTTGCTATATTATTAACAATGATTTTAATAACCCAAATAGGCTTTATATCTACACTACCCACAAATATACTTAATACTATGCTGAGTATACTAAGTATAAATAAAAAAATATTAAAAAGGTACCTAAAAAAAGCCTTTACTATTTTTTTATCAATTCTCATTATTTAAATGCCTCTGGATGAAGCTCTCTTGCTATTTTTTTCTATAGCAGTTACATTACGAGGTCCTGCCAATACATCAGATAAACCTAGTGTAAAAATTCTATCATTTTTAACTGCATCTAATTCTTTCAAAGCAGGGTGAGTCTTTAAGAAATTTAATTTTTGTTCCAACGGATCGCTATCTTTATAATCCATAACTATTATATAATCAGGATTTTTTTAGATACCACATCTTCAAAAACTTACACTCATCCAATTCTTTTCTTCACCCGCAAATACATTTTTCACCACCGCTAAAGAAATTATATCTGTAGTCAAACCGGCACTTGCAGTAAAAGCTTCTTTCTCTCCGCTATCATATACAAAAACACTAACTTTATCTAAATCTTTTATCTTTTCATTAACTGCCGCTATATCTGATTTCATTTTTGAAACTATCTCATCTGCTTTATCGCTAACATTAAATATTTTCCCGAAATTAGCATAGTCCTCATATACATTTTTCCATTTTTTTGCATTAGTATATTCTGAACGTGGAACATAAATTTTTATTCCATTTTCTTCATCAAACTTAGGATCAAAAATTCTTATCAGAAAATGTTGACTTCCAACCGGTCAAGAAGTCCGGTTCTTTTGATAATAAAACTTCTTTTGTCGGATTTGTTTTTGATAATTCTTCTACTTTAGATAAAGCATCTTTATACTCAGGTAAGACCTCATTATCTTGGTAACCATAACCTACCATACTATCTTCCAAACCTAAAGATAATAACATTTCTGTTGTAAAGCCACTAAGAGAAACTGCTTTTTTAGGTGCCTCTTCAAAAGTAACACTTACATTCTCATTACCTGTATCGCTATCAATAGTAAATGGATAGGCCTTACTTTGTTTTTCACTTGTCTTTTCTGTAGCAGCCTCTTCACTACTACTTTCTACAGCTTTAGTAGTTTCACTTACTTTAGAAGTATTTCCACAAGCTACCAAGAGTGCACTTGAAACAAGTCCCATTGCACATAAGATTCTAAAATTCTTTTTCATATCAATTCTCCTTTAAAAAAATATTGCCATAACTATACTACAATACAGTATAGATTATGACAATATAAAATTACATTTTTATTAACTCTTCCAAACTTCCGGACTTAAATTCTATTAGTGCAAGTTTAATGAGTTTTTTTCTATAGCTTCATCTCCCAAATCTCTTACTAATATATCTTTAGACCATTTTTTTAATAATTTCATCTACAGATAAATCTAAATAATCATCGTCATCTTGTGGAACTAGGGTATTAGCCATTTTTTTCTTTTAATACAAGCAAATGATACATATAAAGCTTTTATATCTTTGGTATTAGGAAAAAGTTCACTAAGCCTTTTTTCTTCCCAAAGCTTTTGAGCAGAACCGAAAGGATACACCTTCTTAAAATATCTTTCTTCCCTCTTTTTTCTTTTATTAGGTGAAATAAAACTAAACCAAGATTCAAACATAAGATTACCTCTTATACTTCTTTTACTATATTTTTTCTCTATATCCCTAATCATATCTACTCTAGCTATATGTCTACCACCTTCATATTCTGTTTCAAAAAAAGCATCAACTATTGCTTTTGCTACTTCACTTCCTACTACTCTGGCACCGAAAGCTATTATATTTGCTTCATTATGCATTGCCGCCATCTTAGCTGAATAACTCTCAGAACATACCGCAGCCCTTATTCCGGGAACCTTATTTGCCGCAAGACTTATGCCTATACCTGTACCGCAAATAAGAACTCCTTTATCCACCTTACCGGCATTTATAGCTTCTGCTACTGCAAGTCCCGAACAGGATAATCACATTTTCCGGCCTCATCACTTAAACCGAAATCTATACATTCATGTCCCTTTTCTTTTAAATGCTCCATTATAATTTTTTTTAGTTCTACTGCTGTATGGTCATTACCAAAACCTATTTTCATTTTTATAAACCCTTTCTTAACTTATTATAATTAATAAGTGATCCTGCTTTTAATAATTTCTTTTTTTCTTCATTAGTCATATCTTGTATATACAACTTAATCTCTCTTATTTCATCTTTAATTATATATGCTTTTATATCATTTAGGCAAGTGTCTAATTTATTTCTAATATCAGGTATGAAAAATATAATCTCCCACTTCAAATTCCGGTTCTTCGTCTAAAACAAATGGTAACATTCCCCAGTTCATAACATTAGAGCGATAACGTTTAGTAGCATAATCTTTTACTATATTTGCAAGACCGCCTATAACTCTTTGACAACTTGCAGCTTGCTCTCTGGCTGAACCGTCTCCCGGCTTATTAGCATATATCATAGAGCCAATTTCTGTGGCATTTATATCAATATTTTCATAATTCTCAATAGTTTTTATTTTGTCAAAGATAGCTTTTAGTTCAGGAGCTACCTTCAATACATCTTCTCCTCTATTTCTTGCCTTTTCTATTCTATCTACTACTTTTGAACGTCCTACATACTCAGGATCTCTTCTAGATAAAGTAAATTCTGCAAGTCCAAGTGGATTTGAACGATATGAAGAAGTTTCACCGGATGGAATAAGTTCATCTGTCGTTGTAACTTCATCTCTTATTTTAGAGCAAACTTTTAATAGAATATTGTCTGTAAGCTTAGTCATTTCAGGCCAGTCTTTTATATTTGGTCCATATATGAGTTCTCCCTTATTAGGATCACCAAAGCCATTATAAACTCTATTTTCATATATACTCTTATCATAAGAATACTCAGGAACCTCATATCCGTCATGAACATATTCAGCTGAAGTAAGTAAACCTCCATTTGCGGCAGTAGCTGCTATACTTCTGGCATCCATTAAAGCTACTGCTGACATTTGACCGGCACCCGGCTTTGAACCTTCTCTATTTGGGAAGTTTCTAGTTGTATGTCTTATACTAAGTCCATTATGATGTGGAGTATCACCTGCACCAAAACAAGGACCACAAAATGCTGTTTTCACTATAGCTCCTGCCGCCATAAGGTCGGCTACAGCTCCTTTTCTGGTAACATCTATAAATACTGCTTGAGATGAAGGATAAACTGCAAGATTAAATTCATCAAAGCCACAACTTTTTCCCTTTAATATATGGGCAGCCTCCATAACATTAGTATAATTTCCACCTGCACAACCTGCTATAATACCTTGTGAAACTCTAAGCTTACCATTTTCTATTTTATCTGTGAGTCTAAAATCTTTTGCGGCTTCTCCTCCAATCTTTCTTGCTTCTACTTCTACTGTACGTAAAATATCCTCAAGATTTTCATTCAACTCTTCTATAGTATATGTATTACTTGGATGAAATGGAAGAGCTATCATTGGTTTTATAGATGACAAATCCACCTCTATAAGACCGTCATAATAAGCAATTTTTTTAGGCTTTAACTCTTTATAATCGTCCTGCCTACCATGTATACCAAGAAATTTCTTAGTATCTTCATCAGTTTGCCATATAGACGATAAACAAGTTGTTTCTGTAGTCATAACATCAACACCATTACGATAGTCCGTTGTCATAGATGATATACCCTCGCCTACAAATTCCATTATTTTATTTTTTACATATCCATTTTTAAAAACTGCCCCTATAATTGCCAAAGCTATATCTTGAGGTCCGACAAAAGGATTTGGCTTACCTTTTAAATATACCGCTATAATTTCAGGTCTTTTAACATCATAGGTATCTTCCAGCAATTGTTTAACCAGCTCTCCACCACCTTCACCTATAGCCATAGTTCCCAAGGCTCCATATCTTGTATGACTATCTGAGCCAAGTATCATCTTTCCACAACCTGCCATAGCTTCTCTTACATATTGGTGTATAACTGCTATATGAGGAGGAACGTAAATACCACCATATTTTTTAGCTGCTGATAAACCGAATAAGTGGTCATCCTCATTTATAGTTCCTCCTACTGCACATAAAGAATTATGACAATTTGTAAGAACATAAGGTAGAGGAAACCTTGTCATACCCGATGCTTTTGCCGTTTGAACTATACCTACAAAGGTTATGTCATGAGACGCCATAGAATCAAATTTTAATTTCAAATTTTCCATATTGCCTGAAATATTATGAGCCTCTAAAATACCATAGGCTATGCTGCCTTTTCTTGCCTCTTCCTTATCAGCTTTTAATCCTGTATACTTTTCCACAAGTTCTTTATCTTTTTCTTCTATTATTTGTTTCCCATCTACTAAAAAAACACCGCTATCATATAGTTTTATCATATTTCCTCCTACTATTTCACACCTTTTTTATCTTACTTTTTTTCATTGAAAATATTATAATACTCCTGTACAATATAGGCAATAACAATATTTATTATGTTAGATATAATATAAAAAGTTATAGGAGTAGATGAATGACAAGTAAGGAATTATTATATAAAAAAACTGTTGCCGAAGAAGGTAGTATATCCGTTGCCGCAAAAAAATTATATATGTCTCAACCTTCTCTTTCTCAATCACTAAAAAGAATAGAAATAAATTTATCATCTGAACTATTTATTCGTAAATCAGGTGGACTAAAAACTTACTCTTGCCGGTGAAAAAAATATTATAAAGCTGCTAGTAAAAATACTTAAAAATCTATGAAAAATATGCAAATGGAAATAAGTGATATAAACAACTTAAAAAAATGGGAAAAATTAAGTTTAGGCATAACAGGTCATCTTGGTAGACTTATACTTCCTGATGTTATATCCAGCTTTAAAAAAAGACTACCCTGATATAGAAATAAACATAGTAGAAGATACTTCTACTAATTTAGAGAAAAAAATTATTAGCGGTGAAATAGACTTTTGCCTTAATGCATATCTTACTTTGATGCAGAAATTTCACATCTTGAATGTGAAATTTTAGCTGATGAAGATTTTGTAATACTTAGTTCCAGTAATGATACTTTAGAAAAAAATATGCTAAAAAAATATAGAATCTTATAAGTATCCTGTTCTTGATATTAAACATTTAAAAATACCTTGACTTTATTAGTCTAAATAAGGATACAGGCATTAGACAAATGTCAGATTTGATTTTTAAAAAGGGCAGGTATAAATAATGTACATAACAGCTTAACCATAAAAAAAGCTATATGACAGCTCTTGAATTTGTTTCCACCGGCATAGGCATTATAATTTTCCCGGAAGATTATATTAATTATTACAAAAACAAAAGGAGAACTTTTTAGGAAGAAAAAAATAATTTAAAAAAATATACTCAATTCCTAAGCAATATTCTCCAAGTTGAAACTGGTTATAGCCTATCAAAAAGATGGCTTTTTTTATCTAAAAGCAGACAAAAATATTATTAGATATTATTAGAAGGAGGAATCTAAATGAATAATGAAAAATACCTTAGGTAGCGAAAAATATAAATAAACTCATCATAAAATTTGCCATTCCCTCTATTATCAGCTTACTTGTTAGTTCAGCTTATAATATAACTGATCAAATTTTTTTATAGGAAATGTAGTAGGTATGTTAGGAAATGCAGCTACTAATGTTGCTTTTCCTATAGTAACTTTTACCACTGCTCTGGCACAACTTGTAGGCGTAGGTACAGCAGCTAATTTTTAATATAAACATGGGAGCTAAAAAAATAAAAAAAGAAGCTAAAGATTATTTAATTAATGGTCTAATATTTGTTTTTGCTTTATCAATTTTTTTATTTTACTTTTTCACCCTAATCTTTTCAAGACAAATATTAATTTTTTTAGCGGTTCAACAAATACTGTACTTCCTTATGCCCTAAAAATATCTACATATAACAGCTATAGGTTTACCTTGCCTATTATTTTCCATCTGTACTGCAAATTTAATAAGAGCTGACGGTTCACCCTACATACTCTATGCTTTGTAATGTTATAGGTGCTATTATAAATGTTTTTTTCTTGATTGGCTTTTTTTATGTATCCTCTAGGATTAGGAATAGAAGGTGCCGCTTATGCTACTATTACCGGACAGATTTTATCTTTTTTCCTATCACTCATTTACTTTTTCAGGTTCAAATCTGTTAAACTTAGTATTAGTGATTTTAGATTTAGACTACAATGCTTTATCGGTATAGTAAAAACTTGGAATGTCTAATCTTATTAATTTAGTTATTATAATGTTGATTAATATTATATTAAATAATATGCTGACTTTCTATGGTGCTAAGTCTATTTACGGAAGTGATATACCCCTGGCTATATCAGGAGTTGTTTCAAAGATTGTCAGTATTTTAACAGCTATATCTGTAGGGCTTGCTCAAGGTTGCCAACCCTATACTGGGCTTCAATATTGGTGCTAAAAAAATATGCAAGGGTAAAAAGTACCTTTTTGCATGCTATAATTATATCAAGTGTCTTTTGTGTAATAATATTTATTGTTTTTTTCAATTTTTTTCCCTGATTCTATACTTAGAATTTTCGGTAATGGAGATGAGTTATATTTTTACTTTTTGGTAGACTTTATCTACGTATTTATATGTTTATGGTTTTCTCCTATGGAATACAGCCTCTAGCTATAAATTATTTTTTTCAGCCATAGGTAATGTTAAAAGTGGGATTTTTTTCTTTCGATAGCTAAGCAAGGTCTTATACTTATTCCTCTACTTTTTATATTCTCTTATATATGGGGAATTAACGGAACCTTATTCGCCGGACCGATATCGGACTTCACAGCTACTGTATTATCTTTATATTTAGTATTTTTAAATTTTAGGTATCTGGAAATATAAAATAAATAAAGCACCGACTTAGTACTTACCTCAATCATTAGATTTTTGATCTAACTTTTGGGGGTAACTCAAAGCCGGTGCTTTATTTATATAATAAGTTTTTGATATATCACAAAACTCTATCCCGTATAAAGCCTTATTTTAAGCCATTCTTACTTATCTAGGCTTTTCATAGTTGGAAATAATAAAACATCTCTTATTGCCGGTGAATTAGTAAGTAACATTACTAATCTATCTATACCATAGCCTATACCACCTGTTGGAGGCATACCTATCTCTAAAGCATTTAAGAAATCTTCATCTGTATGATTTGCTTCTTCATCTCCTGCCGCAAAAGCTTCTTCTTGAGCAGCAAATCTTTGTCTTTGATCTATAGGATCATTAAGCTCTGAATAAGCATTTGCCATCTCTCTACCATAGATAAATAACTCAAATCTTTCAACATAGTCAGGATTTTCAGGTTTTTTCTTTGTAAGTGGAGAAACTTCTATTGGATGATCCATTACAAAAGTAGGTTGAATTAAATGTTCCTCTACATATTCTTCAAAGAAAAGGTTTAAAATATCTCCCTTTGTATGTCTTTCCTCAAATTCTATATGCTTCTCTTTTGCTAAAGCCTTAGCTTCCTCTGTATTTTTTATCTCATTAAAATCTATGCCGGCATACTTTTTAACTGCATCAAGAACTGTTATTCTTTCAAAAAGGCTTTCCTAAATCTATCATAGCTTCAGCATAAGGAATTGTTGTTGTTCCACATACAGTTAAAGCTAAATGTCTAAACATATCTTCAGTCAAATCCATCATACCATGATAATCTGTAAATGCTTGGTATAATTCCATAAGAGTAAATTCAGGATTGTGTCTTGTATCTACACCTTCATTTCTGAATACCCTTCCTATTTCATAAACTTTTTCAAGTCCACCTACTATAAGTCTCTTTAAATAAAGTTCAAGAGATATTCTAAGTTTTACATCTTCATCAAGTGCATTATAATGAGTATTGAATGGTCTGGCTGCCGCACCACCGGCATTTGAAACTAACATAGGAGTTTCAACTTCCATAAATCCTCTATTGTCTAGGAACTTTCTTATCTCTGTAATTATCTTTGAACGTTTAATAAATGTATCTTTTACATTCTCATTCATTATAAGATCTACATATCTTTGTCTGTATCTTGTGTCTGTATCTGTAAGTCCATGGAACTTTTCCGGTAATGGCTTTAGGCTCTTTGAGAGAAGTTCTACACTAGTCGCATGTATACTTATCTCTCCCATCTTTGTCTTAAATACTGTTCCTTTAATACCTACTATATCACCTATATCAAGCTTTTTAAAAGCCGCATATTCATCTTCACCTATAGCATCTCTTGCAACATAAGCCTGTATTTTTCCTTCAAGATCTTGAACATGACAAAAAGAAGCCTTTCCCATAACTCTTTTAGCCATGAGACGACCTGCTATACTAACTTCTTTTTCTTCTAACTCTTCAAATTTATCCTTTATATCCTTACTATGATAAGTGTAATCATACTTAGTAACCTCATAAGGATCTTTTCCATTTGCTACTAAATCAGCTAATTTATCTCTTCTAGCTTGTAAAATATGATTTAATTCTTCTGTTGTAATCTCTTTTTCACTTATATTCTGCTCAGACATTCATACTCCTTACTGTACTCTCTGTATACCAAGTACCTTATATTCAATTACACCGACTTGAGTTTCAACTTCTACATCTTCGCCCACTCTCTTGCCTATTAAAGCTCTACCAACCGGAGATTCATTACTTATTTTTCCCTCCAAAGAGTTTGCTTCTGTTGAACCCACTATTCTAAACTCAACTTCTTCGTTAAACTCTTTGTCATATAACATAACACTACATCCAATATTAATAATATCTAAATCTACTTCATCTTCTACTACAACTTCTGCATTTTTAAGTAAATTTTCGAGTTCTTCTATACGTGCTTCTATATCTCTTTGCTCATCTTTAGCTGCATCATATTCTGCATTTTCTGATAAATCGCCTTGCTCTCTAGCTTCCTTAATTTTTTTGTGCTATCTCTCTTCTTTGATTAACTTTTTAAATCATGAAGTTCATCTTCCAATTTTTTTAAGCCTTCATAAGTTAATATATGTTTCTTTTCAGCCATTCCTTCCTCCTAGATATGCTTTATTACACACTTTCAGTCATACATCTGAACGATTATAAACTTTTTTTCAAATACAAAGTCAAGTTTATAGACTTTAATATCTTGTTTAAAGAACTTACATTTCACCTAACACCCATGAGGTTTTAACCATATAGAATTGCCTACTCTAATTTAGCAAGTAAACTCTCAAGCTCTTCATAAGTATTGATTTTATTTACCAAGTCTCTCAATCTGGAACTACCTTTCATACCATGAGTATACCAAGCCACATGCTTTCTCATTTTTAATATACCCATATACTCTCCGTCAGTTTCTATTTGCATCTTACTATGCCTTAGTATCATCTCTCTAATTTCATCTAAACTAGGCTTATATTCTATATAATTTTCCAACTCTCCTGTGGTTTCATTTATGGAATCCAGATAATTTCTTATCTCCTTAAATATAAAGGGATTCCCCTGAGCTCTTCTTGCTATCATAACACCATCACAGGCTGTTTCCTTTAGCATTTTATATGCCGAAGCACCATCTACTATATCTCCATTTCCTATAACAGGTATGGAAATAGCTTTTTTCACTTCTTTTATTATATGCCAATCAGCATTTCCGGAATAAAATTGATTCCTTGTTCTTGCATGAACTGCCAATGCGCTCACACCCGAACTTTCTGCTATCTTTGCTATCTCCACTGCATTAATATTATTGTCATCAAAACCTTTTCTTATTTTTAGAGTAATGGGTTTCTTTGAAGCATTCACCATCTTAGTTAATATTTTTTCTACTAACTTAGGTTGCTTCATAAGTGCAGAACCTTCATTATTATTTACTATTTTAGGAACAGGACAACCCATGTTTAAGTCTATAAAATCAAATTTCTCTTCTGATAATCTTGCACTTATTTCAGCTAAAACATCCGGATCGGAGCCAAATAATTGTACTGCAAGCGGATTTTCATTCCCTGTAGTCTTTAGTAAATCTAAAGTATTTTTATTTTCATACAATATAGCCTTAGCACTGACCATTTCCGTAGTAAGTAAGTTACATCCTTGCTCCTTACATAAAATACGAAATGGCAGGTCTGTAACGCCTGCCATCGGTCCTAAACTAAGTCCGCCATCTATATACGTATTACCTATATTAAAACCTAGTTTCATATAACCTCTTTTTATTTTATAAGGGTAGAATATAATAATTCTAAACTCTCAAATAATTCTTCTTTTTCCTTTTGGTACTTACTAATCATAAGCCCACTTTCTATCTCATCAAAGTAAAAATCAGAATCATCAACCATAGTTTTTATGTTTAAATTCCCACATATATCAAATTCTAAGGTAATAATTCCCCCACAATTTTCTGTATACATAGTGCATAAGACTTTTAATTCATCTTTTATACTCTGTGGTAGCATATCAAACTTAGGATTAAGATAATATTTTTGTTTATATGAGTTTGCACCACATAAGACTGTATTTTCCATATTATCTAACCAACATCTTACTAATCCTATATTGATCTTCCGGTATATCTTTAGACATAGCTAAAGCTTCTTGAATATCAAAATCACAATACTCACCGTTTTTATAAGCAATTACTCTATTTGATTTTCCCTCTAATAAGAGTTCTACTGCTCTAGCACCCATAATAGAAGCATATACTCTATCTTTACAAGTAGGTGCTCCACCTCTTTGCATATGTCCAAGTATAGTTGCTCTTGTTTCTATACCTGTTGCCGCCTCTATTCTCTTAGCCATAGAATTTGAGTGTCCTATACCCTCAGCATTTATTATAATATGATGTTTTTTACCACGTTTTCTATTTTCAATAATTCTATTTATAAGAGCTTGCTCATCCCCATCATATTTTTCCGGAAGTAACACGTCTTCCGCACCATTAGCAAAACCACACCAAAGTGCTATATATCCTGCATGTCTACCCATAACTTCTATAATAGAACAACGTTCATGTGATGTTGATGTATCTCTAACCTTGTCTATAGCTTCCATAGCTGTATTTACAGCTGTATCAAAACCTATAGTATAATCTGTACAAGCAATATCTAAGTCTATTGTACCAGGAACACCTATAGTATTAATTCCTAGAGCTGAAAGCTTTCCAGCACCTTGGAAAGAACCATCTCCACCTATTACAACTATACCGTCTATGCCATGCTTTTTACAAATCTCGGCACCTTTTTTTTGACCCTCGGCAGTAACAAATTCCATACATCTGGCTGTATACAGTATGGTTCCACCTCTGTGTATAATATCAGAAACACTAGTAGAGTCCATATCAACTATTTCTTCTGCTATTAATCCTGCATAACCTCTTTTTATACCTTTTACATTTAAACCATTATGAATAGCTGTACGCACAACCGCTCTAATAGCCGCATTCATTCCTGGAGCATCACCACCACTAGTCAATACACCTATTGTTTTAATTCCCTTTGACATATAAACTCCTTTTTTTACTTAGCTAAAAAAACCTTATCTTTATTTTAACAAATAGATTTTTATATTATTTGAATGAATTTTTTTCAAGTGGTTTGAGAAAGAGAATATATAGAAAGTATCCATTATTTTTTTCTTGTTATGCAAACAAATTTACAAAAACAAATAAAAAAAGAGAGGCACTAACCTCTCTTTATATATTCTACTTTCTCTGTAAAAAAATCAGGTATTGTTATTGAGGCAGCTCTTTGTCTTGGTCTATATATAGGCTCATTTTCTTCTTTTACTTCCTCTTTAACGACTTCTGCTGCTCTTTCACTTCTAGATGTTCGATTGTTATCTACTTCATCTAAATTACTTTGATTAGTAGTTACAACTCTTGATATATTAGAATTTGTTCCCAGACTAGGTTTTTTTGCACTCTCTTTCATCACACTTCTAAGTGGTGTATTAAGACCATGTGCATCTAGACCTGTAGCTATAACCGTAATACTTACCTCATCCGGATTTGTTTCATCATTTATAACACCAAAAATTACATTTGCATCCTCGCCTGTAAGTTCTTGAATATAAGTCATAGCTTCATCAGCTTCAATCAAGCTTATATCACCTGAAATATTAACAATAACATTGCTTGCACCCTTAATATTTGTTTCAAGTAATGGTGAAGATACAGCTTGCTTAACTGCTTCAATAGCCTTATCATCTCCTGTAGCTCTACCTATACCGACATGAGCCACACCCTTATCAAGCATAACTGTTTGAACATCTGCAAAATCAAGATTGATAAGACCGGGTACATTAATTAAATCTGTAATTCCTGATACTGCTTGTTGTAGAACTTCATCAGCTTTTACTCATAGCATCTTCAATATTTGTTCTTCTATCTACTATTTGTAACAATTTATCATTTGGAATAACTATAAGTGTATCAACACTGGCTGTAAGTCTTTCTATACCTGAAAGAGCATTAGCCATACGTTGTTTACCTTCAAATCTAAAAGGCTTTGTTACTATACCTATAGTAAGTATTCCCATATCTTTTGCTGTCTTTGCAATAATAGGAGCGGCACCCGTACCGGTTCCACCACCCATACCACAGGTTACAAATACCATATCTGCACCGGCTATAGCATTCTTTATTTCTTCTAAAGATTCTTCCGCAGCCTTTTGGCCTACCTCAGGTTTAGCACCGGCACCCAGTCCCTTAGTAAGTTTCTCTCCTATTTGTATATTAGTAGGAGCCATACAATGTGCTAAAGCTTGCTTATCAGTATTAACACCTATAAATTCTACTCCCGCTATATTTTCATTTACCATACGTGTTACAGCATTACCACCTGCACCACCTACACCTATAATTATAATTTTCGCTTCGCTATCTACTCCATTTACATTTATCTCAAACAAGCTAATATCCTCCTCTATATACTACATCTACCATACTCATCCAATCTATGCTAGAACTATGATAAACTCTTTTACTATAAAAATTCAACAACATTTTACTATTTTTTTTCTTAAAAGTATATATTCCTTTTTGAATTAATATTTTCAAGATTATCCAAATATAACTCACCCTTTAAACCATCAAGCTTAGGAAGTATATCTGCAAGTTCTGAAATACCGGTATCTATATTACTTATCTTTCCCAAATACACTTTTATATCACCTATAAGAAGATTTATAGTTTTTATCATTATTATATTCTATATAATCAGCATTTATACTTTTTTTACTTTTTAACATTTGTGTAATATTTAAGATTTCATTAAAAAAATATCAGGATCTTTAACAGGTAATTTTTTTATAAAAATAATATCACCTATTTCCAGATTCTTTATAACAGGTATTCCCTCAAGCCTTTTTATTTACACTCTCTACTACTACACCGTCCTTATCAAAAATACATATAAGAACTCATATATTCTACACTGGCTACCATACTTTTTTTCATATATTATAAGTTCTATCTTAAAAAGGATTATTAAAAATTAATATCATACTTCTCCACGAAAGGTATAGTCTTTTTTTGTTTAATATTTTTTTAGTTAAAACTACTATTGATAATTTTGAAACATCATTAGGAAATATAAAGCTTTTTCTATATCCTCTTCACTGTACCATGAATTTCCGCTTATTTTTTTATATTCCTAATTCTGATAAAAAAATAAAGACGAAAAACACTAAAAAGTAATATTATACATATAATTATCAATATTTTTAATTTTAATACTTAAATTTAATATCCAAGCTTTCATAACTAATATTCCTGTCTTATACTCTTAGCTACAGAAAGCACCATACCTATCTCACCCAATAAGATTACTAATGAGCTTCCTCCATAACTGATAAATGGTAAGCTGATACCTGTATTAGGCATAGCATTGGTTACCACTGCTATATTTAGTATAAGTTGTATTGCTATTTGAGCCATAACTCCTACAACTATAAGACTACCCTCTAAATCTCTGGCACTCTTAGCTATATCCCACATTCTAAATAAAACAAACATAAAAAGTACTACTATTACACTTGCACCAAATAAACCAAGTTCTTCACAAATTATAGCAAAAATCATATCATTCTGAGCTTCAGGCAGGTGGAATTTTTGTAGACTTTGACCTAAACCCTTACCCATAAGACCACCTGAAGCTACTGCATAAAGACTTTGCAATACTTGGTATCCACCTTCAGTAGCATATCTTTCAGGTAATAACCAATACAGAAATCTTTTAATTCTATAACCGCCACTGCTGTTAGCCAAAATATTTCCTATACTAGTGGCAAATATAGTTAATACGAGATATAAAAAAACGTAACTCCAATAGCAGGAACCCTAAACAAATATCTTTTATTTTTAACACTAACATATAATAAAACAAAACCTATCATAGTTATTATTATAGCGGAACTAAGATTTGTTATAGCTACTATGCCGGCAGGAATAAATATTAACATAGCAACTTTTATCCACGACTTTGTAAATATACCTAGGCTTTTTTTCAAATTTAGTTTTATTTCTTACTATAAAATAAACCAAAGCCAGTATTACCATTACTTTTGCAAATTCTGATGGTTGAAAAACTCATACCACCTATAGAAAACCATCTTCTTTTACCATTTGCCATCCTACCTACAAACATAACTAAAAACACATAATATGACAGATAAAGGATAGAAAAAAATAAACAAAAAGGTTTGCTAATATATATATGATAATCAAAAAAAGCTGCGGATACCATAGCAGCAACGCCAAGAACAGCCAGCCACATTTGTTTTTTTCATAAAAATACATAGGATCACCATTTTTTTATAGTAGAAATATAAGAGCTGGCAGAATATATCATTATAGCACCGAAAAATGATCAAAAAAAATATAGCGAAAATTAGACTATAATCTATATATATCTTTCTTTTTTTTCTTTTTTCCAAGTCTCTTCCTCCTATAACCTATTAACTAAATCCTTAAATATTCTTCCTCTCTCTTCATAGTCCTTAAACATTCCCCAAGAAGCACAAGCAGGTGATAACAAAACATAATCTCCACTCACTGCATAGCTCGCACAAACCATAACCGCCTCTTCCATATCACTGGCATACATAATATTGGTAAAACCATGCTTTCTGGCACAAGTTGCTATGGCATCTCTTGTTTGTCCTATAAGAATAAGATGTTTAACTTTCTTATCAAAAGTTTCAATCCACTCATCATAATCAGAACCTTTATCATACCCACCGGCTATAAGTAAAATAGGTCCCGGCATAGCTTTGATTGCCTGTATGGCCGCATCAGGATTTGTTCCTTTGGAATCATTATAATATGATACTCCACTTTTTTTAGTAACAAACTCTATTCTATGTTCTACTGCTTTAAACTCCTTACAAGCTGATATTATAGTTTCCATCGGAATGTTTAGGCACATAGTCATTGCTATAGCTGCCATTACATTTTCATAATTATGCTTACCTAATATATTTAATTCATCTACATTAAATAGTCTTGTTTCTTTTCCTTCTTTTTTTAGATATATATCTTTATCTACTAAATACAAGCCTTCTTCTAACTTATTTGTACTTGAAAAATATTTTTTTCTAGCTCTACATTTATCACTTTGTCCAAATTCCTTTAGAACCTCATCATCATAGTTTAAAAATCATAAAAATCTTCTTCGCTTTGATTTAAACCTATATCTTCTTTTTATGCTAATATAATTTTTCCATAGTATGATGTCTATTTAAATGATCAGGAGTTATATTCAAAATAGCTGATATATTAGGTTTAAAAATCTATTATGGTCTCTAATTGAAAACTTGAAGTTTCTAATACTGTAACGGAGTCCTCAGTAGTTTCATTCGCTATATCAGTATATGGAATACCTATATTTCCGACAACGAAGCTACTTTCAAAATGCTTTGCTACTATTTGACCTGTTAGAGCCGTAGTTGTAGTTTTTCCGTTAGTTCCTGTTATAGCTATAAGTTTGCCTTTTGACATCTTATATGCTAATTGTATTTCCGACCAAATTTGTATATTATTATCGTCTAATAAACTTACAAATGGGCTATCTAAAGAAATGCCGGGACTTATAACACAAATACTTATATTTACTATATCTGACTTGCTAAGTTCTCCAAATTTCAAGCTTATTCTACTTATATATTCTTCCTCAAACTTTGATAATACATCCTCTTCGTTTAGGTTTTCATTCCCGTCATATAAAAGAACTTCACCACCGGCAGATAATAAAAAGCTTAGCCGCACTTATTCCGCTTTTTTTCCAAGTCCAGCAACTAAAACTTTATTACTCATAACTTACCTCCAAATTTAACTATATATTAGTTCCAAGTAATGATACTAAACATAATATTATAGTTACTATAGTGAAAATTGTAAATACTTTTGTTTCTGACCAGCCTCCAAGCTCAAAATGATGATGTATAGGTGCCATCCTAAATATTCTTTTTTTCCGCCGGTCTTTTTAAAATATCCTACTTGTATTATAACACTAAGTACCTCTATTACATAGATTAAACCTACTATTACTATAAATATTTGCAAACCTGAAACTATGGCTACAGATGCAACATATGCTCCAAGTGCAAGTGAACCAGTATCGCCCATAAAAAAACTTTTTGCGGATGACAATTAAATACCAAAAAAATCCAAGTAAAGAACCAAAAACCGCCCCATTTATAGGTGCCAGTTCTATATTTTCCTTTACACTTATTAATACAAAAAAACAAAGCTACTACAGCACTGACTCCTGAACAAAGGCCATCAACACCATCTGTAAAATTAACACCATTATCTGTACCAAGTATTACTAAAATCGAAAAATGGTATACTTAGTATACCTAAATTTAAAAAGCATACCATTTTCAAAAATTTCCTGTAAAAGGTATAAGAATATCACTTCTAATATCTCTTGAATAATACACATATATAGCAAATGCTAAACTACATAATATCTGTAATATAAATTTTTTTGTCTTGCTTTTTAATCCTTCTGATTGTTTTTTTACCACTTTTAAATAATCATCTAAAAAAACCTATGAGAGCAAAAAGCTATAGTTATAAAGTAAAACAGGTATTATTTTTTTGTATTTTTAAAAATATAGGGTAATGACGCTATAACTATTGCTATAATTATCATTATTCCACCCATGGTAGGTGTCCCACTTTTCTTTAAATGAGCACTAGGTCCATCTGTTCTCACCTGTTGTCCGAATTTCAATTTATGTAAGATAGGTATAAAATATGGACATATTATTATACAAACAAAAAAGCTTATTAAACTTGCTATTATACTATCATTAATCATTTCCACTCCTAAACTACTGCTCTAAATTAGTATCCAATTCAGTAGTATCTATATTTTCAGTATTATTTTCCCCATTAGAACTTTGAGGAATTGACTCTCCATAACCATTATTTCCATCATTTGGAACCACTTCATCATTAGCATATACTTTGCTCTCTGTGCTTTCTACACTTTCACTACTTTCCTCTATCGCATTATTAATTCCCTCGCTTATCTCTTTGTCTAAGCTTACATCTGTATCAGGGAATATATTCATATATGGTAAAACTTCCGTCATTATCTTACTAAATATAGAACTTGCAAAAGTAGAATGTGCTTGATCGGCTACTCCGGGTTGATCTATAAGTACATAACATAAAACCTGTGGGTTATCTGTTGGAGCTACACCTATAAATGAAACAAGATAATTCCCTTGACCTCTAGGATATTTTTCTGCCGTTCCTGTTTTTCCGCCTACATTATAGCCTTCTACATTTGCCGCCGCTCCTGTAGCTTGCGCTACCGTTCTTCTTAGTGCCTCATTTATAAATTTACTGGTTTTATCTGATACTGTTTCTTTAACTAACTTAGGTGTTATATTATCTATAACTTGCCCATTCTCATTTAATATTTGTTTAACAATGTGAGGTTTATAGTAATATCCGCCGTTTACTACGCTACACATAGCTGCTGCTGTTTGTATCATAGTTGTATTATAATTTTGTCCAAATGAATTTGTAGCAAGGTCGGTTACTCCCATATTATCTCTAGTATATATAAGTGTACTTGTATCAGCTTCTCCCGGCAAATCAACTCCTGTTTTCTTTCCAAAACCGAATATATCCATATACTTGGTAAATTTATCTATACCCATTTTAGAACTTATTTGCATCATTGCATCATTACAACTTACCATGAGAGCTTCTGTTACTGTAAGTAAACCATGTCCCATTCTTGCCACGCAACGTATATTCCAACCACCTATATTTTGACCACCATCACAATAAAAAGTATCATCTTGATTTATAACACCTTCTTCTAAGGCAGAAGCAACTGTAAATACCTTAGAAGGAGAACCCGGCTCATAGGTATCACTTACTACATAATTTCTCCAAATTGTATTCCAAGCTGTATTTTTCTCTTCTTCTGTCATGGCATCTATTTCTTCTTGTGTATAATAGTAGCTTAAATTTCTAGGATCATTAGGATCGAACTTTCTACTTGTAGCCATACCTAAAATTTCACCATTTTTAGGATTCATAATAAGAACTGCACTTATCTTACTTCTTGCCTCCGCCTCCCACTGGGCTATATACTTTTCTATTATATTTTGTATATTTATATCTATGGTTGAAACTATGTTATACCCATTTACTGCCGGCTTTATTACTCTTTCCAGATTACTGTCATCATTCAAATAACCATATTCTCTACCTGTAGTTCCTGTAAGACTGGAATTATAATATTGTTCTATTCCTCCTGTTCCACCTGTCCCATCTCCACTGGCAAAACCTAAAACTGAACTGGCTAAGGTTTTATATGGATAATTTCTTAAATAGCTTTCTTCAAACCAAACACCGTGTATCTGCTTCTATCGGCAATGTATTTTTTTATTATATTCTGCTAATTTATCATTAAATTCATTTCTTTTTTTCAAAACTGATATTTTTTTAGCATATTTTATATATGAAGAATCCGGCTTTTTCTTCTATTACTTTTTTTATATCATTTGCATCATATCCAAATACTTCTACTAATAGATCTACTGTTGCATCCAAATATTTATCAGGTGCACTGTTTATTTGAGAAGCATCTATTATTAGATTATATACTTTATTACTTATTGCAAGATAAGTTCCGTTCCTATCTGTTATATCTCCTCTTTTATAAGGTAGTTCTATAGAATCATATCTTTGTTGCGATAATATTCTTTGATTATATTCATTTGCCTTAGTATACTGAAGAAAAATATATTCTTCCTATTAAAGCCAATAAAGCCAGCATTATAATCGCAAGTGCGAATGCCAGCTTTTTTTGCATATATGGAAGAAAAATTCTAATTTTTTTTGCTTTCTTATCTACTTGGGATATTTTCATACTGCCTTACATACTCACTTTCTGTCCTATCATATTTTACAACCTGACCTTTGTTTGCATAGACCATTCCCAGTCTACCTGTTGCAGTTCTAAAAATCTCATCCAAGTCTATACTTGAATTAATATTTGCTTCTTTAGCATTATTCTCATTTGTAAGCTTCTCTAAATCTTTTTCTATTTTTTTCTATATTTTTTATCTTAGTTTCCATAAGTGTTTCAGCTTTCAAATATCTTATACATAACATTGAAGCTATAACTACAGCAATAAACATTACACAAAATGAACTGAAGTTCATAGCTTTTTGATTTTCCCTAGCTCTTCTAATACTTCTATTTTTAAGCTGTTCTCTATTACTTCTCTCTTGTATTAATGGATTTTCCTCTATTTTTCTTACTGTATTTCCATCTATATAATATTCATATCTTCTATTTTCATTATCTATTTTATTTCTTCTTTTACTCATAATATCACTCTTTCCCATATTTATATCTTCTCAAAAACCCTAAGCTTGGCACTCTTAGATCTGGAGTTATATAAAATTTCTTCTTCACTAGGAAGTATAGCCTTTCTGGTAACAACCTTTCCCTTGCTGGTATTACCACATACACATACCGGAAAATTTTTAGGGCAGGTACAAGGATTTTCATTTCTTCTGAATATTTTTTTAACTATTCTATCTTCTAAAGAATGAAAACTGATTATAGAAAGTCTTCCACCCGTATTTAATAAATCTATCATTACATCTATAGAGTCTTCTAACACCTTCAATTCTTCATTAAGTTCTATTCTAAGAGCTTGAAATGTTCTTTTTGCCGGATGCCCACCTGTAAGCTGTATTTTCATAGGAATAGCTCCTCTTATTATTTCAGTAAGCTCTCCCGTTGTTTCTATTCTCTTATTTTGTCTATATTTAACTATATGTTTAGCTATATTTTTAGCAAACCTATCTTCTCCATAATCTCTAATTACTCTAAACAACTCCGATTCCGAATAATTATTAACTATATCTCCTGCTGTTTCTTCTTTTCTATCATCCATACGCATATCTAGTGGTGCGTCTACTCTGTATGTAAAACCTCTACTCGCTGTATCCAGCTGGTAAGAAGAAACTCCAAGATCCAAATATATACCATCTACTTTTTCTATACCTAAATTTTCTAAAACTGATTTTATATTGCAATAATTATCTCTAACTATTACAAATTTATCTTTTCCAAACTTATCCAATCTCTCACTTGCTACTGCTATGGCATCTTTATCTTGATCTATACCTATTAATTTTCCGTCTTGTAATTTGGAGCATACTAAACTTGCGTGTCCCGCACCGCCTAAAGTTCCGTCAACATAAATACCATCTTCTTTTATATTTAGAGAATCTACAGTTTCATTTAAGAGTACCGATTTATGCTCAAATATCATAATGTTATTCCTGAATTATATAATTTTTCTGCTGCCATATCAGAATCAATATCTAAGGTTTGCTCCCAAGCATCCTTAGACCAAACTTCTATATGGTCTATATTTCCTATTACTACTGCATCCTTTTCTATTTTTGCATAGCTTCTTAATGGTGCAGGTAGAAGTATTCTTCCTTGCTTATCCGTCTCCAACATACCGGCACTACCCACTATCATACGTCTAAGTATACGTGCATCTGAGCTGGTCATAGGCATAGTTGCAAGTTTAGCTTGTAATTCTTCCCAATTTTTTTCAAATCATATATGGCAAGACAATTATCAAAGCCTTTGGTAATTACAAACTCATCTCCTAGAAGTTCACGAAATTTAGAAGGGATGATCACTCTCCCCTTCGCATCAACCGTATGATTAAATTCTCCCATGAACATACTAATCACCCACTTTTCACCACAATTTACCACTTATTTCTTAATTTTAGCCTATTTCAGCACAAAAAACAAGTAAAATATATAATTTAATTCATTTTTTTATGTATTTTAAAATTCATAAGTTAGCAAATAACAGCTTTTTTTATCCTAAGTAAATAAATTTTCAAGATAAAAAAAGAGTTATCACAATAATAAATATTGCAATAACTCTTAAATTTACATTTTAATATTAAACTACTTATTTCTTCTATTAATTATTATCATTATGGTAGAAATTATAAAAACACAACAAGGCTAAGCCTTGTGATACAGCAATTCCCGTTCCAAAAAGCATAAGAGAATCTGTTCTAAGACCTTCTATTATAAATCTTCCCAGTCCATATCCACCTAAATATAAATAAAATATTTCACCCTTTAAATGTTTGTTTTTTTCTATACCATAACAAAAAAATCAACAAAAAAATAAGTTCCATGTACTTTCATATAAGAAAGTAGGATGTACTTGTATATACTCTACACCATTTACATTAACTATATTATTTATAAGGTTTTCACTTATCATAGCCGGATTTACAAGATCTTTTCTAAGTTGCATAGCAAAAAGATTATTTGTGTATGAGCCAAAAGCTTCCATATTGAAAAAATTTCCCCATCTACCTAAAATCTGTCCTGTTACCAAGCCCAAAACCCCTGTATCTGCCATCTCCAGAAAACTTTTCTTTTTAATCCTACAAAAGAAGTATAAAGTAAGAGCTGCCGCTATAACTCCACCGTAAATAGCTAAACCTCCACCTCTTATATTTAATATTTGTATAGGATTATCTTTATATAAGTCCCAAGAAAAGATTACATAATATAGTCTTGCTCCTATTATAGAGAAGATAATAGCATATAGTGCAAAATCGCTATAATCATCAGGATTTTGACCTCTTCTTCTAGCATCTCGAGTGGCAACCACCAAACCGAGCAACATCCCACAAGCTATGATGATTCCATAGAAAGCTATATCCAAACCTAATATATTTATACTATTTTTAAACTCTGTATTTTTTTATACCAAGATTAACAAAACTTAAATCGTAAGGCATAATTTCCTCCTAAAAGATTACACATTAAATCTAAATAATATTACATCTCCATCTTGCACAATATAATCTTTACCTTCAAAGGCGCATAAGTCCCTTTTCTTTTGCAACTGTAGAACTTCCACAATCTAATAAATCTTGATAATTTATTACTTCCGCTCTAATGAAACCTCTTTCTATATCAGAATGTATCTTACCTGCAGCTTTTGGTGCCTTTGTACCTTTTTTTATGGTCCAAGCTCTAGTTTCATCTTCACCTGATGTGAGGAATGAAAGCAAGCCAAGTAAATCGTAACTTGCATTTATCAATTTATCAAGACCTGATTCAGCTATTCCCAGTGCCTCTAAATATTCTGTTTTTTCTTCTTCATTAAGTTCTGATATCTCTTCTTCTATTTTTGCTGAAACAACAAAAACTTTAGAATTATTATCTTTTGCGAACTCTCTAACCACCTTTTACATTTTCATTAGAATTACCATCATCTGCCAAATCTTCTTCTGCAACATTTGCTGCAAATATAACAGGCATATATGTTATAAGTCCTAAAGACTTTACGAAAGCTAAAACTTCTTCATCATCACTAACAAATGATTTTGCTAAATTTCCACCTTCAAGAATTTCTTTTAATTCTTTTAATATCTCTAACTCTTTTCTGAGGGCCTTATCATTATTAGCTGCTTTTTGCCGTCTTTGCTATACGTCTTTCTAAGATTTCTATGTCTGAAAAGATAAGCTCAAAGTTTATAGTTTCTATATCTCTAAGAGGACCGATACCACCATCAACATGGATAACATTAGCATCTTCAAAACAACGTACTACATGAACTATGGCATCACACTCTCTTATATTTGACAAAAATTGGTTTCCTAAACCTTCACCTTTTGAAGCACCCTTAACAAGTCCGGCTATATCTACAAAATCTATAACTGCCGGAGTTATTTTTTTTGAATTATAAAGTGCCGCCAAAGCATTTAATCTTTTTATCAGGAACTGTTACAACTCCTATATTTGGATCTATGGTACAAAAAGGATAGTTTGCCGCACCTGCCCCTGCTTTTGTTAATGAGTTAAATAATGTACTTTTACCTACATTTGGTAAACCTACAATACCGAGTTTCATATTTAATATCTCCTAATCTTTCTTTTAATATACATTGACTTACATTTTAACAGAATATTATAAAAAGTATCTAGTATAAAAAGTTATTTAATAGAAATTTAGATATAGAAAAGGCATATCTTCATACCGATATTTCAAATATCGAAGATACGCCTTTTATTTATACTTAATAATTTTATAAACTCGGATTTTACCCAAGCGAAGATACATCTTTATAACAATACTTTTACCTAAATATAAGCTAAGCCACTCATCTTAGAGTCGTTCAACCATAATTCTGACGGCAGCTTTTCCGGCTATATGTTTCTTTCCATTTTTTTAGCAAGCACCAGCACTGAAGAATCAAAAAGTATCAAGCTCTTCTACAATAAATTCATCTCCCAAAGAGATATGTTTATCTTCAAGATATTCTAATAAATCCTTATCATCATCAACTTTATGAACCTTACACTTAGTTCCAATACTAAGCTCAGATAACTTCTTTAATTTATCCTCATCATGATGATTCTCATATATCTCATTACCATGTGGACAATGCTTTGGTTTATTTAAAAATTCATTCAGCTTATCTTTAAGTCCATTTGATGTTACATACTCCAGTGCTTTTGCATCTTCATGAACATTCTGCCAAGAATAACCCAAATACTCGACCAGAAATAACTCCCAAAGTCTATGCTTTGTTAAATAGGCTCTAGCTTTTGATTTTCCTTCTTCCGTAAGGCATATAGATTTATTTTCTAAATATACATCTCCATCGTCTACCAGTTTTTTAATCATCTCTGTTACAGAAGCTGCACTAAGCTTTAATACCCCCGTAAGATACTTGTTAGTTGCTATTTCTCCTTTTTCCATACATTCATAAATAGCTACTATGTAATCATCCCTACTAGTATCTATCTTCGCCATATCATTTTCCCCTATCATAAGTCCATATTCTAATTAGTATCTATCTTCGCCATATCATTTTCCCCTATCATAAGTCCATATTCTAATTTTTATATTATGGCTAATCTGTTTACGGACTCTGTAAGATTGTATACACCCTTTTTCTTTATTTCTGTATACAAAAACCTTTTTTTATAAGTATATCAAGATAATATCTTAATTTTCTATCACTCCAACCTATATGTTCCTTAATTGTACTATAACCCAACTCTCTCAAAAACATCTTCTCCCTTAGAGTGATTATCTATATGTAAAAATCAAGAGTTCTCTACTAAATCTTTTTTTGTTTTTTTATACGATTGTAAACTCTTGTAAAAATCCCGTTAGGGCAAACAAATATAGTAAATAAAAATGTTATTCCGGAAACTACTGCACACATACCGCCATAGATATATTAAATTTTTACTGCTAAGGCATAACCTATACCTGCATTTATTATAGCATAAAAATCCCGCAAGTAACAAAGTCATCTTCAAATCTTTTGATATAAGATAAGCACTGGCCGTCGGAGCTATAAAAAAAGCTATAGAAAGTATAGCTCCTACAGATTCAAATGAAGCTACGGCTGTAAAAAGAAACTAAAGCCATAAATATATAATATAAAAACACTTCCGGCTATACCTGAAACAAATGCATAAGTAGGATCAAATGAACTAATTTTTCATTTTTTTGTAAAAAAACAATCCTACAAAACTCAAATTAATAATAAATACTATGAACATAATAAATAATGTTCTTGGTAGGCTAAATCCCAATATCTCTACTCTTCTAAACGGAGCAAGTATTATCTCTCCCATAAGAACTACATCTGTATCTATATGTACATTTCTTGCATATCTGGTTATAAGTATTACTGCTATAGAGAAGAACAGAGGAAATATTATACCGACAGAAGCATCTGCACTTACCCTTTTTACTTTTTTTATAAGTAACTCTATACCTAAAGTTGTGAGTACGCCAAAAATTGTAGCACCAAGAATCAGAAACGGACTTGTTATATCTTTAACAATAAAATATGCTAAAACTATACCTAGTAATACCGAATGTGATATGGCATCTGATACCATAGAAAGTTTTCTAAGAACTAAAAACACCCCAAGTATACTACAGGCAAGAGAAGTCATTATAAGAATATATAAGGATTCTATCATTTCTCCACCTCTTTCTTTATTTCAGCTCTATTAATTAACATTCTAATAACACCTTTAGGTGAAAATAGAACTGATAAAAGAGCTAGCAAAGACATAATAAGTATTATACTTGGACCTGTTGAAAATCCTTTTACTATGGTACTTAGTAAAGTTCCTATAAATGCAGATACAGCACCCATAACAGCTGCTATCACTAGAACTATCTCGTATTTATTACTCCATTGTAAGCCGGTTATGGCAGGGGTTATAAGCATACTGCTAATAAGTATAGCTCCTACCGCCTTTAAACCTGCCGCTATAAGTATCATTGTCATTATCATTATAAGCAAAGACAACAACTTAGAATTTATACCTATTGTATAAGCATAAACGGCATCAAATACATATACTTTTATTTCTTTATAAAAAATCATAAAAAGCACTAAAGAAATAAGTGATACCGTGAATATTATTATTACATCTTCCCTAAGTATATAGGCCGCCTGTCCAAAAATATAGCTTGCAAGCCCTGATTGTGATGCTTTACTATATTTAGCATTTCCTTGTATATAGCTTTTAAGTACCATACCAAGACCAAACATTGCCGACAGTATTATTGCCATCGCTGTATCTGCTTCTATTTTTGAAATTTCTGATATAGTTTGAATAAGTATAAAAGCTACTACACCTGCTATTATAGCTCCTACCATAAGTAATAAAGAGCTTTTCTTACCTGAAATCATAAATGCCAATATTATTCCCGGCAAGGCTGCATGCCCTACTGCATCACCTATAAGACTTTGTCCCTTTAATATACTTATAGTTCCTATTATACCTGTAGCCATAGCTAGGAGCATAGTTCCTATAGCTACAACAACGAATGAATATTGTGTGATTATGCCCATAACTATTCTCCATACGCTTTTACCAGATTTCCTTGGTAAATACTTCTTCAACCTTACCACTTGCCACAAGCTGCTTATTTACCATTATCACATGATCAAAATACTCTTTTAAAGTATTCAAATCGTGGTGAACTACTATTATAGTTTTTCCCTCTTTTTTAAATTCTCTCATTGTTTCAATAATAATATTTTCTGTTTTTTTATCTACTCCGGCGAGAGGTTCATCCATAAAATAAATCAGTGCATTTTGTGCTATTGCTCTAGCTATAAAAACTCTTTGCCTTTGTCCACCTGATAGTTCAGAAATTTGTCTATCAGCAAATTCTTCCATTTTCATTCTTCTTAAAGCTTGCATAGCCAGATCTTTTTCTCTTTTATTTACTCTTTTTAATAAACCTAAATGATTATATCTTCCCATGGTTACAACATCTAACACTGTTGTAGGAAAATCCCAATTCACTGTATTAGTTTGAGGTATATAAGCAATATGCTTATATACCTCTTTATAGGATTTGCCCATTATACTAACTTTTCCTGAGATAGGTTTCATAAGACCCAGTATACCTTTCATTAAGGTAGATTTTCCTGCTCCATTTGGTCCAATAATCGCAGTTATACTTCCTTCATAAATATCTAAGTCCATATCCCATATTACAGGTCTATCTGTATATGCCATAGTAAAAATCTTCTAGGTGTATTAATACATTTTCATCATACATATTTTTTTCCTCGTATCATCTTAAGTTCTCTTTTTTTACGTCTTATAAGGATTATATAATTTGACAAAAATCTAAATATATAATTCTACCTATTATTTTAAATTATCTACCATTAGCTTTACATTGTGTTTATACATATCTATATATGTATCTCCACTCTCCCCCTTAGGTGCAAGTGAATCTGAGAAAAGTTCATTTCCCTCTCCTGCAACTATTGTTACGTCAAAACCTTTTGCTTTTGCACCTTCTTTTAATTTTTGCATACGTGCAGGATCAGTTGTTGACTCTGCAAATATAGCTTTTTATCTTATGATCTACTATAAAAATCTATAGTTTCTTGTATATCTTTATTTGCAACTTCTGATTCTGTACTAACTCCTTGAGGTGCTTTTACTTCTATATCATAAGCTCTTGAGAAATAATTGAAAGCATCATGTGGAGTAATTAAATATCTAGTATCTTTTGGAATAGAGTTTATACTCTCTCTTACATATTTATCAAGGTCACTAAGTTCTGCTAAATATTTATCTCTATTTGAGTCATAAGTAGCTGCTAAATCCGGATTTAACTTATCTAGAGATTCTGTTGCGGCTTCTACTGCCATCTTATACAAATCTATGTCAAACCAGAAATGAGGATCTGTTATAACATTTCCATCTTCATCCATAGTTCCTATTTTTATCTGCAGGGAAGTTTCTACTAACAGCTTCTCCTTTTTGCTTCTAGAGCTTCTACCATCTTTCCTTCAAAAATGTAGACCATGATATAAAACTAAATCTGCTTCTTTTAACTTAGTATAATCTTCCGGTTTAGCTACATAAAGATGTGGATCTTCACCGGCAGGAATTATCAATTCTATGTTTACTGTATCTCCTGCAATCTGTTCTGTCATATCTTGTAAAAATGAAGTAGTTACCACCACATTTTTTTTATCGCCGGCAGTATTCTCCTTGCTCTCTTCACTTGCTTGTGTATTAGTTTCAGCTACTGTCTCCTTAGTTTCTGTACTTGCTTTTTCCACAAGCTACTAATAAAACTAACATTAACATAGCTGTAATAAAAGTTATTATTTTTTTCTTTTTAACATTTTTACAACCCCCTTCGTAAAAAAACAAAATTATTTTTTTAGGTATCCCTAATTACAATTAAATATATACCTTATTTATTGTAAAAAAATCAAGTATTTATATAAAAATAATTTTTAAGTTCTTTACTATTTTTTTATTTTTTTAAACTTACAAATAAACCTTATTTTAGAAATTATAAACTTTATAGCAGGGAAATTCCTAGATTTTATATTTTGCTATATCTTATATTTAATTTTATGGCTGTATTTTTATTTAAAAATTTTTCCAAGTCTATACCAAATGAAAAAAACTTCTATTGAATTTATCTTTTTAAAAATTGGTATCATTATGATAAGCATTTATTCTCTGGAGGACAGTATGATAAACGATTCTATGATGTTATATAAGCTGATGATTTTATATATGCTTAGTAATGTCAATTTCCCGATTAGTAACAGCCAGTTATCAGATTTTTTTCTAGGTGCCGGCTATACAGACTATTCTAATTTACAACAAGCACTTGTAGAACTTGTAAATACAAAATTAATCAGTATGGAGAGCACTCATAATTCGAGTCGCTATAGCATTAGTAGTAGTGGAGAGCAAACTCTTGAATATTTAAACAATAAGCTTTCAACTACTATCACCAATGATATAGATACTTTTTTAACGAATAATAAATTACGTATGAGAAATGAAGCCAGTTCCAGCTCCAGTTATTATAAATCTGAAAAACGGCTCCTATATAATACACTTTGAAGTCAGAGAGGGTAAAGAAATATTACTTGGTCTTGATTTAACTGTTCCTGATAAAGAACAAGCTGCGCGTATGTGCGATAATTGGGATAGACGAAATAAAGAAATATACCAATTTATAATGTTAAAATTGATAAGTAATAAGGATAATTAATTTTTAGTTGACAAGTAAATATTATTATGCTAAACTGTTCTAGCGTCAAAGAGCTAGGGGAATAGTTCAATGGTAGAGCAACGGTCTCCAAAACCGTAAATGGGGGTTCGAGCCCCTCTTCCCCTGTTAATAAACACTTAGGAATTTCACTTAGAAGTTTCTAGGTGTTTTTATTTTTTGCTATACTTCATAAATATACTATTATTTGACTATAAAAATATTGTTTTAAGGCTATTTTTTTAATACTCATTCCTTTTTACATTTTAGTTTAATTATAAAAAAATATTAATCCTTAATAAAAATACTTACATAAGAAAAATCACTAAAAAAAGCGTATCTAAACTTTAGATGGGGGTAAAAATAAAAAAGAGTAGGCATAGGAGCATTTTCCGTTTATACTTAAATCACCACAATTAAAGAAAGGAGTTGCTACTATGCCTAGTAAAGATTATACACCAGAACTATTAGATTTAAAAAGGGATATAATTAAAAATATTTATCATACTACTAACGAAATACATATACATTTCTCTAGGGAGAAAAGACCTCATACTTGCCCTAAATGTGGTAGTGTAACAGAAAGTGTACATGATTATAGAGATTCTGTTATTAGAGATATCCTTATATCCGGTAAACATACTATCCTACATTATAGAAAACGTCGCTATCGTTGTTCTTGCTGTAATAAACGTTTTTATGAGGATTTTCCTTTCTCCAGAAAATATTTTCGCACCACTCTTAGACTTGCTTTTTATTCTCTTGCTATGCTTCGTGAAACTCTTAGTATTAGCTCCACTGCAAGTGTTAGTAGACTTGCTGAGTTTAATGCAAGCCTTACTATGCTTGCTAACTGGTGAACCTATATATTAAATTCATTCGATTGTCCTTATAGTAATGGCTTTACTGAAGGAACCAATAATAAGATTAAAGTTATAAAAATAAATGCTTACGGTTATAGAGATTTTAAGAACTTTAGAAACCGTATTTTCTTCTCTGTTAAAAAGTGGGTATAAGACCAAGTCTTATACCCACAAAAAATAATTACCCCAACCCTTGATAAAGATCCAAAAAAAGGTGGCAAAATACCACCTTACAAAATCAATACTTTACATAACTACTAAATCTCTCTATATTGCTTAAAAAACAGTTCAAAATACAACCCTTTCTTTTCTATCAGTTCTTCATGTGTACCTTGTTCTACTAGTTCCCCATTATTCAACAATAAAAATATTATCTGACATAATCGACATTGAAAGACTATGTGATATAAAAAAATAATGGTCTTATTTGTTATCTCAAATAACATTTTATTCAATCTATATTCAGACACTGGATCTAATGCACTAGAAGGTTCATCAAATATAAAAAAAGCCCTGCTGATTTATTTAAGGCTCTTGCAATGCATATTTTTTTGTGCTTCTCCTCCTGATAATAGTGTTCCATTACTATCAAATTCTTTTTGACAAAGATGTTTCCATTCCTTTAGGGCAATGAATCTATCAATTTTTTTAAACCTAATTTTTTTCAAGTATATCTATTATTCTTTCCTCTAGTCTATCTTCAAACGATATATTTTCTTTAATACTAAATGCAAAAATTTGATAATCTTGGAAAAATAATTCCGATTTTTCTTACATAATTCTTCTCTTTTTGTATTCTTTTTATATTAATTCCATTTATGAATATTTCACCCTTTTGCGGTTTATAAAGACCTATCAACAATTTTATTAATGTTGATTTCCCTGAACCATTAAATCCAACAATAGAAATCTTTTTGCCCGAATTTATCATAAAAGACACATTCTTCAAAAACATAATTCTTTTGAATGAGGATATTTAAAAATACAAACCTTTCACTTCCAATGTATACGGCTTTTTCAGTATCAAGAGTTAAATTTCCACTTTTATCTTCTCTTTTATAAAAAAATATATACTTCAAATTGTTGATTTCTAAACTATTTTTTTATAAAAAAATTTGAAATATTATCAAACAAGCCTCCTAGAGCACTTTCAAATTGACTAGATGAACTCATTAGTGCCGAATAATCTGCTATTGTATAGACTCTATGCCATACCTGTATGAAAAGATATATCATCATGCTTGTTGAAGACAATGTTGTCAATAAAATAGCAATTAAGTTTAATAAAAAAATATCTTTATGCCATACTTCTTTAATATTTCTAGCAGTTTTTTTAAATGACTCATGATAATATCTTTGTCCTGTAGTTATGACACTATTATTTTGAATTTCTTTAGCAAAGCTTGAATTATACAATACGGTTTTTTTATATAATTCTGTCTACGAGAAATTGGAGTAAGTAACTGTGAGGTATTAAAATTTAATTTCCTAGAATTATGGATTGTATAAAATTTATTATTACAATGCATATTCCAAAAAAATCACTTTCCAATCCATTGAAAAAAATAAGTACTGATAATGACAATACTGAAGTCATACCTCCAATAAACTGAAAAAGAGTTAAAAAAACAACATGTGGTATATTCTCTACTTGAGACAAAGCTCTTGTGTATTTATCATAAAAACCGGGATCTTCGAAATTCTTATATTCAAAAACTTTTTGCTCTTTCAAAAAAACGTCATTCATATGCCTATTAACTTTTGCAGCTAAAAAAATGGATCAACTAATACATTATTAAAAATCAAAAAAATTTTTTTGTTGCTAACTGCACAATAGTTAATAATATAATAGTTAAAATTACTTTATTCAATATGGTTTTGCTCCTAAAAAATACCATTTTTCCAATAAAGAGAGTATATATCTAATAATAATAACTTTGATTACAGGCATAATTGACGATATAATTGTAACCAAAGTTTTTATGGCAAATCGTATTTTAGAAATCTTCCATAAAAATACCTATAACAAATATATTGTTAGAAAACACCTGTTGAATGGCTTTTTATAATTTTTTTCTGTGCATATTTATTTCCTAGCTAATAGAGTAATTATTATTTTCTTTCTCTATATGTTCAACATATTTTAGAATCTGTTTTTTTCAACTGTACCCTTAACCTTAAAACAGCCACTTGAATGATAAGAACCAGTTTTATTATAACTCAATACACCACAACCTCCTCCACAAACGGGGAGATAGACACAATTACTACATTCTCTGTTTTTTTAAGGGATCTATAGACATCCAATCATAAAATGCATAAGTAAGATTAGTTAAATTTCCATAATTATCTATTTTTTTCCCATTAAATGTTTTTTTCTTCTCCAACATGCTCCCAACATTTGTATACATCGCAATTCGGAGCAATTGTAAATTGATTATTACTGTAAAGTCCACAATACATAGTTTTTTTCTTACTGGTCTTATATTATGTTCAAAGCCTTGTTTATTTGCAAAATTCCACAAATCATATAATACATCTCCAACCTCATTATCATTGAAGCAATTTCCCGTATAACTTGAACATCCTGCAGTTTCTCCTCTAACAATTCCAAAAATCCACTCTAAAATTAGTCAAATTAAGATTATATTTTCCGATATATTCTAATAGTCTATGTGTTTCATCTATATTAATCTTATCAATATTTATTCTAATAACAGTATGAATTTTTTTCTATATTCCTTTAATAACATAAGGGCATTAATTGTTTCGTCAAATGACCCCTTACCATTTTGATATATTCTTCTGCTATCATGGATTTTTTTAAGTCCATCTAAAGTTATTTGTATCATTTGACAATTAAATTCAGCTAGTTTGTCAATAATATCAATATTTAATAAAGTACCATTAGTAATTATTGCACTGGAATATGTCATATCATTATGTTCACAAAATTCTTTAACTTTAGCCAATATGTAATATCCCATATCAATATTGACTAATGGCTCTCCTCCAAACAAAAATTATTGAGATATGTTTAGAACCTTTCATTTTAGCTGATGATGTTAGAAAAGTAGCAATTCTATTTGCTTTTTTTCTATATTCAAAAGTCATAGAACGATTATCATGTCCTTGAAAAACAATATGTACATCGTAAATTACACGACATCGTCAATAATATTGTAGCAGAAAAAAATCTTAGAATTATACTTTTTCTTCATTTAGCATATAAGAAAATATTCTATTTTCATCAATATTATCCGAATTACTATTCCTGTTTTTTTCTAAAAAGACTTAAATCTTCTTTATTAAATAATTCTATATTTTTGTTGTAAGGCATATGCAGTTTCTGCTTCAATTCTTAAACAACTTCCATTAAAAAGTATTAAATAATATAAATTTTTTTCTCCATTACTTATTGGAACTAATAGATTGTATTTAGATAACTTCATTTCCTCACCTCTCATTTTTTTATTTATACTGTATTAAATATTTACAACCATATTTTTTTAATAGTTAATGCCTAAACATTTACACTTTAAAAAAATATCTCTATTCCTAAAAAGAACTAGTATATTTTTTTATTATTTTTTTCATATAAATTTTTGGCATTTAGATTTTTCTATCTTATCCCAAGGCGACAAAAAGATAAAGACCACTAATAACATTAACTATGGAATTCTCAAGTTTACATGTACATTCTATACGTACAGTTAAATAGCTCCCAATCCTAACCATATTTATAGGAATTACTCTGATGATGGTACAATCATAGCAAATACCATCATTCTTATATCTTTTAAACTTATATTGATTATATTTTCCTTTTTAAAAATAAGTAGTAGACCAATGATCCCCCATAAAAATACCATTATACAGAAAAACCATACTTCTATCTTGAAAATACCAAATACTTCCTACTAATGAGAATGGGATACCAAATCCTAATACTACAAATTTACCTACTTTACACCAAGGAGTTTCTATAATTTTCATATTCATGTTCCTCTTTTTTTATTAATACTAAAAAAATTTGTTTTAATTTAAATTATATATTTCTATCATTCTCTACTGTCTGGGGAATCACTCCAAGGCAAAAACATCTACAGCACATACAAAACATACATTCGCCATGCAAAAATCTGCTCCGCAACCATCAGCTGCACAACCATAAGCTCCACACTTATCTTTCACACAACCAGCCACTCCACACCCATATGTGGATAATCCACCATTACTGGATATATATGCATTTCCAAGATATTCAGCCATTTTTTTATACCTCCATTTTACAATCAATATAATAATATAGAAACTCCAAAGTGTATAACAAACATATTTATATTTAATTCCAAATTAAACATAAATTTTATTGTTTATTATTAACATTTAGTGTAGCATATTGTTTAATTTTTTTATCAATATTAATATAAATATTTTTTTATAAAACCTGTGTTAAATTTAATTATTTTTTTATTATATAGTTATCTTATTGGTTTCGCCTGATATAGTTCCTATCCCTGAATCTCACAGCAATGTTTTTGTTTCACTTGGTATGCTCTTTTTATATACATTTATAAACACATATAAAGTTTTTTTGCATAATTCTCTATAAATACATATCCTCACAGACCGCTCATTTAATTTTTCAATATTTTCTTACCATCTCTAGGTTATGATATTTTTTAGATAACATTCTCGTATATCCATAAAATTGGAATTACAAGTATAATTTATATTTTTTTCCAAGATTATGGAAATAATATAATATAATCTTTATAAGATTCAAATTCATATTAAGGAAAAAAATATACATATGAAATGTAAAAATAACCTTACAAGAACGCTTAAAAGATTTAAGGGTTGAACGAAAAATCAAAGCTTGGCTGAGTTTAATACAAGCCTTACTATGCTTGCTAACTGTGGAACCTATATATTAAATTCATTTGATTGTCCTTATAGTAATGGTTTTACTGAAGGAACCAATAATAAGATTAAAGTCATAAAAAGAAATGCTTACGGTTATAGAAACTTTAAGAACTTTAGAAACCGTATTTTCTTCTCTGTTAAAAAGTGAGTATAAGACCAAGTCTTATACCCACAAAAAAATAATTACCCCAACCCTTGACAAAGAGCCAGAAAATCACTAAAAAAGTGTATCTTTTGTATAAATATTTCAATACAAAAGATACACTTTTTACTTAATACTTTTATAAAAAAATCAGATTTATTAATACTAATATAAATTTTCTCTATTCAAAGAGACCCCTATATTCTCCAAGGATAGAAAGGAAGATTTCTCACTATAGCGTAAATGTACAATATACAGATAAGTATAATACAAATATATTTATCAAATTTAGTGAGAGTAAATCTATCTTCTTTTAAATACTTAGGCATATTTTTTTAAATAAATAATTCCTAAAATAGGCAAAAATAAAAGGAAAAAAATTTGATTATAATAAAAAAACCTCTTTTTATCTGTCCATGTATAAAAACAAACGCTCATTCTAGTTGCACCACAACCGGGACAGGAAAAAAACCTGTTAAAAAGCTTAAAAATACACGGTATACCCAAACTATGTACGTTTAAAGTATATAAAAATAAAAAGCTAATACACTAACTCCAAGCATAAGTTTTAAAAATTCTAAAAAAATTTTTTTCTTTTTTTATTACACAACATTATCCATGTTACCTGACTTATTTAAGTTAATATCAGCTACAGTATTCAAATCATTTTGCATTAAAGCCAAAGCTACTATAGAAAATCCGAATATAGATAATACTACGTAAACAAGACCTTTACTCTCTGTAGGTAAACCATAACCTGCTTTTACCAGCTCTAACTTATTTCCGGCATTATAAACCCAAAAAATGAAATATATACCACAAGTAACTAAACTAAGTAAAACTAAAACTATACCGCTAACTAAACTTTCCTCTCCGGTAAGCAGTTTTATATCATCTGCTATTCGTACTTCCCAAACGATACCCCATAAACCACAGGTAACTATTGTCAAAATAATATTTAATACTAAATCTCTCTTAGATATAAACATATATTCTCCTTGTTAAAAATAGTTTATTTTATAACACTAATTATAGAACTTATAAGTATTATTACAAGACAAGCAGGTGCAAAATATTTCATAGTGAATATATAAATTGCCTTTCTCTTAAATGAATGTTTCTCAAGTTCCTTTGCTATCTCTTCATGTCCAACTACTCTATTTATAAGTATACAAATTGCAAAGGCTGCTATAGGCATCATTATAGAGTTTGTAGCAAAATCAAATATATCCAGAATACCCATATTAGCAAAGCTTACAAAACTAAGAACATTAAATCCTAAAGCAGATAATAATCCTAGAGCAATTATAATGATTGCCAATATTAGAACTGATTTTTTTCTACTAAATCCAAATTGATCTCCAAAAGTAGCAACTACAGTTTCAGCTAATGCAATCGCACTGGTCTGAGCTGCAAAGAATACTAAAACGAAGAATAAGGCTCCGCCTACAAGTCCAAATTTCACACTTGCAAATACCTTTGGTAAACTTATAAACATAAGAGAAGGCCCGGCTTGTAACGCCTTACTATCTCCACCTGAAAAAGCGAATACTGCCGGTATTATCATAAGACCTGCAAGTATAGCAATACCCGTGTCGAAATACTCTATTTGCTTTGTTGAACTCTCTATATCATTGTCATCTTTCATATATGAACCATAAGTTATAAGTATACCCATAGCTATAGATAGAGAATAAAACATTTGTCCCATAGCAGATACTATAGTCATTATAGAAAAATTCTTAAAGTTAGGTATTAAAAAGTATTTAACACCTTCCATAGCACCCGGCATAGTCATAGAATATATAGAAATTACTATTCCTAAAAACTATAAGTATAGGCATTACTATTGTTGATAACTTTTCTATACCATCACTTACACCAAGTAAAACGACTACAAGTACAGACAAGGTAAATACTATAAACCAAAAAGAAATACTGAATGTATTGCCTATAAAACCGGTAAAGTAACCATCGTTTGCAAGAGTTGCTCCGTTTAATCTTAAATATTCAAAAAGTATATTTTTAGAACCCAACCACCTATAACACAATAATAAGGAACTATGAGTATAGGAATAATAGTATTTATCCAACCTCCAAACTTAAAACCCAGACCCTTTCCATAATGAGCAAAAGCTCCTACAGGTCCTTTTCTTGTTATTTTTCCAAGTGTAGTTTCTGAAATTATAAGAGCGTATCCAAAAGTCATCATTAATATTAAATATACCAAAAGGAATATGGCTCCACCATATTTTGCAGCAAGGTAAGGAAATCTCCATAGATTACCAAGTCCTACTGCCGCACCGGCTACCGTTAAAATATAACCTAACCTACCGGTAAAGCTAGCTCTTTTATGCTTATTTTTTTCTTCCATATTACCTCCTAAAATCAAGCATTAGGAATACATCATATAACGCCTTCTTATAATAAGTCAAGTAAATAAGAAAAATATGTACATTTCTTATATTTCTATCTCTCCTACAAAGACAGTTTTTGCTTCTCCAGTCATATATATATGAGAACTGGACTCATCATAGTTTATTTTTAAATCTCCACCTTTTAAATGAACTACAACTTCCTTATCAACAACGCCTTTTAATATACTTGCATAAGCACTGGCTGTAGCACCTGTTCCGCAAGCAAGGGTTTCTCCACTTCCTCTTTCCCATACCCTCATATAGATATTTTTTTTATCTTCTACATATATAAATTCAGAATTTACTTTATTAGGGAAACGCTTATGAGTCTCATATAAATCTCCTATTTTTTCCAAATCCATATTATAAAGTTCCTTTTTGAATCTACATAGTAGATAGCATGAGGATTACCCATATCTATACCTATAAATTCTTTTTTTCTTCTCCTACAATATTTATTTTTTTCAGGTAACTTACTATCAAGCTTTAGGGACTCCCATATCTATCTGTATGAGTTTTGCTAGCCCTTTATCATCTTTTTTTCTTTTTATAACTACTTTTTTTATCTCCGGCTAAAGTTTCTAAAATAAACTCATCTTTTGTTACATACCCATTATCATAAGCAAATTTTGCTACACATCTAGCACCATTCCCACACATTTCAGACTGTGAACCATCTGCATTATACATAGCCATACGAACATCTGCATGCTCACTTTTACAAACTAAAAATAAGTCCATCACTTCCTATACCATAATGCCTGTCACTTACTATCTTTGCAAGCTCACCCGGATTTTCAATATTATATTTAAAGCAATCTATGTATACATAATCATTTCCTATACCTTGCATCTTAGTAAAATTAAATTTCATATAAAATTACTCCTTCAAACTTATTATCATAAGAGCTGTATCTAACATAGAATTTCCACTATTCATACTAGTCTTTTGTAGATACCTATGCGCTTGCTCCTCTGTCATATTATTTCTTTCCATTAATAAATCCTTTGCCTTTTTTATAAGTTCAAAGTCTTGATTATTTTTTTGTTTTACAAACTTCTTCTTTCTTTTTCCTACTTCTTAGAATACTTTCTACAAGCATATCTACACTACTAACTAGAGCATGCACTTTTTAACGGTGTGGGGAGAAAGATAACATTTTCACTTATTCCATCTATTACCTTGTTAGCCCCCGTAATAAGGAGCATATTTATACCGAAATCAAGATTTTCTCTAATTTCCGTATATAGCATATCAGGAAAAGCATAAGAACAAATAAGTATACCTTCTTCCAAAGAATTGGCTTGTTGTATAGCCTTAGCTCCTGTAAAAGCGGTAGCTATAACGTTATAACCATTTTTTATCAGTATATTTTTAATTGCTTTTGCATCTTCTGTTTTAGGAAATGCAACAATTATATCTACCACTCTCTTTCCTCTCTAATACTTATAAAGGTATTCTTTAATCTCCCAATCAGAAACCGATTTCAAGTATTCTTTCCATTCTTTTTCTTTTGCAGCTAAATATTGTTTGAAACTATGCTCTCCTAAAACTTCTTTCATAAACTCACTGTTTTTAAAAACTTTCTATAGCTTCACCTAAAGTTCTAGGTAAGATATGTATATTTCTTTCTTTTATCTCTTTTTCGCTAAGAGTAAATAAATTATCATCAATACTTTTTACAGGTCTTAATTTCTCTTCAATTCCTCTAAGTCCTGCTTGTAGACAAGCAGCTAAAAACAAAAATATGGATTGCTTGCAGTATCCGGACATCTAAATTCTACTCTAGTTTCACCACCTCTATGACTAGGTATTCTAATAAGTGTACTTCTATTGCTCTTTGAACTCCATGTTATATATACAGGAGCATCAAATCCCGGTACTAATCTTTTATATGAATTAACTAAAGGATTGGTAAGTAGGCTCATTTCACCCATATACTTTAATATTCCTGCCATAAAATTATAAGCATATTCACTAAGCCCTGTTTCATCATCAGAGTCAATAAAAAGATTATTTCCCTTTTCATCTCTTAATTCTATATTCAGATGCAAGCCGTTACCATTAGAATTTTCTATAGGTTTAGGCATAAACGAGGCATATAAACCATGCTTTTTAGCTATAGTTTTTATAGCAAACTTACTAGTCATTATAGTATCTGCCGCTTTTAGAGCACCCTCATATTCAAAATCCACTTCATGTTGAGCCGGCGCTATTTCATGATGAGAAGCACTGACTTTATAATCCATATCTTCTAAATTTAATACTATATCACGCCTTATATTCTCAGCATTATCCAAAGGTCCTACATCAAAATATGAAGCCTTATCACTCTCTATTAAACTGGCACCACCCTCTTCATCTGTATTAAAAAGTATAAATTCAATTTCACTTCCTACATAAAACTTATAGCCCTTATCGCTTGCTTTCTCTATGGCTCTTTTTAATACATTTCTAGGATCACCTTCAAAAAGCTCTGCCATCCGGTCTATACACATCACAAATAAATCTAGCTACCTTCCCTGTTTGTGGTCTCCAAGGAAAGATTTTAAATGTATCAAGATTAGGATGTAAATACATATCAGAATCTTCTATATGCACAAAAACCTTCTATACTGGAACCATCAAACATAAATCTATTATTAAGAGCTTTTTTTCGAGTTGACTTACAGTTATAGCAATATTCTTTTAAAAATACCGAACATATCTGTAAATTGTAATCTTATAAATTCTACATCTTCTTCTTCAACTATCCTAAAAAAATATCCTCTTTTGTCATAATTTTTCCTTTCATATCAAACAAAAATAAGTTAGTTTAGAAATATCCAAACTAACTTTAATTTTACTTTTATTTAACCCACTTGTAAACCTTTTAAGCATAATATATATTTTTACAAATAAAATATATATACAAGTAAGACTATACCTTATGCCATTACCTCATATGGTCTATTATCACTGATTATTCTATTTCTTCTGCTAACTTAGTAACTTCTTCCAAACTAAGCCCACTGGCATATATGGCATAAGTATAGCCATTTTTCTTCCAATAAGCCATATTTATATGCTCATCCTCTCCCTTAATGGTTACTACTGTATTATTGCTAAGAGTTACTTCTGAAGTCATAGGATATTCTGTATAATCTCCTGCAAGCTTATCTTCTGTACCTAATGCTTTTCTTATACTTATTTCTTGTTCTTCGCCTTGATATACAGTTTGAATTATAGATTTATCCATAGCTTCTATAAGAATTCTATTGTAGCCGTCTATATTATCAGGAAGCTTTATACTAAAACCTGCTATTTTAGCTGCTTCTTCCAAATTATCCACTGTTACAAAAGGATGTGCTGGCTCTACTTCACTTGTACTTTCAGTTTGCGCCACTATTCCGGCAGCTACAGTTTCATTTGTACTCACATCTTTTTTTGCACAAGCTACTATAAGTAAACTTGCTAAACCTATAGCCAATATTATATTTCTTTTCATCTTCTCTTTCTCCTTATAAAAGCTTAAATCTTACTTTGTCTGGAAATATACAATAAAAAGTCCCTAAATTCAAGCTTTATAAGTAAATATTAAGTCTTATGTAATCTATGTGTCCATTTTGTGTTTTATTCCCTTTATATATGCCAATCTTTCCTTGAATTCTCTTTCTTCTCCCAATTCTCCTGCTTCATAATACACTCTGTCTTCTAAAATAGGTGGTAAACCTTTCATATTACTTATATGTTCACTATAACTATGTGCATACTTGTAATCCTTTCCATAACCTAATTCAGCCATAAGCTTTGTAGGCGCATTTCTAAGATGTAGAGGTACAGGTTCATTTTCTGTATTTTTCACGTCTGCTTTTGCTGCCAACCTTGCTTTATACACAGAATTTGATTTAGGTGCTAATGCCATATATATAACTGCTTGAGTAAGTGCAAGATCACAATCCGGTAATCCAAGATAATGACAAGCATTATAGGCATCTATGGCAATGCCAAGAGCTCTATTATCAGCCAGTCCTATATCTTCGCTTGCAAATTGTATTATACGCCTAGCTATGTAGAGTGGCTTCTCCCCACTTTCAAGCATACGGCTCAACCAATAGATGCTGCCATCGGGATCTGAATTTCTCATAGTCTTATGCAATGCCGAAATAAGATTATAATGTTCTTCTCCATTCTTATCATAAAAGAAAACATTTTTTTATCTAATAAATTAGAAAAAAACCTTCTTATCTATGTAAACATCTATTCCCTCATTAGATACATTATTTACAGCCAATTCAAGAGTATTCAAGGCATTCCTGGCATCTCCATTTGCATACAAAGCAAGTGCATTCAATGTATCTTCATCTATATGTACCCTCTTATCCGGAAAAGCTCTTGTGTCTTCCAAACTTCTCTTTAAAAGAGATATTATATCTTCTTTTTCTAAAGCTTTTTAAAAACAAAAAAACTTTAGCTCTGGAAAGCAAAGCTGCATTTACCTCAAAACTCGGATTTTTCTGTTGTAGCTCCTATAAGGACTATACTGCCCTTTTTCTACATAAGGTAAAAATGCGTCTTGTTGAGCTTTATTAAACCTATGAATCTCATCTACAAAGACCATAGTTCTCTTTCCGAGTAATCTAGCTTCTTCTGCTTCTTTCATAATATCTTTTATCTCTTTTATACCCTGAGATACTGCTGAAAATTCCACATATCTTGATTTTTGTAATATTTGCGATAATACCGGCAAGAGTAGTCTTTCCTACACCCGGAGGTCCCCAAAAATATCATAGAACCTATATTATCACTTTCTATCATTTGCCTCAAAACCTTACCTTTATCAAGCAAATGCCTTTGACCTACAAATTCATCCAAATCTCTAGGTCTTAGTCTTGTAGCAAGTGGTTTATTGAAATTTGAATATGCAGAAAAATGAACTAAATAAATTCATTTGTTCCATAACAAACCTCTTTTTAATTTATTAAATTTTCTATTTCTTCTATTATCTCTTCTTTTCCTTGTTTATTTAAAGCTGAAAAAAAGGAAATACTTTAGTATCTTTTTCCAAATTCAAACTCTCTTTTAACATTTTAATATGCTTAGGTACCTGAGAACGATTTATTTTATCTAACTTTGTGGCTATTATAATAGGTCTAAACCCTTGTTCTCTAACCCAAGAATACATAAGCTTATCATTAGCTGAAGGCTCATGTCTAATATCTATAAGAAGAAATACTGCTTTTTAGTTGCTCTGATGTATGAAGATACCTTTCTATCATCTTACCCCATTTTGCTTTTTATTTCCTCGCTTACCTTTTGCATAACCATAACTGGGTAAATCTACATAATACAAATTTCCATTTACTCTATAAAAGTTTACAGTTTGTGTCTTACCCGAGAACTGGATGTTCTAGCTAAAGCTTTTTCTATTCATTAATGCATTTATAAGACTGGACTTTCCTACATTTGATTTTCCTGCAAAGGCTATCTCCGGAAAATTATTTTTAGGGAAAGAACTGCTTATACCACAAACCGTTTCTAATATCGCCTCTTTTATAATCATATATCTTCCTTTATATTAAAGCCAAATCTAATACTTCCTTTATTTCATCGGCATATACTATTTCCAGCTTATCTAATATCTCTTTTGAAATTTCTTCTACATCAAGTTTATTTTTTTTCGGAACTATAACAGTTTTCATCCCTGCAAGCTTGGCTGCAAGTAATTTCTCTTTTAAACCACCCTATAGGTAAAACCCTACCTCTTAAAGTAACTTCTCCCGTCATAGCTACGTCTTTTCTAACCTTTTTATTTGTAAATGCTGAAAGAATCGCTGTAGTCATTGTTATACCTGCACTTGGTCCATCTTTTGGTACAGCTCCTGCAGGTATATGTAAGTGCACATCCTTATCTTCAAAGTCTTTTATATCTATCTTATAGGTATCCGCAAGAGATTTAACACAAGTATAAGCTATATTTGCAGATTCTTTCATTACATCTCCCATTTGACCGGTCAAAACCAGTTTTCCGGCACCTTTAATTAAATTAACTTCTATTTGTAGAGTATCTCCACCTACACTGGTCCACGCCAAACCTCTAACTATTCCAATCTCATCTTTTTCATTTGCAAGTTCAAAAACTCACCTTTTTCCTTACCTAGAAATTCTTCTATCTTTTTAGGACTTATAACTATTTTTAGTCTTTCTTCCTTCTAAAAACTTTTTCTAGCACATTTTCTGAAAAACGTTTCCTATTTGTCTTTCAAGATTTCTAACCCCTGCTTCTCTAGTATAATTATGAATAATTTTTTTCAAAGCTTCATCTGTTATACTTACATTTTTTTAGAAGCCAGACCATTTTCCAACAATTGCTTTTTTTAAGTAAATAATCTTTAGCTATATGGAATTTCTCATTCTCTGTATACGAAGAAATTTCTATAAGCTCCATTCTATCAAGAAGAGGTCTAGGAATAGTAGAAATAGAATTTGCCGTTGCTATAAATAATACCTTAGATAAATCTATAGGAATTTCTACATAATTATCTCTAAAAAGCGTGATTTTGTGCCGGATCTAAAACCTCCAATAAAGCTGAGCTTATATCACCTTTATAATCACTACTTGACTTATCTATCTCATCTAATAACATAAGAGGATTATTTACCTTTGCTTGTCTAAGTCCATCAACTAATCTACCCGGCATAGCTCCTATGTAAGTTTTTCTATGTCCTCTTATTTCTGCCTCATCCCTTACACCACCAAGGCTTATACGAATATATTTTTTATTTAATGCATTTGCAACACTTCTTGCAATACTGGTTTTTCCTGTACCCGGCGGTCCTACAAGACAAAGAATAGGACTATGACCATTAGGATTTAACATTCTTACCGCTAGATATTCAATAATTCTCTTTTTACTTTTTTTCCAATCCATAATGCTCCTCATCCAATACAGAAGCCGCTTTCTTTATATCCGTATTATCCTTTGTTTTTTTATTCCAAGGAATATCAAATACAGTTTCTAGATAGTTTCTAATAACATTTAGTTCTTGTGAACCGCTAGGCATAGCTCTAAGTCTTGAAATTTCTTTCATCACTTTATCTTTTGCTTCCTTGGATATGTGGAGCTTTTTCAAGTTTTTTTCTTCATAAGTATCAGCTTCGGAAACAGGTGAGCTGTCACCTAATTCATTTTTGAATAAGTTTTAGTTGTTCTCTAAGTACATATTCTTTTTGATTCTTATCTATTTGTTCTCTTAACTGATGTTGAAAAATTTTTGCTTTATAGTAATAATTTCATTTTTCTTTTTATAATATATGAAACTAATATCTCATATATTTCTTCTAAATTATCATTTTTCCAACACTTCTTGTTTTACTTTTGTAATCCAAAAACAAAAATCATTTTGCTACTTTTTAGTAATAATTCTTCTAAAAATATCTATATGTAACAATCCTTTTTATTTTTTTCTATATTTGTATCTCTTACCTTAGATATAAATTCTCCAAGTAAATCTTTTTATAACTCTCAACATAGCTTCTTTAGCTTCACTAGGAATATTACTATCTTCATACACTAGAGTATCACTTATTGCACTCCTTATATGACTTATAAGATAAGAATCATCTTTCACTATTTCTAAGAGTTCATATCTTTCTAAACCTTCAACAATAACTCTCATAGTACTTTTTATTATTAGTTCTAACTACCTGCTTTTATTCTACAATATGTTCCATACCTATATAAGTCATCTAATTCAGGTTCTAAAATAGCATAATTATTCTGTGCAACCAGAAATATTTTTTCATCATCAGCCATAGCACGCTCAATAGCTTGCATAGATTTAGCTCTTGTTATATCAAAATGTATAACTGTATTCGGAAAAAGCTACTAGGCCTCTAAGAGCCACTGTCGGCACTCGTTTATACTTTTTTTCTTCCATTATAACCTCATTAATTGTTTATAAGATTAAAGAGTTTCGTAATCGAAACTCTTAGTCTAATTTCTTTATGCCCTTTGTATTATCTCTATAAACCAATTCATATTCTCCGGATTTTATAGTATCTAAACTTATCTTACAAGTGCTGATATTATCATCCGATGGGACTTCATACATCATATTCATCATAACTTTTTCTATTATACTACGAAGTCCTCTAGCTCCTGTTTTTTGTTCCAGTGCTTGTCTAGCTAATTCTCTAATAGCTTCATCGCTAAATTCAAGCTTAACTTCATCGAGTTCCAGTAGCTTTTTATATTGTTTTATTAATGCATTTCTAGGTTTTTGTTAAGATATTAACTAAAAGCTTCTTCATCTAACATATTTAGCGAAACTTGTACCGAAGTCGTCCTATAAACTCAGGTATTAAACCGAATTTTGTAAGATCCTTAGGCATAGCAAGTTTGAAAAAGTTCATCTACCTCTTTAGTATTTCTACTAACAACATCAGAGTTAAAGCCTATAGCTCCTACATTGAGCCTATTCTCTATAATCTTTTCAAGCCCATCAAAAGCACCACCACAAATAAACAAAATATTCGTAGTATCTATCTTTAATAATTCTTGTTGTGGATGCTTTCTACCACCTTGAGGCGGTACACTTGCTATAGTTCCTTCTAAGATTTTTTTAGTAGGGCTTGTTGAACACCTTCTCCACTTACATCTCTTGTTATGCTTACATTTTCTGATTTTTTTAGTTATTTTATCTATTTCATCTATATAAATAATACCATGTTCTGCTCTTTGTATATCATCATCAGCCGCTTGTATGAGCTTTTAATAGAATATTCTCTACATCCTCTCCTACATAACCTGCTTCCGTAAGACTCGTAGCATCTGCGATTGCAAACGGAACATTCAATATCTTAGCTAATGTTTGTGCAAGGTAAGTCTTACCTGAACCTGTTGGTCCAAGCATTAAAATATTAGATTTTTGTATATCTATACTCGTATCTTCCTTAGATAAAATTCTTTTATAGTGATTATATACAGCCACACTAAGTACTTTCTTAGCTTCATCTTGACCTATAACATAATCGTCTAAAAATTCTTTTATTTGCTTAGGTTTTAGTAGATTAATATCTTCTAAAACATCTTCTCTATCTTCAGGAATACCAAATTCATCTGCAAGTATTTCATTACAAAGTCCTATACACTCATCACAAATAAAAATTCCATTAGGGCCTGATATTAATTTTTCTACATGTGCTTCATCTTTTCCACAAAACGAGCAGGTGATTCTTGCATCTTTATCTTTATTTGCCACCCTTTTCCTCCTAGTGATGTTCTATAACTTTATCTATAAGACCATATTCTACAGCTTCAGTAGCAGACATATAATTATCTCTTTCTGTATCTGCTTCTATTACTTCTATAGGTTTACCTGTATTTGCCGCTAATATAGAATTTAACTTTCCTTTTGTTCTAAGTATATGATCTGCAACTATCTTAATATCTGTTGCCTGTCCCTGTGCTCCGCCTGAAGGTTGATGTATCATTATTTCTGAGTTTGGTAAAGCATATCTTTTACCTTTTGTTCCACCTGCCAGTAAAAAAGCACCCATACTAGCCGCCATACCCATACAAATAGTTGAAACATCACATTTTACATATTGCATAGTATCATAAATAGCCATACCTGCTACTACGCTTCCACCAGGTGAATTTATATATAAATTTATATCCTTTGTTGGATCTTCCGACTCTAAGAATAATATTTGCGCAACTACTAAACTTGCTGTTACATCATTTACTTCATCATTTAAAAAAATATAATTCTATCCTTTAAAAGTCTTGAATATATATCAAAAGCTCTCTCTCCTCTGGAGCTTTTGTTCTATGACTGTAGGTACTAAACTCATCTTTTTTTCCTCCTCATTGCCGAACTCTTTTATATTAAGAATAGCATAAAGCTTGTCTTTTGACAAGCTTTATGCTATTATACAATTTAATCTTACTATATTCAAGTGTATTGATTGTGCAAAAATCAAATTTTTACATTTTCTTCACTTTTTATACTAATTTAGCATTTTCAACTAAGAAATCAACTGCTTTTTGAACTTTGATATCATTAGCCATTTGTTTACGCTCTGCTTCTCCAAATAGTTCTTTTTATCTTATCAAGCTCCATCTTATATTGATCAGCTATCTTTTGAAGTTCTTTATCCATATCTTCTTCACTAGCTTCAAGTTTCTCTGTCGCTGCTACTGTTTCAAGAGTTAATCTTGTCTTTATACTTCTTTACGCATTTGGCTTCATTTGATCTCTTAGTGAATCCATAGTCATGCCTGTAAATTCCATATATTGATCAAGTGGTAAACCTTGAGCTTGCATTCTTCTAGCATAATCATTTATCATATTATCAATCTGTAGATTTAACATTGGATCAGGAATCTCGACAGTTGCATTTTCTACTACTTTTTCAAGAACTGCATTTTCATTTTGAACTTTAGCATTCTCTTCTTTAGTAAGAGCTAACTTCTCTTTTAAGTCCTTTTTGTACTCTTCTAAAGTATCAAATTCACTTACTTCGCCTGCAAACTCATCATCAAGCTCAGGTAATTCTTTTTTCTTGATATCTTTTATTGTAACATTAAATACAGCTGGCTTTCCTGCTAAATCTTTTGAGTGGTAATTTTCTGGGAAAGTTACATTTATATCGAATGTTTCATTTAAATTATGTCCTATAAGTTGCTCCTCAAACCCTTCAATAAATGAATGAGAACCTATTATAAGTGGATAATCTTCACCTTTTCCACCATCAAAATGAACACCGTCAACACTACCATCAAAATCTATCACTGTATGATCACCATCTTCTACAGGTCTTTCTACAGCTACTAATCTGGAGTTTCTTTCTTGCTGTGATTTTAATTCAGCTTCTACATCTTCATCTGTAACTTCTGTAGACGCTTTTGTAACCTCTACTCCTTTATATTCACCTAAAGTAAGTTCAGGCTTAACAGCTACACTTGCTTTGTAGATAAAATCTTCACCTTTATTTACTTTTTCTATGCTTATCTCCGGTCTTGAAACTATATCAAGCCCTGATTCTTTTGCCGCTTCCGGATATGAAGCATCTATTGCAAAATCAACTGCATCTTCTAGAAATACTCCAAAACCGTAATGTTTCTCTACCATTTGTCTTGTAGCTTTTCCTCTTCTAAATCCCGGAACATTATATTTAGATTTGTTTTTATTAAACGCCTTTGTTACTGCTTCTTCAAAATCAGCAGCTGCAACAGTTATAGTAAGAGTAGCCATACTCTTTTCTAAATTTTCTACTGTATAATTCATTATATCTCTCCCTCGAATTTTAAAATAATCATCAATTTAGCATTATATCATAAAGAATATGCCTATTCAAGCGTATATTATAGCTTATTCAACAATATTTTACAAGTATCTAATCATTTCTTAGAGCTGCAAGAGGGCTAAGTCGCATGGCTCTAAGAGAAGGGAAGAAGCCTGCCAACATACCCACTATAGTTGAGAATACCAAGGCAAACAAAGCTAACCATAGAGGTATTTGTGATAAATCACCTGTTGTACCTATAAAGTCTGCAGCTACTCCCAATTTATTGATGGCAAAAGCTGCTATATAGCTTATCATAAGACCTATTATACCACCTAAAAGTCCTATTATACCTGATTCTATTAAGAACATATCTCTTATTTTATTCATATCACAACCAAGAACTTTCATAATTCCTATTTCTTTAGTTCTCTCGTAAATTGACATCATCATAGTATTTGCTATACCTATAGCTGCTACTATCAGAGAAATAGCACCTATACCACCTAAGAAAGCCTGTATCATCTTAGATTGTTTTTTTGACTGTTCTAGCCATTCCATATTAGAATCTGCTTGAAAACCCATAGATTTTATTTGTTTTTGAACTGTAGTAACATTCTTCATATCATCCACATAAACAACAACTTGACTGTATACAAAAATACTTATACGGCTTTCCTTTCTTAGTTTGTGGCTGACCGGGTATAACTTTATTTTTTTATATATCTTTTTTTCAACTCTGTTTTTAAGCGCTTCTATATCTGTATATACTCCATAAGAATATTGACTATAATCATCTATACTTCCTGCTATCATACCTGCAGTTTTTAAACAAATATTTTTTTAGGCATCTTTGCAGTATTACCTGTATTATCCGGAACCTTATTAGTTGCAGAATAATAAGCATTAGTATCTAAAATGGTAAATATAGGTCTATTCATTAAATCTACATCAGGTAAAAGTATTTGTATCATAATAGCCTTTATTAGTTTTCGAATTTACAAAAACTTGTTAATACATTATTACCTATAATATACTCTATTTCTTTACCGTCCATCTTTGGCAATGAACCCTCACCTAAATTCATCCCTTCCATATAATGCTTATTTACACCTTTTATATTCACATTGGCTCGCCAATTTCCCTGTAACAAAATAGCATCTATATCAAGTATAGGGTGAAACACCCTTTACATTAGGTATTTTAGAAAAAAATCTTCAATAATTCCATCGGTTAATATCTTTTGCATTTTTTTCTGATTTGCAATATCATCCATACTTACATTCATACTTACATCTATAGCTGTTAATGAACCTGATTCCTTTAACATCTTAGTTTGCAAATCATCTAAACCTATACCTAAAGATACCATAGTTACAACTGAGGTTGTACCTATAATAACTCCCAAAACGGTAAGGCTGGTTCTTAACCTACGTCTATTTAGATTCGCTATACTCATCTTTAGTAAGTCAATAAATTTCATTAAGCTTCTCCATTATTTTTTTCTTACTTTAACTTTTTTTATAATAAACATAAGTAACGCTATTATAACAATTGCGGAATAACAAATTTTAATACTTTTTACAAATATATTAGACTCCTTAACATCAGGTTCTGTTTCCTTTGTCGCATCAGCTACAGTTTCATCTGTATTATTAGATTCATTTACAGGAATAACTATTTCTTTCTCTTCTGTAGATACTTCTCCGGCATCATTTTCATAACTAACTATAACTTTTCCTGATTCTCCACCACTAGTAGCTATACCTGTCAACATAGCATCTACATTTCCTGTTTCACGGGCTTAATATTTCCAACATAAACTTCGTTATTTTTTTAAATAAGGAGCTTCAAATTTTACACTTACATTATATAGAAGAACCTTTCCTGTATTATTTATAGGGAAAGTTACATTTATATCTTCTCCTACTTTTATATCGCTTGGGGCAAGATCAAAATTACCTATTTTCAATTTCGCTAATTGATGTACAGGTATATCTATATTTACTGATTCTTCTGCATTTTTAAATTCGGAGAGTCAAATTTTTTTCATTTATTTTTAAACTATATGATCTTTTGCTCTATTGCAGGCTTTGATACCATTTTCAATCTTATCTCTGTACTTGCACCTGCAGCTAAAGAATTAACTACTACTGAACTTGAACCGTTTTCCAACGAGAAAACCGGACTATTATCTATTTTTTCAGGCTCAAATGCAAATAATATATTGCTTGCATTTATACTACTTGAAGCATTTTTTTCATCTTTAAGACAAGTTCAAAAGGCTCACCTGCTAATACTTTTTTTCAGGAGTGGTAGTAAAACTTTCAACTATTAATCTTGATTTTTGTTCTATTATTTTGATTAAATTCTCCACTAGCCTTATCTTCTTTTTCCTTATTCGTAACATCTACATAAAATTCGGATTCAGCAGTTTTTACTTCTCCTGTGCTACTTTCTTTATAGCTTATTTTTAATTTTATCGGATAATATCCTGTATACACTTCTTTTTCTTATTGCAAAACTATAATCAAGAGATACTGTTTCATTACTTGCTATCTTTTTCAAATTTTTCTATCATAATTTGCTTCATTTATATCAAAAAGGAAATACTGTAGGATCTTTATCCATAACCATAGATACAACTACATCTTGAGCTGTGATTTTACCTCTATTTCTAAGATTTAAGCTAAAAATTCATAACATTAGGATATTTTTCCGCTAGGAGTAGGTTGTCCTTCTCCTATAACAAAAAGTAGCTGTATTCACTTCTTCTTTTGTTTCCTTTTCAGCTGCCGCTTTTTTTAACCCAAATATTTATATATTCTTGCTCACCCTTGCTTCCACCCTCTTTTACTATCTGAAACATAAACTTGTACACCATAATATCCTTCTGATATATCTTTTTCTTACTTTAGCATTTAATACAACAGTTTTAGAATGACCTGATTTTATTTTTTTCCTATATTTTTTTCTTTTCAAAAGTATCTTTACCTGTTTCAAAAGGATAAGTATTTACATCTGTCTTTTTGTTGCTCCGGACTTGAATTTATATCTTCATCATAAGCAAGACCTATATAAGCATTTTCATAATCTCTATCCGCTGTGAAAGTAAAAAGCAATATTCATAGACTTTCCTGTTATACCGGTAGGTATACTTGTTTGCTTAAATGTGGTATTATCAGCTGTATTAACAAGTGCAGCTTTAGTATTAATACTAAATGATGATAAAACAAGTATGCTGCTAAAAATTGTTATAAGTATTTTTTTTATAATTCATCTCCATATCCTTTCAATATCTATAGACTAAAAGCTTCGTCATCATCATCCGCCTGCATTTTACCATCTACTATTCTTATTTGCCTGTCTGCAAAACCGGCTATTTTGGCATCATGAGTAACCATTATAAGAGTTTGCCCTGTATCTCTAACTATATTTTGCATAAGTTCCAAAACTTCAGCTGTAGTCTTTGTATCCAAGTTACCTGTTGGCTCATCGGCAAATATAATCTTAGGTGTCATAGCAAGTGCTCTGGCAATACCTACTCTTTGTTGTTGACCGCCACTCATAGCATTTCCTTTATGATACATCTGCTTTTCCAAGCCTACTAAACTTAAATATTTTTTAGCTATATTTGTTCTTTCCTCATGACTTATACCCCTAAACATAAGTGGCATAGCTACATTATCAAGTGCATTCATAGTCTGTATTAAATTATATGACTGAAAAATAAAGCCTACATTATTTCTCCTAAAACCAACTAATTGATTTTCACTCATTTTTCTCTATATGGGTATTATTTATTATAATTTCTCCCTTAGATGGCTTCTCTAAGCCTGCCAACATATTTAGTAGTGTTGATTTTCCTGAACCTGAAGGTCCTATTATTGCTACAAACTCACCTTCATATATATCAAAGCTAAGTCCATCTAAAGCATGTACTTTTTGTTGTTCCTGCTTGATAAAATTTATACAAATCTGTAACTTTTATTATAACTTTTCTATCTGACATAGTTTCTATATAGTAATTTTATATTTCTCCTCTCAAATTTATAGAATACAAATATATGAATATTTGTTCTAGGTATCTTAATTATATTTATACCATACTTTCATACTTTTTTTACACCTTAAATATTATTTACAAATATGTAGATTTTTGTTATATCTTGTACATTTTCGTAATATTTTTATAATTTTTTTCTATCTCCAATGCTAATTTTAACTCTATAATCAGATAATAAAAGAGTATTTATTTTATATCAACAGAAAAAAAGTCGTTCCGAGCATAAGTTCCAAACGACTTTTTTTGTTTTTAAATTTTCTATACTATATATCTTATTTTTAAAAAATACTATTTTTTTATTTTTTTCTATAGATATAATATGCTAAAAAAACAACAAAATTGATATTATAAGTGTAATAATATTTGAATAATTCCTAATATTATTAAAAACATATCACAAAAAAATAAAAATTCAATAAAATTTTAATAGCATAGCTTATAACCAATATAAGTGATGAATAGGGATCCCTATCCTTGTAAGTTTCTCTATCAGCTTTTTATATTTCTATATAAACAAGCAAAAAAATTGAAAGTATAAAAAAATATCAATTATAAAAACCATATAGATAGTCCATATCAATGCCCCCAACGTCTACTCTATTTAACACCACTAATGAGAAGATCACTCTCAGTTATATCCACAACTACTTTCAAGCAAGACAGCAATATAAATACAACTACTATTCAATCTCCATTTTTATACCTTGATATATACACTTCATATTCTCCTTTTTGTTTTTTTATTATCATATCATCATATAATAATTTTATCAATAATCACTAATTTAAAGTTTTCATTTAATATTCAATGCAACTTTTTGTATAATAAAAATATATCTTCTCATATTAAAAAAGTCGCTTATATCTAAGGCTATAAACGACTTTTTTTAAAAATATCTATTAAAATTTTATATATTTCAAAGTATTTTTATTTACATATAATATTATACTAAAAGCTTATAACTTATCTAACCATGTCATATAATAATCTCTTTTTTTCAGACTTTTTCCTTATCTTCCTCAAACTCTTTTTGTTTTTTTCGTCTACATAAGCTTTTATCTTCATCTGTAAGACTTCTATCAGCAAAAAGAGAAAACAACTGCATTTTTCTTTTTCCGGCATGTCTTTTAATAAGATCAATATATCCTGTCATATTGGTTAATATATCTAATTTATTTTCAGTATTTTTTTATTCTCATCATATCTATTTAATGCAGCTTCAAGCTCTGTCATATATAATCTTCCTAAGTCATGTTCTACCAACATTCCCATTTTAACTAATTTTTCGGCAACCGGACCTAACTTAGCTAGCATACGCTCAAAAAGTATTTGTTCTTCTTTTTCCATGATGATGCTTATCTGCATAATTCCTGACAAAAATCTATAGCTTCTCTAAAAAAAGTTTAGTATCAACAACTTCACCTTCTAAGACATTGCAACATTTAATTTTCATAATATCGGCAAAGCGAACTATATTTTCATGCTCTGCCATAAGTATTTCTACACCGTAAAACATTTACACTCTCTTTCTAAGCTCAAAACTTGGCTTACCCTGCACAGGTAAAAATTCCACTCCCGAATCTTCAAAAATACCCGCTATAATATTTTTTCTAATAGCTTGATAGTTCTTAACATCTCCCATATACTTTGTCCAATATTTTTTTCATGTATATCCGTTGTTTGAGTTAAAACCATTCTATCTTCAGTATTTTCTTCTATTGCTATAACTCTATCGCAAGGCATACCATTTAACATAAGATTATTAAATAATTCATGAGGCTTCTTCTACACTATTTCCTTTGTAAGCATATCTTTTACCATACTGGAAAGCTAATTTTAAGATTTCCGCTCTTCTGCTTTCATCCTCAGCCAGTATAGAAGTTACAAGTAGTGCCAATCTTTCTTCTACTACATTTACTCTTTCTTGTAACCAGCCGTGAATATTCATTCCATCTATTAAATCTTCCAAATTTCCCTCTTCTAACTTTCCACAAACTTCATCAAGACCGGATAAAGTATCAAGCGCATAAGATTTTTCTTTCGCTAAAGCTAATACTTCCTCTGTAAAATCATTCTCAAATTTAATTTTATTAAAAAGCCAATAGTGTATTGGTCCTAAAAATGCACTCATAAGTACCTCCAAAAATTTATTTTTTTATAAGTATATAATATCAAATACTCTTATTTTTAATACGTAACAAATGTTACATATTAAATATATACCATAATATTCTTTTTTTATCAATCTTATGATATTTATAATATAAACTGTTTTTATATAAAAATAAAAGCACCAGTTAAGGTGCTTTTTATAAAGCAAAACTATAAGTCGGGTTATGTATTATACAATCATCTATCTAGGCTTATTGTCACCAATAAGCTCAAGCAACCTACCTAAACCTTAGCGGGCAACTTTTTAGTTTAATTTGGTCTTGCTTCGAGTGGGGTTTACATATGCCCTTATAGTTACCTATAAGGCGGTGGTCTCTTACACCACCCTTCCAACCTTACCACAAAGTGGCGGTATATTTCTGTTGCACTATCCTTAGAGTCACCTCTACCAGACGTTATCTGGCACCCTGCCCTATGAAGCCCGGACTTTCCTCACCTATAAATAAATTCTTCGCTACTTTAGATAAATGGACAACTTAAAGGGCCACTTTTTCTATTTTATTTATAGCCGCGATTGCATGTTTTACTTGTAGTAAATTTTAACATATTTTATATATTAAAAACAACTTCCACCTATAAATTCTTTAATTATAGAGTTATTTGGTATACTATCACCAGGTATAGCTAAAAAAATAATCTAAAAATTTTTAATAATCTTTTTAGCCACTTCATACTCTTTACTACTTCTATCTACACTAAACAGTAAAGGCTCTACATAAGTTTTTAAAACAGGTAATTCATAGGAAAGAGCCGAGTTAAAAAAATTGCATCTACATCATTTTTGATATGGAAAAATATATTCTTCCTCTCCTTTTCTAACACTATTCCACATGGAAATGGTCTTTTTGGGCACCGGCTCCTCTAGTTCTTGCATCTCTTACCATACGTCTTATTATTCTTAAATCTGTTGTAGCTATTCTATTATGTCTATCTATATTTAAACTACTAAGTGCACTTATATATATTTTAAACTTAAAAATCTTTATTCAATTTATAGCTCATCTTATCATTTTAGACAATGTATACCTTCAATTACCAGTACATCTTTTTCATCAAGCAAAAGAAAAATCTCCTCTATATTCTCTTTCTCCACTTATAAAATTAAATCTGGGTATTTCTACTTCTTCACCTCTAATTAAAGCAAGCATATCTTTATTAAACTTTTCAACATCAAGAGCTTCTATTGTTTCAAAAATTATATGATCCATCTTCATTTTTTTAGGCGTATCTATTCTATTTTTTTGAAATAATTATCAACTTCTATTGTGTGTGGATTTAAACCGTTAGCTTTCAAATGTACTGCAAGTCTTTTTAGAAAAAGTTGTTTTTTTCCTGAAGATGAAGGACCGGCTATCATAACAAATTTTATATTTTTTTCTCTTAGTTATATCTGAAGCTATATCTCCTATTTTCTTCTCCATATAAGCTTCTTGAACTAAAATCAAATCATTAGTTTTTTGTTTCAGCAAAAATTCATTTATATCAGCTACTGTATTTATGCCTATATTTGACAAATATGTTGCATCTTCTTCCAGTTTTTTTCATGAACCTTAGTATTAGGAATAAAATCTTCTACTTTTTTTCATTTTCTTTTCCTACAACGAGAATAAACCCATCTTTATAGCCTTCCAATAAGAACTCTCCCAATTCTCCTGTTTTTTTGCAAGCGAACCATAGAAGTAATCTATATATCCTTCGAAACTATGAATATTTATATATGAACTTCTTCTGTAGGCTAATAATTTTACTTTATCTTCATATCCTAAATTTTTTTAAATAAATCTATAGCCTCCTCTGTTCTCATAGATTCCTTTTTATATATAAATCATCTCTTATCCAAGTTTTAATTTTATCTTTAATCTTTTTCCAATATAGCTTTTTTTCAATTTTGAAATCAGTCCTAAAATATACACCATTTCCACTGGAAAATTCTATTTTAACTTTCTTTTAAGTAATCATTTCCATATAAATCTGATATCGCCTTAAACAATAAAAATACTTATACTTCTTTCTATCTTTCTTCTATCCATAGTCTACCTCCGAAGTCTATATTTAGATGAAACTTCTTTCCTCTTTATAATACTTGATAATATCAAAAGTATTATCTATATCCTTTAGTTTATTTTCTATATCATCTATAAAAACCTTTTCAATTCCATAATGTCCGGCATCTATTATACTTATACCCTCTTCCATTGCATCCAAGCCTTCATGATGAGTTATATCTCCTGTTATGAGAAGCTTTACACTTTTCTTTCTTGCTTCTTTATACATTCCTTTTCCGGAACCCGGCGAAATAGCTATCTTATCAAAGCTTTCATCCAAATTTCCGTATACTACTGTCTTTTCTAAAGCAAATTTATCTTTTATTATCTTTGCCACTTCTCTCAAAGTCATAGGTTTATCAAGTTTTGATATACCCCCTATACCTACCGACTTATTATCAAATATATTTGTTTCTTCTAATACTTCTTTAAAATCCATATTAAGTTTAGAAAAACTCGCCTTGGTCATACAATTAGGTGCTATATCATAATTTGTATGCATAGCTATGTAGCTTATGTTGCTTTTAATTAAATCTATAATTTTTTTATTCCCAAGCCTGTACTATCGGTAATTTTATTTATCTTTGAAAAATATTAGTGGATGGTGTGTTATAATAGAATCCACTTTTTTTCTTTTATAGCTATATCAAGTAACTCTTTTTGTCAAATCCAAGCCTACTAATATCTTATTTATTTCCTTTTTCTCACTTCCAATCAATAAGCCGACATTATCCCAATCCATAGCTAAGCTGCAAGGCATAATTTCTTCTAATTTATTAAGTAAGTTATTGCATTTCATAAAAGCACCTCTTCTATGAGTCCAACTTGATCTTCTAATTCTTTTTTTCTTTCCAAAGCTTTTTTTCACCTTTTTGTGTCTTTTTAAGCTATTTAGTATATCTATTTTTTTGTATTTAACTCTTCATTTAAAAAAATTGTCTTAAAAATAGGATGTTTAGCCTTTATTAGATATTCACCATAAATATCATATTTTTAAATACTCATCTTTTTTTCACTAAGACTTAACTCGCTTTTTTTTCAAAAAAACAGCCTTAATTATTATATAATACTTACCTTCATCTATGAGCATATCTTCTTTTATTATTTTATAGCTATTCTCTCTTAAAAACTTCCTTAATTTGAACCATTCTGAATGTGGACTTAGTATATATTCTTTTGTAGTATATTTTAAATTATCTCCTCTTTTTAAAAATATCTACAATAAGTTCTCCTCCCATACCTGCTATGAGTATCGTATCTGCTTCATAAGCCTCCAACTTGTCAAGTCCATTGGATAGTCTGATTTTTATTTTTATTTTCAAGCGACTTTTGATCTTATATTTCTATTTGCCTTTTCTAAAGGCCCTTCATTTATATCCATAGCTATAGCAGTCGGTACCTTATTTTCACTTACCAGATAAATAGGTACAAAAGCATGATCTGTACCTATATCGGCTAATATATTTCCTTCGCTTACAAAATCTGTAAGTCTTTCTAAACGCTTTGATAAGTTCAATACTATTCCTCCAAAAAAATCTCTAAGTTTTCCTGATTTACCCGGACTTCTAAGTTTTCTTATAGCTTTAGCTTCTATTTGCCTAATTCTTTCTCTGGTAACTCCAAATATTTTCCCCACTTCTTCCAAAGTTTTTGGTCTGGAATCAATCAAACCAAATCTAGCAATTATTACTTGTTTTTCTCTGTCTGTTAGGCTTTCAATCACTTGTAAGACTTGCTCATGTAAAATACTTTTTGAAACTAAATTCTCAGGAGAATTGAATTTTTTATCCGGCAGAAAATCTTCTAAATGTGAATCCTCTTCATCTCCTATAGGAGTTTCCATAGAAATCGTTTCTTGAGATATAGCAAATATCTCCCTAACTCTATATTCAGGTATACCAAATCTTTTTGCTAATTCTTCAGTATTTGGCTCTCTACCCAGTTCTTGAACCATTTGCCTTTGAGTTCTAATTAATCTATTTATAGTTTCCACCATATGAACCGGTATTCTTATAGTTCTAGCCTGATCAGCTATAGCTCTTGTTATACTTTGTCTAATCCACCAAGTTGCATAAGTAGAAAACTTAAACCCTTTTGTATGATCAAACTTCTCAACAGCTCTAAGTAAACCTACATTTCCTTCTTGTATCAAATCAAGGAAATTCATACCTCTACCCATATATCTCTTAGCTATACTTACAACCAACCTTAAATTAGATTCTGCAAGCCTATTCTTAGAAAGTTCAACAAGTTCTTTATTATCTGATTTTATATTATTTGCAAGTTTTATTTCTTCTTCTTGATTAAGCAAAGGAATATTTCCTATTTCTTTTAAATACATACGTACAGGGTCATCTACTTCAAATTCTTCATAAAAATCAGCCTTTATCAGTTCTTCTTCTATATTCTCTTCTAAAAACTTCTTCAAATAATAATAAGTCCTCATCATCAGTCAAATCTTTTTTTCTAAATTTGGTTCATCATTTAGCTTGCTTTCCTCTATACCCATAGCTTCCCCTAGTCAAAGCTAATATTTAGATTACTAAGTTCTTCCTTTTCTCTTGCAATTTCTATAATTTCGACAGCATCTACAGTCTTTTTGCTTCTATCCTCTAAACTAGCTTGTTTAATCTTTATTATAGTTTCATTTATAGCAATACTTCTATCGTTACCGGTGTTGTCATCATTTAAGTTCGTATTAAAAAAATTTTAGCTACTCTTTTTTTGATTTTTTTCTTCATCATCCATATAATAATTAATCATCCTAGCGGATTTAGAATACCTTCATCATAATCAGCATATACTTTTTTTCTAAAAGATCCCTATATAGCTCATCACTAAAAATCTTCTACTTTTATATATTTTCTGATTTTATTTATTAGCTATTATCTTCTATCATCCAAGTAATAAGTAGAGCTTGGCTTTTTAGTAAATTATCCTCTTTATCTATCTTCTTTCTTCTTGTATTTCTATTTTCTTCTACTTCTTTTTTTATACTTACACCTCTTGCAAGACTTATAACTAAGGCTTTTGAGATTATTAATATCTATCATAAATTCTCTGAAACTGCTTGTGTATAATTATCTCTTTCAAGTCCAAACTCGAACTCGCATAATTTCTTAGCAATTTCTATATGAAAACTAGTCTGACTTTCAGGATCTGCTAAATCATAATTTTTTTGTAGTAATTCAATTTCCCAAATAAATGAATTTTTTTGAATTTTCTATTCTTTTTCAAACTCACCCGTTCCAAGTGCTTTTATAAATTCATCAGGATCCTTATATGGTCTTAAATCTAATATTCGTGTAGCTATTCCCACATCTTTCAATATAGGTATAGCTCTTTTTGCCGCATTTATACCTGCCCCATCACTATCAAAACTTAGAACAATCTTACTTACATAACGTTTTATAAGTATTGCATGATTAGGATTAAATGCTGTACCTAAAAGCTGCTATGGCATTAGTAAAACCTGCTTGATGTAAAGCTATAACATCCATATATCCTTCACAAAGAATAAAATAATCTTTTTTTGTTGTTCTTGCAAAATTAAAAAGCATAGAGAGTTTTTACTTTTTATCGAAAAGTTTGGTTTCCGGTGAATTTAGATATTTAGGCATACCCTCACCTAAAACTCTTCCTCCAAAAGCTATAACTTTATTATTATTATCTAAAATAGGAAACATAACCCTATTAAAAAATTTATCTCTGGCACCTCTTTCTTCTATAGTTACTAATCCACTTTCTTTTAATATATCATCAGTATAAAGCTTTTTGACTTCAAATACTTATATAAGTCATCTTTTATTTTATTTGAATACCCAAGTCCAAAACTTGTGATTATGTTCTCACTAAGTCCTCTATCAAGAAAAATACTTTTTTTAGCATATTCCCCATTCTTTGAATTTAATTGATGATAAAAAAATAAGTAGCAGCTAATTTATTTATTTCTTGTAAAGTTTGCTTTTATATCTGAACTTTTTATCTTGTATCCCTTGATCTTCAGGCAAATCCATACCGACTCTTTTAGCCAACTCCGCTACTGCTTCCGGAAAAAGTAAAATTTTCATAATCTTTTTAAAAAAACTGTATAACATTTCCACCTTTGTGGCAACCAAAACAATAATATATTTGCTTTTGTAGGAGATACAGAAAAAGAAGGGGTCTTTTTCATTATGAAAAGGGCATAAACCTGTATAGTTATTTCCTTTTTTTCTGTATTCTTACATAAGATGATACAACATCTACAATATCATTTTTTTGGCTATTACTTCTTCAATAAAAATCTTCTGAAAAGTACATCCTTCACACTTTCTATTTTATCTCTTTTTAAGAGTTTCAATTTTCATTTTATTATACTACTATAGATAAGCTATAACAAGTATATAAAAACAAAGAGATATTAAAAGCTATACTGAAAAATGCTCGGACTATTAAGTCTGAGCATTTCTAGTATACCAAGTTTCATAATCAATCAAAAAAATATTATTATAAAACTTTTTTTATTTATTTTCTTCTACTACTTCTTCTTTTCTTATCTCTTTTGTACGAATTTCTTTTGCAAATCTGCTCTACAAAAAGCATCTATAGATTTTATACCTTCATCTCCGGCAAATCTGCTTCTAACTGAAACTGTTTTATCAGCTTCTTCTTTTTCTCCTACTACTAACATATATGGAACTCTATTAAGTCTTGCTTCTCTTATCTTAAAAGCCTATCTTTTCACTTCTTTCATCAACTGTTACGTCAACTCCATTATCAAAAAGAGCTTTTTTTAACTTCATTTGCATAAGCCGCATACTTATCTGAAATAGGTAGAATTCTTACCTGCTCCGAACATAACCAAGTTGGGAACTTACCTGCATATTTTTCAATAAGCCAAGCAAGAGTTCTCTCATAACAACCAAGACTGGTTCTATGTATAATATAAGGACGTTTCTTTTCTCCATCTTTATCTATATAATACATATCGAACATATCAGCTATGGCACAATCTAATTGTATTGTTATCATTGTATCTTCTTTACCATATACATTCTTAGCTTGTATATCTATCTTTGGACCATAGAAAGCCGCTTCTCCATCTGCTTCCTTAAATGGTAAATCTTTATCTACCAAAATCTTTCTAAGAGCCGCTTGTGTATTTTCCCAATAAGCATCATCTCCAAGATATTTTTCTTTATTATTCTTATCCCATTTTGAAAGTCTAAATGTTACATCATCTTTAAGTCCTAAAGTATCAAGAACATGTATAGCTAAATTCAAGCAATTTTGCAATTCTTCTTCTGCTTGGTCAGGTCTAATTACCAAATGTCCTTCACTTATTGTGAATTGTCTAACTCTTGTAAGACCATGCATCTCTCCTGAATCTTCATTTCTAAATAAAGTAGATGTTTCACCCATTCTATATGGCAAATCTCTATATGACTTTTGAGAATTTTTGTATACATAATACTGGAATGGACAAGTCATAGGTCTTAATGCAAATACTTCTTTATCTACCTCTTCATCCCCAAGAACAAACATACCGTCTCTATAATGATCCCAGTGTCCGCTTATTTTATAAAGATCTGACTTTGCAATTAAAGGAGTCTTTGTTCTAACATAGCCCCATTCTCTATCTTCTATATCTTCTATCCATCTTTGAAGCTTCATTACCATCTTTGTACCTTTTGGAAGTAAAAGTGGTAAACCTTGACCTATAACATCTACAGTAGCAAATAACTCCATTTCCCTACCAAGCTTATTATGATCCCTCTTTTTAATATCTTCTAAATGCTCAAGATAAGCAACTAAATCTTCTTTATTATTAAAAGCTGTACCATAAATTCTTTGTAGCTGCGCCTTATTTGAATCACCTCTCCAATAAGCCATAGATGAAGAAATGAGTTTAAATGCTTTAACTCCCTTTGTACTAAGTATATGCGCTCCTGCACAAAGATCTACAAACTCACCTTGCTTATAAAAACTGATTATAGCATCTTCCGGTAAATCATTTATAAGCTCTACTTTATAAGGCTCATTTCTTTCTTCCATAAATTTAATAGCATCTGCTCTTGGAAGTTCAAATTTCTCTATCTTTATATTTTTCTTTTATAATTTTTTTTCATTTCAGCTTCAAGTTTATCAAGATCATCTCTTGAGAATGGCTCATGCTCTATATCATAATAAAAACCATTTTCTATACTTGGACCTATTGCAAGTTTAGATGCAGGAAATACTCTTTTTACAGCTTGTGCCAAAATATGACTGGCAGTATGTCTAACTATTCCTAAACCTTTTTCGTCATTTATAGTAACTATATTTAAGTTAGCGTCCTTATCTACTACAGTTCTCAAGTCTACAAATTCTCCATCCAACTCTGCTCCTGCAGCTACTCTAGCTAAACCTTCACTTATATCTTTTGCAATATCAAATACTGATAACGGACTCTCATATTCTTTTACTGAGCCATCTTTTAACGTAATTTTCATCTTTCCTCTCCTTACTAATCTACTTATCTAAGGAACAACAAAAAGTCCCTTAGATACTTTTTTTATATCTAAGGGACGATATACTTACCGCGGTTCCACCCTAATTGTTTTCACCTCTTAATTAAGATTATAACGTAATCAACGGGCTGTATTAAAGCCACTCAGAGCCGGTTTTCATATATCAGAATGCCAAGGCTTGCACCAAACACCTCTTCTCTGTATTCTTCTAAATATACTACTCTTCTCTTCATCGTTTTTGTACATAGCTATATGATAATACTTTAAACAATACTTGTCAAGTTCAGTAATGAGATTATTTATCACCCTCAAGTCTTTTTCTAATATTTTTGCATTCTATCATCAGTAGAACTGATAATATCTGCACATTCTTTTTAACTCCTTTATAATCTCTTCTGCACCTTCTACTTCTTTTTTTATATTTTTATCTTATGTTCCACACTTGCCCAAAAAAATCCATAGCAATAGTTCTGATCTGTACTTCAACTCTCATAAATTGTTTTTTTATCTGAAAAAAATACAGGTATCTCTATTATCATATGATAAGATCTATATCCATTAGGTTTTAGGGTTTTTTTATAGTCTTTTATTTCTATGATCTTTACATCATCTTGATTTATTAACATAGTAGCTATATCATAAATATCATCTACAAAAGAGCAAATAACCCTAACACCCGCTATGTCATTTAAATTAGTCATCATAGAGTCTATATCTAAAGATAAACCTCGCCTAGTGAGTTTTTCTATAATACTCTCAGGCTTTTTTACTCTGGATTTTATCATTTCTATAGGATTTCTTTTATTTCTGATAGATAATTCATCATTTAATACTTCCAGTTTTGTTTTTACTTCTCTTATGGCACAACTATACATCATCATAGATTGCTGAAATTGTCTTGCATAATCAAGCATACCATCCGGAACATTAGCCAGATCCGGAACTCGTACTACAGAACGATTTAATCCACTTTCAGGGTTTATATTTAATTGCATATGCCCCTCCGTTATTTAAAATTAGTAACTTTATCTGTTGCTCTATCTAACCACTCAGCCTCTAAATATTCCACACTTCCACTATCTACAGCTTTTGCATTTTCAGGATTAATAGGAATCTTAGCAAGAACTTCTATGCCATATTGCTCAGCTATTTCATCTATATGACTCTCACCGAAAAATATTATGTATAGAAGCACAATCAGGACATTTAAAATAGCTCATATTTTCTACTATTCCAAGTATAGGAATATTCATCTTATTTGCCATTTTAACTGCTTTTTCAACTATCATAGAAACAAGTTCTTGCGGACTGGTTACTATAACTATACCCTTTACAGGTAAAGATTGAAATACAGTAAGAGGCACATCACCGGTTCCCGGCGGCATATCCACAAACATATAATCTATGTCTTTCCAATAGGTTTCTTTCCAAAAGGATTTGACCATACCTGCTATAACAGGTCCACGCCAAATAACAGGATCAGTTTCGTTTGCAAGTAATAAATTAGAACTCATCACTTGTATACCTGTATTAGTTGTTGCAGGCAACATAAGATTTTCTTCTGCAGCACTCACACCACCACTTATACCAAAAGCCTTTGGTATAGAAGGTCCTGTTATGTCTGCATCCATTATAGCGACATTAAAACCTTTTCTTCTTGTTTTTACTGCAAGCATAGTAGTTACAAGTGATTTTCCTACTCCACCCTTACCACTAACTATACCTATAACATTCTTTACACTTGAACTTTCATGTAATTTCTCTCTAAAGTCTATCTGCGGTGCCGTTCTTGAAGAGCAATTTGAAGCACAAGAACCACATTTACTATCACAACCCATATATATATCCTCTTTTTCTTATAAATATATTAAGCCTACTAAATATATCTAGTAGAATTTTTCAAAATAAAAAAACTAGTATCTTTCGATACTAGTTTAATTATATATCTTTATTTTTTTAATGGCAAGTTCATAAGTTACCATTTGATTTTTTTCACAAACTATTCATAGTTTATTTTTTTATACACTCTTTAACAATCTTTTTTTATTGGTAGAAAAGCTCTTGATAAGATATAGAAGCTCAATACATTTATAGGTAATGAAATCATATTTTTAGTAATTCTAAGTGGAAGTAAGGCTATAAATGCCTTTCCTTGTAAAAACACTTATAAGATAAGTATTTATAATCAAATTACAAAGCAGAGTTATTATAAGCTCTGATATTATAATTCTTGTTAAAGATGCTTCTTTTTTTATAAAGTATACTACCTCTTATAAAACCTGTTAAAATAGCATTTAAGGTAAAACCAATAAAAAATACTCCATCAGGCTTTACTAAATATTTTACTACATCTGAAACCGCACCAAAGCTTGCACCTACTACAGGTCCAAAAAAGTAAGCAGAAAACATAGCCGGTATGGAGCCAAAGCCTATTTTTGCCACCCCTGCTATATTAATAGTAAAATAGCCTAAAATAACACTGATAGCTATAAGCATAGCATTAACAGTTACAGTTCTTATATCTTTAAACTCATCTAAAGAACTAAGAAAAATATTTCTTTTATTATCCATAAAAATACCTCCTTTGCAGAATTATCATACTACAAAGAAGGTACTAAAAATATAACCTCTACTGCAGTGGGATGCGACCAAAATATCGTATCAATATGATTTCGTCCACTGACAACTCCCCGTTCAAATGGCACTTAACGCATTTTCGTCTACTCTGCTTTTTTTATTTTATTTTTTTGTAATCAAAATATACTATATAAGCAAATATTTTTTTCAAGTATAATATTTATTCTTCTTCGCCAATCTCAGCTATAGCTTTTGCAAGACTATATAAACTTACTACTCCTGCACCTGTAGGGCCTGCTTCTTCATAGCTGAATACGGGCTTATCCATCTTACTTGTACCTGCTATATCAAAATGTATCCAAGGTGTATCTTCTGTAAAAGCTTTCATAAATAAACCTGCTGTTATAGTTCCACAGAATTTATCTCCCAGATTTTTAATATCTGCAAATTCACTCTTTATCATTTCTTCATGCTCATCATAATATGGCAAAAGCAAATGTCTTTCTCCATAGAAGTAACTTGACGCATCAAAGATATTATAAAATTCTTCTTCATCGTTGGTCATAACACCGGTTATAGTTTGTCCAAGCATACCTACCACTGCTCCGGTAAGTGTAGCTATATCTATAAGTCTGGTAACTTTTTCATCTCTTATCGCATAAGTTATAGCATCTGCGAGTATAAGTCTACCTTCTGCATCCGTATTTATTATCTCAACCGTTTTTCCCGAATAAGAAGTTATAACATCACTAGGAACAAAAGAAGCTCGAGATATTCTATTTTCTACTAAAGGAACTATGGCTTTTACATTAATATTTAACTTTCTTTGTGCAATAGATTTCAAAGCACAAACTACTGCCGCCGCACCTGCCATATCCCCTTTCATATCGTAAATAGAAGAACCGGGTTTTAGACAATATCCGCCTGTATCCATACAAACTCCTTTTCCTACCAGACCTAAAATCTCTTCGCTGCCGGGATTTCCCATGTATGAAATTGTAACCAAACAAGGTTCATTATCTGCTGATTCTCCTACAACATTAATAAGTCCCATACCTCTAGATACTAACTCATCATGCTTTTACTATCTTGTAATCTATTTTTTTAAATTCTTATCAGATACAAACTCTTCTATTTGTCTTGCAAATTCTAATGGATATAATAGATTGGAAGGTGTATTGACAAAGTTTCTTGCCTGCATTAAATTTTCAGCTAATATCTTAGCTTCAGCTATATAATCTTCTAAATATTCAAGTTCTACTTCTCCATCTGCAAAAAGAATTTTTAATAAATACTTCTACTTCTTTATTCTCATCTTCTTTCTTATCTGATTTGTAAGTTTTCTTTGTATGTACAGTCATATATAAACCTAGTAAATAATTAGGTAAATCTGCCTCATAAAGCAAGCTCAAATCTAAATCTACCTTATCTACACCAATTTTCTTAATTAGCTTTCCTGTATTAAAGCCGACCTCCCTATATCCAAGGTATTCATCGCCTATCTCGTCAAGACCTACATAAGCTCTATCCTCTCCTACTATTAAATTTTGACCCTTTTTACCTTCAAAATCTCCCTTTAGCCTATATTTTATATCAGAAGCCAAATTTTTATCAACAAGAGCTATATTAAACTCTCCTTTATTTCCAACTTTTATTATCATATTTTTATCCCCTTATTAAAATTAGGTAGATACCTTATACAGCATCTACCTTTATAATATAACCTAGAGGGGGTAATATATCAAGCTAAGTTAATCTAAATTCAGCTTATTTTTTTCAATATAACTGTAGTTATAGTAAACATTATAATTATTCTAACTATATTGTATAGATCGACTAAAAAGTATAGCAATATTCATATTTCTACTGTAATTATCAGAAATAAAAAAATATAATTATTTAAATTATATGTAGCATCAATAAATATAGCAAGTCTTGCAAACAAATATGAAACTACAAAATAAAAATACAAAAAGCTACAATATACTTTAATATCCTTTTTTTCATAATATGACCCACACTGATTGAAGCATATATTGTAAATATAAAAAGCAAGTACACTAAATATACATAACATAAAAAGAATTAAATAATAGTAATATTCTGCCTGTATCCAGCATTACAATAAATTCTCTAATATTGTTCCAATCAAAGAAATTTTTTTAAAAAGTCCACTTCTAAATAATATAATGCTTAAAGATATAAAACCTGACAAGCCTGCAATAAAAATAATAAAAAAACATAGTTAAAAGCTTTTTGATAGTATAATAGTTTCCACCTTTACCGGCAAAGTAAACATCAAATAACCTTCATCTCCAAATAAAGAGGAATTAAATCTCAATATTGTAAATATAGCCAAACCTATAAATATACTCGTACTTATAACAACCAAGGCAAATACAACAAAAGCTCCTACATCATTAAAAGTATCTGTTGTTGGTATTACAGAAGATAAAGCTATCATAACTGCATAAAGTGGTAAAAAAATCCTTAGCAAAGATTTAAATTCATATTTTATAAGTTTTCCTAACATGCAAATACCTCCCTAAAAATCTCATCTATTGATTTAGAATATTCCTGTCTTAGTGCATCTGTCTCACCTCTAAGCTTTACCACCCCATCAGCCAACATTACTATCTCATCACAAATACCTTCTATATCTTGTACTAAATGAGTTATTATGAGTAAAGTAGCTTCTTCAGGTAGATTAGTTAATATAGATTTCATAATATATTCTCTGGAAGCCGGATCCACACCTGCTATAGGCTCATCTAAAAATATAAAGTTTTGTATTTCTGGACATTACAAGCACTAATTGAACTTTTTTTCCTTCATTCCTTTTTGAAAGAGTTTTCAATCTGACATCTTCATTTATAGATAAATCCTCCAGCATTTTTGCTTTTTTTCATATCAAAATCTTCATAAAAAAATCTTTGAAAAAAAGCTAAAAATATCTTTTTACTTTCATCCAATTATTTAAGTACGTTCTTTCCGTAAATATGATATGTACTTTTTTTAGTTTCTATACCTAACTCTTTATTATCAACCAAAAATACTTCCACTATCTGCTTTTAAGCAAGCCGTTTATCAACTTTATAAGAGTTGATTTACCACAACCGTTAGGTCCGAGTAAGGCAACTATCTTTTGATTTTTTTCTATCTCCAAGTTAATGCCCTTTAATACCTCATTTTTTTGAATAGGACTTTTTCAAATCTGATATTTTAAGAATATATTCGTTATACTGTTGTTCCATCACTCTTGCCTCCTAAAAATTTTCTCTTTAAATAAAGATAATATCTCTTCATTAGAAAAAAACCTAAATCTTTCATACTTTTTTTATGAAACTTTCTATAATTTCTGTTGCTCTGGCTTTTTTTAATTCTTTTATTAAATCCTCATCTTCTGTAACAAATCTTCCTTTAGTTCTTTGGCTATAAACCAGATTACTATTTTTCTAATTCCAAAAAAATGCTCTTTGTATAGTATTAGGATTAATTTCAAATTCCAAAGCCAAATTTCTTATAGAATCTAATTGACTACCTGTTTTATACTCTCCGAAATAATTTTTTTGATTTTTATTATGTCTACTATTTGGATGTATATAGGTATACTGTTATTAAACTTATATTTCATATATGCTCCTTTTCTATTTTTACTAGTCATATATTTTTTTAACCAAGCCTTAATTCAGATATTTGTGAACTTATTAACTGTACTAATATATAACTGTGTTAATCACTTAATACAGTTATATATTAGTACAGTTATTTTGTCAAGTTATTTTCTAAAAAATCTAAATTAATATAAACAAAAAGAGATGAGCCCATACCCTAAGCTTAGATTTTTAGTCTAAAGTTTAATAGTTGGTATGGTCCATCCATCTCTTTTTTTATTCAGTATATTTATTTATTTTTTTATTTTTTTCATTAACTTATCAAATGCCAATAAAGCTTCTTTTTTTGTTCTTTATTTAGACTCTTTGGAACTTCTACAACTAAAGTAATATAATGATCCCCTCGTATATTTTTATTTCTAACGTTAGGCATACCCTTACCTCTAAGTCGTACTCTTGTATCTGTTGGAGTTCCCGGTTTAACTTCATATTCTACTTCACCATCTATAGTTTTTACACGAACAGGTCCGCCAAGAGTAGCTGTTGCAAAACTAATAGGAATTGTAGAATAAATGTTGTCATCTTGTCTTTTTAGAAACGGATGTGGTCTAACCATTACTTCTACAAGTAAATCTCCTCTAGGGCCACCATTAGTACCCGGTTCACCACCACCTGCCATTCTAATTGATAAACCACTATCTATACCTGCCGGTATATTTACTTTAAATGTCTTTCTCTTAGACTTATAGCCATTTCCATGACAAGATTCACACTTTTCTTTTACTATACTACCACTACCTTGACATTTTGGACAAATACTTTGATTTTGTACAGTACCAAACATAGTTTGCTGAGTATATACTATTCTACCGCTACCATGACAGTCAGGGCAAGTTTCCTTAGCAGTTCCCGGTTTTGCACCTGTACCGTGGCAAACTTCACATTCTTCTTTATAATTGCTTACATTTATCTCTTTTTCTACACCGGTAACCGCTTCTTCAAATGTGATAGTAACTCCGGTTCTTATATTTGCACCTTTCATAGGAGCATTACTTCTGGCACTTCTACCACCAAAACCTGAAAAGCCACCCGAAAAACCGCCACCACCAAATAGGTCTGAGAATATATCACTAAAGTCGGCACCCGAAAAATCAAAGCCGCCAAAACCTCCTGAACCTGCTCCTGCGCCCCCCTCAAAGGCTGCATGACCAAATCTATCATAATTAGCACGCTTCTCATCATCACTTAAAACAGAATATGCTTCACTAGCTTCTTTAAACTTTTTTTCCGCTTCTGTATCACCCGGATTTGCATCTGGATGATACTTCTTTGCTAAGGCTCTATATGCTTTTTTTATTGCTGCCGCATCGGCATTTTTTTATCAATTCCAAGAACCTCATAATAATCTCTTTTTGTGTCTGCCATTTATTCCTCTTTCAAATATATTATCACAAAATGTACAGGCCAAAAACAGCCTGCACATTCATATTTTCAACTCAGTATTTTATACTTCTTTTAAACTCTCCGTCAACAACATCATCTTCAGCTGCTTGATTAGCTGTAGCACCTGTATTATCATTTGTAGAACCCGCAGCTGCTTGTGCATTCTCATAAACTTTTGTAAAGAGAGCTTGTGCACTGGTCATGAGTTTTTTTCTCTAGCTGCCTTAATTTCTTCAACTTGAGCATCTGTTATAGTTTCAACAGGAGCTTTTTCAAGTAAGTCTTTAAGAGCATTTAGATCCGCTTGTACACTGGTCTTGTCAGCCTCAGCTATCTTATCGCCTACTTCTTCTAATGCCTTTTCTGTTTGGAACACCATAGAATCTGCTTCATTTCTTACATCTATAGCCTCTTTTTTCTTCTTATCTTGAGCCTCAAACTCCGCAGCTTCTTTTACAGCTTTTTCTATATCTGAATCTGACATATTTGAACCTGAAGTAATGGTAATGTGTTGTTCTTTACCTGTTCCAAGATCCTTAGCTGAAACATTAACTATACCATTTGCATCTATATCAAAGGTTACTTCTATTTGTGGAACTCCTCTTCTGGCAGGTAAAATACCATCTAATCTAAATTGTCCTAGAGTCTTATTATCTCTAGCAAATTGTCTTTCACCTTGTACCACATGTATATCAACTGCCTCTTGATTATCTGCCGCTGTAGAGAATACTTGACTTTTCTTTGTAGGAATTGTTGTATTTCTTTCTATAAGCTTTGTAGCTACTCCACCCATAGTTTCTATTGAAAGTGATAAAGGTGTTACATCAAGAAGTAATACGTCTCCGGCACCAGCCTCACCGGCAAGCTTACCACCTTGTACACTTGCACCTATAGCAACACACTCATCAGGATTAAGAGTTTTACTTGGCTCTTGGTTTGTTAATTGTTTAACCTTTTCTTGAGCATTAATCATACGTGTTGAACCACCAACAAGTAATACTTTACCTAATTCACCGGCTGTGATACCTGCATCTTTAAGTGCATTCTGTACAGGAATAGCTGTTCTTTCTATTAAATCACTTGTTAATTCATCAAATTTAGCTCTTGTAAGAGTCATATCAAGGTGCTTTGGTCCTTCTGCTGTAGCTGTAATGAATGGTAAGTTTATATTAGTTGTAGTAGATGATGAAAGTTCTTTTTTAGCCTTTTCTGCAGCTTCTTTTAATCTTTGAAGAGCCATCTTATCAGCACTAAGATCTACACCTTCTGCCTTTTTAAATTCATCTACCAACCAATTTGTAATTTTATTATCAAAATCATCACCACCAAGGAAAGTATCACCATTTGTAGAAAGAACTTCTATAACACCATCACCTATATCAATTATAGAAACATCAAATGTACCGCCACCAAGGTCATATACCATAATCTTTTGCTCTTTTTCGTTATCTAGACCATAAGCAAGAGCTGCGGCTGTTGGCTCATTAATAATTCTCTTAACGTCAAGACCTGCAATCTTACCTGCATCTTTTGTAGCCTGTCTTTGAGCATCATTGAAATAAGCAGGAACTGTAATAACTGCTTCGGTTACTTTTTCTCCTAAATAGTTTTCGGCATCTGCTTTTAGTTTTTGAAGTATCATTGCTGAAATCTCTTGTGGTGTATAACTCTTATCATCTATAGTTACTTTGTAATCTGTACCTATATGTCTTTTAATTGATGAAATAGTTCTATCTGCATTCGTTACAGCTTGTCTTTTTGCAGGTTCACCAACAAGTCTTTCACCTGTTTTTGTAAACGCTACTATTGATGGTGTTGTTCTGGCACCTTCTGCATTTGGAATAACTACCGGTTTACCACCTTCCATTACTGCTACACAGCTGTTTGTTGTACCTAAATCTATACCTATTATTTTACCCATAATCTTAATCTCCTATTCTAAATTTTCTATCTATAAATTAAATATATTGATAGTATGTAATATTTTCTTAGCCTATAAGCCCCTACTTCGTATGGACCCGTATATTCGTATTCCCGCTCCTTGCTTCGCAAGGTGCTTCATACTCATATCCGTTCATTTTACAAACTTATAAGTCTTTTTGTGCAAGCACAAAGTCTTTTACTTCTTATTAGCGTATAAGCCCCTACTTCGTATGGACCCGTATATTCGTATTCCCGCTCCTTGCTTCGCAAGACGCTTCATACTCATATCCGTTCATTTTCCGAACTTAAAAGTCTTTTTGTGCAAGCACAAAGTCTTTTTCTTCTTCTTAGCGTATAAGCCCCTACTTCGTATGGACCCGTATATTCGTATTCCCGCTCCTTGCTTCGCAAGGTGCTTCATACTCATATCCGTTCATTTTCCAAACTTATAAGTCTTTTTGTGCAAGCACAAAGTCTTTTACTTCTTCTTAGCCTATAAGCCCCTACTTCGTATTGGCTCGTATATTCGTATTCTCGCTCCTTGCTTCGCAAGGTGCTTCATACTCATATCCGCTCATTTTCCAAACTTATAAGTCTTTTTGTGCAAGCACAAAGTCTTTTAAGTTTGGAAAATTTTATACGCTTAATTCGCTACTTTTACCATACTGTATCTTAGTACGCTATCTTTATACATATATCCTTTTTGTAATTCTTCTATTATTATATTTTCTCCTACATTTTCATCTTCTATATGCATAACAGCATTATGAAAATTAGGATCAAATTCTTTTCCTATACATTCTATAGGACTAACTCCTGCTTCTTCCAAATTCTTAATAAGTTGCTTATAAATCATATCCATTCCGTCAAAAAAACATTTTTTTGCCTCGCCATCTACCGGTGGATTTTTTTAAGCCTCTTTCAAAATTATCTATTATAGGAAGAAGCTTATCTACTATATTCTTAGCACCCATATCAAACATAGCTTGTTTTTCTTTTTCTGTACGTTTACGGAAATTATCAAACTCTGCCATATTTCTTATAAGCTTATCATTTAACTCTTCTATCTTAGCAAGCTTACTGTCTTTCTCTTCTCTCTCTGTTTCTTCTTTTCTTTCTTCCTCCTCAAGTATAGATGCTACTTTTGCGGCTTCCTTTGCTACTTCTTCAAGTCTATCTTCTTCTGTACTTGTATCTATTACCTCTTCATTTATCTCATCTGAAAGTTCTTCTCTTTTATCTTCCACTTAGAGCTCCTTTCTATTCCTTCAGTTTTTCTTCTAATTGATCCATAATAGTTCTAATAGTTCTTAAAACTTTTTCATAATCCATTCTCTTTGGTCCCACTATACCTATAGTTCCTCTTATTCCTGCACCAAATTCGTAGTTTGCTGTTACAAGAGAACAATCTTTCAAGTCTTGTACAGGTAGCTCTTCTCCTATATAAACTTGTATACCGGTTCCTTTATCTTCCAGATTATTATCTAAGCCATCAACTAAAAATCTCTTTTAACTTTTCTTTCTCCTCAAATGCCCCTATCAACTCACTTGCTTTATCACCTGCAGCTAACTCAGGATATTTAAAGAAGTTTGTTGCTCCGCTAGTATATATTTGTAAATTCTCATCTGCACTGTCAAAATCTTTAGCGAGTCTTTCCAAAAATAAGTTCTGCTATATCTCTTAAAACTCCTGCTTCTTCTTTTAGCCTATTAATAACCGGTATATTAATTTCTTCTATAGCCAAACCGGCTAAATTATTATTAATAATAAGATTTAGATTTAATAACTCCTTTTCATTAAGCGAAGGAGAAATATTCAATATACTATTCTTAATAATATTTCCCTCTACCACTGTTACAAGAAGTAATTTATTTGTATCAATATTACTAAGTTGAATAAACTTAATCTTATTCTTATGATACTTAGGCCCGGAAATCATAGTTGCATAATTTGTATTTGTAGCAATCATCTTAGCCAATCTTGTAAGAACATTTTCTATCTTATCAACTCTCTCTAAGACATCACTCTTAAACTCACTAACTTCTGTTATCTTATCTTTTAAGATTTCATCTACATAAAAACGGTAACCTTTATCACTAGGTATACGACCTGAAGATGTATGTGGTTGAACAATATAACCCATCTCTTCCAAATCGCTCATCTCATTTCTAATAGTTGCACTACTAAGCTTCAAGTCAAGTATTTTAGAAATAGTACGTGAGCCAACCGGTTCTCCTGTCTCCATATAAGACTTTATAATAGTTTTTAGTATCTTAACTTTTCTATCATCCAATTCCATCAGCTCACCTCCTTTTCTCTTTATTAGCACTCACTCTATATGAGTGCTAATCTTTATGTTGTTATAATATAACTATAGCAGATATTTGTCAATAGTTTTTATCAAAAAAAGTTTATTCTATAAATTGCAATCCTAAATGTCAGTATCTTATAATTTTTTTCATAAGCAAGTCTATAAACCTCATTAGAGCTTAATCCCTCAAACATTTTTTTCTTGGATAGTTATTCATAAAGTTTTCAATTTCCTGTATTCTCTTTTTGCTAAATTTTCCTATATCTACTCCTTTTTTTCAATAAATCTCCTTATTAGCTTATTATTATTTTCATTACTTCCTCTCTCATACGAGCAGTAGCTATGTGCATAAAAATATCTTATTCCCATTTCTTCTATAGCTTTGGCATTGCTAAATTCTGTTCCATTATCACTTGTTATACTTTTTAAACATTTTATTGAATTTTGATTTATATTCTCTTCTTAATCCTTCTATTGCCTCTATTACTGATTTACTGCCTTTATCTTTTTATTTTTTTCTTATTATCTCTTTTCTACTTACTCTTTCGGTAAGTACTAGTAAGCAACTCTTTTTCCCTTTTTCCTGATACCACTGTATCCATTTCATAATACCTTAGTTCTCTTCTTGCATTTTATCTCTTCGTTTCTTATTTCTATACTTTCTCCACCATTCTTTATTATTCTTTTTCCCAATCTTCTTACCAGCTTTTTAACTTTTTCTTATATATTAGATTGCTTTCTACTAAGTCTTAAAAAAACAAATTTCCATTTATATAATTATATAAAGTTTTAAGGCATATATTGACTTCTATTCCTTTATCTTTAGCAAACTTTAGTGCTGCATATGGTGAAACTCTTTCATCTACTATTTTTGCTTCTATGAAGTTTACTAACTTATGATTACTACCAATTTTTTTAGGTATCCATCCTTTTTTTTCTTTGATTTTCTTCATATCTATTTTTGTGCTACATCATAAGCATATACTCTTTTTTTCTCTAAGCTCTGAATCCATTAATCTAACCATCCCTCTTTTTATCTCTCTATATATGGTTCTCTCACTTACTCCTATTTCTTTTGCTATATATGCTTTTTGTTCTTTTTTTCTTTTTAACAAAGTCTCTATTTTTTTGCTCTTTCTACCTCTGTTAGATGTTTACCTTTTTCTTCTTTCTTTGATATACTTTTACTTGCATCAGGCAATAAATTCCTTTCGTTTTATGTTCGCAACCTTTACGATAACATATTTCTTGTCTGATGTCTTTTTTATTTCTTTTTATCTAATTCTATTCATCATTATCTTGCTAATACTGACACTTTATTTTACAACTTATAGATAATTACCAGTATCAAAAAGGTCTATGCATTTTTTCTATATGAATAACAGACCCTAAGTAATACATAGCAATTACCTCCATTATTTAATCCATTTTCCCCTCACAAATAAATATTGATTAAATCACTCCTGCTTTTTCAAAATGCTTTTTGAGTATCTTTATTGCAGCGAATGCTCCTATGCAAGCAAGAACAAAAGTTATCAAGCCAAATCCTGCTGCCCACGAAACTTTGAAATAAGATAATGCTTCATTTATTTGTACTTCACTCATTTTCCATTTTGATGCTCTTTCCACAAAAGAAGCTGTCCCGAATAAAAATCACAGGAATTACTGTTCCTAAAAAATCTGCTAATGCAAATGTTCCATATCCAATAATCATTCGTCCCTTGCTCTCATAATTTCCTATAATCAAATCACATATAGTTCCACCAATTACAGCAAAGACTGCATGCGGCAAATGTCCTCCTGACAACGCAATCAAACCAAGAAGCGTTCCTGATATTGTAAATACACCCTTCTTTTTAACTTTTACAGCCATAAGAATATAAACGGTAGCAGCTATCATAAAGCTAACTCCTGAAGCAATAAATCCTCCTATAACTGTTGTTGCCATAGCAAAGCTGGCTGCCATGTATATGACAATTCCAATTGCATTAAAGATTCCGATTGTAATAAAATCACGACCATTTAATTTGTTTTTCATAAAAGTCCTCCTAATAAATTTTCTGTATTACTATCACAAGAGCAATCATCAAAGCTCCTAATAGTCCAATCATTAAGTCTGTTTTTCTAAACCGCAATTCTGTTAATGTTACCCTCTTCTCATCACTATCAATTCCTCTAATGAGTACTGAAGCTGACAGTTCATCTGAAATCTTAATCATTCTCATTAAAAGTGGAACAAGCGTATATTCAATATATTTAATTGGATGTAGCAACGGGAAAAATCTGCTTGTTACGATTCCTCGAATCTTCATATTTTCTTTTAATGCCTTGAGTTCTATTTTTATAGTTGGTACAAATCTAAGCAAAACACTAAAAGGTATACCAATGCTTCTTGGCACTTTCATTCTATTTAATGCTTCAAGCATTTCACTTACACTTGTAGTCTTTGTTATATATCCGCCAAACATAGCAATTAAGGTCATTCTTGATGCAAAGTAAATAAACATATATATTGCAAATACGATGCTTGCTTCACAAAACTTTCCAAGCCCCAACTCTATGCAGTATAAAAGCACAAAAAAACAAAATAAAGCGTAATGCTCTTTTCCATATACTGCTGAATACATACAGAAAAAAAGGCAAAGACAACCAGTCCGAAAAAGTAGAATCGTATCGCTTATAAAAAAAGCTAGTAAATCCAACAATTGGAAGTAGAGTAAGTTTTATTCTCGGATCGACTGTTTTTTTCTATCTATCAAGCTCTCTACCTCTTCTCATCTTGTCTAATATGAGAAATTTATTACTTTCACTCATATTCAAAAACTTTTTCTATTTTTTTCCATCTCCCATTATCCAGAGCTTGCTCACTGTGTTTTGCTAAAAAACTCAAAAATCATGACTTATCACCAAAATTGTTGTCCCATTTTTTAATTGTTCTTCAATCAATTTTGCCACTGAAAGCATTGAGTCCTTATCACAACCCGATGTTGGTTCATCATAGATAAAAACTTTTGCCTGTTTCATCATTCCACAAGCTATTGTCAGTCTTTGTTTTTCTCCTCTTGATAAAGCAAACGGATGCTTATCTATATATTTATCTAAGCCAAGAACATTCAAAATAGACTTTGCCTTTTGGGTATTTTCTTTTTTATCTTTATTTGAAATACCAAGCAGCATTTCATCAAGTACACTTCCCGAAAATAACTGATAGTCTGAATCCTGAAATACAAAATATGACATATCCATTAAATCTTTACGATTCAACTCTTTATCTTTTTCCGCCCATATTTTCCCTCTTTTTATCTTCTCAAGTCCTGAAATTACCCTTGCAAAAGTAGTTTTTCCCAGTACCATTTAACCCAATAAGACCAATGGCTTTTTCCACACTCCATATTGAAATCAAGATGATTTAAGATATATTGGTTTTGCTTATTTCCAACCTTAGTTACACTTGGGTAACAAAAATTTCAAGCCTTTCCCACTGATACTTTCATCATTTAATTGATATAAATCTTTCTTCTCACTTATCCTGTATTCTTTTTAATTCAAGAGTTCTTAGTCCATTATCATCCCAAAACTTCCCTTCAAGATGGATAACTTCTTCCCGACTCAAGTCCTGTGCAATCTCTCCATCTTTAACCAAAAAGAAAACGGTCAAATAAAGATTTTTACATAGTACAAACGATGTTCAATTAGAACAACAGTTGTTCCCTTTTTCTTTAATTTTTCCAAAATTAAAAATAGGTCAAATGTTGCTTTCATATCCAAATTTGCTGAAGGCTCATCTAAAATTAAAACTTTCGGATTCATTGCATAGATGCTTGCAATAGCTATCTTTTTGTTTCTGCCCGCTTGATAATTCAAAAACAGATTTTCCTTTCAGTTCCTCAATATCCAGCTCTGCATATACTTCTTCTACTCTCTGTTTGATTTCATATCTTGATTTGCAGATAGTTTGAAGCCCAAAAGCTATTTCTTCATCTGTCGTTGTCGTGAAAAATTGACTTCTTGGATCTTGAAATACAGTACCTACAATACGCCCTATTTCATGAAGCGATAATTTGCTTATATCTTTTCCGGACGCAAAGGCTTCTCCTTGCATTTTGCCTTTGTAATAATGTGGAATAAGACCATTCATTACACTTCCAAGAGTACTTTTACCACTTCCACTTTTCCCTGAAATTAAAACAAATTCACCTTTTTTAATTTCAAGATTGATATTTTTTAAAGCAGTTCGCCCATCTTCCCATTCATAAGAAACATCTTTTTAACAAAATCATGGTTATACCCCATACTGAGCTTTCCATAATTTTTGCGTAGTAACCATCTTTCTTAAGAAGTTCCCCATGCTTTCCTTTTTCAAGTAAATTTCCTTTTTGAAATACGAGAATTTGGTCAGCTTTTTGAATTGTTTTTAAATGATGAGCCACTACAAGTACAGTTCCATTCTTTGCAAGTTCTGTAATAGCATCTTGTATCAGCGACTCATTGACAGGGTCAACATTACTTGTCATCTCATCAAGAATTAAAAATCGGTGCATCTTTCAGAAACGCTCTTGCAATGGATATTCTCTGTCTTTGTCCACCTGAAAGAAGCCCACCATTTTCTCCAATATCAGTTTCATAACCTTTTTGGCAAACTCATAATAAAATCATGGATTCTTGCTTTCTTTGCAGCTTTGATGATTTCTTCTTTTGTTGCCCCTTTTTTTCCTACTCTGATATTTTCCTCAATCGTATTATCAAACAGTTGAACATTCTGCATAACAATGCTGATACGATCCAAAAGTTCATCATAAGGAATATCTCTAATATCCACACCGCCAAGTGTAATTTTGCCTTGCTGCACATCATAAAATCTTAATAACAGGTTAGTTATCGTCGTCTTGCCACTTCCTGACTCACCAACCAGTGCAGTCATTGTTTTTTTCATCAATATCAAGACTTAAATTTTCCATTTTGAACTCATCTTTTTCATAGGAAAAACCAATGTTCTCAAAAGCTATATCATTATCTTTCGGAACAATCCCATCCACTTTATCCGGTATTACATCTGCATATAAAATTCTTGAAAGTCTTTCATAACTGTCCACCGCCGAAACATAATACATATAGTGTTGTTCCATAGAAGCGAATGGCTTATAAAACTCTTTTGAAATTACTGCAAAGATAATAAAATTAAGTACATCAAGATTTCCCTTTACAACAAATATTGTTCCAGAGGTTAAAAGAGCCAAATATCCAATATCCAATAAAAACCCAAATATCGATAATTGTTTTGCCTTAAATCTTGAAGCTGATTTACTTGTTTCTCCAAACTTCTTTGTTTTATTCATAAGCTCATTATCCAAGCTCTTATTGTTTGAAAAACTCTTTAATACAGGTATTCCTCTCACATATTCAACAAATAGGCTAACCATATCAAGAAGTGCTGAGTTGTTCTGATTTTCTATTTTTTCAGATTGCTTAATTGTCAGATATAGAAAGATAAGTGCAATCGGAACAGATACAGCCATAATAATAGAAAGTTTGAAATCAATACTTGCAAGACCAACAAATACGACTGCACCTATCAAAAAATCACCAAACATTCTTGACCACATATGTCCTACAACAAGGGACATATTATCAACATCTTTGTGTAAAATTGTATTTATTTCCCCAAGTCGTTCATTGGTATAAAATCCCAAACTGAATTTCTTTAATTTGATAATCATGCGTTCTCTTATTTGCTGAACAATATCAAAACCTGCACTATGCTTTTTCATATCCGCAACCATGTTACAAATACCTTTGAAGACTACAAGTAATCCAATAGCAATAAAGTATTTATATAAGCTTGCTAAACTCGTCCCATCAAATATCTGAAACAGTATAGAAAATACGATAACAATCATAGCTATGGAGCTTAGTCCATAAAGGGCAAAGAATACACTTGATATAATCAAATCTATCTTCCCGGTTTTTGTAAGTAGTTTTAACATTTCTCTAAACATTTTCTGTTACCACCTCCGTACACTCGCAATCCACTCCGTTCCTTGCTCGTGAAAGACTTTCGTCTTTCAAATTCCATCTATCTACCTTGTTCTGTGCTTCAACCATATCCTTATAAAAATCACATTTTTTCATTAGCTCTTCATGGCTTCCTGCATCAAGAACAACACCCTTATCCATAACTATAATTTGGTCTGAATCTCTAATCGTATTTAGATGATGAGCAATTGTAATGATGGTTTTATCCTTACTTAAATCATCAATCGCTTCACTGATTAGTCTTTCATTTTCACTATCAACAGCTGCCATTGCCTCATCTAATATTAAAATCGGTGCATTTTTAAGTATCATTCTTGCTATGGAGATTCTTTGTTTTTCTCCACCGGATAACTTAACTCCCATTTCACCTACTCGTGTTTCATATCCATTTGGTAATGCTGAAATAAAGTCATGGCATCTTGCTTTTTTAGCTGCTTCTATGACTTCTTCTTTTGTTGCATTTAATTTTCCAATTGCTATATTTTCAAAAAATGCTTAAATCAAAAAGGATAACTTCTTGCCCGACACTGCCAATCAGCATTGAGATGTTTTCTTGACTATATTCTTTTATGTCTTTTTCCATTTATCAGTATTTGTCCTTCATCTGCATCCCAAAAATCCCATAAGCAAATTAGATACGGTACTCTTTTCCACAACCGCTTGCCCCTACAAAGGCATTCAAGCTATTTTTCTTAAAAATCAAATTGATATTTTTAAGCTCAAAGCAATCTTTTCCGTATGCAAAATTCACATCTTTAAATTCTATATTTCCAAATTCTAAACCTTGTTCTGTCTTTTTGTTTGGAAGTGGAACTGTTAAAACTTTTCCAATCGCCTTTAGAGCTTCCTTAAATACAATAGAAAAATGTTGCAATGTAGCTGTCTTACTTATAGATGCAGTAAAAAGCAGATGATAAAATTATTGCAAGAATAAAAATTAGGAGTTGTAATATTCCCATAATAAAGAAAGATACTTCCCAAAAATCATGACAATTACCACTCCAATTTCCATAAATATGTCAATAAGTCCCATTGGAATTGTAATTGCTCCCATACTCTTTTTAACCCAGTAAATATACTCTCTTGCCGTTTTTAATGTTCTTTCACTAATCTCCTCTTCTTTAGCAAAAGCCTTAATCACAGAAATGTTTTTTACATATTCCATCAACTCTTCTCTCATCTTGTTTTCATGGTTAAAGTAAATCGAAAAGTTTTTATCCATTGTTTTCTGTGAAAGAACTTTTACCAAATACATGAGTGGAACTCCGGCAATCATTCCAAGAGCAAGACATGAGTCCACAAAGATCATAGCTACAAAAATAATGGTAGGCAGAAGTGTAACTGACATTATTTCCGGAAGACCATGAGCAAGGTATACTTCCACTTGCTCTACATCATGTTGAACGATATTGGTAAGCTCTCCAGTATTATGTTCTTTGAAAAATCCTAAACTTAGTTTTTTTAGATGATCTATAATATCTAACCTAAGTTCTGTCAGTTTTTCATAGGCTTTTTCATGGGCAACCTTTGTTGCAAAATAGTAAAACACGCCTTTTAATACAAACGATATAAAGATTCCCAAGAATACATACTTTAAATTACCTTCGTTAATATTGTTTGTGATTAAAGAACTAATCAAATATACAAGTAAGATTTGTGGTATCAAATCAAATACTATTTTTAAAGCAAGAAGTGAATTGGATAAACCATTTTTTCCAATCACTTTTTTCCTCAATTCTTTTTCCGGCATGAACAACTCTCCTTTCAAAATTGAATAATATTGAATTATAATTCAATATTAAGGTTTAAAGTAAGACTTTGCTGATTACGCAAAGTCTATTTTTTTAGTGCTTATTATAGGGATTCCACTCCCTTGTAATAACACCTTGCAATAAGTTTTAGCATATCTTTTGCCCACTTTTCACTTTGATAGTGCCTTGCTATTTCGAGAAGCCCCTCTGTAAAGTTACTGGCTAAAATATGGGCAAGCATTGGATCATATTCCTGTTTCGATTGTCTTTTTAAACTTACTTCAATATGAACCTGCATTTTGCGATATGAGTTTTTGTTTTGCTTCTGTATGCTTAGTACCTGAGCTTTTTATCCATTAAAATAATTAACTTCTTACGCTCTTTTTAAAAAGTTCATGAATATAATTTTCTCCAACCTCATCAAACCTTTCAGAAGCAGAACCTTTTTCCAAAGATTCTTCCTCATTAAAAGCTGACTCGAAGTTTATATAAACAGAACTTACTACTGCATCAAATAAAAATTTCCTTGTTTTTTTAAAAATAGGTATAAATGAGTGCTACAGGAATATCTGCTTCTTTTTGCAATTTCTGTTAATTTGGCACCTCTATAATCCTTTTTTTATAAAAATACTTTTTCCGCTGCTTCGAGTATTCTATTTCTAACTTTTTTTCTTTTTAATACTTGTGCCATAGCACACCTCTTTCTATTCCAATACTGAATTTGTATTTAATAATAAATTAAAATTTAGTATTTGTCAAGATAGCTGTAGAAAAAACCACTACTTTTTGTGTTATAATTTATTTAATATTTAAAAACTCGCTTAACGCTTGTTTTTACAAATCATTCTTTTGTAGCAAGCACAGTAAGTGTGTACCCACTTACGAAAAAAATCGATGAAGCAGCTCCTCGTGGAGTTGCTTCTTTTTATCAATTTTAACTTGTTAGGGAGAACCCTAAGACCCCAAATACTTTAAGAAAGGAAGTTATAGAAATGGCAAATAGACTAAGAAATGTACAGCTGAAAAATAAACTTAACAGAAGATGAAAAAGGCTCTTTTTGAAAAGAAAATGAAGATGGCAAGGTGTAAAAATAATGAACCATTTTTTTAAGAAAAATAGTATCTGAATCAGATATTTATGTTGTCGATTTTCAGCCATTTAGAGAAATACAAGGATTACTTTTTTTAGGTATGCAAGTAGTGTAAACCAAATTGCTAAACGAGTTAATTCTACTGGTGTTATCTATAGCGATGACATCAAAGATATGCAATCTCAAATTGAACATCTTTCAAAAGAAATATGGCAAATACATTCCCTACTACTCAATAAAACTACCGACAAAGGAGATGACATATAAGTGGCAATCACAAAAATACATCCTATAAAATCCACTCTTAACCTTGCTATTGCCTATATAACAAATGAAGAAAAGACAGATGAAAAAATATTGGTAAGCACAAATAAGTGCTTTGCTTCTACTGCCCATACTGCTTTTATGAAGACTAGAGAAGATAATAAAGTTAGTGGAACTGTACTTGCAAGACACCTCATTCAATCATTTATACCAGGTGAAGCTACACCAGAAATGGCACATCAAATTGGAATGGAACTTTGTAAGAGAATACTTAATGATCAGTACGAGTTCGTACTTACTACCCATATAGACAAAGGTCATATCCATAACCATATCATCTTCAATAATGTAAATATGGTTACAGGCAAGTGCTACCAATCCAACAAGAGAAGTTATCATCAAATTAGGTATCAAAGCGATAAATTGTGCAAAGAAAATAACCTATCCGTTATTGATGAGTTCTACGAAACTTATAGAAAGAAATATAAAACTAATGGTAAGTCGTGGTATGAAAATAACCAATTTAAGAAAGGCACTTCTTGGAAAAGTAAGCTTCAATTTGATATTGATAGAGCTATTAAACAATCAGAAGATTGGGATGATTTTATAAAGAGAATGTCTGCCCTTGATTATGAGATCAAATATGGAAAACACATTGCATTTAAGCACAAGGACAAAGAAAGATTTACAAGAGCTAAGACTATTGGAGAAGATTATACTGAAGATAGATTAAAAGAGCGTATCTTAGATAATGCTAATCAAAGAACCTATGCTGTTAAAAAACGTGTCGGAAATATTATAGATATTTCAAATAATGAAAAGATAAAATCAAGCAAAGGCTATGAGTATTGGGCTACAAAACATAATTTGAAAACTGCAGCCGATACTGTACTTTTGATGCGTGAAAAAGGATTTAAGTCTATCTCCCAACTTGATGAATTCATTAAGGAAAGTGCAGATAAAAGGCAAAATCTACAAAATGAAATCAAAGTTATTGATAAGAAAATTTCAGTTCTATCAAATACTATGGAACAAGTTCATACCGTAAAAATGTATCGCCAAATCTATCTGGAATATAAGAAAGATCCATCTGATAAAGCTTTTTTTGAAGAACATAAATCAGAAATAACACTCTATGAAAATGCCATTTCAGACCTAAAAAAGCATTATTCAAAACTTCCAAACTCCAAGGATATTCTGAAAGAGCTTGATTCATTGCATGAAAAAAAGAATACCCTAATGCAAGAGTATTCTTCTGCAAAATCCGATATGAAAGAACTGTATCAAATCAGAAAAAATTATGAGAAGTATATGGGTAAAGAGATGGAAAGGTAGTTTTATTAAATTCTATATTCTTCATTTCTAGCTGCCTCTTTAATATTTTGTGCAAAATTATTTATTAGTTCGACGATAGTTTCATGTAAATCTATATAATCATTTGCATTTGAAATTCCAGCCAGTGTCTCTAACCTCTCTCCGTGTACTATTTTATTTCTATTTCCCAATAATCTCTGATCAACCAGCATTTTTTTAAGCATATATGGATCATTATCTATACCTATTGTAGCAGTAATTTCCTTAAATATATCCATTTTTAAGATTACTATCTGTTTTAATTATATTCTTGCATGGAATACGAGAACATTCTTCTTTTTTTAGCATAAATTTCATCTATCAGTTTATTATGAATAGATGCTTTTTTTGTATCTTCAAATTCATCTAATGAATGCTTCATTGCAATAGCTAAAAAAATTGTTCTTTAGTTCTCCATATTTTAAATTCAACCCTGCAACATATATCAAATAATATTCCGCTATTGACTTAACAGCACCTTCCCAATGTGCATATAACATAGCAATACCTGATCTTATAGCTCTAGATTGTTCACTTTTTTCTTTCGTTCTAGATGACTCAACATCAACTTTTATTGATGTTAGTTCTTTTTTTCTCCATGTCAGTTCATCATCTATTTTTCCCTTCTAAGCTTGTTAAATCTTTTAATCTTCATTGCTGAAAAAAACTCTTTTTCCTAAAAGTGTCAAATCTTTAAATCGTGGTACAGCTCTTGCTCCTTTTTTTGTGCTTTCAATATACATATCAGTATCATAAAACTTTCTTATTCTGTCTACCAAAGGCTCTGGTTCATTTTTTTCTATATAATCAATATTCATGTAAATGCCTGATGCAATACCCTGAAATGCCGATACTAAAAAAATGCTCCCTTATGTTTATCCTCAGTATATTTTTTTAAATGAATCTTCTCCTAATAATTCGTTTAATAGCTTAAAAAGTTCTGTTAAATCTATCTTCTATAATTTCATAGTCTTCTTCCTTAATCGTTTCAAGAATTTTAATAGTTTCTCTATCCAATAATTCTCCTAAATCATTGTAATTTGATGTATCATCCAAATTCATTTTAACTGCAATCAGAAGGCGTAAAAATCAATTCTAACTTAAATTGTTCATCTTCCTTTCTGTCAGTTATGGTTACACATTCATTAAAGTTATTATTTTTTGCCAATTTATCCAAAAACACATAGAAATCTCTATTTGTCATTATCATCAAACAATTTCTAACTTCTTGATCTGATAACTTTGAACCGCCTGTATTTAATCTTTGGAAAAGCTCATACTTCGTATTTGGATCACTTTCCTTCTTTACAATTATCACATCAATTCTTGCTCTTTTAAAAGCTAGTTGTTGCTCCTTTGTAAATGATTTTTCTGGATTACTAGGATTGTTCCACATCATGTCATCAAATGAAGGTAAATAATCTGTCTTCTGTAGTACTAATGGTTCTATTTCCTTATTATTTTCATCTTTAAATATTCCAACAAATTGAAAAATTGTAGATAATCTCTGAACACCATCAATTACATCCCAGACTCCTTCATCATTTTGACTTACAAAAATAGATGGTATAGGGATATTTAACATTATTGATTCTATCAATCTTGTTTTCTGAGATTCACTCCATCTAAATACCCTTTGAAATTCTGGATGTATGTCCATTTCTCCATCTCTATATATATTTATTAGTTCTCCAATAGACATTTGATAGGCATCTCTAAATATTTTGCTTGAACGTTCAATTATTTCATCTTGTAGACTCATTTTTATCCTCCATTTGCTAATATCGAATTTTTTTATATCATTTGCTGTTATTCTTAAAGAAGAACCGCTTACATAAATCCCTATTCTTTTTACATACTCAAAAAAACTCATTACTTTCAAGTATTTCCTTAGCTAAAGATAAATCCAAATTAGATTTAGGTACAATATATATTCCAGAATACGGTATAGTATTTTCGTCTAGTTCATAAACATTAACTCTATTTGTGACAATGAATAACATCAATAATTTTCGCTGATTTAAATTATCTATAGCCTGTGAACGACCATATTCAACCCACTTACTTGATTTATCTGAATCTCTAGACTCCAATTTATCTCTAAACTTTTCAAGATGTTTTATGATTCCAGGATACTGTTTATACATAGTTTCTGTTGAGATTTTTTTATTAATCCTGAATTTCCAAATTTATAGAGAAAAAAATTATTAATTCGTCTACATTCCTACTTAGTGACCTAGGACTTGCAGCTATCTTAACGAGTTCTTTCTCAACAAGAATATTATCAACCAAGAAATATTCATCTTCTTCCTCATAATTCTTAATTACAAATGCTTCATTTAATAAAAGTAGCAACACTTGTAGCTGCCAGAAAGTAATCCGAAAAATAATACTCCCCCATCATTACAATCATTATTAAAAATCCACTTATTATTTAAATTTATTTTTATCTATTAACGATGTTTTTTTCATTACTTATATCGTAATACTTAATACCAGAATATTTATTTGCAGATTCACAAACAATTATAGACGATGAAGTAAGTACATTTTTAAATATTTTTTTCTGTTGTATAATCAAATATTTTTTTGTTATTTTTATCTAATAAAATATTTCTCAAGTCTTGGGCAAATACATTTTTTTAAGAATATTAGTAGGTATTAAATATGCCATTTTACCATTTTTACTTAAATGTTTTAAGCTCAGTTCTATAAACGGATAACAATAATCAGATTTTCCCTTTTTACATGAAGCGAAATTTTTGTCTAATAAATCTACGATTTTTCTTCATCAATATTTGTATAAGATATGTAAGGAGGGTTACCAACTATGAAATCAAATGTTGATTTTTATTTCTAAAGATAAAAAAATCATCATTTACAATATTCCACTCAACATCATTCAATCCATATGATTTAGCAACTATATCAAGATTTTTTTACAATTTTCAAAAATTTATCTTATCATACTCTACAGCAAAAAAATCACGTTTAAGTCCATCTATAATATCATCAGCAGCAATGCAACATCTCTTACAATCTTCAATATATCTTTTTATTGCCTCACATAAAAATTTGTCCATCTCCACAAGAATTTTTCTAAGAATTTTTTTCCATATAAATCAACTGTATAACTGACTTCATCAAGCATTTTTACAATATAAGTCGGTGTAAACACATGGCATTTTTTTCATTAACCATAAAATTACCTTCTTTTTTTCCTTATTTTTTTCATTTCTCTTCAATGCACTCCATAATATCTGATATGTCACACTGCAGAAACTCACATATTTTTTTATTAGCACGTCGGTAGTTACATTTTCATCTTTCTTTAATTTATAAGATGTACTTCTACTAATCCCTGTTTTATCAATTAAGTCTTTGTGTTTTATGTCTCTATCGATTAATAATTTCCATAATTTTTTTATAGCTAAATTTCATTATAAACTCTCCAATATCGTTCAATTTCATAGCTTATAGTTTATTATATCATACTTTAGTTCAAATTTATATACTATTCCGTTGACACAAGCTGTATAATGATATAAAATAATAATGCGCAGTGCGCTATCAAAAGGAGGTTCTTATGATTGATTTAAAAAACAAAAATCTTACAGGTTTAAAATTTATAGATTTATTTGCTGGACTAGGAGGATTTAGACTTGCACTAGAGTCTTTTGGTGCAGAGTGTGTTTACTCCAATGAATGGGATAAATATGCACAGGAAGTATATCAAATGAATTTTGGAGATAAGCCTGAAGGTGATATTACACTCGTTGACGAAAACAGTGTGCCAGATCATGATATTCTGTGTGCGGGTTTCCCTTGCCAAGCTTTTTCAATTAGTGGAAAACAGAAAGGTTTTGAAGATAGCCGAGGAACTTTGTTTTTTGATGTAGCTAGAATTGTAAAAGCTAAAAATCCAAAAGTTATTTTCATGGAAAATGTTAAAAATTTTGCATCTCATGACAACGGAAATACATTAAAAGTTGTTAGAAATACAATGGTAGATTTAGGCTATGACTTCTACTCTGATGTTTTAAATTCTCTTGACTTCGGCATACCTCAAAAGAGAGAACGTATATACATGGTTTGCTTTAGAAATGATTTGAACATTAAGAACTTCACTTTCCCAAAAACCTTTTAAGCTTTCTACATTTGTAGAAGATTTATTATTACCTGATGAAGATGTATCAAATCTTATAATAAATAGACCTGATATGGTATTAAAAGATACAGAAATCAAAGAAAATTCAAATAAGACCATAAGGATCGGAACCGTTGGAAAAGGTGGACAAGGTGAAAGAATTTACAGTCCTAAAGGAATTGCAATTACTCTATCTGCATATGGTGGTGGTGTATTCTCTAAAACAGGTGGTTACTTGATAAACGGTAAAACAAGGAAGTTGCACCCTCGTGAATGTGCCCGTATTATGGGATATCCTGATTCATATTTAATTCATCCATCATCAAGTCAAGCATATAAGCAATTTGGCAATTCAGTTGTGGTTAATGTCTTACAATATATTACTAAAAACATGGGAGAAGCATTAAGTCATGAATACCGCTATATTTAAAACCTGGTTGATTCAAAATGGTAATTCACCTAAAGTCGCTACAGACACTATTTCCAGACTTAAAAAATTGGATAGAGCTTTAATTGAATCTCCCATATCTTCATCAGTGGACTCAGAATTTAATAAAGATGTTTGTGAGCAGCTTTTAACATGTTTTTTTCTAAGAGTGGAAAAAAATCAAATTATGGACTCGTTTCAATTATATTCACTTCCTATTGGCAAGAGATATATACACACGTACAAACTATCATTGACTAAATATATAACATTTAAAAAGGAGTACCCTGACGGGTAACTCCTTATTTACTAATTGTATTTTCAAATTGAATAAGATCCTTTTTTTGTTGTTCAATATCATAGTCCATTAATTCTATTGAAAATATTACATTTGCATTTCTAGTGTTAGATAATTTTCTAACTTTATAATTACTTCCGTTTTCTCTAAGAAGATAGTCATACTTATTTCCATTAACCTTTATTCCATCTAAATAGCTATCAGAAATAATATCTAATCCACTAAAACTAAAATCTATCCCTGCAACGCTCATTGCATATTCAAAATCAGATTTATTGGAATTATTTAAGCTAGATGAACCACTCTTCTTTTTCCCTATACTTCGCTGTTACATCAAAATAATTTGAAATTGATCTATTGAAAATACCAAAAAAACTCCCCTCTATCTTTTGTTATAAAAAAATTCTGCACCTTTTTTTCTTTGTAATAGTTAATTATCCAATTATAGAATACTGATTTTGGCATGTTAATATCTGAACCCGCTGTCCCAGAATTACAAAAAAATCATCAAAATTGCTATCCATAAAATTAACTATCATTCTAGTGTATTCATTTTCACTTGTCTTATTTTTTTAGTAGAATACTTAAATACACCATTTTTTTAAATCTGGCAATAGTACAAATTGACCGCATTGAGCATTTGGTATTTTTTTGCTTCTATATAGAAAGCTTTATCCTTGCCATGATAAAGTATATCGCTCACAGTTGAATCAGATTCTCCTTGTTGTTCAAATTTAATTCCATATTTTTTTCATTTAAATATGCTGTACACTCTTCTTCAAAAATTTCTCCAACTCATTTTTTTATACCTCCTCCAATCTATCTAAAAATAGCTTTTTCCAATACTTTGAACCACATTTGTTGTCATTGCATTTCCTGCTTGTTGCAGTAAATGACGATTACTACCTTTCCAAACACTTTTTTTAATAAAGCAATCATCAAACCCTTGAAATTTCAAAGCTTCTTCGCCTTTTTAGATAATATATTTTTTTATCTCTAACATAATAAATACCATCCCTATGTGCTCTTAAAGTTGGCATCCTATTATGATATAAACGCAAATCAGACATTCTAGTGTCTACTACAACATTATTCATCTCAAGTATTTCTTGTAATTTAAATTTGCCAATATTTTTTTCGTTATTCATATACCTTAATGAAAACCATTCATAATCCTCTTCCGACATATAATTGTCAGTTGGATTAAAAATATGAATCAATTTGAACTCGCTCTTTTTCATCCGGCCAAATAAAGTTCGTTATTCTCAAAGAATTTTCGAATCCTATTATATAAATTCTTTGTCTCATATGTGGAACTCCATAATCAATACTATTTAGCACTTTTATGGTAAATTGAATATCCTGATTTAGATAAAGTAGCAATAATATCGTTAAATGTTTTACCTTTATCATGTGTCACCAATCCTTTTACATTCTCAAAAAAATAAACACCTTTGGTTTCTTCTTTTCTAAAATATCAATAAGGTAATAAATTATCTGACCTCTTGGATCCTTTTGTACCTTCTTGCCTACCAATAACAGAGAATGTTTGACATGGAAATCCAGCAATCATAACATCAAAATCTGGAATGACATTACAATCTATTCTTTTTAAATTGCCATAATTAACATCAGTTTTATCATCAAATAATAAGTCATATGTTCTATTTGCAAGTCTACTTGTGTCAGAAGATCCCACACAAGTTAGTCCACATCTTTCTAGCCCTAATCTTCCTCCCCAATTCCAAAGCAAAAAAATCAAAAAAAGTATTTACCTCCATATTAACCACCTACTCCCAAAACTATTACTTTTTTTATTATACCAGCCATGAAAAATCTATTCCATAGCTAATTTTCATAAAAAAATAATCGGTGCAGCCCGAAGACCACACCGACATATTCTATCTCTCAGTTTCCTTTGAAGCTTCTTTCTTCTCCATAGGTTTTGCTTTCTCTTCAGCCTTATATTTCTTTATTGCTCCAAGTACAGATTCTTTCTTTTCTTCTTGGTTCTTCATCAGTTCGTTTGCTTTTAAAAGCTTAGATGATAGGATTCTAACGTTAGTATGTTCCTTTCCGTTATCGTCAATGGATGTTCTTACCTGACCAAAAAGCTTTACAAAGTCTCCTTGCTTAAAATCCTTTGGAATATCACCTTTATCTCCATAAGCTGAACAATTTGTATAAGTCTTATTTCCCTCATCATCTTTTGACACAACTGAGAAATTAATTACCTTAAAGGTTTCTCCATTTTTTTATTTTCTCTTTCAATAGTTTCAATCTCACCTACGATATTCCCAACAATATTCACTAAATCATTGTCTTCTTTTCCAATTGCTGCACTGTCTTTAATCTGTCCATTTTCTCTAAGTTCATTAATCAAATAATCAAACTCATCATTAAGTAAGCTCATACTGTCATTATCCATATACTCCTGGTATAACTTGTCCAAGGCATCTTTATCATTGATTCCTTTTTCAAAACTAATTAGTGCCTTTGCAAAATCTTCGTGATTTTCGTTCGCCATTTGTTCTAGTGTATTTCTCATTTCTTTGTAGTTCATAATATACCTCTATTTTTTCTACTAAAAATGAAAAGGAGCTTAGAGTAAGCCCCTTAACGTTCTTCGTGTTCTTTTGATTCATTTTCTCGTGTTTCTGCTTGTTTTTCTTCTGACTGATATGACTTAATCCGTCCTAAGAGAGAAGGCTTTTCAGATACCTTTTCTTTGCTTTCTGCCCTTGTGTGAATATTATCCTCTACATCATAAGTAGTTTCAAAGTAGTCACTGTCTCTAAAGTCATTATCGTATCTATCTGGCACACCATCATTATCCAAATCTTTTGCAAGCGGATCATAGATATTACCATTGTCATCTCTTTCAAGACCTAATGCTTTTTTAAGGTCATTATCATCAATAGATACAAACTCTCCAAAGTCTCCATATTCCATTTCTTGTTTTAGAAATTCCAATGCCTTTTCTTCACTTCCAAGGTCTTTGAGATAATCAATCTTTGTAATTGGTTTTTCATTGATATATTGAGTAGCTGTAAAAGTCTTTTAAGCTAATTTCATATTGAATTTCATGATTTTCATCTGGTGTAGTCGTATATGCAATTCCAATATGAGCAAGGTCAGTAAATAGATTATTAAAATTTTCATAGGTATAACTATCATCTTCATATTCCCTTTTGCAAAAATCTACAATAGCTCTCTTTACATCTTCAAGTAATGGATTAGGATTTTCTTTTTCTTCTACTTCTCCCATATCAAGTAGCTTGTTTAATTCTGCAAGTCTTAATACTTTTGTCTTTAGCTCATCTGCTTTTTCAAAAGGCTTTTTCAATTCCTCTTTGGCATTTCCCAGTTGTTCCTTTGTGCTAGTGAGTTTTTCTTCAAGACGATTTAACCTTTCGGTCATTTTATCAATAGCATTATCTAATCTTGTAATATTACCATCTGCACTTGTACCAAGCTCTCCCGAATGGTTTGCAGCACCTTTTAAATTGAAATTATGCTCATTGGTAAAGAAGTTATAGCTTACCTCTAAATCCATATTTCGGTACTGTCCTATGACCTTACTTTCATTAATTTTTACGCCTTTAATCGCTTCTAAGAGCTTTTCTCCAGCTATCTTTTTATCTCGAATTATCTCGCCATTAATAGTTATAGAAGTAAATTTATTTTCACCACTTCCTTGTGGCTCAACATTTTCAATATCGTTTTGCACTGCTTTAATTAGCTTTTCAGTCCTTGCTATTTCTTCAGGATATATCTTTTGCAACCTTATCCTCTAATCTATATCGATTGGACTTGTAGTTTGCTTCAAGCATTTTAAGTTTCGTAACTTCATTATCCAAATCCATCTTTTCTTTTATCTTTGGATCACCAGTAGCAAGTGCCTTAATCTCAGCATAATTCAAACTACTTTCATCTACATCTTCTGCAACACGAACAGGAGTCTTTGAAGTCATAATCTGTGAAATAAATTTCTGCTTATTCTCTATCGTCTGCCAAAGGTAAGCATCAAAGGTGTTCTCGGTAATGTAACGATAGATATTTACTTCCTTGTTTTCATTTCCTTGACGGACAATCCTGCCCGCACGCTGTTCAAGGTCAGCAGGTCTCCATGGTACGTCTAAATCATGCATTGCAATTAGTTTATTTTGCACATTTGTACCAGCACCCATCTTCTGAGTAGAACCCATTAAAATGCGAATTTCACCTTTTCTTACCTTTGCAAAGAGTTCATCTTTTTGCTTATCAGTATTGGCTTCATGGATAAAAGCAATTTCTTCCTTTGGTATTCCTAAATCTACAAGTTTATCTCTAATATCATCATAAATATTAAAGCTGCCATCACCTTTTTAGTGTAGACATATCTGAAAAATAGAAGTTGTGTTGAGTTTTCTTCTTTTGTCTTATCCCAAATAGAAAATACATTTTTAACACATACATTTACCTTTGAGTTTTCATCATCTGGAAGTAATGGATTGATTAAACGCTGATCTAAGGCTAGTTTCTTACCATCATTAGTAATCTTAAGCATATTATCTTCTTTAGGCTCTACGGACTTATTACGCACCTTATCAGCCCTTTCAGACAAGCTCTTTAGTATTTCTTTTTGATCTTCATTTGGCTCAGTCTTTTTGATCTCTGTTGTAACTTCTTTACTTGGCTTAAGATTTCTTGATAAGTTGTCTTTAATACATTAACTTCAATGTTAACTATTCTATTAGAAATCTCTTCATTTATCATCAGTAACCTCCTTCCCTCATATCATAACTAACAATTGCTATATAATAGGCATCCATATTGCTTGGTGCATTATATGCTGCCGTTAAAATAAAAGCTCTTACATTTCTTATTTTCGATTCGTTCTCTGATAAGGCATTTACAAGATACTCCATATGCAAAGAATCTAATTCTCTAAATCTCTCTTGAACAACATATGCTGGTAATTTTGTTTGATTTATTGTGACTGTATCTTCTGCATTTAATACCATAACATCAGCTAAAACTTTAATTATTTCATCAAAGGTTTTAGCAACAATCTTATTACCTAGCTTCATGTGTTCGTTATATCCTGTACTTTCTCTTAGTTCTTCTAAACAAGATTTATATGATTTTATTTTTTTACGTCCATCCTCCATTCCATCCCTTAAATAAAAATATATCTTTTTCATAGATGGGTAGGTGGGAGGAATTCTCTGTAGAAATATATGAAGTAATCTTTGATGAATTATTTGCAGTAATCTCTGGTAATGGTTCATGCAAGTTGCCATAATGCACTGGTAGATTTTCATCAAATGCATCGGTGCTAAATACCTCATTGCATTGGTTGATTTTGCCCTCTTCCATTGGTGCATTTTTGCCCTAATGCATTAGGGCATAGAAAAAAAGACGATAGATTTATATTCCATCGCCTTAGTTTTCTCTTATATTTCCTTTAATTTATCTTTTGCTACTTCAAGGTATGCTGTAATCCACAGTGCAATTTTAGGTATTCCATAAGGGCTGATTAAGAACGCTAGTAGTAATGCTATCATTCCAGTTACCATATCTTTTTGTACAAAGCAAGCTACCGCTCCTATAAATACCAAAAAAGATATTATTCCTAAAATCATTCCACTAACTTTTATAATAAATTTTAGAAAAGCAATTAGTATCGACAAGAGCAATATTATTGGAAATAAGATAATTTTCAATGCCCATCTCATAACAGACCTCTCTATTTCTTTGACTTATCTTCTAAGCTCTTAATTCCTGTATTGTTCAACTTTTCAATTGATATCAGTTGTGTTCTGGCAAGCTTTCTAAGTTCTATCATTCTTTCTTTTTGATCCATGCCTTTTCCGATAAGAATTGCATTATAGCTTTCCATATTTGCTAGTACCAATAACTCATTCAGACTTGCATAGTCTCTCATATTTCCCTTTAAGTCAGGATTTTCTTCACGCCACTGTTTTGCTCTTTTATTAAATAAGGCAACATTGAGCATATCCGCTTCACTTACGTATTTATAAGATAACTGTTCGTTGGTAAGATCCTTTAAAAGATATTCTTTGATTGCATCTGTATGAATTTTGTAGTTAATCTTAGAAATTTCTCTATTCAGATTCCATCCTAATGATAGTTTAGAATTTTCATCTGACTTAAGTCTTTTGTAATCCTGAATTACATACATCTTAAATTCAGCAGAAATCCATGAAGCAAATTCAAAGGCAATATCTGTATGTGCAAATGCACCACCATATCTTCCACCTTTTGAGATAATTCCGATAGCTTCTGTTTTTTTCTACCCATTTCTTAGGAGACAATGTAAATGAATTATAACCCGCCTCCGATTTAATTCGGTCGAATTAGACCGAATTGAAATTCATGTTGTTTAAGCTTTCCCGTAAACCAAGAAATTCAATTGTATCTTTTCTTCTCATCCAATTTTTAATTACATCACTTGGTTCATCGCTTTTTATATCTAGCAATATCTGTTAGACTTATATGGTCGTTTTTAAAGTCTTCAGTATAAATTTGAATAGAAAAAAACCTTTTGCTTCAATCGTGTCTTTTTTTGCCTTAGACATGTGAGTTCCTCCTTTATGCTGATGTACTGTTTACAACATTTATTTTCATAATAAATGCTCTAAACAGCACACCGACTTTTCATTTTTTTGATTTTAAACTTTGTTAGAAGCTCTAAAACCCTTGTATTTACTTGACTATTTGCCTGTGTCATTATTATGACACGAAACCCACATGATACATCAACTACAACTCATTTCTTTTTTTGTTGCAAAAAGAACAATGCATTTTGATATTTTTTTCAGATATTCTAACACTAGAATGTTTTTTTAGAGAAGCCATACATATTCATGAGCAAAAAAATCTAATCTCCTAATTTCTTCGTCAAATTTCAACTTTCTATAGAATTCACAAATAGTTTTTATCTGTAATAAATTTATTCTCCACTTTTTATATAGTAGTTCTTATCTCTATAAAAATAATTCTGTTATACTTCCATCATCAACATTAAATTTCGAAGAATATACTTCATCCCATATAAAATCTTTCTTTGCTCTGTTACATTTTTTTACACGAAAGCACTAAATTATTTATTTTACCTGCATTTATAGAATCTCCATTAAATGATGATTCACATAAAAAAATGATCGATTTCAAATAATTCAGAACTTACTACATCCGTTGTTATTCCACAATATGAACATTTATCGCTGTATATGTTTCTAAACAACTTATTATAAACACCATCTTTTTTTTATTTATTTGATTATATATTATTTTTAGTTCGAGAATGTTCAGCTTTTTATTTTCTTTTTCTAAAGCGTCTTTTTTTCAGACACAATATTTTTTTGAAACCCAATATATCGTATTTCTATAATCATTCTTCATATAATTTTTCTCATTCCTTCAAAAAGCCTTAATAAGACTATCTATATCAGCCTTTGTTAAATTATCGTAATTTGATAATCCATTAATAGAATTCTCCATTTTTTTCAAATAGGTATTTTTTTCAACATATCTTTTTTTGAAGAAATATTTTTTTAAAAATATTCCTATTTAAAATGATATTTTTTTCGTAGCATTAACTATTTCTTTATTCCAATTATCTTGAAAAAAATGAATCCTCATCACAATGATACGTATTAGAATTATATTTTTTTTAATGTACTATATTCCATCTTGTCTTGATATTGAGTAATTACTATTATTTCTTTAAACGGAAAAAAATTTTTTTAATTATTAAGCCAAGCTCTTCACCAGAAATTTTATTATCTTGTACGTTTCCATTTTCAAAAAAAGCATTGAATCCAAAAAAACAATATATCTGCTTTTTTTGAATTTCATTATTCTCAAGTAAGTCTTCATAGGAATATTTATTTTCAAATTTCAGTTCTGAATATTTATATTCAGCCTTATCATTTGAATATGAATTTAAATATTTCGAAACATACAAATCAATTTTATCATCTACATAAAAGCATAGTTATTAATTCCATTTTAAATCGTTTCCTCCATTTCAAAAAAATAAATTCAAATCCATTCTCTCCTGAAATAGAAAGAACTTCTCCTTTTTGTAAATTAATTGTATTATTAATTATCCACATCCCGAGACCATGCCCATTGGTTCTACTTGTTTCATGCGGTTCTAAAAATAATTCTTGGGTTATCTAAATATTTTTTTTGCAATCCCTTCCCATTATCAAAATATGATATTCTCAGCTTGTTATTATTCCTACTTATTGCAATTTTTTTATTTTTTTAATTCATTAGTTTCGATGTTTTGTTGAACACTGTTTAATATTAAATTATCAAATATAGTATAGAACGTATCTTTTGATATATTAAATTCAACTTTATCATCTATACAAATTTCTACATTCAACCAAGAATAATCTTTCTTCCAACCTTCTAATATCGAATTTACAATTTCGTTTATATTTAAATGTTCTGCGAAAAAAATTGTTTCTTTTCTACTTTTTCTAAAATTGCATCAATAAAGCTAAGTATTTTTTTACTGCCCTATGGTTATTTTTCTAATAAACCCGGTATGTCTTCACATGCAATTTTTTTCTATTCTCTGGACTATTAACAATATCCCATACACAATATTTTTTTAAAGCAGTGATAATATCATCATAGGATGGTTCCATTTGATTTCTATCGTTATTTATCTCATGTGCTATAGATGTAGCCTTCATTCCAGATGTTGCTAAAAGCATTTAAAAATTCTAACATCATATTTGTATCTTGCTTCTACATTTGCCTTCTCTTGTTTAAATTTTTTTACTATCTTGTTTAAATAATTTAAGTTCATTAATAAAGCTTTATTTTTTTCACTTGTATTTAAGTTCTCTATCCTTTTAGGATTTTTTTACTATTTCATCTGATATCTTTATCGCACACTCTTCTTCATCTTTATTTTTTTTCGTTTATTTTTTTCGAATTATTTTTTTGTCTGTACCTTTTCAAATTCTTTAATTCCAGTTAATATAATTTGTACAAATAATTGATAGTATATATTTTCATCCAATCCTTGTCTATTCATAAGATCTTGTAATACTATATTTTGTTGCTTATCAATCAATACATAACCCGATACTTGATTTTCTCTAACTCGCCAAGCACCTGTAGGATGCGACGCAGCTGCAGGGATTTTCTTGATCTTTTTTTCCTAAACCCAGCCAATCTTTTTTTCTCCTTCAAACGATGATATGCTAAAAAGCATTTCTATAAAGAATTACACCACTATCGACACTTTCATCTGTATTTAAATACTTATATAGAAATTTTTTTCTTTGTCATGCTTTTGTTACATTAAGATTGAAAAAAATAGGTTTGCAGAAAACTCTCCAAGTTTATCTAATTCAGAAGATAATTCTTCGCGTCCCCTCTCATAAATTTCATTACCTTCAAATTCATCTAAAAATGTTGATTTCACTATTATATGTTTTTATATCTACTTCCGGACAATATTTAATAGCATCATTAGAAAAATTCATCTGAAAATACGGACACAGATAGTGTTCCTTTTATTATGTTTGAGGATAATATTCGCTCTGCAATTTTTTTCCCTGGTTCAGGTTTTTGGAAAATGCAACTTCACAAATTTATCATATTCATTAGCTATAATTCGTATCTTCATAGCTGTATCATTATACGTTTTCTCTAAGTACTTATTTAATTTTTTTCAATCCTCTTAGGAGTCCATTTTTTCTCTAAGATTGTTTATTACTATACAAGTGCCTTTATTATCTATACTAGAATCTAAATCTAAGGTAGATTTATTCCAATCTGTTTCCCAAACAATTCCATCTTTTTTTGTTCTTTTTTTACTATATAATTGTATATTCTTGCCTAATCTTGATAGGGCAAACCTACCTACTCCTTTAGCTCCGGCTTGCACCCTAACATTATTATTTGTATCAATAAAAATTATATCCTTTATTGCTTTTTCCCAATATGCATCCAGTGTTTCTTTATATTCTCTGAATCCATACCATCTCCATCATCAATTATTTTCAGAGTTGTTTTTATCTACAAATTCTAATTTGACAACCGACGCCCCCGCATCATATGCATTTTTAACTAATTCTAAAACAGCAGCCTCATCATTGGAAAAGTTTTGTACACCTAAAAAGCTCTGCAATTGTACTATCTTCAATACTGTATTTAAGATATTCCATACTTCCTCCGCTAAAAAAATTAAATTCTTCAATATCATTTGATGTAATTCTCAATGAACTTCCGCTAATATTTATCCCCACTTTCTTCACATATTCCATAAAATTTTTCACTTTCAAGAATTTCTTTTTGCAAAACCCAAATTATATTCCTGATGTTCATCTTTCAAAGAAATGTACATCCCTGCATATGGAATACATGCCTCATCTAGTCTATATACAGCGACTTTATCTGTAATGATAGTTGATATAAGTAATTTTTTTCACACTTAATTCCTAAAAGTGCCTGCGTTCTTCCGTACTCAAACCACTTTGATTTTTTTATCTGATTTCCTTCTTATTAAGTCTTCTTTGAATTTTTGTTAAGTAAGAAAAAGCCCCAGGATATAAGTTTTTTTAAATTCTTTTTTTCTGTATATTTTTATTAATTGATTATTAATATACTTGTAAGGAAAAAAATAATTTTTTTCCTCTTTACCATATCTCATATTTCTTGGTGTTGCAGTTGGCATAATTACATCCTTTTTCGAGCATAAATTCTCCAACCTTATAGTATTCATCTACTTCATCGTACATACTTTCATTAATTACATACGCTTTATTCAACAAGGTTGCTACCACGTGAGATACTTTGAAATAATCTCCAAACCGTTTCTTACCAATGTTAAATTCATTAGAAAAAAACCCATTTCTTTCTAATTGTTTTTTTACAAATATATAACCCACTATCACTACTCATATTTATATATTTGATTTTTTTCACTACAATCCTTTTTTTATCTACTATTATGATTGCTGACTTTACCAACGCATTATCGAATATTTTTTTTCTTTTGTATAATCTTTTATTTCAACAATATACTGAACCATAAATTCTCTAAGCTTATTTCCAAAAAAACAGTTTTAAAAAAATACTACTAGGTATTAAATAAGACATTTTTTTCCTTCACTTGATAATGACTTAATACTATGTTCTATAAATGCATAGCAACAATCAAATTTTTCCTTGTCTGCAAGTTTCATATTTATTCTTAATAAATGTTCTTTCCTCTTGAGATAAATTACTGTAAGTTATATATGGAGGATTACCCACTATAAAAATCAAATTGTATATTTATCTCACTTTTTAAATAATCTTCATTATAGATTTTCCATTCAACATCCTGTATCCCATTTTTACAAGTAAATTCAAGTTACAAATACACTTTTCAAATTGATTTTTTTGTCAATTTCAAATCCAAAAAAATATTGTTTTCTAAACCTTTTTTTATTTTTTTATTAGAAAATTTAAGTTCTATTGCTTCTTCAATGTACCTATTAACTATTTCAACAAGTATATTGCCATCACCACAAGAATTTTCTAATATTGTTTTTATTTACTATATTTTTTTATGATAACCAACAGAGTCAAGTAACTCTTTAACATAATTTGTGGGAGTAAAAATTTGACATTTATTCGCTATTTTTTCATTTGTTTTTTTCATCATCGAAATACTCCAGTTTTTTTATTGCTTTCTTATTTAATTTTTTTCCAAGGACACAATTTGAGTTCTCGCAAGCATTCTAAGTTCTATCATTCTTTCTTTCTGATCCATTCCTTTACTAATAAGGATTGCATTATAGCTTTCCATATTTGCTAGTACCAATAACTCATTCAGACTTGCATAGTCTCTCATATTTCCCTTTAAGTCAGGATTTTTTTCACGCCACTGTTTTGCTCTTTTATTAAATAAGGCAACATTGAGCATATCTGCTTCACTTGCGTATTTATAAGATAACTGTTCGTTGGTAAGATCCTTTAAAAGATATTCTTTGATTGCATCTGTATGAACTTTGTAGTTAATCTTAGAAATTTCTCTATTCAGATTCCATCCTAATGATAGCTTAGAATTTTCATCTGACTTAAGTCTTTTGTAATCCTGAATTACATACATCTTAAATTCAGCAGAAATCCATGAAGCGAATTCCATTGCTATATCACTATGAGCAAATGTCCCTCCATATCTTCCTGACTTAGAAACAATGCCTATTGCATTTGTCTTTTCAATCCATTTTTGTGGTGACAATGTAAATGCATTACTACCAGCTTCATTTCTAAACCTATCGAATTCGATAGGTTTAAAATCAGGATTATGCATTGATTCCCATAAACCTAAAAATTGAATGTTATCTTTACTTCTCAACCAGTTATTAATAACTATAAATGGCTCATCACTTTTATATCTTGCAATATCCGTAAGACTTATATAGTCGTTTTTAAAGTCTTCAGTATAAATTTGAATAGCAAAACCTTTTGCTTCAATCGTGTCTTTTTTCACCTTAGACATGTGAGTTCCTCCTCTATGCTGATGTGCTGTTTACAACATTTATTTTCGCAATAACTGCTCTAAGCAGCACACCAACTATTTATTTTTTGAGTTTTAAACTTTGGTAGAGGTCTTGAACCCCTTATATTTACATAACTATTTGCCTCTATCACTATTATGACACAAACCCACACGTAGGGTCATACACCTTATTAATACTTGTCTTTCCCTCCATAACCAGTCTCGCCAAAAAGCTTAGACACTGTTTGCGGTGTAAAAAAACTCCCCACCTGATTTACCGGCATTACTTGCATAATTTGAAATCAAATACTCATAGGCATCTATATCGTTATTCTGAAAGTTTCCAAAATTTATTCCGCTATACCTGTCAGTATATCTGCCAGTCTTTTATTTTTTTCTGCTACAGTTCCACCTAAACGATTACTTGTTGTATCCACATCTTCAAATAAGCCTTTGATATCATCTTCCGATGCAAATCCTACCGCACTTCCTTCAATTGCTTTAAATATATTAGCTAAATCTGTATTTAAGTTTTCGTTGTCTTTAGCAGTTTTAACAATATTTTTAAACAACTGGCTTGGCAATATAAAAAAACCCTTATCTTCAATAGTATTAGGTCTAAAAATCCTCTTCTGCTTCTTAGTCAGAAATTTCGGCATAATCAAATTCCAAGTCACCGGCTTCATGCTCGGCAGAATTAAAAAAATTCGGTAATATTTTCTGAAATAAATCTATAAAACAAAATTCCCAGTATATATTGTTTAAAATCCCAACCATCTACCGCACCTCGAACGTCATCGGCAATAGCCCAAATTTTTCTATGCAACTCTGACCTTTGCATTGTTTCGTTGTTAGCCTTTGTTAAATCTGCCATCCCTTTTTACCTCACCTTATTCACCGGACTTTTAATAAAAATCCTTATCTTCAGTTTTCCTAATACCAAAACCTTTTTTTCCTAAATCTTTTATCAAAATTACAATATAATATTATTCTTATACCGATTTTTTTAAAAATTCATATATGAGTTTATTCCCTACTCTCTTCTAAATATCAGAAAAATAAACTAACTATATATCATCTTCTATAGCATATCCTTTTGCATACTTATAATAATCTTTAGCATATCTATACATTTTTAAGCGTATAATCTCCAAAAACTCTCTCCCAAGTTTGACTTATATACTGCCCATAAAGCCCAAAGATAACCGCCTAAAAGCCATATAAGAATAAATAATAAAGTATTTCTCCCTATCCGTCTTAGCATCAAAAATATATATTTATAAGCTCATTTGTATTTTCATAATCAAAATAAGAGTATATAGCCATCATTGCTATATCTATATAGGGATCTGACATAGCCGCATATTCCCAATCTATAAGTTTAGGTAAGTCATTATCCTTGGTAAATATAAAATTATCAAATACACTGTCTATATGTGAAAGACTCTTAGGTCTATCTAATTTTTTTAGACTTTCATATAATTCCAACATACAAGCTTTTTACTTCTGTATTATCTTCAAATCTTATACCACCTGTTTCATTACATAGCTTCTCATAAAAATTCTATACGTTCTTTTAAATCAAAAAAATATGCGAAACTTTTAAATTTGCTTTTATGTAATTTTTTTAATACTTCTATACACTTCTTAATATCTTCTATACTATTAGGATTTGCATTTCTCGAATTCTCATAGTATTTTTGCAATCTTATATCCTGTTTCCTTATCAAAGTAAATTATCTCTTCTGAAATACCTATATCATCTATAGTTTTATAGTTATTATACTCATTTTCTCTATTTATAAGTTTTTTTCTGTTCCCTTGCCCGAACTCTGCAAATATAGCTTCCTTTATCTATATCAAAAAAATAAAACTCTTATTTGTCATTCCTGATTTTTAGGCAACGTAAATTATGGATTTCACTCTCACTCGTAGAAAAAAATCTTAGCTATCAAAGCCATAGCTTCATTATCAGAGCTATGATTATATTTTTTTCATCAAATAGCCTAAGTTCTTCCAAATTCTCAAATTCATAGACATTATCACCGGTTTGCTTATTTATATGCATCTTATTTTTTTAAACTTTTTATTTTTTTTAATACTTCTATAAATACATTTTTCCCAATAATAGTCATCTGTTCCTTCTTTTTTTATAATATTCTTCCACTATTTTTTTAAAAATTCATTTGAAAAGTCTTTTGACATATAAACAGGTCCATACATAACATAAGCATCATTTCCACCTATATTTACAGATTTTTATCTCACCTTTTTTTATTATAATCTAAAAATCCATTCTTTGGTATTTCCCTCCATATATACACTACTATACCAAGCATCCGGCTCATAAGTATTAAACATATTATTTCTTATCCAATTATCAGATGATAATAAATATGTATTTTTATTATAAAAAAAGATTTCTGGCACAATATAAAGTTGAAATAGTATTTTTTTAGAACTATACTCGGGATTATATAAGAGTTTTTACTCCGAATTTATCTATTAAATAATCAAATTTTTTTCTTTTAAATAACCCACCACTATACTGATATCTTTTATTCCTACTTCATGTAATTGTCTTATTTGACGCTCTATCATTCTTTCATCATAAACTTTTAACAGACCTTTAGGGGTTTCAAAAAGTAAGAGGTACAAATCTGGAGCCAAAACCCGCAGCAAAAAAATGACCGCATTATCTACCTTATGTTTTTTTCTAATTCTTCTTTTCCTGTTTCACTTATATATAAAGTTTCTTCTTTTCTATATAGTAAACCTTTTTTTCTATACTTTCTTTTTATAAGTTTATTTACTTTTTCCCAATGATAAACCTGAAAGCGAAGATAAATCTCTTTGGCTAAGATTATTTTTTTTAATTATCTCTCTGGCTATTAATATAAAATCGTTCATTTTTACCCCTTGCGTTCATAATTTATTTTTTTAATTTGTTACTATGAACATTATAACATAAATATCAAATTTTTCTACACTATTTATTTGTTCTTCCACACATTCCTTACTTGGTGCACCTTTAGTTTTTCTTTTGGATATACAGGTTTCAAGACTTATTGCCTCATATATATCTTCTTCAAACACTTCAGATATAGCCCTAAATTCCTCTAATGTAAAATCATCTAAGGCTTTACCGGTTTTTTCAGCATAAAGTACCAAACTGCCAACTACCGCATGAGCATCTCTAAAAGGCATACCTTTTTTTACAAGATAGTCTGCCGCATCAGTCGCATTCGTAAAACCGCCTTTTGCACTTTCACGCATTATCTCTTTATTAAATTTAATACTATCTAACATACCTATCATAAGCCTTATACAGGAAGCGATAGTATCCATACTATCAAAGCTTAACTCTTTATCTTCCTGCATATCTTTATTATATGCAAGTGGTAAACCTTTCATAGTTACAAGTAAAGAAAGTAAAGAAGCATAAACTCTACCTGTTTTTCCTCTTATAAGCTCCGCTATATCCGGATTTTTTTCTTTTTGTGGCATTATACTGGAACCTGTAGAATAAGTATCATCTATATATACAAATTTATATTCATTTGTATTCCATATAATAATTTCTTCTGATAATCTTGATAAGTGCATAGCAATTATAGAAAAAAATCCGATAATAGTTCCAATAAATAATCTCTATCACTAACACTATCCATGCTATTTCTTGTTGCCATATCAAAATCTAATAAAGAAGCAACAAGTTCTCTATCAAGAGGGTAGGTTGTTCCTGCAAATGCTCCTGCTCCTAAAGGAGAAGTATTTAATCTCTTTCTACAATCAATAAGTCTATCCCTATCTCTTACAAACATTTCAAGATAAGCACCAAAATGGTGAGCTAAGGTTGTTGCTTGAGCCTTTTGTAAATGAGTAAAGCCCGGCATTGTAGTTTCTTTATTTTCTTTCATTATTTTTAGTATAGTTTTTATAAGACTTTCTACCAAACTTATATTTTCATCTATCACATCTCTTGTATACAATTTCATATCAAGAGCTACTTGGTCATTTCTACTTCTTCCTGTATGTAATCTTTTTTTCCTGCTTCTCCTATTTTTTTCTATAAGATGTGCCTCTACAAAAAGAATGTATATCCTCTGAACCATCATCAAATTTTAAAAATTCCTCCATCTATATCTTCTTCTATTTCAGTAAGACCTTTTTAAAAATAAGTTCCTTATCCTCTTTACTAACTATCCCCTGCTCTCCAAGCATACTTATATGTGCTTTACTACCTCTTATATCTTGCTTATAAAGCCTTTTATCAAAGCTAAGAGATTCATTAAACTCCTGTACTAAAGTATCTGTTTGCTTTTGTAAAACGTCCACCCCATAATTTCATAATTTTTCTCCTCTTTAAATTTATTAAATAATATTTCAATAATACTATATTTCAAATATTATCGCTATTAAATTTTAGCAAAAAAATCTGTTACCTTTTTCACCTTTTGTACCAATTTATACTCCTTAGAAAAAAACCTACTACAACTATATTTTTTTCAAACTTTCTACTTTGTAATAATATATAGTTTTTTTCTACATTTCTCTTCTTAATTTACATACTTTACTATTTATAATTTTTTTATTCTTATTACAAACAAAAAAACTAAGCTATTTTTGACATTTACTCTCTTTACCGGACGTCCGGTAAAGGGGGGTATATCAATTTTAACTTAGTCTTTTTTTGAATTTAGAATTACTTAGGTGCCTGCATACTTATACTTGCACTGCTACTAGGTCCAACACCGATATTCACCTCAGTATTAGGATTTATAGAAGTTTCTTCTGTTTTTTTCTCTATCATTCTTCCTTGTGAATCAATATCATATTTCTTAGAATTATAATCTATACTGGAATTTCTGACTAAAATACCGTCATTTCCCAAATAATACAAAGTTTCATTTACATTTATAACTCCTGTTTGCATCACACCTGAATTATCAAAGTAATAACTTGCACCATTTATATCTTGCCAAGATGTTAACATCTTACCTGTATTATCCATATAATACCATTTATTTTTATCTTGTAGCCAAGACTTTTGGATAACACCATCTTTATTTGCAAAATACCATGAAGAATTTGTATTTATCCACGATTTAGCTAAAACTCCACTTTCCTGCAAATAGTAGGTTTTATCATCTATATCTACAAAACCGGTTTTCATAGCTCCGCTAGAGCCAAAGAAATACTTCTCACCCTGTATATCCTGCCAACCACTTTGCATAATGCCATCTTTATCAAGATAATACCAAGAATTATTATCCTTAATCCAAGCCGTTTTACTATCTCCACCTGAACCGAAATAATACCACTTACTATTAAAACTCTTCCAACCTGTCAACATCTTTCCGTCTACATCATCTAAATAATATTTCTTATTATTTTCTGTAAACCACCCTTTAAGTGCTAAACCGTTATCATCCATATAATAGTAATTCTTACCATCATTTATCCAAGTTTTCTTTTGCATAGTAAAATCTTTATAATAATAGGTATTGCCATTTATAGTTCTCCAAGTATTTGCAGGTATCAAGGAAGTAAAGTCTTTATATTGAAAATCAATATCTACATTTCCGGGTATACCATTTACTTTACCGCTATCTGTTGCTTGCCACATAGCCGGATTCTTGTATACATGTCTGGTATTATACTTAGCAACCCATATATCAAGATCTTTTATACCATTCATATCTATTTTATTAGCTATCCAATAATCATTCGCATAGACCATAGGATAATAACCTGCCGCTTTTATTCTATCTGTAAAAGCTCTAATAACAGCATTTAATTCTGATTTTGATAACTTTCCTTGAGTATCTTCATGCTCAACATCATAAACAACAGGATATGATATAGGATAATCTTTTATAAGATTAAGTACAAAATCCGCCTCTTCTCTTGCCATATCTACCGTAGTTGCATAAGAATGTATATATGCACCTATTTTAATATTATTTTTTATAGCCGCCTTTGCATAAATTTCAAATTTAGGATCTACTACTCCACTACGTCTTCTAGTTCCAAGTATAGCAAATTTAACATCATCATTTGTTACCTTTGCCCAGTCTATATCTCCCTGCCAAAAAGAAACATCAATACCTCTAGCATAAACACCACTAAGTGTCGAACCATCTAAAAGCTTGTATATACCCGGTGTTTGCATAGTCCACTCTTCTGCTGCAAAGCTTAAAAGAGTAGGTGTACTAAAACATAAAATACTAATACCAAACGCAAGTAGCTTTTTTAATTTATTCTTTCGCATGACACTTCCTATCTAGGTCCTGTAGTCTGACCTGCAGTAAGATTTCCATTTCCATTATTCAAAACCGGAGAAGCCGAATTTGAAGAGGAATTATTATTTGAGCTTGGATTTGGACTGCTACTATTACTATTAGTATTAGTAGAATTTGAAGCTCCCGGACCACCTTGGTTATCCGTATTTGTAGTTTTTCCACCCGGACCTACACTATTATTATTATTATTATTATTATTATTAGCTGATGAATCTGAACTATTTGTTGTACTTGTATTAGCACCGGTCTTAGCTGCTTGAATGGCTGAAGTTATAGCATTTCCATCTATAGCATTAGCTATGTTTGTAGCATTTGAAGCTCCTGAAGCATCGAATGTATAAGAAGCACCATCAATAGCTTTTGTTGTATTTACTAACATCTTGCCATTTTCATCTAAATAGTAATAAGAATTATTTACCTTCAGCCAACCCTTTTGCATATGTCCATTTGCATTAAAGAAATACCATGTTCCTTCTATTTGCTTCCAAGCCGTAGCCATCTTTCCTAAACCTGAACCTTCTGTTTGATCCATATAATACTTATTTGTTCCATCACTTAACCAACCGGTTTTCATCACTCCTGAAGCATTAAAGTAGAAGTAATCTGTATTAATCTTTTGCCAACCTGATAACATTTTTCCGTCAGTTGCAAAGTAGAACCAATCTTTACCTATTTTAGTCCAACCAAATGCCGCTCTTCCATCCGGTTTAAAATAATACCAAGAATTATCTATTTGCCTCCAACCTGTAGTCATAATACCGCCATTTTTCATATAATAATAATTAGAAGCAACCTTTAACCAGCTATTAGTAACCATAGTTCCATCATCTAAGGTATAATACCATTTATCTTTTTCTTTCAACCAACCTATATTCATAAGACCTGATTGCTTAAAATAATACCATTTATCGTTAATCTTCTTCCAACCGGTTGACATAAGTCCGTCTGATAAATCCATATAATAATAACCATCACTGGTTTGTATCCAACCTTTATGTACAGCTCCGTTATTGTCATAATAATACCATTTTCCTGAATTATTTACCCAACCTTGAGCTGCATTCGCTTTAATACTTGGAAATAATGAAATACCGCACTAAGCACTACCAAAGCAAGTGCAGTTTTTGTATTAAATTTCATAGTATTCTCCTCCTATATTTTTTTAATTTTATAAACTTCTTTTTGTAAGTATATCACTATATAATCTAGATTTAAACTTACAGTTTGCTTACATTTCTTAAAAATATTTATTCTATTCTTTTTCTTCTAATCTATTTTTCCCATAAAAAAATACCTGGTTTTACTTACTATTAGAGGAGTAAGCAATAACAAAGATAAGATATTAGGAAATGCCATAAGTCCATTTGTTATATCGGAAAAAAACTCCAAACTATATCAAGAGAAAAGACAGTTCCCATAAATAGTGTTATTAGAAATAATATTCTATAATATTTTATTGCTTTTTATCCCAAATAAATATTCTACACAACGCTCTCCATAAAAACACCAGCCAAGTATAGTCGTAAAAGCAAAGATTGCCAGAGAGATGGCTAAAATAATACCTCCTACAGCTCCTAAATTTTGAAATGCTATACCTGTAAGTTTATCATTTGCCACATTCTCAAAAGCAATAGGATTTTTAACTATAGAACTAACTAAAACAAGCCCTGTCATTGCACAAACAATAACAGTATCCCAAAAAGTACCACTCATAGAGACTAAAGCTTGTCTTACACAATTTTTAGATTTCGCACTGGCACTGACTATAGGGGCCGTGCCTAAACCTGATTCATTTGAAAATAAACCTCTTGAAACTCCATATCTACAAGCTGTAATCATAGTACTACCTACAAAACCTGCCCCTGCCGCTCTTGTAGTAAAGGCTGATTTTAATATTAATAAAATAGTGTTTGGTAAATATTGTATATTCAATATAAGTATTATTAATGAACCACCTACATAAAAAAGTGCCATAAATGGAACTAATTTCTCGCATACTTTTGATATATTATTTAAACCGCCTAGTATAACTAGGGTGGCACAAATAGTTATGATTATGCCGCTTATTACAAGAGGTACATTAAAAGTAAATTTTATTATCTCGCTTATCGCTTTTGACTGTATGGCACAGCCTGTACCAAAAGTTGCCAAAGCCGTAAATACAGCAAAAAGTACAGCTAGAATTTTCATATTTAGTCCCTTTTCCAAGACATACATAGGTCCACCTACAAAATTTCCAACTTTATTCTTTTGTCTATATTGCATTGAAAGCAGACTTTCTGCATATTTTGTTGACATCCCCAATATTCCTGTTATCCAAGTCCAAAATACTGCTCCCGGACCACCAAGTGCTATGGCTGTAGAAACACCTATTATATTTCCTGTACCTATAGTAGCGGCTAAAGCTGTGGCCAAAGAACCAAATTGGTTTATATCTCCATGCCCCTCTTCATCAGATGTTATTGAAAGCTTTATCGCTTTTCCTATATATCTTTGTATAAATTTTAGTCTAAAAGTTAAAAATATGTGGCAACCTATAAGAAGTATCAACATAGGTAAACCCCACACCAAGGAGCTTATATTTTGTAATATTTGTTCCGGATTTTTGCATTATATCCCCCAAGTCTATTTTTTTATCTCTATAATATATCTTAATTTCAACGTATAGGCAAGAAAAATAAGAATACAATACTATAAATATTTTTCCTTACTAATATAAAAAAATTTATTTTTTTACTTTATCGGCGAAATAATTTTTAGCTTTTCCTATCTAGATTTATTTGACAGTATATGTAATATAGCTTATAATTATATGTAGTTTTAAAAAAACTAGATGTAATTGGAGAAAATATGGAATATAAAAATAATTTGTGATAGTTGTTCAGACTTAGATGAAAAATATGAAAAAAATGATAAGCACTTTACTTTGGTGCCGCTTAGCCTGCAAATAGGAGATTATCAAGTTATTGATGACCTCGATTTTTAATCAAAAAGATTTTATATATAGAATAGCAAATTCTAATATAGGTGCTAAAACAGCTTGCCCATCACCTGAGCTTTTTTTCTAAAAGCTTTTTGAGGCTCCTTGTGAAAAATATCTTCGTTATTACTCTATCAGAGCATTTATCCGGAACATACCAGAGTGCCATGGTAGGTAAAGATATGTATGAAGAAGAACACGGTAAGAATAAAAAAATATTTATTCTATCTTCTAAATCTGCCAGTGCAGGTCAGTATAGATTGTTAATAGAACTACAAAAACTATGTGATTTAGGCTTATCTTTTGACGAAATTTGTGATAAAATGACTAAGCTGAGAGATGAAATGAAAACTTATTTCGTCCTTGAAAATCTAGACACTTTAAGAAAGAATGGTAGACTCACTGGTCTTAGTGCCTTTTTTGCTACTACTTTAAATATCAAACCTGTTATGGGTGCTGTTGACGGTAAAATTGTAAAAGTTGATCAAGCTAGAGGTGTAAATAAGGCTCTATTAAAAATGGTTGAAATTGCCACAAGAGAATGTGCCGCCTTTAAAAATGAAAAAAGCATTGCAATTACCCATGTAAATAATCATGAAAGAGCCGAATTTGTCGCAGAGGCTTTAAAAAAGACAGGTAAATTTAAAGATATTTTTATAACCTCCGCTATGGGAGTAGCAACAGTTTATGCCGGAGATGGCGGCATTGTCCTAGGCATAGTTTAGTTCTACCGGATAGGAGCTAAAATGGATATTAATAAAAGCAAAGAACTTTTACAAAGCGATAAAGCAAAAGATTTATTTACCAAACTATATGGCAAACAAAATATTGATTTTCAGAGAGATAGATACATCTCTGTAATTAATGGATTTGCTGATAACTTTAAAGAGACCGATGTTCTACTGTTTTCTTCTCCCGGCAGATCTGAAATCAGTGGTAATCATACAGACCATAATCACGGCAAAGTTCTCGGAGCCAGTATAAATCTTGACTGTGTTGCCGTTGCCGCAAAGACAAATTCAAATAGTATTAACGTTATAAGTGAAACCTTTAACCAAAAATTCACTATAGACTTAGATGATTTAAAACCTTCAGATAAAAAGGCAGGTACCATAGATCTTGTCAAAGGACTTTTAAAAGGTTTTATAGATAAGGGGTATAAGATCGGAGGCTTCAATACTTATATTACCAGCAATGTTATAGCCAGTGCCGAGTTAGTTCTTCTGCAGCTTTTTGAAACTCTAATCTGCCAAATAATAAATACCTTATTTAATGAAGGCAAGATAGATGTTGTTACTTATGCTCATATAAGTAAATTTGCTGAAAATGTTTATTGGGATAAGCAAAGCGGCTTACTTGACCAAATGTGTTGTGCTTATGGTGGACTTATAAATATAGATTTCTTTAATCCAAATGAGCCTAAAATTAAAAAGGTAAACTTTGATTTCGGTTCAACCGATTACTCACTTATCATAGTACAAACAGGTAGGGGACATGCTGATTTATCAGCTGATTACTCTTCTATTCCTGCCGAGATGAAAGCCGTAGCTGCTTATTTTAAAAAAGATGTTCTTGCAGAAATTGATGAAAAAGATTTTTATAAGCATATTAATGATATAAGAACTAAGACGGGTGATAGAGCTATTATGAGAGCTATACACTTCTTTGATGAAAACAAGAGAGTTGAACAAATAGTAAAAGCTTGTGAAAGTGGAGATTTTGATACTTTCTTCAATTTAGTTCGTGAAAGTGGCAATTCTTCTTGGAAATACTTACAAAACTGCTATACAAATACAGCACCTGAGGAACAAGGTATTACTCTTACCTTAGCTTTAACCGAAAAAGTTTATTAAAGAAAATAAAGCAGGTACCTGTCGTGTTCATGGTGGGGGATTTGCAGGTGTTATAATGGCTATACTACCTAATACTTTAGTTTCTTCTTATGTTACTACTATAGAGAAATTACAAGGTGAAGGCGCTGCCCATATAATGAGTATTAGACCGCTTGGTTCTATTTGTATTAATGAATATTTAGTATAGTAAAAAAATAAATTAAAGCTTAAAAGGGAGGTAGGTATCTATTTTTTTAGATACCTGCTTCTCTTTTTTAGATAAAAAAAGGCACTGGGCTATATCCATAGTTCAGTGCCTTTTTACTTATTTATCTACAACATTACCGTATTCATCTATCTTATATTGATACTCATAATTACCAAAAGCATAAATTAAAAGAAATATATATGGAAAAAAGAAATATCCCACTGTATACCAACCCTTCTTTCCGAAAGCTCTTGATAACTTTTTAGCTATTAAAATCTCTATAACTATCAAGGCAACAATAAAAAAATCAAAGCCCAAAGTCCTATTATTGCAAATGGTAAAAGCTGCATTCTTCTAACTTGCTCTGACAAGACAAGAACTACTCCGATAGATATTGCTATCAAGCCCAAAAATATATACTATTAGACAAATCATCTTGGCAATAAAGAGATTTACACCCTTTATTATTTTTACAAAAAGATATAATCATTGTAAATAGGTATAAAAAAATCTTCCACCACTTTTTCTCCCGCTTTCATAAATAACTTTGCCATGCCAACAAGTCCCAAAATACCTGCACCCCAACCATAGAAACTTAATAATGTAATAACTATAGACGGTACTACATTGATACTATTACTATACATAATTTTCTCCTTCTAACTAAATTTTTCCATATATCTCACAAGGCAAGTAAGCTTTCACTTCTATGCCTTTTTTTCAGTATATTCTTCGCTAAGTAATTCTCCATACTTTCTAATCTCTTGTATTCTACCGGCTTCTTTATAATCGAAAAATCTTTTCAAAGTATATTTTTTTCTGCTTCTCATAACTTTCTCAATGGCTTCTTTTAGTTTGTCAATACCAAAACCGGTTTTAGCCGATATATTAACCGTTTCTAAGGCATGAAAAATCTCTAGGTAAGGAAAAAAATCACCCTCACACTTATCGTTTTTTTATTATATAGTAATAATATCCTTATCCACAGCTCCTAAACTTTTTAAGGTATCATAAACTACCAGCATGTGATCATCTGCTTCTTTATTACTGGCATCTACTACATGTAAAATTAAATCTGCATACTTAGCCTCTTCCAAAGTAGACTTAAATGCTTCTATCAAATGATGTGGTAACTTTCTAATAAAACCTACTGTGTCCGTAAGAAGTATTTCCTGTCCGCTATCAAATTCTAACTTTCTTGTTGTAGGGTCCAGCGTAGCAAATAATTTGTCTTCTGTCAATATGGAAGCACCGGTAAGAGTATTTAAAAGAGTGGATTTTCCTGCATTAGTATAACCAACTATTGCAACAACAAATTTAGAATTTTGCTGTCTTGATTTTCTGGCTTGTTCTCTATGTTTCTTAACTTCTCTAAGCTCTGCTTTTAAAACTCCTATTCTATCATGCAAAAGTCTTCTATCCAATTCCAGCTTTTTTTCACCCGGTCCTTTTGTACCTATACCACCGCCTAATCTGGACATAGAACTTCTAAGACCTACAAGTCTTGCAGATGAATATTTTAACTGTGCTAATTCCACTTGTATCTTACCTTCACTGGTACTTGCTCTTTTGGCAAATATATCAAGTATTAGCATAGTTCTATCAATAATCTTCGTATTAAGCATATCTTCCAGATTTCTCATCTGTACAGGACTAAGCTCATCATCACAAACTATTCCTGTAGCACCGGTTTCTATTATAAGCTCTCTAAGCTCCTCTATCTTTCCTTTTCCCAGATAAGTAGCATTATGAATCTTTTCTCTATTTTGAACCAGTCTGGCTACACAATCGGCACCCGCAGTAAAACTAAGCTCTTCCAGTTCATCTAAAGAACTATCTATATTTTCTCTATCACTTGACTTAACCGCAACTAATATTAAACTCTCTTTTATTTCTTCCGTATTATATAATTCTGCCATAGTTCTCCTAATTATTTTTTTAACCCTAGACTTTAAAAAAATATTAACTCATGCTTTACTTTTTTTCGTCTTCTCCATAAGTATCTATATATTCTTCAAATAGTTTTATAGCCTCACTCGGCTCTATTTTTATATTCATAACAAGCCGCCTTATTAAACAAAAATAGACTTTTTTTAATTCTATATCATCTTTGGTTTTTTTGTAATATCCATAGCCTCATTAAAAATACTCCAAAGCTTTGTCATAATTTCCTTCTACATATTCAAAAAAATACCCATATTATTTGTATTATTTGCTGTTTTTTTCTTTAAATATTCTTTTCTCATTAAGTATCTTTATAGAAGTCATATCAATATCTTCAAACTCATTGTTTAAACTTTTTGCAGACATTACAGCTCTTAAAAAAATTCATCTACTGCTTTATTATAAACTTCACTCTGACTCTTCTTATTAGTAAGTTCGAGTAATTTATCATAAGTCGGTTTTTAAGTCTGTCCCTTGTCTGGATAAAGCTATAACTAATAAAGACTTATACTTATCTTCTAAATTATTTATTTTTTTCCTAAGTCTTCTATAGTCTTAGAATAATTACCCATTCCAAAAATCAGCAAGTGCCTTATGAGCTAAGATCTGACTATATAATTTTCTATTATTTTCTCCTAATGTCAAAGCTTCATCAAATTTGATACTTGCTTTTTCAAACTCTCCCTTATCAAGTAAGCTTAAACCTGACTTACTTAGACTTTTTTGCTTTGAAACAGTACCGACACAAGCTACTAGTATAATACTGCACATACACATTAATATGAAAAAAGCCAAAGTTTTAATTTTTTTCATAAGCTACCTCTATTAATTTTTTCCTGTACTTCCAAATCCGCCTCTGTTGATATCTTCCAGTTTTTTTCACTTTCCACAAAAGTAAAATTTGGTTGATGTTCCATTATTCTAAATTGACAAATTCTATCATTTACTTTTTATATTTGTATCACGAACAGCGTATGCCGGAAATTTCCACTCATCTTCATCTCCACAATAACTTTCGTCTATTACCCCCATAGAATTTGTTTGTATAATTCCAAAATTTTTAAAACTTGAACTTCTAGGAACTACATGTGCCTCATATCCTTTAGGAAGTTTCATACCTACCCCTAATGGAATAAGTGCAAATTCTCCGGCTTTTAAACTAATATCTTTGGCAGCTCTTAAATCTATCCAATCACTTTTTCCATCTATAAATCTTAATTTTTCTATATCTTTACAAAAAAATATTTAATTTTTTTATCTCCAGATTCTTCATTTTTCTCTTCTACCTCAAATCCAAATTTGTAATTTATTTCTTCTTCTACCTCTTTTTCTATCTCAGCTTCCATAACAGGATTTACAAGAGGAAGATTTTTTTTACTCTCCACTCCAAAGCGTCTAAGAAATTCTTCAGTTGTAGCAAAAAGTACCGGTCTACCGGGAGCTTCTAATCTGCCCGCCTCATAAACCAAAACCATATTCAACTAATTTATTTACGCTATATTCACTGGAAACAGCTCTTATTTTCTCTATCTCAGCCTTTGTAATAGGTTGCTTATAAGCTATTATAGAAAGTGTTTCTAATACAGCCTCTGTAAGAACTTGCTTTTTAGGGGTTTTTGCTACTTTTACCAAAATATCAAAATATTCAGCTTTAGTACATAACTGATAACTTTTTTCAAACCTTACAAGTTTTAAAGCTGAATCCGTTTCATATCTTTTAGCCAAAGTTTCTAAAAGCCTCTAGAGCTTCCTTCTCACTTATTTCTAAGGCAAGACAAATTTGTCTAAGCTCTACTGATTTTCCCATAGTAAAAAGTATAGCTTCTATAGCTAATTCTCTGCTTTTAACAGGCAAAAAATCTTGTCTTAAATCCATTCTATAAATCCTCCAAACCCGATAAATCTATTTTTTCATATTTCCCATCTACAGCCTCTATCTCCATATCATCAAAAGATTTTTTTCTTGTTTTAAATTTATTCTACCAACTTTCATAAGTTCAAGTATGGCTAAAAAAATGTAACTACCAGTTCTGTTTTTAGATGTGGTTTTTTTCTAAAAAGGCTTCTAAATGAAAAATTTCTTTTTATTAATATAGTTTAAAAACAGAACCAATCTTTTTCTTCCAAGCTCACCTTTTTCTCTTTTAATAGTTCCAAATTTAGAGCGTTCTTTATCTACTCTTTCTTCTTGTCTTAGCAAAAACTTCTCTATATATTTTATTCAGAAGTTCCATATTCACATCTTTAAAAAGTTTATCTAAATCTACAGGCTTTTGATATTTTAAAACTTCTTTAGGAATAGTAGGTTCTTTATACATAAAATACGAAGCTTCTTCTTCCAATCTGGATATTTCAGCAGCTAATTGCTTGTATTTTTTTTATGTTCCAAGAGCCTTTCCACCAGTTCTGCTCTAGGATCTATCTCTTCTCCTGTTTCTTCGTCTATTTCTTTTTGGTAATAATAATTTCGCTTTAATATCTATCAAAGTAGCAGCCATAACCAAAAATTCAGAGCAAAGTTCTAAATCGTTAAGCTTCATTTCATTTATATAGTCCATATATTGCTTAGTTATATCAGAAATAGGAATATCATAAATATTTATCTTATCTTTTTCTATTAAATGCAATAAAAAGGTCAAGAGGTCCTTCAAATTTTTTTCTAATTTATATGAGATTACCATTTTTTTACTCCTGATTTTTTTACTTTCTAAATCTATACAAACTATTTGTGGTAGATTATTTATTCTTAGATTTATACTGTGAGTTCCAAGTCCGGAACTAATTATCATCTTGGATTTTCCTTTTATCTTCATTCCTACAACATTAGTATTAAAGAATTGAATTTGTGGTGTCATAAGCCCAATATCATCACCTATTCTGATTGTTCCACCATGAAAATGTCCACAAAGACTTAAATCCGCTCCCCATTCTCTATATGTTTCAAAAAAATTAGGCGAATGCGCTAATAAAATATTATATTTATCTTTAATACATTCTCCCAATCTTTCCTCTATATAAGCAGCTTCCATATTTGGGATTTTCAGTCTTTTATAGTATTTATCATCTATATCTAATCCGTATACACTTATATTATCATCTAAATCCAAGTTTGAATTTTGTAGATGTTTTACTCCTATCTTGGCTAAGCTATTAGTAAATTCTTCATACAAAGAGGCATATTTCTTTTTTTCATCCTAAGTTCATGGTTTCCATTCCCATAATATACAGGACAAATTTTTTTATTAATTCTCCACAAATATAAAGTGTTTTTCTCTATATTTACTTTCGCTTTGGTACAAGTAAAATCTCCACCTATCAAGATAGCATCCGGTTTTAATGAATATATTTTTTTCTAATAAAATACTATTCTTATGTCCAAATTCTTTATCATGTAAATCACTCAAAAAAATACCAGTCTTTTTATTATTTTTTTAAGTTTATCTGAACTTATCTTATATTTAACAATACTAAGTTTATTCTTCTCATACTCTGACCATAAAAGTCCGCTATTGCTAAAAATGGCACATTTTAGTACTATCCTAAATTTTTTTCATTATTTAATCCATACTCCATCATTATTAACTTTATAGCCATCAGGCGTTGTAGTATTAGTCAACATGCTACCATCATTACCCATATAATACCATAAATTCTTATAAAGTATCCACTTAGATTTATACATTTCACCGGATTCTTTCATATAATACCACTTTCCGGTACTATCTTGTCTCCAACCGGTAGCCATATAAGTATTATCATCAAACCAATATGTATAACCTTTAATATCAATTATCTCACTTTTTGCAAGACTTTTATCTTCTTTTTGATATAACCAACCTGTTTCATCTTTATTCCAACCATCTTTTTAGATTGGAATTTTTTTAAAAACTTGTCCAGGTCCTATTAAATTTACATTATTATCTTGGCTTGCATTATTAATATTGCTTTGTTGTGTTTCCATAGGTTTATTTTCTACTAATTTTGCCTCACTAGGTTTTGTCTGTACTACAGGTGTAACATTCTTATTTACATTTGTAGATAAATTGGCTCCCGGACCAATAGGAGAATTTCCTGTATTTACACTCCTGTTATTACCTACATTTACACCTTTTAATGAAAAACCGTAATCTAAAAAGGGCTTTTGTATCTTCATAATGAGTATTAGAACTTTTTAATATAACTACTATTAATCTTACTCCATTTCTTTCTACTACAGTTACAAGAGTATTACCTGCCGCTCTTGTATATCCTGTTTTTCCACCTAAAATTCCTTCATAATATCTAGTATCATCTTTATGTGTCATCTTATGACCCATACTTATTATTCTAGCCGGATTAGTACCTAGAGCCGGAAATCTATAACTGGTTGTAGCTTCTATTTCTCTAAATGTAGGATTCTCAAAAGCTGCTTTTGCAATCAAAGCCATATCATAAGCTGATGTATAATGCTTTGCATTTGTAAGTCCATGTGGGTTTGCAAAATTTGTATTTTTAGCTCCCAGTTCCTTAGCTTTTATGGTCATTTTATTTGCAAATTCAGCTATAGAGCCTGAAATATATTCTGCCAAACCATTTCCTACCTCATTCGCAGATCTAAGCATAAGACCATACAAAGCATCTTTTACACGCAATTTATCTCCCGCTTTTGCACCAAGAGTAACTGCACCCGCATCCAAATTTGTAACTGCATTTTCTGAAAAAGTAAGGGTATCATCTAAATTTCCATTCTCTATTACAAGTAAAGCTGTCATTATCTTGGTTATAGATGCCGGACTATATTTATTATCTTTATTTTTTTCAAATAAAATTTCTTTTGTATTTGCATCCATTAAGATAGCAGCTTCTGAAGATATATTAGGCTTTTCTATAGCCGCAAAACTCAGCATATTTATATTAGTTATAAATCCGGATTCTATAATTATTACAGCCAAAATAACTGATATCAATTTTTTTAATAATATTTTTTTCACTCTTCTTACCTCAACTAATTATCTGTTCTTATAATATATAGTATACTTTATCTATAATATCATAAAGGAGAGTGAAATTTCTTACACCCTCCTTACAATTTATATTTTTATTTTCCTTTTTATCTATGATACAGATAATTTTTTTGTTCCTTATCTAATATAAACTCTGCTTATCATATCTTCTATCTTAACTTATGATTTTTAATAAAACTTATTTATAATATTATTTTTCCATATCATACTCATAGAAATATTTTTTTATTACAGCCTACTATACAGGATAAGCACCATTTTTAGCTTTGCTTATATCTATACCACTTTCCTGTGCCTGTCTATACTCAAAAAATTCTTTTGCAACCTTTGGAAATAATGCATAACTAAGTACATCTTCATCTTGCTTTTTCCATAAAGCACATTCTTTCTCAAAATCTGCTAATTGCGGTTTAATAAGATCAGCAGGTCTAACAGTTATAGGCTCTTCATCACCTATAATTTTCTTTTGAACTTCTGCATTAAAAGGTTTTACAGTTGTACCAAATTCTCCAAGCATAATCTTCTTTGACTCTTTTGGTACTATTTTGTATCTCTCTCCTGATAAAACATTCATAACTGCTTGAGTTCCCACTATTTGTGAAGATGGGGTTACAAGTGGGGGTTCTCCAAAGTCTTTTCTAACTCTTGGTATCTCCTCAAGAACTTCTTGGTATTTATCCTCCTTACCCGCTTCTTTTAGTTGACTAATAAGATTTGATAACATACCACCCGGAACTTGATAACGCAAAGTATTTATATTTACTCCTAATACTTTTGGATTTAAAGTACCATTTTTCATATACTTTTCTCTAAGAGGTGCAAAATAAGCGGCTATTTCAGATAATAAATTCAAATCTAAACCTGTATCATACTTTGTTCCTCTAAATATCTCAACCATTACTTCTGTAGCCGGCTGACTTGTTCCAAGTGCAAACGGAGACATTGCAGTATCTATAATATCTGCTCCCGCCTCTACGGCTTTCATATATGTCATAGCCGCAACACCTGAAGTATAATGTGTATGAACATCTATAGGTAGTGAAGTATTCTCTTTCAATACACTTACAAGTTCACTAGCTGCATAAGGTGTCAAAAGTCCTGCCATATCTTTGATACAAAGAGCTTTAGCACCCATATCTTCTATTCTTTTGGCTATGTCTTTCCAATAGTCAAGGGTATAAGCATCACCTAAGGTATAACAAAGAGCTACTTGAGATTCCGCTCCCTCTTTATTACAAGCATCAACTGCTGTCTTTAAATTCCTAATATCATTTAAGCAGTCAAAAATTCTAATTATATCTATACCATTCTCCACAGATTTTTTAACAAAATATTCTACCACATCATCTGCATAATGATTATACCCAAGTATGTTTTGACCTCTAAATAACATTTTGTAATTTAGTATTCTTAAAAGCCTGCTTTTTAATTTTTCTAAGTCTTTCCCATGGATCTTCCTTTAAAAAAATCTAAGACAGGCATCAAATGTTGCACCACCCCAACATTCTACAGCTCTATAGCCAACCTTATCCATTTTATCTATAATAGGCAACATCTCCTCTGTTGTCATTCTTGTAGCTATAAGAGATTGATGTGCATCTCTTAATACAGTTTCTACTATTTGTACTTTCTTATTCTCCATTAGCTAGCTCCCTTCTTTATTTAACTCCGAAAATAGCCATAAATGCTCCGGCTGCTACAGCTGTTCCTATAACTCCGGCCACATTTGGTCCCATAGCATGCATAAGCAAAAAGTTTGTCGGATCCTCAGAAGCTCCAACTTTTTGTGAAACTCTTGCAGCCATAGGTACGGCTGACACTCCTGCTGAACCTATAAGCGGATTTACTTTCCCTCCACTTAATTTACACATTATCTTTCCAAAAATAACACCTGCAAAAGTACCAAAGATGAAAGCCATTAAGCCTAAAAATACTATTTTTAATGTTGTTACTTTTAAGAAAGCCTCAGCTGAGGTTGTTGCTCCGACTGATACACCAAGTAATATAACTACTATATACATAAGTGCATTAGCAGAAGTTTCTGTTAATTGCTTAACAACTCCACTTTCTTTAAATAAATTTCCCAGCATAAACATACCTACTAAAGGAGCTGTAGATGGAAGTATAAGACAAACTACTATAGTTACAACTATAGGAAATAATATCTTTTCAAGCTTTGACACCGGTCTTAATTGTTCCATTTTTATCATACGTTCTTCTTTAGTTGTAAACATTTTCATAATAGGTGGCTGTATTATAGGAACAAGTGCCATATATGAATAAGCCGCAACTGCAATAGGACCCATAAATTCAGCTTGACCAAGTTTACCAGCCAAGAAAATAGATGTAGGGCCGTCAGCTCCACCTATTATAGATATAGCTGCAGCAGCCTTATCTCCAAAACCCAAAAATATAGCTAAAAAGTAGGCTACATATATACCGAATTGAGCAGCCGCTCCTAGTAAAAAGCTCTTAGGATTTGCTATCAACGGTGCAAAATCTGTTTGAGCACCTACTCCCATAAATATAAGAGAAGGAAAAATGCTCCACTCGTCAAGTAAAAAGAAATAATGCAATAATCCACCTACACCATTAGTAGTTTCACTTGGTTTAGCCATTATTTCAGGATATATATTTACAAGTAACATACCAAAAGAAATAGGTATAAGAAGTAAAGGTTCAAATCCCTTTTTTATAGCTAAATATAAGAAAATACAAGCTATTCCTATCATCAAAATATTTCCAAAAAGTAATATTAAAAAAATGCCGTTTGATGAATTAAATTATCTAAGGTTGTAATAATATAAGACATATTCTATCCTTTCTCTAAACTTTTACTTATTTTAGTTTAGTGTTACTAATACCTTAGAAATTTCAACTGCTTCTCCACTTGTTACATTTATACTTACAACTGTACCATCAGCAGGTGCAACAATTTCATTTTCCATCTTCATAGCCTCTAGTATTACTAAAACTTCACCTTTTTTTACTGCTTTTCCTATTGCTGTTTTTACTTCTAAAATCTTTCCTGCCATAGGAGCTACTACCTTTATTCCACCCTCATCATTACTTGCTTTAGGAGTAGTAATATTTGCTTTAGGTAAACTCTCTTTAACTTCTCTTTTTTCTATGGCACTTATATTGTTACCCTCTTCTACTGTAACATTGTATGTATTTCCATTTACATTAATTATATAATTCTTCATCTACTCTTCCTCCTAAAATCTTTGTCTTCTCTTTGATTTTTTTAGACTTCTTACTATCAAATCATCTGTATTATTCTCTTCTTCATAAGCCATTATAGCCGCACTTATTACTGCCACTAACTCTTGATCTTCTGGTAAATTTTCTTGTGTACTGACTTCTTCTTTAAGTTTTATTTCTTCCTTTGTCAGCTCTCCAGGCTTTTTTTAGCTAATTTCTCTTCAAATACACTTATATATTTAAAAGCATCTATTATAAAAAAATTATAAATATTAAAAATAATGAAAACAGTAGCCATACCTATGAGGGTATTAAGTCCCGCCTTAGAAAGTTTTTCACCCAAATTATAATTTACATTTATAGACATAGAATTAACTTTTTGCATATTTTTGTCATACGCAATTCTAACTATGGCACTTCTTTTTTCTCCTACAATAGATATACTTACACTATATCCTTCTTTATCTACATTTAAAATAGCTTCATCGGACTTTATAGCTTGGACTTTCCCTATATCCTTTTTACCGGCTTTCCAATTCTCTAAAGCCGTCATAAGCTCAAATTGTTTTTTCTCCTCTAAATCTTTTATATTTCTATCTATAGCTTCATCATCCAGAGAAGTAATTTGAGAAATCAGATTATCGGACATCATTATTAAATTATTACCGATCTGCTCATCTATATCTTTTTCTACTGTTTTGGCACAAGCTACAAAAAACAAAGACAAAAGAGAAATAAATAAGAAATAGACTGCCCTTCTTAATTTTCTATCCATATATCTACCTCCTAGATTGTTCCATGTTTTTTGACAGGTCTATCTTCTCTCTTGGTAAATAACATTTCAAAAGCTGCAATCAACACTTTTCTGGTTTGCTCATATTCTATTATGTCATCAACATAGCCTCTAGAAGCCGCAGAAAGTACACTTGCTTGCAAATTCTCGTATTCCTTAGACTTTTCTTCTACAAAAGCAAGTTTATCTTCTACTTCTTCTAATTCTTTATTATAAATTATTTCTGTTGCAACTTTTGAATTCATCATACCTATACTTGAATTTCTATAGGCATAAACAAGATCTGCACCTATAGATTTAGAATTCATAAGTACATAAGCACTTCCATAAGCTTTTTTCAGTATTATATTAACTTTAGGTACAGTGGCATTTGCAAAAGCATAGGTAAGACTTGCCAGTGATTTTATCATATGCTTTTCTGTACATTTTTTTGCACTATAACCCTCTACATTTACTAAACTAAGTATAGGAATATTAAAAGCATCACAGAAATTTATAAAACTTTTTGCCTTTTCAACACCCTTTCTATTTAATTCAGCCTTTAACTCCTCTGTTACTCTTCCTTCTTTATCAAGTATAGCTGTTCTGGAGGCTACAGTACCTATAGTATTTCCATTTAATTTTATAAAACCTATGCACATCTCCTTTGCATATTCCGCTTTTACTTCATAAAAATAGTTTTCATCAGAAATACTTCTTAAAAATAGAGCAGTATCCTCTAAATATCCTTCTACCTCAGGAACAAGTCTATTTAAACTATCCTTACACTCTTCATAAGACATATCGTCCTCATTATTAGCAGGTATAAGACTTATAAGTTCTCTTATTTTTTCAAAAACTTCCGTTTCTTCACCCGAAAAATCTGCTATGCCTGTTTCATTTGAATGAAATCTTGAACATGAAGTATCACACTTTCCTTCATAATTTCCTTTTATGGCATTAGGTGAGTTTACAAAAACTTTAGCTTCATTTGATAAAAAAATACAAAATCATCTAATCCAAGACTAATAGCCATACCACCACCTGCATATCCAAAAACTGCCTTAATTTGAGGTATACAACCACTAGCCATAACTTGGTTCAAATATAATTTACCAAAAGCATCCAGTGCATCTGTTGCTTCCTGCAATCTAAGCCCTGCACAATCAACAAGACCTATTATAGGTGCACCCATTTTCATAGCTTTTTCATATAAGCTACTTATTTTTCTAGCATGCATCTCCCCTATAGAACCTCCTAGGATATTAGCATCTTGACTATAAACATAAACTAAACTTCCATCTATGCTTCCATATCCGGTAATAACTCCATCAGACTCTGTATCTATAGCAGAAATATTAAAATCGGTACTTCTAGCTTTCACATAAGAACCAATTTCAACAAAACTTCTATCATCTAGCAAACTATCTATACGTTTTCTAGCATTTGATACCTTAATTTGACCCATATATTAGACCTCCACATTTATAATATTATACACAGATTTTATAAAAATATTTACTTAAATATGGATAAAACCTAGATTTAATGTAATATTTTTTTAATAAAAATCTATAGAATAATCTTAAGTTTATTCTACTATAAAAATCAGTTTTTTTCAATTATTTAAAGCGAATTTTTTTGTGAATTTTTTTAGCAAACTTTTTGTATTTGATATATTTTTTTATAGTGTAAAACTGATACTAAAAAAGCTTAATATGCACTACCTAAATTTTAGGTTTGTACATATTAAGCTCTCAGTTATTGTCATATAAACTAATATCTATTATTAGTTATTGATTAACTTATCATCTTCATTGTTCCAACTGTATAAAGAACGAACTTGCTCGCCTACCTTCTCTGATGGATGCTCAGATGCTAACTTTCTCATAGCCTTGAAATGAACTTGCTTTCCGGCATCTGACATATCAAGTAAGAACTCTTTAGCAAAGCTTCCGTCTTGAATATCAGCTAGGATTTTCTTCATAGTTTTTCTTTGTTTCTTCTGTTATAAGCTTTGGACCTGTTATATAATCACCATATTCTGCTGTATTTGAAATTGAATATCTCATACCTGCAAAACCTGATTGATATATAAGATCTACAATAAGTTTCATTTCATGTATACACTCAAAATACGCATTTCTTGGATCATATCCTGCTTCTACTAAAGTTTCATATCCTGCTTGCATAAGTGCACATACACCACCACATAAAACAGCTTGCTCACCAAAAAGGTCTGTTTCTGTTTCTGTTCTAAAGTCTGTTTCAAGAACTCCTGCTCTTGCTCCACCTATAGCCAAAGAATAAGCTAAAGCTATATCAAGTGCTTTACCACTGGCATCTTGCTCTACAGCAACAAGGCAAGGAACTCCTTTTCCCTCAAGATACTCACTTCTTACAGTATGTCCGGGTCCTTTTGGTGCTATCATAGTTACATCTACATTCTCAGGTGCTTCTATGCAACCAAAATGCACATTGAAACCATGTGCAAACATAAGCATCTTACCTGCACTTAGATTTGGCTCTATATGGTCCTTATACATCTTAGCTTGATGCTCGTCATTAATAAGTATCATAATGATATCCGCTATTTTTGTAGCTTCTGCAACGGTATAAACCTTAAATCCTGCTTTCTCGGCTTTTTCCCAAGATTTGCTACCCTCGTATAAACCAATAATAACATTGCAACCGCTATCCTTAGCATTAAGTGCATGAGCATGTCCTTGGCTACCATAACCAATGACTGCTATTGTCTTTCCTTGTAAGTTTGCTAAATTACAATCCTCTTGATAATAAATTTTTGACATATTTTTTTACCTCCTCATGATATTATTACAAATATGTAACGTCCTCACAACCTCTTGACAAACCTGTGAGACCGGTTCTGGCTAATTCCAATATTTCATAATCTTCTAATAGATTAATTATAGCTTCTAATTTGTCTTTATCTCCTGTCATCATAACAGTCAAGCTCTCTTTAGCGACATCAACTATAGTAGCTCTAAATATTTCTGCAACTGCACTTATAGCTTGTCTTTGGCTTGCATTTGCTTTAACCTTAATCATCATAAGTTCTCTGTATACACTTTGTCCTTCTTTTAAGGTCTTAATATCTTTTACATCTTCTAATTTTCTTAGCTGATTTTCAATTTGTATCAAGGTTTCTTCATCACCTGTCGATACCACTGTCATTCTCGAATACTTAGGATTAAAAGTTTCTCCTACTGTGAGTGATTCTATGTTATATCCTCTTCTTGAGAATAAACCCGCAACTCTACTGAGTACACCGGCAGTATTATCAACTAATAAAGAAAGAACTATTCTCATATATCTCCTCCTCTGTAGCCTTATTACATTTCACATTATATTAACAAGGCATATTATAAATGTCAACTATCTATATTTCATACTAGGTATAGCCTAAAATCTGCTTTGCTTAACTTTTTGATAAGCTATTCTTTCACTTTGCTCTCTTACATATATAATTCCACATTCTGTAAATCCAAGCTTTTTTAATAAATTTCTCATAGGTATATTTTTCTCATGAGTATCTATTCGTAGATTTCCGGACGCATTGTAAGCATAATCTATACAATAAGCACCTATACCATTAGTTCCTCTTTTAGTAGCTATTCTATGTAAAACTCCGTAAGGACTATCATCTATCCAAGAACCGTCTTTTATTACAGCATAGGTTTCATCATCTGCAAATTCATAAAAAGAACACTCCCAGTATCTCTCCATTATCTTCACAAACATATAGACAATCTTTTTCCATATCATCTTTTATATCATCTAAGCTAGGATAATTATTATTCCATTGTCCGGCATTTCCATTTTCTGCCATGAATTTTCTGGCATCCATATACAAGCTATTAATAACTTCTATATCCCCTTTTTTTGCTTTCCTTATATCCATCTTATCTCCTCCGACAAATATATTATACTTTTTTTAAATACTAATAATTTATATTATTCTAAGCTAAAAATTATTCAAACTATAGTTTTTAGCTTAAAAAAATCATCTTTTACATTAATCCTTGTACTATATTTCTAAGCTTTTAATTCTCTATTTATAGTATTTAAAACTTTCTTTTTTTATCTCCTGACCAAAGTGGAGCCAGTAAATATCTTTTTATCCCCATCACCTGTCAACCTGTGTATAACTACTTCTTTAGGTAACACTTTTTATACACTCAAATAATATATCAATATATTCATCTAAACTAAGTATATGAAATTTTTTTCTTTTTTTCATAAATAGTAGCCAATTTAGTATTTTTTTCAGTATATGTAACAAATGTAATTTTATTCCATCAGCACCCGAAAGACCTATATACTTGCTTGTTTCTATCATCATAGCCTTATCTTCATAAGGTAGACCCAGTATTTGATGTACTATGACTTTTATACCTATTTCTTTAAGCCTTTTTTTATGCAAGTATCATAGGTACTAAGTTCAAAAGCATCTGTTTATATAGGTAGCTGTTTTTTTCATATATGGTTTGAAGTCCTAATTCTATCCATACTGTCTTAATTTTTACTAAGTCTTTCTAAGATAAAATACATATTTTCACTTATACTGTCCGGTCTTGTTGCAATGGATAGAATAAGTATATCAGGATGTGTAATCGCTTCCATAAATAAACTTTCCAAATAAGTTTCATCTCCGTATGTATTGGTAAATGACTGAAAATAAGCTATATACTTAGTTTCAGCTTTTACCTTATCTTTTACTTTAAGTTTAGCTTCTTCTATTTGCTCTTTTATACTTCCTACACCGGCAAAGCTTCCCGAACCATCACAAAAAATACAACCACCCGTTCCTACTTTACCATCTCTATTAGGGCAGGTAGCACCTGTACTGAGAGCTAATTTATATACCTTTATTCCATACTCTCTTTTTAAATATTCATTTAGAGTATTTATGTACACAATATTCTCCTAGCTTCATTTTTTTATCTTCTTCCATTTGTAGCTTTAAATCTTCCAAACTCTCAAATTTCTCTTCAGCTCTTATATACTCAACAAAAATATACTTCTATGCTTTCTTCATATATATCTCTATCAAAAATCAAATATATGTGTTTCTATTCTTGTCGTATGATTTTTTTCAAATCATCTTTTTACCGTGGGATTATTTCCTACATTAGTTATACTATCAAAAAAATTTCTCCTGTAGAGTTCAATTTTACTCTAGTTGCATAAACACCAAATTTAGGTAATATTTTTATGCTTTGGCGGAAAAAAATATTTAAAGTCGGAAAAACCTAATAGTTTCTTGCCTATTCTATTTCCTGTCTTTACAATACCGCCAATACTATATTCTGTACCTAGAAACTCATTAGCTTTTTGATACTCTACCCTCTAATAACAGCTCTCGAATTAATGTAGAACTTATGTCCAGACCATCAAAAAGCTTTTTTTCTTTTTCTATTATATATAGAAAAAAATCAAAAGTTTTAGATAATTTTTCTAAAAGTTCTCTATTACCACTCTTTTTTTATATCCAAAAAGCGAGATCGGGACCTGCAACTATAGCTTTCATATTCATTCTTTTTATGAGTATATCTTTTACAAAAATCTTCTCCCGACATAGAGGCTACTTCTTTTTGTAAATGGATATTCTATAAAAATAATCAATCTTTTCTGAACTTATTCTATTTCTTCTTTCCTCATTCGTACTAAGTTTCGATTGTGCAAGACCCTCTACTATCTTAGATGGTGGTATGTCAAAAGTGAATACTGCCAATTTTAAACATTTCTCACTTGCTACTTCTCTCATCTTATCAAAGATTTTTCTTATGACCTTTATGCTCGCCATCAAACTTTCCTATAGTTATAACTGTAGCTTCATTTATCTTAAAAATCTTTAGTTTCTCTAAACTCAATCACTGCTGTTCTCCAATAAAAAAAGCTTATATGGCTTAAATACAAGCTCCTTTTCTATATATTCATAAAGTCCTAAAAACTGTTCTTTACCGGTATATATCTTATATATAATTTTATCATCCATATTTTGAGGTAAATTCATTATTTGCTTTACTAAAAAGCTTATTTCCATTGATTGCTTGCTTATGAAATTCATCCTTTACTTTTTAATTTAATTAAGTTAGAAAAAAATATTCATCTACAGGTATAACAATCTTTTTTTAATTCTTCTTCATTATCTTTTATATTTTCTAAATCTGCAAGCTTTTATTGCATTTTTCAAGTTTAAATCTATCCACTCTAGTTCTAACTAAAGTAGTCATACAAGCTCCTACCCCTAATTTTTTTCCCTATATCATGGCAAAGAGTTCTTATATAGCTTCCTTTTGAACATTCTACTCTTATTTTTACAGTAGGTAAATTAATATCAAGAATTTCTATATTTTTAAATTCTACTCTTACTGCTTTTTCTTTCTATTTCTATACCTTTTTCTAGCCAAGTCTATCAATTTTTTTGACCATTAACTTTTTTTGCTGAGTACATAGGAGGTACCTGCATATACTCCCCTATAAAAACTTTGTATACAAGATACGAGATTTTCTTTACTTATCTCTTCTAAAATACTACCTTCAAACTCATTTAAAACTTTACCACTTATATCCTGAGTATCAGTTTCTTTACCAAGTATAAATTCCGCAATATACTCTTTAGTTTTATCTGTAAGTATATCGCAAAGCTTGGTTGCACTACCAAGGCATACAGGTAAGACTCCAACTGCGTCAGGATCTAATGTTCCTGTATGCCCTATCTTTCTTTGTCTAAGTATACCTCTCATTTTAGCTACCACATCATGAGAGGTATAAGAAGTTTCTTTATATATATTAATTATGCCATTAATCATAATTCTACTTTTACCTTTTTTATAAGCAATTCTATAATATCTTCTATCTTTCCTTGTATACTGCAACCGGCAGCTCTAATATGTCCGCCACCGCCTAAACTCTCACATATCTTGCTTACATCTACAAAGGATTTTGAACGCAGACTGGCTTTATATTCATCTTCATTTAGTTGATATAAATATATAGCTACTTCTATTCCTATTGTATTTCTAAGCTCGTCTATAACTCCATCTAAACTTTTAATATCCACCTTATATTCGTCAAGTATTTGCTTTGTTGTATAAGATATTATAAGTTTACCGTCAAAAATAAAGTTTTGAATCTAATAAAGCCTTAGCTAATACTTTATTTGCATAAAAAAATCTCTTGCAAAAAAAGCTATCATCTATAATTTTTATTAAATTCTACTCCTTTTTTTCCATTAATTTTTCCGGCTAAATTCATAGTTTCTAAACTGGTACAAGGATATTTAAAAAAACTCCTGTATCATGAACTAAACCTGTATACAAGCAAGTAGCTGTTTCTTTTACTTACTTTGTCTAAATCCAAATATCTAGACAAAACTTCGCAAGTAGAACTGGCATTTGCATCAAGTATTAAGTCTTTTGTATACTTCTTATGACTTATATGATGATCTATAGTAAGACTATCTTTAGAATTATTTACCAATACTATATTACCTGCCAGTCTTTTTATCGTCTGAGGCATCCAAACAGATACATAGGTCATATATCAGCTCATCTTTTTTAATATTATCTATACTAAGTTTTTCTCCATCTACTATACCGGAATCTATCTTATCAAAACCTGACATATAAGAAAACTTATTAGACGGTACTTCTAAGAAAACCTTTACTTTTTTTAGAAGTAAAATTCTCCTTTATATAATTATATAAAGCAAGGGTAGAGCCTGTACAATCGCCATCAGGTCTTATATGTCCACTTATAGCTATACTGTTTGCTTTTTCTATCTTTTCTAATAAGAGATTACTCATTTTCTACCTCTGTATCGACTTCTGACTTAGTATTTTGCATAAGTTCATTTATCAGCTTATCCATTTTCATACCATAAGCCAGTGAATCATCTGCTAAAAATCTAAGTTCAGGTGTATTTCTAAGATTTAGTCTTCTTGCAAGCTCTCTTCTAATAAAGCCATTTGCCGCTTTTAATCCTTCTAGAGTTTTTGCACTTGCATCTTCACTTCCTAATGCTGATATATATATATTAGCATATTTTAAATCCGGTGTTACTTCTACATCTGTAACACTTGTCATTATACCTACTCTAGGATCTTTTACTTCTCTTATTATTTCTGAAATTTCTCTATGTACTTCTGAATTGACACGAGTATTCTTTACACTTTTTTTCTCATATATACTCCATTTTATTATGCAAGAAAAAAACAGCTTTTTTTCAAGCTGTCTTTCTTTATAAACTACTACTATTTTCTTGGAACTTCAACCATATCATAGGCTTCTACTTGATCAAATTCTTGTATATCATTGAATTTTTCAAATACAAGACCACATTCATATCCTTCTTTTTACTTCCTTAACATCATCTTTAAATCTCTTTAATGAAGCTAAATTACCATCAAATATTAAACTACCTTCTCTTGTAACTCTAACTTTACAACCCCTTATAAATTTACCATCTAAGATATAAGAACCTGCTATATTACCAACACCTGAAGCTTTGAATATTTGTCTAATTTCTGCATGTCCTATTACTTTTTCTTCATAAATAGGCTCCAACATACCATTCATAGCAGCCTGAACATCTTCTATTGCTTGATAAATAACCTTATAAAGTCTTAAATCAACTTTTTCTCTATCGGCAGTTGCTTTTGCAGTTGCATCCGGGTCTTATATTGAAACCTATAATTATAGCATTACTTGCAGCAGCAAGAGAAACATCAGATTCATTGATTGCACCAACACCACCGTGTATAACTTTAACTGCAACCTCTTCATTACTAAGTTTTGTTAAGGATTGTTTTACAGCCTCTACAGAACCTTGAACATCAGCTTTTATAATAATAGGTAATTCTTTAACATTGCCGGCCTTGATTTGACTAAATAAATCATCTAAGCTTAATTTTGCTTTTGTATCTTCTATTAACTTATTTTTATTTTCGCTAATAAATGTAGCCGCAAAATCTTTAGCTTCTTTATCTGTGTTAGTAGCAACTAAAACTTCACCTGCATTTGGAACATTATCAAGACCTAAAATCTCAACCGGTGTTGAAGGTGTTGCCTCTTTTACTCTTTGTCCCTTGTCATTTATCATAGCTCTTACTTTACCATGACAAGCTCCTGCAGCAACAAAATCTCCAACCTTTAAAGTTCCTTTTTGTACTAAGATAGTGGCAACAGGTCCTCTTCCCTTATCAAGTTCAGCTTCTATTACAAGACCTCTAGCTTTACGCTTTTTATTTGCTTTTAGTTCTTTTACTTCTGCTGCAAGTATAATCATCTCTAAAAGATTTTCTATACCTTCTCTTGTTTTAGCTGATACAGGACAGAATATTGTACTTCCACCCCAATCTTCTGCTATAAGTTCATATTCTGATAATTCTTGCTTAACTCTATCTATATTTGCACTTGGTTTATCTATTTTATTTACAGCAACTATTATTTCAACTCCTGCCGCCTTAGCATGATTTATAGCTTCTATGGTTTGTGGCATAACTCCATCGTCAGCTGCAACAACCAAAATAGCTATATCTGTACTCTGTGCACCACGCATTCTCATTGCAGTAAATGCTTCATGTCCCGGTGTATCTAGGAAAGTTATAGGCTCGCCGTTTACTTTTACCATATATGCACCTATATGCTGAGTAATTCCACCGGCTTCATGGCTTGTAACATTAGCTGAACGTATGGCATCAAGTAAAGAAGTTTTACCATGGTCAACGTGTCCCATAACACAAACTACAGGCGGACGCTTAACCATTAAATTCTCATTTTCTTCATCTTCTTTTAGAAGCTCCGCTATTACATCTACCTTTTCTTCTAAAGTTGCTATAATATCGTACTCCAGTGCTAGTTCCTCTAATTGTTCAAAATCAAATTCCGTATTAAGTGTAACTATCTGACCTTTTAAGAATAATTTCTTAACTATAGCTGACGGCTGTAATTTAATTTTAGCTGCAAAGTCTTTTATGGTCATTCTTTCAGGAATAACTATCTCTTTTTATATCCTCTGCTACAACTTCTTCAGTCTTTTTAACAGGCATAATAAATGGATGTCTGCTTACCTTTCCACCTTTTGATGGTCCATCTTCTGTTCTATGCCTTTTTATCATTCTTTTTGATCTTTAAAATTATTCTTATTTGGTCTTGTTGTACTGGTTTTCTTTACCAAAAGAACCATCTAAATTAGCTGTAGGTTTACTATCTTTTTCTTGGTGCAGGTCTTTGACTTCTTACCGGTGTTTCATCCTTATCTTTTTGCACCAAAGTCTTTTTGAAAAATCCTGAATTTCTATCTTTACTGAAAGAAGAATTTTTATCTTTATTAAAACTTCCTCTGTTATCAGATCTTTTATCTTTATTAAACGGCTTATTTTCACCATTTCTATTATCTCTATTAAATGGTCTGTTTTCACCCCTGAAGTTATCAGATCTAGAACCTTGAGCTTGTCTATTATCTCTATTTGGTCTGGTATCTCTATTATTTCTAAAGTTTCTATTGTCATTGTTTCTATCACCTGACTTGTTGAAACTTCTATCTGAATTTCTATTATCTACATTTCTACCATCATTATTCCTTGGAGAATTAGACCTTTGCTCAGAATTTCTATCATTTCTAAAAATTCTTATTATCTCTATTTACTCTCTTATCTGTGTTAGAGCCTGTATTACGATTTTGTGTGTTTATATTATTCTCGTTATTATTATTTTGATTATTACTTGTCATTTCATTTACCTTTTTCAAGTTTTATATCTTCTTTATCGTTATCTACCCTAACATCATGTACTTTAGTTTCTACTTTTACTTCTTTCTTAGGTTCAAGATCTTTATTTTCTTCTTTTTTTAGGCGGTGTTTCTGTCTTATCTATAGCTTTTTTTCTTCGTCTTTATCTATAGAGTTAGTTTCTTTTTTTGCTAACATTTATATATTTACCGGCTTTTTTTCATCACTGCTTGTAGTGGATTTTTTTGTTTAGCATTTTGCGGTCTAAAAACAGCAGTTACTTTCTTTTTTTGCACTTCTTCTTTCTTTTTCTTCTGATTTAGAAGTATCAACATTAGTAGCAAAGGCCGCTTTTTACTTTCGCCACCATCTCTTCTGTTATTTTATTTGCATGACTACTAACTTCTTCGCCATTTTTTTCTTACAAATTCTATTAATTCTTTGTTTGTTTTTCCCAATCTCTTTTTGCAAGTTCGTTTATTCTCAAATTCTTCCTCCTAGCTATTTTCTTCTATTAACTTTTCAATACTTATAGCAAAAATTCTCATCGTTTATACCTATAGAAGCTCTGGAATTTTTTTCCCTATAGCATTTCCTAAACTTTTTTTATCACTATATATTACTATTTTTTTACATTATAATATTTACATTTATCCAAAAAAATAATTTCTTTGTATTGTCTGAAGCATCACCGGCTACTATAACTAATTTTACTTTTCTTTGCTTTTATAGCTTTTTTTCTACGGAAAAATTCTCCACTAAGAAGCTTTCCGGCCTTAGTTGCCATGCCTAACATTCCAAAAAAATTTTTATTCATTCTATTTACCCATATCTTCTAAGAGTTTAGCATATATTTCTTTTGATATCGCCATTTTAAAAGAGCGTTCAAGACCCCTTGACTTTATTGCCTTTTCTAAACACTCCACATCATCACATAGATAAGCTCCTCTACCATTTTTCTTGCCTGTCTTATCTAAATTTATACCTTCCTCATTTTTGACAATACGAATCATCTCTTTTTTATTTTTCATAGCATTACAGCCAATGCAAAGTCTAAGAGGTAATTTCTTCTCCATCAGCTTCCTCCACTACATTTTCTTGTAGCTCACCATTCTCATCTTCATAAAGAACTTCTTCAAGCTCTACACTGCCCTCAGGTTGATAATCTATACCAAATTCTTCAAATAAACCAAGCTCTCTTGCTTGTGTTTCACTCTTAATATCTATCTTGTAACCTGTAAGTCTGGCAGCTAATCTGGCATTTTGCCCCTCTTTACCTATAGCAAGAGACAATTGATAATCAGGGACTATGACTGTTGCCTCTTTAGTTTCATCATCAGCAACAACACAAATAACTTTTGCAGGACTTAGTGAATTTTCTATCAAAATAGCTGAATTTTCATCCCAATTTATTATATCTACTTTTTCCCCTCTAAGCTCATCTACAACTGCATTTACTCTTGCTCCATTTACACCTACACAAGAACCTACTGCATCTATATTTGAATCATGACTATATACTGCCATCTTAGTTCTGGAACCTGCCTCACGGCTAATAGATTTTATTTCTACAACACCATCTTTTATTTCTGTAACTTCAGCTTCAAATAATCTTTTAACTAAATCAGGATGTGTTCTTGAAACGACTACTTTAGGTCCTTTTGTGGTATCTTTAACTTCTACTACATACAATTTTATACGCTGCATAGGTGTTAAATTCTCACTTGCTACTTGTTCACCCTCACTTAAAATAGCTTCACAACGTCCAAGATCTACTGATAAATTTTTTCCTACTTGACGTTGAACCACTCCGGTTACTATATCTTTTTCCATAGTATAGAATTTTTTTGGAATAAAAACTTTCCTTTCTTCTTCTCTAATCTTTTGTAAGATTACATTTTTTTAGCAACTCCTGTAGCTATTCTACCGAACTCTTTAGATTTTATAGGTATAAGTACCTTATCTCCTATACCATAATCAGGATCTATCATACGTGCATCTGCCAAGCTTATATACATTGCTTTTTCTTCCGAACTTGTCTTATCTAAGTTTTCTACAACTTCTTTTTCTTGTAAAACTTCATAATCGCAAGTATCACGATTAATGGTAACCTTTATATTATCAGCTGTACCGAAATTGTTTTTTTACAAGCAGAAATAAAAGAATTTTCTATAGCTTCAAGCATAACCTCTTTGCTGATATTTTTCTCTTTTTCCAGTGTGTCTAATGCCTCCATTAACTCCTTATTCATTTTCCTTTGTCCTCCAATATTAAAAATCTAATGCTAATCTTACGTTTGCAATTTCATTTCTACTAAACTTAACATCTTCACCGGCTATTTTTATAGTCAAGGTGTCTGCATCAAAATCTTCTAAAATCCCCGAAAATTCTTTTTGTTTATTAATAGCCTTAAAAGTTTTCAATTCAACTTCCTTACCCAACTCTCTCTTAAAGTCCTTATCTTTTTTTAATGTTCTTCCAAGCCCCGGCGAACTTACTTCCAGTATATATTCTTCCGGAATAAAATCTTCCTTATCAAGCCAAGCACTAATATTTCTGGAAATTTCTACGCAATCATCTATAGAAATTCCACCCTCTTTATCCATATCACAATATACTCTTAAATAATACTGAGAAGCTTCTTTAACAAATTCTACATCAACCAATTCAAAATCTAGTTCTTTTTGTAGTTCTTCTAAATATTCCTCAGTACGTTTTACATATATATCACTCTTACTCATAGACACCTTCTTTCTCTTGGTAAAGATATATAAAAAGTGGACCATTTTTTGGCCCACTCAAACTCTTTATGTATCATTTATTATAATAACACTTTTCTAAGTATATTGCAAGTTCTTATTTTATATTCTTAATGCCCAATCCGAGCAGTCTAAAACTCTAGTTGCAAGTCCTTCATAAAAATCAGGCTCATGGCAAATAAGAACTATGCTTCCTTTGTATTCTTTTAAAGCTCTTTTCAATTCCTCTTTTGCATCTACATCAAGATGGTTAGTAGGCTCGTCCAGTATAAGTACATTGCTGGCTCTATTCATAAGTTTGCATAATCTTACTTTTGCTTTTTCTCCACCACTAAGAACTCTAACTTGACTTTCAATATGCTTAGTCATTAAACCACATTTTGCTAATGCAGAACGAACTTCATATTGGGTATATGAGGGAAATTCTGTCCATATCTCTTCTATACAGGTTCTATTGTTATCATCCTTTGCTTCTTGTTCAAAATATCCAAGTTCCAGATAATCTCCTAAATTAACTATACCTGATAGTGCTTTGTTAAGTCCTAAAATACTCTTTAATAAGGTAGATTTTCCTATACCGTTAGCACCGAATAAAACTAATTTTTCTCCCCTCTCCATGCTGAGATTTATAGGTTTTGATAAAGCTTCATCATAACCTATAACTAAATCTTTTGTTTCAAAAATAAGTTTTCCCGCTGTCCTTGCTTCTTTAAAATTAAACTCCGGCTTAGGTTTTTCTGCCGCAAGCTCTATAATATCCATCTTATCAAGCTTCTTTTGTCTTGACATAGCCATATTTCTGGTAGAAACTCTAGCTTTATTTCTGGCAACAAAATCGGCAAGCTCCGCTCTTTCTTGTTGTTGACGCTTATATGCCGCTTCTAACTGTGCTTTTTTCACCTCATAAACTTCCATAAATTTATTATAATCACCAACATATCTATCCAATTTTTGATTTTCCATGTGATATATAATATTTACTACACTATTTAAAAAAGGTATATCATGTGAAATAAGTACAAATGCATTTTCATAATCTAACAAGTACCTCTTTAGCCACTCTATATGTACTGCATCAAGATAGTTTGTAGGCTCATCCAAAAGTAAAATATCCGGTTTTGCAAGTAATAATTTAGCAAGTAAGATTTTTGTTCTCTGCCCTCCTGATAATTCACTTACATCTTTATCTAAACCTATATCAGCTATTCCAAGAGCTTTAGCTACTTCATCGACCTTGGCATCTATCATATAAAAATCATGTGCTGTAAGTAAGTCCTGTATAGTTCCTGACTCCTCCAACATATCAGTCATTTCATCTTCATTTGCTGTTGCCATATTTTCATATATTTCATTCATTTGTTTTTCCAAATCAAATAAAAACTCAAAAGCACCTTTTAAGACATCTCTTATGCTCATCCCCTTTTCTAAAACTGCATGTTGGTCAAGATATCCTACTCTTACATTTTTAGCCCACTCTACCTTTCCTTCATCAGGCATTAACTTATCTGTAATGATACTCATAAATGTAGATTTACCTTCTCCATTAGCTCCTACCAAACCTATATGCTCACCTTTTAACATTCTAAATGATACATCGCTAAATATCGCTCTATCTCCAAAACCATGGCTTAGATGTTCTACATTTAAAATACTCATATTATTCTCCTACTTACTATTTTTTTCTATACTTTTTTTATTCCCTTTTCGAGTTTTACTCTAGGTATCATAAGTTGATGCCCACACCCAAGACACTTTTATTCTAAAAATCTTGTCCTATACGAAGAACTTCCCAATTATTGAAACCACAGGGATGAGTTTTTTTCAAAAATTAGCTTATCACCTACATTTATTTCCATATAAAAATTCTCCTTAAACAACTTCATTCATAAAAAAATTTCTTCTTCTTTGGTTTATCTATATCAAGGTTTTCAAAAATCTTTTTATGGTTTTCAAACCAAGTAAATATTCTGTCATTTGCTTTAACAGTATATATAGGTAAATCAGGATTAAAAATTATCATCCAGCTTTTCCAATAAGGTTTCTTTTTATATTTATGTGCAAGTTAAAAATTCCCATTATTTTCAGGTATAATCTTATCTTCTATATTAAGTGTTAAACTCATTTTTTTCCTATGTTACTTTTTTTATTGAGATGAAGCTCTTTAATCATATCTTTAAGAGATACCGCTCTAAGCATATACCCTTCTTTATCAGTTATTTCTTTATTTATGTATCTAGGGTTTGCGATAAAAATCTCTTAATTCTAATTTTTTTAATACCCCAAAAATGATTTATAAGCTACTATTTTATCTTTATCCAAGAAAAGTTCTATGTAACCGTTTTTCCGATTTCAATTCTTTTTAAATATACAGAAAAAAATTTTTCTTCATCTCTTATACAATATGCATCATAATCTTTATCTAGAGTTTCATTAATAAATTTTATAAGTTCTTCTTTATATTTATCTTCATAATAAACTTTCTCTAAGCTCTTACCTAATTCATTAAACTCTATTTTTTTCATACTTATTTACAAAAAAATAAAATCAAAAGGTTCATAGTATGCTTTATTTGCGGTAATAAAAAAAGTAAAAGGTTTATTCTCTGTGTACATATCCCTTAAAAAATCGGCTTATAAGTTCTCTCATAAGTCCCATTCTACGAAACTTAATATCTGTAGCTACAGCAACTATGTAATCTATTTCATAAACTGAACTTGAAAATTTCATTTTTATATGGATTTAGATGTGCCATAGAGGCTATTTGTCCATCTTTTTCATATACTAATATTTTTATTATTTTTTTATTTTTTTCTTTATAATAATAATCTATAAAAATTAGAACTATCTTCAAAAAAAGCTTGCTCATATAAGTTTCTGGTTTTTATTTTTTTCATCTCTAGCTAAATATTTTAACATAAGTATCTTTCCTAATTACTAAAAATCAAATATAAACTTTTACTTCTTAAAAACTATTATATATATTGTATTATTATGAAAGCTATTCTATTTTTTTGTTCTATATAATATTTTCTGGCATAATCTATAGGATCATAACTTTCTTTAGCTCTTCTTAATCCCTCTAAACCTAAGTCATCTTCCCTATTCACAAATTCCACACTTGGAAATTCTTTTTCTTGAAATTCCTTATTTATAAATTGATACAGTCCTGTAATCTCCGGATTAGCTTTTTCTATATGAACTATAGCCATATTATGTCTTTTTATTTAAACTTCCTATTGTAAATGCTTCTAACTTATTATCTATAAAAACACCTGCCATATGTATATCAAGAAGTTTGCAATTCAAAAGAACTTCATGTATTCCTTCTACTTCCGGATCAAGATGTTCCTCCACCTCTTGACCTTTATGAACTCTCCATTTATCTAAAAAAACTTAAAAAAATAGCATCTCTATCCGAACAGTTTAGATTTCTATATTCATATCTTCCATCATAATTTTTTTATAAAGTTATTATACAGATTCTTTTTTTATGCAACTTTCTACCTGCCAAAGTTCTCATTCTTTCACCGGCATAAATATAATCTTTTAATTCTATCTCTTCCTTTACTAAAAATTCATCTTCCGGAAGTTTTAGTGCCAGCACTCCTTCTGAATCTGCCAAATGTATCTTAAATTTTTTTATTTAATATCTTATTAAAAATATTCTACCGTTAAATCAAAGCAATATTTTAGATCTTCTTCTTTACATAGCGGCATTGCTGAATATGGAACTTCTTCATCTACTCCCATAAGCCATATAAGACCTATATCTTTTCCATCTCTTTCTACAATAGCTATTTTTTTACATTATGAAAAATCTTTCCATATAAAAACTTTCCAAACTGACACTATCACAGGTTCTATTATCTCTGAGCTCGTAGAACTGATTATAATATGACATATCTTCTGCTTTTTATTTTTTTAAATTTTATATCTTCTACTCTCATATTATTATTTACTTCCTTTTTTTGCTTTGCTTTTATTATAACACCAAAAAAATATCATTTGTATATAAAATTAAATTGTATACAATTATTTTTAATGTATAAACATAGCATCTCCAAAGCTAAAAAAATCTATATCTTTCTTCTACTGCTTTTTTTCATAGGCCGACATAATTTTATCTTTTCCTGCAAAAGCTGATATCAACATAAGTAAAGTTGACTCAGGTAAATGGAAATTTGTTATAAGTGCATCCATTATTTTAAATTTATATCCCGGATAAATAAATATTTCAGTCCAAGCACTTTTCTCTCTCAATATTCCATCTTCATCTGTAGCACTCTCGAGAGTTCTGCAACTGGTTGTCCCTACACAAATAACTCTATCTCCCCTTTTTCTTTGTGGCATTTATTTTTATCGGCAGCTTCCTTGCCAACTATATAAAACTCAGAATGCATATGATGTTTTAATATATCTTGTTCTTTTACCGCCTAAAGGTTCCAAGTCCCACATGCAAGGTTACTCTTGCTATTTCTACACCCATCTCCTCTATTTCTTTCAAGAGCTCCGGAGTAAAATGTAAACCTGCCGTTGGAGCGGCCGCACTGCCATCGTGCTTAGCATATACTGTTTGATATCTATTTTTATCTTCCAATTTATGCTTTATATAAGGAGGCAGAGGCATTTCTCCTAGTTTATCTAAAAATTTCTTCAAATATACCTTCATAAGAGAATTTTTATCAATCTATTACCTTCATCAACTATATCAATAATTTCCCCTTTTAATATTCCATCTCCAAAGCTTATTTTTTTGAACCTATCTTACATTTTTTCCCCGGTTTTACCAGAACTTCCCATATATCATTTTGCAAGCGTTTCAAAAGCAATATTTCAACTTTACCACCTGTACTTTCCCTACTTCCAAAAAAAGTCTGGCAGGAATGACTTTAGTATCATTAATTACCAAACAATCACCTTTTTTTAGATAAGATTTTATGTCTGAAAAACTTTTTTTATTTTTTTAATTTCTCCACTCATTTTATCTAAAACCATCAATCTAGATGAAGATCTATCAAGTAATGGGTCTTGAGCTATCAATTCTTCCGTAAATTATAATAAAATTCTTTTTATATCCATATATATATTCCTTATTATCTTTATATAAATAATTAAAGGAAGTTTTATACTAAAACTTCAATTTACTTATTTAATTTGTGGTTTCACTTTCTGCATTTGTTTCTTCACTAAGTGTAGTGCTTTCTTCTGTATCACCCATATTCTCTGCACTTGTAGTTTCTTCTTGGTCGGGGCTTTCAGCCTCTCCGGCAGCTTTTTTTGCCTCCAAACTTTCTTTTGTAGTTTTAGCATCCTTAAATTTAAGCTCGCCCTCTACAAAAATCTTTATATTTATCCGCTAAATTGATATCATCTACTACCAATTCACTTAATTCTTCATTTAAGTTTTTTTATAATTCTTGTACTTTTTTACTTGAATTTATCTTATCAACTCTTTCTCTTTGCTTTTCATCTAACATACTATTTAGGACAAACTTATAAGCAGAACCCTCATTTACAACATAAGCTTGCAGTATCATAGGTGCTAAATTTTTTTGCTTTCTTGAACTTTAATTCCATACTTGCATAAACTACATATTCCCCCTCACCGGCACCGTCAGCAACATATATCTTATTATTACTTCCAAAATACTCAAAATCTTTTGCCTCTTCTTTGAGTTTTTCTCTCATACTCTCTTCAATCTCCGGAGGATTTAAAAATAAATTATATAATTTATCTGCATCAGCTGTAAGCTTAGCTATTTGATATTCTCCCAGTAAATCTATTATATCTTTATTTTCGGTGATTTCTATTTCATTATTCATCTTAAGTGCTGTACTTTTTACTTGCTACCCTTTTTATTATTTTTGATTTGAAAAATATATCTAATAAAAAAATACTGCTACTATTAATACCACTATTATAAACGGTATAGCCAGTAACTTCGTATATTTTATTACCAAATATTCATCTAAACCAAATAGTTTTCTGTTCTTTTCGTATCTCATATTTGCCTCTTTCATTTTTATATTTGCTTTTACTAAGCTTTATGTGTTAAAATCTAATTCAAGCACTCATCGTCTAGTGGATAAGGCATCAGACTCCGACTCTGAAGAGCAAGGGTTCGAATCCCTTTGAGTGCATTTTCTACAAATACCATATTATAAATCACTTTCTTTCATTATGCAAATTAAAAACAAAAAAATAAACCTCTTGATTTCTCAAGAGGTATTAAATGCGGGTGACAGGACTTGAACCTGCACGGTCGCCCACGAGAACCTAAATCTCGCGTGTCTGCCAATTCCACCACACCCGCGTACTTTATTAAGCCATATTATATTACTATAAACACAAAAAAAGTGTCAAGCTTTAATTACTATGATTAAATATTAAAAAAATATAAAAGTTGTCAATATCTTATAAGTTCATAAATAATTTTTTTTCCAATTTTTCATTCCTAAATAATATGGCATAAATAATCACAAAAAAATAAAAATATACCTTTTTGAAAATATTTACCATTCTATTTATACAATGCAAAACTCCGAATAAAAGATTTATCTTCTATTCGGAGCTTTTTAATCTATTAAATTATATTCTAGGCACTAACTACTTCAACTACTCCATTTTTATTAGTTTTAATAACTTTAACCGGACATTTTTGAGCACAGGCTCCACAATTAGTACATTTACTGTAATCTATCTTAGCCACATTGCCTTCCATGTGAATAGCATCAAAAGTACAGACTTTTGTGCAAAGAGTACAAGCTATACAACCGACACCACACTTAGATTTTACATCTTTACCCTTATCCTGTGAACGACATTGTACTATATGCTCTGCTGAATAAGGTACCAATTCTATAAGTTTCTTTGGACAAGCCGCTACACACTTACCACAAGCTGTACACTTATCTTTTGTTACCTTAGCTATACCATTTACTATATTTAAGGCTCCAAATTCACAGACTTTCACGCAAGAACCATAACCCATACAACCATAAGTACAGTCCTTATCACTTCCGCCCGGAACTACACTCATCATATTACAGTCCATAACGCCTGTATATTTATAGCTTTTTGTAGCTTTATCCTTATTACCTATACAACGAACAAAGGATACTTTTCTTTCTACTTTTTCCGCCTTAACTCCCATAATAGAAGCAATAGTTTCAGCAACAGGATTACCACCAACAGGACAAGCATTTACCATTGCTTCTCCTTTCGCTATAGCTTTTGCAAGACCATCACAACCCGGATAGCCACAACCGCCACAGTTATTTCCCGGTAAAGCTTCTCTTACCGCTATCTCTTTTTCATCAACTTCCACTGCAAACTTTTCGCTTGCTATACCGAGCAAGATACCTATAACGATACCTACAATACCAACAACAAGTGCTGCCACAATTATTCCTGTCATAATTCCTCCCTATATAAGCCCGGCAAAACCGAAGAAAGCTATAGCCATAAGACCGGCTGTAATAAGAACTATCGGCATTCCTTTGAAGCTATGTGGTACATCATTAAATTCTATCTTCTCTCTTATACCTGCCATAAGTATTATAGCTAGGGCAAAACCTAGAGCTGTACCTACACCATAAGTTACACTTTTTATAAAATTGAATCCCTTAGATACATTATCAAGAGCAACACCAAGAACCGCACAGTTAGTTGTAATAAGTGGCAAATATACACCAAGTGATTCATAAAGACTTGGCATATTCTTTTTGAGCACCATCTCAACAAATTGAACTAAAGCGGCAATGAGCAAAATAAATACTATAGTTTGTAAATACTCTAATTTCATAGGTACTAAAACTGTAGAATATATTAAACTTGCCATTGCAGATGATAAAGTAATAACAAATATAACAGCTGCACCCATACCGGCAGAAGTTTCTACCTTTTTAGAAACTCCAAGGAAAGGACAAAGCCCTAGGAAACGACTTAATACAACGTTGTTTACTAAAGACGCACCTATTAAAATTAATATTAATTCTGTCATTTTTTATTCTCCTTTCCCTTACTCTCCTGCACCTTGACAACCGCTACAACCTGCACAGCCACCGCCACAAGCAAGTTCATCCTCACCTTTATCGGTGTTTGTAGCACTTGGTGCTTTAAACTTATTTTGTAAAGCTGTAAGAATAGATAATACAAAGAAAGCTCCCGGTGCAAGTACAAAAATAGAAATTGTATAATTTTCAGGAATAAAAACTTTTCCAAACACAGCTCCTGAACCTAGTATCTCTCTAACCAGTCCTATAGCCGTAAGTGCAATAGTAAATCCAAGCCCCATACCTAGTCCATCAAAGAAGGAAGCTAAAGGTGGATTTTTTGCCGCATAGCTTTCTGCTCTACCTAAAATAATACAGTTTACAACTATAAGAGGTATATATATACCAAGTGAAGCATAAAGTGCAGGTGTATAACCTTGCATAAGTAATTGTACTGCTGTAACTAAAGAAGCAACTATAACTATATATGCAGGAATACGCACTCTATCAGGAATAATATTTCTAAGCAAAGAAATTATTAAGTTTGATAACATAAGAACCACAAGTGTTGATACACCCATTCCCAAACCATTCATTGCTGAAGTTGTAACAGCAAGTGTTGGACACATACCTAACATTAATACAAATGTAGGATTTTCTTTAATAATACCATTATATAAACGTTCACTAGCTTTATTCATATTATATCATCTCCTACTTTGTTAATTTATTGGCAACAAAATACTCTGCCGCATTAACTGCATTAGTTACTGCTCTTGAAGTTATTGTTGCACCTGAAATAGCATTTATCTCAGCCTCACCGGCATTACCCGATTTTGTTACTGATAAAACGGCACCTTTTTTTCCATTAAATTGAGTTTTGAATTCATCTTCTGTAGCTCTCATACCAAGTCCCGGTGTTTCAGCTATAGCTAAAAATTCAATACCGTTAATTATATTATCCTTAGTTATACCGACAGAAATACTAACATCGCCACCATAACCGTCTGATGAAGTTGAGGCTATTACATAACCTATATTATTTCCACTTTCATCCAAAGCATCAGCTACTTCTGTTATTTTTTTACATTTCCAAAAATTTTTGACTGACAAGTTCAGCATTAACTGCTTCTATCATAGCCGTTTCTTCATCATTAATCTTAAATTCTTTTTGCATCTGCGAAAACTGCTTTATAAGCTTTTTGATTTTTTTCTTCCATTTTAACTTTTTCTATAGGAGCTTTAGTTAGTTGATAGAAAAAAATCCTAAACTGACACCTGAAATAAGGGTTATTACAAATAAAACTAAAGCATCTTTTTATATAAGAACCTTTTTTTCATTATTTTCTACCTCCCATTCCAAAAAGCTCTTGCAAGAGTATGTTTCTCTATAAGAGGAGCAACTACATTTCCTATAATAATAGCATAACTTACACCCTCGGCACTTCCTCCAAATAATCTGAATATACCTGTTAAAAAGTCCTATAAATATAGCAAATATATATTGTCCCTTTTTAGTAGCCGGTGTGGAACTGTAATCTGTTGCCATAAAGAAAGCACCAAATATTAAACCGCCGCCAAATACATGAGCAAGTACATAATTCAAGTCTCTCTGACCAAAAATAAATACAAATACGGCTACTGTTAATATATATGTAAGAGGTATTCTAAGTCTAATAACCCTCTTTACTAACATATATATAGCACCGATTAAAAGTGCAACTACTGAAACTTCACCTATAGTTCCCGGAATAGTACCGATAAACATATCAAATAAATCAAATTGATAGCTGTCAAAGAAATTACCTGCTTTTAATGCGGCTAAAGGAGTTGCTCCGGAAGCGGCATCAAAACCTAAACTTGTAGCTGTAAAATTTGTCATAGTTTTTGCAAAACTTATAAGCAAAAAGCATCTGGCTCCCAGTGCCGGATTCATCCAGTTTTGACCTATACCACCATAAACTTGTTTTACTACTATGATAGCAAATACACCACCAAGTGCAGCTTGCCATAATGGTATACCTGATGGTAAATTAAGTGCAAGTATAAGACCTGTTACTACGGCAGAGAAATCTCCTACTGTTATAGGTCTATTCATCAATTTTTCATAAAAATATTCTGATAGTACACAAGCTACTACTGTTGTTAAAATAACTAAAAGTGCATTAAGTCCGAATTGATATACTCCAAAGGCCGCAGCCGGTATCATAGCTATACATACATCAGCCATTATTCCCCTTGTAGAGGAATTATCTTTTATATGTGGAGAAGATGAAACATTATACATATTTTCCATTATTTATTTCCCTCCTTTGCTGCCTCTGCCGCCATTCTTCTATCAGCTAATATATGTTGACGCATAAGCTTAAACGCTTGAGTTAAAGGTCTTTTAGCGGGACAAACGTAAGAACAGCTACCACATTCTATACATTCCATACCTTTTACCTTTTCAAAACCTTCCTTATCCAATCTAAGTGCATAATCCATCATAATAACCGGAGTTATAAAACTTGGACATACATCTACACATCTATCACATTTAATACAAGGCGTTTCTGCTTGATTAGATACATCATCTATAGTCATTGCAAGTATAGAAGCTGCTGTCTTTGTTACAGGTACATCTAAGGTAAACATAGCTATTCCCATCATAGGTCCACCACTGACTATCTTAGTTGGCTCTTTAGAAAAACCACCTGCAGCTTCCAATACCGCCTTATGTGAGCAACCTAATCTAACTCTATAGTTAGCAGGAACACTCATTGCATCACCTGTTAGAGTCATAACCTTTTCCACAAGCGGTTTATTATAAGAAACAGCATCGCTTATAGCTATAATGGTGCTTACATTTTGCACTACACAGCCTACATCAGCCGGTAACATTTTATGATTAATCTCTCTAAGAGTAATAGCCTTAATAATAGAACGCTCTCCACCTTGAGGGTATTTCGTTTTTAATGGACATACCTTTATCTTGTTTTCTTTTTCACAAAGCTTAGTAAGTATATCTACAGCTTCAGGCTTATTATCTTCTATACCTATTACAGCTTTTGCATTATCAAACAAACTAAGAACTATTTTAATACCATTTATTATATCTTCAGGTCTTTCTAACATCATTCTATAGTCACTGGTTAAATAAGGTTCACACTCAGCTGCATTTATAAGAATATAGTCTATTTCATCTTTATTCTTAGGTGCTAATTTTACATGAGTAGGAAAGCCTGCACCGCCAAGGCCCACAATTCCCGCTTCTTTTATTATATCTAGGATTTCTTCTCTTGATAATTTAGTATAATCTCTAAATTCTCCAAATCCTTCTACAGTATTATATTGTTCATCATTCTCAATAATAATACTATCAACGAGATTACCATTTATAACTCGTCTTTTTTCTATTTTTTTAACTTTTCCGGACACTGAGCTAAGAATATTTGCAGATATAAAAGATGTAGCCTCTGCTATCTTCTGTCCTACTAATACTTCATCACCAACCTTAACTATAGGTTTAGACGGAGCACCTATATGTTGGGATACAGGATAAACCATCTCTCCCAAAACCGGAAGTTCTACTATAGGAGTATTCATACTTAGAGCTTTTTCCATCATACTTTGGATGAATACCTCCTCTAAATGTAGGCATTACCATATAATTTTTCCCTCTTTCTTACTTACTTTTCTAGTAAATATTAACATATATATATTTTTCAACTAAGACTATCATAGTTTTTTTGTTCTTTTTGCAAAACAAAAAAACTAAGAACAGATTTTTTTGACTTTTTAGATATTTTTATAGATTTTTTTCCACGTTCAGGTAATTGTGCTACTATAGTGGCTATCAAAAACAAAAAAATACAGCCAAGTATTTCTTTTTACACTCATTATTTGTCCCAAAATAAAAATATGCCGCTATAGCCGCAAATACCGACTCCAAACTCATTATTAAAGAAGCTATAGTAGGGTCCAGATTCTTTTTGTCCTATAACTTGAAAAAGTATATCCTATACCACAACTGAATATGCCCGTATAAATAATAGCTCTATATGATAGTAAAATATTCTCTAAACTAGGTTTTTCACTAAATATAGCCCAAATTAACGAAATTATTCCTGCAATCAAAAAAATTGAGTAATCGTTATCACCAACCCATCTCCTAATTTAGAATATTTATGTATAGCCATTATATGCAAAGAATATATTATAGCTGACATAAGAACTAATAAATCGCCATAAGATATAAAAAAACTCCCTTTCATAGTCAAAAAAATACAAGCCCACTATACTAAGTAATATACAAAATGCAAGCTTTTTTTGCTTATCTTATCTCCCATTAAAAAAATGTATTATAGGCACTATTACTATATACAGTACAGATATAAAACCGGCTTTTTCCAACACTGGTAAACAGTAAACTGCTCTGTTGCGCCATAGCCGCAAAAAAAGTAAAAATAAAACCTATTATTACTCCACCTTTTATACCCTCTTTAAAAACTATTAGTTTTAAAAAAATACTTTCCTTAGACCTCATCTTATTTCTATTCATTACAAAGAAAATAGGAATAAGAAAAAAATTCCACCAAGCAAGAATCTCATTGCATTAAAAGTATTCGGTCCTATTGTTTCCATACCTATCCTTTGAAAAAAACAAAGGCAAGACCCCATAAAAAAAGAAGTTATAAAAAAAGTAAAAATTGCGGCAACTAGAGCTTTTTTTTATTCTCAAAAATAATTATTCATATTCTATATAATCACCAACTGTCGTTAGCGATATGTATTCTCCTTTTCTAATTAAAAATAACTCGAAGAAAAAAATTATTTTCCCCCGAGTTATGTAAAAAAATAAAATCTTAAATTACATATATTCCGCGCTTCTATTCCCAGAACATTTATACAAGTATTTAATATATCCTTTGTAAAAACTTATAAGTGCCAGATAAGAACGTTTTTTTGCTTTTTCATCTTCTGTTGATAAAATATTTACCTCATGATAAAAAAACTGTTAAACGCATTTGACAAAGAATAAATATATTGACATATTTTATGTGGTGCAAGCTCTAAGTAAGCTCCTCTCATAATTTCATTAAACTTAGATAATTCTAAAGATAGATTCTTTTCACTTGGGCTATTTGCCACTAATAACTCATCAATATCCACTTTTTTCGCACTCGTCTTATAATACTTATTTAAAATAGATTTAATTCTAACTATTGTATACAAAATATATGGTCCTGTATTACCTTCAAAAGAAGTGAATTTATCCATATCAAAAACATAATCCTTAGAAGCTTGGTTGGAGAGATCTGCATATTTAAGAGCTGCAACTCCCACTATGTCGGCTATTTTCTTAGCCTCATTATCTTCTATATCCCTACCGGCTTTTATCTTATCATATACCAGCTTACATACATCTGATATTAGATTCTCAAGACGCATAACTCCACCATCTCTGGTTTTAAATGGCTTGCCATCTCTTCCATTAACAGTACCAAAACCTATATGGACAAGCTTTTGAGTATCATCTATCAACTTAGCTTTTCTTGTAACTCTAAAAACTTGATTAAAATGCATACTTTGTCTTATATCTGTTACATATATAAACTCGTCCGGTCTATATAGTTTTTGACGTTCAACTATAGTAGCAAGATCAGAAGTTGCGTAAAGAGCGGCTCCGTCTGATTTTCTTATAAGACAAGGAGGAATTTCCATCTTGTCGTCTTCATTTGTAACATCTACTACCAAAGCACCATTACTTTCATAGGCAAGTTTTTTAGATACTAAATCTTCTATAAGTTGAGGTATATACTTTTGTGCATCACTCTCGCCTTTCCAAATATCAAAGCTTACATCAAGTCTTTCATAATTTTTCTTTAAATCCGATACCGATACCTCTATTATATGATGCCATATAGCTCTAAAAGCTTTATCTCCATTTTGTAACTTAAAAGTTGCTTCCATCGCTCTAGCCTTAAAACTCTCTGCTTTTTCTTTTTCTTCCTTAGTAGCATTTTCTGAGTATTTTGTTTTTGCAGAAGCTTTTGGATATATATCTTCTAATTCTGCTATAGTAAAAGGCGCTTCACTTGGATATTCCCCTGTATAATTTTCATCAAAATATACTAAATCAGGCTTTCTATCTCTGAGTTCTTCTATTATCAGACCCATTTGTAAGCCCCAATCTCCAAGATGTATATCACCTATTACTTTATCACCGTTAAAACGTAAAATTCTTTTGATACTCTCACCTATGACAGCTGAACGCAAATGTCCAACGTGCAATGGCTTTGCTACATTAGGACCGCCAAAGTCTAAAACAATATTCTTTTCTTCTTCTTTTTCCAGTCCATAAGCTGAATCTCTAGCCATATCTTTTAAATAAGAACTTAGTGCTTCACCACTTATTCTTAAATTTATAAATCCCGGCATAACTGCCGCTACTTCGCTAAACATAGGATTTTCTTTTAATTCTTCTACTACTTCATTGGCTATATCTATAGGTTTTTTACCCACTGATTTAGCTAAAGCCATAGCCGCATTGCATTGATACTCACAAAGATCCGGTCTATTTGAAACTGTAGCACTTACCTTGTCGGCATCATAAGATTTTTTTTCAAAAGCGGCTTTCAAGCCCCTTGATATCATATCTAATATTGTATACATATAAATCCTTTCATCTTAATATAAGAAAAAGCGACTTATATACAAGTCGCTCATATTACTAAAAATATACAATTAAACCCTTGATAAATACTCGCCTGTTCTTGTATCTATTTTAATTTTATCTCCAATATTTACAAATAATGGTACATAAACTGTAGCACCTGTTTCAACTGTAGCCGGTTTTGACGCATTAGTTGCTGTATTTCCTGCTACTCCCGGTTCTGTTTCTGAAATCTCCAGCTCTACAAATAGTGGTGGCTCAACTGAGAATACATCTCCATTAAATGAACAAATCTTTACCATATCATTTTTCTTTAACAAATTTTTAACGCATCACCAACTTTATCACTATTTAATGCTATTTGATCATAATTTTTCTGTATTCATAAAATGATACATATCCCCATCTGAATATAAATATTGCATCTCTGCTCTATCTATACGAGCTTGTGGGAACTTTTCTGTCGGACGGAAAGTACGCTCTACAACACTTCCTGTTCTTACATTTTTAATTTTTGTTCTTACAAATGCTGCACCCTTACCTGGTTTTACATGCTGAAACTCCATTATTTGGAATACTTGCCCCTCTTCTATCTCTAATGTAAGACCATTTTTAAAAATCTCCAGCTGAAATCATTACTAATTTCCTCCCTAAATAACGTTTATGCTCTATTCTATAATAAAAGTTTATTTAACGCAAGAAATTTTTATTATAAATATATATTTTTTTACTTCTATTCTAAGTATTTAAGCCTATGTAATTCACCTTTTTAAACTCATTTTTTCAAAATCATTCTGCCTTAATGCTTCATACAGTACAATAGCTACAGAATTTGACAAGTTAAGACTTCTAATATCTCCCCACATAGGTATTCTTATACATCTTTTTTCATTTTTAGCCAATATCTCTTCCGGTATACCGGCACTCTCCTTGCCAAACATTATATATACTTCATCTTTATATTTAACATCAGAATATACATGATGTGCCTTAGTAGTTGCATAATATATATTTTCCCTAGCACTAGGATTTTCTTCCAAAAAAGTTGCAAAATCTGCATAAACCTTTACATCTAATTTATCCCAATAATCAAGTCCTGAACGTTTTATTTCTTTTTGAGATAATTTAAAACCTAAGGGTTCTATTAGATGCAATCTGGTATTAGTTGCAACACAAGTTCTTCCTATATTTCCTGTATTCGCAGGCATTTCCGGTTCATATAAAACTATATTAATCATTTCTTAACCTACTAACAAATCTTTCTATCCTATCTAAAGCTTCTTTAAGTCTTTCTAATGAATAAGCATAACTTATTCTCATAAAGCCCTCTCCACAATCTCCAAATGCTGTACCCGGAACTATAGCTACCTTTTCTTCCATAAGTAACCTGGTAGCAAATTCTTCGCTACTAAGACCAAATCTTTTTATACTTGGAAATACATAAAAAGCACCTTCAGCCTCAAAACAGTCCATACCTATCTCATTAAATCTATTTATTAAATATCTTCTTCTTTGATTATAAGATTCTCTCATTTTTGCCACATCCAAGTCGCCATCCCTCAATGCCAAAACAGCAGCATATTGGCTTGTAGTTGGTGCACACATTATTGCGAACTGATGTATTTTAGTCATTTGCTTTATAATCATTTCAGGACCGCAAGCATAACCAAGACGCCAACCCGTCATTGCATAAGACTTAGAAAATCCATTTATAACTATAGTTCTTTCTTTCATACCCGGAACTTGTGCTATACTGGCATGCTTTCCGGTATATGTAAGTTCACAATATATCTCATCAGAAAGAACAAAGATATCCTTTTCTATACATATCTTAGCTATCTCTTCAAGCTCCTCATAAGTCATAATAGAACCTGTAGGATTATTAGGAAAGGGCATAACAAGTAGCTTAGTTTTTTCTGTTATTTTTTCTAAAACCTGCTCCTTAGTGAGTTTAAAATCATTATCACTTTTTAGTTCTATAATAACCGGTTTTCCACCGGCCAAAATAACACAAGGCTCATAACTGACATAACTTGGTTGTGGTATTAAAACCTCATCTCCATTATCTAACATAGCTCTAAGAGCAATGTCTATACCCTCACTTCCACCCACAGTAACTATTATCTCTGTCATAGGGTCATAGCTAATATTCAGTTTTCTTTGCAAATATCTATCTATTTCTTCTCTAAGTTCTTTTAATCCCGAGTTTGATGTATAAAATGTTCTCCCCTTCTCAAGTGAATATATAGCTTCCTCTCTGATAAAATATGGAGTTTCAAAATCAGGCTCTCCAACACCAAGAGAAATAGCACCTTCCATAGTTGTTACTATATCAAAAAACTTTCTTATTCCGGATGGTTTGATACTTGTAATCTTCTCTGACAACGGATTTCTCATTAATTTACCAACTCCCTCTCATCTTGTCTTTCTTTACCTATAACTGTACCATGATCTTTATATTTTTTAAGGACAAAATGTGTAGCTGTACTAAGTATAGATTCCAAAGGAGCCAACTTATCCGATACAAACATAGCAACTTCTTTCATACTTCTTCCTTCTAAAAGCAAGGTGAAATCATAAGCCCCACTCATTAAATACAGAGCATTAACCTCATCATATTGCATAATTCTATCTGCTATTTTATCAAAACCCATACCCCTTTGAGGTGTAACTTTTACTTCTATTAAAGCTGAAACTTTTTCTATACTGGTTGCATCCCAATTTATCAAGGTATGATAGCCGCAAATGATACCTTCTTTTTCCATTTGTGCTATTTCATTTGCCACGTCAATCTCTTTACAGTCAAGTATTATAGCAAGCTCCCTTATATCTATACGGCTATTTTTTTCCAAAACAGATAATATACTTTCTCTCATCTTCCCTCCATACTATTGCAAGACCTTATATATCTCATCTTTACGGGTTTATCTATATGTTGCAATTCTTCTTTATCTATGATTATTTTTCTCTTTATATTTTTGTTATATATCCTATATGAGCGGCTTTTTACACCCATAGTTTGGCAATCATCTATAAATCTATTAGAATTTTTCACTTAATATGCAAAACATCTTAGATTTTTAGTCTATATGGATTTATAGAATAATATTCGCAAATTTCTATATCAAGTTGTCTTACAGGAATAGATTTCACTTTAAGTTCAAGACCTCTATTGCGGATTTTTGCATAGCTATAAAGAGCGGCTAAAATACCTTTTTCACCCACCTCTATAAAATCTTCCGCCGAAAGTTCCAAACTTAAAATTCTTTTCAGTTCTTCGTACTTGCTCTCATCAAATATTGCTGTTTTTATAAGCTTATCCAAGATTCTTTTAGGGTAAACCTTTGACAAATCTTCGTACTTAGATTCTACTATATCCTTAACTCCACTTTCACCGGCACAAAATATAGCTACTATATCTTTTTTTTCAAAATAAGACATTTCTACTCCAAATCTTGTGTAGGCACAGTAGTAATATTAGGCTCTGTAACTTCTGTAGTTGTAGTTGCTTGCGTTTCTGTAGTTTGCCCCGAGTTTTGCTCCGGTACTGCTTGTACCACACCTGTTCCTCTCCTTACAATACTATTTGACATATTGTATTTATCAGAAGAAACTAAACTTCTTTCTTTTTCTACGCCATCAAGCTTGACCACTTTCCAAAGCTTTGATACCCTGCCATTATGTCCTGTAGATACTCTTATTTCTTTACCTAGAGGTAAGCTTGCATCATTTTGATAAGTAACTCCCATGGCAGTTTCACCAAGTACCTCAGGTATAAACTCTATAGTTCTATTTTTAGCTCGAGTTTCCTTGCCCCAAATATTGAAAGTCAAATTTCTATTATTAACAAAGGCCTCTACATATATAGGTGTATCATAAGTATTAGTTATTTTTAAATCCTTTACAGTTCCCGCTATAGCGGCATCACTACTTGCAGGAACATAGCTTACAGTCATAGAATGGTTATTTCTTTGTTTTATACCTATCTCGGCTCTAAGAGAGGCATTATATAAGGTCGTAGCTATTTGACATACCCCACCACCCTACACTATCTATTACTTGCCCATTAGAATACGCTCCTGCAGTCTTATATCCGTTAGCTATTGTAAATGGATGCATAAGTTCATATCCTGATAAAGTTTCACCCGGCATAAGCACAGAACCGTTAATTTTAGCCGCTCCCACAGCTATATTATTCGCTCTGGCTGCTGCCGAACTGCCAAAATTAGTAGTATAAGTTCCTAATATATCTTTTATGCTTTCTAAATCTTTTTCTTTTATTTTTTTGCTTCCTTCGTGGTAATAGCGGCGACTATATCTATATCAGACAAACTTTCTTTTAATTTATCCTCCAACAAAGAAAAAGTTTCATCTAAATCAATAGTCTGCACATCTTTTTCCTTTGTTATAACAAATTTATCGCCTACTCTTTTCTATTTTTTTGCGTCTATAGCCTCTGAGGCACTTGCTAATTCAGGATATTTTTTTCTCCTACGAGTTTTTTTTGAAACTTTCTTTATCAGCCTTTAAATCTACATTCAAATCTATAGCTTCTTTTTTTCCAAGCTTTCTTTGTACTCAAATCTTTTTACCACATTTGATGAGATATAGGGCTCAATACTTGCAAAAATACTTTCTAAGCTCTCTTTTTCACTACTTATATCTCCATATTTTACTTCTAATACTGCCTTGCCTAAATCTATTTTTTTATTTTTTTCTTTCCTGCTCTTCTTTATACTTATCTTCTATAAAGTTTTTTTGCCTCTTCTTCATTTAAACCTGCCAAGCTATTATTATTAAAGTTTAATCCCTCAGGAATGGTAAAAAGCCTTAACCTCTCTAAAAGCTAAACATAGCAAACAAGGTAGCAAAAAAACTGCTATACCTAAAACTTTTTCCGGCTCTCATCTTATCTTATAATCCCCTGTAATGAAATAAGTACAGTTGGAACTATCATTCCTAAAATTAATAAAATTGCAATTACTCCGGATATAATTTGTCTTTTTCTGTTTTTCTTCATTTTCTTTTCCCCTTCATCTTTCCATAATTTAAAAATTATATTATCTCTTATTCGTGATAACTCACTAAGGCTCAATTTATCCACTTCAAAAATCAAACTTAATTTTATGATAATTTAATAATTTTATCAAGTGTTCTTTTTTTCTTTATTACTTGCTAATCTTTCCTTTTTTTATATTTATATTTTTAGAGACTTAGGTTCAAAAAAAGCTTATCCTCCGCTTCCAAAAACCAATAACTTTTGATATAGTAAATGAGTATTATAAGCATCTGCATAGGCTCTATGGCTTTTTATCTACTTCTATATCATAATATTCACAAGCATTTTTTTAAACTTTTATTTTTCATTATCCGGCATTAAATATTTACAAATATTGAAAGTATCTATTCCCTTTTTCAAACTCCAAATCCATGTCTATACTTGCTTTTTTTAAAAAAAGAATAATCAAATAAAATATTATGTCCCAAAAGTATATCTTCACCTATAAAAATTCAAAAAAATATAGGCAATTTATCTTCTATACCTTTCTCATTTTTTTCAACATCTCATTTGTAATGCCTGTAAGTTCCATTATTTTTTCTTCCGGAGCAATCTTAGGCTTAACAAGAGCCGTCATAGTATCAAGTATTTTACCATTTCTAACTTTTATGGCTGCAAATTCTATTATTTCTCTTTTTCTCACACTAAGACCAGTCATTTCTAAATCTATACATACATAATCATTATATCTTTGCACTAGGACAGTCCTCCGCAAGGAAACACTCGGAACATTTTTCTCTTCTAGCTATACATATATTTCTTCCTAATGTTATTATATTTATATTCCATGTTATCCAATGATCTTTTGGTAAGACTTTCATAAGCTCCATCTCTATTTTTACCGGATCTTCACTACTTACTAAGCCCAATTTATTGCTTATTCTCTTAACATGTGTATCAACTACTATACTTGGTATATGATAAATATTACCTCGTATTACATTTGCAGTTTTTCTTCCCACACCCGGCAAGGATGTCAGACTTTCTATATCTGAAGGAACTTCCCCACCAAAATCTTCGACTAATCTTCTCGCACTGGCGATAATATTTTTTGCTTTACCTCTATATAAGCCTATAGAACGTATAGCTTCTTCCACATCTTTTAAATTGGCATTTGCAAAAGCCTCTAAACTGGGAAACTTCCTAAATAAATTAGGGGTTACCTTATTTACATTTGCATCTGTACATTGAGCACTTAAAATAACTGCAAATAATAATTGCCAAGTATTTTCATGGTCTAGATAACAACGAAAATCCGTACCATATTCCCTGTCCAATTTTTCCAATATTCTGGAAACTCTCTCAGCTCTTTTAGCCTTACTCTCTCTCATTTCTTTCCTCTTACAATATTACTAAACTTGTATTTTTATAACCTTATTTGTAGCTTGATACTCATAATATCTAACTCCGGCGGCATTTAGCATACGCTTACTCGCTTTTACCACATCTGTATCCGCATATTTATCTTCCGCATACACTACCGTTTTTATACCTGCTTGTATAATAGCTTTTGCACATTCATTACAAGGAAATAAGGTTACATATAATTTACTTCCTTCAAGACTCCCACCTCTATAATTTAAGATGGCATTTAACTCACTATGCGTTACATATAAATACTTAGAGTTATATGGATCATTTTCACTATTATCTCTTCCCCAAGGAAATACATCGTCTGCACAACCTCTTGGAAAACCGTTATAACCCATAGAAAGTATCTTATTATCATCACTTACTATACAAGCACCTACTTGAGTATTAGGATCTTTTTGAACGAAAAAGCACTAAATTTAGCTACTCCCATAAAAATATTCATCCCAGGTTATAAAAATCTTCTCTTTTTAGACATAGTACCTCCTAATCTCTTTTTTTGATTCAAAAATATAAACTTATAAATTTACTTATCAGAATTGTTGCAAAGATAATAGCTAGATTAATACCTATTTGTTTATCTGATATTCCCATTTTAAATCCTGTACCAACTTTTGAGCCGGCTCTTATATTCATACTTATCTTCATATTCTTTATATTGCATATTGTATTTTTGTATACAACATTTCCTTTCTTATTACTCTCTACTTAAATTTCCCACTACTAAGTAGATAATTCTACTATATCATATCCTGCCGCCTTGGTTAATCTATTCATAATTGCAAGTCCTAAGTCTTTATTATCAAAGCACTCACTATAGATAATATCTATATCTTTATTGTCAAAAATTTCTTAATATAGCGAATAAATTATGTGCTATCTCTTCTTCATTATCTCTAGAACCTATATATTCTATTTCATCAGCTTTAAAGCTCTCTTTATTTTCTTTACTTAAAATAAGTCCCTACCTTTTTTTATTTTTTTACTATGATTTAGCTCTATAACCTCTTCTACATAGTTTTTAAAATCTTTTTCACTTGCATTTATAATGCTTAACTTAGCTTTAGGTGCATAATGTCTATATTTCATACCCGGTGCTTTAGGAATAAGATTTTTATCAGGCTTTTTCAAAATCGCTTCATCTATGTAAGCGGCTTTATCTATTTCTCTTAACATATCAAGTGTTATAGCTCCCGGCCTAAGTATAACTAAATGCTCGCCTGTTAAATCTACTATCGTAGATTCAAGACCTATTTCTACATCTCCTGCATCTATTATCATATCTATTTTATTATTCATATCTTCATAAACATGACTTGCTAAGGTAGGACTGGGTCTACCCGATTTGTTTGCACTGGGAGCGGCTACAGCTACGGAAGTATATTTCAAAAACTCTCTAGCCACCTCATCACTAGGCATTCTTATACCTACTGTATCTAAACCCCTGAGGTTTCACTTGGTATAATATCTTTCTTTTTTTAATATCATAGTAAGTGGGCCGGGCCAAAACCTTTTTGCTAAAAACATAAGCTATGTCAGGTATCTCTCCAGCATAATCTTTAATTTGCTCCAAATCATAAATATGTATAATTAAAGGATTATCACTAGGTCGTCCCTTTGCCTCATATATCCTTTTAGAGGCAAAAGGATTAGTAGCATCTGCCCCCAAGCCATATACAGTCTCTGTAGGAAATGCCACTAATCCACCCTTATTTATGATTATAGCTGCCTCGCTAAAGGCAGCATCATAATAATCTTTATTAAATTTAAGCTTATCTCTATCTACTTTTATAATCTTAGTTTCCATAAGCTCCTCTTTCTAAGCTATAATAATGTAATATTATTTTTTCTACATTCTTCTATCATTTCTATAGGCCATACACTGGCTTGAACCTCTCCTACATGTGCTCTTTTTAAAAGTAACATACATAAGCGTGATTGTCCTATTCCACCACCTATAGTATATGGTAGTTCTTTATTCAAAAGCATTTTATGATATGGAAGATTTCTTCTATCATCACAACCGGCTATACTAAGTTGTCTATCTAAGGCATCTTCATCTACTCTTATACCCATACTGGATATCTCTAATGCTTGATTTAGATTTTCAAACCAAAATAATATATCTCCATTTAGATTCCAATCATCATAATCGGGTGCTCTTCCATCATGTGGCTTACCATTTGCCAGAGCTCCACCTATTTTTTCTACAAATACACAACCTTTTTCCTTAGTTATAGCATTTTCTCTCTCTTTTGGAGTTTTATCAGGATAAAGCTTTTCTAATTCTTCACTGCTAATAAAATATATGTCCTTAGGCAAATGATTTACAGCCTCAGGGTATTTATACCAAACTTCATGCTCCATATGCTTAATAACTTTGAAAATGGTTCTTACTACCTCTTCCAGCTTTTCTTTTGTTCTTTCTTCTTTTGTAATTACTTTTTCCCAATCCCATTGGTCTACATAACAAGAATGTAAATTATCCAAGTCTTCATCTCTTCTTATAGCATTCATATTAGTATATAAGCCCTCACCCGGCTTAAAACCATATTCATGCAAGGCCATTCTTTTCCACTTTGCTAGGGATTGCACTACTTCATAGTCTTCTCCAGGTACTGCTTTTATATCAAATGCTACCGGTCTTTCTATTCCATTAAGATTATCATTAAGTCCACTGGATTTTGAAACGAATAAAGGGGCTGAAACTCTTTCAAGATTCATCTCTTTACCGAATTCTTTTTTTGGAATGTGTCCCTAATGTATTTTTATAGCTTCTTGTGTCTGCTTTACACTTAACACTGGATCATAGTTTTTCGGAATAATTAATGCCATACGTACCTCTTTCTGACTTTTTAGTCGTTTTTATTATAATAAGGTATAATATTAGCACATTTATATATGCTTTTACAAGTAGGTAGAAAAAAATATTAATATTATAATCTATATTTTTAATCCAAATATTTTTAAGAATTCTTTTCGCACCCTCACTCGTGGGGAAGCAAAAAAATCATTTTTTTCTCTGCTACTTCAACTATCTCTCCTGCTTCCATATATATTATAGTATCTGCTATTCGTCTAGCTTGTGCAAGATTATGAGTAACTATGAGTATGCTACATTCCTTCTTTATATCAAGTAAGCTTTTTTTCTATTTCTACAGTATTTTTTTTATATCCAAAAGCTGAACAAGGCTCATCTAATAAAAAGTATTTTTAGAACCTGTAGATAAAGCTTTTTGCTATAGCTAATCTTTGTTTTTTTGTCCCCCGATAAATTTCCGGCACTTTCTTGTAATTTATCCTTTACTTCCTCCCAAAGATTTACCTTTTTTTAAGATATCTTTTGCATATTCCAATCTCCCATTTTTAGCTACCACATTATGATATTTTATTATATCTAAAATATTATTTTCTATACTTCCCGGAAAGACTATAATATTTTGCAACACCATAGATACTATTTTTTTCTTAGGTCAGACTTATCTAATTTATATAAATTCTTATCTTTAAATAAAAATTCGCCTCTTACATATCCACCCTCTTCTTCTATTAATCTATTTATTGATTTTTAGAAAAAGTGCTCTTTCCGCAACCCGAACTACCGATTATAGCTACTATATTATTTTCTTTCAAGCTGAGATTCATATTTTTTTAATAATTTCTTTTTTTGTATCCTGCATTTAGATTTCTAATTTCTATCATTTCTCCTCCTTGATAAGCTTATACAGATTTTTTTGAGATAATATGAATTAATATAATCATAGATATAAGTACAAAAAGCACTTCCATAAGCATAATTAAGCGAAAAAAACCATTATTTACTAAAATATACAGATGATAAGCCAAGGACATGAATGGTGCATTAATACTTTTTGGTACTCCTGCACTTATGACCGCTCCGGTATATATTATAGGAGCAACTGCACCTATTCCGTAAGACATGGCAAGTATAATACTCATAACTATCTCTGTAGATGCAAGTTTCAGTATTATATTAATAATAGTATACTCTCTCGATAAACCTAGAGATAAGGCCTGAAGATAAAAAAATTTTTCTTTATAATATAAAAGTATCTTTTTTTACCCTAATTACTATAAAGGGTAAAATCATAGTTGCTATTGTTATACCGGATATAAATAAACCTCTGCTAAGTCTAAGCCCGTATATTAAAAAAATGAATAATAGAATAAGCCATATATAATAGACGGTATACCTGATAATAAAAAAATACTGTAAAAATCAAGAATCTTATTATTTTTTTATAAAAAAACTGTATATATAGCCAATGATAAAGAAAAAAATACCGGCTAAGGCTCCTGCTAATAAGCCTAGGTATAATGTTCCAACTAAAGCCGGAAATATTCCACCACTGTCTTTAGATAAATCAGAGCTTGGTTTAGATATCAAAAAAACCGAAATTTAATATAGGCTTAGCTTTTTAAAAAAATATGAATATAAATAAAAAAATAGATATCAAGACCGATATTGATATTATTTTTTTATAATTAGAGCTAGTAATTTATCTTTTTATTTTAATCATATTTTTTTACCAACTTTCCAAAAAAATATCCCAAAAAGATAGCTTATTAATAGAAGTAATAATAAAACTAAATTAGCAACATATAAAAACGGATAAATGTAAACTTCCATACTCTATACTTCCAAGCTCTAAAAGCTGTCAAGCCTGCTATTGTTTGAGACCTTTTTAGAAAACTGGGATATATAGGTGAATTTCCTATAAGCATCATAACAGCCATTGTTTCTCCCAATGCTCTACCAAAAAGCGAGCATTATAGAACTCAAAAATTGCATTTTTTTGATAATGGTAATATTATTTTTTTACAATTACATATTCCTTTGATAAACCTAAAGAAAGTGCATTAGCCAGATATTCCTTTTTTTATAAGTTCTATTTGTTCATAACAATTTGATACTATAAAGGGTAATAACATAATAGCTAAAATTAGTATTGCAAGCAAGACACACTGACCTTTTACTTAACTTAAATATATTAACAAAAGTATAAGCTAATAAACTTAGTCCTATAAAACCAAATATAACAGAAGGTAGACCTGCTAAAAACATCTGTCATCATTAATACTATATCAGATATCATCTTTTTTTAGTATAAAAACTAACAAATATAGCTAGTATATATCCAAATATCAAAGCTAAAATAACAGCATAAAAGCTGACAAAAAAACAGTTCCACATATAATAGGTATCAATCCATAGCTAGGTGTTTCACTAGTCGGTCTCCAAGTGGATTTGGGATCGAACATATTCAAACCAAGTTTTGTAAGAGCCGGCAAACTATTAATAAAAAAATATGAAACTATTACTATAAATATTAAAAATAGAAACATACGAAAATAATCTAATCGTATTATTCCAAAAAAATAATCTTTTAATTTTTTTCTCATTTTCAACCTGCACTATTTTTTTCTACAACAAAAAGGGAGTTTATAACTCCCTTTCTAATAACTATTTATTCATTGGAATAAAGCCCATGTCTGAAACTACTTTCTGTCCTTCGCTTCCAAGTACCAAATCAATAAAGGCTTGCTCTGTTTCACTTAATTCTCCTGATTTGATAAGCAATAAAGGTCTTTGAATTATATAAGAACCATTTAAAAATATTTTCTGCATTTGCTTCTACTCCATCAACCTTTAATGGAACAATCTTTCCTGCATTTCTATTAGCTACACCAAAAAGAAGCATAACCTATAGCAAATTTATTATCTATTATAGTTTGTACCAATTCTCCCATGGAAGCGGCTTGTATAGTATCAAGCTTAACCTCTTTATCGCCCATTATCTTCTTTTGGAATACCTCATGAGCTCCACCATTTATATCTCTTGTTACTACAGTAACTTCTTCTTCAGGTAAACTTGCATCTAAATCTTTCCAAGTTTTATACTCTCCTGAGAATAAGTTTATTATTTGCTCCTTACTTAAATTATCTAATACTGATAATACCGGATTTTCAGGATTTACCGCTACAGTGAGAGCATCTATACCAACTTGATACTCTTTATAATCTGCTATCTTCTCTTTTTCTTCATCTTTTACACCACGAGCAAGCATACCAAAATTAGCTGTCCCATCTATAACCGCTTTTTACACCTTGACCTGAACCGCCTGTTGAAACATAAATAGCTATATCTTTCTCAGGTAATCCTTCTTTGTACTTATTCCAAGTAACATAGGTTTCATTAAAATCTGTAGCAATCTTACTTATAACCGGAGCTAAGGTTGATGAACCGTTAAACAAAAATTTGATTAGATACTGCCTCCTCTTTTTTTGTTTCCTCTGCAGTAGACTCGGCTACTGTTTCTTTGCTTTGATTATTTGCAGTATTTGCACCACTGCTACAAGCTCCTAAGAGCATACTTGAAAGTACAAACGCACCGATCACTAAAGATATTTTTTTCATATCTTCCTCCCATTTATGTTTTTTTACATTATAAAAATATTAAATACCTTTTAAGCAATATTTTTTTATATTTAATTTTTATTAAATACTTAAACACAAAAAAATATTTTTATCCTACTAACATAGAGCCGACAAAGTACCATATCAGCACAATAATACCAAGATTATAATTTTTTTCACAAAAACTTAATTCGTAATGCCATTTTAAAAAAATCTCAAATACCTCCAACTAGTATAGATTCGCTCTATTTCTATTAATCTTAGCGTATTATCAAAGACGTCATATAAGAATAATCTCTGATATCCTTAGTTATAATACGTTCTGTAATTAATTCAAAATTGTTTAGATTATATAAACGAATTTTTTTTCACCATCACATTCTATAAATTTATCCTTATATATACCTGTTAAACGTAATGTATTACCCAAGTGCTTCCTATCTATAGTTTTTTTCCTTCTTCATCTAAAATATTTATAATATCACCTTCAGAATATAACGGATCAAACTCAGTTACTATAAACTTATCATTATAATGATATATTGTATCCGAATCTTTACCTACATCTGCTATTATATTCATGGAGTAATCAAATTTATTAATTTTTCAGTATACCGGCATTCTTCTTATCACTACTTATTACTGTGTATATATACTTATCATCTTCATAATATTTATAACTACTTGTAGTATATTCATGTAGCTGTATGTTTTTTTAACAAGTTCAAATCCTTATCAAATATATTCAACTCCAGCTTATCTATTCCATCATAATACTTTTTTTGTAAAAAGCAAATATCCTATTATTACAAGCATACATAGAATATATATATGCTTTTATCTAAAGTAATAATCTTATTATTTTTTTGCTTTTTTTATTATACTTTTTCAATATATGTATCAAGCGGCAAGGTACAAACTGTATATATGCTGTCATCTATCGCTACAACATCATTATAGTCCCAATTATTAAATGGATAAGCTTTTTACTTTTTAGGTTTTTTTAAATTTATACTTATAACTATATTAGGATCATACAATACACCTGTACCCTTAGGTATCATATATATTTCATTATCCAAGTAAAATGGTTTTCTAAAAATGAGTTCCCAAAGCGGCATACGGTAACTTAGTTTTATATACTTCGTTTAAGCTTTCATCATACCAATGTATCTCACTTTGATAATATTTGCCTGTAGTTTCTACTATCCCTATTATAATTTTTATCTAACTTATCCTTGGGGGTGATAATATATTTGTCGGCCAAAAACCCAGAGTAAATATAGCTAAACTTGTAAAAAAATCTCATTATAAATGCAGACATAGCTTGACTCCTATTCAAAAATTATTTTTTTCATATATTATTTTCACTTTATCCTCATTAATCTCCTTATCATCAACTGATATTGGCATATTATCTATTTCTTTATATAACTTTATATATAGTATATCAACCTTAATATACTATACAATACTCCTTTCTCATTATTAAAATAATATTAATTTTGTTTTTTTAGATTGATGATAAATGCACACATCTATTCTTTACTAATACATCGGACTCACCCCTCATTATCTTATAAAAAGCTTAACTTTTTTTACCTTTTATTCAAATATAACAATATTCCTCTAAATTATCAATATTATTTTTTTATCATTATTTTTTTAAATTTATTACTGAATATATATATATTTCTACTATTTATTTTATACAACTTATTTTTTTCTGTATTTTTGTTCATTTATATCTATTATATACCATAATTTTTATTTTTTTATTTATTATTTTTTTCATTTTCTCCAAACTCATCACTGAGCAACCTTTTAAGCTTTAGAGTTTTATTTATGATACTCTAAACTATCCCCAAATTTTTCTATTGTAATAATATCAACCTTTAAGAAATTGCATTATGTACATAAATATAATATTTACATCAATATGTATTCTAAGAAACAAGAAAAAAATAATACATATCTGAGCAAAATAAAAAAACAGCCTAAACCCTTAAAATATCAGGATTAAGACTGTTTTTTTACTTTTTATAAGTGCTAAACTTGGCAATTATAGAATATTAAATACCTTTAAGCAATATTTTTTTATATTTAATTTTTTTATTTTAGTATCTTTATGATGACAGATATCTTCTCTCCCTTTTTTTCAAAGGGTGCAAAGATACACCGTCTTACTACGGTGATTTTCGCTCTTGCAGAAGCTCTCAACTCCGCTAATAATTTAATATAAATCCTATTAATTATCTTCAAAAAAATCCGTAATCACATTTAATACAAAAACTACCCTTCTTTAATCTTATTATTTACAAACACCGTTAATGCAATCATACTAACGATACAAATAGATGTAGTAATCAGAGAATTCCATTCCATAGGAACTACTTTAATGTATCTTATAAAAAAACCAAAAATAAATAAAACTATCCCTACTCTAAAATAATATTTTTCCACATAGCAAATTGGCTTTCTTCCAGTTTTCTTCGTTTTTCATTGACAAAGAAGTCCTCATTCCTGAATACCTGTTAATACCACCATTGGCTATTTTTTTCCACCATGGAGGTGAAATAATCATTAGAATAGGTATAATATAATCCACGACCATAAAAAAATATTTCATGACAAATCACCTCCAACTGTCTGATTACTCCTAATTGTTCTAACTTGCTACATGTATCCAATATTGAACAAATGAATACTGCTTTCTTATATTTCAAATATTTTTTTATTATTTTTTTATACTTATCATACAATTCATCTGCAATCTCTGTAACTTTATATCCTTTCAATAATGAAGATATTATTATCATATGCTCCCTTAATCTGATATTGTTTTTTTAAGGAATTTTTATTTATGATATTCTAAACTATCCTCAAATTTTCTATTGTAATAATATCAACCTTTAACAAAAAAAGCCATATTTACTTCGTAAAAAAATAATGATAAAACTTATTTTTTTAATATTTTTCAAAAACTAGATTGTATCAAGTATTATTTAGTAAGTATACATCTCCATCTTTCAAAAATCTGGTCTTTATATATATCCACAAATTTATAAATAATATTCCTAAAACTATTATCGCAAAAAAATACAATCCAAGTAACTACATATACTATATTCACATATTTAGCATTTACAAAAAAAGCTTAAAAAATAATCCTAGCACTAATGTTAATATCATTAAAAAAATACCATAAGCTTCACTTTTTTTCCAAATAACCAAGCCTTATCAATGCCAGTTTTTTTCTTCATCTAAAGTATTAAAAGCCTGATAAGATATTTCCATTACTTTTTAAATAACGAAATTAAAATATATAAACAAATAAGTATTGGAAGTAATAAGCTTAATCTAAATATTATCATATGCCCCCTTAATCTGATATTATTTTTAAGGAATCTTTATTTTAACCGTATATACTTTGTAGCTCTTCCCACGCCTTCTCTTTTAATTTCACCTTCAGCTATCAATTTTTCTTAATGCTCCTTCAATTGAGCTTAAACTTAGTGATGGGCAAAGTTCTATAATATCTTGTTTAGTAAATCTTCCAAGTTTATGTAAAAATCGCTTTTTCTCACCAGTTCAACGGCAGGAAGTTTTTTTCTTCTATAATAGAAAAATCTATCTTCAAACTCTTTATATGCAGCAAGAATTGTTCCTAATATATACTTCAAAAAAATGGTAATATATCCTCATTTTCTTCATGCCAATAGATTCCGGGTCTGTCTCAATGTATCATAATAGGCAGATTTATTTTTTTGGCAATTAGTGCCTCAAGTGAGATATATTTACCTACGTAAAATCCACTCCTGTATAATAAAAGCGTTGTTAGTAATCTGCTCATTCTACCATTACCGTCATTAAATGGATGAATACATAAAAAATCATGAATGAAAATTGGAATAGCTATAAGAGGTTCTAATTCCAAATTACCAATAACCTTATTATATTCATTACATACCTTATCCAAGGCCTCAGGAGTTTCAAAAGGTGAAAGTGGTGTGAATAAAACTTCTGTATGCCCATCCGGATAAGTTGCACTGATGTAATTTTGTACATTTTTTGTTCGTCCTGCTATCGGGTTATTCATATGGCTAAACATAATCTTGTGCATTTGTAGAATATAATTCTTTGAAATAAGAATAGCATCAAAACTGTCATGAATAATATTTAGTACATCTCTATATCCTGCAATCTCCTGTTCATTTCTATTTCTTGGACTTGTCTTTTCTTCCACTAATTGTTTAAGTCTCACGCTTGTTGTTACAATTCCTTCGATTTCATTTGAAGCTTCGGTACTTTGAATCTTTGCTACTTCTATGAGTTTATTTAATTCTTCCGGTTTTTTTGTTTCAAATAGAGTTCCTGTTTACCCTGATATTTATAAATTGAAGCAACTAAACCAAGCACTTCAGAATCCCATTTTTTTATCTTTAATTTTAGAGTAATTAAAATTTCTCATTGATTTTTTTCCCTTATAATTCTTTTTTTATCCCTTAATATATAGCATATTTTTAAGGGATAAAACAATAATTAAGGGGAAAGCCTATAATAATAAAAATTATTTTTGTGCCCAAACTCATTTTTACCGAATATTTTTTTTGTTTTCTTACTTTTTTTAAACACTTAAATATAATAAATTTTTTTTCTTATCCTACTAACATAGAGCTGACAAAGTACCATATCAGCACAATAATACCAAGGACTATCCTATATATTCCAAAAAAATCTTAAAAATTATTCTTCTTTATAAAGTCAAGAAAAATAATTAACCGTTATAAAAAGCAACTATAAAAAGAAACCAACAAGCCTACAAAAAGATAAACCAATTCTATAAAGCTATAATTAAAGCCAAACTTAATTAATTTCAGCAAACTAGCCGCCGCTATAAGAGGTAAGCCTAAAAAGAATGAAAAATTCTGTAGCCGCTACTCTGGAACAACCAAGTATCATAGCTCCAAGTATGGTAGCTCCCGAACGGGATGTACCGGGAATTAAAGCTAAAAACCTGAAATGCCCCTATATAAAGAGCCGTATTATAATCTATTCTACCTACTTTTTTTCTATTCTAGGTATCTTATTTTTCGTTTCTCATCTCCAAATATATAAAAAGCTATTCCGTATAATATAAGCATTGTAGCAACAACATAGCCATTGTAAAGATGTGCATCCAACCAATCATCTAAAAATAAACCCAATAAACCTGCAGGTAAACAGGCAATAAATATTTTAATCCATACTCTCCAAGTAGCCAATTTAGCTTTTTCACTTTTTCTTTTTGAGAAAGGATTTAACTTATTAAAATACATAAGTGCGACTGCTAAAATAGCTCCTAATTGTATAACAACAAAAAACATAGTTTTAAAATCTGCCGATACATTAAGCTTTATCAAATCATTTAATATTATCATATGCCCCGTAGAGCTGATAGGAAGCCATTCCGTAAAACCTTCTATTATTCCAAGTAAAATAACCTTAATTATCTCTATCACTTTAATTTACCCTTTCAAATTATCTATTTGCCAATCTATAGGTTCTATATTATTCTTTGTCAAAAACTCATTTGTCTTGCTAAAATGCTTACAGGCAAAAGAAACCGTTATAAGCAGATAAAGGACTTGGATGTGCCGCTGTTAAAACTAAATGCTTAGGATTATTTAACATTTTAGCTTTTTCCTTAGCAAATCTACCCCATAACAAAAATACTATAGGTCTGTCCTCTTTATTAAGTATTTCTATGACTGCGTCTGTAAATTTTTCCCAACCCTTATTACTATGTGAGGCTGCATTATGGGCTCTAACAGTAAGAACTGCATTTAATAAAAAAATACACCTTGCTTTTGCCCATTTAAGAAGATAACCGTTATCCGGTATGTAAGTCCCTAAGTCAGCCTGTAGTTCTTTATATATATTAAGTAAAGATGGAGGAATAGCAACTTCCGGTTTTACTGAAAAAAACTAAGTCCATGTGCCTGTCCATCATTATGATATGGGTCCTGTCCTAAAAATAACAACTTTTTACGTCTTTTTAAAGCTGTAAAATGAAAAGCCGAAAACAAATCTTCAAAAGGTGGAAATATTTGTTTTGTTTCATATTCATTTTTTTATAAAAATAATATAACTCTTTATAATACGGCTTTTTTTAAACTCCCCTCTTAAAAGCCTCTTCCCAATCTCCATTTAGCTTAGACATCATATCCCCTATCTTTTTATAAGTTATTGTATTAAATGCATCTATATAAGAAGATGTAAGTATTTTTATCTTTTTAATTTTTTTCATCTTTAATACCACCATTTAATATAGCCTCTTTTTAAATATTTTATATCCATATCCGGTCTGGCACTGTATGTAAGAGCCGCTACGCCGCTAACTACTGCCGCAGCCATAGAAGTACCTGATTTTATTCCGTACTTATTGTTTGGCAATGTAGAAAGTATAAAATTACCGGGTGCCGCTATATCAACTGAACTTTTTTTCCATAATTGGAGCTTTCCTCCAAGTTTCCATCTATATTCATATTTGCAACACTTATCACATTATCTAAATCAAAAGCGGCCGGATAGACTTTTTTTGCATCTATATCAAAGCCCTTGCCTGCCTCTCCGTTACCACTAGCAATAACAAATAACATATTGCTATCTCTCATTATGTTATATAATTCACTATCATAATCAGAACTTGTCAAGCTAAGATTAACTATATTTGCACCTTTTTTTCTTTTTGCATATAAAATAGCATTTTTTATAGCTTTACCATTTCCTCTTCCACTATTACCGTCTAATATCTTAAGCGGCATTATTTTTACCTGCTCACTATCAGATATACCGCTTATACCAAAACCATTCCACGTGGCGGCTATAATACCGGCTTCGTGTGTTCCATGCGCTTCTTTTTCACCGGTATACACCAAATTATTATTATCTATAAAATTCCATCCGTTTATATCATCTATATAAGCGTTATTATCATCATCTAAGCCGTTTATTACTTCGTTTTTATTAATCCAAATTCCTGTATTTAAGTCTTCGTGATATATATCTATTCCCGTATCTATAACGGCAACTACTACCTTTCTCTTTTCCTGTATATTATCATAAACTCCCCAAGCCTTTTCTAAATTTATATCAAAACCGTATTTAGAGTCTACAAGATAAGTTCCTATAGTATATTTATTATCACCACCCAATATACCGGAAACTGTTTCTATACCCTTTGACATATAAACAAGAGCCAAGGCTTTTTCCCTTATTTTTTTTATACCACTGATAATCATACAAAGAAATGCCTGAATTTAGTATATTTTTCATCTACTTTATCAACACTAGAACTTGTATATACATATCTAGGTTTAAACGCCTGAGAATAGTCTATATCAACTATATTTCTTTTTGGAAAAATAACAAAAAAATAAACACGCTGTTGTTAATATATATATATAATTTTTTTCTCATTTAAGCAAATTTAAAACCCCAATCTGGTAAATATCATATCATAACCGTCACTTCCATAATTTAGAGAACGATTAACTCTACTTATAGTGGCTGTCGAAGCCCCTGTTTTATTAGCTATCTCTAAATATGTTTTCTTTTCTCTTAGCATTTTGGCTACTTCATATCTTTGTGCTATAGATAAGATTTCATTTATTGTACAAACATCTTCAAAAAAAGTATAGCACTCTTCTTCATTTTTGTAAATTAAGTATTGCCTCAAATAAGTGGTCAACTGCTTCTGTTTTAATTTTTTTATTCATACCTTTTTTTCCATTCGTTTTTTTCAATAATATTACTTTTTACAGTTTAACATAGCAAAAATATGAAAGTAAAGTAAGCCTGCTTGTCTTTATAGTATTTTTTTGTTATATACTTTATAATTAAGAACAGACCTAATTTACTAAAGTTCTTTGTCTTTAAAAACAATATTTTATATATATAAAAATAATATATGAGGAGAAAAATTTATGAAATATATTCTGCTTTTTAGGAGATGGAATGGCCGACTTACCTATAAAAGAATTAGGTAATAAAACACCTTTAGATGTGGCAAATAAACCTTGTATGGATTCACTGGTTCCCCATTCCATACTTGGACTTGTGAAAAACTGTTCCCGAGGGATATAAACCCGGTTCAGATGTGGCAAATCTTAGCGCCTTAGGCTATGATCCTAAAGTCTCATATTCCGGTCGTTCTCCACTGGAAGCCCTAAGTATAGGAATAGACTTAAAAGATACCGATGTTGCGATTCGTTGCAATGTTGTTACCTTATCTGACGAAGAGGCTTATGAAGATAAAATTATGTTGGATTATAGTGCAGGTGAAATAAGCTCTGAGGAAGCTAAAGAACTTATAAATAGTGTCGAAAGTGAACTTGGAAATGAACTTTTCCACTTCTACTCAGGAGTTAGCTATAGACATTGCCTTATATGGGAAAAATGGCTCTGTTAATCAAGAATTAACCCCACCTCATGATATTTTAAATAAAAATATAAACTCTTACTTACCTAAAAATCCTAAGCTTTTAGACTTAATGAAAAAAAGCTATGATTTACTTAAAAAAATCATCCTATAAATTTAGCAAGAATGGAAAAAGGCTTAAATCCTGCAAATTCAATCTGGCTATGGGGAGAAGGAACTAAACCTAATTTGCAAAATTTTACCGAAAAAACCGGTTTAAAAGGAAGTATGATTTCTGCTGTTGACTTATTAAAAAGGAATGGCTATAGGCTCTAAGATGACAAGTATAGATGTAGACGGTGCTACCGGTACTCTTCATACTAACTATAAGGGTAAATTAGATGCCGCAACTAAAACTTTATTGGAAGACGGCAACGATTTTGTATATATACATCTTGAGGGCCCTGATGAATGTGGTCATCAAGGTGATATGGCAGGTAAAATAAGCGCTATAGAACAGATAGATGAAAAACTTTTAAAACCTTTACTTGCAAATCTGGATGAGGCAAAAGAAGATTATAGACTTCTTATAATGCCTGACCACCCTACTCCACTATGTATACGAACACATACAAATGCAGCTATACCTTTTATGTTATATAGCAGCAAAAACGAGTATTCCGGTAATCTAAATACCTACTCTGAAAGTTCGGCTACAAGCACCGGACTCATAGTAGAGGAGGGATATACTCTTATAAACCATTTATTTGATGAAAAACTTAATTTTAAATAATTTTAAGAAGGTGCTATTATGTATATACAAGAAAATTATCCTAATCACCATAGAAGAACACGTAGAAGAAGACGTCGTAACCTTATCCCTATAATGCTTAGTTCTTTAATACTTATATTACTTATCTGTCTTTGTATTTTGGGACTGGGAGCTTTATTAAAGAAAAAAGGCATACATAAGGCTAGTGATAATGGCAGTATTTCTGAAACGGAAACCACTGTGGAAGAAAGCAAAAATAACTTGGAAGATTTACTTTCAAAAGCTGATAGGCTGGCAAAGTCTTACGATTATGATAAAGCTATAGAGCTTTTGAAGTCTGATGATAGTATAGTCTCTAATGAAGCAGTTGTTAAAGCTATATCAGACTATGAAAATACTAAATCCTCTTTAGTTAGACAAGATATAAAAACTATAACTCATGTATTCTTTCACACTTTGATAGTTGATACTTCTAAAGCTTTTGATGGAGATAGTAAAGAAGCCGGTTACAATGAAGTTATGACTACTGTAGATGAATTTAAAAAAATGCTTCAATATATGTATGATAGAGGCTATGTATTAGTTAAAATACATGATATGGCTCACGAAGAAGACGACGGAAATGGTGGCAAAAAGATGGTTGAAGGTGATATTATGTTACCTGAGGGCAAAAAAGCTTTTGTAATGAGCCAAGATGATGTTTGTTATTATGAATATATGGTTGGAGATGGCTTTGCCTCCAGACTTGTGATAGGAGATGATGGGCGAGTTACTACTGAAATGGATATGGACGATGGTAGCAAAAAAATTGGTGATTATGATTTAATCCCTATTCTTAATAAGTTCATAGATGAGCATCCCGATTTCTCTTATAAAGGAGCAAAAGCTATTATAGCGGTAACAGGTTATAACGGTGTTTTCGGATATAGAACTGATGCAAGCTACGAAGGGAAAAATCCAAATATAGAGGCAGATAGACAAGAAGTTACAAAAATTGCCGAGGCTCTAAAAGCAGATGGTTTTGAACTTGCCAGTCATAGTTGGGGACACAGACATCTCGGTCGTATTCCTTATGAAGAATTTAAAACTGATACCGATAAATGGGAAAGTAATGTTGAAACTCTTATAGGACCTACTGATACTCTACTTTACCCATTTGGAACTGATGTTAGTGATTGGCATCCTTATACAGATTCAAACGAAAGGTATGTATATTTGAGAGATAAGGGTTTCAGATATTTTTGTACTGTAGACTCAAATCAATATTGGGTACAAATTGGTGGTGATTATTTAAGACAAGGACGTAGAAATCTTGACGGTTATAGAATGTGGAGAGATTTGACTGAGCCTGATAAGCCTAGATTATCTGACCTTTTTGATGTTAAAGATGTATTTGATAAAGCAAGACCAACTCCTGTAGGAGTTATCAGATCTTAATCATAAGCACTAGCTTAGCTGGCGGTTATGATTATCCATTTTGTATACCTCCTATAATATTTATTTGTACGGTCGCCTAATCCACACTTATTATACCATAGAAGCTTTTTACTTGAAGCTAGTTGGGAACTCACCGGCATAGCCGATGAGTTCCTTTTATTGTAACTAAAAAGAAAAAAACAGCAACTCTTTGTGATTTACTGTTTTTTTAAAAATTATTCTATTCAATTATACAAACTGGAATTCATCTGCTTATACAGATTGGGAATTACTTTTTTTACTATTGATAATTCCAATAGTAAATACACCAATTGATATTCCATATAGGATACCAATCACTAAATCACTTATATTCAATATTCTGTTTATGATGATAGCTAATACCAAAAAAACAACATTCCTACAGCTATCTGTTTATTCTTCTTTAACTTCATTGAAATAGACACCCAAAAATTTATATTTATATATTTTTTTAAATATGATTGTTTATATCAGAGCTTAAAAATTCATAATCATATATCTTGAAATCATATCAAATCTTATTTGAAAGATATTTTATTAATTTCTCCTCTTTTTGAATGCTTAAGTATATAATCAATGACATCTTTTTTAGACAATATTTTAGCCATAAACTCTTGTTCCAACTGCTCCATAAACTCAATCAAAGATACCTTACTTATTTCGTTAAATTTTTTAACACGACCGGTTTCTTTAATCTTTCGTTCTGCAATCTCCTGCGGAAATCCGATTCCAAAGTCTCCATCAAACAACTTCTCTAAAGTATACTCAAGATTAAGTTCCCCTAACCAACCAAAACCCAGTCCCAAAGATAAACTTGCTACATTACCATCGTTAATTCTTCCGAATAGATATGCATCTTGTGGATTCTGAATAAACCCCGATAATAACCCTGGCAATGTGTTACATGCCAAATTTATTCCTTGCCCTGAAGAACATCCGGTTATTACAAAATCGACCACCTTACTATTGATGAGTAAGGCAATTAAGACCGCAATTTCTGTATAGGAATATGAATTTATTTCTTCCGGATAAACCCCAAAAATTTATAACTTCATAATTCTTTGATAACACCACTTTATTTGTTATTCTATATATTATTTCATTCTTATCAACTTGTGTTGTTCCTTGGATGATTCCTATCCTCATTTTTACCTCCCTTATATTACTGTTTTTTTCATTACTATGAAATACAAAAAAATACATCGTAAAAATTAGAATTTGTTTCACTTAGTATTTCGAATGTTATATCATATTTTTTTACTTAATTTCACAGTCTTAACTCTTGCTTCTTCACGACAAACGCATAAATATCTATTAAAAAAATATTTGCATATTAAATTATACTGTTTTTACATAAAATATCAATAAAAAGATAATTGATTATTATCTTTGGAGGTGTATAATATATGAATAGAGATATATTTGTGAGTGAACTTGCTAGTTCTTTTTAGAAAAGGAGAACTTTCATTATTTTTTTAGGTGCTGGAAGCAGTATTGATGCTCAGTATCCTACATGGAAAGAGTTGTTGACTCCTTGCGCAAAATGAACTAAAAATTAGATATTAATGATATAAGTGATTACTTTCAACTTGCTCAATATTATATAAATGAGTTTTCTTCCAGTAAATTATATCGTATTGTAAATGAAGAACTGAATAAATACGTTTTTTTGAAAGTAAGCTTTTTAGATATCATTGTAGATATAGGCTTTAGATCTATTTGGACTACTAATTTTGATAAAGTAATTGAAAAAAATTTTTGAGAATAATAATATTAATATTAATACTATTCATGATGAAATTGACTTAAGTTCTGTCAGCCTAAAAAAATAGGATAAATATATTTAAAAATGAATGGTGATATAGGTAATATAAGTAAAATTGTTTTTAGCTAAGTCTGATATAGAGGACTATGATAAAACACACAGTCTATTTCTTACTTTTTTTCAGCAAGAATTAATGACAAATACTTTTTTTTGTTTATTGGATATAGTTTTGAAGATAAAAATAATCTTAAATGAAATTCACAAACTACAAACATACTTAGGAAATAGCAAAAAAACATTTTTATACTATTATGAAAGATAAGCCTGACGATAAAAAAATTTTTTTCTCTTTTTATTTCGGATTTAGAAAAAAAGATATAATATTAAAGTTTTAACAGTTAAAGAACATAAATGTATTCGTGAAGTTTTAGAAGATATAAAGAATAAAAATAATTTCAAAAAAATGTATTTATTTCAGGAAGCTTAGATACGTTTGATGACGAAAATAAAGCATATGAACTCTGTAAAAAAATATAAGCAATATATTACTAGATAACGGATATAATATAGTTACTGGATTCGGAAAAAAATATAGGATACTATATATCCGGGGCATCTATTCAAAAAAATTGTATAGTATTAATGAATCTAATATAGAAAAAAAGGCTTATAATGAGACCTTTTTGCTCATGATATGAGTCTCGAAGATGATACTTTATTTAGGAATAATTTAATCAAAAACACACATTTTTTTCTATTTTTTTATATGGACAAGCAAGAGATAAAAAAATAAAAAAATATCGTTAATTCAAGAGGAACTATAGAAGAATTTAAAATTTCTTGTGAAAAATGGTAACATAATAATACCAATCGCAAGTACTGGTTTTTGCAACAAAAGAGATATTTGATAAAAATAAAAAGAAGATTTGATAAAATTTCCATATTTAGAAAAACTATTTACAAGCTATAGAATTTGAAGTATGCCCTGAAAAAAATTACTAAAAATAATATATACTATAATTTCAGAAAATAATTAGTATCAATGCTATATAAGGCTGTGTGAATTAAAGTCTGTAAATTCCAACTTTCGGACTTCTATGATAAGTATTATTTTAAGGCGAATGCCATCATTTGGCATTCGTCCTTATGGATATAATTATCAAAAAATCAGACCTATATCAAGGGCGTCGGTCGAAGACCGACGTTTATTTTACCCTTGACTTGTGATCGATTTTTTGTTACTCGGGAAGAGACGCCCTGCATACATAATGCTCAATTCTCCATATACCTGTCCCCGGTTTCGTATGGTAGTTGTCCACTTCTTAGTGGCTTCAAATGTCGCCAGATACAAGGCTTTTAGCAGGGCTGTATCGCTTGGGAATAGGCTTCTTTGGCAGTTTAACTTTCTGTATGTGGAATTTAGACTTTCTATGGCGTTGGTGGTATAAATAACCTTTCTTACATCCACAGAAAACTTGAAAATAGGGGTGATAACGTCCCAGTTATCGTACCAGCGTTTCATAGAATTTGGATATTTTGATGTCCATTTCTCTGTAACACGGTCTAAAGCCTGACATGCTTTCTCTTCATCCGAAGCTTGATAAATAGTTTTGAGGTCTGTTGCAAAAGCCTTTCTATCCTTGTTCGGTACGTATTTGAGTGTGTTTCTTACCTGATGTACTATACACCTTTGATATTCTGTTTTTGGAAAAGCCGCAGAGATCGCTTCTTTTATACCTGTCAGACCATCTGCACAAAGAATAAGGATATCCTTTACCCCTCGGTTTTTTTCAGTTCATTTTAATACAGAAAGCCAGTATTTAGAGCTTTCATTATCGCCTACTTGAATTGTAAGGACTTCTTTCTTTCTTTCTGTCATTTGTACTCTGTGTACGGGTTTCTTTTCTCTTGCCATAATAAAAGGCCTCCTTATGATAAAAATATTTTTATCATAGAAGACCTTTCTTTACATTATTTACAGAAAAATTTTTTTCACTAGCTCCTATATAAATAACAATGTCGCTAAGTATTCAATACATTTCATTTCTTTTTATTGAGTATTCTATATTTAAATTTACTTTGTTATATAACTTAGTAAGCCCTTTTTAATAAAGTGGAGTATTTATTACAATGATTATTTATAATATTATTATAAATAATCATTGTATATAATAAAGTTATTTTTTTGCAGAAGTATTGCGATTATCTATGTTTAAGTATAAAAATACTTAGATTTGCTAAAAATTTATCTTTCATGTCTATAGTTTCTAAGATTGAAACATTTTTCTTTTTCACATAATATTTTTTTAGCAATTTATTATAAATATCTATTGCTAAATCATAGGTTCCTGATGAATTATCTAATTTGCATTCACCATATATATAATCATTTATCCATTTTAAACTGTCGGGGACTTGTGTCGAATTCATATCACAAAAGATTGGAATTATATGTATTATTTTTTTCATATCAATTAATTTTTTTATATGTTCAAGTTCTAATAATGCACCTGAACTTTTTTTAATAAACTATTTGAAATAAACAATATGAAAAATATTAGACTTGTACACTCCATTTTTCAATATTTATATAATCTCCTCTATCGCCTAAAAAAATTTTTTTTTCATAGTCATACCACACTTTTAATCCGAAAATTTTTTTAGGGTGGTAGTTTATTGACTCTGCATACTTTAATCTTTCTTTACCAGAGAAACATAAAAAAATATATTCGTCCATCTTAATTTCCTCCTACTGATAATAATCAATTATCTTTTTATTGATATTAATTTTGGAAAGTGGATTTTTTTGTATTTCATAATTTCTTTTTTTCTTATTTGATGTTACATGTGTATATATTTGTGTTGTAACTATATTAGCATGTCCTAACAATATTTGTATGTGTCTTGTATCTACATCTTGATCCAATAACATAGTTGCAAATGTATGTCTAAACATATGAGGAGTTATAATTAAATTTATATTTGCCAACTCACAATACTTTTTTTAATCATATTTCTTACAGACTGACTAGATAATCTATTTTTTTCTTTTATTTATAAAAAAATATTCCGATTTATCCAATTCTTCAGCAAATACAGCAGAATATAATTTGAGTGATTCTATCAAACTTGGATAATATATTGGTATTATTCTTTCTTTTGCACCTTTCCCATATATCTTTATTATATTCCTTGAATATACTATATGTTCTTTTTTTAATGTACAAGCTTCACTTATTCTAATTCCAGTACCTATTAATAACTCTAGCACTGCCCTATCTCTGACAATCTCTTTATATCTATATGAATCGTTATCATATGCTTTTTATCTCCTCAGATACATATTCAAATAAGATAGAAAGTTCTTTTTATAGGAATTACTTTTTGGTAAAAATAAAAAGGCTCTTTTTATTCTAAGTTTTATTTTATAGAACGGGTTTAATTCAATTATATCTTCATAATTTAAATATGAGAAAAAAAGCTTTTTAATGATGCTATCTTTCTCTTTATCGTTTTTTTATAGCATATTCTTTATACTTTAAATCATAAATATACTCATTCAAACTTTCTTTTTGTAAAAAAATCATCTTTTTCCAATCGTAAAAACTTCTGAATTGTTCTAAATCTATACGATATGCTTTCAATGTTTTTTTATCTAAATTATTCTGTAATTCACACTTTAATAAATACTGTAATATTAATTCTTTTTAAATTCATAGTTTTTCATCCTCTCCAATATATAATGTCAACTATAATTATATACTACTTATGTACATATACTGATATATCACACGATTAATAATATATAAGAAATTAAAGAAATTCAGAATATATCTATGACTTTGAATATCATGATATGATATTCAAAAATAAGAAAATAACAAAAATACAGCTTATTCTATCTGATGATAAACTTACAATCTAAAAACAAAGAATATAAACTATCCAGTTGTAAAAATACTTCTTCAATTTATTATTAAGTTCATACTTGAAAAAGATATTTCCATACTCGATATAAAGGTATTTAAAGATTTTCCTACAAATAGTGGAAGAATTACAGACAACATAAATCAGATTACAAATAATTACCTATGAAATATCTATCAAAAAGTTTTTAAAAATTCTAAATATTAAGTATTAAACTTTTTATCTGATGAATATACTGTCTTAAAAACAATAAAAATACTATACTTTAAAAAAATATTTCATCCAAAAATTCTATACTTTATAATCTGAAACAAAGTAACGGAAAATAGAGTTTTATATTTCAAGAACTATTTATAATAAAAAAACAGGGCTACCACATCAAAAAAATGAAATATACAAAAATACATTTATAACTTTACGACTAATCTACTATATTTTATATTATTTTTTTACTTAATGCGACTGCCCGTTTTTTTACCTACTTATGATAAGGTTCATTATTTATTATTCTATAAGCTCTATATAATTGTTCCAAAAAAATATAACTCTCATTAATTGATGTGGAAAGGTCATATCTGAAAAAAACAAAGAGTGGCATTTGCTCTATCTAAAACTGTCTTTGATAAACCTAAAGAGCCACCTATAATAAAAGTAAGATTTCCTCTGGAAAAAAAGTTTCCAAACCGGATATATAAGTTGCAAACTTTTTCAGAAGTATACTTTTTTTACCCTGTAAGTCAAGAGCTACAACATAAGAATTATCTTTTTATTTTTTTGATAAAATACGCTCTCCCTCTATATCCTTTATCTTTTCTTCCATAAGCAAAGAGGCATTAGCCGGTGTTTTTTCATCTTTTAAAACGATTATATCTAATTTAATATATCTGGATAAACGTTTTACATATTCTTTTATAGCATCTTCATAAAAACTTTTCTTTTATACTTCCAACACAAATCAAATTAATATTCATCTTAAACCTCTGCTGCCGTACTTTTTATTTCTTACTTAAAATAATACCCTATTCCCCACTTGGTATGTATGTATTTAGGATTACTTGGCTCTGGCTCAACTTTTTCACGTAAGCGTCTTACATGAACATCAACAGTTCTAAGGTCTGATGAATTATTTACCTTAGATCCCCAAACTATATTTAAAAAGCTGCTCTCTTGAATATACCTTATTAGGATTTGTAAATAATAACTCAAATATATCAAATTCTTTAGCAGTAAGATTTATATTCTTTCCTGCAATATTCAAATCTCTAGCCTCTGTATCCAGACTGACATCTCCAACATTTATGATACTTATACTGTTCTTTACAACTTCTGTATTTTTATTATTTCTTCTGCGTATGGCTTTTATTCTAGCTTTTACCTCCAAAATATTAAAAGGCTTTGTTATATAATCATCAGCACCATACTCCAGTCCAAGTATTTTATCCATATCTGTTCCCTTTGCTGTAAGCATAATAATAGGTACATCAGAAAAAGCCTCTTACAGCTTGTAAAACTTCTAAACCATCCATTTTAGGTAACATTACATCTAACAAAATGATATCATAGGAATTTGACTTAGCTTTCTCAAGAGCCTCCTCTCCATCATAGGCACAATCAACTTCTATACCATCTTGCTCAAGACTGAATTTAATGCCCTTGACTATCAACTTTTCATCATCTACAACTAACGCTCTTGACATATCTTTTCCTTTCCTATTCTACATATATATTATCTTTTATTTTATTAAAAAGCTGATTTTTTTAATACCTTTTATCTTCATTATATCTTCTATACTTCTAAATCCGCCATTCTTATTCCTATACTCTATAATCTGCTTAGCCTTAGATTCTCCTATACCTCTAAGTTTCATAAGTTCTTGTTCTGTAGCTTTATTCAAATTAAGTCTTTCACTTGGAGTCACATTATTTACTGTGGTTTCTTCTATAGGACTGGCTACTTTTTTTCATCAATACTAGGAATATATTTTTTTGCTCATCTTCTAAATGCATTGCCAAGTTATTATAAGTAGTATTAGCATTTTTCACTAAAACCTCCTGCTAAGGAAACTAAATCAGCTAATCTGGACTTGGAAGATAATTCATAAACTCCCGCATTTTTTTATCTGACCACAAATATATACATAAATTTTTTTTCTTCTTCATCTTCTATTTGAGAACTTTCTTCCGATAAATTTCCCTTACTACTTTCTTCTTGTACAGAGCTTTCTTCTAAACTTTCTTCATATTTTACTTCTTTAGGTTTTTGCTTTTATACAACTATTAGAATAAATAAGACTACAGATTATAACTATAAGTAGATAAATATTTTTTTTATATTTTTTTATTTTATTTAACATCAAGCTCCTTTTTGAAGCGAAATAAAGAGCTACTATATAATATAACAAATCCTATACTTATTTCAAGTAAGAACTATAGTTTAGTTTCAATTAAATGCTTTGCAAGAACTGCTGTTGTAACTGCTCCAAGACCACCCGGAACAGGGCTTGCCATACTTGCTTTTTTACTGATGCTTTCAAAATTCACATCACCACAAAAGCTTTCCATTTTCATCAATATTTATTCCTACATCTATGACTATAGCACCTTCTTTTTATATAAGTTTCATCTACGAGTTTAGCTTTTACCTATAGCCACAACTAATATATCAGCATTTCTGCATACTTCTTTTTACATCTTTTGTCTTACTATGGCAAATAGTTACGGTTGCATTTTCCTTTAATAATAGCATTGAAAGAGGCTTTCCTACAACTAAACTTCTACCTAAAAATAACTATATTCTTATGAGCTAAATCAATTTTATAAAATTTAAGCATTTCCACTACTGCTTTAGCTGTACAAGGTGCAAAAAAGCTCCCTCTTTATCAGAAAAATACTCCTGCTTTATTAAAAAAATAGATATTCCATCTAAGTCTTTCTTAGGATTTATAATTTCTTCTATATTTTTTTCATCTATTTGCTTAGGTAAAGGTCTTAAAATCAAAAATCCCATCAATATTTTTCATCTTCATTTATAGAAGAAAAACTCTCTTAAAAAGTTTTTCTTCACTTATTTTTCATCATAAACATAAGATTTTTACTTTCAAGCCAAAACTTTCTAATTTTTTTATCGCTCCTCTTTCATAGCTTATGTCATCTTCCCTATCTCCTACTCTAACAATAGCTAAACAAGGAATATCTTCTCTATTCTTTAAGTATATTTCTACATCTTCTTTTTATCTTATTAGACACTAAAAAGTCCACGTAACTCTACCATTATAACTCCTTCAATACTATTTCATAAATTTCATCACTCTTTTAATCTTGTTTCTTCTACAATAAGCTTTGCTTCTTTTTCTAAACTTTCAATCTTTTCTATATTTTTTTCATATACTTTGTGTTAATTTTCACATTTAAAAAAAGCTGATAAAATGCACGAACGTAGATTATTAGCAGCCACTCCTGCATCAGAAATAGCTAATTTGGAAGCATTTTTTTTGCCAGGTATTCTATACTGTCAAAAAGCGAAAAGGCTTCTCTCATAATATTTAAAGGTACTAAAGCCGCTTCTAATAATAAGGGTTCCATTATATCTTCTTTTTGTTTTTTTTCTTCTTCCGTATTAGTAGGTAAGGAGTAAGCCTTTGCTAGAGGTTCGAAAACCTTAGCATCTTTATCAGCTAGATCAAGTAAATTTTTGTATTCCATTATTCATATCTATAACTATTTTTTTATTTCTTCTTCTATACTTATAAACTTTTTCTTTCCCAAGGTCAAATTACAAACCATAAGTGAAAGAGAAGCTGCTAAAGCTCCAACTACTGCACTGGCACCTCCACCACCCGGTATAGGAGAAGCTGATGATAAAACTTCAATATATTTATCTATGCTAAATTCTCTTGTATTCATTATAAAAAAACTCCTTCTTGTAATCTTTTTTTCATCTATATTCATTGATTTATCTCTTTTACATTGTAAAAATACCTATAAATATTTTTTTGTGCTTTATTTTTCATCTTAAAAACTTGTATTTTTTTATAATAATTTTTTTATAATATTCCCTAATCATCTTATTATCGCCTATCTTACTATAAATATCGTTTTCATACAAGATTAAAAAAATATCTTTTTATGCAATATTTGATGAATAAAAAAATATTTTTTTAATTTTATATATTGCATAATAATTGCATATATGATATATTTTATGCATAATATTTAATATTTATTCAAAGAAAGGAATAATAAATCGCATTTTGCTTTTTTTATTTAGGTGTTATTATGGAAAAAGAAAAAAAGTTGTTTTTAGCTTACTCAGGAGGTCTTGATACTACAGCCATCATACCTTGGTTAAAGGAAAACTTTAATTATGATGTTATTTGTTGCTGCATAGACTGTGGACAGGAAAGCGAATTGGACGGATTAGAAGAAAGAGCAAAGGCTTCAGGTGCAGAAAAATTATATATCATTGATATAGTTGATGAATTTTGTGATAAGTATATAGCTCCTTGTATACAAGCCGGTGCTATATATGAAAACAAATATTTACTTGGAACTTCTATGGCTAGACCGGGAATAGCTAAAAGCTTTGGTAGAAGTTGCAAAAAGAGGGAGCTAGTGCTATCTGCCATGGTGCTACAGGTAAGGGAAATGACCAAATACGTTTTTGAGCTTGGTATAAAAGCTCTCGCACCTGAACTTAAAATAATTGCACCTTGGCGTATGACAGATATTTGGACTATGCAGAGTCGTGAAGAAGAAATAGAATATTGTAAAAAACATGGTATAGATTTACCTTTTGATTCCAGTTCAAGCTATAGTAGAGATAGAAACCTTTGGCATATAAGCCATGAAGGTCTGGAGCTTGAAGATCCAAGCTTAGAGCCAAATTATGAACATCTTCTAGTTCTCGGCATAAGCCCTAAAAAAGCTCCTGATATAGAAACTGAAATCACTTTAGGCTTTGAAAAAGGTATTGCCATAAGTTTAAATGGAGAAAAAATGAAACTTAGCGATATTATACGCAAGCTAAATGAACTTGGTGGAAAAAATGGTATAGGTATAGTTGATATAGTAGAAAATCGTGTTGTAGGAATGAAATCTCGTGGTGTATATGAAACACCGGGTGGTACTATCCTTATGGAGGCACATAGCGCACTTGAAGAACTGGTACTGGACAGAGCTACCATGGAAACAAAAAAAGACCTTGGCAATAAATTTGCTCAAATAGTTTATGAAGGAAAATGGTTTACTCCTTTTACGTGAGGCTATACAAGCCTTTGTTGAAAAAAACACAAGAATATGTAAGTGGAGAAGTTAAATTAAAAACTTTATAAAGGAAATATTATAAAAAGCAGGTACAAAAATCTGATTACTCTCTATATTCTGAAAGCCTAGCTTCATTTACAACTGGTGATTTATATGACCATAATGATGCTTCAGGATTTATAACCTTATTTGGACTCCCTCTAAAAGTTAGAGCTATGAAAATGCAGGAAATAAAGAATAGATAGAAGAATTTACTCATTTAAAAAGCCGATACTGCTCGTATCGGCTTTTATGATTATACATCAACTATATTAAAGTATTTTTTAAAACAATCAAAACACTCTTCGCTTATATAATGTTCCATTCTACAAGCATCTTTTTCTGCCTGCTCCTTGTCCATACCTATTCTTACTAAAATATCTGTAAGAACATAATGTCTATTAATAGTACGCGAAGCAATCTCTTCTCCCTTTGAAGTAAGACTTATGTAGCCATCATCATCAACCTCTATAAAACCGTACATACGAAACTTCTTCATTTGCTCACTTATAGTTGGTTTTGAATAATTCATCTCTCTTGATATATCAATAGATCTAACTACACCTTTTTCAGTTCTAAGTTTATATATAGTTTCTAAATACATTTCAGCAGCTTCACTGTCAGCCAAATAATCTCTTTTGGACATAAAAACCTCCCTACTTACAATAAAGCTTTATCTAATTCATTACTTTTTCTTATATCTGTCATACTGGCTAAACTAATGGCAACAGTTGATGTGTTATGTAATAGTGCAGATAAAGTTGGTGCAATAAGCCCCGCTACTCCTGCTACTATAAGAGCAGAATTAAAACCTAATACAAATCTGTAATTTCTATCTACCCTATTATTCAAACCATTTGCTATCTCTTTTAAGACAACCAGTTCATTCAAATCGTCCGCCGCTATAGTTACATCAGCTATTTCCCTTGCTATAGCCGCTCCATCACTTATAGCAATACCGCAATCTGCTGCAGATAGAGCCGGAGAATCGTTGATTCCATCACCTATCATTATAACTGTCTTGCCATTTTTCTTTTCTTGTTCAACAAAATTAGCCTTATCTTCCGGTAAAACACTGGCGTAGTATTCATCTACTCCCACTTCCAGTGCAATAGCTCTAGCAGTCTTTTTCATTATCTCCTGTCATCATAACAGTTTTTTTGTAATGCCAAGTTTCTTTAATTTTTCTAAAACAGACTTTGCTTCTTTTCTTAATGGATCAAATATACATATAATAGCTGCAAGTTTACGGCTATAGCCATATATAAATGTGAATACTTATGATCTAAGTTTTCTACTATATGTTTATCAGCTTCATCTATGATAACATTCTCATCTTCAAAGATAAAATGAGCACTACCTATTATAACTCTCTCCCCATCTACTACACTGGAAATACCATGAGCTACAACATATTCTACCTCACTATGCATTTCTTCATGGAAAAGACCTTCCATAGCCGCCTTGTCAACAACAGCTCTAGCCATAGAATGAGGAAAATGCTCTTCAAGGCAAGCGGCAAGTCTAAGCATTTCTCTTTCATCATTATTACCGACTGCAATTACCTTTTCAACTACAGGATTTGCATAAGTTAATGTACCTGTCTTATCAAATACTATTGTATCCGCTTTGGCTATATTTTCTAAGAACTTACCACCCTTTACAGTAATACCATACTTACTTGACTCTCTCATTGCCGATAAAACGGTAAGTGGCATAGCAAGCTTTAAAGCACAAGAAAAATCTACCATAAGTACCGATAAAGTCTTTGTAATATTCCTCGTAAATAAATATGTAAGAGCCGATCCAAGCAAAGTATATGGAACTAATTTATCAGCTAAAGATGAGGCTTTTGCTTCTGTATTAGATTTTAGCTTCTCGGAATTTTCTATCATGCTAACTATTTTATCATATCTAGAATCACCATTTTGCTTATCTATTTCAAAAACACATTCGCCTTCTTCTACAACTGTTCCGGCATACACATAAGAACCTGCATTTTTAACAACCGGTATAGATTCCCCAGTAAGAGAGGCTTGATTTACCATGGCTTCACCATAAATAATCTTTCCATCTAAAGGAATTAAATTACCTGCTCTTACCACTATTTTATCATTTTCTTTAACTTTGTTTATAGGAAGTAAAACTTCTCCATCTTCAGTCTTGACCCAAACCTTATCTATATTTAAAGACATACTTCTTGCAAGATCACTAAGCGATTTCTTATGAGTCCACTCTTCAAGCATAGAGCCAAGTCCTAAAAGTAACATTACAGAACCGGCTGTAGAATAATCTCTTCTAACTATACTCACGCCTATACTTATAGCATCTAATACTTCTACTTCCAGCTTTCCTTTTAATAAAACCTTTATACCTTTTATAACATATTTTGAAGCCATATAAATAGTATGGGCTATTCTAAACGGAAGCGGAAATAAATAAGCTTTTAGTTAGATTAAATACCAGATTTGATACAAACTTCTCACTGTATTGTCTTGCAAGCTCTCTTCCTGTATTTTCAGGAACTTGTAACCTTACATTTTCCTTTTCAAAGTTAAATTTAGCTAAGTGTTCTAAAACCTCTTCTCTTTTTCCTGCTTTATAATAAATAACAGCATCACAAGTACGCTCATAAACCTTAGCATTTTTTTAATATTCTCATTTAATTCTAAATAATACAAAAAGTACATCTGCATTTCTTATACTCATTCTCTTTTTGTAGCAAATGTACTCTTATCCTATTTTTTTAGATTCATGTCTAATAACACATTTCATAAAATATAGCCTACTCAGCGTCCTCTATAATTACTTCTTTAGCCGCTCTTTCTTCGTTAATATCTTTAGCTTCAGCTAAAATATCTCCTGCACTCTCTTGTATACAACTTACTGTATCCATAACTGATTCTTTTGCTCTAAGAGCTGCAGCCGTTGTATGTGCGTATATCTTTTTTTGCATCCTTACTGGTTAATAATTTAAAAACCTGCTGAACCGAATACTGTACCTGCTGCAAATAATGCAATTTTTTTGAATTGAAAAACATTATAAAACCTCCTTAAATAAATGTTAAATTTATAATTAACAAAATAATTTTTTTAATATAGCTTTAAAAAGCTATATGTATATTAGCATATTAATAAGAGAAATAAAAAGAGTAAAATAAGAAAAAAATTGTACTTTTACTAACACAAAAAGATTAGAAAAGAAGTATCCTAATCAAACAACAAAGAATATAAGATTTTTAAAAGAGTATTAATTAGATTTTTCCTAACAAAAGTTAGAAAAAAACCTAATTAGTACAACATAACTATACTATATTTAGCTTTACTTGTCTAGTCTTTTTAGAAAAAAATTTTTATTTAAAAACAAGTGCTAAAAATAATAGTTATAAGCATTGATGGTATTGTATTACCTATTATTAAATTTACATTCATAAGATACCTATATATTATAAATCCAAGCAACCATACTATTATATTCAATACAGATATTTCTTTTTTTGGAATTATCTCTTTTTTTATAAAATAGTAATCTACTATTTGCACTGCTATCATAGGAGCAAATACAGAACCTATAACATACAAGAAATTAGTTATATTATCCATAGGGTATATTATAGCCGCAATTATACCTATAATACTAACTCCTATAGCTATATGTTTACCTTTTAACTTTTCACTTATAGTTTCAGATGAAATACCTGCTGAATAGGCATCCATAAAAGTAGTTGTAACTGTAGAAAATACTATTATAAGCAGCCCCATAACTCCAAGTCCGGCTCTTACAAGTATAGTAGCTATATTGCTTTCTCCTGTATATATAGCAGCTCCCATACCTATAATATACATCCACGAACTAACAAGTCCATAAACTAAAGAACTGAAAAAACTTGCTTTCACCGGCTCTTTTGCTTCTTTAGTATAATCACTAATAAGAGGTAACCAAGATAAAGGCATAGCTATAGATAATTCTATTGCCGCTCCAAAGCTTATTCCCTCACCTAAAGGCATAGCTACAGCTTTATTAATAAATATTACTCTACTAAGAACTATACTCATTATGAACAAGGCTATAGTAGCTAATAAGCTTACCTTACCTAAACTATTTATACCTATAAGTAACCAAACAATTATAAGTATGCCTATTACAAGACACCATATCCAATTTCCTACTCCCAATATGCCATTTGCCGCTATTGCTCCATCATATATCATAATTGCTGTCCAACCTACAAGTTGTAATATATTTAATAGAGCAAAAAATAAACTTCCCTTTTGTCCAAAACTAAATTTCACAGTTTCCATAGAACTTTTTTTCTAGTTTGTCCACCTATAACTCCTGCCACAAACAATAAAAAAAGCAACCTATAATATGACCTATAAGTATAGCCAAGATTCCCTTTTTCATTCCTAAATCTGCAAGATAGGTTCCGGTCATAATTTCTGCTATAGAAACTCCTGCACCGAACCAAATAAATGAATTGTCTAAAATTGACGTATATTTTTTTCCCATCTTATCTCCAATCTACCTAAATTTATTTTTCTCTATCAAACGCATGATTTAATGGTCCATTTCCTTTTCCTAAATCAAGCATATCTTTTTAAAAGCACCTGAAATATATTCCTTAGCTCTTTTTATAGCCTCATCCATATCCATACCTTTAGCCAAATTTGAAGCTATGGCACTAGATAAGGTACAGCCTGTTCCATGTGTATTATTATTATCTATTCTCTCTCCTATGAACCACTTAAATTTACCATTTTCATATAAAACATCGCTGGCATCACTTACATTATGTCCACCTTTACAAAGAACAGCACAAGAGAACTTATCTCCTATTTTTTTACTCGCTATTTCCATATCATTATTATTTTCTATACTCATACCGGCTAAAACTTCTGCTTCCGGTATATTAGGTGTAATAATACTTGCAAGTGGAAATAAATACTCTTGTAATACACTGATAGCATCATCACTTATAAGCTTTGCTCCGCTTGTTGCTACCATAACCGGATCTAATACTACATTTGTAGCTTTATATTCTTTTAATTTTTTTGCAATAGACTTTATAAGACTTACTTGTGATACCATACCTATTTTTATGGCATCAGGGTATATATCTGTAAATATACTATCAAGTTGATCTTCCAAAAAATTGGCATCTACATCTAAGACAGCACTAACTCCAAGTGTATTTTGAGCTGTAAGTGCGGTTATTGCACTCATTGCATAAACACCATTTGCAAGCATAGTTTTTATATCAGCTTGTATACCGGCTCCACCACTACAATCACTACCTGCAATACTAAGCACTTTTTTCATATTACGCCTCCCTTTTTATACTATTTTTTAATATAGGTAATATAATAAAGGCTATTATACTTCCTGCTACTGTTGATATAGCAAATGGTATAACATATATAAATATAGCTATACCGGCCTTTCCCATAAAAGCTTTAGCAACAAAATATGCCGCAATCCCACCTAGTATACTTGTTCCTGATGCTTCAGCAATGCATGTAAAAACATTATTTTTAGTATATTTATATACTAAACTACAACACAAAGCACCCAACATAGAACCCGGAAAAGCCAATAAACTTCCGAGTCCTGTTAAATTTCTGATAAGACTTGCTATAAATGCTATTCCTACCCCATATACAGGTCCTAAAAATACCGCTGCAATTATATTTACCAAATGTTGTACAGGTGCACACTTACTACCTGCTACCGGAAAAACTTATAAAACTTCCTACTACCGCCAAAGCAACTAATACTCCTGCCAATGTTACGTCTTTTTATTAAATTTCTCTCTTTCATATTTTTTTCCTTTATAATATTATCTTTCGTAAATTTTTCTTTTAAGTTACTAACTTCTTTTTTTATATCATCTTTTACCAAATATTGCACTAACTACTGCAATACCGTCTATATTAGTATCTTTCAATTCTTTTTATATTATCTTTTTCTATCCCCCTATTGCTACTACCGGTATATTAACTGCAAGACAAATTTCTTTTAAAACTTCTTTTGTAATAGGTTTTGCATCTTTTTTTGTATTTGTATTAAATACAGCTCCTACTCCAAGATAAGTTGCACCGTTTTTTTCTGCTAAAACTGCCTGTTCTACAGTTTTTTTGCCGATACTCCTATTATTTTTTTCTTTTTCCAAGCACCTCCCTTGCTTTTTATCAAATCCATATCTGTCTGTCCCAGATGCACACCATCAGCTCCACTTTTTGATGGCAACTTCCACATTATCATTTATAATAAGTGGAATATTATATTTTAAACAAAGCTTTTTTTATTTTCATAGCTTCGCAAATATAGTCTTTTTCACTGATATCCTTTTCTCTTAATTGTAAAATACTGATACCTGAATCCAAAGCCTCCTCCACTGCTTCTTCCAAGCTTCTTTTTACTAAACATTTTCTATCAGTAATAGCATATAACTCATACTTATCTGCTCCTTCTTTTTTTAAGAGTTTTTCATATTTATATCTCCCTTATATACCTTTCAATTCCTATTTATATAAATTGTTTACATTTCACATTTTCTTCAAGTTTATAAGTATCCATTGCAGATAATTCATCTATCATATAATTTCTAAGACTTATATTTCCTTTTATATCTTCTTTTTTTCATCTTTTCTTTTGCACATTCCGCCGCATATCCAAAACTGCTTACCGCCGCTATACAAGCCTTAAACATATCTTTTTTTCATTTTTTTATTTCTGCTATAAAAAGTTGCAACAAGTCCTGCAAGCATACAACCTGTTCCGGTGATTTTTTTCATTTCTTCTATTCCGTTGTATACACAATATACATTTTTCTCCATCACTAATAAAATCTATATTCCCTGTGCTTATAACTATAGCTTTTTGTCTTTTTTTGATATTTCTTTAACAAAACTTGCCTTTTGCATAATATTAAAAGCTCGATATTTCAAATTTTGAATCTACACCACTATTATCTATATATTCTTCTTTTTGTTCATTTTTTTCAGTTTTTTTCTATATCTTCTATTGTTTCATCTTCTTTAATTCCCAGCATCTCTCCTATATCTTTAATTTCTTTTTGCATTTCCTTTTTATTACGCTTATATCTACATTCTCTAATATATCTTTCACTATATTTTTTTCTAAAAACTGCTTACACCTACACCTACAGGATCTAAAACTACATTTTTTTCCCAAGTTTATTTTGCAGCTTTTTCCGGCTAATATCATAGCCTTTGCTTTTTCTTCATTTATCATTCCAATATTTAAGCACAAGCTATTTGCTTTTTTTACTACTTCTTCTACTTCTTTTATATTCTCCGCCATAATAGGTCTGGCTCCAACAGCAAGTATTATATTTGCAACATCATTTATACTTACATAATTAGTTATAGTATGTATTAAATATTCTTTTTCTCTTACTCTTTCTAAATATTCTTTAAACATATAATCTCCGACTTTATAAAAGCATAAAAAAAGAGAACATCTTATAATGTCCTCAAGGTTTTTTTATATGAAACTTCCTACGACGGCATTATCCGTATCAGGTAAAGGGTCGAAGTTCAATTACTTCCTCTCAGCCAAAAAAATCAGCTCCCCTGTTCTCTATTAAATTATTTTTTTATTATAGCACTAGGTATACAAACTTTCAAGTTAGAACTTTCATAAGTTGATTAATTCACTCTTATTAGGTATTAACTTTTATATTACAGCCTTTTTTTATAAGTATTATTTATATATTTTTCAGCTACAAATATAATCTTAACTTCTCCATCCTATTCTTATCCATCTTCTCTACTATAAAATGTAATTTCTCTATATCACATTCCTCACCCTCTATAGGTAAGTGTCCAAGATTTTCTAAAATAAGTCCACCTATACTTTCATAATCTTCTGAAGAGAGTTCAAGATTAAAAATATTCATTAATGTCATCTATTCTCATAGAGGCATCTACTAAATATTCCCCCTCCTTTACTCTTTTTTTATATTCTCTTCTTCATCTCTATCATACTCATCTCTTATTTCTCCAAATATCTCCTCAAGTATATCCTCAAGAGTAACAAGACCTGCCGCCATACCATATTCATCTAAAACTATAACTATATTATGAAAAATTCTTCTTCATTTCTAGAAGTAACTCGGCAACATTCTTATGTTCATAAGTAAATAAAGGTTCTCTCAAAAATATCTTTTTATTCTAAAATTATTCTTATTATCATTAAGAAGTAAGTCTTTTACATTAATTATACCAACTATATTATCTGTACTATCTTCATATACAGGTATTCTAGTATATTGCTCTTTTCTATATACTTCCATAAGTTCATCAAAAAGAAGCATTTATATCTATACTAATCATATCTATTCTAGGTATCATAAGATCTCTAACTATAATATCTCCAAAAATCAAAGACATTATTAATCATTTTTTTCTTTCTTCATTTTTCAAGTATACCTTCTTCATGACCTACATCTACTATAGTTCTAAGTTCTTCTTGCGTTATATGTTCTTTAATATCTCCGGAATCGGCACCAAAAAAATTTTTCAAAACTCCACCTGCCGCTATATTAACTATAAATATAAGTGGAGTTAATATAGTCATAAGTCCAAAAAAATAATTTTTTTGCATAAAATAAAACCAACTTTTCTGAATATCTACTTGCCAATGTTTTTCGGACTTATCTCACCAAATATCAAGATAAGTAAAGTTAAAATTCGGTTGCAAAAACTAACTGCATAATTCCCAAAAAATTTTTAAGCGTCAAGCTCGTAGCTAAAGCTGAAGATGATAAATTTACTATATTATTTCCTATTAATATAGCTGATAACATTTTATCTTTTTTTCATCTAATATTTTTTTAACGCAGTTATTGCATTTTTTTCTTTCCTTCTCCTGCCAAGGTTCTAAGCCTTATATTATTAACTGCCATAAATGCTGTTTCAGCAGAAGAAAAAATGCAGACATAAGTATCAATACAATTAAAAATCGACAGCGCTACTATATCACCACTATCCAAAAAAATAATACCTCCTAATGTATACAATATACTACCTATAATAATATATATATCTCCCAAATTAAATACTATATTCTTCAGTTTTGTAATTTTTAAAACTAAAATAGTCTACTACATAAGTATATTTAAATCTATCTCTTATATTGCTGATGGAACCCGCAATAATTAAAGTAAGTGCCAATATTTGATATAAACTCTTTTTTTACTTTTTATCAAATTCATAAGTTTAGTAAAAAAGTGCTAAAGTTATAAAAAGCAGGAGCATATTTTACAAAAAGTCTTGAATTTTTTTAATTTTTCCAAATGGAAATCCGTAATTATGTAGCTTATTTAGAGATATATACTTCTTTAATTTACTTTTTATTATATACCTTTTCTACTTTTTCATAATCACTTTCTATCTTATCTTTTATAAAAAAATATCTACAAAAGACGATATTACAATAAATATTAAATATCTCATTATAGACTCCTAAACTCTATCTTAGGAGATCCGTTCTTTTCTATATAATCTTTTGTAATAATAACTTTTCCTATATTATTATCTTTCGGTACTTCATACATAATATCAAGCATAAATTCTTCTATAATAGAACGTAAAGCTCTTGCGCCTGTCCCCTTTTCCATAGCTTTTTTTGCTATTTCTATTAATGCTTCATCTTCAAATTCTAATTGAACTTCATCTAGTTCTAAAAAGTCTGGTATATTGCTTTTAAAATTGCATTTTTTTAGGTTCTTTTTAAAAACTTTAACTAGGGCTTCTTCATCTAACTTTGATAAACTAAGAACTATAGGTAAACGCCCAAGAAATTCAGGAATCATACCGAATTTTCTTATATCCTCCATATCTACCTTTTGCAAATAAGTCCTCCTCTTTATCCAAATCTTCTTTTTAGAATAGCATTAAAAACCCATACTACCTTTATTAGTGAGCCTTTCTTTTATTATATTTTCAAGATCCGGAAAAGCTCCACCACAAATAAAAAGTATATTATCTGTATTGATAGTTGTCATAGGTGTAAGTGCATTTTTTTGATTACCGCCTATAGGCACATCTATCTTACTACCTTCCAACATTTTAAGTAATTCTTGTTGAACGCTTTCTCCACTTACATCTCTATTTTTTTAGTATTAGCTTTTTTTGCTATTTTATCTATTTCATCTATAAATACTATACCCGATTCAGCTCTTGCTTCATCACCATCTGCCGCTACAAGCAATTTTGAAAGAACGCTTTCAATATCATCTCCTATATAACCCGCTTCAGTAAGACTTGTAGCATCTGCTATAGCCAAAGGAACATTAAGTATCTTTGCTAAAGTTTTAACCAGGTAGGTCTTTCCTGAACCTGTTGGTCCAAGCATCAATATATTTGACTTTTCTATTTTTGCTAAATTTTCATCTCTTTTATAGTCTAAAAATACTCTCTTATAATGATTATAGACAGCAACAGATATTATCTTTTTTTGCTCTATCTTGTCCTATAACATACTCATCTAACATTTCTTTTTAATTTATGTGGTGCAGGTACATCTTCCATGCTAAGAGCCGGCTTATCTTCTTTCTCTTCTTTCCTTTCCTTTACCTGTTTTCCCACCATAGGATTACCAAGTAATTTACCTAGATTTCCAAGGCCTAATTCTGATAAATCTATACTCATAACAGGTATACCTTGAAAAGATTTATTTTTCTTCTACTTTTTTTCTTATTATCATCTTCTTTATTATTATCATCTTCTTTTTATTTCTTCTTTTTTTCTCTTTATCTTGATTAATAGGAAGATTCAAACCATTTAAAAAAATCCATATTAGCCAGATTATTAAATGCCGATTGCAAACAAGTATTACAAACTCTCATATTACCGGGCATTTCTATGCACTTGCCTACCTGAGATTCCGGTTTTCTACATACGAAACAAATCTTTTTCTTCTTTTTTTATCCTCAACTATATTATCTGTATTATTCTTATTATCTATATTATTCATATATACCTTTCTTAAATTCAAGTTATTACTTTAATTATATAGTATAACTCATATTTATAATATAGTAAATACTACATAAAAATTTGACAATGAGAAAAATACTATAAATAAAAAAATTGATATATACCCTTTTTACTAAATAAATCTGTAATTAGGGTATATATCAAAATGTCTTTTACTTACTTTTTTTAATATTCGGCTTTATTTTTTTTAGAAATATGAAGTCTTTTTTTATTAAAAAAATCTACTCTTCTTCCATCTTTACTAGCCACTATTTCAAAGCTATAATCAGCTAAATTTACAAAAAGTTCTGCTTTATATTTTTCATATTCCCATGAAAAACTCATCTCTCCATTATTAGCTTCTACACTGATTTTTGCATCTGCATTAAATGCTTTAAAAGTATTTCTAAATCTTAGCAAGTCTATTTGCTTTTTTTAACTATATCTTTATCAAGGGCAAGCTCTATATCCTTAAAACTTAAATTAGTTCTATTTATCTCTTTATGTCCACCCTCACCTGCTCGCTCTACTGCTTCATAATCATTTTTACCTACAAAAAGGTCCAGATACCATACTTGTGGTTTTCCCGGCATAAAAATATGTAAAGCACGAGCAAGCAACATCTTCTTATCGTCTTCACCTAAAGCTGAATAATATGTAGCATTTACTTGATAGTATATATTTTTTTGTCCATGCAGGTTCTTTACATAACCACCTCTAGATACAACTACATCTATAAGATTTTGTATTTTTTCGTCCTCTATAATACCTTTTAAGTCAAGGAGAGGAATACCATCATGGCAACCAAGCATATTTACAACATCTATCTTATCTCTTATTATCTCATTAGCCCAAGAAGCTAATTTTTCTCCACTCTTTTCCTCTAAAGTATGTATTATAAGCCCGGGAAGAAAGAAATCATAAGTCATATAACCTTTATCAGATAAAGTCCTATATGACTTTTCCAAGTAACTTGAATGTATTTCCGGAAGTAAGGTTAAACCATATTTGCTTGCAAGTTCATTTATTTTCTCTAATAAATCCCATGTTCCCGGTTCATTTAAAAAATTTCTAAATCCCGGTTCTTTAGGCGCATAAGCAAAAGCATCCAACCTCACTATCTTAGCACCATAATTTGCTAAAGTCTTTAAAACATTTTCATAATATTCCCAAACTAATGGAGATTTTATATTTAAATCCATTTGCCCTAGATATTGTCTTTTTGATTCCAAATAATCTACAACTTTATCTCTATATTCAATAAAAATCCTTAAAAATCAATATCTTTAGGTAATACTCCATTATCAAGAGCTTTATTTACCAAATCTACTATTTTTTTCAGCTGTCAGATATTGTAAATTTAGAGTAAGCATAAGATTTTTGAATATCTATTTTTTTGATACTTAACTTCTTGATAAAAAGGTATTCCAATATGGAACATCCTTACCATCCGGCATACGTACCATAAGTATTGGTAAACCCGGCTTTCTAAAAAAACATATCTTTAATAAGCTCTTTATCCGGTTGTATGTAGCCTTCTGCTGTCATCTCGCCATGACCATCCCAGAATTTATTCCAATTTATAAAGAAATCTGCATACTTGGAATTTTCTCCATTTCTAACTATATCTTGAAATTCTTTTTGATAAAAACTGAAGCATGATTTAGTATAAAAATCAAATTTTTAAGTTTATATCTAATTTTTTTTAGATCATCAAGGTCATCTTGTTTCACAAATACTTTATTCATATTATAATCTATTACTGAAAACCCTCTATCAAGGTCAGTATTAAAGAAACTTGGTAATATGTAGAAGCTCCCAAATATATCTTTTGCTTCCTCTCTCTTCAAAAAAAGCAACTATTTGTTCTAATTTATTTCCTATGCTATCCGGATAAGCATTTAACATAGGTTTTATATCTGTATTTCTAGCCATTTTTTTCTCCTAAATTATTTCATTAAATCTAGATAAGACTCATAACTAAGTATTTCACCTGCTTTTTGAAAGTATTATCTTTTGCCTTATGTGCATCTCTAATTAATAGATTTTGCTCCAATTCAAGCACTAATGTTGTAAATGGACTATCTATTCCACCATCTCTATTCCTTAATCTTCTATGCTCTAAAGTTTCAGCAGGTGTAGAATTTAGCAATATAGGAATATCTACACCATTATAATTCTTACTATTTCCATGTGTCCATTCTATGATAAGTATATTAATTTCCGAAAAAAATCAACTTCATCATACCAAAGAGCCGCAGCATCTCTACCCATTCTTTTTTTAAATAAATTTTACTTTTTTTCCATCTTTAAACTCCTTAACTATGGATTCAATTTGTTTAAAAATCTATTTCATTATCTGTTCCAAGATAGCCGGCTAAACCTTCTGAACCATTTTTTATATAAGATTCATACCAAGGATAATTTTCTACATTTGCCTTATTTGCATCCATATTCTCTTCTTGAAACTTATGGATAATATCAAATCTTTCTTTTGTATATGTACCGTCTTTTATCATCCCTCTTATTGCTGATTCTCTAAATATATGTAAACGTTCTCCATCATTATACATAGGTATACGCCTTGGGTAATTATCTCCTGAAAGAGTATAACTTCCTATTCCCATACTTTTAAAGAAATATGATAATAAAGACGCAGTTTCTGATTTTCCTACTCCTGAACCGCCACAAACAGATATTACTATTTTTTTCTTTATTTAATTGCTTAACTTTATCTAGCAATTCAACAAATATAGTTTTAGCCTTGGCAATATGTGTATCATCTATACTAACCTTATCTCCCGGCATATCACCATGAACCATATTTGCAATATCTACAATAATATTTTTTTATCAAATTCTTTATCTAACTTATCAAAAAAATTACTCATTTCAGTCTCCTAAATTTCTTCAATATTTTCCAAATTTATGTTATTGTTTACACATATATTTAACAAGATAATTAAATTTATGTCAAGCTATTTCCTATATAACAAGATAGATAGATTTTATAATATTTCAAAAAAACAACTTAAAGGTTATCAAAAAAATATTATTTATATAACTTACCTTACTATACTTGCTAACTGGAGAACATATATATTAAATTCATTAAATTATCCTTATAGTAATACCTTTACTGAAGGAACCGATAATAAGGTTAAAGTCATAAAAAAAGAAATGCTTACGGTTATAGAAACTTTAAGAACTTTAGAAACCATATTTTTCTTCTTTGTTAAAAAAAGTGAGTATAAGACCAAGTCTTATACTCACAAAAAAATAATTACCCCAACCCTTGACAAAGAGTCTAAAAAAATCCAATATTCTCATTTATATATAAACATTCATATTAAAAAAATTCTTTTTATAGAGTAAGTCTTATATTATTTTATATATACAGTAATCTTAAATATAAAAAAATAAATTCTTAACATAAAAAAAGAAACCCACTACAAGGTTTCTAAATAAAAGAGCGCGAGACGGGGTTCGAACCCCTAGAAAAAAGCCTAAAAGCCTTGTAAAATCAAGAATTTTTTTATTTTGTGTTGCATTTTGTGTTGCATACTATCTCATGCTTTCTAGATGTTCGAATACTCTGTTCGTGAATTTTTTTCTTTGTAATCATCCATGACATTTCGGTATATTTTTTTAAGGGTATTATCGGATGACCATCCACCTCTTTGCATAATGTACACGTCAGGAATACCTAGGGCGTGCATCATACTTGCAGCATAATGTCTTAAATCGTGGAATCTAAAATTAGGTATTTCAAGCTTGTCTAAAGCTCTTTTGAATCTATGCGTAATTTGATTCGGATTAAGATTTACTATCCTACCCTTACTAGGAAAGAGCTTTAATACATATTCCGGCATATCTACATTTCTAGTACTAGAAGTAGTTTTAGTAGTTTTTAAAGTCCAAGCGTTATTGCCAGAATAAACTAATGCTTTGTTTATATGTATGATGTTACTTTCTATATCATCTACAGTCAAAGCACATATTTCAGAGCGCCTTAAAGTTCCAAAAGAAGCTAGGTAGACAGCTAGTAGCATATCTATGTCATTATCTTTGAAATAAGTTATAAGTGCTTGTATATCGCTATCAGTAGGAACATATAGCTTAGGCTTTACTTTTTGAGGAAGTGTTATATTTAGGCGTAAATTAGGTATAAAAGTTTTAAGTGTTATATATAGGAGTGCATAAGCATTCCTTACAGTCTTAGGACTTCGACCTATAGCGTAAGAATTAACCCAATGCTGTATAAGTTGTTCGTCTATTTTATCTAGTGGATATCTTAACAAGTTTTCGTAAGCTGTGTTTATTAGCCTTTTATAATTTACTAAGGTGCTAGGAGATAGTATATTAGATTTCATCTCGCAATACTTAATTAGTGCTTCGTACATGGTTAAATTTGATTTAGATATTTTTAACCTCGCTATTTATTTTAAAAGAGCTCGCTAGATATTCCGCTTCTTTCTTTGTAGTAGCGGTAAAAGACTTATAATGCCTTTTACCGCTTTCATCCGTGTGGTCGAATACAAGACACCTGTATTTGCCAGATTTTAATTTCTTTGCTGTCGCCATAAATCTATCCTTTCTTTTTATAAAAATATTTTTGAGTATAAAAAGAACACCTATTCCATATTGAAAAGGGTGTTGCCTAGATGTTATAGTATGAGTGAGTAATGAGTCTAGTTTCATCTAGGACTTGCCCTTTATATGTTGGTAGCATATAAGGGGATTTTTTTATTTTGAATTTTTTTCTACCCTTATTGCCTCGTTTTTTTATTGCAAAGTAAGTTTGACCTAAGGCTATAACCTCTTTTCTGATATCGGCATTCATTACAATAAGATAGCAAGCATATCTTGATAGTACTATATCTTGTATTTCTCTTTCAGATATTCCTATTTGTACCATTTTCCCGACGTCGGCAAAATGGTCATCAACATTGTTGCTAGAGTTTATACAGCTTTCTCTAGCTTTCTCTATAACTCTTTTAAAAATTATCCCATTTACCATATTCAAGTACTTTTTTTGTAATTCCCTAGCATACCAAAAACTCTTGATTATATTCATTTATATGTTTAATATTTTCAAATAATTCATTAGTATTATTGCTCATTTATTACACCCCCAATCTGATGATAAGCTGTATTTTAAATATTTGTTTAATCCTCAAAGAGTTCTTCATCATTAACCATAAGATGCTTTTCTAGTTCCCTTTGTTCCCTCAGTTGCTTTTTAGGCAAAAGTTTATTAGCCGTAAATATTTGCCAGTTGCGTAGAATAGAAAAATCAAAAAAATAAGATAAAGTATGTAACCAAAGTTATAAGAAAGGAATATGCTCTATGCCTAAATAGATTTTTCTTTTATAGAGATTTCGTCCCTAGCGGCTAAAGAATTATAATAAATATACTCTTTATCAGTTTGCTGAAAAAAAGTATAATAATGAATGACAAGCATATCCCATAGCTATGCTATACAATAAATCATAGCTAACGTCCGGATTTGAAATAAAAAAAGCTTAAATGATAAAAAAAGTAGCCATTAAAGCAGTTCCTAAGCACAATAAAAGCCATTTTATACCTTGTTTTTTTAATATCATAGAAATTGGGATATAAATACTTATCGATATATGTAGTATTAAAATAATATATAGTAGTATCTACGATACTATCACCTACAATGGCTGTGAATATAAGAACAGAAGCAATAGGGGCGACATCTACCAATGTAAAATCTATATTTCCTATAAAGCTAAGCATCAGTGAAATATATACAGTAACAATAAAGCGTAATAGTAACGCCATCCAAAAAAATTTCCACTTAAAAAAAGAAGAGTGTTGCTATCATTTTTAAAGTAGAGGGTTTATCATCATTAAACTTACTTTCAGTAGAAGATTTAAGGTCAGAAGGTTCTACTTTAGTCTCAACATCTGTATTTTTGCTTTGATTTTCAAGTTTATCTAAACTAGCGTTATGTGTATTTGTATCAATTTCTTTTATTGTATTGTTAGGTGTATTTGTATCAATTTCTTTTTACTGTATTGATAGGTGTGTTCGTATCAATTTCTTTTTACCGCATTATTAGGTGTATTCGTATCAATTTCTTTTTATTGTATTGTTAGGTGTATTTAAAGATATTTTTAGGAGTATCTATATTTAGATTTTGGTATTCTTTTTATTAGATGTAGCTTAAACTCTAGTGAAATCCAATGAGCAAATTCAAAAGCTATAGAAGAGTTAGCATAAACATCACCCAAGTAACCGGATTTTTGAAATAATCCCTATAGAATTAGTTCTGTTAATCCAATCTTCCGGAGTTAAAAAAAGTCTTTCTTTTTCCTCTTCTATAGATTTAAATGCTAATTTGTTGAAACTAGAATTATTTATTTCTTCCCAACAAGCTAAAAAAATTTATAGTATTGATAGAACTTAGCCAACTAGATATTACATTTCTAGGTTCAGCTAGGCTTTTTCTTTTTTTGCTATATCAGTAAGAGATAAATAATACTCATTATTGATTATTTCTGTAGATATCTCAATACCTTTGACAATAATTTTTTTCATAAGACACCTCTCATATTCGGTTTTTTTCTTTAATATATAGTTTCTGCCTTTTTCTTTAAAAATCTTATCATATATCTTATGTAAATATAATGAAAAGTGATACGTTTGCATACTTAGTGGTTTTTAAGCGGTATACTTGGTTTATTATTAGAGTTCCCTAATTGGGATAGAATAAAATTAAATACTCCTATTGCTCTTTATTTATTAAAGCTAAAAAAACTTAGATTAGAATTACTCGAGTGTAAATTTATTTTTCATGTATCTTATATGCAGCAATCCCAAATATTAGAACTAAAGTCAAATCTGATGCACTAATGTTTTTTTATTGTTATAAGACCAAGTATGAAAACCAGACAAGAGAATATAAAAAGCTACGTAATTTGCAACTTTTAATAATTATGTCGTCCTTAATTTTTTTAAAAAAACTTAAACTCCATTTATATAAATTGTATATTAGTACACTACTAAATACAAAAAAATTAGCCAGTGGGCATTATCTCTGTTCTGAAATAGACCTAAAAATATCCACCTTAAGATATTGATATCCGAATCGAAAACAAAATCTATAATTGCGTGTATAATAGCAGAAATTATAGAAGTCACTACTCCTAAAAATAACATAGCTAAATATGGCTAATCCCAAACCTTTGATAAATTTATCCGATGTTAAACGCTTCATGTCTGTATCAGGTTTGTTTTACTTCTTCATAGCTCATAGCTATCCTCCTTTATAAGTTTGTAAAAAAATATTCTTTCATTAAATTACACGTCATTTTGTTAAAAGAGACAGTAGTAAAAATAAAAAAATTTTTTTGAATAGATTTTCGTAATTAATAAAAAAACTTCGCTAATATATAGTCTCTGCCCTTTCTTTAAAAATCTTATCATACATTTTATGTAAACACAATGAAAAGCGATTTGAAAAAGACCTAATTTAGTTTTTAAAAATTCTAAAAAAATAATAATATTTTTTTCCAATAATTCGAATAAAAGTTCTGATATCTCTTGACAACCGAAAAATACATTCGCTATTATAGTGTTATCGCTACTTTAGATCGTAAAGGGGAATTTTGGAGGGATAATAAAAAAATGGACTATAAATTGCTTATATTGAATTTACTTGAAAAAAATGGATACTGAGCAATTAGAAAAGTTATATTGGTTTATTACCGGAATAATGGACAGCTAGATTGTATCAAACTATATTAACACAAACATTAAAAAAGAGGACTTAGTCCTCTTTTTTTTGTGTATCTACAGTATCTATCAAACTTCTAGTGAATTTCTCTACTTTTTCCCAATCATCTTCACTTAGTTTTGAAAGTGCATTTACAAAAGCTTTCCTGAAAGTCATATCTTTTGAGCCTAGCACTTTGCCTGCCCATTTAAAAAGTTCATTGTCTGACTTTGTTTCTATAAACATTTCGCCATTGCCATATCTAAGCCATTCCTCATTGACGTTGAATTCCCTACAGATGGAAAAGGATGTTGCTTTCAGATAAGCCTACTATTCCTGTTTCAACTTTAGAAACAGCTGCTTTTTTTAAACCTATCTTTTCACCGAACTTTTCTCCGGAAAGCCCCAGAGCTTTTCTAAGTTCTTTTACTCGTTCGTTCATTTTATACCTCCTTTTTCCTAAGTATATAATACTGAAAAAAATTTTTTGCAATAAAAAAAGTTGAAAAAAAGATACAAAAAAAGTGCTTGACAAAGTATATTTTTTTATACTAATATGTATCCATAAGATACAAGAAAGGAGTAAAACAGTTGAGTAAACTAAAACAAAAGAAGCCCATCGATTACGATAAGTTACTAACAAGACTTTTAATCACAACAAGCATACTTGTCAACATAGTAACCATAATCAACGGACTTAAATAGTTCTACAGGGGCAATGCCCCTCCCCTTTAAGGGGTCAGCTGTAATTATACATGATGAATAAGAAAAAAGCAATTATTAGAACACTTAAAATCTTAGCTATTTGTATAAACATAGTGCTTATTGTATACAACATTATGCTTTTTATCAGATAGCTAGGAAGAAAGGAGAAAGGCTATGCAAGGTATAACACAAAAACAAGCTAAGATACTAGCGGGATTAGCAGTATTAATTCCACATATACCGGAAAAAGCAGAGAACTACTTGCTAGGATATATGCAAGGCTTAGCAGATGCAAAGGCAGAACCTAAAGAAGTGACTAAAAGCATTAGAAAGGAGATAGGAGATGCCAAAGCTAAGAGAGAGTAAGAGAGAAAAACGTTTAAATGCGTTTAGATGTATGACGGGTAGGGTTTCAGGTGGAAGAGAGATTGTATCTGATGAGCAAATGGGAAAACACTTAGGAGTAACAAAAAGAACTATCCAAAATTGGAGACGCGATTGTTCCACTATGAGGGTAAAGGATTTATGGAATTTGCAAGATAAATTTCATTTCTTTGATAGCGAAATATTGGAGCTTGTGAAAGGAGAAAATATAAATGAATGATTTGAAAATTTTCAAAAACGCAGAATTTGGAGAGATTAGAACAATAGAAGTAGACAATGAACCGTGGTTTTGTCGGAAAAAGATGTAGCAGATACCCTCGGGTACCAAAACGGTAGTCGAGATGTTAATCGCCATGTAGACGAAGAGGATAGACATAAGGTCATGCTTTTTGATGGTAATCAGGATAAGGAAACCATCGTTATAAACGAAAGCGGATTATACAGCCTTATCCTATCAAGCAAACTTCCTAACGCTAAGGCGTTTAAGCGTTGGGTAACGGCAGAGGTTTTGCCGACTATCCGTAAGCATGGAATGTATGCCACCGAAGAGCTTTTATCTAATCCGGATATAGCTATAGCGGCTTTTAAAGCTTTAAAAGAGGAAAGGGAGGCAAGGAAAGCACTTGAAGCCGAAAAATAAGGAAATGCAACCTTTAGCCTTATTTGCAAAATCTGTATCCGCAAGCGACACATCTATCTTAATCGGAGATCTTGCAAAGCTTCTTAAACAAAACGGATATACAATAGGTCAGAAAAGACTTTTTGACGAATTAAGACAAAGAGGCTTTTTAATGAAATCCGGTAGCAGTAAAAACCTCCCCACTCAAAGGGCTATGGAGCTAGGGCTGTTTGAGGTTAAGGAGAGTACCATAAACAATCCTGATGGCAGTGTTAGAGTTACGAAAAACAACGAAAGTAACAGGAAAAAGGTCAGGTGTATTTTGTAAACCTAATCTTAGGAAGAAAAAGAAATGGCAAGCTAAAAAAAGAAAAGGACTTTCTCTCAAAATTGAGCGAAAGTACAGGAGGTATAAAAATGAGAACCTTATCAAAGGAAGAATTGCAGGAGATTTTAGAGAAGCATAAAAAGTGGCTAACAGGAAAAGATGGAGGAGAGAGAGCAGACCTTAGAGGGACAGACCTTAGCTGGGCAAACCTTAGAGAGGCAGACCTTAGAGGGACAGACCTTAGCTGGGCAAACCTTAGGAGAGCAGACCTTAGGAGAGCAGACCTTAGAGGGACAGACCTTAGAGGGACAGACCTTAGAGGGACAGACCTTAGCTGGGCAAACCTTAGGAGAGCAGACCTTAGGAGAGCAGACCTTAGAGGAGCAGACCTTAGAGAAGCATACCTTAGAGGAGCAGACCTTAGAGAGGCAGACCTTAACTTCCCAATAGCCTGTCCTGAAAGTGGAAGCTTTATAGGTTATAAAAAAGCAAGAAAGTACATTATAAAGTTGAAAATCCTAGAAAATGCAAAACGTTCGAGTGCTACATCTAGAAAATGTAGGTGCGACAAAGCAGAAGTAGTTGCTATCGAAAACATGGATGGCACTGTGGTTGGTGTTGATAGTGTCAGGTCTAATCGCGATAGCAGTTTCATCTACAGAATTGGTGAAATTGTTAGTGTTGATAATTTTGACGACAACAGGTGGAATGAGTGTACCGCAGGTATTCATTTCTTTATAACAAGAGATGAGGCTGTAAACTATAACATGTGATAGGAGAGTAAATTGAACAGAAAGTGGAGGAATTATTTTTAGATTATGAATGCAATATTGAAATATCCAGGTGCGAAATGGAGGATTGCAAAAGTGGATAATTGAAAAATATGCGGAACATCACAGTTATGTTGAACCATACTTTGGAAGCGGTGCCGTCTTTTTTAACAAAACTCCGTCAAACATTGAAACAATAAATGATATTGACGGCGATGTCGTAAATTTTTTTAGAGTTATTAAAGAAAGTGCTGACGAGCTTGCATATAAGATTTTTATGACGCCATATGCAAGGGCAGAATATGAACGGTCTTATGAAGGTTCAGAAAAGACAGATATTGATAAGGCTGTTGCATTTTGCATAAAGATAAATATGAGTCATGGATATAGATGTAATGCAAAAAGCGGATGGAAAAATGATATTCAAGGAAGAGAACGAGCATATGCGGTTCAAGCTTGGAATAAGCTGCCCGAAATAATAATGCAAGCTGCTGCAAGACTGAAAAAAGTACAGATTGAGCAACGATCAGCATTGGACATAATAAAGCAATTTAATCATCCAAAGTGCCTGATTTATTGTGATCCTCCGTATTTACTTAGCACCAGAAAAGGAAAGCAATACAATATAGAAATGTCAGACAAAGATCATGAAGAGCTTTTGCGAGTGTTACTTGAGAGCAGAAGCAAAGTAATGCTTAGCGGATATGAATCAGATTTATACGATTATATATTAAGGGGATGGCGAAAAGTTGAAAAGGATACTATGACACAAAGCCTAAAAAAACGGAAAGAGATACTTTGGATGAATTATTGACAATAGTGGATGAAAGGAGAAGTAATACTATGAATGCAGTAGAAAATCTAAGAGAAGAACTTGAAAGATTAAAGCTATTTATATATGAGATGAACCATTCTAGGTTATTAGATACAGAGCTACTTCTTAATAAGCTTGATAGAATTCTCGCAGATAAAGGTAGTGAGATTACGGAGAGTCCAGAAGTAGAGATATCTAATAAAGAGATACTATATTTCAAAAGTGAACTAGTAGAACTTAGGGAGATGTTAAGAACGGCTATAGGTGAGAAAGATATTAAAAAGATAGTATCTATATCTACAGCTCTTACTAATCTAACAAAGGCTGGACTTTATATAGACAGACAATGTAACCAGTTTTAAATAGCATGGTTAAATCGTGGATTGTTGATTTATCCATTGTTTTACCCCCCTTTCATTTACTAGGCTTGGCAGAGCCTGTAAGAAAATTATAAAGGGGATAATGGAAGATGTAAACTAAGTAGAAAGGAGTTAAATATGTATACTTCAAAGCAAATAGATTTAGACATAAGCGATAATCAAAGAATACTAGCCAAAGCCTCTGAGAATAAAGCTAATAAGCACATCCTAAAAGCTACAAAGCTAGAGTTTTCAAGAGATATGCAAAGAATGAGAAGAAAAAGAACTAAAAAGTCTTAGAAAACTGAAAAAAGGTCTTATTGCTGTGGTAATAATAGAAGCTTTAGCACTTGGATACTTTTGCTATAAGTCAGTTATAACAAGTAGAGCTAGTGAGCCTATAAGAATAGAGCAGAGCCTAGAGAATGTACAAAATGAAGAAATCCCAAAAGAAGCTTTAAAGGAGTATCCCCCGTTAAGCACTCCTAGTAGTAGCTACAGTGAAAAAGATTTAGAGATTTTATCTCGTATCATATGCGGAGAAGCACAAAGCTATTCTGATGAGTTACAGCTTGCAGTTGGAAGCGTATTTCTAAACAGAGTAAAAGACAGTAGGTTTCCAAATACTTTTGAAGAAGTGGCTTTCCAAAAAAGACAGTACGCTTGCACTAAAGACGGGAACTACTACAGAAAGCCAACTGATAGAAATATAGTTAATGCTAAGTATCTATTAGAAAAATGGTTCAGTTTTACCTGAAAAATGTTGTATTTCAAGCCGAATTTAAGCAAGGTAAAGGTGTATATAAAACTATAAAAATAGGAAAAAGAAGAAAAATGTATTTTTGCTATTAGAAAGGAAAGCAGATGACAGACAAGCAAAAGAAGATAAAAGAGCTTATAAGCTTTGCTACAGAAGTAGCTATAGAGTGCGACTCGGTTTTTTTACAATAAGATTTGTAACAGATTTGAATATTTTAAAAAAATCGAAATTCAAAGTTGGAATTTAAAAAAAGCATATGACGTACTCATTGAGAAGCAGGCTTTGATGTTTCTATAGAAAATGCAAAGAAGAAACTTTTAGAGATAAAAAGAAGAAGCCTTAGCAGAGATAGAAAAAAAGAGAAAGGTTAAGAAAGGGGGTAGCCTAATGTGTGATGTATGTAATAGAACACCCTGCGACAGATTTTGTCCTAACGAATATATACCGCCTGAAAATGAAGTTGTATGTGAAATTTGCGACACGTCTATAGATACAGACGAGAAGTACGCAATAGATATATACGGAGTATGTATTTGTAAGAATTGTATTAAAGAATTTATAAACGGAGATGATTTTACTTTTTTTGGGAAATAGTAGAAAAATCTAGGAGCAAAAGGTAAAAAAAGTTGGAGAATAAAAAAATCCACTATGCAAAAAAACACAGTGGAAAGCAAGTTTAAACACCAATCCAAACTTGCTTTCTATTGTAGCAAAAACAAATGAAAGGAGCAATAGCGAAATGACAAAAGATGATATTTTAAAAGCTAATAGCCTTATCAAGACTACAGATGTAAAAGGTAAGGCTTATGCTGAAGTAAATCAAAGAATTAAGGCTTTTAGGAGTATATGCCCAAATGGTAGCATAAAAACCGAAATACTAAGCCTTGAAGCCGGAGTTTGTACTATGAAAGCAATAATACTTGATGAAGAAGGTAAGGTGCTTGGAGTAGGGCACGCACAAGAGAAAGAGGGTTCGTCTTTTATAAATAAAACATCTTTTATTGAAAACGCTGAAACATCCTGCGTAGGAAGAGCTTTAGGGATGTGTGGTATAGGGATAGATACTTCTATAGCTAGTGCAGAAGAAGTATTAAATGCTATAGCTAATCAAAACAAAAAGGAAGATATTGAAAATTCAAAAATAAAGCCGGCAGATGTGAAAGCTTTAAGAACTGTTATAAAAAAAGCAGGTGTATCGGAAGCTAGTTTGCTAGAGTTTTATGGAGTAAAAGAATTTGATGAACTTAGTTTTTTACAATTTTCAGAAGCCTTAAAAAAGCTTGATGCAATGATATCTGAAAAAACAATCTAATTTTGAGAGTAACGTAATGGATTTTAAAGCGAATATAAAAGATGTTTTATACGATAAAAAAAGCATAAAGTTTGGAATATAACTTTTACTACAACAGATGAAGTTAATGAGAGTTTAGAAGAGTTTGATAACAAAGATTTAGATGTAAAAAGTAAAAAGTTCATAGAGAAAAAAACGCTCTTTAGATGCTAATTCATACTTTTGGGTGATAGTATCAAAGATAGCTGAGAAAATTAATCTTGGTAATGATGAAGTTTATAAAAAAACTTTTAGATAATTACGGAGTATATACCCCTATAGTAGTAAAAAGAGAGTGCCTTGAATAGAATGTTATCTCAATGGAGATACACAAAGGTTTTAGGCGAAATAAAGGTTGGAAATCAAAAAGGAGTTCAAGTGCTATGTTATTTTGGTTCTTCAACCTATGACAGCAAAGAAATGTCAAGGCTAATAGATGGGGCAGTTTCAGAAGCTAAAGATTTAGGGATAGAAACTGTTACTCCTGACGAATTAGAAAAAATGAAAAAATTATGGGGCGAATAAGCCCTATAGAACAAAGAAAAAGTGGGGGTGGAAAGCCACTATAAAAGCCTTATTAGATTAGATAAATATAGATGTCCTAACAGACTTAACGGGGTGGCTTACTATATCCGAGCTGAAGACTTTGGTATGGCGAGCTAGTGTCAAACGACTTTGATTATCCGAGTGGAAGCTTTGGTATTCCGAGACGTGAAAAAGAAAGGCTTTTGTATATCTGAGAAAAAAATAACTTGCGAGGTAGTGCATGTAAGTTTTATCAATCAAATACTTCTAAGATAGATAAAACTTAGTGAAACAATTTGGCACGAAAGTAAGACCGAATCTTTGGTATATCGAGTCAGTAAAGAGGTAAGTATGGCAAGACCAAGAAAACAAGGACTAGATTATTTTACCTTGGATTGTCAACTTGATGAAAAGATGAGATTAATACAAGCACAATTCGGGCTGAAGGGCTTTGCTTTAGTCGTCAAGCTACTCCAGAAGATATATGGAGAGTACGGTTACTATTGTGAATGGACAGAGGACGTTAAACTAATGTTTATAGCCGAGAATTTTGGAGCATCAAAAGAAGGTGCTAACTTTGTCGCTGAGGTGTTAAAAGCTTGTATAAAGAGAGGGATTTTTTCAGAAGATTTGTTCGATAAATACAGTATTCTAACCTCATCAGGAATACAAAAAAGATTTGCAGATGCAGTCAAAAAAAGAGAGCAAGTGGAGATGGAAAAAGCGTACCTTCTTATTAAGGTTACCCAAAAATCAATAAAGTTGACAGAAAACGGAGTTTCCGACACGGAAACTAGGGTTTTAGGCGGAATTAATCCCCAAAAGTAAAGTAAAGGAAAAAGATATATTAAGTAAACTTAATATATCTAGGCACGCATGCGTGCAAGAGAGTGAGAAAGTCTTTTTGAAGACGAAAAATTAAATAGAGCTTTTGTAGACTTTATAGCTTTTAGAAAAGAACTAAAAAAGCCGTTAGTAGGAAAAGGCATAGACTTAGCTATAAAAAAGCTAAAAGAAATATCAAACGGCAATGATGACATAGCTATAAGAACAATAGAACAGTCTATCCTGAAATCTTGGCAAGACTTCTATCCACTAGAAAAAGCCTAGAGATTTTTACGAAAAGAAAAACAAAGTATATAAAAACTAAAGTAAATAGATTTACAAACTTTGAGCAAAGGCAAGACAAAAATAGATGAAGATAGCTTGTATAACGAGATTTTTAAAAAGAGATTTAAAAGTAAAAAGCAGAAATGAGGATTATGGACAAAAAAAGAAATAGTATTAATCATAGACGGCAACCCCTTTGGCAAGCAAAGACCTAGAGTTGTCAGAACAAGAAAAAGGAGCAAGCAGAGCTTTCACACCTGAAAAAAACGGCGAACTATGAAAGCTATATAAAAAAACACTTTATAGGCAAAAAGTATGGTCGACGTACAAGTTTTTAAAGAAGATGATGAGTTGCACCTTGATATAAAAGCTTATTATGAAATCGCAAAATCTACACCTAAGTATCTAAAAGAGATGATGTTAATAGGAGTGGTTAAACCGACAAAAAAACCTGATGTAGATAACATCATCAAGATAATAGCTGATAGCCTTAACGGAGTTGCTTATAAAGATGACAAGCAGATAGTAGCTTGTTCATGCCAGAAATTTTACGCAAGTGAGCCAAGAGTTGAAATTGTGATAAGCAAGTTAAACGAAACATCTGTGAGTGAAATAAAAGAAGGGAGAAAAAAGTAGATGAATAGAGTAATTTTAATGGGTAGATTAACAAAAGACCCTGAACTTAGATATTCGCAAAGTAATAATCCTTTAGCTATAGCAAGATATACACTTGCTGTAGACAGAAGAGTAAAAGGAAACGAAAAAGAAACCGACTTTATAAACTGCATAGCTTTTGGAAAAAATGCAGAGTTTACCGAGAAATACTTTAAAAAGGGACAAAGGGTGTTGATTGAAGGCAGATTGCAGACAGGAAGCTATACAAACAAAGACGGACAAAAGATTTATACAACCGACATTGTCGTTGAAACTCAAGAATTTGCGGACGGAAAGAACGGAGATACCGCAAAAAATACAGATGACTTTATGCCTGTTGATGAGATGAACGAAGACGGTTTACCGTTTAACTAGGGGGGGGATATGTTAGTACCAAAAGTGGATTTAAAAGAATTTGAGAAATTCGGCTTTAGACCGTGTAAGGGAGAAGCCGGCAAGAACGGCTGCTATTATTTATGTGTATCAAGAGGGTGCAAAATGCTTTTTGTAAGCCCTATAATGTTTGGGGAACAAGACTGGAGAGACGATGACCCAAGGATACACGAGAGACCAAACTGTAGGTATCGTAGTTATATAGAGCCTATAGATATTATATATCAGCTAATAAAAAGCCGATATGTTAAAAAGGAGATTGGGAGAAATAATGTTAAAAAGATAAAATTGATAAGTCAATAGAAATCCTAAAGACTGCAGCTAAGATTTCGGAAGATTTTTACAGTAAGCCGCTTATATTAGCCTATAGTGGTGGAAAAGACAGTGACGTAATGCTTGACTTAGCATTAAAAGCAAACATCGAGTTTGAAGCAATATACAGTACAACAACAGTAGACGCTCCTCAAACAATGAAACATATGAGTGAAGTTTTTAAGCGTTTGAAAGAAAAGGGAATAAAAACAAGTAGAACGCGACCCATATACAAAAGGTAAGCCAGTTAATATGTTTTTCCTTGATTGAACAAAAAAAGGTATGCCACCTACCAGAGTTGTGAGATATTGCTGTAGCAATTTTAAGGAAAAATTCCACACCAAAGAGAATAACGGCAGTTGGAGTCAGAGAAGCTGAGTCAAAAAAACGAAGCGGAAGAGGTGACTTTTCTATTTTTGAAAAATCACAATCAAAACATTTTTCCTTAGAGCATATACAAGAAGTATTTGAAAACGCAAAGGAGCAAGACCCTGTGTGGGACTGTACATTTGTTGCAAAAGCAAGGAAAAACAAAAGACTAATAGTAAATCCTATATACAAGTGGACGAAGGAAGAAGTGTGGGAATATATTCACCAAAACAAAGTGTCCTATAATCCACTATACGATATGGGTTATAGTCGTGTGGGATGTATTTTATGCCCTTTGGCAAGAAGGTCAGAAAGGAAGCGAGATGAACTTAATTTTCCAAAGTTCAAAGAAAACTACATCAAAGCTTTTGAGAGAATGCTGAGAGCAAGGAAAGAAAGAGGAAAAGAGACAACTTTTAGCCTTTGGACTGATGGAGAAGCTGTCTATAAATGGTGGATGGAAGATAGGACAGATCCAAATCAGATAACACTTGACAACTGGCTATATGAAATAAATGCAGATTAAAATGCAGATTATGTATTTATACCTGAATAAAGGAAGGAAAATAAATAATGAAAACAGTAATAACATTGGATGATAAGGTAAGAGAGTACGTGGGATTTTTTAAAAGACCTTAAACTATCTCTAGTTTTAGGTACGAAGAAGAAAAAAATAGACACCCTAAAAAAGAAGCCGATATAGAGTTGTAAGGTATAAGGCCTTGCGTTCGAAGATTTATCCGGACACACGAGTGGTACTGCTTACAGGTACACCGGTACCTAACGTTTTTATGGAGGTTTTAAAAGTTAATGAAAGAGAGACGAATAATGAAAAAATATGAATTAACAGATGAAATCATAGAGGTTGAGGGTAAGAAGTTATATAGAATTAGAGCTTTAGTTGATATACCTAAACATGACGTTAAGATAGGAGAGCTCGGAGGTTTTGTTGAAAGCGAAAAAAACTTATCTCATCGTGGCAATGCTTGGGTAACTGGCGATGCTATAGTAGGTGGTAATGCTATAGTAGGTGGTAATGCTATAGTAACTGGCGATGCTATAGTAGGTGGTAATGCTAGGGTAACTGGTGATGCTATAGTAATTGACAATGTTATAGTAACTGACAATTCTAGAGTAACTGACAATGCTAGAGTAAGATGCGATGCTAGAGTAACTGGCGATGCTATAGTAGGTGGTAATGCTATAGTAACTGACAACGCTATAGTAACTGGCGATGCTAGAGTAACTGACAATGCTATAGTAACTGACAACGCTATAGTAAGATGGGATGCTAGAGTAAGTGGCAATGCTATAGTAAGATGTAATGCTATAGTAAGTGGCGATACCGATTATATAGTTATCCATCCTATAGGTTCAGAATGTGGTGTTTTTACAGCTTATAGAACCGAGAACGGAATAGAATGTAACAGAGGTTGCTTTAGCGGAACTATAGAAGAATTTGAGAAAGCAGTCAAAAAAACTCACGATAAAAACAAATTTGCAAAAGAGTATAAGAAAGTCATAGAGCTAGTTAAGCTTAGATTAGGGAAGTTGAATGATGAATAAAAGATTTAAAGAATACAAAGAAAAAAGTAGGCAACAGCGTATATACGTTTTAACACAGTCGAAGATAGATAGAATGGGGAGTGATAACTAATGAAAACTAAATTACACCTACGCAATGTAGATTTTGACATTGATTTACTAAAGAAAAATGATGTGGAGTTAATAAAAAGAAAAAAAGTGCGTTTGGACTTTGCAGAATTTACGTCAGAAACAAGCGAAGAGTATAGAAACGCTGATAGGCTTTTTATATCTAGATAATATTCGTAAAAGGCTACAAACAAATAGTTTTGAAGATTATTTAAAAGAGTACATGAAAGTTTATTTGGACTATTTAAGAGATATAGGAGAAAGGACGGATAAAAATTGAAATAGAATTTGACTATGAATTTGCAGAGCGAGTCTTTATAGATAGAGAATGTAATTTTTTTATAAAAAGCGGTGAAAAAGCCTGCTTTATATAACAATTTAGTTGTGATTATAAAAAAACAGTTATGGATTATGAAAGAGAGACGAACGATGAATAGACAACTGCGTAGAATGAATGGAGGAATAATGATGGAAGGTGTAAGAACACTTGAGTGGAATGATGATTTAAAAGAGAATATGCAGGAGGCTTCAAAAATTACGCTTGAACAGTTAAAAGAACAAGTAGAGCTAAGTGAAGTCAGAAACAGGCATGAAGGTTATGGAATATCCGCCGAGGGATATGTCAGCATTCAGAAAGCGATGAAGAGTGTGAAAACAGATATGGATGACTTTCTAAAGCTTTTGCCTGCTACAGAGCAGAATGCCCTTAACTGTATCAGTTCACTTTATAACTCAGCACTGGATGTCAGTGTGGAAGCGGTGAAACTTGCTGCTCAATGCCAAAGGATATTGGCAGATTTACACGATAAAGAAAGAATCCTGACTCCTATCGAAGAGGCTATAAAAGAGGCTGAAGACAGGTTAAAAAAATCTGAAGATTTCGAAGAAGTGGATGAATAGAACTATGGCAAAAATTAATTTAACGATTACTGAAGCAAAAAAAGAGCAGATAAACAGGCTTAAAATGGATGCCACAGTAAAAGCACTTGAAGATAGCTTAACGCTGTTATTGGTTCTACCGGTAAAGGTTCTTAAAGAACATTACGGCTTTGGTAGAAAAAAGCTTGAGAATTTTTGCTCTTTCATAAGCGATGAGTATGAGAAAGTCCCACTTGATAAGATGGGATTAGCTAAATGTAAGCAGTATATGTATGATACCGTAGGAGTAAGATTTGAAATGAATTAAGGGAGGATTATGATGTCGAACAAGCAAATAATAAAATGCCCTTTTTACGAAAGAAAAGCCCTAGGAGGGGAGCAAGCTTATATAATCTGTGATAATCTATTACAAAACTTAGGTTTTGATATGACTACAAGATTACAGTTTGTTAGCAAAACTGAACGAAATGATTATTTTGAGCTATTTTGCACAGATAAATACGCCTGTTGTCCCTACTACAAAGCAACAATGTATTTGCAGGAATGCACAGAAAAAGAAAAAAGGGAAAGGATATTAAGGAATGGGAAGACGAAGAGGACTTAGCAAGAAGATTAAAAAGCTTGAGAGAATAGTAAAAGAGCGTGATAAGATACTTAAAATTGAGAGAGGTAAGCTAAATGTTAGTGAGAGCTATATATATTTACTGCTTAGTAAAATAGGTGATAAAGTGGTTATAGACCCTAGAGAGCTTGCAGGGGTGGATGAATACACAGCTAGTTATAACAAAAATAATATAGTGTTTACTAAAAGGGTATCCTAAAAGTCAGACGTACGTTAAATGCGTGCGTCTTTTTTGTTGCCTAGGCTAATAGGGGAGAAGAAAACGAACGTTTGTAATAAAATTAAAATATACACACAGAAAGGGGGAAGTCTTATGGGCAAAGTAGATAAATGGCTGGATGTTGACGGCTTGGCACTTATAGAGGGCTTTGCCAGAGATGGACTTATAGACGAGGATATATCTAAAAAGATGGGCGTTGCAAGATCCACATTAGCAAAGTGGAAAACTCTTTATCCTGCTATTGCTACCGCACTTAGTAAGGGTAAAGAAGTAGTGGACATACAAGTCGAAAATGCTTTGCTAAAAAGAGCAATGGGCTATAAGTCGGAAGAAATAATATATAAAAACGGTACAGAGTTCCAAAGAGTGGTTAAAGATGTTCCACCTGATACTACAGCGCAGATATTCTGGCTTAAAAATAGGCGACCTGATAAGTGGAGAGATAAACCTAGACAATATGATGACACGGATACAGAGACAGGACTTATAGAGATTGTGCCACAAATAGATATAAAAGGGGAGTAGCAACATGGCTAATGTTATATGGAGACCACAACCAAAGCAAGCTCTAATGCTTTCTCGTCCTGAGTACGAAGGCTTTTATGGTGGAGCCGCCGGAGGGGGTAAAAGTGATTACTTACTTGTAGAAGCACTTAGACAAGTGCATATTCCCCATTATACAGCTATCATCTTTAGAAAAACATATCCTCAGCTATCTGAGCTTATAGATAGGAGCAGGATACTATACTCTAGGGCTTTTCCAAAGGCTAGGTATAACGACAGTAAACACTTTTGGTTGTTTCCTAGCGGTGCAAAAATATACTTTGGAAATATGACAAGAAGTGCGGACAAAATAAATTATCAAGGTAAAAGATATGATTTTATAGGCTTTGATGAGCTAACTCATTTTACATGGGAAGAATATAGCTATATGTATTCTAGAAATAGACCGTCAGGTAAGGGTACCAAGGTCTATAGAAGAGCCACAGGAAACCCCGGAGGTATTGGCCACGGTTGGGTAAAAGAATACTTTGTTACGGCAGGAGAACCGTATAAACCTATAGAATCTATTATTGATGTGGTGGACTTGCACGGTAAAAAAACTAGCTATACGCGTAGCAAGATTTTTATACCATCAAAAAGTTTATGACAATGAAAAAAACTCTTAGAGGCTGACCCTAACTATATAGCTAATCTATCACTTCTTGATGAAGCGGACAGAAGTGCTTTACTTGACGGTAACTGGGATAGCTTTAGTGGGCAGGTATTTAGTGAGTGGAAGAATGATAGCACTCATTATGCTATAAATGACCAAAAGTTTACCCATGTGATAGATGATTTTCTAATTCCAAAGTCTTGGAAGATATATAGGGGCTTTGACTTTGGTTACGCTAAACCTTTTTCTGTGGGTTGGTATGCTATAGACCACGATAATAGGATTTACAGAATAAGAGAGTATTACGGTTGTACTAGACAACCTAATACAGGTATAAAGCTTACACCTCAAGAGATTGCAAAAAATATACTTGAAATTGAAAAGACTGATGAGAATTTAAAGGGTAGAAATATAAGGGGTATAGCAGACCCGAGTATATGGGATAAATCAAGAGGCGAAAGCATAGCAGAAATGATGGAAAGCCTAGGGGTATATTGGGAGCCGGGAGATAATGCAAGAATAGCGGGCAAAATGCAGTATCATTATAGGCTAGCCTTTGATGAGATAGGTATGCCTATGCTTTATATATTTAAATCAAATAAACATTTTATCCGAACTATACCCAGTCTTGTTTACAGTGATAAGCATGTGGAGGATATAGACACGGAAACCGAAGACCACATATATGACGAATGTAGATATGTGCTTATGACACACCCCATAAACCCTAGAAAAAAATCATGTAACAAAGCAAGATATAGAAGACCCATTAAATCTACAAAGAGAATTAAAGAGGAGATATTAAAATGTCAAAAAGAAGTGAATGTCATAAAAAGATAAGCCCGAAACAAGGGAAATAGATATAAAAAGCTATAGGAGTAGAGGAAATAAGAAAGGCTATAGAAACCTTTAAAAAAATATAAGAAAGGTAAAGAGAATTTAGATAAAAAGGGTTATTCAAAATGAAGATTGGTGGAAATTAAATCATTGGAGAAATTTCAAAAACCAGTGTAGGCAATACAGATGAGCCTAAACCTGTATCAGCGTGGCTATTTAATTCCATAAACAACAAACATGCAGACTTTATGGATAATTTTTCCATTAGCTAATGTACTACCTAGAGAGCAGTCGGACGAAAAACAGCTAAGGTGCTAGGAACTATACTTCCTGTAATACTAGAAAATTGTAATTTTTGAAAAAGGTATATTCAGATAATGCTACTGAAAAAGCTAAAAAAATGGACCTGCTATATACGGGGTATATTTCAATCCTAAAAAAATTAAATGGCTTAGGTGATATAGATATAAGACTTATAGATGTTCTTAATTTCTTTTTGGGAGCCCGGAATACAAGATATACAAGATTCCAGAAATATATTTTTTTAGTAAGTCTTATGGATAATGATGTGTTAAAAAGCTGTGTATCCGGAACTTGAGGATAAGTTAAAAAGGTGGAAATAGCATAGATAAGAACACGTATAACTATGATGATACCATAGATACAACAGACAAGAGCCTAGTTTACGATTGGTATTACAAGAAAAATTATGGGCAAGGAGAAATTTTTGCATTACGTAAAAATTTGTGGATGATATAGTTTTATATGCTTCTGAAAATGAAGAAGCATATAAGGAAAAGTGGGTATTACGAGCATGGTCTTTATCCGTTTGTAGTAGATGTGCTATTCGAAGAAAAAAAGGAACACCTACAGGCTTTGGATACATAGACATAATGAAATCGCCACAAGAATATATAGATAAACTAAATCAATCTATACTCGAGAATGCACAGTGGGGTAGTAAAACCCTAGATATTTTATAAAAAGATAATTCGGCGATAAATGAAGAAGAGTTTGCAAATAAGGATAACTCATTTATTCATGTAGCAGGTCAAACTAATGAAGATAATATCAGACCTATAGATGTAATGCCTTTTAATGGCAATTACCTTGCAGTCTTACAGCATAAGATAGATGAGCTAAAAAGAAACGTCGGGCAATAGAGATTTTTTTCTCAGGGTTCTACAACAGCCGGGGTAACTGCAGCTAGTGCCATAGCCGCACTTCAAGAAGCAGGCAGTAAAAACTTCTAGAGATATGATAAAAAGCTTCGTATAGGGGCTTTTTACAAAGATTTGCACTATGATTATAGAACTTATACGACAATTTTATGATGAGCCTAGAATATTTAGAATACTGGGAGATAGCGGAAACGAGTATGTGGAGTTTGATAATTCGGTTTAAAAAGCACCTGCAACGGTTACGGAATTTGGTATAGAAATACAAGGTAGAAAAACCTGTATTTGACATAAAAAGTAAAAAGCACAAAAATCATCACCCTACGCTAGAGAAGCACAAAAATGAACTTGCCTTTGCAGTTTTTTTAATTTAGGATTTTTCAATCCTGAACTTAGCGATCAAGTATTAGCTTGTATAGAGATGATGGACTTTGAAGGTAAAGAAAAGGTTAGGGAGCAGGTATCTAAAAAAATAAAAACTATGTATGAGCAGTTACAACAAATGCAAGCCACTATGAGACAAATGGCAGAGCTTATAGCAAATTCTACAGGAGATACTAGAATACTTGATTTGTTAGAGAACGGAGATATGGGGCAAAAATATGAATTTAGGAGTTAATCCTAATGCACAGACAAGTTTAGATAATAAGAATTCAGAAAAGCCCTAGTAGATAGAGCAAAAAGATAAAAACAAGGCAAATGAGCGAGGTTAAATAGTGGTTGAGGTTAGCATAGAAATTAAAGATGACAAAGAACTAATAAGATTACAAGGTCATGCAGGTTATTCTAAAAAAACGGAGAGCGGATATAGTGTGTAGTGCAATATCTATTCTGTATCAAACGTTTTTTTACAGTATATCAAGGTTAGAAATGAAAGATATAAAAACAAGATACTAAAAAAAGATGAGTTTAATTTGGAATGTAAGCCTAGTAATGAAAAGCTTGTCAGAATATCAAGCTTTTAGAGAATTTTTATAAATGGACTTAGTTTACTAGCTTATAGCTATCCGGATAACATAAAAATAATATCCCCAAATAGGGTTGAATGGGGAGAAATTAAGATAAAAAGAATGCTAGAGTTTTGTTATAGACTCGTAGGAAAGACTACAGGAAAGGGAGAAAATAAATGAAAGATTTATTTAAAATTAATCTAAGAATGTTCGATGAAGGAACTAATGCAGCAGAAAATGTCCAAGTCGCTGATGGACAAAATGAAGTGGTAGGAAATGAATTGAATACTGCTGACAATCAAGTATCATCACAAGAAGCCAAGGTAGAAGATTTTGATACTCTTATCAAAGGAAAAATATAAGGAAGATTTTGATAAAAAGGTTCAATCTATATTAAACAGACGTTTACGTGGGCATAACGAATTGAAAGAAAGCGTAGATAAAACACAGCCGATATTAGATGTACTAGCTACAAGATATAAACTAGATAGTACAGACCTAGAGGGGATACTAAATTCTTTAAACAGGGATGATATGTTACTTGAAGATATTGCTAACGAGATGGGCTTATCAGTCGACGGATATAGACACGTTTTAAAGCAAGAATCAGAAAACAAAAGACTCAGAACAGCTTTAGAGCAAACTGAGAGAGAAAGAGAATTTAATGCAAAGTGGGAAAATTGGATGAGTCAAGTAGGAGAAGTGGAAGCGCTTTATTCTGATTTTGATTTTGAAAATGAACTACAAAATCAGCAATTCTTAAAGCTAATAGATAACGGTATAAGTTTAAAGTCAGCTTATGAAGCTTGTCATTCTGATGAAATTTTGCAGGGTGCTATAGCTTACACAGCTAAAAGAGTTAGGAAACAGACCGCAGATGATATAGCTACTAGGGGTACAAGAGCTCTAGAAAACGGTATTTCAAATGGTGCCGGTATAAGCACTAAAGTAGATATATCAAAGATGACAAAAGAAGAGAGGGCAAAATTAGCATTAAGAGCTGCTAGAGGTGAAACAATAAGTTTTTAAAATAAAATGGAGAAAATATTATGAAAGATTTATTTAAAGTTAATCTAAGAATGTTTGCAGATGTAACTAATGCAACTACAAGTAATACCAGCGGAAATGATTTATCAGCGGAAATGAAAACATACTATGACAGTTATCTTATAGATATGGCAGAACCATCTCTGATACATGACCAATTCGGACAAAAAAAGCCGATACCTAAAAATGGTGGTAAGACTATAGAGTTTAGAAAATATAGTCAATTACCTAAGGCTTTAACACCTTTAACTGAGGGTGTAACACCTAATGGCTCACCTATGAATGTAAGTACAATAACAGCTAGTGTAAATCAATACGGAGATTTTATAAGACTTACAGATGTGTTACTTTTAACAGCCATAGATAACAACATGGTTCAAGCAACACAAATGTTAGGCTCACAAGCCGGTAGAACTCTAGACACTATAACAAGAGAAGTTTTAAATGGTGGTACCAGTGTTCAATATGCTTCCGGACAAGTAAGTGCTAGAAGTTCTTTAACCAAAGCACATAAGCTAACAGTAGAAGCCATAAAGAGAGCAGTTAGAGCTCTAAAGACTCAAAACGCAGCAAAGATAAAAGGACATTATGTAGGAATAATACACCCTGACGTTGCTTATGATTTAATGAACGACCCTGAATGGAAAGATATGAATAAATATACAACTCCTGATTTGCAATTTGAAGGAGAGATAGGAATGATAGCAGGTGTAAGATTTGTAGAGACTACAGAAGCAAAGATATTTGCAAAAGCCGGTGCGGGTAACATAGATGTTTATTCAACTCTCATTCTAGGAGCAAATGCTTATGGAGTAACAGAGGTTACAGGTGGTGGACTTGAAACTATCATCAAACAATTAGGCTCCGGCGGAACAGCAGACCCACTCAACCAAAAGAGCTACTGTAGGTTGGAAAGCCATAAAGACAGCAGAAAAGACTGGTAGAGGAATATATGGTAAGAATTGAAACAGCGTCTACGTTTGATGCTGGTGCTAATTAAGATTTAACTTAGGTTAGGGGGCTATACTTCTAGCCCCCATTTTAGAAAGGATAATGCTATGGCAAAAGAAAAAATAAATGCAGACGGAGTAGAAAACTAGTGCAGATGAAACTGTAAGTATGAGTAAATTAGATTTACAAGAACTTATAGCTAGAGAAATAGAAAAGGCAATGGAGTCTAAGAAAGATGAAGTACCTAACGTAGTGGATAAAGAGGTATCTGAGAATGAAACTTATATGCAAGAAAAAGTACTTGTAAAGCTATTTGTAGATAACGATAAATACAAAGAAGATGTTGTAGTATGTGTCAATGGTAAAGCTTACGTAATAAAAAGGGGGTATAGAAGTTTTTAGTTCCTAGATTTGTAAAAGAGGTGATAGATAACAGTATGAGCCAAGACGGAAATACAGCAAGGATGTTACAAGGTCTAGCAAAATGAATTTGAAAAACAGATTCTTAGAGTTTAATCAAGGAGATAACTGATGATAGTAGTAAAAAAATAGAGTTTTAATAATTCCTAATAATGACAGATACATAGCTACCGGATACGACAATAATGTTACAGATTTTGCAGTTTAGAGTAGATAAGATAATGAGTGGTGGTGTTGATATAACTTATCTGGATTTCTTTTTAGATATGCTATATGAAGATGGAAGTGTAGATACAGCAATACTTAGGAAAAGAAGTAAACGATGAGTACATAATTCTATCTTTTGCATTTTACTAATAAGATGTTATCTAAGATAGGAGCAGTTCTTATAAGTCTTAGGGCTAAAGACGGAACGGAAAGCGTTAGGTGGTCGTCAAATATGGCGGCTTTATACATAGAAGATACGGTTAATGCTATAAAGAAAATATCATTTGAGGGTAATATATTTTTTGACGGCAAGACTACTTCTTTAGAACAGCTAGAGGATATATTTATAAATCTTAAAAGGCAGATTGCCAGCGCAACTGCTAAAGCAAATGAAGCTTCAGAAGATGCGAAAGTAAAAGTCGGAGATAAGTTAAGGGAAGTAGAAGCTAAACTTTTAGAGTATACGAATACAAGTAATGAGGCTAAGACTTTAACTGACGGGATTAAGAAGTCTTTGGCAGAGGGAAAATTTGTTGGGCCAAAAGGAGACCAAGGACCTATAGGAGAAAAAGGAGACCAAGGACCTATGGGGCCAAAAGGAGAACGAGGGGACCAAGGCCCTATAGGCCCCAGAGGAGAAAAAGGAGAAAAAGGAGAACAAGGCTTACCGGGGTATAGCATTGTTGCCACTAAGGATAGATTAGGGGTGGTAAAAGGTAGCGATACGGTACACATAGACGAAGAAGGTAGGCTGAGTGTAGATTTAGCTAATGTAAATGCTAACGTAGGAAATGCTTTGACAAGAGCTAACCTTGCTTATGGTTTTGAAGATAATGCTAGAGACAAACCTGTAGTAAGTCTTGAGTTAGCCGGAAAATTAAAATATATTGCAGAAGAAGCAAAAGAAAAGGCTGAAAATGCAAAAGGTATTGCAGAAAATAGTGCGAGAGGGTTAGAAAGTCTAGAAAATAGGCTAACAACTTCAGTGAACGGTCTAGGTAGTACCTTTGAACATATAGGAGATGTAGAGCTGCGTGGAAGCAAGTCCATATCAATAGAAAATAAAAAAGAGATAGTCTTGAGTATGTTTTTGGTTACTAATGACCCACCTAGAATAGTACTGTTAAAAAACCAAAGTATAATTTTAGACGGCAGTCTGAAAAGATATTTTAAAGAGACTAAAAACGCTGAATTAATTATGCACACTGAATGCCCTTTGCCGGTTAGAGGCGATATTGTTTTGAAGCCTGTGTTTAGATATGCATTAAGTGTAATAGATAATAAACTTAACCTAATGTTTGAACCTGTTTATACAGATTTTGGTGCGAGATATATTACTGATTATTTACTACTGGAATTAGATAGAGGATTACCTAATAACACAGATTCTTTTAGCGATGCGTTGGATCAATTTAGGTCAAAGGCATTTCCAGAGACTCTCGACAAAGTGCTTGGAAAAAATATGATTACAACCAGCATTTATGCTAGATAATACACACTAAAAAGAGGGGCTTTATGCCCCTTTAATTAAAGGAGAAAAATGCAATTAGGAGAACTTATAGCGAATGTAGATGAGATAAAACCCTAACCAGTACAGCAAAAGAAATAAAAAGTAGCTTGGCTAAATGAGGTAGAAGCAAAAAAATAGTAGAGCAAATAATAAGTAGATATAAAGAAATTGAATTTACAAAAATATGATTATGATTTAGATGTAGAAAAAGAATTAATAGTGCCTGATGAGTTTTGCGATGTATACATGAATTATATCTGTTCGAAGATAGACTTTTTATAATGCGGAATATCCTAGATATAACAATTTTGCTTCTTTTATACAACCAATCTTTTTGAAGATGTTGCAAAATACTACAGAAGAAAAACATAAGCCACTGCAAAGGCACAATTTAAAAGCCGTTTTAATGGAGGTTTATATGGGATTACCAATAGTAAATTATGATGTGAAAAAAAGCAAAAAGAAGAGAGTAAGTCAATTTGCAGGTGTAAATGAAAAATATAATTATATCGGAAAGTGAATTTAGTTCTTTAATGAATATAAGCTTAGAAGATTTCCCTATAATAAAATCTTGCGACAGAAAAAAACAAAAAAATTTACGATATGGAAGGTATGGTTATTGAAACATACAAGAACAGGGATTGTTAGATTAATCAAATCCGTTTCTGGAAATCAGTTTTTCTCTTGGGTTTGAATACAGTTGTAAAACTGAAGGTGGAGGTCGTGAATCTATTATTGACGTTATAGATTATAGCAGCAAAACTAGACTTATAGAAATGGGAGCGTATATAGCCATATTTCCGCAAAAGCTTGTTTTTAACACTCATACTAAAGAGATGAAAGCTATGGAAAAAAACAGTAGTAACAACTAGAAATTGTACGTTTGAACCGACAATAAGAAGCATAAGGACTTCTTCTTTTTACAAAAAAATTATATCGGACGAATTAGACTTTAACCTATATGATTCTGTAGAAATAAGTGGCTGTATTGATAACAGTTTTAATACAACAAAGGTAATACTTGAAAAGGGCAGCAACTACATCATAGTAACAGGGCTTGTAAAAGATAGTTTTACTCAAGGTGCAGGATTAACACTAAAGAGAAAAAGTTCCTGATATGGACTACGTATGTTGCCACAACAATAGATTATTTGGTTGTTCTAGTAAAAAAATCATGAAATATATGCAAGTAGATTAGGAGATCCGTTTAATTTTAATAACTTTGAGGGAATATCTACAGACTCTTATGTTGCAAGTGTAGGAACTAATGGGGACTTTACAGCTTGTGTATCCTATCTAGGCAGTGTCTATTTCTTTTAAAAGAAAACACCATACATAAATTATTTGGTGACAAGCCCTCTAATTTTGCTATCAAAGACTATGAGCAAAAAAAGGTGTTATAAAAGGTGCTGATACCAGCTTAGCTATCATCAAAAGATACTTTGTATTATAAAGGACGAGAAGGGATATACGCTTATGACGGTGTTACACCTACTTTGATTTCTAAAAAACATTAAGAATTGGAAGTTTGAAAACTTTGCTTGTAAATATAAAGATAGATACTATATAGGGCTTTCTAAAGAAGATAAAAGATGTATGGGAGTGTATTATCCGGAAATAAGGTCTTGGAGTATAGAGGATATAGCCCTGAATTTTGCCTATGTGGATGGAGATAATTCTTTCAGTATATATGACGGAAAGACTATGTATGAATTGGGAGATTTTAGCTTTAGTATAGGTGGAGAGAACAAACAACATATAGATAACGGCTTTAAGTGGTATTTAGAGTCCGGAGATTTGCTAGAAAACAGTTTAAATGAAAAGTACATGTCTAAACTAGCCTTTTATTTCAGTTTAGAACTAGGTTCTTTAGTACACATTTATTTAAAGTATGATGATGAAGCGGTTTGGCAAAAAGTAGGAAGTTTATACGGCAGGGGAAAAAAGATTTCTTCCATCCCTATAAATCTTAGGAGACATTCTAAAGTTAGGTACAGATTAGAGGGAAAGAACGAATTTAAGTTAATGGCGATAGAAAAAATATATAGAAGAAGGAAGTGAATTAGGTGTCCGTATTTAATATAGAGCGAATAAAAATTTGATGAAAAAAAGCGACATAGAAAAAGGTTACAAAAGTATTTACATAAGTTAAATGAAAAACCTTGAATATATGTTTAATAACATAACTCCTGAGGATAATTATTCAAGTAATGCACTTATAAGGCATATACAAGAAGGAGATAAGGTTGCAGAGATTGCTATTTCAGTGGATAACATAACACAAAGAGTAGCTTCTGCTAATAACCAAATAGCGGAAATAGTAACCGCTGTTGATGGTATAAAACTCAATATGGTCAACAAAGGAAACATTATATCGACTATAAATGTGTCTACGGAAGGTGTGGCCATAAGAGGGGATAAAATAAAACTTGAGGGAACTGTAACGGCTAACAATAGATTTGTCATAAATACAGACGGGAGCATGAGTTGTCAAAATGCAAATATAAGCGGGAAGATAAATAGTGCTGAAATATATGGGGATTTAAGAGTCCAGTGCGGACAATTTTACATAAGAAACCCTAATCAGGACGATATAAGAGATTTTGAAATGGGCTTAGGGCATTTCCAAATAAGATATTCTGCCGGAAAAGACGGCAATGTATTTGAAAGCACAAGGTCAGGTTTACACGATCGCCCTTTAAAAATATACGATGATGGAGATATGGTTTGTAAAGATATTAGATTTGACAACGAAGAGTATGATAGTTGGTTGAAAGGATGGAGCTTGTTAGCAATGTTAAAAGATTTGTATGATAAATACGAAGCGTGAAGAGAAAGAAGAAACAACGATAGTGATGATAGTTCGACAGACTATGTGGTTCCTGATTAAGAGAGGTAAATATGGATATAGCATACAACAAGGAAATTATAGAAAATATATTACTTTTACTAAATAATCTAGAAATAAAGGGGATAGAAAACGCAAAGAGAATTTCTCTTATAGAGAGTATGTTGCGAGAGGGTAAAAGTATTGAAGATGGTAATAAACAAGAACAAATAGAACCTATTGATACGAATTAAGGAGATGAGAGTATGGGAGTGGTTGATTTTATAAAAAAAGCAGGGGTGGAAATTCTAGTTTTAGTGCTAGAAAGGAGCTTGCTAAAAAAAGTACGGAATACAAAAACTACACAGGAACGTCGTTACAGAACAATAGCTTATTAAGAAGCTTACAAAGAGGAAATACAGGTACAATTTCCAGTCCTACTGTAAATTCCTCTAGTATAAACGCCCCGGTTAATGTTAATAACACAAACGTTGCAAGTGTACCTACTACAACTAATAATGCTACAGGTACTGTATCTGAAAGACATATAGTTACAAATAGAGTAGGTGATCCAAATAAGTATAAGATAGATTTAGAAGCGTATAAGCCTAGTTCCAGCGTAAATAGATATAGAAGTTTGTTAGCTGATAAAGAACTGGATAAGCCGGATGCGTATGAAAATAGATATACGGATAAGATAGATGGTATTTTAGACGGTATAATGGGGAGAAAAGCGTTTGACATAAATACCGATAAAAATTATGCAGCTCTTTACGATACTATGAAGGAGTCTTATCTAAATGCAGGTAATAAAGCTATGAGAGATACAATAGGAAATATAAGTTCTTTAAGTGGAGGATACGGAAATTCCTATGCACAGACAGTAGGCAGTCAAGCCTACGATAACTATTTACAAAACCTAAATGCTAAAAATATGGAGCTTGCAAATATGGCTTATGGAATGTATAGAGATGATGTAAATAATGATTATCATAAGTTAAACGCAGTTACGGGTCTTGAACAGATGGACTATGCAAAAGTATAGAGATACTATGAGTGATTATTACACGGATAGAGACTACTTAGCTAACAGATATAATAATGAATATAATATGGATTATGGTAAATATAAGGACATATTGGCACAAAAAAATATGGATAGAGATTTTGCATATAACATAGATAAAGATAGCTTAGCTCAAGATAACTGGGAAAGAGAATTTGCATATAGAAAAAGAGCAAGATGCCTTGCAACAAGCTATGGCTAACCAAAGAGTTACAAGTGGCGGTGGTAGTGGCAGTGGTAGATCCGGTGGCGGTAGTGGTAGACGTGGTAGGGGTTATGCAAGGTCAAGAGGTAGTTCAGAAAAACTCAGAACCTACAGAAACTAATATAGCAAGAGGTGGACATAAACCGCAACAGCTAAAATTGCTATGGATTTACATAATAAGGCTATAACGAATAAAGAAGCTTATGACAGACTATTAAAAATTATATAGTGATGGTTTGTTACGGAAGAAGAATTTGATAGAGAGTTAGAAGCTATAGGAATAGATGAAAGTAGAGTAGCTAAAGCAATACTATCAAACTAATTTTAATAGCGTTAAGGACAGAGCAAAAAAGTCTGTTAGAAAAATACGAGAAAAAGCAAAAGGTAATATATTAAATGCAGCTATTTCGGATAAATTAAAGGATATTAGCACTGCTGAAAAAAATTGAAATCTGAAAAAAAGAAGAGCAAACTTACTAATAATGTAAAAGGGAATATGTATGGCAAATAAACTTAAAGTAAAAAAATCAAAAAGTTAATGAAGTTCCTACTAGTTTAGCTAATAAATATGCTAATGATAATGCTACAGCAGTAGTAGATAAGGGTGCAAAAAGATATAACAAGAGATAAAAAAACAAACGTATACTAAAAGCTATGCCTACAAAAACTACAGAAGAGTTTTTTAGAGAAAGAATGTCTAGATACACTCCTAGTAATCAGATAAGTACAAGTGCTTTAAAAAAACGAAGTAAAAGCCTAAAACTAATGATGAGTTAAAATCTTTTGTAAAGTCTAGAATGTCTATGTATGCAAAAAGATAATACAGATGATCATACTAAGGCAAGTGGATATTCTGACTATTATATGAATTATTTAAAAAAAGCAGGCAAAGATAACACTAGAGCTACTTCTTTTGCTGACGCAAAAAAAGAAGAAAAAAAGAGAGCATACACCAGTTCTAGTGATGCTTATAATTTGATGGATGATTATTCAAGACAAGATTTAGAAAAATTTGTATAAATCCGATATGAACGCAAAAAGAACTAGCTAGAGTAGGCGCTAATAAAAAAAGGGAATAAGCTTAGTGAAGCTAAAAAAATCGTATACAAAAAAATATTAGAAGCTAACGAGAAACAAAAAGGAACAGTCTAGAAAAATTCTTCGGGGATAATAAGAGAAATATTAAAAAAACATAGATGAGTATAAATATAAAATACTTAGAAAATGAATACGCTTATGATATGATGACGGACGAGCAAAAAGAAGTATATAACTATTTATATGCGACTAAATCTCCGGAATACGCAAATACATATAAGAGTATGTTAGACGATGAATTAAATGCTAAAGTGGGTAAACAAGAATACGAGCAGACTTTAGATAATAAAAGTGGCTTTGAAAAATTCGGAAAACATGTAGGAACCAGCATAGCGGATTCAGTACATGATACTGTTATAGGAAATTTAAACCTTTTAACAGGAAATAAGTATATAGCCCCTAGAAGTGTAGATGAATTTTTAAGTAATGAAATTAGAAATGATAAAGACAATTCAGGGGCTTATAATACGGCTCTTGATTTAGGTTCTACTATAGGTAGACAAGTGCCTGGTATTGCTATGAGTCTTGCAACAGGAGTACCTATTGCAGGTATGATTACAACTTCTTTAGACGCTAGTGGTAGTGCATATGAAGATAGTATAAGAGAGGGAAAAACTGTAAATCAAGCTAGACTATATGGGGCAGTTCAAGGTGGAGCGGAAATGATTACCGGAGAACTTTTAAATGGTGTAGGAGCTATCGGAGAAGGTGTGCTTTCTAAAGCATTAAAGAGTGAAACAGTATCTAAAGCTTTTGACAAAGCCTTTAGTGTTTTTATTAAAACAGACTTAGGAAAAAAAGTGATGAAAACAGCTTATGAAACAGGCGCAGATATGTTTTCAGAGGGTCTGGAAGAATACCTACAAGAGCATATAGATAAAGTCAGTAGAAACCTTATATTTGGAGAAAATAATAAGATATCTTTAGATGATCCACAGGCTTGGTATTCGGCTATGCTTGGAGCTATGAGTGCAGGGATTTTAAATGCACCCGGCACAGCACATGATATTAGAAATGATATAAAGCAAGCTAATGTGCCTATAGATATAAAAGAGGGTTCCTATAAATTACCGGAAGCTAAAAAATATGAAATACCAAATACCGGCTTAGATAATAAATACATACCTAGTGTAGAAGATATACGTAGAAACTCCACAGAGCCTAGTTTATATGAAAAAGCCTATAATCTATATATGAATAATAAGCTAAGTGAAGATAATAACGTGAAGCCTTACTATGAAGCTTACAATGAAAATATAGATACTGACACGGCTTACCTACATAAAACTCAGGAAGAAATAGAAAGAGTGGCTAGGGATAATGATATAAAGCTTAGCAGTATAGAAGAGAGTTCTAACCAATTTGGGGAATACGGAAAAAAACGCTTTTATAGAAAAATTATGAACCTAATGGAAGTTTAAATACTTTTAACCTATGAAGATGGTTTTAAAAGCGGCCTATGAAGCAGGAAAGGAAAGACTTGGGCATGCAAGTATAAGCACACCGGCTTATCATATGCTAAGTAGTGAGCAACAAATAGCCGCTTATAACGCAGGACTTATAGATTATGAAAGAAGTAATAATGCAAAACCTCTAGCAAATGTTGAGGGCGGTCTTATTCAGACAGAAAACGAAACAGCAAGATACAATAATATTTTGGCTGATAAGGTAGGCAAGTATACAGGTTTGCAGGTAGTAGTAGCAAAATGAGTTGCCACATGATGCAAATGGGGTTTATCATGCTAAGGATAATAAGATGTATCTTTCTTTGAATGCAGAAAATTATAACGCAGTAGCAGGGCATGAGCTAACTCATTTTCATAAAGAATTATGATGAGAAAAAAATTATAATCTATATATGGATACAGTTCTTAAAAGCTTATACTAGTGCAAAAGGAAAGAGCATAGATAATTTAATAACTGAATATGGCAGTCGCTATGGCTCTAATATGAGTAGAGAAAGTATCTTAGAAGAGATAGTTGCAGATGGTTCAGCACATTTCTTTTAATGACGAGAAATTCATAAATAACATATCTAAGGATAATACCAGCCTAGGAAAAATCTATAGTTAATTTCATTAATGATATGATAGAAGCTATAAATAATCTTATTTCTAAAACTACAAATAGAGATGTAGCAGATACTCTAAAAAGCTAATAAAAAAGATGTATGAAAAAGGCTAGAAAGCATTGGTTAGATGGTTTAGAAAAACGCTAGTAAGATAAATAAAAAGTAATTTAGAGACTAGAGAAGAATCAAAGCTAAAGGATACTAAGTCAAAAAGGCATTGTAGAAGATGATAAAGGCTTTTTAAGATTAGATGAAAAATAAGGATACTGATGATAATTTGCCATTTGAAAGTAAAAAAAGTTGGTAGTTCAAGAAAGGTATCTAGTATAGGAGAACTCATAGAGAGAGTAGAAAGTAATCCTAATGATAATTGGTCAGTATTTGAAATAGCCGAGAAAGTGAATGATAGACTAGCTAAAGAGATTGAAAGACTTACAGGTATTGATGTTACAGGTTGGAGAGTTGAACTAAGTGCAGATAGAATGAGACATGCAATAAAGAGACACGGAAAAAATGGTTCGGCAGATAGAACTATGTCTAATTATGAAGATTTTAGTTTAATACCTAAGGTACAAGAAGAATTTACAGATATAAGATTAACAGAAAAATACAAATACTTATAGAGATGGAAATGGTAATTTCTCAAAGACTGTATTACTAACAATGAAAGATGGTAATGGATATGTACATGTAGCTGAAGCTATTCCAGATACGAAAAAGAGAACAATTCAGATAGTGAGTGCATATAAATCTCAAAAAAATATTTAGATAAAAAAATACACCATATTCGGTGCTTAATGGAATGAAAAATTCCCCTAAGCTGCACGTCCAAAAACGCTGCGAAGTTAGGTGTCAATAATAAAGTAGCACGAAACAAGAAAAAATCAATGATGATACCAAATTCTCTTTAAAAAGAAGTAGAAGAAGGTAAAAAATTTAATAGCAGTACATAATTTAACATCCAATAAGCTGGAAAAAGCACTAGAGCTAGGTGCATTTCCTATGCCGTCTATAGCTATAACAAAAGTCAGATATGGGACATACCAATTTTTGGAGATATAAGCTTAGTGTTTGGAAAAAGAAACTATAGACCCTAGTGTAAAAGGTCAAAAAGTATATTCGGCTGATGCATGGACACCTACATTCCCTATAACAGAGTATGAAGCGAATTTCGATAAGGTGTGGTATCATTACCAAGCTCTAAAACCTTACATTGAGCAACTTCCAACTAAATATAGAGAAATGATTGAAGCGGAATTTAGCACATTACATAGTAATTGGAACGACTACAAGGGGAAAAAGTGGATTTATAGATAGCTTTTACAAATAGTAAAACTGATAATGTCTATGCAATGAAAGCTTTGTATTTACTTCAAAAAGATATTAAAGTTCAGGATTTTACAGAAGCGAATATTGACAAAACAGATATGAGAGGGTATGAAAAATGGCTTACCAATCTGGCTGAAGATATAGAAGAGGCAAGTGGTATACCTAATGGAAAAAGATATTTTTTTACACCTTCTGGTAGTAGACGGACTTTTTAAGCAACTACACCTAGAGATCACGGCTGAAAACATAGTTAAATCAATGCTGAAACAATCGAAAGATAATATAAATGTGGTGGGCTTTAATGGAGTTAAAAGCATACGTGCAAGTTCGGCTACGAGTTTTAAACAAATAAGCGATATTAAAAAGTCAAGCTATAAATTACAAAACTTAAATGAAGAAACAATAGTTGCTTTAGATGATAAGTTGATAAATCTATTAAGCGATATTGCAACTTATAATAATAAGTCTGATGACTTTTTTGGTATTTCTCGAATAGGAGATGTTATACTTGAGGTTTCGGAAAAAAAGAGAAATACCGTAAAAGATATTATATCAAAATTTAAGCTCTATTCTTGGGATATAACAGAAAACCAAGCAAGAGATATTAAAGAACTCATTGAGCTAGTTAAAGAAATGCCTGTAAATATGTTTGAAGCTAAGCCGGAACGAGTGGTTAATTTTAATGAAATTAAGTATGCACTAATTCCTAGTGATGAGATAGAAGCGATAAAAGGACTAAGGAATAAGGGAGTAGAAGTAATTGAGTATGCTAGAAATGAAGATATAGACCCTAGAGTAGAGATATTAAATTCTCTTGATGATGTGAAGTTTTCTATTAAGAAAGATAATAATGGGGATAATATAGTTGTAATAGATAAAAAAATATTATTAAAGGCGTAAAGAATAAAGACTTAAAGAAGTTTGTGAAAAACGAACTAAAAGAAAAATGTAGGTAGCTATTACACAATAATTCAAAAATAGCAAGGAGATTTATTTGGGTAAGGACTTGCCAAATGAATATGTGTATTCAGAGTACACTAAAAAAATGAAAAAAATTCTGAATTGAAAGTGAAAGCACAAGCAAGTAATAATATTGGAGAACTAATACAAATAGCTACTAATGAAGAGTGGAAAGAAAAATATTAAGCTTAAGCATAGTGAAGATGCTAAATATGGTTGGTATAGATATGATACTCGATTTGCTATTCCTAAAGTAGAAAACAATGATGGAGTTATAGGATATGATACTTATAGTGCAAGTTTAATTATTAAGCATTCTAGTGATGGTAAGAAGTATCTTTATGATATGATAAAAATAAAGAGAGATGCTTCGGGAACGCTGACACTTGCTGATAAAAGCAATGCAACGATAAATCCGAATACATCTCTCTCTAATGAGACTATCGTACAAGAAACTAGCAATAAAGTCAATACCCAAAATGAAATTAAAAACTCTTTAAAGTTAAGTGATAACGCTAGTACAGATATAAAGACCCTACAAAAAAGAAAACTCATATTTAAAAAAAGAAAAGTTGAAAGCTTAAAAGAAGAATTTAAACTAACTAAAGGATATGAGCCAAAGTCTGAAGATGTAGATAGAATGGCAACTAGATTAAAAACGAGCTTAAATTCTAGATACAGTAAAGAAGCTTTTAAGTGAGAATCTAACAAAGATATTCAAGTATATAAATAAGTATAATGGAGAGTATACTTCTGATGTTATGGAGATTAGTGCAAACCTAGCTAAAGATGTATTACTAGATTCAAGGGATTTGGAGAAGTCCACAAATCCGGAATTAAAAGAGATAAGAAAAGCTATTAAATCTTATGATATCAAGCTATCTGACATAGACTTAGCAGAGCTAGAAGTTTTTAGGTGGTTATGATAATATTAGAAAAAAATACTTTGGAAAGCTTGTATTGTCTAAGACTAAAGGATTAGGAGTAGATAGTGTATATAAGGAACTTAGCAGTACATATCCTTGGGTATTTAATGAGAATATAAAAACTACAAGCGACCAACTCTTTAGGATATTAGATGTTATATCTATGACTGAGGATACTAATTTTAACGAGTATGGTATGGATACAGATGAGTATGCGTATATGGTGGCAGAAGATATATTTTCTATGTATTTTGATGTAAGACAAAAACAGACCTTTGCAGATATACAAAAAAGCTAAGTTGGAAAAAGACTAAAAGCAGCCTATGATATGAGCTATTATGAAAGACTTAAAGACTTAAATGAGAAACATAAAAAAAGAAATGCTCGAGCAAAGAAATAGACTAAAAAAGAAGATTACAAGATAAAGTTAAGAGAATATAAAAAGAGAAAAATACTAAGAAAAATAGCAGAGCTTACAAAAAGAGTATAACAAAAAGATGAATGAATTAAGAAAAGAAAAAAATGCAAGTAGAGATAAAGCAAAAATAAAAGAACTGGAAAATAAGATTGCTAAGCTAACAAAGGCACAAACGCAACAGATAAATGCACACTATAATATTAATTATGCTAACATACTTGCAACGAATAATTCTAATCCTAATGAATTTATACAGTCAAAGGAACTAAATAGACTGCAAATTAACCCGTTTATAGCTAAAAGTGATAGTGATTATGCTGTAGCTAATTTGGATGAGAAAGTAAAAGAGTGTTGCGAAACCTATGGAATATTACCAAAGGGAAATAATCCTTTGCGTGATATAGATGTTCCAAAAGGCTGTGAGTGATGAAAAGAAAGTAAGTAGACTAGCTAGAACCGTATTAGAATCAGATTATGTAATAGATGATTTAGTAGAGCCTATAAAAGAAGAACTGTTAAATGGTAGATTTTCTTATTATGAAAAGTCAAATAGCTACGCTTCTATACAAGCCGAAAATATCATAAAAAGACAAGGCTATAATGGGGCAATGACTGCTTGGGAAGAGGCGGTTTATAGAGGTAACCCTAGCAAAGAAGATATAGTGCTTGCAGAAGCTTTATTAAAAATAGCTAGTGAAAATAAAAAGGCAAGTGATGTACTAAAAATATTATCTCAATTACAAGCCGTATCTACTAATGCAGGCCAAGTAGTACAAGCTATATCTATGTTAAAGACTAATAAGGTAAGTGAAGATTTAGTTAAATCTATAGACTTAATGGCAGTAAAAGACATAGAAAGAAATATAAATAGAGATTTGATAAAGAAGTATTCAAATAATAGGGGCTATATACCGGAGGTAAAACTGAATGAAGATTTAGTTAAGAAACTAGTAGAAGCAAGTACAGAGGAAGAAATAGCAAAGGCTAAAATGGAAGTAATAGAAGACCTTGCAAATCAAATACCATCTACTTGGGTAGATAAGTGGAATGCTTGGAGATACCTTAGTATGCTAGGAAATCCTAAAACACATATAAGAAACGTATTAGGAAATGCTATATTTTATCCTGTTGTAAGAATGAGAAATTATATCTCATACAGCTTAGAAAAATACTGTATTTAATAATATTAGTACAAAAACAAAGGCTATTATGATAGATAGTAAATATAAAGAATTTGCTAATAAGGACTATGATTTAGTAAAAAGACATTTTTAGACGGTGGCGGTAAGTATGACCAGATGAACTTAATAAGACAAAAAGCGTACTATTTTTAAGTTTAATGGCGATACTAAGATATCTAAACTTGGTACAAAAAGTTTTTAAGCGGACTTGAAAAAGGCTAGCAGGTTTAATTCAGATATGCTTGAGCTAGAGGACCAAATATTCATAAGTGGTTACTATAAAAGATTTTTTGCAGAATACTTGCAGGCTAATAAGGTAGATTTATCTAACGTATCAGAAATGTTGCTAAATAAGGCTAGAGAATATGCTATAAACGAAGCAAAAAAAGCAACATATAGAGATGAGTCTAAAATAGCTAGCAGTTTGAATAACTTAGCAAGAACCAGTAAGGGTGCAGATATATTTGTAAATGGTGTTTTACCGTTTAAGAAAAACACCTTTAAAAAAATTTTTACAAAGAAGTTTTGAGTATTCACCTTTTGGGGTAGCTAAAGCTTTAACTCATGATATTAAAAATGTTAGAAGTGGAAAAATTTCTATAAACGAATACATAGACAATTTATCAGCAGGTATAACAGGAAGTACATTAATGGCTTTAGGCTTTTATATGGCTAATTTAGGTTTGCTTAGCGGTGGAGATGATGAAGATAAAAATGTTAATATCTTAGAAAGACTGTCAAAAAAGCAAAGTTACAGCTTAAAAATAGGAGATTATAGTTATACCTTAGATTGGTCAGCACCTAGTTCTATACCTTTATTTATGGGGGTAGAACTTAGTAAAAAGCTTTAAAGAAGATAATAATGATGTATCCGGTATTTTAGACATTATGTTAAATATACCTGCACCTATGTTTAATTTATCTATGCTAAAGGGCTTTAATGATACTTTAACTACTGTAGGCTATGCACAAGGCTCAAATAAGATAACAGCACTTGGTTCGTCTGTAGTAGAAAATTATATAGGGCAAGCCATACCAACAATTTTAGGGCAAATAGCAAGAACTATAGATCCGGTGCAAAGAGGTACCTATTATGATAAGAACGATGGAACACCTAGAGAAGTTCAACGCTTTTTACAAAAAAGTTTTTATAATAAGTTACCTTTTTTATCTATGAAATCAGAGCCTATGCTAGACCAATTCGGAAATGAAACTGTAGATGATAATGTATTATCAAGAGTATTTCAAAATTTCATTTCTCCGGGTTATTATAAAATGCAAGTAGATGATGAAGTATATTCAGAAATAGATAGACTGTATAAGGACACGGGAGAAGGTAAAGTGATATTAAAAAATCCTAAAAAGGGATTTAAAATAGTAGACGAAAAACGGAGATAAGAAAGATTATTATATGAGTGCTAGCGAGTATACCGCTTATAAAAAGCTATCCGGACCTTTAAGTTATCAATTAGTTCATAATCTTATTAATGACGATAGATACAGTGAGTTAGAAGATGCTGATAGGGTTGCTATAATAGCTAAAGCTTATGATTATGCTACACAAGTATCCAGATATGAAATAAATAATTCCTATAGTGTAGACAGCTTTTACTACTAAAGCTATAGAAGCTTATAACGAAGGTGTTTCCTTAAATGATTATTTATATTATTATCAAATGTTAAAAACAAGTGGTATCACTAAGAAAAAAGATAGAGAGAATTTCTTTAGAAATGAAAATTTAGATACTGAAACTAAAAAAGCTTTGATAAAATTATTAGGAAAATAGGTTTAGAGTGTCAAAGAGGGAGAAATCCCTCTTTTTAGTGTTAGCATAATACTACAATTTAGAGAGGAGTAAATTATGAAAATAGAACTAACAATTCTCATATCTATTATATCTTGCCTGAGTGGTCTGTTTTTAGGTTTCTCAAGTTTCTTAAGAAATTCAAGAAATGATGAGAAAGAAGTTGTTATAGCAATAGCCAGAATAGAAAGTAAGATAAATAGTATTTATGAGGACTTAAGCGAGATAAAAGCAGAACGTAAGGAGCTTAAAAAAAGCCTTCAGCTTATGGAGCATAGACTTAGCAATCTTGAAAGTGAAAGCATACATATAAAAAAAGGATATAGAAGCTTTGCAAGAGCAAATGAAAATCTATGAAAAAAGATTGCAAAGACTGTAGGTCTAATGTAGACAAAAAACTAGAAGCAAGGGAGAGAAAATAAGATGGAAAAAAAGAGAAAAATAAAAATAGATTGGACTAGAAAATTAACAAGTAGAAAAATGTGGCTATCCATAGCAAGCTTTGTGTCAATGCTTGTTGTAGCCTTAGGTGGCGGTCAGAACAGTGCAACGCAGATAAGTGCCCTGATTATGGCAGGTGCTACTGTAATAGGCTATGTTATAGGAGAAGGACTGGCAGATGGTGGAAATAAGAAAGAGGAGAACTAAGCTATGGATAACGCATATATAAAGGGTAAAAAGCTTTTGTGTGGTAGCTACTCACAGTACACACCTACAGGCAAGGACTACTTTGTAAAAATGGGTTGTTACGGCAAAGAACCTAAACTTGGAAGTGTTATATACTTTTACAGTCCTACAATGGGGCGTGTGTGCCACGTCGGGGCAGTTATAGAAGTGTCTAAGAAGAATGATAGATACTTTATAAAAACGGTAGAGGGCAACACTTCTAGTGGCTCTAGCTTTAGTCGAAACGGCGGATGCGTGGCTATAAAAGAGTATAGCTTTACACTTGCAGAAGTAGGTGGAACAAATCGAATAAACGGCTTTGGCTATCCTTTATTTTCTGATGATACTTGTACTGTATCTGAATTTGTAGAAGTGCTAAAAAGCGAAGTGGGATATACAGAAAAAGCAAGTAATACTAACTTGGAAGATAAAAAAGCAAATGTAGGAGATAAGAACTTTACAAAGTACGGAGCTTGGTATGGTGGCAACGGCTTATATTGGTGTCAGCAATTTGTATCTTGGTGCGTGTATACAGCATGCAAAAAACATCTTGAAAGTAAGGCTACAGGTTGGAGTAAAGAGGGTGATTTTTGGAGATATAGACTAAATGACATACTTATAAAAGGACAGTGGCTTGAGATTGGTGGTAGATGGTATGTTTTTGATAATGCAGGTAATATGATAAAGGGTTGGTTTAAAGATGGAGACAACTGGTATTATTTAAACAAAGATGATGGTGCAATGCTTTCTGGCCAATGGATAAAAGAGGATGGTAAAGATTATTATTTATCTAAAAACGGAATAATGGCAAGATACTGCTATATAAAAGATAAAGATGTAGCTATGTATTACTGGGTAGATAATGACGGAGCATATAAAAAAAGAATGGGATACTAAAGAACCGGATTTAAAAAAATATGAATTAGTAGAATAGGGGGCGAATGCTCCCTTATTTTTTTAGTGTTGCATTTTTGTGTTGCATATTTTTGAAAAAAATAAGATTGAAAAAAAGAAAAACAGACTACACTTTTTTTACTTTTTAAAAAAAGCCTTTGCAAATGGCTTAAATACTAGGTAAAATAAAAACGGCTTACTTAAGCCGTTAAATAAAAAGAGCGCGAGACGGGGTTCGAACCCGCGACCCCGACCTTGGCAAGGTCGTGCTCTACCAGCTGAGCCACTCGCGCAAAAATATTAAAATTTTATACTTCAATACTATACTATTTTATAAGTAAAGTAGAAAGTATTTTTTATCATACCTTGAAAACTACACATCAAACTTCATCACTAAAACCCTAACCGACTTCTTGGTTAAACCCTCGACCTATTAGTAATCATCAGCTGAGTACATTACTGTACTTACACCTTGACCCTATCTACCTCATAGTCTTTAAGGGGTCTTACTGCTTTCGCATGAGATATCTCATCTTGAGGTGGGCTTCACGCTTAGATGCCTTCAGCGTTTATCCCTTCCCGACTTGGCTACCCTGCCATGGGCTTGCTACCCAACAGGTACACCAGTGGTCAGTCCATCCCGGTCCTCTCGTACTAAGGACAGCTCCTCTCAAATATCTTACGCCCACGCCGGATAGGGACCGAACTGTCTCACGACGTTCTGAACCCAGCTCGCGTACCGCTTTAATGGGCGAACAGCCCAACCCTTGGGACCGACTTCAGCCCCAGGATGCGATGAGCCGACATCGAGGTGCCAAACCACTCCGTCGATGTGAACTCTTGGGAGTGATAAGCCTGTTATCCCCAGGGTAGCTTTTATCCGTTGAGCGATGGCTTTCCCACGTAAAACCACCGGATCACTAAGTCCTAGTTTCCTACCTGCTCCACCCGTCAGTGTCGCAGTCAAGCTCCCTTATGCCTTTGCACTCTTTAAATGGTTTCCGACCATTCTGAGGGAACCTTTGAGCGCCTCCGATACTCTTTCGGAGGCGACCGCCCCAGTCAAACTCCCCATCTGACATTGTCCCCTGACCGGCTTACGGCCATAGGGTTAGAAATCCAATAATACAAGGGTGGTATCCCAACGGTGACTCCTTACAGACTGGCGTCCATATCTCTTCGTCTCCCACCTATCCTGTACAGGTATTATCGAATCCCAGTATCAAACTAGAGTAAAGCTCCATGGGGTCTTTCCGTCCTGGCGCAGGTAACCAGCATCTTCACTGGTACTTCAATTTCACCGGGTGCATTGTCGAGACAGTGCTCAAATCATTACGCCTTTCGTGCGGGTCGGAACTTACCCGACAAGGAATTTCGCTACCTTAGGACCGTTATAGTTACGGCCGCCGTTTACTGGGGCTTAAATTCAATGCTTCGTTTCCTAACATCTCCTCTTAACCTTCCAGCACCGGGCAGGCGTCAGCCCATATACCTCACCTTTCGGTTTCGCATAGACCTGTGTTTTTGCTAAACAGTTGCTTGAGCCTATTTTCTGTGACCAAGCTCTCACTTGGTACCCCTTCTCCCGAAGTTACGGGGTCATTTTGCCGAGTTCCTTAACAATGCTTCTCCCGCCGGCCTTAGGATTCTCTCCTCATCCACCTGTGTCGGTTTACGGTACGGGTACATATAATACAATAGCAGCTTTTCTTGACAGCTCCTTTAGCGACTTCACTACTTGTTTTCGCTTCGCATAACGCTTTCTCCTTGCATGGCGGTTTTTCCTACCATACGGATACCTCGCTTGCCCCGGTCTTTGCTTTCCCGGGTTCGCTTACGTCTCTGTGTCCCTACAGTTCTGATTATATGCAGTACAGGAATCTAAACCTGTTGTCCATCGACTACGTCTTTCGACCTTGCCTTAGGCCCCGACTTACCCAGAGCAGATCAGCTTTACTCTGGAAACCTTAGATATTCGGCCAAGAGGATTCTCACCTCTTTCTCGCTACTCATTCCGGCATTCTCTCTTCTTACTTCTCCACTGCTTCTTCCGATACAGCTTCTACGCTTGTAAGAATGCTCCTCTACCAAGTATTTCTACTTCCTAAGCTTCGGTGTTGTGTTTTAGCCCCGGACATTTTCGGCGCAGGACCTCTCGACTAGTGAGCTATTACGCACTCTTTGAATGTATGGCTGCTTCTAAGCCAACATCCTAGTTGTCTTCGAAATCCCACATCCTTTTCCACTTAACACATACTTTGGGACCTTAGCTGTAGGTCTGGGCTCTTTCCCTTTTGACTACCCAACTTATCTCGTGTAGTCTGACTCCCGTTAATCATCTGGCTGGCATTCGGAGTTTGATATTCATTGGTAAGCTTTGACGCCCCCGCAAAAATTCAGTGCTCTACCTCCAGCAGACTCTAACGAGGCTAGTCCTAAAACTATTTCGAGGAGAACCAGCTATCTCCGGGTTCGATTGGAATTTCTCCCCTATCCACACCTCATCTCCACCCTTTTCAACGGATGTGAGTTCGGTCCTCCATTCTCTTTTACGAAAACTTCAACCTGGACATGGATAGATCACCCGGTTTCGGGTCTACTTCCACTGACTTATTCGCCCTATTAAGACTTGGTTTCCCTTCGGCTTCGCACCTGTAGTGCTTAACCTCGCCAGTAAATGTAACTCGCCGGACCGTTCTACAAAAAGTACGCGGTTGTGCTTTACTGAGTATTGCACTTCCACAGTTTGTAAACACAGGGTTTCAGGTTCTCTTTCACTCCCCTCCCGGGGTTCTTTTCACCTTTCCTTCACAGTACTATTTCTCTATCGGTCACTAAGTAGTATTTAGCCTTGGGGGGTGGTCCCCCCGACTTCCCACAAGGTTTCTCGTGTCTCGTGGTACTTTGGATACTGCTTGTCTCTAACTCGTTTTTATTTACGCGACTCTCACGCTCTTTGGTAGGCTTTTCCAAAACCTTTCTACTAACTATTAGATAACTTATTGCAGTCCTTAACCCCCATCTGCACGCAGATAGGTTTGGGCTCCTCCGGTTTCGCTCGCCACTACTCCCAGAATCGATTTTTCTTTCTTTTCCTCCGGCTACTTAGATGTTTCAGTTCACCGGGTTCCCTTCCATACCCTATGTGTTCAGGCATGGATACTTGAGGTCTTCTCAAGTGGGTTTCCCCATTCAGATATCTACGGATCATTGAATATTTGCTTCTTCCCGTAGCTTTTCGCAGCTTATCACGTCTTTCTTCGGCTCTTAGTGCCAAGGCATTCACCCTGCGCTCTTTATGTTTAACCAACTCTTATCCTTGCGGTAGGATAATCTTTAGATACTAGCGTGTATCTTGTTGGTCGGTTTGGTTTTTTTATTGTGTTTACAATATTTTAGTTTGTTTGGATAATAACTCTCGTTATTATCACCTCGGATGTCTAAGATAAATGAATTAATGGTATTGCACTACTAATACGCAATTCCATTTTACTGTTTCATTCTTCTTAATCTCGTTTGATATGCAGTTTTCAAGGTACGATTCGGACTTATACAAGTCCTAGTGGAGATGGAGAGATTCGAACTCTTGACCCCCTGCTTGCAAGGCAGGTGCTCTCCCAACTGAGCTACACCCCCATATTGGTTTCTTACTTTACTATTCTTTTTACTACTTTCGTAGTCATGGGCTTAAGTGGACTCGAACCACCGACCTCACGCTTATCAGGCGTGCGCTCTAACCGGCTGAGCTATAAGCCCCTTTATAATAAGCCTTTTGCTTTATTATATTTTTAAAAAATCCGGCATCCACCTGCTCTCCCATACCGTCTCCAGTATAGTACCATCGGCCGACTAAGTCTTAACCGTCGTGTTCGAGATGGGAACGGGTGTGCCCCCTAGTCGCATCGACACCGGAATATTTTCTCCCTCTTAAATCTAAGATTAAACAGTACCCACAACCCCTACTCTCTTCCTTAGAAAGGAGGTGATCCAGCCGCACCTTCCGATACGGCTACCTTGTTACGACTTCACCCCAGTTACCTGCCCTGCCTTCGGCAGCTCCTTCCTTGCGGTTAGGTCACTGACTTCGGGCATTGCTGACTCCCATGGTGTGACGGGCGGTGTGTACAAGACCCGGGAACGTATTCACCGCGACATTCTGATTCGCGATTACTAGCGATTCCAGCTTCATGTAGGCGAGTTGCAGCCTACAATCCGAACTGAGACGTTATTTTTTTGAGATTTGCTCCCCTCGCAGGCTCGCTTCTCTTTGTTTACGCCATTGTAGCACGTGTGTAGCCCAAATCATAAGGGGCATGATGATTTGACGTCATCCCCACCTTCCTCCAGGTTATCCCTGGCAGTCTCCCCTAGAGTGCCCATCTTACTGCTGGCTACTAGGGACAAGGGTTGCGCTCGTTGCGGGACTTAACCCAACATCTCACGACACGAGCTGACGACAACCATGCACCACCTGTATCCTATGTCCCGAAGGAAGGACAACATTACTTGTCTGTCATAGGTATGTCAAGATTTGGTAAGGTTCTTCGCGTTGCTTCGAATTAAACCACATGCTCCACCGCTTGTGCGGGTCCCCGTCAATTCCTTTGAGTTTCATTCTTGCGAACGTACTCCCCAGGTGGAATACTTACTGCGTTTGCGACGGCACCGAAAGGTTAATCCTCCCGACACCTAGTATTCATCGTTTACCGCGTGGACTACCAGGGTATCTAATCCTGTTTGCTCCCCACGCCTTCGAGCCTCAACGTCAGTTATCGTCCAGTAAGCCGCCTTCGCCACCGGTGTTCCTCCCAATATCTACGCATTTCACCGCTACACTGGGAATTCCACTTACCTCTCCGACACTCTAGCTTGGCAGTTTCCAAAAGCAGTTCCGGGGTTGAGCCCCGGGCTTTCACTTCAGACTTGCTATGCCGTCTACGCTCCCTTTACACCCAGTAAATCCGGATAACGCTTGCCCCCTACGTATTACCGCGGCTGCTGGCACGTAGTTAGCCGGGGCTTCTTAGTCAGGTACCGTCATTTTCTTCCCTGCTGATAGAGCTTTACATACCGAAATACTTCTTCACTCACGCGGCGTTGCTGGATCAGGGTTTCCCCCATTGTCCAATATTCCCCACTGCTGCCTCCCGTAGGAGTTTGGGCCGTGTCTCAGTCCCAATGTGGCCGATCACCCTCTCAGGTCGGCTACTGATCGTTGACTTGGTAGGCTTCTACCCCACCAACTATCTAATCAGACGCAGGTCCATCTCACACCGATAAATCTTTTACCCCTGCACCATGCGGTGCTGTGGTCTTATGCGGTATTAGCAGTCGTTTCCAACTGTTATCCCCCTGTGTGAGGCAGGTTACCCACGCGTTACTCACCCGTCCGCCACTAAGTAATTTATTCTCTATCCCGAAGAACTTTGAATAAACACTTCGTTCGACTTGCATGTGTTAAGCACGCCGCCAGCGTTCATCCTGAGCCAGGATCAAACTCTCATCTTAAAGTTTAATCTCTCTCTAATTGCACTGGCAATTATCCTTTGATAAATCTACTCTTATTTTCATAAGTTCAACTTATCTTCCTTTACTGTTAAGGTTTTTACATTCTTGAATTTTCTTTTAAAGAAATTTCAGGGTTATGTGTACTGTTTAATCTTTGATTTTCAAGGTTCTTTTTTTGTCGCTATGTGATAGCGACCTGCATATAATATCATATACCAATATAAGTGTCAACATTTTTTTTCAAAAACTTTTTCTCTATTTTTTTTCACCCTTTAAAAAAAGCCACTTCATTTAGTACATACAAGCAAAAAAACATCCAATATCTAGTAAATTTTCAACTTAAAATTTATCCCTTTATTTCTTGATACTCATTAAATTTTATTTCTTATGTATTTTTTTCTCTAGATATCGTCTACTATTTTTTTCAATCCTATTCCCAACCATAAAATAAAAATATTAATACAAAAATATTTCTGATACATCATCTAATAATAATCCTTAATAAATCACTAATAAAAATTCTTTAACTTATTTTTTTCAGCAAATCTCTATATAGACACAGCAAAATAACTATAAAATAAAAAAAGAATAAAAAAACACCTATCAAATCCCCTTTTACCATACGGATAACTTAACTGCTTAAGTCAAAAAGTAATTCTCAAAAATATTTTTTTATATCCTTTTTTTATATTTTCTATATTAACTTGCTTAAAGATTTTATCTTTCAATAATACAAATATATTACAACTATAAAATCTAACTATTAATGTTTTTATCACAAATAATTATATGAATTTACTCTACTATCTTATTATACATCTTAGGTCTTCTATCTCTAAAAAAAGTCCCCAAGCCAATCTATCTTCTCTATTTTTTTATCCAAGTCTATTTCCGAATATAAAATCTCTTCTTTATCTCTACCGGCGCTTTCTATTATTTCTCCCAACTCATCAGTTATAAAACTTGAACCATAAAAATTTAAACTTGAGTTTTGATTTCCATTTTCTACACAAGGGTAAACTTCTTCAAGTCCATATCTGTTTGCCGCTACTACAGGAATAATATTTGCCGCCGCATGACCTTGCATGGTTCTTCTCCAATGCTCCATACTATCACATTCTAATATAGGCTCAGATCCTATTGCTGTTGGGTAGAATAAAATTTCAGCCCCCATAAGAGCCATACTTCTGGCTGTTTCCGGAAACCATTGATCCCAACATATTCCCACACCTATCTTAGCATACTTTGTATCCCATACTTTAAAACCACTATTTCCAGGTGTAAAGTAAAATTTCTCTTGATAGTAATGATCATCTGGTATATGAGTTTTTCTGTATACACCCATAATTTTACCATCTGCATCTATTATAGCTATACTATTATATAAATTATTTATATCCTTTTCATAAAAAAACTTATAGGCAAAAACCACATCTAAGTCTTTTTGCTAATTTTTGAAAAAAATGTTTAATAGCATCGTTTTCTTCTACATTTTTTTGCAAAAATCATAGTATTCATATCTTCTCTCTTGGCAAAAAAATACTGTCTTTCAAATAATTCCGGTAATAAGATTATTTTTTTGCCCCATTTATATGAGCCTCTCTTACTAATCTGTCCGCTTTTTTTCTATATTTTCTGTAATATCTCTTGAACAAGACATTTGAATAGCTGCAACTTTAACTTTTCTTTCCATATTTATCTTCCTATTCAAAAAATTTTGATTTATACTCCGGTATTTGTTGAGTAAGGCAATGTATATTTCCACCACCAAGGAGTAAATCTCTTGCTTTTTATAGTTACTATTCTTCTATCCGGAAATAATTTATGTAAGGTATGTATAGCGGAACATCATTTTCATCTTCAAATAAAGGCATTATTATCTTATTATTACAAATATAGAAATTTATATAACTTGCTGCTAATCTTTCACCTACTTCTCTAGTGTCTTCGCCTTCCTCAAAAATGAAATCTTTTAAATCTTCTTTCTTTACACAGACCGGATTTTTAGGAATATTAATCTTTATTACTTCAATCTTTCTACCTCTAGCATCTACTTCTTTTTCTAAGATATCCATACAAGACTTTGACATAGTGTATTGTGGATCACTTTCATCATCTGTCCAAGCAAGAACAAGTTTTGCAGGTTCTACAAAAGCACAAATATTATCAATATGTTCATTTGTTTCATCATTATATATACCATTTTTAAGCCATATAACTTTTTTTGCCCCTAATGTTCTCAGTAAACGTTTTTCTATTTCTTCTTTACTAAGCTTTGGATTTCTTCCCTTACTAAGCAAACATGCTTCTGTTACCAAAATGGTTCCTTCTCCATCGCTATGTATAGAGCCACCTTCAAGTACAAAAATCTTTAGAATCTATATTTTCTATGCCTAAATCTTTACAAATATTATCTGCTAAAAGCAGCATCATTTTCATAATCTTTATAAAGACCATCATATTCTCCACCCCAAGCATTAAATTTCCAACTTACTCCCGCAATACTTTTTATCATTTACAAGAAATGTTGGGGCAGTATCTCTTGCCCACGCATCATCTGTATCAAAAATCAAGATATTTTATATTATTAATTATATTAAATCTGGAACTAACCAACCTACCTGAAGCTAATTTTTTTCATCACAAGTATCACTTATAATTTTATGAGCATCAAATAAATCTTCTGTTTTTTTATAATTAAATATAATTTCTCAACTTCAGCTATATCTGTTATTATATCAGCAAATATTTTTTTCTTACTTTAGTTTGATCTTTTTTTCCAAGAACCCGGTCTTTTTAGGCCATATCATTATGGTTCCATGATGTCGTCCAAATTCGGCCGGCATATATAAGCCTAATTTTTCTATATCGCTTATTTTCATCAAGATAATCTCCCCTTAAAATCCTCATACGAAAAACTTTTAATCTTTTTACATTCTCCACTTTTTATCCATAACATATAAACTTGGTAAAGCTATACCGTTAAATGTATTATTTTTTTACCATAGAATATATAGCCATATCTTCAAAATAGAGTCTATCTCCTATATGTATTTCTTTTTCAAAAGAATAATCTCCTATAATATCACCTGATAAACAGGTAGCAGATGACAGCCTATATGTGTAATCTTTTTCATTTGCTTCATATCCATCTTTAAGAGGTGGTCTATATGGCATTTCCAAGACATCAGGCATATGACAAGCGGCGCTGGCATCTAAAATCAGAATTTTAATTCCGTTGTCTACTATATCTAAAACCTCACAAGCAAGATAACCTGCATTTAAAGCTACAGCTTCACCCGGCTCTAGATATATCTCCAAATCATACTTATCTTTCATATAATTTACTAAATATATAAGTTTATCTATATCATAATCTTTTCTGGATATATGATGACCTCCACCCATATTTAGCCACTTCATGGAATATAAGTATTTACCAAATTTCTTTTCTACTGCTTTTAAAGTAGTTTCCAAATCATCAGCATTTTGTTCACATAAAGTATGAAAATGTAGTCCACTTATTCCCTCTACCAAATCCTCTCTAAAATTAGCTATAGTTACACCTAATCTTGAGCCATAGGCACAAGGATCATATATTTCATGCTCTGTTTGTGTAGAACATTCAGGGTTAATTCTGATACCGATTTCCTTCCCCCTGCATCTGTCTTTAAACTTTTCCAATTGATTAAAGGAATTAAATACTATATGATCACAAATTTCTACTATTTCATCAAACTCGCTGTCTTTAAAAGCAGGTGAGAATACATGAACTTGTCCACCCATTTCTTCATAGCCTAATTTTGCTTCATACAAACCACTTGCAGTTGTTCCTGCAAGATATTTTTTTATAAGTGGATATGTAGCAAACATAGAAAACGCCTTTTGTGCAAGTAATATTTTTGCTCCGGTTTCATCTGATACTCTTCTTAATATTTTTAAATTCTCTTCCAGCTGTGCAAGATCTACTACATAACTAGGAGTAGGAACTTCATATAATTTCATTCTATATACCTAAACTTAAATATTTTATATATTCAAGAAGAGACTGTAAAAAAACTCCTATAAAAGTACCTCACTAATTTTTACAAGTATAAAGCAAAAATAATAAATCAAGTTTTATATTCTACTTTATTTATTAGCAATCTACTAAAAAGAGTTTTTCCCCAGCCTCTTTATCCTCTCTTTATTATTCAACTATTTTAGGATTTTTCAACTACTTTCCAAGGTAAACCATACTTATTTAAAGCCTCCATAAATGGATCCGGATCAAACTCTTCTACATTGTATACACCCGCTTTATTCCACTTACCATTTAATAGTAGCATACTTCCTATCATAGCAGGAACACCTGTGGTATAACTTACAGCTTGTGAACCCACCTCTTTATAACATTCTTCATGATCACAAATATTATAAATATAAATAGTTTTCTCTTTTCCATCTTTTATACCTGTAAAAATACAACCGATATTTGTTTTTCCTTTAGTTCTAGGCCCTAAAGATGCAGGATCCGGAAGAAGAGCTTTTAAAAATTGTATTGGAACTATTTGTGTTCCATTAAAATCTACAACATCTGTTCTCAACATACCTACATTTTCTAAGCAATTCATATGTGTCAAATAGCTTTGTCCAAAAGTCATGAAAAATCTTATTCTTTTTACATTTGGAATATTTTTTTAGCTAGAGATTCTATCTCTTCGTGGTGTAATAAATACATATCTTTCATACCTACACCTTCAAATTCATATTCTCTCTTTATAGACATAGCCTCAACTTCTACCCATTTTCCATCTTCCCAGTATGAACCCGGTGCTGAAACTTCTCTTAGATTAATTTCAGGATTAAAATTTGTTGCAAATGGATAACCATGATCTCCACCATTACAATCTAATATATCTATATAATGAATTTCATCAAAATAATGTTTCAAAGCATAAGCCGTATATATACTCGTTACTCCCGGATCAAAGCCTGAACCTAAGATACCACATATACCGGCTTTTTCGAATTTTTCTTTGTATGCCCATTGCCAAGAATAATCAAAATAAGCACTAAATCCTTTTTCTTTTACTCTTGCCTCGTATATATTTCTCCACTCTTTATCTTCTGTATCTTCCGCTTCATAATTTGCTGTATCTATATAATGAACTTTTGTCTCAAGACAAGCTTCCATTATTGTTAGATCTTGATATGGTAGAGCTACATTTAAAACTGCAATAGGCTTATATGAATTTATTAAAGCTACTACCTCTTCTACCTTGTCTGCATCTACTTTTGCAGTTTCGATTTTAGTTTTAGTTGTAGGTCTTAATTTGTCTGCCAGTTCATCACACTTACTCTTAGTTCTACTAGCTATCATTATCTCCGGAAAAATATCAGGATTTTGACAACATTTACTTATTGCAACCTGTGCAACCCCACCACAACCAATAATTAATAATCTACTCATGCCTTTTCTCCTCCTCTTCTAATAAATCTTCGACATATTTAGGTAACATAAAAGCTCCTAAGTGTAAGTTTGTTGTATAATACCATGTCTTAATATTTCTATCTTTAAATCTTTTAGCATCAAAGTCTTTTATCGGATGATACTTTTTTGAAGCAAAACCAAATAACCAATAACCTGCCGGACAAGTAGGTATATGGGCTTGGTAAACTCTACTTATAGGAAAAGACTTAAATACCTTTCTATGCATAGTTCTACAAGCTGCTTCATCTTCATCATAAAATGGACTCCCATGCTGATATACCATGATACCATCTTCCTTTAAAGCTCTATAACAAGCTCCATAAAATTCTTTTGTAAATAGACCCTCTGTATATCCAAACGGATCTGTTGAATCATTTATAATAAGATCATACTCATTTATACATTTTCTTAAAAATTTCAAACCATCAACATTGTATACATGAACTCGTTCATCACTAAGCCCTTTTGCCGTTTCAGGGAAAAATTCTTTACAAACATCCATAAGCATAGTATCAGGATCCACTATATCTATACTTTCTATCCCTTCATAGTTTAAAAGTTCCTTACTAACTCCACCATCAACTCCACCTATTATAAGAACATTTTTTATATTCGGATGAACCGACATTGGTACATGAGCTACCATTTCATTGTATACAAAGTCATCAGCCGCTGAAAATAATATATCTCCATCTAAGGTTAATACTCGTCCAAGTTCCTTAGACTCAAATACATCTATTCTTTGATAATCGCTTTCTCCTGAAAATAATTGTTTCTCTAACCTTAAATCTATCTTTACATTTTCAGTATGGCTTTCACTAAACCACAATTCCACAATTAATCCTCCTCTATAACATTAAGATAATTAACATCCGGATCTTGAGTTCCTTGCATAGAACAACCTCTTTCTTTGCAAAATATAATATGCTCTATTATCTCCTTAGTTATACGTTCTCCCGGTCCTACTATAGGTATGCCCGGCGGATAACACATGACAAACTCTCCGCAAACTTTTCCTGTACAATCTTCTATTGGAAGCATAGTTCTATTACTATAAAAAGCTTTTTGTGGACTAAGAACTACTTCCGGTTGTATATATTCTCCGGAAATAAGATCGCTTCCATCTCTACTATATAATCTTTTAATATCAGCCAAAGCCCCTACCAGTCTTTCTATATCTTGTATTCTATCTCCAATGGAAATATATGCCAAGATATTACCGATATCACCAAACTCTATTTGTATATCATATTCATCTCTTAATAAATCATAGACTTCTATACCGGTAAGACCTATACCCTGTGTATATATAGCTAGTTTTGTAATATCAAAGTCATAAACACTACTTCCATTTATGAGTTCTTTTCCGTAAGCATAATATCCACCAATAGCATTTATTTCATTTCTTGCATAATCTGCCATCTCTTTTACTTTTTCAAATCTTTCTTTACCTCTAAGAGCTAGGTTTCTTCTTGAAATATCAAGACTTGATAATAACAAATATGAACCGGAAGTGGTTTGAGTAAGATTTATAATTTGCCTTATATATTCTTTATCCATAGCTTTACTGGCAAGTAAAACTGAACTTTGTGTTAGACTTCCACCCGACTTATGCATAGATACTGCTGACATATCAGCGCCTGCCGCCATACCTGAAATAGGCAAGTCTTCACCAAAGGAAAGATGAGTGCCATGAGCTTCATCTACCAAAACTTTCATTCCTCTTAAATGGGCAATTTCTACTATTCTTTTTAAATCCGAACAAATACCATAGTATGTAGGATTGTTTACAAGAACAGCAACTGCATCCGGATTCTCTATAATAGCTCTCTCTAATTCTCCTGCTTCCATACCAAGTGCAATACCTATACGCTCATTCACTTTCATATCTACATATACAGGAATAGCACCACATAAAACTAAGGCATTAAGTGCTGATCTATGTACATTTCTTGGTAGAATTATTTTATCTCCATATTTACATACACTAAGTATCATAGATTGTACTGCTGAAGTTGTTCCACCTACCATAAGAAAAGCATAATCTGCACCGAAAGCTTGTGCTGTTAATTCTTCAGCTTCTCTTATAACTGATACAGGATGACACAAATTATCTAAAGGTTTCATAGAATTAACATCTATACCCACACATTTCTCACCTAGAAGTTCAACTAGTTCCGGATTTCCTCGTCCTCTTTTATGCCCCGGAACATCAAAGGGTACTACTCTTTGTTTTCTAAATTTTTCAAGTGCTTCATAAATGGGAGCCTTATATTGATTTAGTAATTCCATTTCTTACTCCTTCACACATTTATTGGAGTTGATTTTTTATATAAAAAAAGACAGATTTTAGTATCATCTGTCTTAGTCAATCTATGTAATATAAAAATATTACTTTGTCTTCGATATCGTATGTAGCAAATATGCACGTACTCTTATTGACCTTTCACAAGATGATGCGTTAAAACGCCTTAATACTATATAAAAATCAAATCAACTTATAAAATTTGAGTTCTTAACTCAATCAATAATGTGGAGCTTATCCACCCGCGGCTTTCGCTCCCACCTGTCCGTTGGTATAAAATGCAAATAAACTTGCAATAATGGAGCAATATTTGCTTGAAAAACAAAGTCGTAACTTCTTTAAGCTACTTAAATTTAGCAAAAAAATATAGTATAATGTCAAGAAAAAAATACTTTGATAATTATTCAAAATATATTCTAGTTAAAAAAACCTATCCATACAAGGTATATCAAGCTTTATTTTCACTTATAGCACCCAAACCTAATATCAAGAAAAATTATAGTTTTTTTACTGTTTTTAATTAAAAACGTTTATAAATCTAAGTGTATGACCAAAAAAACAAGGCAATAATTCCAACTTTAAAGTCATCAAAAAATGATAAGCTTCCATAAGCCAAGGCTCCGCCTAATATCAAATTCAATATCCATTCAATTATTGTAAATATCAAACAAATAACTATTGCTTTTTTTACACTTGTTTTCAATTTTGAGTTATCTTCTTTTAAATAAATATATATTGCTAAAAGAATTATACCTAATATACCACCAAATAAAGCTGTAAAATAACAAATCCCTTCCATTATATTTACCGGTAAACCTAACTTTGTTTTCTCCATTTTATCCTCCTATCAGTATTTTTTTAACATTATACTTAATATTATAAACTATTTATTAAATACTGTCTATATTATAATCTCCTATCCAAATATCTCTTTACACTTATTACAAGCAACTTCTGTAGTTGCACATCCTCCAAGTGCCGTTTCCCTAAGAGAAGAAGGCAAGCTCTTTCCAACATTATACATCGCTTCTATCATTTGATCCAAAGGTATAAAGGCTTTTATACCTGACAGGACTAATTGACTTGCACTAATTGCATTCATAACTCCTATAACATTTCTATTTTGACAAGGTGATTCTACTAAACCTGCAACCGGATCACAAACTAAGCCTAATAAATTTGATAAACATATACTTGCCGCATCAAGAGCCTTTCTTGTATCTCCACCCTGCATAATAGTTAGAGCTGCTGCTGTCATAGCACTTGCCATACCTACTTCTGCTTGACAACCTGCTTCTGCCCCTGAAACGGACGCATTTCTCATAGCAAGATAGCCTATAGCTCCTGCAGTAAATAGACCATCTAAAACTATACTTTCATCTAAATTTAAACTTTCGTATAGAGCTACTATTCCTGCCGGCACCACCCCTGCACTCCCGGCTGTCGGTGCTGCTACAATAACTCCCATAGATGCATTAAGTTCCATAACCGCTAAAGCATAGGTCATAGCTTTAGATATAAACTTACCACAAAGCAAAAAATTATTTTTATTTTCACTCAGTTTCTTTGCTTCACCGCCAATCAGACCACCTATAGACTTTTTTTAGGTTCTTTTTATTGGTGTATGACAGCTATCTTTCATAACAAGGAAAGTCTTTCTCATCTTCTCTATAATTTCTTTTTCACTAATTTCAAACTCACTAACTTCTCTTTCTATCATTATTTCAGCTATAGTTCTATTAGTTTTTTCTGATATATCTAATAATTCCTTAGCACTATAAAAATCCATATTTTCTCCTAATCTTTTCTCCTTTAACTGCATTACCTTCAAGCAAAGCGACATTGTATGTATAACAAGCGAAGTATAAATATAACTTTTTATACAGAATTTATATATCTTAGTAAATTGTATACAATTTTATATCCTAATGACATAGTAGACTTTTTACATCAATAATTATATGCTACATTTATTACTAAATATCATAATATTACTTATGTATAATGGTTACATCTATTATATCTTTATATTCTTTCAACTTACATTCTATGTCAAAAATCTATATCAGAATCAGATTCGACTATAGTATATGCCAATTTGCCTTTATTCTCTCTAAATAATCTCATAAATGCTATATTCACATCAAAATCACTCAAGCACTTTGTTATATGCGCCGCTACTCCCGGCTTATCATTTTGCTTTACTATCAAAGAGCAATATTCTCCACTGAAATCTACAGTTATATTATTAATAGAAGCTATTCTCATCTTTCCACCACCTATAGATTCTCCTCTAAGACTAAGTTTATAATCTCTAAAACTTTCCATATCTATATCTACGGTATTTGGGTGATTTTCTATTCCTGTATGATTTTCTATAAATTCAAACTCTAACCTTTGTTCCTTGGCTATTTTAAAAGCATCTCTTATTCTTAAATCATCTGTCTTAAATCCTAATATACCACCCAATAAAGCTTTATCTGTACCATGCCCTTTGTACGTTCTCGCAAAAGAACCATATAAGGTAAACTTTACTTTTTTCACTTCACCTTTTAACATTTTATTTGCTAATAAAGCAATAGCACAAGCTCCCGCTGTATGTGAGCTTGAAGGTCCAACCATATGTGGTCCTATAACATCAAATACACTTATATTTGCCATATTTCTCCTTTAATATCTAAGTTCTTTTCCTAATTCAAAAGACCATAAAATCTTGCTGATAATATTTTTATCCGTACTGGCAGATATAGCTTTAGCATAATAATCTAATTGTTTATCATATCTTTCTTTTTAAGATATTTAGAGTCTTTATTTTATCAGTTTTATAATCTATAATAACTATTCCTTCTTCAGTTTCAATGTAAGCATCTACCACACCTTGAACTAAAATAAGTTCATCACTATCTGCTAAATCAAGTTCTCTTGCACTAAGTCCCATGTAGAATTGTTGCTCTCTAAATAAACACTTATTTAAAGCAGCTGCGTATATACTCTTACCCAATTCTGATTTTTAAAAAGTATTTCTATATCTTTTTAAATCTACTAATTCTAACTCTTCTTTAGACATAAAAAGCTTCTTCTTCTATATTTTTTTTCTTATATCTTCCAAACTATAACCTTTTTTTCCAATAAAGAGAAATCTAACAAATCCATAAATCTATGATAAGCATTACCTCTCTCTGTAGGTGAGTATTTTTTTCTTGTTTTTTTTCTTTCTTAGTGTCTTGATATTTTAATTCTGTATCATTTTCCACTTGATTTTTTTCTTTTTTTAATTCACTTACACTAAATTTATTTTTGTAATTTAGTATTTACTATATCTTTATATTCAAAAATTAATACATTCTTCAATATCTTTATTATCCAAACTTATAAAAATCTTTTTACTGTTTCAGATTCTTTACTTTCTTCCATAATAGAAGGTTCCAATTCATCTAAAGTAAATTCAATATAGTCTATATTTTTTTCATTTGTATTTTTTTAGACATCAATAACCAAGTAAGATAACTATTTGCAGACTTAATATAATATTTAGATAAATGTTTACCCTCTATATTTTCCAAAGCTCTATACTTATCTACATCTATATTTTTCACCACAAGCTGTCATAATAAGTAAATCTTTAGCTCTTGTCATAGCTACATACAAAAGCCTTAACTCTTCTGCTTTCATATCCTCGCTAATTTTATCTTTTATGAGTCTTTTTTTAATACTATCACTACTTGTACGATATTTCATATCCTTATATTCAAAACCTAAACCGAATTTATCATCAAGAATCATTTTGTCTTTTTTTGATCCATATTCCCAAAAAGTAGTAGCTAGATTTGCCAATATACAAATAGGATATTCTAAGCCTTTTTGAGGCATGTATAGTCATAATTCTAACAGTATTAGCATTTTCATTTATAAGACTCGCTTCGCCAAAAATCCGTAGCTTGCTCTTTTAATTCAGAAATATATCGTATAAAGTTATAAAGTCCCGTATATCCACTTTCTTCATAAGATTTTGCTTTTTCTATAAGTAATAAAAGATTTGCTTTTCTAACATCTCCATAAGGCATAGCAGCTATATAATTCATAAATTCTGTTTCTACCAATATCTTTCTTATTAATATATGAAGAGGAGTATATAAGCTTTTCTTTTCTATAAGTTTCTATATACCCTAAATGCTAATAATATTTTATCAATATTCTCTTTACCTAATAAAACTAAAAAGTCTATCTTTCTCTTTATTCTCATCAAAACTATCATATTGACTTATAAATAAATCTGCGTAGGTTTTTTTCTTGCCCAAATAAATATAAAAATATATAAAAATACTTTTATATAAATCTCTTTCTTTTAATATTTCATTATTTGCAAGAATAGCTATCACTCTATCATCTAAATCTACTATAGGAGATTTTAAATAGGAACATAAAGATATTTCTAAACTCGGATTATCTATAATACTTAGCATAGATAATAATTTTTTTGTATCTCATACGTATCAAAAAAATCCTGTTTTAGAATTTGCATAACAAGGAATACCTCTACTACTAAGTTCATCTACAATAATATTTTGCTTTATCTTTGGTATTTCTAAGTAAGATAACTATATCTCTATATTCCAAATCTCTTAGAATCTTCGTTTTTTTACTATTTTTTTCCGTCTATTTCTTCTATCTTCTCATCTTCTATTTGTTTTTTTAGATAATATAAGATTTTCAATAGTTTTTCCCTATTAATTTTGCCTCTAATTCTATCTTGGAATATTTATCTTTTTTTATCTTCTTCTAAAGCTTTTTTTGATTTATATAGTATAATTTAGTCTTTTTGGGCTACATCCGTATATTCATACTTTGCTGTTGCATTTAAAGCGGCTAATTTATCATAATCAATATTTCCTAAATCCTTAGACATAATTTTATAAAAATATTGCATTTATACTATCTAATACTTCTTTTTCTACTTCTAAAGTTGTCTGAAAGAACTACCTTTACTTTTTTTTGACTCCATATCCTCATCATAGCCGGGTACTCATCATACTTACTTACAAATAATTCCGGCTTAGCTTGTCTAAATCTATATATACTTTGCTTAACATCTCCAACCATAAATATATTATTAGTTTCTATAGCTTCTATTAGTTTTTTTCTTGTATATAATTAGAATCTTGATATTCATCTACATATATTTCTTTAAATTCTTTCGCATAAGAAAGGGCAACGTCTGTTTTTTCATCTCCATTCCATAAAATATCTAAGGCATATAGAGCTACATCATTAAAAATCCAGTATTTTCTTTTTCTATTTTTTTTATCTAATAATCTTCTACTAAATTCTTTTGGTCAACCTAACTAGAGTTTTTGCTGAGTTTTTAAAGAAAATTCATATTCAACTTCAAGACTTTCTCTGGTAAAATCAAGATTTTCTTTTTATAGTTTTTTTATAGCTGTTTTTATATTCATCTCTAAGTTCTTTAATTTTTAGAAGTAATATCCTCATCCACTTTTTTTTACTTATTCTTAGAGTATGAAATTTTTATGTCTTTTTAATGCAGTTTTCACCTCATATATATCTTTAGCTTTTTTTGACAAGTATTTATACAATCTTTTTTTCATTATTTTCTTTTTGTATATACACCTAAGGTAGATTTTTTTCTTATCAGCCTTTCCATACAAGCTTTCAGCCAAACTATCCTCTACTACAGCAAAAATCTTCTATTTCTTTTTATACATTCTATAGCTCTATTTATTATACTTTTGGTCTCATCAAATATATATTCTTCTATTTTATCAGCAGTATATATATCTTTAGCTAAATCTTCTAAAAATCTTATCACCGCCGAATTTACTTTTCGAATAAAAAAATAGATTTTTTTCTATAGCAGCTGCCAGTCCATCATCTCCTCTTGTTTTTTTGCAAAAAAATATCTAATACAAATAGAAAAATCCTCCTCAGCTCTCTCGTATTCTTCTTCTAAATATTCTTCTAATACATCAGCCCTTAATAACTTGAGATCTTCTTCGCTTGCTATACTAAAAAGAGGGATCTATATCTACTTTATCTATATTTTCTTTTACTATACTCATACAAAAAAACTATCAATAGTGGAAATTCTAGCCATATCTACTAATGATACTTCTTTTTTTATTCTTTTTATACTCGCTTTTATTTCTTTTTATCTAAATCTTCCAAGGCTTTTTCTAAGGCTTTTTTTAATACGTTCTTTCATACTCGAAGCTGCCGCTTTAGTAAAAAGTCATAATAAGTAAATCATCTATACTATAATCTAAATCTTTATTTAGTATTTTATCTACTATTCTTTGTACTAGAACTGCTGTTTTTCCCACTTCCTGCCGCCGCTGAGACTAATATAGTCTTATCATTTATATTTATTGCAGCTTCTTGATTCTTTTGTCCAAGCCATTATTCTTCAACCTCCTTTCTACTTTCTTTTTTTACCCACTTTTTTTATATTCATAACCTTTTATCTTTTTTTATCAAAACCACAAATAGATTTATATTCACAATATTCACAACTAAATTTTAAGCCTTTATCTTTTTACTAAAACAGGTGCTACTTTTTATATCTCCGGAACTTATTCCTTTCCCCAATTCTCTTACTTTTTTTCTCCTGCTTCTACTAAAATCTCATGTATTTTATCTTTTTCTATAACATTCTTATTCTCGCTTTTACCTTTTTCCTAAACTCAAATTCCAAGTTTTTTTATTTTATCTTTTGAATTTTCATCTTCAAATTCTGCTTTTTGTACTAAGTTTATCTATAATGGTAGATTCCATACCATCCATGTTTATATTATATAAATCATTATCCAAAGCCTTTATAATTTTAGCACTTTTTATTTATAAGACCGTCCATCTTATATTCACCATACAAGAGTTCTTTGGATAAGTTTATTTTTTTCTTCTTCTTTTTAAATCTCTACCAAGCTCAACTTCTTTAGCTTTGCATAAACTTTCAAAAACTACTTCTATCTATAAACTTATCTACTAAACCTGCATATACTATAGCAGCCGGCTCTATATCTTTCTTATATTTTTTTCTTTATATATTTTCATACATATATCCAGATAAAAAAAGCTAATTGTAATTGTAAACCGTATTTTTACTAAATCCGTATCCCACTTAGTGCTACCTGTCTTATAATCTATTATTTTTTTAATGCTAAATAATCTCTATTAGCATTTTTCTCCTTCTATTTCCAAATTATCCTTAGAAGAATCATATATATCTATTCTATCTACTTTTACCTGAAATATACATTTTTTTATCATTATCAAGCTTTATATCATATAAGGCATCATCTTTTTATATCAAAAAGAAAATTCCATCTCATCAGGCTCAAATTTTTCCTTTTTGATAATTGATAAAATAAAAATATCCAAGTTTAATTTTAAAAGTGAAAGCACTCTTTGTTTAATGTATATACTTTTTAGCATCTTCTGTATATTTATTTTCTTCTTCAGCTTCTAAAAATTTCATTTACTGTAGTTTCAACTTTAGTATCCAGATTTTTTTCAAAAAAAGCTTCTACATTGCCTTCTTTCTCCTTATTGTATGCAATATAATCTTTGAATATTTTCTCTAGACTGGTATGGACTAAATTGCCTATGTCCACACTTCCTATAGTATATTTTTTTCTTTCGTCCAGTCTAAGACCATATTCTACAAAATGTCTATATGGACAAGCTGCATATTTTTCCAAACGTGAAATACTTAATTTTAATATTTCACCAAATAGTTTATTTGCAAGTTCTTTTCCTATATTTTTCTTCTTCATACTCAAAAATTCATCATTTTATCTAATTTAAGCATAGTCTTAGTATCCAATAATATCTTTTAAACTATCTCTTAGAATCTTATTGTCCAACATTAAATTAGAGGCGGAAAAGATTTCTTCTTTTAACTCTCTTAACGAACTTATTTTTATCTATCTTTTCAAACTTCTTTATAGATAAATCCGTATATAATTCTTTAATATTTTTTTAATATACCTGCCGGTCTTATAGCTTTCATATCGGCATCAGTATTGGAATAAGATAAATATAATTTCTCACTAGCTTTTAGTCATAGCTAGATACAAATAATATTTTTTTGTTCATATATACTTTGCTTTAAAGTTTGGCTAAGCTTTTAATTTGTATTTTTTTGCTCTAAAAAAATTCTTTTTCTCTATCACTTATTAGAGAATACCTACTTCCGGGTATTAGGTATAATTCCCTCATTCATACCTAAAAATAAAGACTGCTTTAGTTCTACTTCCTCTAGATCTTATAATATCACCTATGAAAAATACTATCAAGTACAGAAGGAATAAGACCTATTTCCACTTGAGATAAGCCTGCTCTAAATAAATCAATAAATTCTTTCTTTTTTTAATTTTTTTCTCCATCTAATAAATTCTCTAAAGTATTAAACAAGTCTATAACACTTTCGTATACTTCTCCATACTCCCTAGCTCTTTGTTCATCTGCATTTTTTTCTTAAAAATCTTCGCTTATAGCAAGTAACTTTTTCTTCTACATCTAAGCTATTAAAAAAATATTTTTTTAACTCTTCTATAATATTGCTTATATTTATCTCTATATCTGTATTTTTTTATTATCTTTTTTTAGGGTTTAGCAATAAATATAATTTTTTTCAGTTTGTTTTTAATATATTTTCTCTTATTTCATTAAGCTTTTCTATAGCTATACCTTTATATTTTTTTTAGGAATATATTTAAAAGGTTTAGATATTTTTTTATAAGAATAACTTCCTGTAATATACATATAATTATCTAATGAGTATAACTCATAGTCTTTTTATGTCCTTAGATGCAAAGGGATTTCTTATATATCTCATAATACTATCGTAGTTATAATTATTAGTAACAAGTTCTAATAAGATATTTATAAATTCAACAAAGGTATTTGTAGAAATTTGTATATTGGCATCTATATGATAAGGTATATCTTCTTCTCCTAATTTACTTGCAAGTTTATCCGCATATCTGTTTAAATCACCACTTATTATAGCTATATCTCTATATCTATATTTTTTTTCTTTTTAACTAAATTATTTATTTTATTAACAACAAAATTTACTTCATCTTCTAAATTATTAGTAGAAACAATTTCTATATCTTCGTTTACCTCTATTTTTTTAAATTTCTTTTCTCTTAAAAAAATACTCTTCTAAATGTTTTAAAAGCTTCTGAGCTTATATAGCTATTTTCTAAATAAATACTCTCTTCTTGACGTATCATATTTTTTTATCTGCCAAGTTATTTATATGTTTAGACATAGCCATAGTCATATAAAAATAAATCATCTTCTGCAAGTTTTTAGTCTATCTATATCCGCGCTGTCGGCACATAGAGTAAAAAGTGCTCTTATATGCAATATCCATAAGTATCTCTACTAATTTGTATTGTATAGGTGTAAACCCTGTGAAACTATCAAATACTAAATAAGCTCCTTTTAATTTTTTTGCTCTTTCTTAGATTTTTTTAGCTAGAATATCTAAAAACTTCTTCACTTACTATGTGCTTTCCTTTTATATATTCCGAAAAAAAGCATTATATAATAAATCTATTTCACCTAATTTATTTTCTAATAGTTTAGTTTTTCTCTGTGGTATTATCTTCTATAACTTTTTTTAATTTGGCTTGCTTTTTATATCATATTGATATAATTCTGAGATTAGAGATTTAAACTTATCTAAGAATCCGTATTTTGAAAAATTTATCTTTCCATAGGTATAGATCTTTTTTTGTTATCATTTGCAACTTTTTTTAATAATAATGGCCTTTGCTATATCATCTAGAATATTAGGCAAATTTATATTTAATTCTTTAAATATTTTTTTATTGCAAAGCCTATTAAAAACTAAGTATATCAATATTTGTTGTTGCATGCTTAGGATGTAGTCGAACTACTTCTTTTTGTATTTGCATAGTATATTGTTCCGGAACTATAATAATATGCAAAATATCCTTATTCTCTAAAGAGCTTTTTATAAGTTCTTCTAAAAACATAATTAGTTTTTTTCCACTTCCGCTCCTACCAACAACAAATTTATATGACATAGCTTTCTCCTACCTTTTTAAACAGCTTTTTTTATTTATTTTTATTATAACACACTTCGAAAGTATGTTCAAGGTATTTTCTCTATATTTACGAATATATATTCGGTTTAATATTTTTAAAAATTTATATATTTTTTTATTATATTATAAACTCGAAAAATACTAAAAAAATAAAAAAACGTATACTTAATTTTTACTTTCAAACAAAAACAAAGACTATCACTTCAATACCTAAGCATTAAAGCAATAGTCCATATTTTTTTCTAATATAACTTTCCTTATATTCTTCTATTTCATTTAAAAAGTTTTAATCCGCCGCTTCATATTCACTCTTTTTTTGCGTATAAGATACTTTTGCATTAAGATAAGCACTTTCACTAATTATACCTAAAGACTTGCTATTAGTTGCCGCTTTGTAAGCTAAATTTGCCGCTTCATAGGCTAAGCTGCTTGCATCATAGCTTATCTTATCATCTTTTATATTATTATAAAGACTTGTCATATCTATTTTTTTATATTATCTTCCATATCTGTTTCTTTAACTTCTTCTATTTCATTAGAATATGAAGATATTTTTTTTCTTGAATTTCTAAAGTTTACCAATTCCGAATTATTAGAAATCGCTTTTTTTATATCATCTTCTAAATTTATTTTTATCTATATAATCAAGGTCAATATTAGGTATATCAGCTATATCAGGATTTGAATTTTCTGTCCACCCAAGCATTTTAATAAGAGCTACTCTTAATTTCTCTTTCTCTAATTTTATATTGGTAAGATTTGCCTTAGCTGTAAGTAAATCTGTATTTGCCTTTTCCACATCAGCATTAGTTATAATACCCAATTTTTTTTGCAACTTTGCATTCTTTAATATATTTTCATTCAAAGAAACAAGCTCAACAAGTGAATTTTTCTTGTCCTTCAAGACTTTTATAATTAATCATAAGTGCCTTAGCTGCTAAACTTACTTGCTTTGTTGCTAATCTGAGGGATGCATTAGTCTTTGTTATAGGCTTTTTCAAATTCTTACCGGCTTTTAATAAATCTTTATTTATCATATCCAAACCCTTTATTTGACCGGCATATACGGTACTCAACTGCATATCTCCGGAATTTTTAGCTTCTTCCAGTAAAGAATTTATATTTCGTCTGGAAACTGCTACTTCATCCAAGGTTCTTTCCAGATTAGCTATATTATTATTAAATTTAGACCAAGCTTCTTTTTATATCAGGATTGAAATTTTTTTACTAAATCATCTATCTCTGCATACTCTAATTTATTATCCATTAACTTAGCCCAAGTTTCTTCATCGTATCCATTTAGCTCTGCTATACTTTTATTTACCTTAGACGGTTCATCAGCCTTAGTTACTTCTGCATAAGTTGGCAAGGAAATACTTGCAAGAATACTTATAAAAAGCCATAAACTTTATAATATTTACTTTCATTATTTTTGCTCCTATTTCTGTGTTTGCAAGTCCTTTAATGTTAAATTCATAAGCTTCCATTGCACTAAATAAATTGTATTTAGTAAGCTTTTAAATTTACATTTGCTAATTTTTCATTTATTTTACTTGTTTCAAGCTCTCTACTTGATATACTGCCCACCTTAGCTTTTAAGCTTGGCAGCAAGCAAATTATTTTTTTGCAAACTTAAATTACTATTAGCGGCATCATAGCTTGCTTTTTGCAAGGTTTATATTAGAATAGGCATTATTTAGAGATATTGCTATATTTGATTTATTGCTTGCTATGGTAGTTTCTAACTTAGTTTTTGCATCATCAGAGCTGACATTTGCAAGTTTCTTTTCATTTATCTTTAAGCTATAGTTATTTTCTATTGCCTTAGATAAATCTGTAGCGGATTATAAGTATTAATCTTTTCCAAATCAAGTTCCGGAAGAGCGACAAACTCAGGATTAGCTTCATAAGACCAACCTGTCATAACCTGCAACTTCTTAGCCGCTTTTTCTTTTTCTGCCTTGGCATTTTGCAAACTTTGTTCACTCTTTAACAAACTATCCTTTGCATTTAAAACTTCTGATTTGATACTTGTTCCCAGTTTAAGATTAAGTTCTATATTTGATAAGTTTTGTTCAGATAGTTCTTTTTTTGTAATTCTTCTTTTTCTATCTCTTCAATATTTGTATAATAACTTATCATATTATTTTTTTAGCATTCCATACCAAAGTTTTAATAGCCATATCATTATTTAATTTCATTATTCCTGCATCTTCTAAAGAATTATCTGCATTATTTAATAAACTTTCTGCCTGAGCTCTTGCATTCGCATTTGCTGTAAGAGTAGCTATATAATTAGGACTTTCAGGTTCAGCATCCGCTATACTGGAAAGTATTTCATTTGCAAGTCTTCTATAATTATCCCTAAGCTTTTGTATTGCTATCTCCATAATCCTTTCTGAATTTTTATATAATTGCTCTCATTTTCTTTTTACACTAGGATTGTATTCTTCTATAAGACCTTCTATTTCATCATACTCAAGTTCATTATCTTTTAATCTTGCCCATCCTCGCTACTTCTTGTAAAAGCTAGGACTTGCAAATGAAGAAATATTTGCAAGTACAAGGCTCAAACTAAAAACTTGTTAAAATTATTTTTTTTATATTTTTTTCTCATATCTACCCTCTATTAATCTTTACTGGTTTTCTATAGTGATTTTTTTTCTTTTTTTTATCTAACATTTCATATAAAGTAGGTAATAATACTAAAGAAAGTATAGTAGAAGCCATTAAACCACCTACATTAACTAAAAGCAAGGCCTTGCAAAAGCCTCTCCATTTTTTTACCTATAGCAAGTGCCATTGGTATCATTGATAGTACTGTAGTCAAAGTAGTCATAAGTATAGGTCTAAGCCTTAACACTCCTGCTTCAACCAAAGCTTTTCTAAGCTCCATTTTTTCTTTCAACTGATTTACTGTATCTACATATAAAATACCATTATTAACAACAGTACCTACCATCATAAGAAAACCTAACATTGAGTTCATACTTATTTTTTTACATCAAATAAAAAAATAATAATCCAAAAAGCTCCTATAAGTGCAAATGGTATAGTAAACATAACCATAAATGAAAATCTTGGAGATTCAAATTGCATAGCCATTACTATAAATACTAAAAAAATATAGCTGTAATTAATGCATTCATAAGATTTTTTTCATTTCTTCTGCCATAGCATCATCTAAAGCATTTGTTGTTCTACTGACACCACTTGGTAATTTCTTGGCATCTATAAACTTCTGGGTTTTTAGAGCTGCACTATCTTCATAACCTTTAGCAGCATCAGCTGTAATACTAATCTGATATTGCTTATCTGCACTCATTATAGATGTAGCACTATCTTTAAAACTTATATTAGCTATATCCCCTACTGAAATTTTTACTTCCCGTAGGTGTATCTAAAATTATATCTTCTATATTACTGATAGTTTTATATTTATCTTTTGGTACTTCTAATTTTACTACTATTTCTGTTCCATCTTTAGTATACCTCATTACTTCGCTACCACGCAACAAAGTATTAACTCTAGCACCGACACTGGCAGGAGCTATACCATAAGAACCTGCTTTTTACCGGATCTACATCTATACTTATGAGAGGTGCACCATTTTCTGCATCTGAATGTACTCTCTTCAGATATGGTTCATTTTGTAATTCTTTAACAAGTTCATCACTAGCCTTTTTAAGCATATCATAGTCTGTTCCTTGCAAAGGAATATTTACATCCGAATTTCCTGATGAGAAAGAAGCACTGCTTACACTTCTAACACTAATACTTGCATCACTGATTTTATCTAATTCTTCTTTCCATTTTGCTACTATTTCCTTAGTACTTAATTTTCTATCATCTCTTAAATAAGCATTTATATTAACTCCTGAATTCGAGTCATATATAGAGCCTGAAGCTCCATAAGTCATAGAATATCTATCTAAATCATTCTCATCTACTATGACTCTTTCAACTTTCTTTACCAAGCTATCAACTTTGTCTATTTTTAGACCCGGAGCTACTTCCATATTTATACTTATTTGTCCATTATCTATATCAGGTGAGAGTTCCATACCTATATTAGCTGCCATTACTAAAGATATGACTAGTAAAAATATCGATGAACTAATAACAAAAATCCTTCGTGGTATTATATCTGTAGCTACTTCTCTATACTTATCTTGTAAGTAAGCCAGCATTTTATGAGAAATAGTCTTTTCCTTTTCTATAGGCTTTGTATACACGAACAAGAGAGGTACTATAGTTATAGCTGAAAATAGTGAGGCTACCATACAAAATACTATAGTCCAGCCAAGTTGAGTAAACATTTGTCCTGAAAGTCCTTTTAATAGTGCTAAAGGTACAAAAACTACACAAGTTGTTATAGTGGAACCTAAGATAGAAGCTATAACTACTCCGGTTCCTTCTAAGGCTGCTTCTAAAAAGCTCTTTCCTGCTTTTTCTTTAAAACAACTGTCAAGTACTACTATACTTGCATCAACTATCATACCTACACCAAGTACAAGAGAGCCTAAAGAAATCATATTAAATGAAAATCCGGTCGCTCTCATCATAGTTAAAGCTAACATTACTGATACAGGTATAGAACTACCTACTATGAGAGATGCTTTTATATCACCAAAGAAGATAAATAAAACTATCATTGATAATATTACAGCAAGTATAAGAGTTTGAAATACACTTTTTATAGCGCTAAGTATACTATCTGCATTATCATTGATTATTCTTACTTCCAAATCACTATTTTGATTTGTTAAGGTTTTTATAGTTGACTTTACCTGTTTACTAAGAGATACCGCTGATGCCAACTGTTGCTTACTTATAGATATACTAACTACATCTTCACTATTATATCTACTAAGACTAGTTTTTTTCTGCCAATACATCATCTATTTTTTTGCTATATCACTTAATTTTATAACATCTCCTGTTTTAAGTGGTATAATTATATTCTTAATTTTTTTCTATATCTTTATAATCTGCACCTATGCTTAAATTCAAATCTTGGCTTCCATACTCTACTTTTTCCGGCAGGAATATTAAAAATTTGAAGCTTTCACGAGCTCAACTATAGTATTCAAGTCTAAATTATATTGTTCTAACTTTTCAGGTAAAACTTGTATTCTAAGATAATTTTCTTGTCCTCCGGATACAGACACTCTTGAAACAGTAGAATTTTTTTCAAATTCAGGAACTATGTTCTTTGTAACATAACCATATAAGTTAGCTTCTGAGCTCTTACTAACTACCAAATCTATATCAGAACCTCCACTTATGTCTATTTGTATAATTACAGGCTCATTTGCATCTTTTGGCAAATCAGATTTAATCATATCTATCTGCTTCTTTAAATCCATATATGCCTTATCCATATTAGTTCCATAATTGTATCTTACTATTACCATAGAAGAATTTTCCATAGACTGTCCCTGAACAGTCTTTATACCGGAAAGTGTTGAAACGCCTTCTTCTACAGGCTTTGTTACAAGTTTATCTATATCTGTTGGCGAAGCTCCTATATATGTAGTGGAAACTACCATCATAGGAAAATTCATCTCAGGCATAAGTTCCAACTTTGCACCAAATATAGCTTGTAAACCGAAATATAATATTGTTATCAAGGCAAGTATTACTGTAACCGGCCTTTTTAAGTGCTAATTTAGTTAATCCAAACATAAATTTCTCCTCTTATAAGCCTTATTTTACCTCTTTTTTTATTTGCATTGTAAGGTATTATTTCATCTTCTTTTTTTTCTTTTTTATCAGCTAAAACTACATTTGCACCATCATATAATTCTTTTGACCAAGTATATATAACTTCATCATTTTCACTTAAACCACTTTTTACTACAATTTTGTCTTTTATCATATATGCCTGTCACTACATCTTTTCTAGTAGCTATACCATCATCTAAAAATATATACATAAGCTTCTCCGGCTAAATGATGTATAGCTGATGTCGGTATTGTTAAATCTTCTGTATTTTTTTAGCTTTTTACCAAGCTTATCTTTTACTTTAGTTCCTGAGGATATATTAGCTGTTTCATTTATACTTGTTTCTACATTATATAGTCCACTAGTAGAAGCTATTTCATCTATACTATTAATATTTCCTGTATAATTTTTCATCATCTTTTTCTATATTTACAGTATCACCTATAGAGATAAAATTCTTAACTTCTTCTGTAACTCCAAATTTTACACTCATAGTTCCCTCTGATGAAACAACAAAAACCGGACTTGTACCTGAAACCATATTATGTAGTTCTATATTTTTAGTTTCCACTACTCCATCTATAGGCGAAATGATATTAGTATTCTTATTTTGTTGATCATAAGAAGTTTTCGCTGATTTATATGCAAGATTTGCCTGACTTGCAGCTGATCTTGCCTGCTCTAAATTTTGCTCTGATATAGCTCCACTATTAAAAAGTTCAGTTGCGCGAGAAAGAGCTGTATTTGCATCATTTACAGCTATTGCTGCTGTATCTACTTGTATTTTTAAGCTTGTAAGATTTTCTTTTGATAAGCTGGCTAAAACTTGACCTTTACTAACTCTATCACCTACTTTTACATTTACGGCTACTACTTCTCCACCTACCTTAGGTAAGATACTAACACTGTCTGCCTTAATAACTGTTCCCATTTGTTCAGTATAATTAAGAACTTCTTGAACACTTGGTTTTACTACCTCAACACTTGTTATACTTACTTGCTCCGGTGCTATAGGCTTACTAAAGATCTTAAATGCAACTATTGCAACCAATACTATAGCAATAAGTGCCGGTATTATTACTTTCTTTTTCATTTTTTTCTCCTCTTGATATTTTATATGCTTAAATATCCTTTTTTTATTATTTCTATTTGTCTTTTTAAAAAAACTTTCTTTTTTTAAGTCTATAAAGTTTTCTACTTCGTTTTTTTCTGTATTCCGATTTTTTTGTATACTAAACATTCGTGTATTAATCTGAGTGCTTGTCTAAATAGAATATCAAGCATATAATAAAAAAATCTTGAAAAATTCTTCTTATACTCTACTTTACTCTCTTCGTATAAAAATATTTGTTAAGATGAAACTTTTTATCAAAAATTTTCTTCTATTTTATGCTCTATCTCCATTTCTCCTATCTTTTTTTAAGATACCTTCCATAGTAGAAATACTAAATATTATTTTTTTCTTCTATGCTATTATTTTTTTACTTCTATACCCATATTTACTATATCTATGACAGTTTCAAATATGTCTTTCTTATTAAAATAAAATCTTTCTTTAACAAAAAGTGTACATAAGTTCAACATAATCTTTTACTATATAAAAAAATAAGTCTTCTTTATCTATAAAAATAAGTGTAAAAAGCTTCCTCTTGATATATCTGCTTTTTTTATTATTTTATTGATGGATACTTTTTCATATTCATTATTTGCAAATTCTTCAAGTGCTACATAGATTATTCTATCTCTCTTCTCCTTATCTATTTTTTTCAAATCTGGGGCTTGGCATAAGATACCTCCTTTCAAAAAGTAACACCCTGTCATCTTTTTTTAAGTTTATACTATAAATGACACCTTGTCAATTAAGTTTATAAATAATTATTTTTGAATATTTTTGTAAAATATCACTTTTCCCACTAAAATAAAAAAAGCCTACTATGATTTTTATTTTTATCATAGTAGACCTCTCATTTATTATCTTATTATCCTAATATAGCTCTATCACTTAAGCTTTTCGCCACTGTTAGAATATAAATTCATTATATCTTCTATTTTAATATTTTTTTTCTTTCTTCACCCTCTAATATTTTAATTATCTTACCCCTATTCATTACCAAGGTTTTATTCCCATATTCTAAAGCATTTTGTATATTATGGGTTATCATTAGAGTAGTTATATTGTTTTTTTCTACTATCTCTTTTGTTATCTCCAATATCTGCTTAGCCGTCTTTGGGTCAAGAGCAGCTGTATGTTCATCTAATAAAAGTAATTCGGGAGCTTCTAATGTTGCCATAAGTAAAGTTAAAAGCTTGTCTTTTGCCCACCACTAAGTAGACCAACAGGGTTTTTTTAAGTCTGTCTTCTAAGCCTAAACCAAGTTTTGCACAAACTTCCTTAAAAAACTTATGATCCTCTTTTCTAACTGCAAATCCAAATCTCATCTTTTTACCTCTGGAAAAAGCAAGACCTAGATTTTCTTCTATTGTCATATTAGGAGCTGTTCCCTTTAAAGGATCTTGATATAATCTACCTATATATCTGGCTCTTTTATGTAACTTTTTCGTAAGTAATATCTCTGGAATTATTATATATTCTACCACTTTCTACCTCTATATCACCTGCAATAGAATTTAATAAAGTGGATTTTTCCGCTCCATTACTTCCTATAATGGTAACAAAATCTCCATCCTCCAGCTTCAAATTAATATTATCAAGAGCTATCTTTTTCATTTACAGTTCCTTCATTGAAAATTACTCTTAAATTTTTTTAATTTCTAGCATGAACCTTCCTCCATTTCTTATATGTAGGTTTAACTATAGGTAAACTAATTGCAAGTATAACTATTATAGCAGAAAAATAATTTTTAAATTTACAGGTGGCAAACCCTATAGCAAAAAGCAAATGTCAACATAAATCTATATATGATGGAACCTATTACAACTGCAAAAAGATGACGTAACATTCCTCTTTTTCCTATTACCGTTTCACCTATTATTATACTTGCAAGGCCTAAGACCAACATACCTACACCTACCCCGTGTGTCGCAGTTGAACCATATTGTGCATATATTGCACCTGAAAAAGCAACTATAAGATTGCACAATATAAAAACCCTAATATTTTCATAAAGTCAGTGTTTATACTGGAACTTCTTACCATAAATTCATTATCGCCTGTCGCTCTAAGAGAAAGTCCTATTTGAGTTTTAAAAAAATATATTCATTACAAATACTAAGATAATAACTATAATGGCTAGCAATACCAGTTTTCCTGCCGGAACTCCCGATATGAAAACTTTATTTTCTATACCGGTAAATATCGTTTTCTTTCCATAGAAAAATACACTCGGCTTATCGCCCATTATCATAAGATTTATAGAATATAAACCTGTCATTGTAAGTATTCCTGCAAGTATCTCATGTATTTTTAACTTTGTATGCAAAATTCCTGTAATAAAACCTGCTACGATGCCACCTATACAAGCCATAAAAATACCTATAAGTGGTCTGTTTACATTTGACCATACTGCTGAATATGCTAGTCCGGTAACGAAACTACCATCTACGGTCAAATCCGGTAAATCCAAAATTCTAAATGCTATAAATAATCCTAAAGACAGTATAGCAAAAAAATAAGTCCTAATTCTATACTTCCTATAATAGTTGATAATGCCATATTCTTACTTCCTATTTATTCTTGATTTCTACAAATTTTTTTCACTACTTAATATATTTTTCCGGTATCTTTATTCCTAGAGCAGCTGCCGTATCTGTATTTATATAGATATTTAAGTCATCTTTAAATACTTTTTACGGGTATTTCACTTGTCTTTTTACCTTTCAGCACCTCATCTACCATATTGGCTGTTTCTTTACCCAAATTATTATAGTCTATACCAACAGTGGCAAATCCACCATCCATAACCATAGAATCGGCTCCTACATAAACCGGAACTTTAGCTGCATTTGCTACAGACATAAGTATAGGCATAGCTTCTGCTACTGTATTATCATTTGCTACAAATATGGCATCTACTTTTTCTACCATAGTAGCTGCTGCACTTTGTAACTCTGAACTACTTGTAATGGCAGTAGTAGATATGGTTAAATTATGTGCTCCCGCATAAGCTTCTACTTTTTCAAGATTACTAACTGAATTATCTTCTCCTGAATTATATATATAACCTATATTTTTTATATCAGGTGTTATTTCCAATGCTAAATCTAATATTTTATCTACTTGTATAATATCAGAAGTTCCTGTCATTCCTTTATCTGTAATATTAAAAATCTGTTACTACTCCTGCCGCTACAGGATCTGTAACAGCTGTGAAAACTACAGGCGTTGTAGCCGCAAGTTCCATAGCCCCTTGTGCTACAGGTGTTGTTATAGGAACTACTACATCAGGATTTTCTCCTTTTAAAGTTTGCATAATAGTTGCTATATTAGATATATCACCTTGTGCATTCTTAAAAATTATGTGAGCTGTTTCTCCATCCTTATACCCTAGGCTTTCTATCTGCTCCATAAATGCCTTATATATGATATTCAAAGAAGTATGCTCCATTAATTGAACTACTGCTATAGTTGGTAAGTTATCTTTTTTTGCTACTTCTTTACCTGCCTCTTGGCTTTGTGCTAGGCTTTCTGTTGTTTCCTTATTACTTGTTTGACTTGGAACACAAGCTCCTAAAGTAGATGCTAAAACTATTGCTCCCATTGTTAATACTACTGATTTCTTCATTTTTTTCTCCTCCATAAAATTAGAATATTTTAAGTTAGACAAAATATTTATCGTATAAAAAAAGCTCGCCCTATCAATAGAAAGGACAAGCTATAACCTGCGGTACCACCTTTTTTAGTAAAAATACTCTCTCAATAAAATGCAAACACATTTCTACCTTTTAACGGTGGTTACCGTCTTGGAATACTCGTAATAAATACTTTGACCAAGCCCTCATGGGTCCATTTACAAAACGTCTTCTCTATCCGGTTTCCAGCATCCCGAACTCTCTGTAAGCGACTATAATGTTTTTATCTCCCAATCAATGGTTTAACTTTTTATATACTATACAAGTTATTTTTAATATTGTCAAGACTAAATTGCATCTCCCAATTCTGCTAAATTTTCTCTTAAAATTCGGCAAGATTCGGCAAATTTTGCTTTCTCTTTATCTGTTAAGTCCAATTCCAATATCTTTTGTATACCATTTTTATTAATTATACAAGGAACACCTGCATATAAACCTTGCTCACCATACTCTCCTTTTAAGTGTGCCGATACAGTAAGAACTGAACTTTCATCACCTAAGATAGCTTTTGTAATTCTTGTAAGTGCCATACCTATACCATAATAAGTAGCTCTCTTAGCTTCTATTATTTTATAAGCTGCCGATCTAACTTCTTCTTCTATGGTGTCTAAATCCTCTAAGCCTAAGTTAAAGCCCGGATCGTCAAAGAAATCTGTAATAGCTCTTGTTGAAAGCATAGCATTTGACCAAGGAATAAACTCACTATCTCCATGCTCACCTATAACATAAGCATGTATTGACCTTGGATCTACGTGCATACTGCTTCCTAATTGGTAACGTAATCTTGCTGTATCTAAAACAGTACCTGAACCTATTACTCTTCTAGGATTAAAACCTGATAATTTCATAACTATTGAAGTCATAACATCTACGGGATTTGTAGCCACTAAGAATATACCGTTAAATCCTGATTCTGTTATAGGATCTATAATACTCTTAAAGACTTTAGTATTTTTTTCCAATAATTGTCTTCTGGACTCTCCCGGTTGTTGAGGAACACCTGCACAGATAACAACTATATCAGCATCTGAACAATCACTATAATTTCCTGCCCAAATTCTCATATGAGAACCTGAGAAAGCAAGACCATGATTTAAGTCCATAGCTTCTCCTATGGCTCTTTCTCTATTTACATCTATTAATACTAATTCATCACAAGTATTTTGGTTTAGCATAGCATAGGCATAACTCATACCTACCATTCCACAACCTACAAGTACGACTTTTTCTCTTATCATTTCTCATAAAAATCTCCTTTAACATATAAGAAAAAAACTTTTTGTTTTATTAAATCAAGAAATAGTTTTTAAATAAAAAAACAAATCTCATAACAAATTAAATAGTTTTTAAATAATATTTAACTTAAGAATATAATATCCTTAAGCTAAATATACTTGATACCAAATTTAATTACAAGCTATGAACTTAATAAAAATACAATTCATATTAAAAATACTAGGAAATTCTCTGCCTAAATATCTCATAAGCTAAAACTCCTGTTGCTACACTGACATTAAGAGAGTCTATATCACCTTTCATAGGTATACTTGCTAACATATCACAATTTTTTTCTTAACTAAAGCTGAAACTCCACTTCCTTCATTTCCTATTACAAGACCTATCGGACCTTTCAGATTTAATTTATACATAAGCTCTCCGCCCATATCTGCACAAACAAACCATAAACCTTCTTTTTTCAATTCTTCTATAGTAGAGTTTATATTTGTTACCTTAGCCACTTTTGTATAATTTATCGCACCGGCAGAAGTTCTAGCTACAGTAGCTGTTAATCCTACAGCTCTATGCTTAGGTATAACAACTCCATGAGCTCCTACTAAGTTTGCCGTTCTTATAATAGCACCTAAATTATGAGGATCTTCTATTCCATCTAAAATAAAAATAAAAGGATCTTCTTCCTTCTCTTTTGCTACAGCTAAAATATCATCTATACCGTAATATTCATACGAAGCTAAATTAGCAATAGCTCCTTGATGCTTAGACGTAGGACTCATTTTTGTCTAAAAATATCTTTTGAAACAAAAATTTATGAAAAGATTTCTTTTCTTTGCTTCTCTTAATATAGTTTGTATCGGTCCATCTTTTTAAACCATCTTGAATATAAAGTTTATCTATAGTTTTATCAGAACGAAATGCTTCTATAATAGCATTTCGTCCTTCTATTAAATTTTCATTCATAACTTACTCTTCTCCCTGATTATAAGTGCTTTCATATAGAAACATAGCTCTACTTACTAAATAAATAGCTCTATCCAGCTTATTATCTAAATACAAGTAGCCTATCAAAGCCTCAAAGGCTGTTGCATGTCTATAATCTGAAACAGTAGAATTTTTAGCCATAGTATGACTTTTAGCATTTCTTCCCCTTTTATATATAGATAATTCCTTATCATTAAGTTCATCTTTTAAAAGTTTTCCAAAACTAGCCTGTGTCTTAGCTTTTACCAAGCTTGCACTATCCTTATGTAACTTATTTACAGGTCTGTTACCTTTTATTACTATATGAGTTCTTATTATAAGTTCATAAACAGCATCACCTATATATGCAAGTATCAAAGGAGAAAATAAACTTACATCCTTTGTATCGATATCTATAATTTTATTATCTATACCTGAAAGTAAATCTATACCTAGAAGATTTATATTCTCTTCCATTTAACACCCTCTCTCGTATCTTCCAAGGCTATTCCCATATTCTTTAATTCTTCTCTTATAGCATCTGCTCTGGCAAAAATCTTTTTGCCTTTTTTTGCCATTTTTCTTTCTTCTATAAGTTTTTTTCTACATCTGCATCTAAGACTTCTTCTTTTTTTATCTGTTATAATTCCCAAAAACATCACAAAAATCCGATTATAGTTTCAAGCATATATTTTGAATATTCTATCGAAGAATCTTTAGATATAGTAATATTACTAAGTTTTACAAGCTCAAATATAATACTTATAGCATCTGCTGTATTAAAATCATCATCCATAGATAAATCAAATCTTTCTTTTAATTTATCTATTTCTTGTATATTTTCTTTTTTTCTTCCGCAGATAAGTCTTTTTTTAGTTATCAAAGAAATATTATCCCTGAGATTATTAATACCGGTAAGTATTCTCTCTAAGCTATTTTTAGCAGCTTCCATAAGCTCAGCCGAGAAATTAAGAGGACTTCTATAATGTGCATTTAGCATAAAAAAATCTAAGAATCTGCAAATCATATTTTTTTCACTTATATCTCTGACTGTGAAAAAAAGTTTCCTTCTGACTTAGACATTTTTTTATTATCTATATTAAGAAAAAGCATTATGCATCCAATAATTAGCAAACTTTTTACCTGAGCAACATTCTGATTGGGCTATTTCATTTTCATGATGCGGAAATACAAGATCTTCACCACCGCCATGTATATCTATTTGCTCTCCAAGATATTTCTTAGACATAACCGAACATTCTATATGCCAGCCCGGTCTACCTTCACACCAAGATGAATCCCAATAAGGTTCTCCATCTTTTTTAGGTTTCCATAAGACAAAGTCAGATGGACTCTCCTTATCAGCTTCACCGCTAACTTTTAATTCTCTAAGTCCGGACTGTAATTCATCCATATTTTTTTATGACTAAGCTTTCCATAATCTGCAAAACTTGATACTCTAAAATAAACTGTACCATCCTTAGCTACATAAGCATGATTTTTATGTATAAGCTCTGTTATCATATCTATCATACCATCTATCTCTTTTGTTGCTAATGGATGTATGTCAGCAGGAAGTACATTTAAAGCTTGCATATCTTTCTTACATTCATTAATATATCGTGTAGAAATTATATCTGCATCTACTCCCTCTTCTATAGCCGCTTTTATAATTTTATCATCAACATCTGTAAAAATTTGATACAAACTTTACTTCATATCCTTTGTAAGAAAAATATCTTCTTACTGTATCAAAAAATATCATAGGTCTTGCATTACCTATGTGTATCAAATTATATACTGTAGGACCACAAACATAGATTTTTACTTTACCTTCTTCTAAAGGTGTAAACTCTCTCTTTGTTCTAGCCATAGTATCATAAATCTTCATCTTTGTTCCCTCTCTGTACTCCATTAAGTATTTTTATGACAAGAGCCACAACCACCACAAGAGCTACCCTCATTTACATAAGTTGAAAATGCGTCACTAACACTTGTAAGTAAACATACTCCATAGGCTTTTATACCTTCCAAATTACCTGTGAATCCCAAGTTTTCTTCTGTAGTAGCTTTTACATTAACCTGACTTACATCTATACCTACTGCATCAGCAATATTTTTTTTCATTTCTTCTATATATGGAGCAAACTTAGGTTTTTGTGCTACTATTGTAGCATCTATATTCTCAACAATATAAGTTTTTTCTTCAATCAGCTTTACAACTTCTTTTAACAATTCTAAACTATCGGCATCTTTAAATCTTTTATCAGTATCCGGAAAATGCTTACCTATATCACCTAGTCCGGCTGCTCCAAGTAGGGCATCACTTATAGCATGCAACAAAACATCTGCATCTGAATGGCCTAAGAGCCCTAATTTATAGGGTATATCGACACCACCCACTATAAGCTTTCTCCCCTCTACCAGTCTATGTACATCATATCCATGACCAATTCTCATAATTACTCCTATTAGCAAATAAATCTAAGCTTATTCTTTACACATGAAACAGTTATATCCGTATATTTCCCACAGTATTCTCCGTCAGCATGTACAAAAACTCGGTTTTTTTCAAGATGTATATGCATATCTTCACAGGTCCCATATCTTACACCTTTATTTTTTAAATGTTTTCCTAACAAAGATAAAATCAAAATTTTAGCTAAATTAAACTTACTTTTACCATGCATTAAACATACATCTAATTCACCATCAGTATTTATGGCATCCGGTGCAAATTTTATACCACCGCCTTCATAAGGATGAACATGAGCTACCACAAAGAATATATGATTAAACTCTATCTTTTTTTATGCCTTCAACAATAACAAAAACCTTTAGAAGTATCTGTCTTAAAGAAATGCTTTATACCTATTTTTTTAGATATGAAATCTTTCTAAATAAACCTTTAGAAAAAAACACTATTTTTTTAGGCAAGGAAGAATATTCATTTACTATACTTGCATCAAAACCTATTCCTGAACTAACCAAAAAAACGTTTATGCCCATCCGTACCGTAACTAAGTATTCCATAATCTATCTCTTTTACTCTATCTTTATTTATTATCTTTTTTTAAACAAGCTAAAGGGGACTTAGGCAAGCCAAGCCCTCTAGCTAAATCATTTCCTGTTCCGGTAGGTATATGTCCATATATAAGCTTTTTTTATTAGTACATATACCTCTAAGCATATCATTTACAGTTCCATCTCCCCCAACTGCAACAACAGTATCTTCTGTATTCCCATCACTCTTTTCGCAAATCTTTAATACTATATCTCCGGCCTCACCTTTATATTTTGTAATGAAAGCCTCGTAAGAAATGTTCTTCTCATATAGATACTTTTCTAACTTTTTTTCCATACTTTAAGTGATTTTCCTCCACCTGAACTGGGATTAATTATAAAAAGTAATCAACTTGTACTCCTCGACGTATATTTATCTTTTCAAATTATGTACATCCTAATCATATTTTAAAACTGAAAAAAATTATCTATAACACTTTGTGAAAATTATAGCATAAGCTAATACAAAATATAATAAATCAACTATCTGGAATACATATTACAAATGCCTCTTATTCTATAAGCCAAAAGCATCTTCAGGTATGTTTTTTTAAGTCTCCAAGACCAGTTTCCACTTGCTTTTACCCGGCATATTTATTCTACCCTCTTCTCCAAGTTCCATATAATCTTGTAATTGAGCCACGAAAACATTTGCAACACTTGAAAGTCCTAATCTAAGTATACCATAGCACATACCTTCTGCTTCACTAATTCCACCATAAGCTTTTAGCAAATTCCACTTCTCTAGGATTAACTTTTTTTGACTCCAAGAAAGTATAGTATCATTATCGTGAGTACCTGCGTAACAAACGCAATTTTTTTCTCATATCTATGTGGCAGAAACTCATTCGTATCATCTGCATCAAAAGCAAAGCACACTATTTTTCATTCCTGGATACTCTGAAGCGGCAAGTAAAGCTCTTACCTCATCACTTTGTAAACCTAAATTTTCAGCTATAAACTTAGTATCCGAAATTCTTTTTTTATACTTTGTATAAAAATCTATATCTCCACCTTTTTCCCATTCTCCTACTCTGGCATTAGTAGAGCCATATTTTTACTTTATAAAAAAACTCTCAAAAACCTCTAAAGTGATCTATTCTTATAACATCATAGAGTTTTTTTAGCTCCTTTGATTCTTTCTTTCCACCAAGCGTAGTCTTGATTTTTTTCATTTCAGCCCAGTTATATAGAGGATTTCCCCATAATTGTCCATCTTCACTAAAATAATCAGGTGGAACTCCTGCTATAAAAGTAGGAACATTTTCTTCATCTAATAAAAACAACTTAGGATTTGCCCAACAATCAGAAGAATCTAAAGATACATATATAGGAATATCTCCAATAATCTCTATATTCTTTGAGTTGGCATAGGCTTTTAATTTTTTTCCCATTGTCTATAGAATATAAATTGGATAAAGGTATAATAATTAATATCCTCTTTTAGCAATTCTCTATATCTATTTAAGCTCTCTTCATCTCTTAATCTGGCACCTCTATCCTCCCAATCTATATAGGGACTTCATTCCAAAAATGCTTTTTTTAAGTGCCATATATAAAGAATAATTATCTATCCAATATTCATTTTCTCTCTTAAAAATCTTCTATTTCTCTCTCGTATTTAGCGTAAGAATTATGATATACTTTCTCCAAAAATATAATTTCTTCCATTATAAATCATACCATAATCTACACTATCTTCTCTTTCATACCATGATACAGCTTGTACATCTTCTAAACTTATATCACCACTTTCAACAAGAAAATCTAAATCTATAAAGTAAGGATTTCCTGCAAAAGTCGAAAAGCTTTGGTATGGAGAATCTCCATATCCCGTTGGTCCTATTGGTAAGATTTGCCAATATTTTTGTCCTGCTTTCTCAAGAAAATCTATAAACTTATAAGCTTCTCCTCCCATTGTTCCTATACCATACTTGCTAGGTAAAGAAAATATTGGTAATAGTATTCCTGCACTTCTTTCAAATTCCATATCTTATGCTGTACAAAAATTGTACTTTCCTTTCATTTATTTCATATATTTCGAATATTTGATTAAGCCTATTATACTATATTTGAAGTTATATTTCTAGCAATATCAGTTATTTCCATAGTATATGAGATATTTTTAACTATACTTTTTTTAGATATAAATCAGCTTTAAAGATATTATAATTAATATATGAAAAATGTCGGAAACAGCAAAAATTTTTCTATTTCCGACATCCTATAGTATTATAAATCTTTATCTATAATATAATATTTATTATTTCTTAAATACATATAACTTACTTATAACATAATTTAAGACTATTACAATCACTTGAGCTGCTAATTTAACCGGTAAACTTGGCAAGTTTAAGCAAGTGATAAATATGGCAAGTATTATTTCTTCAATAACTAAAGTAAATACTCTACCTGCCGTAAAAAGAAAACATTTGTTTAAAGAAAGCTATATTATTATCTGTTTTACCGTCAAACACCCAAATTCTATTTGTAAAAAAAATTGAAATAAGACACATAATATCCAACTGAAAGCATTGGCAACAAGTTCATTAAACAATAAATCTGCATAAAAAAATATAAAACAAAAATAATGTTTAGGAAAAAAATGCCAAACCGCCAAAAAAATAAATATAACAAAAATCTCTTTATTTTTTTATAAAATGACTCAAATATATTAAGTACGGGCAGGGACATAAGTTTATCAAAAAAATATCAGTTTTTTTCATTATAAGCTCCATTCCATACTAAATCAATTCTTTATATACAATATCAGATTGTGCTTCCTCAAACTCATCCGGTGTTCCAAAAGACACATGTTCATTTGTATTAAAGTTTTTAATCTTTAAACCTTTATCTGCCATAACATTATATACACCACTGACAAAGTATTCTGTATAAGCACATTTTTTTCTAAATAAATATTAACTGCCTCTTCAAATACTTGCTTGTTTTTAAAATAATATGCTCCACAAATTGCATCACTACTTATAGCCTGCTTTTCTATAGTTTTATTTACAAAGCCATCTTCAGAGAAAGATACAAAACTGAATCTAGGGTCTGTGGACTTAAATGTAAGTAGGGCACCATCCAATTCATTAAACTTATCTTTATCACAAAAAAATCATTAAAAATCCTTACATATAAATAAATGATCGCAATCATTAAATAATATAGGCTTATCCTTTTCTATATTTCTGATACCTTGTATACAAGTTAATACTGCTCCCGGTAAAACTTTCTCTATAATATTTATTTTTTTGCCTGTGGATAGTACTCATATATTCTTTTATCTATTGAAAAATTTTTTTCTATATGCTCTTGCAGTACAACAAAAGTTAGACTTTCTACTTCTACAAACTTTAATATAGACTGTGTAGCCCAGTAAAAAGAAGGTTTTCCATATATTTCTATCAGAGGTTTAGGAAGATTAAAACCATGATTTCCAAATCTGGTTCCACCACCACCCATAGGCATTATTAGGTTAAGTTTAGACATATCATTACTCCTTATTTTTCATATATTAGTTTGCAAGTATAATCTCTATGTTCTAAGGTTCTAGCTTCCTTATATAAGAAAGCTGTTCTTCTCAGACCAAATAATACTAACATTTTTAATGTTTGTATTGCTTGCTTAGTCATTTTTACATTTGAAATTTGGTCATCCTCTCTCCAACTTATAGGAGTAAATAGAAACTTTTGCCTCAATATTGAAGTTGCAAATAACATATAACAATTAAAGGTTAAATTATCAGGAAACTTAAAAGTAATATTTTTTTCTTTTAACATTCTTACAGAATACATATTTAAGCCTGCACCTAAATCATATATTCTTTTTCCTAATACTATTGAAAAAAAGTATATTAAAAAAACTCTATTTCCAAATACTCTAAATTTTTGAATACCCCGGTAAACTAGATCCTTTCATAAATCTCGCTCCAAGTATACAATCATACTCTTTTTGCTTATCTTTCTTGAGTAAAGGTATAAAAATCAGCAATACTTCCTTGATCATCACCATGTAATACTATAATATAATCAAAATTATTTTCTATAGCATACTTAAATGCAAGCTTGTGAGACCCCCCAAACCATAATTTTTCATCATTTCTAAGCAACTTGATTTTTTTAAATCAGTATCTATAATTTTTTTAACTTATCTATAACTGCCGTCTCACCATTATCTGTACTTCTATTATTCACAATGATAACTTCATCTATATACGGTCTAATATCTCCTGTCAACTGATCTATAACTCTAACAATCTGCTTTTCGCAATTATACATAGGTATAAATACCAATATCTTATCTTTCATTACCTTTACCTTACGAATATCCTTTCACTACAAAAAAACCTTAGCCCCACTTCTCTCACCGGCTAAAATTCCCACCTCTGAATCTTCAAAAAAATGATAGAATTTTTCAGAACTAATATCAAAAATGTTTCATAGCCTTTAAATAACCTTCAGGTTCAGGCTTTTTCTTTGAAACATCTTCTCCGGCTATTACTAAATCAAACAAAGAAAGAGCGTCAAACTTAGAAAGAATTTCCTCGCAATTTTTCCTTGAAGCTGTTGTTACAACTGCAAGATAATATTCCTCTTTCATAAGCTTTTATTATATTAAACAAATGCTCATTCTTTATAGCCTCACCTAAAAAAATTTTTTTCATAAAACTCTTTTTTTAGCCTATGAATATCTTCCATATAGATAATATCATTATTCAAAAATTTGTGGTAAAAAAATACCTTATAGTGTCTGCCATTACATTCTGAATAAAAAAATATTCTTTATCTAATTTAAAATTAAATTTTTTTCAAGTGCTGCTTTATATGCTAAATAATTAAGACTTCTAGTATCAAACAAAGTTCCATCTAAATCGAACATTGCCAGCTTTGCTTTCATTACTCCTCCTCAAACCATTTGACAATATCAGAAAGAACCATAAGCAAACCTGCATAAAATAATAAGGCTCTCTTACCATTCTTCTCTATCTTGTATGGTAATAAACGTAACCAATGTATTATCTCATGATAATATATACTCTTCACTCTTTCTTTACTGAAATTTTTCTCTCATATATGTATCTAGTTTCTTCCATAAATGTGCATAAGCATCTGATTTTATGAAAGTAAAAATCTATATGATTTTCATTTGATTCAACGTTAGTTGTAGCCATCAAAAAAACTCGTAATTTCCATGTATAGATTGTAATAATTTTTGCATAATCAAGATTTGATGAATCATGTACATTCCCTGTATTCGGATCTATTATAAAAAAATCATCTTCAGCATTTTTGATTTCTTACGCAAATGATATTTTCTATTGTTAAATCACCATGAATATCTGAATACATATCCGACATAAAAAAACTTCTTCTAAATGCTCTATAGATAAATATTTTAGATAGTATGGTAAATTTTTATATGCAATACCATTTATTACTATATCTTCATACTTCATAAGATTTTTTTCAATCTTCTGGCTTTCAAAAATCCTATCAATATTTTTTTGTCCACCTTATCGGCAACATACTTGGTAATAGTAGTCTTATCTGCTTTACGCAAATTATTCTTATATAAAGTAAGCTCTAAACACTCCAGTGCCTTTCTCATAAATTCCCAAGAATATTCATATGGACTGGAATGTGTATAAGAAAACAAACCTATGGCATTATTATTATAAGGCATATCATAATAACAGGTCCTCTCTGTTTTCTCATACCTTAATATCTCAGGAAGAGGTACACTATCTTGATATTTTTTAAGCCACAGTATTTGTTCATATAGTTTATCGGCATCTGTATCGAATGCATACTTTCTAAAGAAATTATCTCCACCTTGCGTACAGAGTATAGTTGTAGCATTAGAACCCGCCGAATAATCCCTCAAAATAAGTATATTTCTGTTCATATCAAGATAGTTTTTTTATATTCATTCTTTTTACCCGAAAAAATATAATTCTAAAAAGTTTCTTCTCTCATCTTCATTTATATGTGGCAAAAAGATTTAAACATTCATTTTCCTCTTCTATGCTATGCTCCTTATCTTTAACAAATAAAGATATAAGTATAAGTATTATAGAAGGTGTGAGATAATACAGACTATACCATAAAATATTATTACTCAATAAAAAAATCCGCTACTTGCTATTGAATTTTTTTGCAAATAAAAGAAATAAATATATCTGTCCATTTTATACCTAATCCATTTTCACTAAGAAAAACTACCAAAAACACCAATATGAAATAATATATAAAATCCACATAGAAATATTATATATAAGAAGTTTTTACCTTTGATAATCTCATAAGAATATCTTTGAAGCTCCATATCAGTGCCCAAGAGAATCTCAAAAATTCTCTCTTCTATATATGGATTAAATAAACCGGCTATAAATCTTACAATCACTTTAACTTTATTTCTAACAAAAATAAACTAGAGTAATAAATATAATAAGTAATACAGCTAAAAATTGTATAATATCTAAAAAGACAGCTCACTATTTCTTCCGATTCCTAAAAATACTAAATATACCAAATATTATTCCTACAACAATAACATCTAAACATCTATCTATTATAACTGTAGCAAGTGCAAAGCCCTTTCCATTTTTCATTTTTCGTCCGGCTATATATGCTCTAAACAAATCTCCCACTTTAAAAGGCAAAAAATAATTTGCTATATAACCAAAAGATAAGGCTTGCAATAAACTTCTCTTCCTAGGTTTTTCATAAGTACTTACAAATAACTCCCATTGCAACACTCTAAAAAAATGTGCAAAACAAATAATTAGTATTGAAAGAATCAACATAACACTCCCCTTATAAATCTTTTTGATTTCATCATTTCACAACTATTTATATGAACTTTTTTTCTCCTTCATCCAAGCCAAACACCTTTACTTTAACTCCCTTATGTGAATTAAGTAACCAATTAGTATTTGCCTCTAATGGTATGAATACTCTTCCGTCACTCATCTTACAGTTTATAAAATTAGCTCTTCCTTCTTCACCAATCCAGCTAATATTAAGCGTACACTTTTCATTTATTTGCTCTTTTGTAAAATGCCTCATAAATTTATCTTCTATACTATCAAGATTACTAATATTACCATTATCTCTTTTGTAAATCTAAATACAAATAATTTCCTTCCAAGCCTGTTATTTCTCTGTTAAAAATCTATATTTATTTCAGATACATTAGACACCTCTTTTGTATCATTATTTATTATCTCGGAATAAGAAATAGGCTCTGTATAAGTAAATTCCAAATTCGTATCATCGTAATTAGGTTTTAAATAATCAAAAGACTTACCTGCCGTAGCTGCATTATTATCAAGCTCAGTAGTATCCCATATACTTCCACGTTTATCATCACCTTCAACTTCAAATATCTTAGCTTTTTTTCCCTAGGAACAAATGCTCCCCATTTTCTAACATATATATATTCATCAGTAGTTAATAACCACTTACAAAGATTATGCATTATAGTAGGAGATAATAATTCATTAAATACTATCGCCTTAGTATTCTTCACTTCTTCTATAAGCTTCTTAGATTGCTTATATGTCATAACCGCTGATAGACTTGGTTGACTAGTAGTTTTTTTAAATCCAATGCTGAGATATATCCTAAATGTAAACCTAAAAAAACTTATTTTATCATCGTACTTTTTTTAATATCTTGAGTTATAGTATAATACTTATCAAGATCATTTATCATATATTTGGGAATATATCCCTTACCTAAATTTTTTTATATTTGGGGTTATCCATATATATATAATTTTTGAGAGTCTACATTTTCATTTTTTTATAATATACATTATCTAAGAAATATAAAGGATTTAATAATGCCATTCCACATATACTCGCTAATATACCTATGAAAAACACTACTCATATAGGTTTTTTTGCATATACTTAAATATAACAAGTAATATGATTATAGAGATTGTAGGAAATAAGACCCAACCGGTCCTTGATAATAACCACTCTTGATCTTGCCTTTTTATTGTCAAAGTACAAGATATTAAAAAGTGTAATAATTCCTGAAAATAATATAAAAGGGCTATCTTCATATATAGCATTTAGGTCCTTTATATTTTTTTACTCTATGTATAAATAACAGAAACATAATCCAAACTACAAGTATAATTAACATATATCTTATGCTATGCCACAATCCATATCTTATACCTTGAAATCCCTTCAAGCATAACATAAAAATCTTCAGGAATCTTCTGTCCAAAACTAGCCCAAGCATTACAAAGTATTCCTTGATCAGAATAAGTTAAAAATATGCACTATCAGTCCAATTATACTTTTTAAATGATAATATCAATATGCATATTTCCAGAAATAAGAATATTAAAAAAATAGGATTTCTAAATTCTTTTTTTATATTCTTTATCTCGAACAAATATAAATAATTTATATATAGTAAATGGCAATGTCCCCAGAAATGCTGCTATACCAAATAAAGGATAAAAAGAATACTAATATGTAAGTGCTTATTCCCCAAACCTCTATCCAATATCCTATTTTATTTTTTTAAAAAAAGGTAAAAAAATAAAAATCAAGAAATATATAATCAATAAATTAGTCCTTATATATATATTTGATGTAGGAAATAATACTACTAAAAAAATAATAACTCTTTTTCTTTCCAGATATCTATCTAATAACAATACTACTATTATAGAACATATAATTCCAAATATAGCAACAGCTAAATTAGTTTCAGTCAATTTTAATCCAAATATTTTTTTGTATAGCTCCTATACCGATAGGAAACAAACCTGAAACGGGAAAAATAATCTACATATGGAATATTTCCATAACCAAAGATTTGATTATATGGTAAAAACTTCTTCTGCCAAGTGATGTGCATCGTAAACAATTTTACTAACTCTAGAATACGAAATAATAGATGTTACAGATATTACTGTTATCAAACTTATAGATAAATTTTTTTAGCATTCCATTCTTTAAACATATAATATATATTATATGTTACTAATGCTAGCATCAATAATAAGAAGAAAGAATTAATTATTCTATTATTATATATATTTTCAATCTTTCCATTATATATATATGTATTCTTTATATACACCAAAAAAAGAAAGTGGTACTATAAGGCTTACTATCAAAGAAAATCTGTTAAGTATATTTTTTTTCCCACTTTTGCTTTTATATATAATAAAACCAACGATACTATAGTGAAAGATACTAGGAATAATACTTTTATATTTACACTACTTATCAGTATATAAGACAAAATACTCAAACTTAAAGTTAAAAAGAATATATAAATATATATACTCTTCTGTACTACTTTTTAAACACTATCTTATTAAGTGCAATTAATAAAAAGTAAATATACCATCGCATAGGCTATAGTTCCATTATATATGTACATACTTACTGATATAATAGAAAATACTATAATTTTTCATATCCGTATCCGATATTACTTTTTATAACACTTTCCTTTATAATATATTTATGTATACATATTAGTACTATTATACCGAAAAAAATTAAACTCCAGAAAAATTTTTTTCCTTCTAATTCAGCATTGGTACCTAATGTTAAACTCCAATCATAAACATACTCTTTAACTTCCATTAAGGTATTACCATATTTATATAAACCAATGAAAAAAATAATATCCCTAATACAAACATCAAAAAGTAAAATATAGATACTGCTTATATCACTATTCCTTATTCTTTTTCATACTATCTCCTTCATATTATGGTAATATCTTTTTTTAATATAGGAATACTTTTGTATTATTTTTTTACACATATCCAAGAGATAATAAAAAAATGATAGGTGCCAATATTAATCTTACTTTAATACTTTTTTTATATCAAGATTATAATAACCTGTAATACTCATTAGTACAAAATAATGAACTAAATATATACCAAAAGTCTGTTTCTTAAATATGGCAGATACATTATACAAATTTTTTTCTTAAAGTTTCCCATTCTAATATATTTAAAGAGTAAAAAAATATTGCCGCTGAATACATTATACAAGGAAGTCCTAAATATCCCTTTAAATGTCCCATTTATAGCATTATCTTTAAACGATAGATATGCTGTTCCAAATATATGTAGTAACAATCCTATAATTCCTAATATGTAAATAAGTAATCTATATTTTTTTTCTCTATTTCATATCTGTCTATATAATATCCTATAAATAAATATATAACAAAATTAGCTCCAAAAAGGCATTGCCAATGCAGTATTCCAATTGACTCCTATTTTTAAATAAAGTTAATACCAAAGGTATAAATACATTTAATATGATATAGCTTACGATTATATAAGCAAATGTATTTTTTTCCTTTTTTTCTTCAGGTATAACTGCTAAAATTGGAATAACTAAATATATTGTATACAAAGCTATAAAAATACCAATAGAAACCACCATTAAATCTTGTATTTAAAATGGAATTTATAATATTTACAGGTGACAATTCTTCTATTCCGATCTCTTTTCTATAATATACAAATATTATTCCGATAATACTCCAAAAATATAAAAAGGGATTAATGTCTTATACATTCTCTTTTTTTAAAGTATTCCTCTGTAGTATACTTCTTATTATAGTCTAATAATGTAACTCCACTAATCATAAAGAATATTGGAACGGCAAAATAAAAGACACTTTCTATAACATTAGCTCCCAACCACCATGTTGCTTTTTTTCAAACGACCAAAAGACCCCATTAGAATGTAAGTATATTACAGCAATACATGATAAAACATTCAATATATCTATATATTCTAATCTATTCTCTTTTTTTCCATAATAGCTCTCCTATTTTAGTATTTATCTAATAAATATTCTAGATACTTTTTTTTAATACCTTTCTTCTAAATGAATGTACAGGAAAAAGCCCTATTTAATGCATTTATGAGTTTGATATACATTCCATCAACCATTATAGGCTTATCTATGCCATCTATTCTTATATGACTTCCACCCGCAACCAATTCTCTTTCATTATCACTTAAATCTCCTATATAATTTATTTTTAGGGTTATAAGCATAATTATCGTCAACAATCATTCCTGTATTATGTCGTTTACTATGACTAACTTTCTTACTTTGAGCCTTTAATTGTTTTATTAGAAATTCATAAGAAGAAGTTAATCTGGCGTATCTCCAGAATTCTTTTGCATAATCACAAGTTTCTACATTCCAAGGCTTTTGAAAACCTGCATAATGAACTATATAAGGATTCTTTCTAGCCTCAACGTACTCATTATAAAGATTTGCCGGTGCTTTTGATATTATATTCATTCGTGAAAGCTTATTTTGTTTCCAATCCATTACTACATTCCAAACTTGTGGTAGAAATTTTATCTTTCCTCTAAATGCATAATTTAATACATCTTGATCATGATGCTTCCACTCATAGCTACCGGCTATATCAAGTAAATCTTGAACTGAATACATTTCTCTCATCTTCTTCAGGTTAAAAATCAGAACTCCTGCTTGCATATAGTCAAATTCACTATTCAACTTCAATTTATTTATAGCGTACTCTACCGGTTCTTTGCTTATTTTACAATTTCCCAGATAATCTATATCCTTAGCACCAATAAGAGCATACTCCTCTATATCCATATCATACAATTCTTTAATATCTCTCAAAACTACCATATCACTATCTAAATATAATACTTTATCATAATCAACTAATATTTCTTGTATGGCTAGTCTAAAAATATGTTTCAAGCGAAAGATGCTGATCTATATATAGATTTAAGTTTTTTTAAAAATAATCTTTAACATCATAAAAATCTAATACTTATTCTATTTGTTATGCAATTATCATCCTTAATTATACTTTGTGTTTCTTTCTTTATATCCTGATGTAATACTATAATATCAAGTTCTCTATTTGTATTATTTTCAACTAATGATTTTATAAATACATTCATATAAGGAGCAAAATTTTCATTAGCTGCCAAAACTATTGGTATAGCTTCTTTAGATATAGGTCTTATATCTTCTTCTCTATCTGTTTCAAGAAATATAGTTTTTTTGTGCTTCCAACATTCTATATTCTTTTTTTAACTTCAAATATTCCATATATATACCACAGGCTCTCTCTGCCAAAAATCCCATAACCCTAGTTTCTTCAACACTATAATTTGACATATCTATATTTTTTTCAGTTTCAAATAGTATATCAAATAACCATTTAGAATATTCTTTGAATATATCCGCACGCATTATAAACATATTACATTCATAGGCTGAGCTACCATTCATATAATCTGTTGTGATATAAGAAAAATTCAGGATACTTAATATTTATAATCTCTATCATCTTCTTTAAATCTTTTTCATATTGGTGGCTTTGTCTAATATATTCGTTATAAACTGTAGTAGATACTTTTTTTGTTTTTTTCTTATCAAAAATAATATAAATCTCTTTTTTTGTACTTATAACATCATATTTATTAAGCATTATTTGTATATTAGTATCATCAAGTCCTAATTTCTCTAAGACACGCTCATTCACTTTATCACAAACGATACTTCCCCAATCATTCTCTTTTAAGATGTTGATTTTCACTTAAATTAAAAATATCTTCTATAATGAAAGAATCCATAATAATCTGCTTCAACATTTTTTTCCATGCATAATATTGTGCTGTAAGCTCACAGTATGATTTATTTTTTTCTCAGATATATTATCACCTTCATTATCATAAAGATAACCTTCTATCCTATTTTCCGTTAATGAACAACCCAACTGTATAGGATATAAAAAAACTTCTTTTTGGCTACTATTGATGGCTTATGGCAGGATACAAATATTTTAATATCTTTCATGAAACTCCTCTATCTCCCTATCTCTTAACAAAAACTTCTATATATCTTTCTCACTACATCCCTTCTCTTTGAATATAAAGGGAAAAACTTTAGTGAATATTTGATAAACTTTATCTTTCACAGTAATTTTTTTCTTTACTTCTATTATTCTTATCCAAAAAGTATTCTTAGCAAATATTCATAATAAATACTCTTTCTGGCATATTCCCAAAAAAACTCTGCATAATCGCAGCTTTCTTCATTCCAAGGTTTTTTTGATAACCTGCAAAATGAACTATTTTTAGGATTTTGCCTTGCTTTTGTATATTCTTCATACAAACTAAGAGGTGCTTTTTTTAAGATATCCATTCTGGATATATTCTTCTTTTTCCAATTCATCATGACATTCCATTCTTGCGGAATATGTTTTATATTCCCTCTATAAGCAAAAATTAAGCACATCCTGATCATGATGTTTCCATTTATAACTACTTGCTATTTTTTTAACAATTCTTCGACTGAATATAGCTTTCTCATTTTATCCAAATTAAAAATCAAAACCCCGGCCTGTATGTAATCGTATTCATTATCCAGTTTCAAAATATCTTTCGCATATTTTACAGGTTCTATTCTAGTTTTGCAAGCCCCGGCATAGTCAATATCTTTTACCCGGCTATAGCTATATCTTGCATATCCATTTCATATAGTTCCCTAATATCTTGTAGAACTATCATATCACTATCTAAGTATAATACCTTAGAATAATCTTTAAATATATCTTGTATTACCAGTCTAAAAATATGTTTCTAAAGATAAATGCTGATCTATATATAATTTTTAAATTAGCAAAAATAAGTCTTTACATCGATAAATTTTTATTTTTTTATATTAGAATATGGATTATCTTTTATTATCCTATTCTTTGTATCTGCTGTTATATCTTGATGTAATACAAATATATCTATTTTATTATTTATATTATTTAAAGCTAAAGATTTTATAAAAAAATACTCATATAGGGAGCAAACTTATTATTTGCAGCTAAAAACAATAGGTATACTTTTTTTATATCCAAAGTTTCAGCTTTTTTTCTTCAACATCCGTATTCATGAATATAGTTTTTTTGAAGCTCTGCTACCCGACTTCCTTTGCTCTTTAAATATTCGATATAAATACCGCAAGCTCTCTCTGCTAAAAAAACCCATAACTCTAGTTTCTTCCATATTATATGTACTAAAGTCTATATTTTTTTCGACTTCAAAAAAAGCACCTCAAAAAAAGCCAAGCGGAGTATTTATAAAAAAATATCTTTTTTTCATAATAAACATATTACACTCATAAGCTTTTATTACCATTCATATAAGTATCTACTGTCTCTTTAAATTCCGGATACTTATATTTTATAACTTCCAAAAGTTTTTTTAGATCTTTTTCGTGTTGATGTCCCCGTTTTATATATTCTTCATACACTGTAATACTCTTGTTCGCTCCGGTGCCTTTACTTAAATTCCTTTTTTTGGTCGTTAATATATCGTATTCTTTAAATAAATCTTTTATTTTTTTCTCATCTATAGATAGTTCTTCTATTACCGTTTCATCTATTTTTATCATAGACAATACTTCCCCATGCATCTTCTTTTTAAGTTTTTTTATCTAAATTGAAATTAAAAATATCTTCTATAATGAAAAAAACCATAATAATCTGCCTCTATATTTTTTTCCATACATAATACTGTGCTGTAAGTTCGCAATACTTCTTATTTTTTTCTCAGAAATATTATCACCTTCATCATCATGCAAAAAGTTTCTATTCTATCTTTAGCATAACAAGCTCCTACTTGTATAGGATATAAAAAATCTTTTTCTGCTACTTTTGATTTTTTTATGACAAGAAATAAATATTTTCAAATCACTCATAGTTCTTATTCCTCTAGTGACTTCATATATGCCCCACATACATCTTGTGCAAGACCTTCCATCACCTTTTCTCCTTTATTTATCCAAAGAACCTTATCGCAAACTTCTCTAACTGCTTCTATAGAGTGGGATACGAATAAAAGCGTTGTACCTTGCTCTCTCATCTCATTCATACGCTTTTCACATTTCTTTTGAAAAGCATAATCTCCTACTGAAAGTACCTCATCACATATAAGTATATCAGGTCTAACCATAGTTGCTATAGCAAAAACCCAATCTGGCTGACATACCTGAAGAATAATTCTTTATAGGCATATCAAGGAAATCCCAAAGTTCTGCAAAATCTATAATCTCATCAAAATGTTCTTTCATAAATTTATCGCTATAACCGAGTACGGCTCCATTTAAGAAAACATTTTCTCTGGCTGTCAGATCTCCGTCAAAGCCTGCACCAAGTTCTATAAGTGGAGCTATACTTCCATTTATACTAACACTTCCTTTATATGGTTTTAAAATACCACATATAAGTTTTAATAAGGTCGATTTACCCGAACCGTTTGTGCCGACTATTCCCCAAGCTTCACCTTGCTTTTACACTAAAAATTTATATTTTTTTTAATGCTAAAAAAACTCTTTAAACATAAGCTCTTTTTTTACTAATTTTATAAAAATATTCTTTTTAGATTATCAATTCTTTTCAGATGCTATGTTAAATCTGACGGTAGCATCTTTAACTTCTATCATAGTTTTCAAATTATCTTTCATTTCTTTTCCTTATATTAAATATATAATATAAACTTATTTTTGATTTTTTTCATGAACACTATACTTCCTATACAAAGACTGATCATTGCAACCAAGCTTCCATTTGCTATAAGTATAATATCCGAAACTTTCCATATAAGGTTATAATTCTAAATTGTTCTATATATGAGTATATAGGGTTAAATGTAATAATAGCCTTTTGTAAATCCTCAGGCAACTGGCTCAAAGGATAAAATATAGGCGTTAAATACATCCAAGCTGTGAGTAAAGCACTATATATATATTGAACGTCTCTAAAAAATACTGTTGCCTGTGCAAGCAATAAGCCAAGTCCTATGCAAAAAATATATACTTCCAAGAGTATAAACGGTATAAATAACATATTTATATTAAAACTAACTTTACAAACTATAAATACTATTACCATAGCTCCAAGAGAGAATATCATATTCACTAAAGAACTTGTAACTTTTGAGAAAGTAAATATATACTTAGGTACATAAGTCTTTTTCATAAGTGCGGCATTACCCACAATAGAGAACATAGCTTGGTTTGTTGATTCTGAAACAAAACCGAATATAGTCTGTCCTATTATCAAATATGCAGGATAATTAACTATGTCTGATTTAAACATATTTGAAAATACTATAACCATGATTATCATTATCATAAGTGGATTAAGTACACTCCACAAATAACCCAAAAAAACTTCTTCTATACTTTAACTTTATATCCTTACTTACAAGTTGTCTAAGCAAAGGTTCATAATGTTTAAAAAGTATTTAATCTATCTATCATTTTTTTAACATTTTTTTCTGTTCCTTTATAGAAAATATTTAAATCTAACTATAAGAGAAAGTGGGAAATATAAACTATATCTGCTTTCTCTAAGTATTTTTTTATAGCTGGGTTTCTCACACTCTTATATATACCCAAATATTCCTTTTTTTATTTTTTTATCTAAACTAATCAAATTTTTCTTTACATGAGCATCCAAGACTTAAATAAATCTTATATTGACTCACCAAAGTTCTTGAGCAAATATTAGCTAGAGCCTTAGATCTACTATCATTTTTTTATTGTTTGCTAAATAATATTCTAATAAATCATCTAAAAACCTTTTCGTGTTGAGTACAACGCTTTTTGCATATTTTTTTCATATCCATACTTTGACTATTCATACCTATATTATATATATACACAGGTTTCCTTGTAAATAAAACTGTATTTATATAAGGTAAGGGATAAGCTATGTATTCTACATCTACATAAAAAAACATTTCTCTCTTATTCTTTTTATTCATTTTTTTAAGAATTTCTGTTTTTTTATAGTATAACTATGCATCTTCAAAAAAAGTTTTATCTACTATATCTTCCACTTTTATAAGTTTTTATAATATTCTATATTTGTGGCTAATTCTTCTACTTCTTTACTAAGTTTTTCCTGTTTTAAAATCTCGCCAATAAAAAAATTACTTAAAAACCAAGTCGGCATCAGTATTTTTTTCAGACTCTTTATCAAATCAATAAAAGGCTTCTTTTTTTCTACAAAATCATCTCCGTCAACCACCTTAAAAATACTTAGCACGGATACTTCTATACCTTTATTAATGGTAGAACCATGTCCTCCATTTTCTTTATTTATGAGCTTAAAACTGGAAGGATACTTTTTTTACATATTCTAGGGCAATACTTTCCGACCTATCATTAGAACCGTCATTTATAATAAGTATTTCTATATCTTCCAGTATCTCTTCTATAATAAAAGAGGAAAGACAAGTATTCAAAAAAATTTTTTTCCATATTATATGTAGGCACAACTACAGATAAAAATTTTTCTCCATTTTCTCTCCTTTTTATATAGCAATTATGTAGATTATTAAGACACTTAATCTATACTATAAATTTTTATAGTCTTATAATTATACTATATTTATTCTTATTATACTACTAATATTATTTTTTTAGCTTTTCTTAATCTTTTTCATTCTCTCTTCCGTAGAAGAAAAATATATTGTTGAATAACACCTGCATAACCTTCATATCTAGCAAACGGGAAATTTCCGTTATAATGTCTATCTATCATCTTTTTGTATCCAGACATCTATAGGAAACGCCGCTATTCTATAATAACCAAATAAGGCTACACAAGAGGCTACTTTTTATTCCTACACCTTTTTAGACTCATAAGCTCTTTTTAATAAATTTTCATCATCTAAATCAGATATCTTTTCTAAGTCTATTTTCCCACTTGTTACAGAAACTGCTACTTCTTTTTATATAACTACTTCTATATCCTAGTGAACAAGAATTCAAATCATCTACATCTGCATTTGCAAGCTCACTAGGTGTTGGAAAAAAAGCATATTTACCATTTTTTTAATTTCTTGCCATATTTTTTTCACAAAGTTTTTTTCTATAGCGGATTTTATGGCAGGTATAGATTTTCTTTGGGATATTATAAAAAGAAATAAGCATCTCCCATTTATCTTGCTTTTAAAAATTCTTATACCTCTGGAATATTCTAAGGCTTTATTTAAAAAATATATCTTCTTTAGGTATATTTACAGAAAAAAAGTATCATAATCTACTTTTTAGATCAAAAATACTCTTCCCAATATTCTTCAAACTCTTCTTTAGTACATTCCAAATAATATTCGCTACATTCTATACCATCTATATTTTTTTTACAAACTTCTTTTTATTTTTTTAGGTATCTATCACCTGCTAAGAGTTCAAATTCATTTTCACCCAACATATTAAATCTAAAAAAATTTGTCCACTATCGGCAATCTTTCTCATATCCAACTGTGTATTAGCTATATTCATATATACTCCCTAGATAGTCTTTACCATAACTCCGTTTATTTCCACATCTTCCGCCGCTATAAGTATACATTTCTTGCCGTCTATGTATCCGGTGCTAACTTGCCCCATACAATCAGGATCTATCTTTATACTGATACCCGGTCTTTTTAATTTCAATTTTTTTAACATCAATTATATTTTTCAGCTACCACTTTTTACATCAGAGCTTTCTAATTTATCATATAAGTCCAAGGATTTATCATCAACTCCTGCTGATGAGAGTACCCTTAGCATATCATTCTTATCTAATATTAAAGGTCCCTCTTTTTCGTCATGCTCCGCTATCATATCACTTATTTTATCATATACTTCCGCCATCATCTCTACATTCATATTCTCAGAGCCCACCTGTTGTATAGCTGATAAAACACTTTCTTTCTGTTCACTTACACTTAATGGTGCCTCACTATCAAACATCTCATATATAAAATTCGGCATTATCTCATTTATTTTCTTGCTAAAATATAATACCTCATAGACATTAGTCTTTCTATCATCAAAACTTGGATACAAAAAGCCCTGCATAGGCACATCAACTATCCAATCTCTCACCCTGTTTTCTATATTATTCTTTATAGCGTTATAGCCTAATGAAGCCTTAGAAAGCTTTACAGGGCAAATACTACATAAAAGCGCATGATATACTTCATCACTGGCATCTTCCATTAGCATATTATCATTTGTCTTTCCGGGTATATCGTAAACTATATCTATAAGAATTATAAAATAATTCTCATTATACTCATATCCTGATATTATTTCTTTGAAAAAAACTTCTAAGAGTTCATCATCTTCTAGCTTACTTTGTCTAAGTTTAAATAAAAAAATTCACCGGCTCCACCTTCTTCTAAGGCCGCATTTTCAAGCTCTATATTTATCAAGTTTCTACCCAAAGTACCTGAAAGAGTTTTTCTAAATATCTCTTCATACTTAAAACAGTCTTCCTCTCCCAAAGAATAAAAGGCATCTTTTTGTATAAATTTGACTTCTTTTTCGGCATCTACATAACAACCCACTATTTTTAGTTATTATATTGCTATCTTTTTTTAAATTGTTTTTATCTCAAGTACATCAGCTTTATTCATATCTATTCCTATCTTTCAATTAATTGATATATTATTGCATTAATAATAGCGGCACAAATATTACTTCCACCCTTTCTTCCTCTGGCAACTATTGCCGGAACATCCATGCCAAGTATTAATTCCTTTGATTCTACAACATTCACAAAAGCCTACCGGTACAGCTACTATCATATCAGGCTTGAACTCACCTTGCTTATCTAATTCATATAGCCTTATAAGAGCCGTAGGTGCATTTCCTATTGCTAAAAATAACATTACAGCCTTCTTCTTTTTTTATTTTAGCCGCCTTATCCATACATATAGCCGAACGTGTAAGTCCTCTTTCTTTTGCTTCCCTTATCACATCCTCATCTGCTATAAAAATTTCTAACTTCTGCTCCCAGCTTTGCAAGTATACTTTTATTCATCCCTGCCATAGCCATGCTGGTATCTGTAATTATAACTGTTTTTTTCTTTAAAAAGAGCAAAAGCTTTATTTATTACATCTTTATGGAAAATAAGGTTTTTCTCATAATCAAAAATCTGCCGCTGTATGTATACAACGTTTTACTACTAATAATTCTTCGTTTGTAAACCTTTCAAGTGCTTCTTTTGACATCTCACTTTCTATTATTTCCATACTTCTTTTTCTATTAATTCCGGTTTTACTATTTCTATATTTTCTAACATTTTATCCTCTAACTTTATCTATCTATACCGATTATTCTATAAATTTCATTCATATCCACATTTTCTCTAATTAGATTTTCTAATTTATCATATTCTTTCTCTATATATTCTTCCATATTTATAGGCTTTTTCCAAGCTTATACCTTTTTTTCCTGCTACATACGAAAGTATATCATATACAAAGTCTTCATTATCAAATATGCCATGTAAATATGTTCCAACTACATTACCGGTCTTAGCAATTAGACCATCCATTCTTCCATCTTCTAATTCTAGCAAGGGTCTATCTTCACCTAGGCCGGTAGTTTTTTTCCTAAATGTATCTCATATCCTTTTTACTATACTATCTTTAGTTAAAAAAACTCCGTACTTTCTAAGATTTTTACCACTTATTTGTACCGTTTTTTTATCTTTTTTTCAAATATAGTAGCGGCATTTAGAAGTCCTATACCTTTAGTTTCTAATCCATTTTCCATATTATAAGGGTCTTTTAAATCTTTTCCCAGCATTTGATAGCCACCACAAATACCTATTATAAGTTTATCTTTAGCGCTTCTATAGATAAGACTCTCCAAACCATTTTTGTCTTATAGCAAGTAAATCATCTATAGTATTTTTAGTCCCCGGTAGAATAATTATATCCGGATTTCCAAATTCTGCTACTGTATTAACATATCTAAGACTTACATTATCAAAACGTTCCAAAATATCAAAATCAGTAAAATTTGATATGTGGGGAAATCTTATGACAGCTATATCTATAGCTTTTATAGTCTTTTTATCTGTCAATCTTTCACTAAGACTATCCTCATCTGCTATATCTATTCTTTTCATAGGAACTGTACCAAGAACTTTTTTACCAAGTTTCTTTTCTATCATATCAAGTCCGGGTTTTAATATACTTACATCGCCTCTAAACTTATTTATTACTAAGCCCTTAATACGCTCCTTTTCATGTTCTTCCAAGAGTTCTACCGTCCCATATAAAGCCGCAAAAACTCCACCTCTGTCTATATCTCCTACTAAAATAGCATCACAATCTATTATATCAGCCAGTCCTAGATTTACTATGTCATTTTCTTTAAGATTTATCTCAGCCGGAGAACCTGCACCTTCTATAACACAAATATCATATTCTTCCTGTAATTTCTCATAAGCTTCTTTTATATATGGTATCAATTCCCTTTTTTTTGCAAAATAATCTTTTGCACTCATATTAGAAAGCACTTTACCACCAACTATAACTTGCGAACCTGTATCTGAATTTGGCTTTAAAAGTATAGGATTCATATATACACTCGGCTCAATTCCACAAGCTCTTGCTTGCATAGCTTGAGCCATACCTATCTCATAACCCTCTTTAGTTATATATGAATTCAAAGCCATATTCTGAGATTTAAAAGGACAAACCTTATAGCCGTCTTTTTTTAATACTCTTAATAAGCCTGCAGTTATAAAAACTTTTTTTCCCGAATTTGACATAGTTCCAAGAATCATTATAGCTTTCATCTAAAAATACTCCTTAAATACATTAATAAGTTTTATATTATCCTTATGTGTTCTTATTGCTATTCTATAATATCTTCCGTCCAAGCCTCTATAGTTAGAACAAGAACGAATAAGTATCTTATATTTAAGTAGATATTCTTCAAAAATCATCATAATTTTTTTATCAAATCTTAGTAATATAAAAATTTGCCTTTGATTCATATACCTTTATCTTTAAATCTTCCAACTCTTGTATAAGATATTTTCTTTCTTTTTCTATCAAATCTAAATTTTTTTATTTTTTTAAGTCTATATACATATCAGCAGCTAAATCTGCCACTCTTAATGCTAAGGTATTTATATGCCAATGTGGGTTTAATAGATCCATACTTTTTAAAAAAGAATCTATCAGATGAAATAGTATAACCTAATCTAAGGCCTGCAACAGCAAATAATTTAGTAAAAAGAACGTAAGATTATAAGTTTTTTTATTCTCCTCTATATTACTAACCAAGCTATATTTATCTTCTTCTAAAAATAAAATCCATAAAACATTCATCTAAAAACAAGATATATATCTTTTTTTCCTTGCATTTTTTTAGTATTTTTATTTAAAAATTTCTTTTTCTACAAGACAGGAGCTTGGATTATTTGGATTACATATAAATATAGCCAATATATCATTATCCAAAAATATCCAATATACTTTCATCTAACTTTAGATTTTCTTTATCCATATCATAATATACTAAGTCTATATCTTCATATATCCTAAAAAGCTTTTCTATATTCTATGAAGCTAGGTTCTACAAATAATACTTTCCTTTTCTTACCTTTTTTTAGATTTAGAAATGCCGCCAGTTTATATATAATATCTATAGCACCACTTCCCAATCTTATATAAGATTTATTTATATTATGTAAAGAAGCCAGTTTAATATATATGTCCTCATAATCAGTTTCAGGATAATAAACTATATCATCTATACTGTTATATAGTTTTTTTCTTTTTATTTCTTTTTTTCCATCAAAAAAAGGACTTATATTAGCTGAAAAAAATCGAAAAAAACTCTCCGACTTCTATATTACTTTTTTTAGATATTTCTAATACTTTTTCCACCATGAAAATCTCTAAATACTTCCACTTACTACTCTTTTTCTGAAATTTAAAACTTTTTACTTTCTGTATTCGTGTGAGAAATTTTTTTATCATACAACTTGGATAATTCGTATTCATCACCCAAGAAATCTCCTACAACTACTAAGGCTGTCTTGCTTATACCGGCCTCTTTTACCAGTCTTGCTATATTATTCAAATTCCCTCTTACTATCTTTTTGCTCTTCCCACGAAGCCTTGTATACAACTGCCACAGGTGTATTTTTCCGCATAACCTGTTTTTTTAGCCCTAGCGGCAAGTTCATCTATAACTCCTATACTGAGAAAAAAACAATCATAGTTGCTCTATGTTTTGCAAGTTCTTCTATTCTTTCTTTATCAGGGACCGGAGTCCTTCCCTCCATTCTTGTTAATATAAGAGTTTGAGTAACAGCCGGCAAGGTATACTCTTTTTTTAAAGCCGCCGCTGTAGCCAAGAATGAGCTGATGCCGGGTATAACTTCATATTCTATGTCATACTCATCCAATCTATCCATTTGTTCTCTTATAGCTCCATAAATAGAAGGATCTCCTGTATGTACCCTTGCAACCATCTTTCCTGAAAAAACTGCATTCTTTGTTACTTCTATAACCTCATCAAGATTCATGGAAGCAGAATTATATATAAAAGCACCCTTTTTCGCATCTCTTAGAACTTCCTTATTAACTAAAGAACCTGCATATATTATTACATCTGCCTCATCTATTATCCTCTTACCTTTTTATACTTATAAGTTCAGGATCTCCCGGTCCTGCTCCAACAAAAATATACTTTTGACATATCCTTACCTTTTTCTATTTTATGATACTTACCTTTGCACAAAAATATACAAGTTTATTTTTTTGTATCATTACTATATATCTTGTATACAGTATCACTTAAAAAAATAATACTTATATTATTTGCTACAAATATAATCAACTTGGTTGCTAATATTAATAAAATAACAAGTAAAAATACTTGAAATATACATAAGATTATTTACTTTTTTTATATCCTCTATATTTACTTTTCTTATCTCATCTCCTATAAATTCTTTTTCATACAATTTCCCAAAATAATATGCCGGTCCTGCTAATTTTATTCCAAATAAGCCTGCCACAACCGCCTCAGTCTGTGCAGAATTAGGAGAAGCATGTTTAAATCTATCTCTTATAAAAAAATTCTTATGCCTTCTTCTGTACTCGCATTAGGAAAGAATAGACTTGAAATAAGTAACATTAAAGCTCCCAGTCTGGAGGGAATAAAATTCAATACATCATCAAATTTTGCACTAAAATAACCAATATCTTTATACTTATCATCTTTATATCCTATCATAGAATCCAAAGTATTTACTACTTTATATACAACTATTCCTGGTACAAAAAAATATAGTATAATAAAAATAAAGGTGCAACAACCCCATCACTGAAATTTTCCGCTATAGTCTCAATAGTAGCTTTTATTATACCCTCTACACTAAGATTTTTTTGTATCTCTTCCAACTATCATAGAAACATCTTCTCTTGCCTTTTTCTACATTACCTCTTTGTAAACTTTTTATATACTTTCATACTTTCATCTCTTAGAGATTTACAAGCTATTAATTGATAAACAACTATAACAGAAAAATATTACATAGGCCATATTTAACTTAAAAATATGCCAGTAATACTAAAGGAATACTGTAAATAAAAAAACCATTATAAATACACTAAGTATCAGTATAAAAAAACCGTAAAAGCTTTTAAACTTGTTTTTAGTGTTTTTTTCTATCTCTTTCTCTAAAAAAAGTTTTCCAATTTTTTTAATTACAAGACCATAAAAATCTAACAGGGTGAGGAATAGAATAAGGATCGCCAAATACTAGGTCCAATAAAAAAAGCTAGTATTAATATAATTAAATTCACCTCTAAAAAAACATAAAACTCCTAATAAATAAGTCCTAACAATATAAGAAAAAAATAAGTTCGCACATTTGAAAAAAATGCCCACATAAATCTCCGTTACTCCACCAAACTCTTTTTTTGCCATAAAAAAATATGAAAAAAATAAAAATACATTAAACAAGTCAAAAAAAGATATATGGCTTTTCTACTTATAAATACCATAACTACACGGAAATTATTATTATTAAACTTAAAACTACTATAGCTATATTTATTTTTTTGCAGGTTTAGTAAAAGTTTGTGCAAGTCCACTTCCTCTGGCATTCTTCACTATACTAAGAGATAAAGTAGAATATGCTCTAACTAAAACTGCACTAAGTGCAAATAAATATATTTGCGTATCAGATACTATTTCTGTCATAGCCCCGAAATATATCAAAAATATATATTAAGCCACCTATTATCGCATAGGCTCCAACATGACTATCTTTTAGAATCTCCAACTTTTTTTCTCTAGTTTGATTTGAACCCAAGGCATCACAAGTATCAAGATAACCGTCAAAGTGTATACCACCTGTATATATTATAGAAAGTATACTGAGTATACAAGTTCTAAATATCAGCCCTATATTCAATATAAAAACTAAGTTTCCATACTAATATATAAAAAAAGCTTCTATCACACCTACTAATGGAAAGAAAATAAGAACATACTTCATATTTTTCACTTTTCCATTTCGCATAAGGAAGAGGCAAAATTGAATACATATTAAAACTCATAAGTATAGAATTTAAAAATATCTTTCATATAAACTTCTTTCATATCTTTCCAAAAAAATTTTTTTCTATAATGATTTTATCAAAAAGATAAGTATTAAACAAGACCGACTTATATATAAGTATGTATGATTAATAATTCTATCTACAAATACCGGAGTATTATATTAACTTATCTACAAAAATTATAATATAAGAAAAAAATATAAACTTCTCCAAATTATTAAGTACAATTTTATCTTATAAAGATAATAAAATATCTTATTTAAGCTAATTTCTTTTTAAAAGTATCCTATAAAAATAAGGAAAAAAATAAAAATAAATTAATAATAATTATTATTTTTTTATATTGACAAGTATATTTAGCAGTGCTATCATAATCACATAGCAAAGATAAGTCTTAAAAAAATAATCTTTTAAAAGCTTATCTTTACAGTATAAATCAGTAAAAATATATAAGAAAGAGGTATTAATTATGAGTAAATTAGTTTCAAACTTAAATCAATTATTAGCAGATCTTAACGTACTATATCGCAAGGTACAAAATTATCATTGGAATATTAAAGGAAAAGAATTTTTCCAACTACATGCAAAGCTTGAAGAGTATTATGATTATATAAATGAACAAGTTGATGAGGTTGCTGAAAAGATTCTTATGATAGGCGGACAACCTTTAGGTAGGCTTAAAGACTATCTTGAAATTTCTAAGATTCAAGAAGCTGAAAATGTAAAAAAATTTCCGCTGCTGATGTTTTAGATAGTATAGAGAAAGATTTTAAATATATCAAAGATGAAATTCTAGCTTTAAAAGTAGAAGCCGACAACGAAAATAATTATGAAATTTCTGCTTTAGCTGATGAACTGGCTTCAGGCTACAGCAAAGCTATATGGATGATTTCACAAGCTAGACTATAATTTGTTTTCTCTTTTTCCTTTTTAGAATATATAACTTGCTTAAATAACCTTTAAGTAGTAAAAAGCAAGACAAGATACTGACACTTCTATATCTTGCCTTGCTTTTTTATTTTTCTAAAGATATCATACTAATAATTATCTTTATTATATAGTTTACTATATACAAATTCCTTAACTAATCTATATATTACAGCAAATATAGGAGTAAAAAATACCATTCCTAATATACCGAAAAGTCCCCCACCTATACCGGCGGCCGCCAGAGTAAATATAGCAGGTAAACCTACTGACTGACCTACCACTCTAGGGTAGACTATATTATCTTCTATAAATTGTATTACATTAAACACTACTATTGAAAATAAGGCTTTTATAGGACTATCCACAAAAATAAATAAAGCTCCTATAAGCATTGCACTCATAGATCCTACATAAGGTATGAATGATAATACTCCTGCCAAAACACCAACCATTACACCATAAGGCATACCTAAAACAGTATATGAAACTGCTATCATAATTCCTATTATAAATGCTTCTATAATTTTACTAAGCAAAAATTTATCATAAGTTTCTACTGATACTCTTCCAACATAACAAATCTTCTCTATAATTTTTATCTGATAAAAAAATACTTTCATCAGTTTGATACACATACTCATAAGATGTTCTTTTTGAAACCAAAAAAATTTATCATAAAAAAATATGCCTAAAAAAATATAGAAAAAAAGTTAGAAAAAAATAGCAGAGGCATTTAAAGTGATATTCATTAATATATCTACAATCTTATCCATAGATATAAAAGTCTGCATTTGTCTTATTATGGTATTTGCTATATCTTGATTTAAAAAAACTGACTATCTCTTAGTATACTTTCTACTTGTAAATAGAATTTTTGTTGCCACCTCAACTAAACCCGAAAAAAAGTTTTAGTTAGATTAGGAATAATAACCAGCATACAAGTTACTAAAAATAAGTATTACCAAGACAAGCGTACTAAGTATAGCCAAAGTTCTTTTTAAATTTTTTTCAAACCTAGCTTATCTAAAAAGATCTTCAATTCTCTTCATAGGTACATTCAAAAATAAAAAGCTAAAAATAGCACCTATTATTATAGAATTTATCATAGCGATAAAAGTCTTTATTCCACTTAAAAATACTGCTCAGATTTAGGACTATAGCAAGCATAATTGCTGCAAATATTATTATTCTATATATATCCTTTATTTTATTATACACTTACTTCTCCTTCATACAGACTAGGATGTTTCAAAATATATCTCATATATTTTACACAAAGCTTCTTCACCTTCATCTTTATTTATTAAAAGTAGTTTCTCTAACAAAGCTTTGGTGTCTTTATGTATATGTATACCTTTTTTTCACGCAAACTATAATACTCCCATGGAACAGCTGTAGTATAGTCTTTACCTGCATATACTCTAGATGCCGCTATTCTATCACAAGTCATCTCAAGAACATACTTCAAAGGCATTTTCATACCTTGTAAACCATCATCCGGATTAAAAGTATAATCAATCCAATATTCAAAATGGTGCTTATTTCTACCTTTTATGATGTAACCAAGCAGTAGAGTAACCTTTTTCTAATTTTTCAGCTGCATTAGGGCTTCTAGTCCCTTGATAATATTTTACACCTACTAAAAACTCTGTAAGACTATATTTACTAAGATCATGCAACAAACCTTGTTTTATTAGTCCCACTCTAAAACATAATCCCATCACTTTAAATTTATGTATAGTTATAGTTTTAAAAATGTTTAAAAAAATTACTGAAATATTCTTTATGCATAGCATTTACCTCTAGTTACTTGCTTTAGTTAATAGTTCTTCTAATTCATCTACTCCTAAATTATATTTCTTAGAGCAAAAATGACAGGCTACTTCTATATCCTTTCCTTCATCTATCATTTCATTCAACTCTTTTGCTCCTATACTGATAAGAGCTTTTTCTATCTTTTCTTTGCTACAATCACATTTAAAAGAAATATCCAACTTATCATTAATTTCCAGTTCTAAATCTCCCAAAATAAGTTTGAGTATTTCCTCCGGTGTTTTCCCCTCACTTAGCAAGGCTGTTATAGGTGCTAAAGTAGGTATGATACTTTCAAGCTTTTCTATTACCTCTTCCGGACAAAATGGCATAAGTTGTATAATAAATCCACCTGCACTATTTACCGTATTATCCTTATTCATAAGAACACCTAAAGCAACACTGGATGGTATTTGTTCACTTGTTGCATAATAATAAGTTATATCTTCTGCTATCTCTCCGGAAATAAGTTCAACTTGACCTACATAAGGCTCTTTCAATCCTATATCTGAAATAACACTTAAAATACCTACACCTATAGCTTCTGCTACATCTAATTTTCCTTTACTATTTGGTGGTAAAATTACATCCGGCACAAAAGGATAGGCTTTTTACATTTCCTTTTGCTGTTGCTGTTGCTATAGCCGCTTTCATTGGGCCGCTACCTTCTATTTTTAGAGTCAATAAATCCTCTTCATTTTTCATCATACTACCCATCATAGCAGCTGCTGACATTAAACGTCCTAATGCCGCTGTTACTACAGGACTGGTATTATGTGCATTTTTAGCATACTCTACAATTCCCTTTAGTTGTACAAGCAAAAAGCTCTTATCATTCCCTTTGCCGCACTTGCTCTAACTATATAATCTGACATATCTACCTACTTTCCATTTTCGCACATAGTTATTAAATATCTTTGAGTTTCTTCATTTATATCTAATAAAGTATCTGCATCTACAACTTCTTTAAAAATCAAACCTGCTTCCGCCGCCGCCTCTTTAATTTCTTCTAAACTATAGGCTCTTTGTATGTGTTTTTTTCTTCATATCTTTCATATAAATCATCTTCATCACTTTTTAATATATAAAGATAAATCATACTCATTTAGTTTGCTTTCTTTATCAAACTCATTTTTCCCAGATAAAACTTCCCAACTCGCTATTTTTCGGCAAAGGTATTATTTGCTAATATTTTATCATACTTGTAAAAAAAGTATTACAGTCAAATATAAATAAAAGCTTTAGGATCCAAATAATTATTCACCAATTTAAAAAAACTTTAACTAAATCTTTTGTAATCCAAAAATATAATTTATGCTATCACAACAGCTTACTATAGCTGCACAAGTTCCATACAATTCAAATTCTCTCATATCTTGACATAAATATAATATATTATCATTTTCTGACATTTTTTTTCTCTGGCAATGTTTAACATATCATAAGAATTATCTATACCTATCATATCAAAAACCTGCTTTTGATAAAAAGCTCTGTAATATTACCTGTTCCACATCCTAAATCCGCTACTATGCCATCTTCTATATTATAGTTTTTTTAGTATATTTATAATATTTGTCGCCCAAGTTTTATAAGGAACATCTAGCATATATCTATCATAGACTAAAAGCAAAACTGGAATATGCATCCATAAAATTCCCTCTTTTTCTCTAAATATAAACCAGAGGTAAGAAAAATACCTCTGGTCTTAATCTAAGTATTAGTTTTTACCACAACAATGTTTATATTTTTTTTACCGCTTCCACAAGTACAAGGATCATTTCTTCCAACTTTTTTACCCTTTACTACTGTTCCGCTCTTCTTTTGAGATAAGTATAATTCTTTTCTCTTTTCAGAAGTAAATATCTTATCCCAAGCTTCAAGGTTGTATAACCAATCGGCTCTTGCTTCAACCATATTGTAGTATAGCTTTTCTAAGTCTATGTCCAGACTTATAACTGTATCTTCTTCCATTGTTTCTATTGGATTCGCTACTTTTAAAGAATCATTAATTCCATCTAAGAAACCTGTTATTGTTTGTATATCTGTACCATATTTTTTAGCAAGCTCTTTAACAGTCATACTAACAACTTTTTCAGGTTCTTCTAAAAGTTGCTCATAAATACCCTTTTCCACCAAGAAATATTGTTTCCATAATATTTCTCTTTCTTTTTCATTAGTTTGATCACTATATGCTTTAACTCTCCAGTTCTCTAGTAAAGTCATAATTAACCCCTTTTCAACTTCTTCCTCTTTAGAATAAACTTGTAACATTATATATTAATTTCTCATCTTTTGCAATCTACTATTTTCCCTTATTATTTAATATCAGTATCTTCATAGAAAAAAACTTTATTATATCTGTATACTTCATACCGGAATGTGCCATCTCATTTGCCGCATTTTTGACTCATTCCAACTCCATGCCCGTAGCCACCACCTTTTTATCTTGAAATTTATAATATTATTTTCATCCGGTTCTTTGGCCTCTATATAGAAGAAAGAACTAGGTAAAGAGGAAAAATTTTTCCTACCTTTTTCTCCATTATTCTTTATGACATTAATTAAATCAGAACCTAAAGCGGCTCTTACCGAATTATGTCCTTTTATTTTATATTTCCCATCCTCTCCTACTACTTCTATTTCTTTTTACTATTCCACCTTCTCCTCTTTTTGTTATATTTATAGCTAAAAACATTACCTACCTTTGTTATTTTGTCATTCAAAATCTTATTTGTAGTGTTTACTTCCCATCTATAAAAAAATCATAATTTTTTTCTCATAGGCTTTTTTTCATCTACTTCATCTATAAATTTTTTTAAAGCTTGAATTAGTTGTAATATTAAGAACCTTTTTGTCTTTAGAGATACTATAACTCTTTAAATAAGGTATCTCTTCTTCACTTGCCCCCCAAATAGTACCGTCTGTACTAACTCCTGCAGATGTAGAATAATAAAATGTTTGAGCAAATTCTCCCTTATATAGAACTCTCATTCCTTTAGTTTCTTCTACTGCTCTATCTGTGTTTTCACTAGTATTTTTTTATTAGCATATACCTGATAATTAATACTATCGTCCAGATTAGCTCCAAAAACCCTAAGTTCACCACCACTTGCTATTGTTCTACAGGTATATGTTCTGGCAACAACAGCCTGTGCTTTTAGAGCTTCAAGTTCAAAACTGCTTGGCATCTCACTAGGAACAACCTTTTTCAAATACTCATCTATAGAAATATCATTAATCAAATATATAGAATTTTTCTTTTTTTACTATTTCTAAATATCCTTTATAGCCGGGTACTCCTATATCCCTTTTTAGACTTTTTTTACCTTTTATTTCAACATTATCGTCTGCACTTCTTATACTTATTCTTTCATTGTCCTTCAAATTTTCTTTTAGTTAGACTGTAATCTTGATTTGCCGGAATATTTATATCTGCATTATCTTTTCGTACTATAAGTCCTGCTTCACTATTTAAAGTTATGGTATTATGATGTCTAACTTTAAAAAAAGTCATTCATAATAAGAACTCTTACTCTACTATAATCATAATCCCTCACTTTTATAGCCGCAGCTATAGTATTCTCATTATCTATATAAAATTCATGAGTATCTGTTCCTACTATTATTTTTCCAAGGCTTTCTCTACTCATACTATCTCTATTAAAAAGATGTAAATTCCTTGGCTAAAAAGAAATCTTCCATGGCCTTCTATTTCTATTGCAGTGTTATCTACTGATAAAACTCTTCCACTTATTTTGGTGCTTTTTACATCCATACTTTGTACTACAGAAGCTTTCAATCTAATATCAGCAATAATTTCACCCTTTTTTTCTAAGTCTTTCACATTTTTTTGATATTTTAAATTCTCTTTTAGAATTCAAAACCAAAGCTTCCAGTTTATCACCTTTTATATTACTTATCAGTACATTATTATATTCTATTTCATCACTTATAACTTCTTCTAAGTAAAAATATCTCATCATCCAAGACTAAAAGTTTTTAATTTTTTTATCTCTATACCTATATAAATTCAAGCCGTCATCTGCATAATAAGTATTTTTTTATCATTTGTATTTACTTTATCTATATTTTTTTATATTTTTTTCCACCTCATATATAATAGAATCTATTTCTTTAGCTTGACCGGCCTTTTTCATAACTACTATTAAAAATATACTAAAAAAACTTATAGAAACTAGGAAGGTCAACGTATTCACTTCCTCTATACTTCTTATATAAATTTTCTATTTCTTCATTTTGGGGCAGTTTAGAATATATCAACTTCAATTCTTCAAACGTCAAAAAGCCCTCCATATTCTTCTTAGAGAGCTTTTCATCTATTATTTTATTTTTTTAACAAATAATCAACATATACCTTAGCATCTATATCTTCTATACCGCTATATTCTCATTATCTTTCAGCAAATTTTTGTTTATTAGTCATAGTCAAAGTAATAGCTCTAAATGCCTTTTTCTCTTGTAATATTGTTTCTATTTCCTGAACAAGCCACAAGTAAAAATTATTATAAAGGTAAATATTAAAAAAACTTACTTTTCATTAAACCTCTTCATCTGTCTTTACATATACTTTAGTTTCTTTATCTATGTAATTCAAATTCAAATAAGATTCACTTTCTGTAGATAAATCTTTTTGCCAAAGCTAGGGCTGACTGTCTTGATAAAAAAATCTATATACTATGGCAAAGGTCGGTACTCCCTATAATCATACCTACTATACCAAATATACCACCAAATAACAAGATGGAAAATAGTATCCAAAAAAACTAGGTAGACCTGTTGTTTGTCCTAATATTTTAGGTCCTATAATATTTCCATCAATTTGCTGTAATATGAGTATCCATATAGCAAATTGTAAAGCCTGAATAGGTGAAACAAGTAATAATATAAATATTGACGGTATTGCACCCTATAAAAGGTCCAAAAAAATGGTATTACATTAGTTACACCTACCACTACTGAAATAAGTAGAGAATATTTCATATGTATCAAACTCATAAATACATAATTTATAATACCTATAATAAGAGAGTCTATTATTTTTTTCCCACTATGAATTGAGAAAAATACTCTTTTTATATATCTTGTCTCTTCAACTACTATATTAGCTACACTCACCGGTAAAAAAACTATATAGCAAGCGTTTAACCTGTGCTGATAAGGATAATTTTTATATTTAATAAATAGGTCATAACTATAAGACCTATAATAATATTAAACACCTGTCTTATAATATTTATAAAAACCTGAAGAAACATTACTTATATAGGTATTTAGATTAGGTAATATATTATCAGCCAAAAAAATTACTGATACTATCATCAATGTTAACCAGATAACCGACAACATACCCTCTAACTTCCGGATAATTATTTAATAAATTATATATATTTTCAGACCATCTATCCATATCAGCCGGCAAGGTTTTTAGCTACATCACTTATACTTTTTATTATCTGTGGAATAAGCATCATAACAAGAGCTATTACAATACCCACAATAACTATCAAACAAACAAAAAGTAGCTATGGCTTTCGACCATCTATATTCTTTTCCTTTAAGGAACTTTATTTTTCTTAAAGAATTTATTTAAAAAAATTTGTACTTCTATTATATATAGGAGCAACCAAAAATGCCATCACTGCACCATACGTAATAGGTGTAAGTATAGAAAATATTTTATTTGCTATACTATGTAAAACCTCAAATCTATTGAGTATAAACCAAAATGTGATAGAGGCAATAATAACTAGAAAAGCTGTCAAACCTAAATGTAAATAATTTCTATACTTATCTTTCACACTTATTCTCCTTTATTTAAACAAAAAAACACCTATTAGTGTGTTTTTAAATAGCCCCGGATGACGGTCTCGTTTTTATTGACGCCTAGCAAAAGCTAGGTGGGTTAGCTCACTCCTAAATCTGCCGTCCACATAAAAGAGGCTTGACATCCGTAAGATGATATTGCAATCCCGAAAATCAAAATGTAGGTTCAAGAAATACAAGATTATCGTTCATCCCAGAAACATATTAACATTTTAATACCCACAAAAATAGGTATATAAGATTATCTTACAAGGTCTATTATATAACCTTTTACTGTTTAATTCAACAATTTATTTTTTTAGACCAAAAATATTATAGTTCTTCTTTATTTTTCATTCAAATTTTTCATCTATAATATCTTCTTCAGGAGTAGCTGCGCTTTCTTTTTTTCTTCCTTAGGTTCCTCTATACCTTTTTATTTCCCTAAAGATTTTCATAAATTCCTTACCTGTAATGGTTTCTTTTTCAATAAGAAAAAGCAGCCAGTTTATCCATAACTTCTTTATTTTCTCTTAACATAGATAAAGCTTTTTCATAGGACAGCTTTAATATTTCCATTACCTCTTTATCTACCTCTGTAGCTGTATCATCGCCACAATTCATTACGGCTCTGCCGGAAAGATATTGATCTTCTTGCTTAGAAAGACCCATAAGACCGAATTTATCACTCATACCATATTGAGTAACCATAGCTTTAGCGATACCGGTAGCCTTTTCTATATCATTACTTGCACCTGTTGTAACATCTCCAAATACAATCTCTTCGGCAGCTCTACCACCAAATAAGCCAACTATCATATCTTCAAGTTCTGCTTTTGATTTTAAATAAGTTTCTTCTTCAGGAACATACATAACATAACCCAAAGCTCCCATAGTCCTAGGTACTATAGTTATTTTTTGTACAGGTTCTGAATTTTTTTGTAAAGCCGAAATAAGAGCGTGTCCAACTTCATGATATGAAACTATCTTTCTTTCTTTTTCGTTTAATACTCTGTCTTTCTTTTCTTTACCTACCAGAACAACCTCAACAGCCTCAAATAAATCTTTTTGAGATACTGCTTTTCTACCTGCTCTCACAGCTAAAATTGCAGCCTCATTAATCATATTGGCTAGATCTGAACCTACAGCACCGCTAGTCGCTAAACCTATCTCTTCCAAATTAACTGTTTCATCCATAGAAACATCTTTTGCATGAACCTTTAATATGGCAACTCTACCTTTTAAATCAGGTCTATCTACTATTACTCTTCTATCAAATCTACCCGGTCTAAGTAAGGCCGGATCTAATATCTCAGGTCTATTTGTTGCCCCAAGAACAAGTAAACCTTTTGAGGAATCAAAGCCATCCATCTCAGATAAAAGCTGATTTAAAGTTTGTTCTCTTTCATCATTGCCACCAAATCTGGAATCTCTGGACTTTCCTATTGCATCTATTTCATCTATAAACACTATAGCAGGCGCTGCAGCTTGTGCTTGCTTAAATAAATCTCTCACTCTTGAGGCGCCAACACCGGCAAACATTTCAACAAAATCTGAACCTGATAAGGAAAAAAATGGAACATTTGCTTCTCCTGCTACTGCTTTTGCTAAAAAGTGTCTTACCTGTACCCGGAGGCCCTACCAACAAAGCTCCCTTTAGGTAATTTAGCTCCTATACCTGTGAATCTTTCAGGATTATGCAAAAAGTCGACGATTTCTTTTAAAGATTCTTTAGCTTCATCTTCACCGCAACATTTTCAAATCTTATTCCTGTTTCTTTTTGGACATGTAGCTTAGCATTACTTCGTCCAACTCCCATAATACCGCCATTAGACCCTATTCTTCCCATAAAAAAATTCATTCCAAGAAAAACTAAAACAAATGGGAAAATCATACTTATAAATGATAACAACATAGAGCTTGCTTCATTTCTTACTCTAGTTGTTGTAACTCCTGAATCATAAAGTCTTTTTTTATCAAGTCTAAATCCGTATCAACTCTAGATGTCCTATAAGTATATGTTGGAGAATATTCCTTTAATCCTTCCTTAGCTTTTTATTTCTATTTCTGTATTTTCTATTTGGACAGATTTAACTTGTCTTTTTCTCAACCATACTCATAAATTCACTGTATGGTATTTCTTTTGAATTATATGCTTTCAATGTGCTATTCATAAAAAGTAAATAAAACAAAGGTTATTATGGCGGCAACAACTAAAGTTATTATTGTCTGCCCCTTTATTTTTCTTTTGATTCTTTATTATTTCCACTCTTTTTAGAGCTATCAGCATTATCCATATAATATTTCCTTTCTTTAAAATTGTAGACTCTTATATGCCTAGTTCATTAATTATACTTTTTATTTTAGTACTATTTCAAGCCAAGTACAGTGAATTATATGTGAACATATATTTTTATAGAGAAAAAAAGGATAGGCTTGCTCAAGGCCTATCCTTTCTTCAAAGTAAGAGGAAATTTCAATATGTGTAACACTATGTGTGTTATCGAGAGTTAAAACTCTCATATATATTTAAACACTCTTTAAGAAATCCTGCGTTGAATAACATAAGGAGTGAATAAATCAACTTATAAATCAGCTAATTCTTTACCAACTGCCTTAAGAGCAGCTTCTGCTTCTCCATCAGGCTCATTATTAGCTATAACGCCTTCGCCACCTATAACAGTAGCTCCTGCACTTGTCATTCTGTCAACCCAAAGACGCATCCATTCGCCATCGCCCCAATCATAAGAACCGAATAATACCAAGCTCTTACCTGATACTTTTCCTTCCAATTCGGCAACTAATGGCTCAACTACTGAATCTTCTAACTCTTCTGCTCCCATAGCTGGGCAACCTAATGCAAAACCTTTTTGTGCTAGTAACTCATCTACATTAGCATTCTCTGCCTCTACTAAAACAGCAGTCTTTCCAGCTTCTTCTACCCCTGCTACAAGCATTTTAGCCATAGCTTCTGTGTTTCCGGTTTGACTCCAATAAACTACATATACCTTATCCATGTTCATTCTCCTTTTTATTTTCTAAGGATCAGTAAGCTATCTCACAAAAGCTTCTGCCCTCAAACCACTCATAAATCGCTTGATTTCTAGCTTCATCTATTTGCCTAAACTTAGCTAAGGTATCTTCTAAGTTCGCATACACCTTCCAATAACCACTATGTAAATAATTCTTACCTTGGCAATTTAGAAAGCCTTTTATATCGCATAAAGGATAGCCCAAAAAAGCTCCTATCTCATGTGGAAAATCATTACCTTTTTTCCTTGCACTTGCTATTCTCCTTCTTAAATAAGGGAGAAAATTTTTAAAACAAGTACCTCTATAACCACATGTATATAAAAAGTTTTTTATCTCTTCTTCTTGTAAATAATCATTAAGACTATTTTCTCTATATATCAGAATAAGATATTTTGAATCAACTTGATAAAGTAAAGCCAGTTTCAAGTTAGTATTTGCTAACTCAAGTATAAGAAGTTTAAGTTCTTCTAAACTTACAAAAAAATCATATTACTTTGTTTGCAATCTTTTTAGAACTGCAGCACTTAGGATAAGTAATCTGAATATGCCTTTATTAACACCTTTTTCGCTACTTAACTTTTCTATAACTAAATCAGTTGGCATACATACCTCCTAAGAAGATTTTGTCTCTATCGGTTAGCACTTCCTAACTATATCATTAGCTAAGCTTTATATGTCAATAGTTTTTATAAAAAAATAATCAAATAATTTTTTTCAAGGCACTATCTGAAACGATAAACAAATACTTAATAGCCTTTATTACTATGAAATATGCTTATAACATTTGAGTTTATAACTAACAGAGTACTTTCAAACTAAGAGAAAAATTTCTATTGCTCTATCAAATATTCCTTTCATCTTAGCTATAGCAAGTCCATAATTGACAATAGGAATATTTTCCTTATGCAATTTATCAAGTCTGGCTTTCATTGCTTGCTCAGTTATCATACACGCTCCACAATGAACTACTAATTTTTACTTTATCTAAATCATTAGGGAAATTCGTTTCCCGAACTAAATATATAATTTAATTTTTACTCCCGAATACTCTTCTAACCAAGTAGGCATTTTTTTACACTGCCTATATCATTACATTGCCTATGATGCGTACAAGCTTCTGATATAAGTATTTTATCATTTTGTTTTAAATTAGCTAATATATCTAATCCTTTAATAAAATAGTCAAGTTCTCCCTTATATCTGGCAAAAAGAACAGAAAAAGAGGTTAGACATATATCTGCAGAAACTACTTTTGATACATAATCAAAAACTTGAGAATCCGTTATTACTAAATCAGGTTTTTCTTTTAATTTTTTCAGGCTCTCTTCAAGTTCAAACTCTCTACAAACAACAGTAGTGCAGGAATGTTCCAATAGTTCTCTTAACACTAATTGTTGTGGTAAAATAATTCTTCCTTTTGGAGCAGATTCATCTATAGGAATAACTAAAACTACTGTAGACTTTTTCTTTTATCAAATCAGCTACTATATTTTTTTCTTTATCTAAACTTTTTAGAAATATTAGCTAATTTTTTTCTTTAAACAGTTCTACATTATATTTTTTTCTAAGGCACTTAAACAAACTATATTAGTTTCATTTAATATAACTTCCCCTAAGATAACATTGTATTTAGAACTTAAACTCTTTAAGTCTAAATTTTTTTGTACGCACTTTTTATTATCAAGCTTATTAAAAACAATCAAAAAAAGGCTTATCCTTAGCTTTTTATTTTTTTAATAAGTCTATTTCTTGCAAAGATAAATCCTTATTGTAGTCCAGTACAGCTACACATATGTCCGCTATCTCCAATTGTTCATATGCCCTATCTACTCTAAGCTTTCCAAGTTCACCCTCATCATCTATACCCGGAGTATCTACTAAAACAACCGGTCCTAATGGTAATATCTCCATACTTTTTTTCACCGGATCTGTTGTAGTACCTAAGGTATCACTAACTATAGACATATTCTGTCCTGCTATGGCATTAACCAAGCTTGATTTTCCTACATTTCTCAAACCAAAAAAAGCTATATGTAAACGTTCTCCACTATTTATGTTAGATAAACTCATTTTTCTCCTCTAAAATCTAAAATCTCTGGCATTAGAATTTTTAATATCTTCTATATGATTTATGGCTATACTTCTAGTTCTATCATTTGGTACATTCTTTATTTGTTCATCTATGAGTTCAAAACCAATTTTTTTAGTTTCATCTCCCGCATAATCTACCATATATTCTGTCAAAGTCATTAGAGCATTGGGTTGGCAACAATTTACTATCTGACCACTCTTGCAAAGAGACATAAATCTATCTCCTGTTCTTCCCTCTCTATAACAAGCAGTGCAAAATGATGGTATATGACCATTTTTCATAAGCCATGCCACTACCTCATCTAGAGTTCTTTGGTCAGATACATCAAATTGCTCAGAATCCCTAGGTCTTTCTTCTTCTGTATATCCTCCAACACTGGTTCTACTGGCTCCACTTATTTGAGAAACACCACATTCTAACAGTCTTTCTCTAACCTTTTCTGATTCTCTGGTAGAGATAATTATTCCTGTGTATGGTACCGCTATTCTTATAAGTGCAGTTATTTTAGCAAAAATATCATCTGATATAGAATTATCAAAAGCATTAGGATCTATATCATCAGCTTTTTTTATACGAGGTACAGAGATAGTATGCGGTCCTACTCCGTGTACCTTTTCCAGATGTTCAGCATGCATAAGTAAACCTGCAAATTCATATCTATATCCTTCAAGTCCAAATAAGACACCAAGTCCCACATCATCTATACCACCTATCATAGCTCTGTCCATAGCTTCTGTATGGTAAGCATAATTGTGCTTTGGTCCATAAGGATGCAATTCTTCATAACTTTTTTTATTGTATGTTTCTTGAAATAGAATATATGTACCTATACCCGCCTCGGCAAGTTTTTTATAGTTTTCCACAGTTGTAGCGGCTATATTAATATTAGCTCTTCTTATAGCTCCATTTTTTTATGTTTAACACTATAAATAGTCTTTATTGATTCTAAAACATATTCTATAGGATTCGTAACCGGATCTTCGCCGAGTTCTATAGCCAAACGTTTATGCCCCATATCCTGTAAAGCTATTACTTCTGCCTTTATTTCATCTTGAGTAAGTTTTTTTCTGGCAATATTTTTTTTATTTTTTTAATATGATATGGACAATATACGCAACCATTAACACAATAGTTTGATAGATACAAAGGAGCAAACATGACTATTCTATTTCCATAAAAGGTCTGCTTAATTTCTTTTTGCTACCTCATACATTTTATTAATAGTTTTTTTCATCTTCACACGCCAATAATACAGAAGCTTCTTTATAACTAAGTCCTCTGCATATTATTTTTTTATCATTCTTTTTTTAGGTCTTGCATTTTTCGAGTAATTCATTGATTAATGTCAGATTATCTTTATTTTCATCTGCATATTTTTAGAGTTTCTAAGATTTCTTCATGACTGATAAATTCTTCAGCCTTCATAGATAATGGATTATATTCTTTCATTTCTTCCTCTTTTTCTTTAAGGTCAGTACAACTTCCCTTTTAGATTATTTTAAGGCTAATAGCCTCATTAATACATTTTAAATACCTTTTACATCTCCACGTACATTCTCAACTATATGACCTACGCTATTCATACGTCTTTCAAGACAACCTCTACAATGAGCCGCTTCATCGCCTGTACATATTTTATTATCGTATAACTCATACTGTTTTCTAACTTTTACCGGAGATAAATTTGGCATAACAACATTAGCTCCTGCAAGTATTCCAAGTTCTCTACCTCTTTTTATCTATAGTTCCAAGTGCAGTTGTCGCAGGTAATAAGATATTTGGCTTTATAAGTCTAATTATAGATAATAAATAGGTTGTAAGCTCTAAAGTGCCTGCATTCTCGTTTTTAAATGGAGTTTGTCCATGTGGTATAAATGGACCTATGCCACACATATCCGGACTAAACTCTTCTATAAATTTTAAATCTCTGGCAAGATTCTCATTTGTTTGATATGGTGAGCCAACCATAAATCCACAACCCACTTGATAACCTATATCTTTTAAAGCCTTTAAGCAAGACATACGGTTATCAAAACTCATATTCTCAGGATGCAATTTTTCATAATGTTCCTTTGTGGCTGTTTCATGTCTTAACAAATACCTGTCTGCTCCGGCTTCATAAAGTCTTTTATAGCTCTCATAAGTCCTTTCACCAAGAGATAAGGTAATAGCACAGTCAGGATATGTACTTCTTATATCTCTTATTATCTCTTCCAAAACTTCATCACTATAATAACTATCTTCTCCACCTTGTAGAACAAAAGTTCTAAATCCTAGAGAGTAACCTTGCTCACAGCAATTCATTATATCATCATGTAATAGTCTATATCTCTCTACATTTTTATTTGAACGCCTGATTCCACAATATAAGCAATCATTCTTACATATATTGCTAAATTCTATAAGCCCCCTAAGATATACATGATTATCATATACACCTTTTTTTAGTTTATCTGCTTCTTGCATCAAATAATTTCTTGCTTCTTCATCTCTATTGCTAATTAGATACTCATACTCTTTTTCAGTAAGAGAATGAGTATCCTTAAGTTTACTAATAATCTCAAATATTTTTACTATTCATCTTTTTCCTAAACTGGCTATAGCCGTTTTTACACCTACTCCGTCAAGTCTACCCAATTTACCGGCTAAGGTAGATATGGTATCCATACTTGCGTCCACAGCTAAGCTTATAATATTTATATTTTTTTCTTTGTATGGTAAGCCCATACGTCCGATTATAAAATCTCTATATTCATGCAATAGAGAATTTATAAGATCAACTGCTTCAGAATCTGATACAATTATACTAATAACTGCTACTCTTGTTTCCATATTCTTTCCCTCCTATTTTGCCATCTCTATGGCTTTTTTTGTAATTGATTATCTGTATCTGTTCCAAAAACTGCACCTTCATTTAACTCAACAGTTTCGTCAGGTTCTATTCCCTTTCCATGTAAATCAAAACCACTAGGTGTATAGTAATGTTGAGTAGTTATTTTTATAGCACTTCCATCTTCAAGAGGATATAGATTTTGTACTATACCTTTTCCAAAACTCTTAGTCCCTACTATAGTGGCTCTTTTAAAGTCTCTCATGGCACCGGTAAATACTTCAGAAGCACTGGCTGAATTACCATTTATAAGTATAGAAATAGGTATATTCACTTCATGCCCATCATTTGAATAGTATTTTTCTCCCTTACCTTCCTTATCGGCCGTATATACTAAAAAGTCCGTCAGGTAACATATAATCTAACATTTTAACAGTGCCATCAAGCACTCCACCCGGATTATTTCTAAGATCTATAATTAACTTACTTATATTTTTTTCTTGTAATTCATCAATAACTTTTATGAATTGTTCGGCTGTTACAGTATCAAACTGATTCACCATTATATAACCGACATTACCATCAAGTATTTTAGATTCAACGGTTTGGACTTCTACTGCTCGTCTTTCCATCTCCAAAGGTATTTCTTTATCTCCACGCATAACTGTTATATTAACCTTAGTATGAACTTCACCTCTTATATGTTGTTTAACAAGTATCTCCAAATCCATTCCTGTAGCTTCTATATCATTTACTTTATAAATAATATCTTCAGGCATAAGTCCTGCTTCTTTTGCAGGGCTACCTTCAAACACTTTTACTACTTTTATAATACCTGTAGTTGCATCTTTGCTTATCTGTGCACCTATACCCTGATATACACCTGTAGTTTCTTCTCTAAGTGCCTTAAACTCATCTGCATCATAATATACCGAATATGGATCATTCAAACCTGCCATATATCCTTTGTATATTCCCGTTTCTAACTTCCCTATATCAGATTGGAATAGGAATTTCTCAGCTACTATTTTTTGCAAATCTTCCAATTTCCCTTGTATTCTAGCCATATCTAATTTCGCTGAATTGTCTACTATTTCATTTACTAAAGCGTTTTTATTATTAGAAAAAGAAATTCTACCTATCAATATATTATAATAAACTACAACTAATGCAAAAGTAGCGACTATACCTAATAAAAAACCACTTGTAAAGCCTAAGCTTATACCTAATCTTTTTTTTCTTTTTTTAATTTTTTTTCTCAAGTTCTTCATAGGATTGTTTAATACTTTCGTCCTCTAAATCATCTTGCATGAAATTTTTTTCTCCATAAAAATCTCCTCTCAAGTCATTTTATAACAAAACAGAGCCCTAAGGCTCTATTTTATTAATTACTATTTTTTTCTCTACATACTTCATGTATTTAACTACCATGAGTGCTATCTTAAATGTAATAGCATCTTCAAATACTCTAAGATCAAGACCTGTAGCCTTTTTGTAATTTATCAAGTCTATACACCAAAGTATTTCTATGTATATATAATTGTCTGGAAGTTTCTGAAACATTTAAGCTATTTTCAAAGAAACGATGTATAGTTACTATTGTTTCTTCATCAAAAATCATCAGGACTTCTTCCATCAAATATTTCTCTAATAAACATTCTACAAAGTGGTAAAGGTAATTGATAAATAAGTCTACCTATACCAAGTCTTGCATAAGCAACTATATTTTCATCTTCATAAAATACTCTTCCTACATCTAAAGCCATTTTTGCTTCTTTATAAGAACGTGAAACTTCTTTTATTTCTCCTACAACTGTACCATAAGCAATATTTACTCCATATACATCTGCAGCTTCTAAGCCATCTATTATGGTCTTTGCTGTAGCGTCTAAATCTTTATAAGTATAAATATCGTCCAGTTCTTTAACTAAAATAAGATATCTTTCATCAACAGCTGTAACAAAATCATTAGGAGAATCCATAAATAACTCTTTTACTACTTCTAACGAATTAGTATCTCTTATAAATTTTGTTTCTATTATATAAACAACTCTTCTAACTGTTGTATCTATATTTAATTTTTTTAGCTCTATTATATATATCTACTAAAAAGTAAATTATCTAATAATAAATTCTTTATGAAATTATCTTTATCATATCTTTCTTTATATGCTACTAATAAATTCTCTATATGATATGCCGCCATCTTACCTATCATATATGTTTCATCTGTGTTACCAAGTGCTATAAGTATATATTCTAGTTGGTGTTCATCAAATACTTTAAAAAAACTGGAAACCACCTATAACCTGAGATTCAGCCGAGAATTTACAAACGAAACTACTGCATTCTCATATTGTGTAGTTTCATTAAAAGTTGCCGCTAAAATTTTACCCTCAGTATCACACACACATAATTCAGTTCTTGATATTCCCTTCAGACCATCTATGGTGCTTTTGTAAAATCTGATTTGAAATCATAATCTTTCTCCTTTTTTTAGATTATCTACAAAAATATATCTTATCGGCAAAAACTAGAAAGTGAGCAAGCTAACTTTTTACCTGATACGATAATAAAACTAAGTATCTAAATATATAGTATATATTGTTGCTTTTTATAGCAAAATAGGTAATATTATATATATTCTTTTCATATATAATATTACATTGTGATAAAAAAACGCAATATGCTTTTTGTATATTTTTGTCTTTTTTTGCTTTTTTTAAAGCTTAATTTAACTCTTTTATAAAACCACCACCAAAAACTTCCTTGGAGTCTGATAAAATAACAAATGCATTCTTATCTATACTTGCTACTATCTCTTTAAAAAGGTGTTATTTCTTTTCTCCTAATTACACAAAAGAGCATTTGCTTGTCTTTTCTTGTGTACATACCTTTTGCATCTATCTCCGTTACTCCTCTATGTAATTTTTCCATAATAGCTTTAGCTATCTCTTCTGATTTATCGGATACTATAAATGCCTGTTTTGAAAAATTCACACCTTCTACTATACCATCACTAACCCAAGTAACAACATAAACTGTTATAAGTGCATACATGGCCGGCTTTATTCCAAAGAAATATATACCTATTATAACTACTATACCATCTAATATTCGCATTATTTCTACTACGGATCTATCTTTTAATTTCAACCTTATAATATAAGCTAAAGTATCTGTACCGCCTGTACTGGTTCCACATCTTACAATAAGTCCTACCCCGACACCTGTACAAACTCCACCAAAGATTGCTGAAATTATCATATCTCCATTAAATGGATTCATACTAGGTATTATAGCTAAAGCAAAAGATAACATAGCTGTAGTAAAGGTTGTTTTTCTTATATACTTCCATCCAAGTAATTTAAGACCGGCTATAAATAGAATAACATTTATCACAAAACTTGTTACCCAAAGAGGAACATATGCCATCTTGTTTAGTATTATGGATAAGCCTGAAACTCCACCTGTAACCAGATTAACCGGTGCATATATATTTTTTATAGCAAATGCCATTATAAATGCACCTATAGTAATCAAAATATAGTCAAAAAAATTAGTAAAAACAGGATATCTTTTCATATTTTATATTAGCTATCTAAGCTTTATATCTCCCTCTTTTATTTCTACCTTACCTTCTTTTAGAAGATGTCCTACTGCTCTTTTAAAAGCATTTTTGCTCATAGCAAAATACTTCTTTATAAGTTCAGGCTCCACTTTATCATCAAAGCCTAAACTACCACCCTTTTCCTTTATATATGCGTATATTTTTATAGCATCATCTCCTAATTGCTTATAGGCTTTTGCTCTAGGACTAATATCAAGCTTACCATCTTCTCTTACTTTTATAATTCTACCATTTATTTGCTGACCTACATCATACTTTTCATAAGCTTCTTTTTTCGGTATAGCTCCATAATACTTATCATCTACTGCTACAAGATACTCAAATTCTTTTTTTCTATAAATAGTTCCTACTATCTCATCATCTTTTTTATACTCAGTAGCCAAGCTTAAATATGGATATATTCTCATAGTAGCCGCAAGTCTATCACTTCTATCTATGTACATATAAACTAAGACTTCATCACCTGCTATGAGATTTGCTTCCATCTCTTTGTATGGCAAGAACAAATCTCTTTCAAGACCCATATCTAAAAAAAGCTCCTATCTTACTTGTATCTTTCACTACTAATCTAGCCAAAGAACCTACTTCTATTTTAGCTTCTCTTTTAGTAGATATTAATCTATCACTACTATCTTTATATATAAATACTTCTATTTTATCACCTATACTAAGTCCGGCTATCTCTTTTTTTAGGTAACAAAACTGCATCTTCGCTATCTTTTATCTTCTCCTAAGTAAGCACCAAAAATCTTTTTATTCTAAGCACTTCTAAAACTTGTCTTTTTCCCTAATTGCATATTACTCCTCTAACTTTCTCATACTTATATATGAAAAATATATTATTATTTTCGTCATTTAATTCTACTATTATTCTATCTTCTAAATCTACTATATAAGGATAAATCTTATCATTCAGTAATGCCATTTTCTTATATATTACACTTATGTTAGCTAACTTTTGCTTACTATCTATAAGATCTTTTTGCCATATCTATATATACAGCATTATTAACATGTTTATTAGTATCTAAATGATGTTTACCTACTAATATATAAGGTAAGTATTTACCACCCTCTATATGTTTTATCTTTTTATCTAAGTTTTCTGTCATTTCAAGTCTTTCTTCTTTTCCTAGATAAGGAGCAACTTCTTCATCCTTAGGTCTGGCAGGAATCATATTTTTTGTATCAAAGAAAAACCAAGTGGAGTCAGCTTTTATCAGATAATTTCCCTCTCTATCTTTTTATAGAAAAAAATTTCTATACCCATAAATACCCTTAAAACCATAAGCATTTGTACTTATAATAATTTCATCTCCAAGTCTTGGCAGAGATAAGATATCTATATTCCAAGAAGATAACCACCATGCTCTATTATTAGCTTTTAAATACTCTATACCAAGCCCTATACTTTCACTTTGAAAGGTTGAACAATCTTGTAAATAATCCATCATAGATTTTTATTGATAACTTCCCTTCACTATCAAGTTCACTGTATCTAACTCTACTTTGAAATGAGTACATTCTAAACCATCCTATTTATAAAATATTCAAATATTTTTATTCCGTCTACCAAATTATCCTTTTTAAACTCTAAACTCATACGCTCGGGATGGAATTGGAAAGCTATTATTTTCTTACTTGTATGTTCTATAGCTTCTACAATACCATCTGCTGCTCTAAGTATAAGTCTAAAAATCTGCTGCCAAGTCTTTTTATCCCCTGATGATGCCATGAATTTATCATAAAATCACTTCCATATAGGTCTTTTTAAAAAAACTTTCTCCTACTGTTTCTACCTGATGCTCATTATCTATATTTTTTTCTTCATTCAAGGCTTTGTGAGTATCTTTTGTAGCTAAGTCTTGCACCAAAGAACCACCAAAATATATATTTATGAGTTGTAAACCTCTACAAATACCCATAATCGCTTTTATTATTTTTTTCAAAAATAAGATAAAACCTCAAATTGTTTCTCATCTAAATTATTATCCGACTCATTAGCACCATTTATTTCTTCATTATAGTATTTAGGATTTATATCTCCACCACCCGGCAAAAGTAAAAGCTTCACAATCTTTTTAAATCCTCTAATTCCAAACTTACTTTTTACTTCACAGCCTAAATACTCTAAGACTGACTTATAGTTTTTTTGTCTTATCTTCATAACCACATATTGCTATTTTCTTCATTCTCTTCTTCCATATCTCTTATTTAAGTCTATATTTATAAAATTATAACATATTTAAGTAAAAAAAACACTCTAAGAAATCTTAAATAAAAATATTCCCTCGATTAGGTAAGATATATTTATTAATCCACAAAAAAAGCTTAAATTCTATTTATTATAGAACTTAAGCCTTTTCTATTAATATAAAAATCTATTTATTTAATTAAATCCATAAAAATTTTTTTGTGTAATCTTATATCCTAAGATAGACACTTGTCTTCCGGCTTTTCCCGGTAAATTCATACTCTGTCCAAGGAAACCAAAACGTATTCTCATAAACAATCTAAAGTTTAAATTTTTTTAAGATAATACCAAATTTCTTTTTTTCTTCAAGAAATTTTCCTTTGTACCTGATTTTATTGCAAGTATAGAACAAATAACCATCATTATTTCGAGATAAAGTATCATATAATGTCTAAGTCTTTTTATTCTCTATCTTATATGGATCATAATAAGATAACATAAGTTTCGTAACTCTTAATTGTTGGTCTATTCTACCTATCATAACAGTCTCATTTACTGATTGATCATCTCTACCTATAAAATATCTATAAAAAAATTAACATCTAAGTAGTACAAGGTTTTTGACATGAGGTAGTGGTTGATACACAAAAAAATATTATCTACATAAAAAAAGTATGCTTTTGGCATTTCCATACCACAATCTATAAGTAACTGTCTTCTATATATTACTGAGTGCATAAGTATATATTGACCCGGTAAAAACCTTCCAACATCATCCCAAGTAATTATCTTTTCTGTTTCTATAGCTCTTCTATAATTTATAACTTTTTTGTGTTTTTGACCTTCTTTTTCATATACATAATTAGAAAGTAGCATATCAACACTAGGTTCACCACTTGCCACAAAAGTACGTAGGGTATCAAGTATTTTCATATAAGAGGCTGCATCTACCCAGTCATCGCTATCTACAACCTTAAAATAGTAGCCACTAGCAGCTCTAAGCCCATGCATAACCGCATCTCCATGTCCGCCATTTTCTTTATGAATAGCTTTACAAATAGTGGGATATTTTTCTACATATTCATCAGCTATTTCTTTTGTATTATCCTTTGTTGAACCATCATTTACAATAAGTATCTCTACTTCTTCGCCGCCTATTAACAAAGAATCTATACACTTACGCATATAGGCTGCAGAATTAAAACAAGGTATAGCTATACTAAGCAACTTCATTTTTCGGTTCTCCTTTCAAAAATGTATGTATATCTATAAATATAAATTATGAGTATAATACTTATAATTAACATTATCAAGGTATAAATTAAAAAGTCCTGTATCAGTATGCAAATATAATATGTTATTTTCATAGAAGAAAGATACCAGTACAGCAGCTAAATTACTGAATGCATGTGCTAAAAATCGTTATTAATATATTATTACTTACTTCATATAAGTAGCCTAGACCTAATCCCAATATAAAAGCATATATTCCTTGAACTATATTTCCATGAAAAAAAGTGCAAATAATATGGAACTAAATATGAGTGCCTTTATCGTATTTCCATACTTCCTTAATACTCCATAACACATTCTTCTAAACACATATTCCTCTATAATCGGTGCACCTAATACAACAAAAAAATAAAGTCCATATATTCGAAGTTTTTTTCCGAGTATAGAATTTACTTGTTTAAATCCCTCATCTAAACTAAGTAAATTAGATATCATGGGCAAATTTGAAAACCCATTTCCGAATAAGGCTAATAATATATTTAAAAACTAATACTAAAAAAATATATTTAATATTAACAAAATCAGGCTTTTTACGTCCTTTTTACATTCAAAAATATTATCCTTACGCAAATAATTTATGAAAAATCAAAAATAATAAGACTTATTAAAGCTCCCAAAGCTGAAGTAATCATAATTACATTGCTATTAAGCATAAGATTTTTGCAAATCTTGTGCTACTTCTTGAGTATCTGAAATATTTATATTAGCTGTAATCATTAAAAAGAAATAAAGCGATAAACATAATAATGACACTTATTACTTGGTATATTAACAAAGGATATATCGCTTCCAAAAAAATATTAAAACTTTCCTTTTTCATCTTATCTCCTCTTATCTATTTACTATTTAAAAACTATGTATTCTAATGCCAAATTATAGCCCAAGATTCCTAAACCGCAAATTTGACCGTCACATACAGGTGCTGTAACAGATTTATGTCTAAATTCTTCTCTTTTTATGAATATTTGATATATGAACTTCTACCTTAGGACAAGTAAAAACTTCCAAGCAATCCCTTTATAGCATAGCTATAGTGAGTATAAGCTCCGGGATTTATAATTATTCCATCTATATTCTCCTTATAAGCTTCTTGCAACTTGTTAATAATTTCACCCTCAATATTACTTTGATAAAAATTCAACTAAAAGTCCCAGCTCATCTGCCTTCTCTTTTATCTTCTCACACAAATACTCATAAGAGTTTTCTCCATATTGACTTTTATCTCTTATTCCTAAGAAATTAAGATTAGGTCCATTTACAACCAGTATTTTCATATCTAAACCTCTCCTAAGAATTTTTTTCTACTTCTTTTTTTAGCTTTTTATTCTACTTGCTTCATCTATTTTTTTATTTTTATTCCATAACTCAAAAAGATATTATCCCTTGATTTATAAGCATATCAAGACCAGAAATAGCCTTTTTTTATCTCTTTTTATAAACTCTTTCATAAAAAGAAGTTTCTTTAGGTACATACACTAAATCTACACCTATGGATACTTTTATCATAAAAAAATATGTACTTTTTGTTATAATATCATTATTATTAGGATACATTCCAATACTTGTAGTTTGAAAAAGCTATATAATCATCTTTATCAAGCTTGCTATCCAAATCTTCTAAGCCATAAACCTCTATATCTATTTGTTCATCTTGTAATATATTATCATAAAAAAGACTTTTTTTAAAGCATTCACTATATTTTCCGCTTTTTCTCTATTTCTATTAAATATTGTTATATTTTTTTAACTCTATTTTCAAGGCACATATATATAACCGCTTTAGCCGCACCTCCACAACCTAAGATAATAATATTTCTATCTTCAATATCAATAGTATTATCTTCTAAAGCTTTTTTAAGTCCCCACATATCTGTATTATAACCTACATATCCTTGCAAGCTTTCATCTCGTATTAGAGTATTTACCGCTCCTATAGATTTTGCAACTTTGTCTATATCCTTTAAATATTTCATTATCTCCTGCTTATACGGGATACTAATATTCATACCGTTAAGCCCTAAACAATAAGCCCCTTCTATGGCTTTTTTGAGATCCTCTTTTACATTTAAAGGTACATAAGCAAAGTCTATATTCATACTATCAGCTAATACTCTATGTAGTAAGGGGGACATAGAATGTCCAACCGGATTTGCTATGATACCATAAACTTTTTGCCTTTCCACTAAACATTTATTTTCCTTTCTTTTGACGCCTATAAAAAAATATAAAATTAGATTTTCCAACTTTCTCTTTAATATAATTTGTATTTCTTCTTTTTTATCTATAGGACTTACAAGTATGGAAATAATACCGGCTCTATTGGCACCCCAAATATCAGTAAAAATTTGATCTCCTATAAAAACCACTTCTTTTTTATCTAAATTCATAAGTTTAGTGGCAAAAAAATATCCTTTTTTTTACTAGGTTTATTTGCCTTAAATATAAATTTAGACTTTACTATATTAGCAAAACTTTCTACTCTTTCTTTCTTGTTATTAGATAGCAAAAACTGTATCAAAGCCTAATTCTCTCAGATAAGAAAAAGAATTCTATGTCTTTATTAGTAGCCGGACTTCCATGAGTCGTAAGAGTATTATCTATATCAAAAATAAGACCTTTTATACCTTTTTTTCCCTTAATTCATCATAAGGTATATTTTTCTTTTCTATCATAATAAAAAAATCAGGGGTAAAAAAATTTCCATTATTTATCACCCGGAGAATGTAAAAGTTTTCTTATTTCTTCCATAAAAAGTATTTACATCTTTAAATTCTCTGTATACAGAAGCAAATCTAACATAGGCAACTTCATCTAAATCTTTTTAATTTGCTCATAACAAGTTCGCCTATCACACTGACCGAATTTCTCTTTCTTCTATAGAAAATATTGCATTTTCTATTTCATCAACTATTAGTTTTATATTATCTCTTGATACAGGTCTTTTATGACAACTTCTAATAATTCCTGCTTCTATTTTGCTTCTATCATAAGTTTCTCTGGTATTATCCTTTTTCACTATTATTATCGGAATAGTTTCCAGTTTTTCATAAGTTGTAAATCTCTTAGAGCATACCTCACATTGTCTGCGTCTTCTTATAGAAGAATTATCATCAGATGATCTTGAATCTACAACTTTTTGTATCTATGGCATTACAAAATGGACATTTCATATAAATCTCTCCTGTTTTTCAAAGTGTTCAATTTATGGTATAACATAAGACAATAAAAAGTCAATTAAAGAGGCTATTTATGAAGATAATAACGAAAAAAATATTAATCTTAATAATAAATATTCTAAGATTATAAATAAAGACTATAAAAAAATTATATTTTTTTGATATAGAAACTACCGGTTTTTTTCACCAAAAAAACTCCACTCTTTATCTCATTGGGATGCTCTATTTTGAAAAATAATGATAGTGTTTGTTTAAAGCAAATTTTTTTATAGAGTCTTTAAACGAGGAAAAAAACAAGCTCTCTTAGAATTTTTTTATCTATTATAGAAAATTTCAAATATATAATCAGCTTTAATGGGGAAACTTTCGATTTTCCTTTTATTAAGGCTTGTATGAAGAATTATTCTATAGATTTTTCTTTACTTAATACAAAGTCAAGTATAGATTTATATAAAAATAGCTAGAAAAATTTAAACTTCTACTAAAAACTTGATAAAAACAAATCAAACCAGTATAGAAAAACTTTTTAGGTATATATAGAGAAGATAAATATAATGGCGGACAATTAATTAATATTTATAAAGACTACATTTCGACTTCATGCAGAGATAAAGAAGCTTTATATAAACTACTTTTGCATAATGAATGTGATATATTAGGGTCTTATAAGCCTATCTATATTTATAGACTTGAATATGTTTTTTTAAGAGTGATTTTAGCTTTATATCCTATGATGATATTGATGATACTATTATTTTAAATTTTTAAAAGCTGATATTTCCACACCTTTTTAACGTAGAGCTAAACTTAAATGAATTTAAAAATCAAGATAGAAAAATGAATATTTATTTCTCTTTTTGTCCTAAGTTTATAGGGAAGCTTAAATATTTTATAGAGGATTATAAAAAAATTACTTTTTATTTACCATTAGAAGATATTTGTATACACAAAGATATAGCAGCTTTTGTAGATAAAGATGCTAAAGTAAAAAGCAAAAAGAGAAACTGCTTTCTTGATAAAAGATGCTAATTTTATGGGCTTTTGTGGAGAAAAATTCTCTCAAAAAGTTTAAAAGTTGACTATATCTCTAAAGAAGTTTTTTTATTGATATGGCAGACTTGAATTTTTGATATACATACAAAAGAGCTTTTTGGATAATATTTTATCTAAATATAAGTTAAAATAACAAGGCTGTCGCGGCAGGAATAAAAATACAGTTATAATTTTATAATCAAGCTACTCTAACCTATAGTATTTTTTTACTTGATGCGACAGCTCCTTTTCTTTTGTAGGTATTGCATTTGAGATTATATTAAAAAAATATATCACTTTACCTATTATCCCTTAATTTATCCCTCTAGCAGCTCTCTTAATACCTTTTTCATCTATATCAAAGTTCTTCTTTATAAGAGCATATATCTCGGTATTTGAAAGGTTCAAGCTCCTTAATATGGCTATGTTCTTTTCTATACTTTCTAATTTCCCTTGCTTTTATTCCTTTTGCTATTCCGGTTTCTATTCCTTGCTTTATTCCTTCCTCTATACCCTCACGTCTGGCATCCTGCATATCAAATTTATATTTTGTCGCCATCAACATTTGTACTCTACTCTCCTTCCCTTTGTCTATTATATCCCTTAGTTTATTATCTATAGCTTTAGTTTATCCCTCTAGCAGCTCTCTTAGTACCTTTTCATCTATATCAAAGTTCTTCTTTATAAGAGCATATATCTCGGTATTTGAAAGGCTCAAGCTCCTTAATATATCTATATTCTTTTCTATACTTTCTAATTTTCCTTGCCTTATTCCTTTTGCCATTCCTTCCTCCATACCCTCACGTCTGGCATCCTGCATATCAAATTTATATTTTGTCGCCATCAACATTTGTACTCTACTCTCCTTTCCTTTGTCTATTATCTCCCTTAATTTATTATCTATAGCTTTAGTATAGGAAAAATTCCAAATCTCTATCTTTATTTTCCATATACTCCAAAAGCTCTCTAAGCTCCGCATTCTCGCACTTACTGCCTGCTTTTGTATTTATAAATATTATATTACTCTTATCTCCCAAAAGAAGCTCTCTATCCTCAAGGCAACAATTTTTAAAGCTGTATTTATATAATCCTTTTCCAAATAAGTCAAAGGGACATATAAATATAACATAACTCCTTTTTATTTTTGAATAGTCCTCACCTTTTTTCAAATTCTCTACCAACATCGCACTCTGATAATATACAGCTCTGTCAGGTAAATTTCCCGTATTTCTTACCTGCAATTCTACATCATAAATTGTATCTTCACTATCCTTTATAAATACATCAAGTCTAATCCCTTTAGACCCTAGCATAGTAGCTATGCTTTTTTGCCCTGAGATGTAATCTATTTTCTCTATACTTACATCTAATACAAGCTCCAATAAATGCTTACAAATACTTTTTCTTATTCATAATTTTAGCAAATATAAAGTCATTAAACAAGTTTAAACTTTCCCACTCTCTAAGCAATTTTTTTCATCAATCATTCATTTCCCTCCATTTTTTTTAATACTTTTTTTATAATGTGATTTTCCTTATATCTCCTTGAATTTAAGAATTTTCTTGATAATTGAATTTAAGAATATAAGAATTTTAATACTTTTTATTCTATACCTTTATTTTTTTCTTTTTACAATAAAAAAATCGCCTAAACTGAGATATACTCAAATCTAAGCGATTTTTTTATTTAGGGTGGTATAGCTTTTTCCCTAATTTATCTTTTTTTATTTTGTAGATTTCTCTATATTCACAAGATATTCCACTGTGAAATATTTTATTTTTTTTATCTTTCTTCCTAGTCATAAGAATAAATATTATACATAGTAAGGCTCCAATCAAACTTACTGCATACAGCATTATATTATTAGCATCTCCGGTTTTAGGTATTAATGAAAGTATTTTTTTCCTTTTTACCTTTTCTATAGTTTTAGGATTAGGATTAGTTTCAGGTGCATCTACTTTATGCTCCTTATCTATTTTATGATCCATATCTATTTTACTTTCCACAAATCTATTTACTGCAGAACCGCCTACTCCGTCTCTATCTTTTACTATGCCTGTATATATATTGTAGATTTCAAAGTTTTTTCCATCTCCATTTACATCTTTTACATGGCTTTGGTAAGCAAATACCTCTACTTCTTTTACAGAATATTTTATCTTAGTTTTACCGTCCGGCTCATATTCAGGAAGATTTTTAAAACTATAAGTCCAACCTGTATCAGCACTTAATGTTACCGGCTCTCCTATTTTTATTCCGTCCTTAGTTAAATATACCTCTACCTTATCTACTAAAAATGGTGGAGTTCTCCATGTTTTTGTTACACTTATGCTATCCGTTTTTAAAGTATTTGTTATAAGATAAGCATCCTCAGCTTTCTTTTCTACCATAGTCGTAAATCCCTCGAGCGTACCGTTCTCAAGTTCTTCTACAGTATAAGCTATCGGTGTTTTACCGTCAGACTTGTATTTAGGAATATCTTTAAATATAGCCCTATACTCTCCATCATCACCTTTTACAAACTCAAGCCTATCTACCTCCGTTTTTTTGCTCTCATCCGTTACATCAAAAAGTACTCCATGAACCTTTGCCAAGTTTTTAAGTTCTTCTTTACTATAATTTTCTATACCGTCCCACTTCTTTGTTGCTACTATAGTTCTCTTTTCTATCTTATTCTCCAACTTGGCATAAAGATTTCCATTTTCCATATATTCAAGCTTTATATACTCATCAGGAACTTCATAACCTAAAATCGGCTCTTCCTTAATATAATACTCTAACAGATTTTCACCACTATCATCATATTTAGGTAAATCCTTTATATTTAACTTCCAGCCACTATTTGCATCTATATTCAATCTACTTATGCCTGCACGGCTGTTAACAACTCAGGCTTATAAATATCATTCTCTTTTTATAAGAGAAACTAACTTATACTCATCTCCCAGCTTTGTATACAAGCTAAAATGTACGCTTGGTCTGGTATAAGTATCATCTTTATTATCCCAAGTCTTTTTCTATTATGGTATCCTCTATAATTTTTCTCTTATTTGCGGCTTTTACGATAAATGAACCGTAAGGAGATTTATCACTCGACTCTGAATTAAAAATACTTTCAGACTTAAAATCATAGCCTTTAAATTCATTAAGCTCTATAACGTTATATTTAATTTGTGTCTTTCCGTCATTTTTTTAAACTTAGGTAAATTTTTCAAATTCGGCTTTGAAGCTCTTAGATTCATCAACATCATATTTCAATACTTTTTATTTCATTTTCTATAAAGCTCTGTGTTCCGTCAGCATTTTCTTCCACTAATTGAACTCTTACATTAGGTGCTTTAGAAGGAATAATTCCCTCCCAATTCTTTTGATACATTTATATCAACTGTTTGCCACATATTCTTTATATCAAAAGTAATCTTCTTTATGTCATCAATGTTTGTCCCTGCTTCTTCTTTGATTATCTTAGTTTCATAGCCTGCAATAAGCTTTTCCTTAAGAGAATACTCATATCTGCTCTTACCGTCTATAGTATACATAGGCATTTTTTTCAAATTTATAAGTATAAATTCCTGCAATATTTTCTCTTATATTTTGTGTATATAGAACATTACTGACAGCAGAATCGGAAGTATATGTATTATCCTTATCCATAACAGTTGTAATTACATTACCATTTTCGTTTGCCTCTGTTCCATTATCAGGTATATCTCCTTGTGTTTTCAATTTTCTTAGCAGCTTTACCTCTATGGAATCTTCTTTTTTTTACCGCCTAACCACTCTTTATTTACAACTATGTCTAAAGATTTTGCAGTATTGGTAATAGTATATTTTTTATCACTGACATCTACAGTTTCAGGCTTTGAAACCTCTACACTATATCCGGCTATATAATCCGGAGATTTAGGAGATGCCTCTCTTTCTTCTATCTCATATTCAAGTTTGTTTCCATCCAAGTCATACTTAGGCAAATTGGCAAAACTTATCTTATATAGATTATGGTCTAAGGTATCTCGTGTAAGTACAGACTCTGCTCTGGCAGTAACAAGCTTTCTACTTCCATCGGTACTCTTAACGTATAAGTCAATGTGAACTGTAGGAGTGTTTTCTCTTTCAGCTTCTTCATAAACTTCAAGTCCTCTCCAATACAAATCTACATTTATATTAAACCTTTCCTGAACATTTTTTAAGACAGCTCCTATTACAGAATTTCCACCCTCAGCTTCTCCGCTCACCTCTCCAAGAAGGATAGGATTTTCCGGATTCTTAAATCCTGTAATCTCCTCTTCCGTTACATAATATTTTATCAATTTAGCTCCGTCAGCCGTATACTTAGGCAGATTTCTAAGAACCTTTGTAAATTCTTTTATTTCCTATATCCTTAGTATCCTTAGTAAGCACTATTTCACCTAAATTTTCATCGAAAAATATTTTTTTGTAACTTCTGTTTTTTTGCTTGCAAATTATCATCAAGTACAGCCCATAAATGAAGCTTTATATCAGGCTTATCCTCATTCTGCTCTTCATACAATTTAGAAACCACATCCCAAGTCTTGCTTAAATTTATGTCAACAGCTTTTCTTGTATTTATCAGGTTAAAGTTTATTTCCTGAGCGGTATTCACATTAACACCTTCAGCAGTTCCTTCTGTAGTGGTATTCAAAGCTACATTACTTATAAGCTTATCACCTAAAATTTCAGAACCGTTACCGGCACTCAGCTTATAGCCTGCAAAATTGTTAAGCTCAATAACTCCATATTTTATAGCTGTAAGACCATCAGGCTTATATTTAGGTAAATTTGATAAAACAACAGTAAAATTATTCGCCGAATTAAGTACAATATCCGTCTTTACATCTATATGCTTTGTTTCATCATCATGATTTCTACTATTATCGGCAGTATAATCAATCAATTTCACCTTAACTTCAGGTGCAAGTTCAGGCTTTATACCTACCCAAGTCTTAGTTATTTTAACAGTAGTTTTTTCCAAACTGTTGCTTAATTTTATATCTATATCCCTATCTGCATTATCCGTCTGAGTGTAAATATTAAAAGCATCATCAGACTCAAGATCCGTATTATTCCCTATGTTGAATTTAACATCGGTTTTATAGCCCTCAGGAGCTTCATAACCTTGTGGATGCTTGGCATCATAATATGTCTCTTTCAAAACATACTTTATAGCCCTCGCACTTATATTTCCGGTATCACTGACCGTATAAGCATAACTAGGCATCTCATCAAAGTGTGCAATATACTTACCGTTTTCTAAGCTAAGCTCTTTACTGTCAATGGCTTTAGTCATATCTTCGCTGTCAAAAATTGCTACACTTACCCTAGGTGCTTTAACGCCATCTACACCTTCCCATATTTTTTCAACATTTATATTTCTGTTTATAGCCTTGTTTGTAATAGTTATAGTTTTATTTTTCTTCATCATAGCTATAGCTTTCGGAACTTATGGCTTTAAATCCGTCTATATTTCCTACTTCTTCCACTCTATAAACTATATCTTCTCCCCACTCTCTGATAGGAAGATTTTTGTATACATATTGCCAAGGCTTTTTACCTGTTGTCGTGTCTTGTGCTCCATCTAAAAGCTCGTGCTTGAAAGTCTTTTCATCTTCCGTAGAGGCATCTACAAATTCCTGCTTAAAGACCTTATCCTTCAAATCTTCAACGACATCACCGTCTGCCGGAATTACTCCTCCTGTTTTGACTCTTTTCAGTGCTACTTCAACTTAGCTCTATTTAATATCTCTTCCTTTTTAGCTTCATCTGTTTTTCCAAATTCCCACTCCTTTGTAACTCCTATGGCAGTGGTATTCTTGGCAGTATTTGTTAATACAAAGCCAAATTCAGGACTTCCTGTAAGTACGGTGTAATCATATTTTTTATCTAAACTACCCGTATATGAATCATCTACAAGTTCGCCGTTTCTCACTTCAAGCTCTACAGGTTTAAAATAATAGATATTTCCGTTTGAATCAGCCATATCAAGATTTTCATACTTGACAGTCCAATTATTGCTACTGTCTAATTGTACAATTCCATTATTATCGGTCAAATTATCTACCTTTACTACTTGAGCGGTTGCACCGTCAAGTGCTTTCTTACTAGTAGCTCTTAAAAGCTTAATCTTAACCGATTTTTCAGAACCCTTTTCCCACTTTTTAGTAACACTTATATTTATAAGCTTGGTATTAAATATCTTCTTTTTTACTATAGGACCGTCATCTGTCGCCCCCTTAGTTTCTCTAAGCTTAAATTCCAAGATATCATCATCTGTTATCTGTTTGTATCCTACAGGTACGGTATCCTCTTTTAGCACATAATCTCCGAAAGCAAGTCTTGGGAAATAAGCTATACCGTCATCTTTAGTTACTACACTTCTATACACCTTATTAAAATCAACACTATTTTTATTTCCTTTATAAAGGTTAAATCTTATACCTGCCAAATTTTTCTTTGCCACACTGTCATATTTGGATATTGAAATCTCACCTTTAGAAGTCTCATTATTTATATAAAAAGTGTAGGTTCCATTAAACCCTGCCTTATTTGCCACGTCGCTTAATTTGAAAGTCTTGTACCCCTCATTTATCTCATAACCGTCTGCAGCAGAAGTTTCAAAGATACCGTATTCCGTATTGAACTCAAACTTATAATCTCCAAAGCTGATATTTCCATTTGCATCACTTACAATAGTTGTATTAGACTGATTTGTGCTGTCTACTGCTATAGGATTACCTGTTTTTACTCCGTTTTCCAACTTATAGAGCTCAAATTTAGCCCCATTTACAGGTTCATATACTGTAGCAAAGCTTTCTCCTATAATCCTATATTTTAAATTCGGATTGGTATTTTTCTTACTTTCTATGTAAAGCTTAGCCGCCGACAAAGGCATATTTTTATGACCGGCTATATCACTACCTTTTTATACCTACAACTCTTACAGGACTGTTAAGTAATTTCTTAGTCTGAGTATATATGATATAAGTTCCGGTTTTATCATAATCGGCATTTACATTTGCAGGAACTTCTTTAGGGTATATTTATATCTATAGCTGTCTTATTTAATATATAGCCCGCCGGAGGTTCTATTTCCTTTACCTGATAAATTCCGGACTCTAAACCTTCAAAAGTAGCTATTCCCTCATTATTTGTGGTTTGTATATCTCCAACCTGCTCTATGCTGTTTATCTCATCAGACACATTATTTCCGTTTGTGTTAAGATTAACTTTATAAATAGCGAGCTTAGCACCTGCAAGAGTCTTTTGTTTCATCATTTTTATCTACTTTTTTTACAAGTATTTTTCCTCTGATTTCCTTTTATCTTATTCGGTATATTTAAAGCATATTGCTTAAATCTATTTCCGTTATTTTGACCCTCTGCGGCATTTACAAGCTTACCGTCATGAGTGATTTTAAATTTATACTCATTCGTATTGATAGAGTACAAGTCCTTATCGCTATTTATTTGTTCCGATAAAGGCGCTTCAGTAACCGTGTATACAATTCCGGTCTTTAAGTTTTTTTCAATATTACACTTCCATCCGTATTCGTATAATCAGTAGTAAAACTCGTTCCGTCCTCTCCGACTACTTTAAATTTATATCCTGATAATTTCTTTTTTTGAAAAATCAGTCAAGCTGTCCCAATTTTTCAGGATTAAGTAAATTTTCATCATTTACAGCTATCTTCTTCAATAAAACTTGAAACTTATCATTTACAATATTTTTGTATAATATCGGTATTATCGGCATCTATTCTTACAGTTAGATTTTCAGCTTTCTGATATCTGTTAGGATTTGCACTCTCTATCTCTTCTATAGAATACCTTCCTTCAACCAGATTATCCAGACTTGCATTTCCGTTTACATCTGTAGTAACCCTTGTTTCAAAGGTATTATTAGTTACATCCAAGCCTTTAATCTTAAATTCAACATTTGATAAAGGTACATTTGTATCTGCAGCTGTCTTTTTTTAATGGTCAAGCTTCCTTTTATCTCCTTATAATTCATAAAGGTAGACTTGCTTGTAGCATCATCTATTCTATAATTATAATTTGTCGCAGCCTTAAACTCATTAACACCTACATTTTTTTGTCCATTTGACAATATATAGCCCACCGGTGCTTCCAGCTCCTTTACTATATAGTCTCTGTTAGTTAACAGCTTATCAAATCTAACTTCTCCGTTTGCATCCGATACGGCTACTGCAAAAGGTTCATTCGGTCTATTATTATAATAAATACCGAATTTGGCACCGCCTATATGATGTTCAGTGGCTGTTTGCAATCTTCCCTCTTTGGCAAATTTAGTCAGAGTGATACTTCCAAAAGGAGCTTTCATAATATTTGATACGGTATTCATTTCTACAAAGTTGGTATAAGCAGTGCTATCTCCACTAAAATGTCTAATAACGAATGAATTCACAGCCTTCTTATCAAGCTTGGCATCGTTTAAATTATTAATACTTGGGGCTTTCATAGGAATAACAAGCTCCAAACTCTCCGTTTTGTTTAAAACAGTGCCTGCTTTTGCTTTTATTCTAATCATCTTTGTATCTTCACTTGGAGTATCATCCCAAGCTACTAAGGACGTGTCATCAACTATACTGTCCATAGTCCTACCGTTATCTAAAAGCTCATTTATCTTTTTATTACCGTTATAGTACTTAACCTCATATCCTGTCGGAACTTTAAATACCTGAGAAAGCCTTGAGATATCCAATTTTGCACCGTCGAATTCAGTTCCACGAAGTCCTTGTTTATTCAAGCTGATATCCCCCATAACAGGTAATACATTAACTATATCTATACCCTTATAGCCACTATTTTGGCTGTTACTGTAGTTTGATATAAGCATCTTATAATCAAATGTTTCTTCGCTTTTAGTATCTACCTCTTTTTGCCACACTCTATCACTATCATTTCTTATATAAAGAGAGGACAACAATGAAGAACTTCCTACAACATTTACTTTAGCATCATCATAAGCAAACTTTTCCTCAGTACCGTTTAAGTTAAAGACAATAGGCTTAGCATATTCAACATCAGTATTCGACCATTTTGCATATATTCTGTTATTTAAGACAGTTTTAGTTGTGGCTGCACTATACTTTGTTCTTATAGAAGCTATATGCATCTTTTTATCTGTATACAATCTTGTATCAAAATTATTCGCACTGAACTTTATAAGATTTCTTTTAACAGTATTTCCATCTTCTGTAACTGTAGCACCTTCTATAAACTCAAACTTACCGCCGTTTCTTATAAACCTCGGATCCAATTCTATATCACTTTTATTTATTTCTATAGCTTCAGGAACAATGTCGGTTATCTGTAAATTTTCCAGTATACCCTCACCTTTATCATAAACTTTACCTACTATATTTGATTTCAGGTATATATGATAAGCTCCTTTTTGCCCCTCTACTACCGCTCCGGTAGAATCAGCTTCGGGATAGATAGGATATTTATCCGGTTCTTCTTCATATGCCAACTCTTTCATAGCAGTTATAAGTATTTTATATGCCAGTACATCTACCTTTGCACTTCTTTCTATTATGGTGTTTTCAGAAAGATTATTATACATCTCTCCATCAGGTCTTGCACCTGCATTTATATCAGTACCCTTTGCATAGCGATTACCTAGGAATAAAGCTTCATTCCTAAGTACATCATTATCCATACCTGCACTAAGTAGATTTCTGTTTGTATCCTTTACTTTTGCAAGTATTAAAAACCTTAAATCCTTTGAAAGAGGAATTTCCTGTGTATCCGGTATTTTTATCTGTATGTAGTCTATATCCGCCTTTGCAAAGCTTATATTATTTGCACTATCTATCTTTGCCCTTTTCTCAAACACAAGAGTATCGGCTGCAGGATTTATATAAGTTCCGATTTTTTTATATGCCAGTATATCTACATCCATATTTCCTGCTTCTAAAGGTGTATTTAAAAAGGCAAGCCCTGAATAATACAGTCTGGAATCCAAATCATAGTCTATAATAGAAACATTTTTATAATCTGTTGCCTCATTTGTAGCGGCTACATTAAGCTCATAGGCAATTTCTTTTTTTCTGTCTTCGTTATTATCATAAAGATAAGTCTTAAGCTCCCAGTTTTCCCAAACTCGTCTTGGACGCTCTCCACCCCTTTTCTCCGCCTTTATATCATCAAAATAAATATGCTCCGGAGTAATATATAAAGGTCTGACAGTCAATATATCACCTATACCTAATCTGCCGCGTGCGGCAACAGTAGGATAATCATTTACATCTCTAAAATCTTTAGCTTGACCGAAATAAGCAAATGATTTATTTTCTATATCAACATTTTCTTTTGCTCCCGGAAATTTTAATTTCAAACTAGGTATAACATTTTCTATATTTCCTGTGTTTCTTGTACTTAAGACTAATGTTTTACTAAATTGTACACTTTTACCATCACTTGAAAGCTTCCAGTCAGGATTTATACTTGCATCAAACTGTGCAGTCCTTTCTTCCTCAGTTCCGTCATCTCTTACAGCTGTATATTTAGGCAATACTGTTACTAAAGAAATACTGTTTACATTAAAATATAAATCCTCTATAGTATAGTAATATTCTCTTATATCAGGATTTTCTACAACAGCCTTAGTATTTGCTATATCTCTAAGTCTTCCAAGATCTCTTGGTCCGCTCACAAAATCTCCGTTTTGATTATACGGATAACCCACCAGATTATTAGGGTAATGCACCAACAGTCTTGGTCTTATAGCATAATATTGCTTTACATTTACAAGTTTGGACTCAGCTATCTTCTCATATCTGCCGTTATTTTCATCTAGTAAAGTCATTTTCAAATTGATACTTGCACCGTCCGGACTTATACCTCTTTTAAATGCAAAATTTATATGTGCATCTAAAGGACTTCCTATAGGTATATTTTCCTTCAGCTTTATTTCTATACCCTTATCATCAGCAAACCACGAATCGGAATCATACCAAACGGAGGAACCGGAGCCGTTATCTATAGCTACAGTTTTAGGGTCTATATATGGACTGTCTATACTGATTTTAATTTTTCCTTTTTTTATGACCTTTGTAACATCACTTATTATAAATTTTGTCAATACATTTGCAGGTTGCCATCTTGTATAATAGGTTCCCTCCTGAGCAATTATATTGACCCCGTTAGCATCCGATATACCATATTGCAATTTTGCACCTCCGGATACAGTATCGTCTATTTTTTTGTATACAAAAGTAATCTCTCTGTCCGTTCTGTTACCCTCAGTCTGATAACTTACATCTACATTATCCTTACCTAAAACCGTATGATTTTCAGCATCCGTACTGCTATATAGTACATAACCGTCTATAGCGGCTGCTTTATAATTCTTACCGCTTTCAAAAGCACCTGTTTCCAGCTGTCTGCTTTGTTCTTCGTATATATACTCTCTATAATCGTCAAGCTTAGGTCTACCGTCATTTCCATCAAAAGCCAAACCGTCATCTGTTCTATATTTAACTAAAACCGTACTCGGATTAATTATAGCCGTTCTATTTCTTGTTCTTACAGTCTGTCCTTTGTATACATAGCTAAGTTCTTCAAAAGTTTCCTTATGCCCGAAAGCATTTGTACGATTTACCGTTCCGTCGGCATTTAAGCCGTCTGTAAGTATAATTGCCTTAGGCTCGGCCGCGTGTCTCTCCAAATCGGTATAATGTGCTCCTATACTTTTGTCCGGATTTATAAGATATCTGAAAGGCCCTTTATTTCCCCCCATACCAAATCTGTATTTAGCTTCAGCCGCCTCCTTAGGTGTATTTCCCTCATAAGGCTTAACCTTACCATGTAAATCCCATATAAGAGGTTTGCTTCTCCATATATCGGCATTAATATATTCCACGCTTCCATAAGAAAAGGTTAATTTCGGTAAATCTATCTTATCTATACTATTGAGATAAAATGCACCCGAACCCACATATTCAAGCTCCGGAAAAGAGGCTGCAGTTAATTCAGCTATTTTATTTCCACCAAAAGCACCATTTCCAATCTTTTTAAGCTTAGGTGCGTAAACATCTTTTATTCTGTTATTTGCAAAAGCATTTTCAACCACTTCTGTCAACTTAGGAACATTTACACTTTCCAAACCCAAATGCCAAAACGAATTTACTCCCACTTTCTCAAGATTTGATAAGTCCATACTTCTTATTTTTTTATCTTCGGTCGCCACATTTAATGCAAAAGCATTTCTTCCAACTTCTTTTAACTTAGGTAATTCTATATTTTCAAAAATTATTACGTTCAAAAGCAAAATCACCTACCACAGTTACATTTTCAGCACGTATCTTCCTTATTTTTTCAGAATTGAAAGCATAAGGAGCTATAGAGGTAGCTCTATCCGGCAAAACAAGCTCGTAATTATTTGCTATATATTTAACCTTTCCCTTTGTGGTAAAAACCTGTAACCTTATTAGTATCTGCAGTATCCCAAGTAAAATCATCTTCATCATATACACCGGTATTTCCTTCTTTAGGATTTATAATATAATTTTCTCTATTTATAAGTGTCGTATTTTCATTTGTATACACAGGTATATAATAGCCTAGAAATTTCATACCCGGATTATAATCAGGTATTCCGTCTCTGTTTCCGTCAGCAAAGCCTTCGTTAAAAAATATTCTCGTACCCATAGTCTGTATCACAGGGAAATTTGCCGCTTCTATATTGTTAAGTGTAAAGGCTTCATCACCTATTGTAAGTACCTTGGGTAAAGTTATGGTACCTTTTATTTTTTGATATCTAAAAGCTCTATCACCTATAGTTTGAACCTCAGGCAAATTTATGCTTTCTATGCTTGCATATCCTACATTATAATCCGACATAAAAGCTATACTTCCCAATGTAACAAGCTTAGGTAAATCCACATTTTTAAGAGCACGGTTGCCAAAAAAGCCTGCGTCCCCTATTTCCAACACATCAGGGGCATACAAGCTGCGGTTTTTCTCGTTCCATCTGAAGGCTCCCACATCTATCTTTGTTATTCCCGGCAGGCTTATGCTTTCTACCAGCTCACAATTACCGAAAGCCACAGCATCTATGACAGTGGCATTTGGAAATTGTTTCTCCTTATCTATATATTTCAACTTTGTATTTTCAAACATATAGCCGAAAATCTTTTCCATTTTAGGTAGATAGATACCGTTCGGATAGCTTTCATCCGTACCTATAGGTGTATTTCTGAAACTTGCATAAGCTCCCTGTATAAGCTCAGGTGCTATAAGAGTTTTTATACCTGTATTACTAAAAGCGCTATCACCGACTTTTCTAAGCTTGGAAAAATCAAATTCCGTCAATGCCGTATCACCGGCAAAAACTGCGTCTTTTATCTCTTCGATATTGGGTATATCCGCTCTTTCAAGCTGAGGATTATTTGCAAAAAATGAAAGCTCCAAGCTTCTTATTCCGTCTTCAAATACTTCAACACTTCTCAAGCCCTGATTTGCAAATTTTCTATTATCAGGTATAGGATCCCACCTATGATTTACAGTAGCGGTTATTCTATCTCCGGTAGTAGGATTTATATGTGGTAAGACAAGCTCCTTATTGGTAGCTATTTTTTGCATTCCCTGTGCAGAAAGTCCTACAAGTTTGTTAGGTCCCGGAATATTGTTTGACTCTCCGCTATCTCCTCCATACCAAAAATCCCCTAGTACCCAGTCATGTCCTATGGGAAAGTTTTTCATATCAGTACCTACATACACATGTGTACTTAAGTACTTAACCTCACCGCTGTCCTCATCTCTTAAAGTATAAAAAATCTCATATACTCTACCTTCATTTGTTGTATCTATATCCTCAGGACTTATCTCAACGTTTGAACTTAAATCTTCACCCCTACTGTTTCTTGCTACTATAAAACTACGTAATTTAGCAAGTACATCCTCCTTACTCTCATTTATTCCAATCAAGGGCATATACCTGTCTTTTAATTTAAGCTCTATAGACTCACTTTTCTTTACATACTCTATTTTTAACTCATAATTATCTCTATCCGGTGTAAATCTGATACTGTTAATATCTTCATTATTTTCGCTATATAGCTTATAAGCTTGTAATACAGGCGGTTTATACTCCCTCTCTATTCCCTTGGCATATACATAGTCCAAGGAGCTTAGATCATCACCTATGGTTATAGTATCAAGCAGCTCTCTGCCCGTATCCTTGTCTATAAAAGCTTATTTTAACTGCAACCGGATCTATAACATAGCCATAAGCATCCTCTTTGGTTTGCATAGACGGAATCTTACCCTCTACACCTACATTTGCATTAGAGGACGCATTTATCAGCTTTACAAATCTTTTATTGTCTGCAAATATATCTTCGCCCACTTTTTCAAGACTTGCCGGTATATTGACTTCCTTTAAATTATTATTTTTAAAGGCTCCTGCTTCTATTTCTTTTAATTCCGTACCCAAATCAAGACTATTTATTATATTGTTTATAAAAGCATTCTCGCCTACTTTTTTAACCTTATTAAGATTCAGGTTTACAAGCTCATTATCTCTAAAAGCTGATGCGGCTATTTCTTCTATGCTATCCGGAAAATCTATATTTATAAGTTCATTTCCTGCAAAAGCATAAGCACCTATTTTCTTAAGCTCCATAGCTGACTCAAAGGTAAGCTGACTGAGATTTTTTAAATAAAAGGCATTATCAGCTATCTCAGAAACTTTTTTACCCTCTATTTCAGCCGGTATCTCTATAGAACTTCCCGTAAAATCATCTACAAGACCCTTTATTACAATTTTATCTCCTCTGACTACATAAATAAAATTGCCCTCTGTTTTTTCTTCACTATCCACTATATCTTCATCGGCATCATTATCGGTAGCCATAGTATTTATTCTAATAGTATTTGAGGGGCTGGCAACATTTCCACCTAATATGGTAGGTATGTGAGTTGAACCGAAAATCATACTTAGAATTAAAAAAACATACTACCACTCTATCTATTACATTCTTTAATTTTTTTATTCTTCATCACTCTATCTTCCTTTTAGGATTTATTAATATTTTTATTAAAAATTATATATATATATATTAAAAGCTATATAATATTTATATATAATTAATACTCCTAGTATAAGTCTTGGAAGATCAAAAAAATCAAGCCCCTCAATTTAATCAATATAATTTATGGTAAGTATCTACTTGATAAATTAAGGGTATAATTTTAGGGATATAGGACAAAAAGTGTGTGTGCCTAATCCCAGTAAACTGGATAATTACTTGAATGGTGAAGCTCACTCCATACAACTGCATCACCCCACATAGGAATAGAGTTTTCTAGTTGTTTCTTGGCGGTCATCTTCTTGTAAATATCATCTATGCTCTTGTTTGTAGGCATTGTTTTTAATATCTCAGAAGCAGAAAGCGGTTTTGGTGAGTGCATATAGCACCACCAAAAAACCGCTTTAATTCTTCTCTCAACAGATAATCCTCTATGGTTATGCAGCATCTCCCTAAGACAAGCATTTACACCACCTTCGATTCTATTGTTGGTCGATGGGATTTTAAATTCATCCCTTAATTCTTCATCAAGATATGTAAATAGAGTATTGTCATTAAGCAGTCTTAGAATTGATTTTTCAGCCTTTATCAGTCTCTCATGCTTAGGTTTTGATTTGCCATTTTCATCATATGTTACTTCACTTAAAAAACGTTTGTGCTTTACAATCCAACCTTTAAAACGATTAACCCATACCTTTGAATCTTCAACACTTTTAACATCAAACAGATCCCTGGTTAGTGCATAAAGCTCTAGACCTGCTAAAGTATTTGGTCTACTCGTTGTATATCTTTTAACCTGTGAAAATACGTGAAATACACATCTTTGATGCTTTGCCTTAGGCCACTTTTTCTTAAGGGCTTTTCTAAACCCTGTTCCACCATCTGACACGACCACCTTAGGTTCTGCTATACGGCTCATTAGAGCCTCCCAGGCTCCTGAATACTCATATCTGCATAGATACCACCCTAACACATAATCTTTGTCACAGCATATCAAAATACACGATTTGCGCGATAGATATATGCCATCTAAATACAGAACATCTTTTGTATCCTCAATCTTTGGTGACATAGCCCATATATCCCAAAACTTGGAGGTTTTTCTTCTAAAAGTTCTTCCACCACCTGACATATTACTCTGCACTTCTTTACTGAATAGCCAATTTAAAAACTGCTGAAGCTGTTTAGTATCATTGTCTATCTTTGGTGTAAACGCTAACTTACAGGACTTGCAAAACCACCTTTGAGATCCAGATTTTATCTTACCGTGCTTTATGCATTTGTCATTGCAAACGGGACAATTTACTTGCTTCATAACACAATCCTCCATAAAAACTAATTCTAAGGAAGATATACCACGTTTTAGCATTGATTTTCCAATATTCTAATGAGATATTACACACACTTTTTGTCCACCCTTAATCTTTTCTCAAAAAAGATTAAACCGATATAACCGTTGAAATATCAACTATCATATCGGTTTTTTCACACACTTTTTGTCCTATAGCCCTAATTTTAGAAACCGCATTTTCTTCTCCGTTAAAAAGTGAGTATAAGACCAAGTCTTATACTCACAAAAAAATAATCACCCCAACCCTTGACAAAGAGTCAAAAAGAGCTGTAAAAAAATGATTTCTCATCTTTTACAGCTCCCTTTATAAAATTAAATTATCTATTATTAATTGCTGCTTGTGCTGCTGCAAGTCTAGCTATTGGAACTCTAAATGGAGAACAGCTTACATAGTCAAGACCTATCTTATGACAGAACTCAACTGATGAAGGATCACCACCATGCTCACCACAAATACCGATATGTAATTCCGGACGAACTGGTTTACCAAGCTTAATAGACATTTCCATAAGTTTACCAACACCTGTTTGATCAAGTTTAGCAAATGGATCATTCTCAAAAATCTTAGCATCATAGTAAGCATCTAAGAACTTACCTGCATCATCTCTTGAGAAACCGAAAGTCATCTGTGTAAGGTCATTTGTACCGAAGCAGAAGAATTCAGCTTCTTTAGCTATTTCATCAGCTGTAAGAGCTGCTCTAGGTATCTCTATCATAGTACCTACTTCATACTTAAGATCTACACCTGCTGCCTTTATTTCAGCATCAGCTGTTTCTACTACAAATTTCTTAACATATTTAAGCTCTTTGACTTCTCCAACTAGTGGAATCATAATCTCCGGCTTAATATTCCAATCTGGATGCTTCTTAGCAACATTGATAGCTGCACGAATAACAGCAGATGTTTGCATCTTAGCTATTTCAGGATAAGTAACAGCAAGACGGCAACCTCTATGTCCCATCATTGGGTTGAATTCATGTAATGAAGCAATGATTGCTTTAATATCAGCAACACTCTTTCCTTTTGCCTTTGCAAGTTTCTCTATATCAGCTTCCTCTGTTGGAACGAACTCATGTAGAGGTGGATCAAGGAATCTGATTGTAACAGGATGTCCTTCAAGAGCTTCATATAACTTCTCGAAATCTCCTTGTTGTACAGGAAGAATCTTAGCAAGAGCTTCTTCTCTCTCTTCTACTGTATCTGAACAAATCATCTCTCTGAATGCGTCAATTCTATCGCCTTCAAAGAACATATGCTCTGTACGGCAAAGACCTATACCCTCTGCACCTAACTCACGTGCTTTCTTTGCATCTTCAGGAGTATCAGCATTTGTACGAACTTTAAGTGTTCTATATTTATCTGCCCACTCCATAATTCTACCAAACTCTCCTACGATTTGTGCTTCTACTGTTGGTATAGCACCATCATAGATCTTACCTGTTGTACCATCAAATGAAATTACATCTCCTTCATGATACTCTTTTCCATTTAACTTAAATACCTTGTTATCTTCATCCATTACGATATCTGAACAACCTGATACACAGCAAGTACCCATACCACGAGCAACAACAGCAGCGTGTGATGTCATACCACCACGAACTGTAAGAATACCTTGAGCAGCTTTCATACCTTCGATATCTTCAGGAGATGTCTCAAGTCTTACTAAAACAACCTTTTTACCTTTTTCTGCCCAATTCTTAGCATCTGTAGCTGTAAATACTATTTGTCCGCTAGCTGCTCCAGGAGATGCGGCAAGTGCCTTAGCTATAGGCTCAACTTTCTTTATAGCTTCTGTATCGAATGTTGGGTGAAGAAGTGTATCTAAGTTTCTAGGATCTATCATAGTTACAGCTTTTTCTTCTGTAATCATACCTTCATCAACTAAATCACAAGCAATCTTAAGAGCTGCAAAAGCTGTTCTCTTACCATTTCTTGTTTGAAGCATATAAAGTTTCTTATCCTCGATAGTAAACTCCATATCTTGCATATCTCTATAGTGATTTTCAAGAGTATTACAGATACCTACGAACTCTTCATAAACTTCAGGCATAACTTCTTTTAATTGATCAATGTGTTGAGGTGTACGTACACCGGCAACAACGTCCTCACCTTGTGCGTTCATAAGGAACTCACCCATAAGTTTCTTCTCACCTGTAGCAGGATCACGAGTAAATGCAACACCTGTACCTGATGTTTCACCCATATTACCGAATGCCATCATTTGTACGTTTACAGCTGTACCCCAAGAATATGGAATATCATTATCTCTTCTATATATATTTGCACGTGGATTGTTCCAAGAACGGAATACTGCCTTAATAGCTGCAAGTAATTGCTCTTTAGGATCTGCAGGGAACTCTGCACCAATCTTAGATTTGTACTCAGCTTTAAATTGATTAGCAAGAACTTTTAAGTCCTCTGCTGTTAAATCTGTATCTTGAGTAACTCCTTTTTTCTCTTTCATTTCATCAATAAGAGCTTCAAAAATACTTCTTACCAACTTCCATAACTACATCAGAGAACATTTGGATAAATCTTCTGTAGCAATCCCAAGCCCAACGTGGATTTCCTGACTTAGCAGCAAGAGTTTCTACAACTTCTTCATTAAGACCTAAGTTTAAGATTGTATCCATCATACCAGGCATTGATGCTCTTGCACCTGAACGAACAGATACTAAAAGCGGATTTTCTTTATCACCAAATTTCTTACCTGCGATTTCCTCAAGCTTTGTTATGTTTTCCATAATTTGAGCTATGATTTCATCGTTGATTTTTTTCTCCGTCATCATAATATCTTGTACAAGCCTCAGTTGTAACTGTAAATCCTTGAGGAACAGGTAAACCAAGCTTTGTCATCTCTGCAAGGTTTGCCCCTTACCACCAAGAGTATTTCTCATAGTAGCATCACCTTCACTAAAAAGGTATACCCATTTATTAGCCATTTCAACTAACCTCCATTAAATTTTATCTTTAGTATTATAACATAATACTTTTTTTATATGAATAGCTAAAATTGTTATATTTAATAAGTTTTAATAATATATATTTCTCAAATATTATAATTGAAAAATATTTATAGCCTTATTTGAAATCTTATTAGATAAATAAAAAGCACCTATCTCAATTATATATAATTAAGACTTGGTGCTTTTTACTTTTATACTATTCTTTATTTTTTTTACTTCTTCTAAAAAGAAATACTATAGAGATAAGTGCCATTCCAAATATAGAGATTAATAAAACTAAATTATTATTATCTCCTGTTTTTTTGGAACTTTCTTTAATATACGCACCACATCACTTGATTCATCTCTATTTACACCGGCTGGAACATCTGACTTTATAGACATACCGCCCTCTCCATTTTGATTTAGGTGGCTCATTAAGCCCCGGTTCATTTGGTTTATTATCCTTTGGTACTGTTGGCCCTACCGGATTATCGTTCTTTCTAGGTGGGTTAGGAGTTACTCCACCACCACCGCCTCCACCGGAACGACCGCCACCGCCATTTGGTGTGTTCTTAGGTGTTTTAGATTTAAATGGTTCTACATAAACTATATTACTTAAATGGGTATTTCCATTAACTTTGACACTAGCTCTATTTGGTATACCATTCGGCAAATCATCTTCATGATAGTTAGGATAGAAAACTCTTGCATCTATTGCTACTACTATACTTCCACCTTTTATACTATCAAGAAAATCCTTATCCGTAATCTTAAGACTTATATCATTCAAATCTATTTTCGCTTCAACTAAATCTCCAAGCTCCTCTAAGCTTAAAAACTCTCCCTTAGGAATATTTGATCTATCTGAATATACACTAAGCTCTTCCGCTTCTGACGGACTGGCTTCAGAATTGCTTGTCATATTTAAGCTATACGGACTTGGCGTTACCGCACTGGCTTCACTACCGGTTGCAAGGAATTTAATTTTTACATTTTCAAATTTTAAAGCATCACTTAATCTATCTTTAAATTCAAAGTCCTTTGCATTTAACTCTTTAGGTAGTGGCGTACTTATCTTATATGTGAATACTTCTTCCTCGTCTTTTAGTAAAAGACGCTCTCCTTCATCACTACCATCAGCTCTTGAAACTGTTTTGTGTATGTCTATATCCATATCCTTGTCCAAAGTATAGATATAAGTTACTTCTATTCTACCCTCTTTTAGAATACCATTTTGTTTGTCTTCATCATTAGGAGCTACAGTCTTAAACTTATAAACTTTACCATTATAATTTATACTTGAATAAGCATCAAGCAAAAGTATTATAGCTTGGTCCATTCTTCTTTACATTAGTAAGCTCCGTATTGACCACATCGTGATAAATAGTATTTCCTTCTTCATCTACATAATGAACTATAACATCACCATAAACAGGCACATATTCAAAAACTACAGTTTTCGGTTCTAAAGCTACCTCTCCACTTCTAGGTGATACAGGCTTATTTCCAAAAGTTTTCGTATCTTCTCTATCTTTACTGTATTTATACGCATTGCCCTCAGCATCATAAAGTAACTCAGGAATATCTACACTATCACTAGGTATAGAATAGGCTTCTCCTATATTTGAATTCTCTTTCTTTACTACCTTAGCTGTCGGCATAGCTTCGGAATTTAACAATTCTGTATCTGTACCCTCTATAACGTATCTGGCAACAACAGCACCGCCAAGACTATAAACATAAGTTATCGTTTGAACCTTATCTTTATACTCTCCACTTACAGGATCTGTATAATCGGCAGTTTTTATATACTTATATACAGAACCGTTATACGGAATACCATTTTCTTTATACTTCGTCGTATAAGCTTCTCCTATATTACCTGAGTAGTATTCTCTATCTGCAATCTCAGTTTCATTTCCATCCGGATCAACAGTAATGTGTCTTACTATAATAGATGAATTTTTAATATAATATAATCTTCTAAGCTTTGGATTTATGACATTTACTCCATCTGCCGGTATATTATCATGTCCATAGGTATAATCAAAAGTATCAAAACCGGCTATCTTTGAACCGTCCGCATTTTTATCTTTCATACCTATAAAAGTATATCCATCTATATCAGGATGTGTAATATTTACAGGCTCTTTTATATTTTCAGCCTCCAAATTTGTAGGAACAGTATCCCTACTATCTGTCATAAAGAAAGAATTTGCATAGTTTTGTGCATCCAGATTTTCATATCTGGCATGTTTACTTCTACCTCTATAAGTCCATTGTGTACTATTTTCTACCTCTCCTTTTTTGTTTCTAGGAGAAGTTAAGGCTTGTACTTCATTTAAGCTTCCATCAGCTCCTGTTTGTACCTCATAAAAGTCTACATTTAACTTTCCAAATGGGAAAAGACGAGCGTAAACATCATCCGCTTTAGGATCACCATTGGTATATGTTCTTATACCACCATAAGCACCCGTATCTCCCGTAATTTCCAAGTTAATTTGTCCACCTACTTTTATAACCGGATTTGGTGATGTAGCTATAGACATATAGCTTTCATCAGTAATTATGGCATTAAGTCCCTCTTCAAAGTTATCTGCAACTGAAAGCCACATAGGCTTCATAAACTCTTCAAAGGAAAGCTTGACAAAATCTCTTTTAGGTATGAGGGTTACAGGAATATTTATCTCATAATCACCATCTTGGTTCTTAAATCTTTCCATACGCTCAGTTGAAAAAGTAAAGATAGTTCTATTTCCCTCATAACGTATATTGGTGGCACCCAGTTCTGCCTGCTTTTCAGGATCTAATCGTTGCCATGTACTTTCAAAAGCTATCTGTACTTCCTGGTCAAATTGTAATCTTCTATCTAGAACAGGTCTTACATAACCCTTCCAAGATATTATCTTATCTGAACGTCCCCAGAGAACACGCATAGCATCTCTAATATTCGAAAAGTCTAATTTTGCCTTATAATGGAGACTACCGGATTTATCTACATTGTAAGCTGTAGGCACAGTTAAGTAATTTGGATTTTGTTCCAAATAAATAACAGGCTTAACTTTTTGCACCTCTCTAAAAAGACTCGCCATATGCGTTGGAGTAGTCGACATTACATATAATTCCAGATTATCCGGAGCATCCTCCGGAAATGGAACTCCTGTCTTATAATAAGTACCGCTACCATCGGGTTTAGTATTATAAGCATAAGTTCTTAATACTCTACCCGCAAGCATATCCCAAAATCCACTACCACGTCCATTCCAAGAAGATGCATATCCATCTGGGTCATTTTTATATTTTTGTTTCTCAGACTCAGGTAAAATATAAAAATTATCACCAAAATAATACTCCCAAATTGATGAGTTCCCATATATATCCCACTCCGGATCCTTATACAATTTATTACGATACCTTACATTAGTAAAAGCCGGCATACCTTTCATAGGTGCCGTCTTTGGCAGCTTAATAACCACTGTATTATTATATCCGTCATAATCTGATGGCAGATTTCTATGAACTGTAATAGTTCTCGCATCATCATATCTGCTATATATATAAGTTACCGTTTGCGCTTCTTCCTTAACCTTACCGTTTGCCGGTGCTGAATCTTCTGGCATCATTGAATAAATGTATCTAACTCCATCTTTTTCCCAGTTAGAAACTTTTCCGTCTTCGTATTGTACCTTTCCGCCTTTATTAACTCCTGAAGAATAGTTATCCCCTACATTCTTATTTATTACTTCTGTATCTATGACTGTTCCATCTTCCAGTTTACGAACTATGGTAACAGTACCTGTTGCCGCTAAAGTATTTATTGTAAAAATATTGAGAAACAACATAGATGTAAACAACAATACATAAAAGCAAAGCAAATCTTTTTAATACTATACTTCATATCTACTCCTTATTTTCATTTTACTTTCTTTTTGGAAATTAGTATATCGTACTTAACACTATCTTAACAACAATTATTATACAATCCAAATTTCATAATTTTATAAAAAAATTGTATCTAATCATAATATATCTGTATCTTCTTGTCAACTGATATATATATATATATATATATTTAATTTAATTGTAATATTTTTTTAAATAAATACTAAATATATTTAATTTATAAACATCCCTATTACCCTAATCCCTATCAAATAAAAAAATTCACTCATTATTCTATTACTTAAATCAAGCCCTCTATCTGTTAAATATAAATATGGTTGTTTATACTCTAAAAATTTCAATAAAGTATTTCTTTCTATGGTTTTTTCAAAAACTTTAAACATATTTAAGCCGAACTTACCAAAAAAATTCACTACTTGATACTCCTTTAGTTAACCTTAAACCTAAGAACATAAACTCTTCCATCTTATCAATTTCACTCAGCTCTTCTAAATCTTGATATAAACCCATCAAATCCTTAGAAAAAAATCCATATTAAGATACTTTTTTTCATATCCCTTTCTACATGAAAACGTCTATCCATAGCCATACTTGAAGCTCCAAGTCCTAAGCCTAAGTATTCAACTCCTGTCCAATAACCTATATTATGTCTACATTCTCTCCCTTTTTTAGCATAATTACTTATCTCATATCTTTCATAACCGTTTTTTGCCAAGTATTCTTTAGTAAACTTATACATCTGCCTATCTACTTCTTCAGTCGGCAAATGTTTTTTACCCTCTTTGGTAGAAAAATACTCATAAAAAGGTGTTCCCTCTTCTAAAATGAGAGAATATGCCGATATGTGTTCAGGTTTTAACATAACTACCTTTTTTTAAGGTAGTCTTATAACTACTAAAACTTTGAGCAGGAATAGCACTCATCAAATCAATATTAACATTATCAAAACCACATTCTCTAACTTTTTGATATGTATCCAAAAATTCTTCATAAGTATGTATACGTCCAAGTAATTTCAATTCTTTATTATCTGCACTTTGTAAGCCTATACTTATTCTATTTATACCCGATTGTTTGTAATAGCCTAATTTCTCTGCATCTACACTGCCAGGATTACATTCTATACTTATTTCGGCACTGGCTTCTACTATGAAATTTTCATATATCGCACTCATAATGTCGCATATTCCGGAACCGCTAAGAACGGACGGAGTACCTCCACCTATAAAAATAGTAGATACTTGATAATCTTTATAATATTTAGATTGCGCTCTAATTTCTTTTATGAGTTGTTTAACATAAGCTTGCTTTGTTTCTTCATCTGAAGGACCGGATAAAAAATCACAATATTTACATTTCTTAATGCAAAAAGGAATATGTATATATAGTTCCAATTTCTTTTTCATTATATATTATACCTATTCTTCATCTAATTTAAGTACGCTCATAAACGCTTTTTGTGGTATTTCAACACTACCTATCTGACGCATACGTTTCTTTCCCTCTTTTTGCTTTTCAAGAAGTTTTCTTTTTCTACTAATGTCTCCACCATAACATTTTGCAAGTACGTCTTTACGCATAGCTTTCACAGTCTCTCTAGCTATAACTTTACCTCCAACTGCCGCCTGTATAGGTATCTCAAATAAATGTCTTGGTATCTCTTCTTTTAATTTTTCACACATTTTTCTTCCACGTTCATAGGCAGAACTTGAATGTACTATAAATGAAAGCGCATCTACCTGTTCCTTATTTATAAGTATATCAAGCTTGCAAAGAGTAGATGGAACGTAAGCTTTCAACTCATAATCTAAAGAGGCATAACCTCTTGACCTTGACTTGAGTGCATCAAAGAAGTCATAAATAATTTCATTTAAAGGTAAATCATATTTAAGTATAGCTCTATTCTCTTCTATATATTCCATACTTATATATGTTCCACGCCTTTCTTGACATAAAGTCATAATAGCACCTACAAACTCTTTTGTAAGCATTATTTCAGCCGAAACCATAGGCTCTTCCATTCTTTCTATTTCACTCGGATCAGGAAGATTTGAAGGATTTGTAAGACTTATCATTTCTCCATTTGTTTTGTATACATTATACACAACTCCCGGAGCCGTTGTTACTAAATCAAGATTATATTCTCTTTCTAACCTTTCCTGAATAATTTCAAGATGTAATAGACCTAAAAATCCACAACGAAAACCAAAACCCAAGGCAAGAGAAGTCTCAGGTTCATAGAAAAGAGAAGCATCATTCAACTGCAACTTTTCCAAGGCATCTCTCAAATCATTATATTTTGCTCCATCTGCCGGATAAAGACCACAATAAACCATAGGTGTAACTTTTTTATAGCCCGGTAAGGCCTCCTTACAAGGATTATCTACTAAAGTTATGGTATCACCTACTCTTGTATCTTTTACATTCTTTATACTGGCAGTTATATAACCAACCATACCTGTACTAAGTTCATCACAAGCTATAAATTGACCTGCACCGAAATATCCGACTTCCACTACGCTTTCTTTAGCACCCGTTGCAAGCATGTGTATCATATCACCTTTTTTTACTCTGCCCTCTTTTACTCTTACAAATACTATAACCCCTCTATATGCATCATAAATAGAGTCAAAGATAAGTGCTTGCAAAGGTGAATTACTATCCCCTTTTGGAGCAGGGATTTTATGCACTATACTTTCTAAAACGTCCTCTATATTTAAACCCACTTTAGCAGATATCTTAGGCGCATCCATAGCCTCTATACCTATTACATCTTCTATCTCATGAGCTACATATTCAGGATTGGCACTTGGTAAATCAATTTTATTTATAACCGGCAACACCTCAAGGTCATGATCTAAAGCCAAGTATACATTCGCCAAAGTCTGCGCCTCTATACCTTGTGCGGCATCTACAACCAAAATTGCTCCATCACAAGCGGCCAAAGAACGTGAAACCTCATAATTGAAGTCAACGTGCCCCGGTGTATCTATTAAATTGAATATATATTCTTCTCCATCTTTAGCTTTATATACAGTTCTGACAGCTTGAGATTTAATTGTAATTCCTCTTTCTCTTTCAAGTTCCATATTATCAAGAACTTGAGCCTGCATTTCCCTACTTGTAAGCAAACCTGTTTTTTCTATTATTCTATCAGCAAGAGTGGACTTACCATGATCAATATGTGCTATAATACAAAAATTTCTAATCTTACTCTGATCAATTATTGCCATATATTACCCCTTTTTTTCTTATTTCCTAGCTTATATAATATCATCTATCTTATAAATATTGCAACCATAAGTATCAGTATATTTTCAAATTTAAAAACTCACAAAAAAACTTTATAGACAAAATATATTTATATGCTATAATACTGCTACTATTAAAACAAACGAAAGGAATTATAATTATGTCCAAACAATTAAAAACAAAAAAACTCAGCTTTAGAATTTTTAATTTGTGCTTTCACAATTTTTTTAACTATATCTATATATTCATTTGTACAAAAATGCAATTTTAGACTTTCCACTCTTTATGAATATGGGATATTATGAATCTGATACATATGTTTGCCTTATCCTAAGTCTTATATTCCTCGCTATCTATTGTGCCTTCTTCTATTCAAAGGATAAAAAGCTTATCTAATAAAGATTATATTTATATAGTATTTATGAGCTTAGGACTCGGTGGCATTACTATGATATATTTTAATATTTTAGATTTATTCTCCACTACCATTCCTTATTTGGGAGAAAGTATACAATCTTTTGACAATATATGGAAAACCGGAAATGATCCTTTTATATGGATTTTATTATCCACTGTCATACTGGGACCTTTTAGTAGAAGAGCTTATGTTTAGAGGTATTATATTTAAAGCTGCCGAAAGATTAACTAATAAATTTTGGTTTCCTATACTGGTTTCCGGTTTGTCTTTTGGTATATGGCATTGGCAACCTGTTCAAATAGGCTATACAGCTATAGACGGTATTATATACGGATATATATATAGCAAAAAAACGTTCCTTAAAAATTTACTTTAGCTCTACATATAATAAATAATTTGTTATCCTCTTTCCAAGATATAACGAACAATTCCCTTATATTAGATATTAGTGATAAGTTACCATACTACTTCTTAATACCGGCATTGTTTTGTCTATATTTAATAGCAACAGAAAAAAAGATACAAATAAAATTTAAAACACTTGACATTTAGTTAAAGTTTGCATAAAAATGTATTAGTATGTTTACATTGAACTGTCCGTGTCCAGACTTCGATGCTAACTAACTTTTAAACATTTTAATGGAGGTATAAAAAGTTGGCTAATATTAAATCTGCTAAGAAAAGAATTGAAGTTGCAGCGATTAGAACTGAAAGAAATAAATCAATAAAATCAAAGGTTAAAACTGCAATCAAGAAAGTTGAGAGCGCTATAGCTTTAGCTGATAAGACTGTTGCAGCTGATACATTAAAATCAGCTATCATAGAAATTAGCAAAGCAGCTTCTAAGGGTGTTTATCACAAAAATAACGCTGCTCGTAAAATTGCTAGATTATCAAAGTCTGTAAATAATATATAATTAAAACCAAAAGCACGATTTCCCGTCAGAATCGTGCTTTTTATTATTCTCCCATTATCAAAAGTTCTACTGCCAAGCTTTCATTCAACTCACCCATTTTTACAGCTTGTTCAAGCTCTAAACAATGTAAAACATATGCCTTTAAGTTCTTCTTATCAAAACCGGTACATCTTCCCATTATTTGACTACTTGCATATTCTGATATACCCAATAAACTTGCTATTTGCTTTTTTTGTCAAACTCTCCAACATAAGTCCCTTTACCTGAAACAACTGACTAAATTGCCTACTGATAAGAGCTAGAATCCTCATCGCCGGTTCTCTCATTATCAATAAATCCTTATATAATTCCATAGCTTTATTTGTCTGTTTGGCTATTATAAAACGTATCATATCAAATATTTTTATTTTCTGCATTTATAGTAACTATAGAATCTATATCACTTCTATCTATTACTTCTTTATCCCCAATATAAGCCAGCAACTTATCTAACTCATTCTTTAAATTTTTCCATACTTTGACCCGCATAAGAAAGTAGCAAATCCATATTAGTTTCTGTAATATTCTTCTTCTCTTTTTATAATAAGTCCCAAACACCACATTTTCAAATCTTCATAACTTGGCTTGTTGAGTTCTACTACACAACCTATTTCCTTTATCTTCTTATATAATCTGGTCTTTTTATCTATATCTGTTTCTACAAAAAAATTAACACTGTACTTTCAGGCACTCTAGACATAAATTCTATAAGTTTCTCATCTACACTAGACTTAAACCAAAGAGAATTTTCTACTATAACACATCTTTTTTTCAGACATAAAAAGGTACTGTATTAGCCTTATCTATAACAGCTTTCACATCAATATTTTTTTCCCTTCATAATACGAAAAGTTCATATCATCATTTGCTATGGCTTTTTTTCAGACTATTCTTATAACTCCTCTTCAAAAAGTCCTCATCTCCGGATAATAAATATACTCTTTTTAAAAGCTTTTTATTTTTTTATATCTTCTCTTAGATTTTTTTCATCTTCTCTCCTAAATTTTTTTCAAATCATAGCTATTTTTTTCCTAGATATATACTTATACAACCCATCGTACTAAGGTCATATATTTTTCATCTATTTTTATCATTTTTTTCAAGTATATAATACTTATCCGAATTCTTATAAGAAATTTTTTTCTATCATAAGCTTTTAAATTCAGCATTAAAAATCTCCCTTTTTATAATTTAACACTTCTTTAGTATAAAAAAACACCGAATCTCCAACACTTATAGCTTCATTTCTATCTAAAAAAATATAAGATTTATACTACTATTTTTTTATTTTATCAATCAACTTTCTATATATTAAATCTTCTATCAAATCTATATTTATTACTATATTATCTACTTTTATATCTTTTTATCCTTAAAAAGTCCACAATTTCCCTAAATTCTTCTTCATCTAAAGCACTTATAAATAGGTAATCTATATTTTTGCACACCTTTAGCTGATAAAAAGATTTTTAAAAGCACTTTCTGCATTTTTTTCCCTCTCACATCTACCAATATATTATTATTTTTCACATTCATATATGTAGATAGACCTTTTCTTATATCTAAATAATATATTTCATCTCTTATACTAAATTTAAAAAAAGGATAGAAATAGCAAAAATTACACTCAAAAAAATACTTAGTAAATATCTATAAATATTTTTACTCTTAACCATCTTTACATTAAGAATAAATATAGCTACAAACAAAAAAACTATAGTATAAACTGATTTTCAAAAGACTTGGTCGCCCAAATAAAATTCTATATTTATAAAAACTTTGTAAATATTATGCAAAGACTTTGATATATGTATATAACGAAACTTATATTCGCTTTTCGCTAAATTACTTATACAAAATATATAAGGTAAAAAAAGTATAAATCCCGATATACATAAAAATACTCATAAGAGGTAAAACTAGAATATTTAGAAGAATCGCATATATAGGAACATAATAAAAAGAAATAAGCTATTATAGGTAAATTTATAAGTTGTAAAAGCAAGACTTACACTTATACTTTCCATTATTTTTTTCTAATTTTTTTCTCTTTTTTTAATTTCACCACCTGTAAACAAGTTGCTTAAAAGGCTCAGAAATATATTCTAAGGCTATGCCTATAGAAAATACTGCCATAAAAGATAAGATAAAGGAACTTTGATATAAAAATATAGGGATTTTTTTTAAACATAAAAATTATAGCTACTAAAAAAATAGTGAACTCAACAAATCATAATCTCTTCCTCTACATGATGAAATAAACACTAAAAATAAGCATAGTAACTGCTCTATATACACGGCACTATCTCCCACTATATTAGCATAAATAAATAAAAAAATATAGTAGATACAAAACCGGAATAAAAAAATAACTAAATTTCAAGTTTTTTTCTAAGTATATTGTATACACCAAGACCTATCAAAGATATATGTAATCCACTTATGGCTAATATATGCGCTATTCCATTATTTTTTTAAATAAATCATATAGGTCTTTATCTAATCCCTCTCTATCTCCTAACAAAATTGCTATCATAAGACCATATTCTTTTTTTCCTCCAAAAGAATATTTAAGTTTTTTTCTTTAATTTTTTTCTTTTATAAGAGTAAATATATCTTTTCCTCTTTTCAAAAAAATACTAATCTTTTTAGGACTTAGTCTATAGTCTATATTTTTTTAGATTTATAGTACAATTTCGAATCAAAAATCACCAAAAATTACTTGGAGTTTCAATATTTTTCCAACTTACCTGAAACAATTAATTTATCGCCTTTTTTTATACTAATATTATTAGTCTTAAAAAAATAAATCTATTGGTTTCAATTAACAGTTCCATATCCTTTAATTTGGTACTCTTTACCTCTACTAAATACTCTTTTAAATAAGTTCCGGATTTTAGCCTATGCTCCCTATCATATTTTTCGTTACTTACATTAAGTATAAGAACTCTGCTTATTCAATAATAATAAAAAAATAATAAAAAAACAAGGTATATAAGCTCTTTTTAACAAGTTCATATACCTTAAATAAATATACAACAAAACAGCTGCTACTATGAGTAGCAGTAAAAAAACCTTTTTCAAACTTCATGCCTAGCAACTCTCCAAGTATAAGGGCAATGAATATGCCTATAAAAGGTCTTTTTTTATCATTTATATTTAATTATTCTCCTCTATATAGTCCAAATTTCTATCAAAAGTAGTGCTTAAATCTACATCATTTAAAAAAATTTATAATTATTATTTCCATTGATACTAATTTGAACTTTAGTTACTTTTTTTAAATTCTGAAATCGAGTTTACTATAGAATAAATAGCAAGCTTATTATCTGCTCTATTCAATACATTTATTAAGCTGTCATCAAAATCTATATAGCAAGTATTATCATTTATAGAAATACTATTTACTTTTTAGATTATTAGGTAGCAAGGGAGTTAAATCAGTTTTAGTAGGTCCTTTTATCAATTCTTCTATAATAAGTTTTTCTATACTATTATTTATATTGTGTACTAAGTTTCTTTTTTTCTCCGGCTAATTTTCCAGTATCTCCTAAACGAAAATATAAACTAAGTTCTACTTTTTCAAAACTATTTATATCAGTCATAGTATCAATAAATTCTGAGGCATAAAAAGACCGGCAAAGGATTACCATTAGCATCACTAAGTGGCTGCTCACCTGAATTTATACCTATAAAATCTATACCCTTTATTTGAGTAAGGGTTTTTACAAGACAAGCTCTGGCAAGTATCTCTCTTATAGGCTTCATACTACTATAATTGGTATCAAAAATTCAAATATAAGACATTATCTTTTCTGGTATAACCCATAAAAGTAACCTTATCATCAAGAACTTTTATTAAATCTCTGTCATTTGGAACCGTATTCATCTGTTCCATAAGCTCTTCTATTAATTTATCTGTATCATCAGCGGAACTTTTCGCCTCATATCTGACAGGCACAATAGCACCGGCTGAGAAATTAAGATAATATATATTATATTCACCTTGCTTTAATTCCTTAGTATTATTATGTCCACACGCTACTAGTAATATGCACAAAAAGAGAACAGATATTAATTGTTTAACTTTTAACATTGTTGTCCACCATAGTATTTTTTTTGTATCAAAGGAATCCTGACTGTAAATGTGGTACCTTCGCCCCAAGTAGAATTTAATCTTATTATTCCGCCATGTTTCAATATAAAGTTCTTAGTAATAGCAAGACCTAAGCCTGTTCCACCTGTTTCTCTGGAGCGTGCCTTATCTACTCTATAAAATCTGTCAAATACCAATTCCTGTAAATCTTCAGGTATACCGACTCCATTATCTATAACTTTTTATATAAAAAGAATTTATGATCTGCATCTAAATTTACTTTTACATAACCCTCATCTTTGTTATATTTTATAGCATTTTTCCACTAAATTACTTATAGCCAAAGATAATTTTTGTTTCGTCAACTTCTGCTTCTACTTCTCTCATACTTTCAAAGCTAAGATCTATATTTCTCTTAGCCGCTATAGGCTTTAATCTCTTTAAGATAACATTTATCAATTCATTTATACTAACCTTTTCTGTTATCAATTCTGCATCAGACTTGTCTAACTTTACCAATGTCAGTAAGTCATCTATAATCTTAGACTCCCTATCTATCTCTTCACTTATATCATTCATAAATTCTTTATATAGTTCATTCGGTACTTCACCCATAGTAAGCAAAAGAATCGGCAAGTACACGAATTGAAGTAATAGGAGTCTTTAGCTCATGCGATACATTTGAAACAAATTCATCTCTGGATTGATTAATAAGTCTTAGTTTTGATAGAGTAGAATTTATAGTCCCTGAGATTTGATTAGTTAATAAATAAGTGTTTTCTTGTATATCATAAGCTAGATTACCTTCAACAACCTTATTTAAGCCATTCCTTACTCTATTAAAAGGCTTAATCAAAAATTCGGTTATAAATATACTAAAAATTATCAATATAATACTAAGTATTATAGTAAAAAAACTATAGCCCTATCATTGGCACTTAGAATCATTCTATCAAAAATTATCTGTAGAAGAGCTTATTATCATAATTCCATCAATAATACTACTATCTCCTTGCCTATAAATAGGGAAAGTTTGTAAAAATATAACCTTTCTTAATACTATATTTATCTATATTTTCTCCTTGAAAAGTTTTTTTATAACTTCTTTGGCTATATTTTTTTCTTACCTAAAGATACATTAAATGTATCTTTTATTACAGCAAAGGCTGAATCTATTATTACAACTCTTCCATCGAACACATCAGCTAGGGTATCTATTTGACTTTCTACTATTTTATCCTTTTCATCATTTATCAAATACCCGGAAGAACTTATTTTATCTGCCAAAATTCGAGATTGACTTTTAATTTCAACCCTCCTACCATCAACTAAAACTTGATTAAAGGTTTTACTTAATACTCTAGAATCAATCAAAGCCGGAACTATCGCCATAAAAACCATAATAAACATAAGTACAACCTGAAAACTGATAGGAAAAATACTTATATTCTTAATTTTCACTATTTTTCTCCCAAATATATACTTTTTTTGACAGCTCCTATGGCTATAGTACCGGAACCTACATGTGTAGCTACTGATAAAGATAATCCATATATACCTATTTCACCTTTATACTCCGGAAAAGCTTCTTTTATTTCAGTAGCTAATTCTTTAGCTTCTACTTCATCATTTGCGTGAGCTATATAAATATTACTTAGATTACCGGTTGTATCAAAAAATCTTTCCTCTAAATCTTTCTTCAAAGCCGCTATCATAAGAGTTTTTGCCTGTTTCATAGTTCTTGCCTTTGCATAAGAGTCTATCTTTTCACCTTGTATAGTAAGTACAGGTTTTATTCTAAGCAAAGTTCCAAGTGCCGCCGCTGCAGGAGTTATTCTTCCGCCCTTTTTTAAATATTTTAAAGTTGGAACAGTTAAATATATAGTTGAATCTTTCTTAGTATCTAATAAGAATTCTCTAATTTCTTCCGGTTCTTTACCAAACTCTACCATTTTCTTAGCTTCTATAGCTGCCGCCCTTTGTGTAATCGAAATTCTCTGATTATCAACCACATAAACTTTTCCCTCATATTCATCGTCATGTGAAAGAGCCATAGCAGTATCCATGGAACTGGATAGTCCTGATGACATAGGCATATGAATTATTGCTTCATATTCTTTAAGTAACTCATCCCACATATCGCAAATGCTTGCAGGTGAAGGTTGCGAAGTATGTATATCACTACCGGCTATCTGCTTTTCATAAAATTCTTCTTTACTTAAATCTATATCTTCAAAATATTCATTATCATCTATACTAAAGGGCATAGGTAAAATATATATACCTAACTCCTTTGCTTCTTCTTTGCTTATACCGCTATTAGTATCTGTTATGATTGCTATTTTCATTTATATCCTCCGCTTATTTATTATCCTTTTCTTTAAAATCTGCATATTTGGCAAATATAAATGAGAATATTCCTGCCAACACAACAAGTATAATTATTTTGTCCATTACAATATCTCCTTATATAGGTTTAATACATTTTTCACCCATTATCTTATCTATAAGTCTAGCACTAAATCCTGCTTTTTCAAGAGCTTTCATGATTTTTAAAGTATTAGCTCCATTTTCCCATTCTATATTATCATCTATACCGTCATAATCTGAGCCAAGTCCCAAAAAATCCTCTCCACCTTTATCTATCATATACTTAGCTTGCTTAACACAATCGTCTATATATGAAAATTCTTTTTCTCCGACTCTAAAAATCTCTTAAAAAAACAATGAGTAATAATTTAATCCTGCCTTACAACCTCTATTTGCCATAGCTTTTATCATCTCATCACTTAAATTTCTAGGATGGCTTGACAAAGCTCTAGCATTACTATGACTGGCTACAAAAGGCTTTTTAGTAGATTTTAGTACATCCCATATACCCGCATCATTTAGGTGAGATACATCTATAATCATACCCTAAGTCTTCCATTCTTTCTATAAACTCATATCCTCTATCTTTAAGTCCATTTTCCGTATCAACAACTGTTCTTATATACTTTCCATTCTCATCTAAAAATCTTCTTATTCGGAAAAAGCCAAACTATTTTCATAATTCCAAGTAAGAGTCATCATCCTAACTCCTCTTTTTATAGAAGTATTCTAATTTCTCTATACTTCCCTCACAAGCTTCTCCCTCTTCTATAGTAAGCATAGCACTAAGTTTTGACTTTTTTTATGTTATTTTCTATATCCGAATAATATAAGACCTTAGAAATTAAGTCCGAGTTTATAGCTATCTCCTCATCGAAAATATCTATAAGTTTATTAGTATATTCAAAAGGTCTATCCGTTGCTCCTAAATTAACAAAAACAAGCAAAATTTTTGTAAAAGATAGTCTGACTCCTCATTTTCATAAGATCCAGTTGGAAATTATTTTCTCGTAAATGTATTCTATTTTTCTTTACTTTCTTCATAAATTCTTGCAATAGTATCGCAATGCATATCTACAAGTTTCATATTTCCCCTTTGACTTAATTTCTATATTTCCTTACTATATCTTTCATCAAGTCTAAATTTTTTTCCATATCTTTTACTAAAGCAAATTGACATCTGGCTCTATCCAAATTTTTGTCCTTGCCTTGACGTTTTAAAAATAAGTATCTCCTGTCAAATAGTCAGCTAAAAATCTCATTCCACATTCATAAGTCATAACCATAGCGGCAATAGGTAGATTTTTCTAACTCTTTATCAGTCAAACTTCCTTTACAAGCTTCTATGAAACCTTTTACATAAGCTTCATATAAATTCAAATCAATTCCAACTTTAGCTATATCAACTTCATCTTCATCTGCTTTATTTGCACCAAAGCGTATAGAATCTCCAAAAATCATTTATAGCAAGTCCCGGCATAACTGTATCTAAATCTATGACACATATAGCTTTTCTACTTATATCATCTATCATAATATTATTTAGTTTAGTATCATTATGAGTAACTCTAAGCGGAAGCTCACCTTTTTCCAACATATCTCCCAAAATTTCACTAAGATATTTATTCTCCAGAACAAAAATCTATATCCTCTTTTTGCACTTATAAGTCTTTCAAGCACAGCTTTTTCTACTGCTATTTTAAAATCTCTAAATCTTTTTCTTTGTATTATGAAAATCAGGTATAGTTTCATGTAATTTACCCGCATCATAATTAGATAGTAGACTTTGAAATTTCCAAAAGCTAAAAGCACTTTCGTAGAAATCTTTAATATTTTCCACCTTATCATAGGTTTTTTTGCACCTTCTATAAACTTATAAATTCTCCAATAAGCCCCTTTTTCATCTTCATAATAAGATTTATTATCCTTAGTTTTAACAAGATTTAATGTTTCTCTCTCCTCATCTCCACCACGTTTTATTATCTCTTCTCTTAGATATGAGGTAATATTTTCAATATTTTCCATAAGTTCCTTAGGCTTTTTAAAAAAATATTATGGTTAATTCTTTTGCAAAAATATTTTTTTGACTAAAGCATCAGTTCCCATCTCTACCAAAAAAAGTATCATTAATATGTCCACTTCCATAAGCTTTTTATGCTAAGGACTACACCTTCCAAGTTGAAATTCCCTAATACATCAAATGTATCTTTTTTTCAACAACTCTCTCCATTTTATCCGCCCCTAAATTCTTATTCTATTGTTAAATCTTTTTAATTCAAATTTTATTACTTTCTCCAATTCTATTAAATTTGTATCTATTTGATACCCTATTTTACCTGCACTAAAAATAATTCTATCTCTAGTAGCGGCACTTTCATCTATAGTTGTTCTAAAAAAACTTTTTCATTCCTATAGGAGAACAACCACCATGAATATAGCCTGTCAATGGAAGTAAATCTTTTGATTTTAGCATTTCTATACTTTTTTTCGCCTACTGCCTTAGCCGCCTTTTTTTCAAATCCAACTCTTTCTCAACTGGAATAACAAAAACATAATTTGCACTTGATTTTCCCACTGTTACCAAAGTTTTAAAAACATCTCTTCTATCTTGTCCCAATATATCTGCGACCTCTATACCATTTGTAGTTGGTGTATCCACATAAGAATGAGTAAGATAATCCAATTTCTTACTATCTAAAATACGCATTACATTAGTTTTTTCTTCTTTTTTAGACATAAGACAACCTCTTTTACTTATATCATCTCTTCCGGATGGAAAATATCATCAAAATGCTTAGGGCTTAAAAAAACCAAGTTCTATACAAGCCTCTCTTATGGAAATATTATCTCTAAAGGCTTTTTTTAGCTGTTTTTGCGGCATTATCATAACCTATATATGGATTAAGTGCGGCAACTAGCATTAGGGATCTATCTAAGTTTTCTTTCATCTTCTCCTTATTTGCTTTTATACCTATTGCACAATTTTTATTAAATGATTGTATACCATCTGCTAATAATCTAACTGATTGCAAATAGTCATTTATTATTAACGGCATATATACATTAAGCTCGAAATTACCTTGTGAAGCCGCTATTCCTATACTTGCATCATTTCCCATAACTTTTACAGCTACCATACTAAGAGCTTCGCATTGAGTAGGGTTAACTTTACCCGGCATTATGGAACTACCCGGTTCATTTTCAGGTATTAATATCTCATATAACCCACAACGTGGACCACTGGCAAGTAAACGTATATCATTTACTATTTTTAATAGGTTTGCAGCTAAAGCTTTAAGTGCACCATGAGAAAATACCAAGGCATCTTTACTTGTTAGTGCATGAAACTTATTATCACTGGTCTTAAATTCGTATGTAGTTAATTTTGATATTTTTTCAGCTACCAGAGTATCAAAACCCTCAGGTGCATTAAGACCTGTTCCTACAGCCGTTCCGCCAAGAGCGAGTTCACTCAAGCTTTCCAAAGAATACTCTAACATTTTCTTAGTTTTTTCCAACATAGCTCTATATCCGCTAAGCTCTTGTGAAAAACTTATAGGTGTAGCATCTTGTAGATGCGTTCTTCCACTTTTAATAATTCCTTCATTTTCTTTTTCTAATTTTGAAAAAGTAGCCACAAGCTCATCTATAGCCGGATACAGCTTAGTTTTTATTTCTACTGTAGCTGCTATATGCATAGCTGTTGGGAAAGTATCATTTGAACTTTGAGACATATTAACATCATCATTTGGATGTAATAATTGTTTGCCTGCCAATTCATTTCCTCTACCTGCTATGACCTCATTAACATTCATATTAGATTGAGTACCACTACCGGTTTGCCATACAAGCAATGGGAAATGTTCATCCAACTTTCCTTCATAAATTTCATTTGATACTTCCGTTATGACTTTTAATTTTTCATCTGATAATTTGAGTAATTCGTTATTTGCCATAGCCGCAGCCTTTTTTTAGTATAGCAAAAGCTCGTATTATCTCCTTAGGCATTTTCTCTGTACCTATTTTTAAAAATTTTCATAACTTCTTTGTGTTTGTGCTGCATAATATTTATCTACAGGTACTTTTACTTCGCCCATAGAATCTCTTTCTATTCTATATTCCATCTAAATAATACCTCTTATTTCACTAATATTATTAATATTATTATCTTCTAAATATTTATCAATGCCGGCTATTATATCAAGTGCTATCTTAGGATTCATAAAGCTGGCTGTTCCGACTTGAACAACATCGGCTCCTGCCATAATAAATTCTATAGCATCTTCTGCTGTTGTTATACCGCCCATACCCATAATAGGTATTTTGACTGCATGAGCAACTTGATGTGTCATTCTAAGTGCTATAGGTTTTATTGCCGGACCTGAAAGCCCTGCATAAGTATTTTCAAATACAGGTTTTCTCTTCTTTATGTCTATAGCCATAGCCAAAAAAGTATTTACAAGAGAAAGCCCATCTGCCCCTACATTCTCTAAAGACTTTGCGAGTTCCACTATATCATGAGCATTTGGAGATAATTTAACAACTAATTTATGTTTACATCTCTTTCTGATTTCTGAAACTACATTTGTTGCTATGCATGTATCTATACCGAAATTCATTCCTCCTGCCTTAACATTTGGGCAAGAGATATTTAATTCTAATATATCCAATTTATGTTCATTCAATATTTCTATCGCTTCTATATAGTCATCCATAGAATGACCGCCAAGATTTACTATATTTACCAAATCCAAGCTATTCATTCTAGGATTTTCCTTTTCAACAAAGGCTCTAACACCCGGATTTTCAAGACCTACACTATTTATTATTCCACCTTGTGTTTCCCATATTCTTATACCGTCATTTCCTGCTCTATAATTAAGAGTTAAACCCTTTGATGAAATGCCTCCAAGCTTTTGTATGTCGAAATATTCATTAAATTCTTTACCAAAACCGCAAGTACCGGAGGCAAGAATTACCGGATTTTTAAATTTAATTCCTGCAAAATCTACTTCTAATCTAGAACTCATTTTCAAATACCTCTTTCCCAAGCATAACCGGTCCTTCTTTACAAGCTCGTTTATTTCCTACGCTCGTTTTGCAAGTACAAACTAAACAGGCACCTATACCGCAAGCCATTCTATTTTCCATAGACACATAGAGTCTATCAGCTGTTCCTTCTTTTTTACACTTATTATATAAGACTTTCATCATGATTTCCGGACCACAGGTCATTATGCTGTCATATTTTGTAGTATCTACTTCTTCAGTTATAAAACCACCTACATTTATGGTAAGTTTATCACAAACTTCTTCGAATTCTTTTTTCAAGATAGCTTCATCACTAAAACCTAAATAAATATCCACTATCATATTGGGATTTGCTTTTCTTAGTTCCTTAGCCACTAAATAAAATGGTGCTATACCTACTCCACCACCTACCAGAGCAACTCTTCCACTACACTGTGGAAAGCCTGTTCCAAGAGGTCCTTCAAGAGTTATTTCATCGCCTTCTTTTAGAGTAGAAAAATACTTAGTTCCCTTTCCTACAGTTTTATACAGAAAACTTACACTATCATCAGTAGCATCATAAATACTTATAGGTCTTGATAAAACCGGATAGGTTTCCCAAGCTCTAAGCATATAAAATTGTCCCATTTTTGAGCTGTTTTTTTCCTCTACCTTCATTAGATAGAAGTCTTTAGATAGTTTGATATTTGAAATGATTTTTCGACATAAAGACTCCTTTTTTTGCATTTCTATTTACCATTTTATAATATCATAAACAAGTTATATACAATAAAAAGCCGCCACATATTATGCGACAGCTCTTATTGTATATGGCATATTTAATTTTTATAACAAGCTTTACGAAAAAAATACTATAAATAATCTCTTTCGTTTCTTTTATATAGTTATTTTACAAGTTCTTATACTATTCTAATATTTTTTTTAATATATCACAAAAATCAAAAGTTGCAAAAATAATCTTTTACCGTTTCTGCTCTTCTTATAAGTTCTACCTTACCATCTTTTTTAAGTAAAAGTTCTGCTGATTTTAATTTCCCATTGTAATTATACCCCATAGCATAACCGTGAGCACCCGTATCATGTATGTAGAGATAATCTCCTCTATCTATTTTAGGTAATTCTCTATCTATGGCAAACTTGTCATTATTTTCACAAAGTGAACCTACTATATCATACTTATTTGTATTTCTTTCTTTTTCCTTACCTAAAACTGTAATATGATGATAAGCACCATACATAGCCGGACGCATAAGATTTACAGCACAGGCATCTACTCCTATATACTCTTTATAGGTATGCTTCTCATTTATAGCTTTTGTTACCAACGCCCCATAAGGTGCTAACATAAAACGTCCAAGTTCTGTATAAATTTCTACGTCCTCCATACCTGCAGGAACTAGAATTTCATCATATACTTCTTTTACACCTGCACCTATAGCAAATATATCATTCGGTTCTTGCTCAGGTTTATAATTAACACCTATTCCACCTGAAAGATTTATAAATTTTATCTTTATTCCAAGCTCTTTACTAAATTTAACCGCTTCCGTAAATAATATTTTAGCAAGCTTTGGATAATACTCATTTGTTACTGTATTGCTGGCAAGAAAAGAATGTATACCGAAATTTTCTACACCTTTTTCTTTCATTATTTTGAAAGCTTCATACATTTGCTCCGGAGTCATCCCATATTTCGCATCTCCCGGATTATCCATAATACCATTGCTCATAACAAAGACACCACCGGGATTATATCTACAACTCATAGTCTTTGGCAACTTATCTACTGCTTCCAAAACTGTATCTATATGTGTAATATCATCTAGGTTTATTATAGCACCAAGCTCTGCTGCAAGCTTAAATTCCTCTTTTGTAGTATCATTTGATGAGAACATAATATCACCGGCCTTAAAACCACAAGCCTCAGACATCATAAGTTCTGTTAGCGAAGAACAATCCGTACCGCAACCATACTCTTTTCAGTATATTTAGAATAAAAAGGATTGGGTGTAGCTTTTACTGCAAAAATACTCCTTAAAAACCTTTATTCCAAGAAAAAGCTTTTTTTAAATTCTTTACATTCTCTATAATGCCTTTTTCATCATATATATGCCAAGGTGTAGGATAAACTTCACTTATCTCTTTTTGCTTTTTTTCTAAACTCAAAAAAATGCTCTCTTATTACTCATATATTCTCCTAATTTTTTTCTAAATAAGCATATAGCAAAGTGCTATATGCTTATTTTTATTTACTCTATTATCTCTACTTGCATTGTATTAGTGTGTGCCGCAGGTTTACGATCAGCTTTATTAGCTATAATACCCGCTGTAATGATGATGGTATCACCCTTTTTCTATGTAAGCTTGCGCTTTTAACTTATCTATAGAATTTGTTACTAATTCATCTGTTGTACTGGCTCTCTTGGCTTCAACCGAACTACACCCCAATATATTTGCATCTGTCTAAGTGTTGAACTGCTTGGAGATAAACCATATACAACAACGTTAGGACGCCATTTAGATAACATTCTGGTTGTAAATCCGCTAATACTTGGTGCAACAATGGCTTTTGCATTTAGCTCATCAGCTGTAGAAACAGCCGCATAGCTAACTTGATTTGAAATATTAGATCTATTAATAGAATTTGTTCTTCTATTTCTATATGCTTTATGATCAAGATGACTCTCTGACTCTTCTACTATCTTAGCCATAGTTTTTAGGGCATCTAAAGGATATTTACCCATAGCTGTCTCACCTGAAAGCATAACAACATCTGTACCGTCATAAACAGCATTTGCCACGTCTGTAACTTCTGCTCTTGTAGGTCTTGGATTTCTAATCATAGAATCTAACATTTGAGTAGCTGTTATAACCGGTTTACAAGCTATATTACACTTCTTAATAATTGTTTTTTGAATGAACGGAACTGCCTCTGTTGGAACTTCAACACCCATATCTCCTCTGGCAACCATGATAGCATCTGCCGCTTCTATTATTGAGTCAATATTATCTATACCCTCTTGATTTTCTATCTTAGCTATTACCACCATATTGGCTCCGGCTTCCTCTAAGATAGCTTTTATTTGATAAATAGCTTCTGCATTTCTTACGAATGAAGCCGCTATAAAATCAAAACCTGCTTTTATACCAAATTTAATATCTTCTATATCTTTATCTGTAAGTGCCGGTAATTTTATAGAAACTCCAGGTACATTAACTCCTTTTTTTCTCCTAATTCACCGCCATTTATAACCTTACATTCTATTTGACTACCATTTATTGAAATAACTTCTAATTCTATAAGTCCATCATCTATAAGAATCTTATTCCCTGCTTTAACATCATTTATAAGTCCCGCATAATTAATGTACCCTATAGTATTATCACCTATTCTCTCATTCACGTCTAAAATATAGTTTTGACCTGATTCTAGAATAACTTTCTTTCCATCAACCAGATTACCTGTTCTTATCTCCGGTCCCTTAGTATCAAGTAAGGCACCTATATTCTTACCTAATTCTTGTCTAACCTCTTTTAATAAATTTAAACGACCGGTATGTTCCTCATAATCGCCATGTGAGAAGTTAAATCTAGCTATATCCATACCATTTTTAGCAAGATCCAACATAAGTTCTTTATTATTAGTATTTGGTCCCATTGTACAAATGATTTTTGTTTTTTTCATTTTTATATCCTCTTATATTAATCTTCTTTATTGTTACCTAAAATATGTATATGCGTAAAAATATGTTCATTGCAATACTCATAATTACCTTCACATTTTTGAGCAATATCTGAATTCAAGATTGGCATCATCTTCACCGGTTCTACCACAAACGGCACATTTATGAATACGATTTCTAGCTTGCATTTTAGTGATATCAGTTCCACTCTTCCAGCTTTTTTTCTTTTTTTTACTCATCTTTATTTTACTTTTTGCAACTTACCTGTAAACAAATAGAATATTATAAAAATTTAATACACACAAGAATATAGTAAGTTTTGTGGAAATATTTCCATTTATAAAATTAAAAGCTTCTATACCTATATAGAAAAGTGCTAATACCTTTGCTTTTATAGGTAAAACAAAAATATAGCCTGAACTCCATCTCAGGAAATGTAATTGCAAAAAGCCAAAAAAATATAGAAATATTCAGTTCCTCCGAGTTATTAGTATATTTTGTTTAAATATATAATACACAACGAAAGCGGCTATTATATGGAACAAAATTCCCATGAACATATATACATTAAATCTAAAGCTACCCCAAACATATTCCAAAGTATTCCCTAAATTATAATATAACATTATCATAATCACAGCAAATATAGGCCCATTTGAGGGCGAATATATAAGCCAAGTAAATATTCTCCATACTTCTCCCGACATCACTCTGGAAATATCCAAACTAAGCCTATCTACATAAACACTTGATGTAAATACTCCTATTGCATAAAGAACAATAAGATACTTCATCAAACCTTTTTACAGCATATCTACCATATTTTTCTTTCCAATTTATCAAAAAAAGCTCATAATTCTCCTCTTTTTACGCTTTTTTTGTGCCTATTTTACTATTATACATAATGATTGTCAAATGTATTTGACAGCTAAAAATACCTTATGTTATCTTAATTTTTATAATATTACCGAGGTATTTAATATGGAAAAAAATTTTTGATGATAATTTAATTTCAATTATAATTCCTACTTATAATTGTGAAAAAGTATATTTCTTTAACTCTAGATAGTGTACTTAGTCAGAAAGTAGACAAAAATTTAGAAATAATATTAATAGATGATTGCTCGGTAGATACAACAATACAACTTATAGATACTTATATATCTAAATATAAAAAAATATCTATCTTTTTAAAAAACACGAAAAAAATGTCGGTGCAGGAGAAAGCCGAAACAATGGTATAGCTTTTGCTAAGGGTCGCTACATCGCCTTTATAGATGCAGATGATATTTGGAAAGAAGATAAATTACAAAAGCAAATAACTTTAATAAGCAAAAAAAATGCCCTCTTATCTTATACTGCTATAGAAATGATAGACAGCACAGGACATTTAATTAAGACAAAACGCAAAGTAAAAAAACTGAAATCGACTATAAATTTCTTCTTAAAAATACTATGATAGCAAACTCCAGTGTTATGATAGATAGAAACTTAATTCGGATTTCAAGATGTCCTCTCGTAGACTTAGCCACGATTACTCGACTTGGCTTAAACTTCTTAGAAATGGTTGTAAAGCTTACGGTATAAACGAAGCCTTAGTTTCATATAGAGTACACTCTTCTTCGCTCTCTTCCAATAAACTTAAAAAGTGCAAAAATATATTTGGGATATTCAAAGGCAAGATGAACATATACCTATACCTTTTGTTCTATTCAATATAGCTTGTTGGAGTGTAAATTCTATTTTTGAAATATTTTTTTCTAAATACATAGCTTTTATTTCTTATCTTACTTGTGCTAGTATACAAGTATTATTTTATTTAGTTTTGGAGGAGCTATGAGAGATATTGTATATGAAGGTATTTTAAAACATATTATTCCACTTTCCGGTTTTGAGAAAGCCGAACTTATAGAGGTAAGACCGGGTTTTGCCAGTTTTAAAATAGATATCATCAATGAAATGCTAAATCCTTATGGAAATGTTCATGGAGGTATTCTATATACCTTATGTGATATGGCTGCCGCTATGTCTACTTTTGCCTATGAATGTACCAGCGTTACACTCTCCGGAAATATAAATTATATAAAAGGTGCAAATGAAGGCTTTTTAATAGTAAGTTCTGAAACTATACATAAAGGAAAAACAACTGCAGTTAATGATGTTACCATAAAAGATAAAGAAGATAGACTTATCGCCAGTGCCAGAATGACTATGTATATTACGGGAACTATTTAAAAATTTTTAAGTTATCAAAAATTGAGCTATAAAATCAAGTATAAGTATAATAAAAATACAGTGTATTAAGCATAATCTGACACTCTATTTTTATATATCATTTCCTGATTTAATAGCTCAATTTTTTTCGTACAAGATTTAATATTGTTTAATCTTTAACAATATACTTTCTTTTATAAAAATCTTATTTCCCTTTCACCTTACTTAACTTCCACATACCGGGAACTAATATTATAAGCATAGGATATAATTCTAATCTACCTGCCAACATTCCAAAGGTTAAAGCTACTTTTGATATAGGTGAAAACATAACAAAATTTCCCATAGGCCCCACAAGTTCAAGTCCCGGTCCTATATTATTAAAAAGTAGCCGCTATAGCAGTAAAATTAGTTATAAGATCAAACTCATCAAAAAGCGAGTATAAGCATAATTATAGAATATATAATAAAATATGTTGCCAAAAAAGTATTAACTGCTTTTACTGTATTGCTATCTACAGTCTTTCTATCTAATCTAATACATTTAACACTATTTGGATGTATATATTTTTGTATATCTCTAAACATACTCTTTATAAGAATAATTATTCTGGATACCTTTATACCGCCACCTGTACTGCCGGCACAAGCACCTATGAACATAAGCATAACAAGTATAGTCCTCGAAAGTTCAGGCCACACATTAAAAATCTGTAGTAGAATATCCGGTCGTTGTTATTATTGAACCAACTTGAAAAAGCTGCATGCTTTATTGAAGTTAAGACATCTCCATTATAAATAGAAAGTATATTTATACTAATTATAGCTATAGCTACAAATATAATAGCAAAAATAAGTTTTTTTACTTCCTCTTGTTTAAAGATATCTTTTTTTATGCTTTGACAAAAAAAGAATAAAATAAGCATTAAAAATTAACTCCAAATAAAAATCATAAATACAGTTACTATATTCTGTATAAGAGAGCTATAACTTGCCATACTATCATTTTTTTAATACCGAAACCTCCTGTACCTGCAGTACCAAAGGTAATAGTTATAGTATCAAAAAGAGGCATTTTAGCAAGTAATAATAATATTATTTGTAATATTGTCATAGCAATATATATCCCATAAAGATAAAGTGCTGTATCCCTTATTCTAGGAACAAGTTTACCCACACTAGGCCCCGGACTTTCTGCTCTCATAAGATGCATATCATATCCACCTGTACTTGGTAAAATTGCAAGAAGAAAAACTATAACTCCCATACCACCTATCCAGTGTGTAAAACTTCTCCAAAATACACTGGCATGGCTGATATCTTCAACAGCCGGTAAAATACTGGCTCCTGTTGTAGTAAAACCTGAAACCGTTTCAAACAAAGCATCTATAAAATTCGGTATATCTTTATTTATAACAAAAGGCATGGCACCTAAAATACTCATAAGTATCCAACTAAGAGCTACTACTGTCATACCCTCTTTAGTGAAATAAAGGTAATTTTTAGGCTTCTTTTTTTGCATAAAATAACCCAGCAATATAGAAAAAATAGACATTATAAGAAAAGAATAAGCCTCACTCTCTCCATATAACATACCCACTATAAACGGAAGAAGAAAAAATATTCCCTCCAAGCCTATTACCTTACCTAATATATGTATAATAATAGAATAATTCATTGTTCTTATTCCTCCAATATATCATTAATATCACTAAGACCTAATTGGGTACTGACAACAATGACACTATCGCCTTCCTCTACTATAGTTTTTCCATTTGGTGTTATAATTTCACCCTTTCTAATAATACTTGAAATCAAGGTATTAGGTTTTAAATTGACATTTTCAAGTGCCTTACCTAAGATGAGAGCTTCACTAGTTATCTTAAATTCCAGAGCTTCGGCTTTTCTATTTATTATTCTATACAAGGTTTCTACATTACTACCCATACCATTTTGTAACGCTCTTGCATATCTAAGGATGTATTGTGCTGTCAAATCTTTTGGTGCAATGATACTACCAAGATTAAATGCATCTACAATATCATCAAAGGCAATTCTATTAATCTTAGTTATAAGTTTCGCATTTGTTCTGGATCTTGCATATAAGGATAAGAAAATATTACCTTCATCTATACCTGTAAGTGTAACAAAGCTGGAAATATTATCTATACCCTCTTCTATAAGAACTTCTTGATTTGTCGCATCAGCATTTATTATAACTGCTTCCGGTAATAATTCACTAAGCTCTTCACATCTATGTTCATCTCTTTCGATGATTTTTACACCTATACCCATCTTAATAAGACTGGTAGCTAAATAATAGGCCAGAGTACCACCACCTACTATCATAGTATCCTTTACTTGATGAGTATTAAAACCTATTTCTTTAAAGAATAGTTTAGTTTGCTTTGGAGCTCCTATAAGACTTATTATATCCCCATCTTTTATAATAGTTCTACCATTTGGTATAATTATCTCATCTTTTCTTTGTATACCACAAACTAAAAACATCAGCCTTTAATCTCTTAGACATATCCATAATACTTATATCATTTAATATAGAACAGGCATTAACTTGAAATTCTAATATCTCAAGTCTACCTTTAGAGAAAGTTTCTATATTTATAGCTGATGGAAAACGTAATATTCTAGCTATTTCTGCTGCCGCCGCAAGTTCAGGATTAATTATCATAGATAGACCGAGCTCTTCTTTAATGAAATTCACTTCTTTATTATAAATTGGATTTCTAACTCTTGCTATGGTCTTACAATTAGCTGTCTTTTTAGCTATCATACAACAAAGTAGGTTAAGTTCATCTGACTCTGTAACAGCTATAAATAAGTCTGCTTCTTCTACTCCTGCTTCAATTAAAACAGAATTACTTGCACCATTCCCTACAACTCCTAAAACATCATAGGCATTTGCCAAATCTGATACCGCATGACTATCAGTATCTATAACCGCAATATTATGTTTTTCATCATTTAGGTGCTTAGTCAGAGTTCTTCCAACTTTTCCGCAACCTACAATAATAATATTCATTTAAACCTCCATAAGAAATATATTATATTTCTTAATCTTTATAATTTTATTATCTACTTTATATATCAAAAAAATTAATTATGATAGTTTCTTCCGGCTATGTCCTATTATGTAAATGTTTTTACACTTAAATTTGATAATCTATATAATTTTCATTATGTTCTTCCAAAATATATGGTGTATTTTTGGTATACATAAAAAAATTAAGCCAATTAGTATAAAAAAGTATTGGAAAAATTTCTCCAAGTAAGTACAGGTGTCTTACTTGTATCATCATTTTCAAAATAATTTTTAGGCAAGTTAGGATTCAAGCCCTTTTTCATATCTCTATCATATTCTATTGCCAAGGTCATTCTATCATATTCCGGATGCCCCTGCATAAATACTTGTTTTCCATCCTTTGAAGCTAATAACAGCACCCCTGCTTCTTCGCTTTCAGCCAAAATCAACAAATCATCAACCTTTTCTATATCTTTTCTTCTTACTTCTGTATTTCTGGAATGTGGACAATATACATAATCATCTAAAGAACGTACTAATGGGACTTTTCTATCTAATATTTTATGTTTGTATATACCGCTTAATTTTTCTTCAAGCTTATGTTTCTTTATTCCATAATGATAATAAAGTCCTACCTGTGAGGCCCAACATATATGTAAAGTAGAAGTTACATGTAACTTTGACCATTTCATTATATTGGCCAACTCTTCAAAAATAACCTACTTCTTCATATTCTAGATTTTTCTACAGGTGCTCCTGTAATTATCATTCCGTCATAAGTTTTATTTTTTTAATATCACTAAAACCTACATAAAAATTTGTTTATATGACTTTGACTTGTATTCTTACTTTCGTGTGTTTCCATTACTAAAAAAATGTCAAATCTAGTTGTAATGGAGTATTTGATAAGGCTCTAAGTAATTGAGTTTCCGTATCTTCTTTTAAAGGCATCAAATTTACTATAAGTATTTGTAATGGACGTATATCCTGAGTTACAGCTCTTTCTTCGTCCATCACAAATATATTTTTCTTCTTCCAATATACTTCTAGCCGGTAAATCTTTTTGTATTTTTTTATTGGCATTTAATATTACCCTCCTAATTTAGATTAAGGAAATCTTCCTCAGATATAATTTTTTTACACCAAGTTCCTTAGCCTTTTTTTATTTTTTTGATGAATTTGATAAGGTATCATTATTAATCAAATATGTAGTTTTTTTGCACTAACACTGGAAGCTACTTTCCCACCCCTAGACTCTATTAAGGCTTGCAATTCTTTTCTATTTTTTTGAACTTTTCTAAGCTACCTGTTATAACAAATATTTGGTTTTCTAAAGCTGAATCTATATTGTCGGCACTTTTTTTCTATAATCAGTTCAGCTAATAATCTATCCAAACTTTCTTTATTTTTTTCATTATGGAAATAGGCATACATAGTATTGGCTAAAAATCTCACCTATTCCATCTACATTTGTAAAAATCTTCTATACCGGCATTTCTAATTAGGTCTATATTTTCATCAAAAATATTTTTGAAATAAGTTTTGCATTTGCACTACCTATTCCGTTTATACCAAGAGAAGCTAAAAACTCTCGCTAAAGAAGTATGTCTTACTTTTTCTATAGCTAAATTCAGATTTTCATAAGATTTCTCTCCAAAACCATCCATACTTATTATTTCTGCTCTATGTTCTTTTAACCTGAAAAGATCTGCAAGTTCTTTTATAAAGCCATGTGCAAGAAACTTCTCTAGGGTAGACTCTGATAAACCATCAATATTTAACATATCTCTGGAGCTTGCAAGACTAAATAATTTTATATGCTTAGCCGGACAAGCTTCATTAGTACAATATAAAGTTTTTATCCCATTTTCATTTTTTACACTGGTTTCACTATTACAAGCAGGACAAACACGTGGTATTTCTAAGTTAGAACTGCGTGTTAGATTATCCTCTATTTGTGGAATTATCATATTAGCCTTATACACTTTAATAATATCTCCTACACCTAGTTCTAAACTCTCCAATATACTGAGATTATGTACACTTGCTCTGGATACTGTTGTTCCTTCAAGCTCTACAGGTTCAAAAATAGCAACAGGATTTATAAGTCCTGTTCTGGATGGACTCCATTCTATTTCTAATAATTTTGTTTCTTTTAATTCATCTGTCCATTTAAAAGCTATAGCATTTCTTGGGAATTTTGCTGTAGTTCCAAGCGACTCTCCATAAGCTATATCATCTAAAAGTAAAACAAGCCCATCGCTTGGTATATCAAAATCTTCTATCTTAGTTCTAAAGTATTCTACAGCCTCAGAAATATTATTCTTATCTACTTTTTTATATTCTACAATATCAAAGCCATTTTCTTTTAAAAATAAGAATTCCTTTTCTCTGGAATTTTCACTATTAAAAATCAGTGGCAGAAACTAAAGCAAAAAGCGTAAAAAAATACACATTTCTTTCTTTTTGTTATAGACGGATTTAACTGCCTTACGGAACCGGAGCAAAGATTTCTGGGATTTTTTTATATTTATTTTTCTATTCCTTCTATTTTATCATTGATTTTTTTCAAAATCACTATATTTAATTATAGCCTCACCTCTAAGAGTCAAACTTCCCTTTATAATCTATATTTAAAGGAATATTAACAAAGCACTTAGCATTATTTGTTATCACTTCACCTATGGTACCGTTCCTCTGGTAACTGCACTGATAAGTTCACCATTCTCATACTGTAGGACTATAGTAAGTCCATCCATTTTCCAAGAAAGTAGAGCCTCTTTATTCCCAACAAAATTTATTAAATCAGCAACTTCTTTTTGTTTTATTTAAAGAAAGCATAGGACTTTTCATGCTCTTTTTTTAGGTAATTCTGATAATATCTCATAGCCTACATTTCTAGTTGGAGAAGAGGATAAAATAAATCCTGTTTCTTTTTCTAAAGCTAGTAACTCATCATAAAAGCTTATCATATTCTATATTTGGCATTATTTCTATTGCATCTTGATAATAAGCCTTTCCTGCCTTATTTAATATATCAACTAGATATTTAACTCTTTCCTTTTTTTATCCATTTATACCTACCTCTATGACTAATTTTTTTATATAAGCTTTTTTTATCTCTTCTTTATCTAAGTTTCTATATTTACCATATTCTATACCTTTTTAATTTTATATCCATTATACGTACTCTCTCTAATTTAATGACCGTATAACCTAAAGCCTTGGACATCCGTCTTATTTGTCTATTTAGACCCTGAGTTAAAACTATACTAAATGTATTTCCTGATATTTTTTTTACTCTGCAAGCTCTAGTTTTAAGCTTTAGTTCCGGTAAATACACACCTTCACGCATTTTCTCTATAAATTTATCATCAAAAGCTCTATCTAAAGTAACCATATACTCTTTTTCGTGATAATTACTTGCTTTCATTAGCGCGTTTACTATATCACCTTTATTTGTAAGTAAAATAAGACCTTGAGAGTCCTTGTCCAATCTTCCAATAGGATACACTCTTGTTTTATAATTTACATAGTCTACAATATTGAGTGCTCTGTCTTTATCACCTGTAGTACATACTATACCCTTTGGTTTATTTAAAGCCAATATAATAGTTTCTACCTCTCCTATATCTTCATATTTTTGCTATAAATTTACCATTTACATATAGTTTTTTTCATCTTTATTTATTTTTTTGTACCCTCTTGTACTTTTTTTGCCATCTATATATACTTTACCTTCAGATATTAGGCTATCTGCTACTCTTCTTGAGCAATATCCAATGTTGCTTAAGAATTTATTAATTCTAATAGACATCTTATTCCCTCTTTTGGTAAAAACTAAGTTTTAAGAATTCTTTTTAGTATAACATACTCAAGTATTTATTCCTATATTATAAAAAAATTAAGGCAGAAAAATATTCCTCAAATTTTATATATTTCACACTTATATATATTTTTTTCTTGATTTTATGTATTTTTTTCTTTTATAATAGGTATAGTTTTAAATTTAGGAGGTATTTAATGAATAAAAAAATAAAAACTATCATTAGCCAGTCAGATTTTTTTATAGCCTTATTCTTAGGTATTATAGCCGGTCTTATATTTATAAAAGCTGAATGCTGTAGAATTTGCAACTTACTTTTTGCAACCAATAGGTACAATTTTTTTAAATCTTTTTAAAATTTGTTGTTGTTCCTATCGTCCTAACTTCTATCATTGATGGTATCGTTTCCTTAAAAGATATCAAGAAAGTTGGTACTATAGGTCTTAGTACTATTATTTATTATAGTATTACAACTGCTTTTGCTGTCGCTGTAGGTCTTTTATTTGCTAATCTCTTTAAAGGTAGCTTTAAGCTTCTACAAACTAGCGGCCTTAGCTTTGATCCCGGAAAAGCAACCAGTATTATGGAAACTTTAGTTCAACTTTTCCCTAAGAATGTACTTGGACCACTAGTAGAGGCAAATATGCTACAAACTATAGTTATTTCTCTTTTCATAGGTTTTGGTATAATCATAGCAGGTGAAAAAGGAGAAGCACTTGCAAAGTTAAATCACTCTGTAGAAGAAGTCTTTATGATTATTATGAATATGATTATTAAAACTTCACCTATAGCTGTATTTTGCCTTATAACACCTGTTATAGCTACTAATGGCACAAATGTAATCGGTTCTCTATTTATGGTTATTGTAACCGCTTATATAGCTTACATAGTTCATATGGCTGTTGTATATTCATTTACAGTAAAAACTCTTGGTAATACAAACCCTCTAACATTCTTCAAGGCTATAATGCCTGCTATGCTTTTTGGTTTTTCCAGTGCTTCTTCTGTAGGTACTCTACCTATAAATAGTGAATGTTTGGAAGAAAACTTAGGTATTAGAAAAGATATAGTAAGTTTTGTTCTTCCACTTGGTGCAACTATAAATATGGACGGAACTGCCATCTATCAAGGTGTTTGTTCTGTATTTATAGCAGCTTGTTATGGCATTACTCTTACACCTAGTCAATTACTTACTATAGTGGTTACTGCCACCTTAGCCAGTATAGGTACTGCCGGTACACCGGGTTCAGGTATGATAATGCTTGCTATGGTTCTTCAAAGTGTAGGACTTCCTGTTGAAGGTATAGCTCTTGTTGCAGGTATAGACAGAATATTCGATATGGGTAGAACTGTTGTAAATATTACAGGAGATGCAAGCTGTACTGTTATTGTAAATCATAGAGAAAATTTGAGAATGGCAAAGAACAAATAAAGCTAATAAAAGGTGGGCTTTTGTACCGACCTCCTAAGCGTTAGATTTTGGTCTAACTTTCGGGGGACGTACAAAAGCCCACCTGTTTATTTACCTATATTCTATAATATAAATTGCTATATAAAAAATATACATCAGCAACCAAAATATATCACTAATCAGAGATTTTATATTCAACTCTTTATTCAAATAACTCTCTCTTAACTTAGGATATCCCTTGTATATTTCCCCAACAAAAACTACTGCTATGTAAAAAATAAGAAAATCTACAAATGTAGTATGGTTTTGTTTAGTGCATACTGCTAAAGGTAATATAGCTAGTAAGCATATGAGTTTATCAGTTATCATATTAACCACCTACAATCTGAGTGTAATCTCTCTGTGTCTTATAAAGCTTACCATATCTATATGACTTAGCTACAGAATGGTAACAGTGTGTATAATATCCTCTTTATTGCTGTTTATATGTGTTGATACTTCTGTAGCATATACTAAGCTATTACATAGGAACATACTAATTATGATGACGCTAACTAAAAAAACTCATTGACTTTCTAACTAAGCTGTCCATACAAACCTCCTATTAATCAAAAAGTATACTTAAATTAATAACAAAAAGCTTATACTATACAAAAACATCGGTTTATCCTCCTCTATCTAACTTTATTTTTTTATTCTAGTATATATTTGTATTTTTTTCAATACTTATACATATATTTAACAATCAATTAATAAATTTACTTCTTATATTAACTATTTCAAATAATAATTTTGTTATAAAAAACACAAAAAAATTTTATCAAATTAGAATTATTCTAGAATACATAAATAAAAAAACCGACTAAGTGGTATTTAGCCGGTCTCTTGTTAAAAACAAAAATGATATTATATTACATAAACTTATGTTAATGGAGGTATATGTCGATAAAATTACAACTCAATAATACATATATAGTTATGCCCCCAATAACTCTAAAATTGCACCTCTTACATATTCATTATCACAAAGACTATAAATTTCAGACATCACAAAAAGCGACACCTTTTTTTCTTCCAACTTTCTTATACTCTCAAATAAGACTGTTTTTTTAAATCATAAGATATTTGTGCGGCATTTAACATTGCAAATATCTTATCTTCTATTATTTCAAAGGAATTATAATTATACTTACTTACTATATTAATTCTTATTTCCTTATCAAGTGAAATATTATCTAAGTTTATTACTAAGGCATTAACTTTATTATCATAAGATATGGCAAGAGGACTAATAGACCTATTGCCGGCACTTATTTCAAGACTGTAATACTCCTTTATTCCATGAAAAATAAATATTATATTTTCTCTTCTTTATACTATCAGCTATATTATTTTTTTACTGCCTCTATATTAAACTCATAAGAATATTTTTTTATCATTATAGTCTAGGAAATTTTCTTTTTGTCTTTCCGTAAAAACTCAGTATATCTCCATTCTTTTTCTACAAAATCTGCCAATTCACTAGCATCTTCGGCTAAAGAATAGCTACCGTCAGCACCGGCAAATACATGTAAATCAAGCTCATTTGGATTATCTATCTCATTTCCGCTTTTTTTCTTGCATCTAAAAGGCAAAATACTTCCAAGTCTGGCAAAAACTGCTATATCATCCAAACTCCTATAAATCTCAATTTCTCTTTCACCTGCATATTTAATGCCCGTAAATATATCCACCCAATATCCTTTTGGAAGGTAAGCTTTAACTCTAGATAATTTACTAAGTTCATCTCCCTTTTCTGTTATAGGACAAACAAGTAAATCTTCTCCGAAATAGTATTCATTAGGATAATTATATGCTTTCTCATTGTCTGCTTCAAGATAATATATAGGTAAGATGAGTGGCAAAGCATCTTTATGTGTCTTTAAATTCATTGTATATAAATATGGTATCAGTCTTTGCCTTAATCTAAGGTATTTTTTTATTATAGCATTTGCAATATCATTATAATTCCAAGGTTCTTTTCCTGAAAAGTCATTACAGGTACTATGCAGACGCATTATAGGTGAAAATACACCAAATTGTACCCATCTAACAAAAAGCTCATCATCTCTTGTACCATTCATGTGTCCACCTATATCATGACTCCACCACGAATAACCTATATTTGATGCTGTAGCTGTAAAATATGGTTGAAAATTCAAACTATCCCAAGTAATTATAGTGTCACCTGAAAATCCGAGCGGATACCTATGGCTACCTACTCCTGCATATCTTGATAAGATAAGCCCCCTTCTCTTATTTCTCTGTATATCCTTATAATGAAGATGATTTAAAAGCCATAAAGGATCTAATCCTTTCTTTCCGGAATTTTCACCTTGCTGCCAGTCTATCCACCAAAAGTCAACACCTTGCTTTTCCAGCTTATGATGAACATATTTAAAATATCCTTCCCTAAACTTCTTATCAGCTATATCAAAAAGTACAGGATCTTCATTTTTTTATATTTATACCCATAAATTTGGCAAATTCTTTATATGAATCCTCAAAGGCTCTAACACCATCTGCCGGATGCACATTTAAGGTGATTTTATATCCTCTTTCATGAAGTTCTTTTAAAAATTTTTCCGGTTCTTTAAAATATTCTTTATTCCATGTATATCCTGTCCAACCTGTTCCATATTTAGAATCAACATCTGTTATATGCCAATCCATATCTAAAACAGCCACATTAAAAGGTATATCTTCTCTTAAATCTCTCTAAAAGTTCTAAATAAGATTTATCTGTATACTTATAATATCTACTCCACCAATTTCCCAAAGAATACCTTGGCAATAAAGGTGTTGCACCGCTAAAGCTTTATAAAAAAATCTCTTAAAGCTTCCTTATAATCAAGTCCATATCCGAAGAAATATATATCTATAGCTTCTTCATCTTCTCTAATCACAAAATCATCATCTACAAGCAACATAGATTTACTATCATCTATAAAAGACCACAGTTTTTTTAGAAACCACACCTTCACCTAATTCTGTAGCTCCATCAATAGTATCTAGGGTTCTTACAGTTCCTTTTTAAACTTTCATTCTTATCGCCATAATGCCATACACTGGATGTTGTTCCAAAAATTTCCACTAACGTTTATTTTTTTAATCCTTCGCCGGAAAAATTCCTTTTTTTATCATAAATAAGTCTTAAATATTTTGTTACTATACTAAGGCTATCTTCCTTTTCTTCAACTCTAAATCTAAATGTTTCAAAGTCCCTATTCATAATAGTTTGAGTTTTTCTCATCTACAAATACGCCTTTTTTTACTATATTCAAGTCTAATAAGTCTTTCTGTTAATACGCTTATACGATACTTTTTCTCCCTTTACTACCATTTCTTCTCTAGTCTTCATAAGCTTTGCCTTTCTTTATTATAAATATTCCAATAAGCTATCAAATGAGGTTAATACATAATCCAAGTTTTCTAACTCAGCGGCAGCTCCTATGCCTGCAACTGCCATTTTTGCATTTTTTGCAGCCTCTACTCCTGAAGCCGCATCTTCTACAACAAGACAATCTGAGGCTTTTTAAGCCTAATTTTATACCTGCCTTTTTCAAATACTTCTTTATCAGGTTTAGAATATTTTATATCATTTCCATCTACTATGACATCAAAAATTCTCTAAACCTAACTTCTTTAATATTAGTTTTGCATTTTTGCTGGATGATCCTATTGCTAGTTTATAACCTTTAATCTTTTAAGGCATCCAAACTTGATTTAACCTTTATATCCAGATCTTTTTTTCACTCATCTCTTCTAATAAGAATTTATACAACTTATTTTTTTCATTTGCAAATACTTCTTTTTCATCTTGACTATAACTTTTTGTCTGCCTTTTTCCAAAAATAATATCCAGACTTTCCATTCTGCTAACACCACGAAGTCTATTATTTATCTTTTCATCAAAATATATACCTAAACTATCAGCAAGACTTTTTCCAAGCTCTATAATGGTAGGCATCTGTATGACAAATAACTCCATCTAAATCGAATATAATCCCCTTATACAACCTATTTTCCATAATTCTTCCTTTAATACTAATTTATATGTATTTTTTTCTCCTTTAAGTAAAAATATCTATAGCTTCACCGGATATTTTAGTAATTTTTACTTCTTGTTTTTTTCTACTCTCACTCTTATCTTAGTCTTTTTATAAACTAAAAGGAAACTCTAAATATTCCCATTCTTTTTGGAAGATGAGGATTTATACTAAGTCCCTTATCATCTATCCACACTCCACCGAAACCAAGAACATAAGTAGCCCAAATTCCACCCATAGCCGCACTATGTATGCCTTCAGTAGAAGATTTCATATTTTCTCCAAGGTCTATAGATATAGCTCCCTTTAAATAAATTATATGCCATATCCTCTTCATCAAACTCATTAGCAAGTATTGCATGTGTAGACTTACTAAGTGAAGAATCATGTAAGGTTTTATCTTCATAAAAAAATCAAAAATTTTTTTCTTTCGTAAATTCTTGTCGAGCAAATCTCTAAATAGAAACAAAAAGCATAACTGTATCCGACTGCTTAGATACCATATATTCATTTAATTGTTTTGTATTATAATCTTCATATATTCCTAATACTTCTTTCGAATTTTTATATTTGCTTATATCTAATTTTTTCAAAGACAAGTAAGAATCTGACTGTGAAATCAAACCTTCTGTATTTGCTTTTTGGCAAGTATAGCTTATCCTTTCTCATCTCTATACTATTTTTTTATATGAGTTATATTAAGTTTCTCATCCAACCTTTTTATATAAGCCGATATTTTTTTCCTTCAAATAAGCTATCTTTTTCTAGGCATAAATTCATTGTATAATATGCCATATAATTAGTATAGGCATTATTATCTACATGTTCTTTATACTCATCCGGTCCTATAACATTCCTTATTTCATATCTATCTTTTTCTTTTATATACTCTAATCTACTAGCCCAGAACAGCCCGGCTTCAAGTATTATTTCATAGCCATATTTTTCCATATAGTCATTATCAGATGTCATATTTTCATATTGATTTATGGCATAAACTATATCAGCTGTTATATGATGCTCTATTATTCCTGTCCAAACTTTTGTAAGTTCTCCTGTTACAACATCTGCACCCATATATAAAGGTGTTACTTCTCCATCGTCTATAAAAGCACATTCCCAAGGATACATAGCTCCCTCATAGCCATATTCTTTAGCTTTTTTTCTTGCACCATACAAATTATGATAACGATATTCTAATAAAGTTCTTGCAATTTCAGGATGTGTAAATGTAAAATAAGGTAATATAAAAAAATTTCTGTATCCCAAAAAGAATGACCCTTATATCCTTCTCCACTTAAAGCCTTTGCGCCTATTCCAAGTCTATTGTCATCGCCTTTTACCATAATTTTCAAATGATATAGTGCAAATCTTATGGCAAGTGAAGCGAAATCATCCTTAGTTCCTATAGTGATATCACTCTCTTTCCAATATTCTTCCCATCTAAATTCACTAAGTCTTAAAAAGTTCTTCATAGGAAAAAAATCTTCATATTTTTTTATACTTTCGAGCGCTTCTTCTTTTTGCCATTTGTAGAGCTAACTTTTTTTCATAATCTACATATAACTTATCTCTGCTAGAATATAAAAACTGAAATTTTTTTCAAAAACTTAACTTAGTTCCTTTTTTTCAAGATCAAGGCTATACTTATTATTTAAAGTTCTCCTACCCATAACAGGTAAAAATCTTAGATACTAAATTCAACTTACAAAGACAATCTTGTATTATGTATACATCTGACTGACTGGTCTTTTGAAATAAATTCCATGTATTTTTTTGTCGTAAATTCTTCTTTCTATATCAATTAGATGCATAGCTCCTGAATTTGTTACACTTCCATCTATGCCGCTTTCTATAGAGATACTAGCTGCTCTATCTGCTTCTACTTCTATCTTAGATACCAGTAAATGCTCATCTGCTAAGGAAACAAAAACGTTTAAAAACCAACTCTAAAAATAATACCATCAGGGCTTTCCCATGTAATTTTCCTTATACTCTCTCCATTTTTTAAATTAAAGGTTCTAGCGTACGAAAGTATCTTACCTTCAGTCAAGCTAAATTCATTTCCGTTTATTATTATTTTTGTAGCTGTCATATCTGCTACATTAGGTAATTCTGTCACTTCATTTTCAGAAGCTTTATTAAATGTTCCTGTAATAAAAAGTATTTCTTATTTCTCCTATATATCTTTCATCTAAAGCATTTCTTATACCGAGATAACCATTTCCTTGTGTGAATATAGCTTCACATTTATTTATATATCTTCTATCAAAATAATCTTCTTTTTATTAACCAGTTTTTTTCAAATCTCCATTTCCGCTATTATAATTTAATTGCATATAAAACTTCCCCTAACCTTTTATTCCTGAACTTGCAACTGATGTTTGTATCTGCTCTTGAGCTATAATATATAATATAATACCCGGTAAAATAACTACACTAAGTGCTGCAAATAATCTGGTATAATTGTATGAAAATGCTTCCGTAAAAAAATTGCAAAGCAAGAGGTAAGGTTCTTGTATTATCAGAAGAAGTAAGTATTGAAGCATAAAAAAATACTCATTCCAGTTCCCTAAAAACATCAAAAATACCTGCTGTTGTAAGACCTCCCTTAGCGAGTGGTAAATTTATCTTTAAAAATACCGTAAAGAAGTTTGCTCCTTCTAATATAGCAGCCTCATCTAAGGACTTTGGTATAGACATAAAAGCCGGTCTTAGTATAAAGGTAGAAATTGCAAGTCCCATAGATACATAAACTAGAGCTACTCCCCAAATATTATCATATAAACCTAATCTCATTACTAAAGAAAAATAAAGGTTGCGCCTTTTGATTGTGCCGGGTACAAGCAGCGTTATTGTATATAGCACAAAAAAATCAGATTTTTTTACTGGAAATTCATATTTTTGCAAGGACATAACTTCCCATAGCAAAAAAATATTAAAAGCTACCAATGTAGAACTTACAGATATTAGAAGCGAGTTCGTAAAATATTTCACAAAGTTATATTTTTGAAAAAAATATAACTGAAAGCTTTCAAAAATTTATGCTTGTAGGCAAAGCATAAGGATTAGATAAAAATCTGAGCATTAGTTTTAAAAAGCTGACATAAATACCCATATTATAGGAAAAAAATTGAAATTAGTATGGTAAATAAAAAGTAAAGCATAAGTAAATATTTTTTTGATATTATTTTTCTTCAAAAACTTCCATTTTCTCCTCCTAGTATACACTTTCATTCATTCTAAAACATCTTATTAACCAACCAAAGAATAACTAAGCCTAGTATAAACATTATCACACCATTTGCATTAGCATACCCATATTTTTAAGTCTAGTATTGATTTTACCAAAATCACAGGTAGATTCATCGTATCATCTCCCGGTCCACCTGCTGTTGTTAATGCTATTTGCTCATACATAGCTACTCTAGCTGTAACAGAGGCTATAACCGCTGTTCCTATAGCGTTTCTACATAAAGGCAACTGTATATACTTTATTATTTGAAAATCAGAAGCTCCATCCACTCTAGCCGCTTCAAAAAGTTCTGTCGGTATAGCAAGTAAATCATTTAAAACTATAAGTGTTACTATGACTGCATAAAAATAGCCATGTTAAAAGTTACTGCTATGAAAGCATAAGGAGATTTATAAAACCATTGTATATGAAAATTAGGATTAAATCTTCGTATAAAATTATTTATCATTCCCATATCATCATGAAACATAAATCTATATATCATAGCCCACGCAGCCGCACTTATTACATTAGGTATCATAAATACCGCCCTTGTAAACTTCCATCCATACGGTTTTTTAAATATAGCAAATGCTACAAGTACACCAAAACCTACATGCAAAAAGCTTGCTATTACTGACCAAAGTAATAAATTTTTTTAAAGAATAAATAAAGGCCGCATTATGAAATAAGTTTATATAATTTGAAAGACCTATAAATTTAGGCGTATTAAATCCGTCCCATTTAGTAAACGAAGTATATATAACTGTAAATATAGGCTGTATATAAAACGTTATAAAAACTATAAATGATGGAAGTAAAAATAAATATATCCATTTATAGTTCTTTCGTTCAAGTTTTGTTGCACTATTTTTTTAACTTTCATTTTGACTCCTCTTTTAATAAAATTTATGGAGCTGTCGTGATAAGAATATATAGTCTTATCTTTTAGTGCGACAGCCCCATATAAATTCTCTCCAAGATATTCTTCTAACTGAATTATATCCGTAAACTTGATATCTCTTCTGTAAATATTTAAACTATTTTCCAAACACCAAGCAAAGTTACATTAGAAAGTCAAGCTCCCTTATTGTCTAACATTCACTAAGCACATCAAATTTATTTTCAATCTGTATATGTCTTATTTCCGGTACATATAAGTTATTGCTTAGCCTCTGCCGCTTTTTTTGTTAATTCGGCACAAAAATCTTTTGGACTTAAAGTATTGTCTATTAGTTTTGGTAATAGCTTTCCAAATTCCGTATCAGCTATAGATGCAGGGAAAATATCTCCAAGAGTAGCTACATATTTTGTATTTTCATTCATACTCTGATCTAATTGATATAATATAGGACTTTCCTTTAATTTATCTAAAAATCCTTCACTATGCTTTATATTAGGTGCATTTCCACCCTCAGCTAAAATGTAAGCTTCTATTTCTTCTTTTGAATTTCTGAATGCCAAAAATGCTTTTGCCGCTTCTTTTTGGTCATCACTAGCTGCATTTGAAATCCAGAAATCTCCATAAGCTCTTGGATTTGCAAGTGCTATATTTCCCGGATATATTGTAGCTTTTACATCTTTTCCATCAAAGCCGTTACTCCACTTGTCTTTTGCATCTTCATTAAATTCTGAAGCCATCCATGAACCGTTGCAGATAGCCGCTGCATTATTGCTCATAAAAGCATTTGCAGCATCTGCATAAGCTGCACCTACAGTATTACTTGAAGCGTGATTTTGTAAGAAATTTTGTAACTTAGTTACCGCATTAACAAAAATCTCTGAATTATAATCCCAAAGCTTTTCATCTGTACTCTTATTTAATAATTCTACACCGCCCTCTTCATTTGCTATAAGTGAAGCTAACATAAGTGATGAAGTCCAGGCATTTTCTGCTGTCATAAATGCCATTTTATTTTCACCTAAACTAGTTTCAAACTCAGCAACTGACATATCTTTAACTTCTTTTTTAGGCTTATAAAGTGCCTCATTATAATACATACCTATAGGTCTTAATACTATAAGAGGATTACATATAAGTTTTCCATCTACTGTACAAAAATCTTTTGATTCTTTTATCCATTCAGCAGCTATATCAGGATTTTCCTTAGCAAAATCACTCAAATCATAAGCCATATCATTGTCAAGTATAGCTTGTTTAAACCATTGTGTGTCTATTCCACCTGAACCTGGAGAATGTACCAAGGTTGGTAACTTATTTTGTCCTGCAAGTTGTTTTATTTTTTCAGCATAGGAATCTTGCACTACTTCTTCTACTGTTATCTTATATTTTCCTGAATATTTTTTTCATTAAATCTTTCTACCTGTGGTAAGAAAAAAGTTGCTCCTACATTCTCTCCTGCAAGATAAGTTGGTAATTTAATTTCTATTTCACCACTTTCTGTCTTTGTAGCACTTGCACCGAATTTCCATTCCCACAAGCAACAAGTCCTAAACTCATAATAGCAGCCATACCCATTGCCATAACATTTTTTTAATTTCATTTTATTTTACCCTCCGCATATTTTATATTTTCAAAAAACGTTTTTTTGAAAAATATTTATTTAAAAAAAGCAGTCATATTACTGCCTTTTTAAATAAACATTCTCTCATCATTTTGTTTGTTATGTTATTTTTTTATATTTTATTGATATATTTTCTACTTCTTTCATCACTATCAAACATTAGATAGTGATAGTATAAATACTTATATATAATAACTATGTAAATCAATCTCTTTGTTTTAAATTTAATATTTTATTCTTTTTACTCTATATAAAAGTATTTCTACTATTTTATATAATATAATCTTAGTATATTATATATTCCTATTTTTTTCTTTTATAAGACTATGTTGAATATATATTGTTCTAGGCTCTTCTAAATTTTTTTCATTACTCTCATAAGAAGTCTCATACCTTCATAGCCCTTTTTTTCGCATATTCTGATCTACAGTAGCTATATTAGGTTTTATATAATTAAGTAGGTGTATCCCATCAAAACCGCTCACAAAGAAATCCTTATTTACCTCATAACCAAGCTCCTCTATAGCTCTTAAAACGGCTATCGCCATAAGGTCACTCATACAAATAAAAGCTCTTCCTCTAGTTTTTTTATATTTCTTTATATAGTTCTTAGTATTTTTATAGACTAATTCTTCGTTAAACTTACCCTCTAAAAATATCTATACTATTAATATCTATATTTTTATTTTCACATGCTTGCTTAAAACCTGCCAGTCTATCTACAGTAACGCCGGCTTCTTCTTTTCCTTTTACCAAGACAAGATTGGTATATCCTTTTTCTATAACATACTCTGTTATTTCTCTAAAAGCTTCCGTATCATTAGTCAAGATGGAAGATACCATACTTCCTTCTAGCTTTATATCTATCCCTACACAAGGAATATTTATGTTTTTTACTTCTTCCAAGTAAGGATCACCCAATTTTAGACCTGCAAGAATAACACCTGATAAGCTATATTCTCTACAAAAATCTTCCAGACTACGATTTCTTTGCATCTCTGAAGATATTCCATACATAGCTATTGTCATATCTTTCCCTTGCAAATATGTATTTAAACCTCTCAAAACATTTCCTGTAAACTCATCCATAGGGCTGTTACTTGCAAGACCCGATATAATAACGGCAACATTTTCTTTCCTTTTTGATGAAAGATTTCTGGCACTTTGACTGGGTCTATAACCAAGATTTGTTGCCACCTCTATTATTCTTTTTCTTGTATTTTCTTTGACATCACTATATCCATTTAAAGCTCGTGAAACTGTACTGATTGAAACACCGCTAAGCCTCGCTACGTCTTTTTATAGATACCACTGCAATCACCTCTATAACAAATTTACAAAAAAACGTTTTTTTGATATTTTTTTATATTACTCTTATCCAATAATATAGTCAATAACTTTGTATATGTCTTTTTTTATTTTTTTGTTGCTTTCTAACAAATTAAAACAAGAGATTTTTGTGCAAAAATGCCAAGGGTGATAATTATGATTAATTTTACTATTCATACACTGATACATCTATCCTTTTTAAAAATTGACAGCAACTAAATATACTTTTACTATAAATATAAAAAAAGTATTTATTAATATCCACTCAAACACAATATCAAATAAAGCTAAGAACTGCTATATAAAATAAAACTATACTTATAGCAAAAAACCAAGATTAACTAAGGATACATTAAAAGGAGCTGACACTCTATGCTATACCTTACTTATCCTGAAAAGAAGGAAAATAAGGGTATGACATTCGTACCGGCTCCTTTTTATATTTTTCTTATTTCTCTTTAACAATGAAACCTTCTTTTTTATCGAAAGAAAGCTCGTAATCTTTACCTGCAACTAAGTCAAGCTCTATTGGAGTATAATCAGTATAGGTAGTAACATTTTTATGTAAGACACCTACTCTGGAAGATAAATAAGCGGCATTTACAACACTTTTACCTACCTTTACATAAATACCTACTTCCATTCCGCTTGAAAATCTGGCAGGAGTAAGACCATCTACAGAAGCAACTTCTATATGAGAATTTGCAACCCCTATATTAGTATGTTTCAAAAATACTTTAACTACTTCAGGATATTTTTTTCAAGATATTCATTCGTAGCTTTTACATTTGCTTTTTTTATTAAAAATACATGGATATAAGACCAAAAAAACTATTACTGCAATAAAAAAATCGGAATATAAAATTTTTAAAGGACTATTCATTATATAATTCATTATTCATTCTCCTTAACCATAACTTTTGTAACTTTAGTACCTACTATAGCCTCTATATCAGAATACAGTCTATGAAATTTCAAACCACCAAGAGGCTCGGCATCTATGACATCTCCGTTAATTCGTAAGTCAAAAAAACATCTCCGAAACTGCCACCTGTAACTTGCTTATATCCCAGGTCTGTATTTTCATCAAGAATATATTCTTTTTTTAATTTATTCTTTTTCAAAAATATCTAAGAACATTCCCCTCTAATTCGAAATGAATACTATCGCTACTCAATGTCGTAAAAAAAGCATAAGAATAAGAACAAGACCTGATATACCTAATACATATAAAAATATTATCAAGAAAAATAAGCAGCTATAAAAAAATACTATAATACTGCCAATTATTCCTGAAATCAGGGATATCAAAAATTTTAAAAAAATACTCCTTTTTATATACTTTAACCATACACATTCCTTTCTGTAAAAATATTTAATACTAGATTAGTATATATACCTTAAAAAAATCAAGTATAATTTCAAAAGTAAGTACACAAATTAAAGTAAGTCGAACTTGCAAAAATACCTATTATATACTTTTTATTTATTTTTTTAATGTATAATAACAGTATAAAAAAACATCAATAATACCCTTTACTAAAATGAGGATTTTTAATATGAATGAAAAAAATCAATGAGAATCTTAGAATTTCCAAAGATTCTAAATATGCTTGAAGATATGGCAGGTAGCTTACTTGGAAAAAGACTTATGTAAAAAAACTACTTCCCGGTACAGACATATCTTATATACAAAAAGAACAAAAAGAAACAAGTGCCGCACTTGATAGAATTAGAACAAAAGGACCTCTTAGCCTTGTCGGACTTAAAGATATAAAAGATAGTACAAAACGTTTAGAAATCGGTTCTGGCCTCAGCATATCGGAACTTTTTAAATATAAGCGATTCTTTAAGAGTTTGTAAAAGAGCTATGGACTATGGCATACACGAAGATACTGACAATATATTGCTTGATATACTTGAAGATTATTTTAGAACTCTGGATAATATACCCCTTTTAGCAAAAGAATTAGACAAATGTATATTATCGGAAGACACTATAAGCGATGAAGCCAGCCCCGAACTTTCTCGTATACGTAGACAGCTCAAAAATATAGCTTCTCGTATACATAACGAATTAAATAATATCATGAATTCTTACAGAGACTATCTTATGGAGCCTGTTGTAACTATGAGAAACTCTGCATATTGTTTACCTGTTAAAGCCGAATTTAAAAACAAGGTAAATGGTATTATTCATGATCAAAGTTCTTCCGGTTCTACTTTTTTTATAGAACCTATGGCTGTTATTCACATGAATAATGAAATAAAAGAGCTTGAAATAGCAGAGGCAAAAGAAATAGAAAAAATCTTAGAGCAGCTTAGTTCTATGGCTATGCCTTATATAGCTACTCTAAATCTAAATCAAGATATCTTAGCTAGACTTGACTTCATCTTTGCCAAGGCTAAATTATCCGGAAAAATGAATGCTACAGAGCCTATTTTTAATACCAAACATTTTATAAATATAAAAGATGCAAGACATCCCTTACTAGATAAAGATAAGGTCGTTCCTATAAATATCAGTTTGGGGAAAGACTATGATTTACTTATAATTACAGGTCCTAATACAGGTGGTAAGACTGTTTCACTTAAAACAGTCGGCTTATTCACTCTAATGGGACAAGCAGGACTTCATATACCTGCTTTTAATGGTAGTGAGTTATCAGTTTTTAATGATGTTTTCTCAGATATCGGAGATGAACAAAGTATAGAACAAAGTTTATCATTCTTTTCCGGCCATATGACAAATATAGTCGATATCTTGGAAAAAGCAGATTCCAATTCTCTTTGTCTTTTTGATGAGCTTGGAGCCGGAACAGATCCAACTGAAGGAGCCGCCTTAGCTATAGCTATTCTCTCTTTCTTACATAGAATGAAAACTGTAACCATGGCAACTACACATTATAGTGAACTCAAGATTTTCGCACTTAATACTGTAGGTATTGAAAATGCCTCTTGCGAATTTGATATCAATACACTTAGACCTACCTACAAAATTCTTATAGGTGTTGCAGGTAAGTCAAATGCCTTTGCTATCTCTAAAAAGCTCGGTTTACCTGATTTTATTATAGATGAGGCTAAAAAAATCATATAAGTAATGATGAGCAAAGCTTTGAAGATTTACTTGCAAAGTTGGAAGAAAATCGACTTATTATTGAAAAAGAAAGAGTTGAGATTGAACAACAAAAAGCTGAAATCAACAAGCTGAAAAACCGTTATGTAGACAAAGATAATAAACTTGATAAACGAAGTGATGACATAATAAATAAAGCTAAAACCAAGGCAAATGAAATACTGGAGGAAGCTAAAAAGACAGCTGATGAAAGCATTAAAAATATTAATAAAATAGCTGCTAATGCCGGTCTTGGTAAAGCCTTGGAAGAACAACGTGAAAAGTTGCGTGCTAATATTAAGAAAAAAATCAAATAAGCAGTGATATTAAGCCAAAAAAATAGATAAGCCTAAGAAAAATCATAGCCAAAGATTTACAAATAGGTGATAATATACATATATATTCTCTGAATATGGACGGAACAGTTTCCTCTCTACCTAATGACAAAGGTATGCTCTTTGTACAGATGGGTATTTTGAGAACTCAGGTTCATATTAGTGATATAAGCTTAATTGAAACTAAAAAAGAAGAGATAAAACAGGTCCACAAATCTCGTTCTTCTTCATTTATGAAAGCGGCAAATATATCTCCTGAGGTCAATGTTATAGCTATGAATGTAGATGAGGCTTGTTCTGTACTTGATAAATACTTAGACGATGCTCTCTTATCACATCTTAATAGCGTCAAAATAATACATGGTAGAGGTACAGGAGCTCTACAAAAGGGTATACATACCTACCTTAAAAAGCTTAATTTTATTAAATCTTATAAACTGGCTGATTTTGAAGAAGGTGGCACTGCTGTAACTATAGTACATTTTAAATAGGGAGTTTTAGTATGATAGAGAAACAAAGAATACTTATAGTTGATGATGATGAAAATATAGCAGATCTTATCGCCTTATATCTTATGAAAGAATGTTATGAAACTTATATAGTTCATGATGGCGAATCTGCACTGGGAAAATTCAACGATTTTAAACCACATTTAATTTTACTTGATTTAATGTTACCCGGCATAGACGGCTATCAAGTATGTAGACAAATACGTACAAACTCTTCTATTCCTATAATTATGCTTTCTGCGAAAGGTGAAGTTTTTGACAAAGTCTTAGGATTAGAGCTTGGCGCTGATGATTATATTATAAAAACCTTTCGACTCAAAAGAATTAGTTGCAAGAGTAAAAGCTGTTCTTAGGCGCTATCAAGAACCTAAACTTAATATAAATGAAAATCATCAAAATGGAGAATTTGTAGAATATCCGGATTTAATAATAAATCTCACAAATTATTCCGTTATATATATGGGTAAAATTGTAGATATGCCTCCAAAAGAATTGGAACTGCTATATTTCTTAGCCTCCAGTCCTAATCAAGTCTTTACCAGAGAACAATTACTGGATCATATTTGGGGATACGAATATATAGGTGATACAAGAACTGTTGACGTACATATCAAAAGACTTCGTGAAAAAATTAAAGATCACGAAAATTGGAGTATTGGAACAGTTTGGGGTATAGGCTATAAATTTGAAGTCAGAGGAAAAAATAGATGAAACTAAGTTTATATATTAAACTTGTTCTTGCCTACATAGCTTTTGCTATTTTATCCTTTATAACTATAGCAAATTTATCTTCCAAATTAACATATGATTACTTAAGTAAATCTCGCTCAGCTATACTTTATGACGAGGCGAATTTGATAGCAAATACTTACTCCAGCAATTACAGTGGGAGTGATATAAAGCTTGAGCAAGCCTATCCACAATTAAAACTGGTTAGTACTTTTTTACAAGCTGATGTATGGATAATGGATACAGATGGAACTATAATTTTAGATTCTTCAGGTAAAAGAAATAAGCAAGTTATTAAAGATTTTAACCCTATTAATCTAGGCAAAAAAATAAAAACTGTAGTTCGAGGCACTTACTTTTAACTCATTTAATTATGAAGTTCTTAGTGCCTTGGCTCCTATTACCGTAATTATAAAACTTATGGTTATGTTGCAATACATTTACCTATTTCAAAAGCTAAATGCAGATGCAGGTGATATACTAAACATAGTATATCTTACCGGTTTAATTATATTTTTATTATCTTTATTTATTTTGCTTATTTTCCATATATATGTCTATAAACCTTTAAAAACTATTACTTTTGCGGCAAAAGAATATGCTATAGGCAATCTCTCCTATCAAGTAGAAGTTGATAGCAATGATGAAATGGGCTATCTTGCAAATACCTTAAATTTTATGTCTGATGAACTTTACAAAGCTGAAGATTATCAAAAGACTTTCATAACTAATATTTCGCATGATTTTTCGCTCTCCTCTAACATCAATAAAAAGGGTTTTTAGAGGCTATTTTTAGATGGAACTATTCCTTATGAAATGCAAAAATAAGTATATTGAAAGAATTTTTAAATGAAACCAAAAGACTCAGTAAACTGACCAATGGTATACTTACTTTAAAAACTAGCTGATGCTAAAGGCTATCTCCGTAGAACCAACTTCGATATTAATAGAATTATAAAAGATACTATAGCCAGCTTTGAAGGTCAATGTATGGATAAAGGACTTAGCTTTGATTTGACTTTTTTTCAGATAATGTCATTATGGTAAATGCTGATATAGGAAAGATACAACAAGTTTTATATAACTTAATAGATAACGCAATAAAGTTTTTCTAATCCCAACTCAAGTATACATATAGCTTGTGAAAAAAATACGAGAAAAATTTTTTTATAAGTATTAAAGATACTGGAGTAGGTATACCTAAAGAACATATAAAGAAGATTTTTGATCGTTTTTTTATAAAGCTTGATACTTCTAGAGGCAAAGACAAAAAAAGGAACGGGTTTAGGTCTTGCCATTGTTAAAGATATAATAAATTCTCATGGAGAAACTATAGATGTTATAAGCACAGAGGGCATCGGCTCTGAGTTTGTTTTTTTACTCTTTCCAAAGCAAAAGATGAGTAATCACAAAAATATTCACAGTATTGTAATAGCCTTGTTATTGATTTATCTTTATATAGGCTTTATCATATAACATATGCTTTATACAAAAAAATAGAAAGGAGTTGGCTTTAGCCACTATATAAAATGAAAAATATAAAAAAACTTTTGACTATAGCACTTTCAATAGGTCTTATTGGTATAAATGTTACTGCTTTACCTATGTCTACTTATGCTGATACAGAAGCAAAAAACTACGATATCGACAAAGATTCTCTTTATTGGGATATTACAGACACCAAGGTTATGGTTGGCTGGGATGAAGCAGAAGATAAAACTTCTTATAAGGTAAAATTATTTAAAGGTTCTAAAGGTATAAGCTCTTATATAACCACTAATAAGCCTAGCTATGATTTTACAAATTATATTTTGGAAAAAGGAACAGGTACTTATAAATTCTATGTTTACGCAAGTAAGCAAGGTAAAGATAGCCAAAAAGTTTCTGAAACTCAAACTATAGATAGTGAACAATTATCGGAACTTCGTAAAAATACTAACTATAAGCCTAGTACAAAAACTACTTCTAATAACAATAATAAAAAAGCTAGTACAGGTGTTACCTATACAGGAGCCGTTTCCACTACAAATACAAATATTGGTCCGGGAGCAAATTTACCTAGCACCTCTACTACTAACACCAATACAAATTCTTCAACAACTCCAAACTCTACTAAAGGTTGGACTAAAAATAGATAATAATTGGTACTGGTTAAATGAAGATAGTACTCTTGCAAATAATACTTGGAAAGAAGTTAATGGAAAATGGTATTTCTTTAATGAAAAAAATCTATTATGGTAACAGGTTGGAAAAGAAATCAATAATCTTTGGTACTATTTTTGATAATACCAACGGAAATATGTTGGTAGATACTGTTACACCTGACAACTATACAGTAAATGCTAATGGAGTATGGGTAAGATAATTAATTATTCTTAAATTATAATGGAGCTATCGTAGTAAAGAACAATTTTATACAATATAGATATTTTTTTAAATTTCTACATTGTATGACTATAATTCTTAGTACGATAGCTCCTTTTTTTATTCTATATTTATACTACCTACATCGGTTTTTTTACTTCTACTCTTGCTCTTCCTTCCCTTTTTAGCTGCTTCAAATTCTTCTCCTCTACCTATAATGTCATCAAATTTATAACTATTATTCACTAAACCTACATCTCCACTTGCAAGTATAGAAAAAAATTACCCTCCTTAGGTAAAGATAAATTGATAGTCCCTACATCACTTTCAATATTATATCTCCCACTCTCCAATTCCGTTAATTTCACATTAACTGTTCCGGCGTCGGCTTTCAGATTTATTCCATCTACTGCACTACCTACAAAATTCACACTTCCTGCATCTGTTTGTATATCAATATAATTAGAATTACCTACAAAGTTTATATTTCCTGCATCAGCTGATAAATATGTATTTTCAAAAATTTCCATTCAAATCTATATCACCTGAATCTGACTCTATACTTATGCTCCCTATATAAACTTCAGGTATTTTCAATTCTATCTTACCATATTTAACCGGAGGATTGAAAAAAATAAAAAAAGGCCTATTTTTTTATAAGTAATATCTTGATTTATATAAAAGGTATCTCCATTTATATAGGCTTTCGTATATTTATTATCAAAACTATATTCTAGAATTGCCTTATTGCCGGTATAAGTAGATATTGATATATTCGCATAGTTATTATTAATTTTTTTATATTAGAAATATTTGTTATATCAAATTCTTCTGTCTTACTTGATATAGAATTATAATCCACACCGGTAACAAAAAAAGCTTTACATTTCTATATATAAAAAAAGGCTATAGAGAATGATACTATACTAACTATAAATAATATTATCAAAGCTATTTTTTTAAACTCTTATTTTTTTCATATTACTTCCCTGCTTTCTTTACCAAATTTATATTTACTTTTATATAAGAATTTGTCCATTTAATTATATATCTTCCTAAAATTACTAATATTATAGTTAGGAATATGCCTGCACTAAGGCTACCTAAACCACTAAAAAAATAAGAAAAAGCCTATCCATAGCAGTATAAAGCTTAATTCCATAAATATTCAAATAAAAGCCTAAAGATGGAATAATTGCTACTAAAAATGCTGATAAAAGCCTACGATACTAATGGAAATACTACTAAGTAATATTGCTATATATGCTCCTAAAATTCCTGTGTATATTCCTAACACAAATACTATATTAACAAACATCAGACTTGATCCAAGTAAAAAAACATCCTTAATATGGAATTAAAAGCCTACTTTTTTTATTAGGACTTATTTCTTCTTCCTGTTTATATGTATTAGCAATACTTATAGGATCTCCCAAATCAGAACAAATTTCTTCTTCTGACTTACCTTCTTCTATACCTGCTAAAAAAATGCTCCTCTATATCTTCTATAATATCTTTTTATACTATTCTTTTCTAAACCACTTAAATTTTCTTTTTAAGATTTTTTTAAATATTCTGCTTTTTTTCATATTAATTTCTCCAACTTCATCTATTTTTTTCCTGTACTTCCATATCTAGTATATCCGAAACCTGAGAGCTAAAATCCAACCACTGCCTACGTAAATCTAAATATCTTTCTTTACCCTTAATAGTTATAGAGTAATACTTTCTTGAAGGACCAAAACTGGACTCTTTTTAGATAAGTTATACAATATTCTTCCTTAGTAAGCCTTCTTAGTAAAGGATATAGCGTTCCTTCACTAAGTTCTATAGTCGTAGATATTCTTTCTGCTATTTCATATCCGTAACAATCTTTTTTTAGATATTAAAGATAATACACATAATTCCAGAACTCCCTTTTTAAATTGAGTTACCAAATTATCACCTCCTATATTTATTTTTTTATATTACCAATATAACACAAACTACCTTGTATTACAAGATACCTTGCAATATTAAAAACTTTTTTTCTCTAGTAATAAAAAGCTCTCTTATGTTAGTATTAGTTAAAAATTTATATTGATAGGACAAAAAAATGAAAAGAATATTAGAATATATTATTGGTAAAGAAGAAGTCAATCTAAGTATAGAAAAAAATTTTTTTATTGTCAAAATCCTATACCGGAAAATACCATTACTCAACTAAAAAAATGTATCGTAGTATTTTATTAAATAATGAATGGGTATATATGAATACTAAACTTTCTTTAAATGATAAACTTGTTATTACTATTTTAGAAGAAGAAAACTCAAAAAGTATACTTCCTATAAAATTGAATTTTAATATTATCTATGAAGATGAAGATATTTTTAATAGTTAATAAGCCTGCAAATATGCCCATACATCCATCTTTGAATAACTATAATAACAGTTTAGCTAATGCTCTAGCTTACTACTATAAAAAAATAAAGGAGAAGCTTTTTGTTTTCCGTTGTATTAACAGACTCGATAAAGATACTACAGGACTTACAATAATAGCAAAGAATATACTCAGCGCAGGTATTTTTATATAAAGATATGTCTAAGAGAAAAAAATTAAAAAGAAGCTATATAGCTGTTACAGAAAAATTCTCCTTATCTAAAAGATGAAGATACCATAGATTTACCAATAGCTAGAGTAAATGATTCCCTTATTACTCGTAAAGTAGATTTTATAAATGGAGAAAGAGCTGTTACGCACTATAAAATTTTAGAAAAAACAGATGATAAAGCTGTTTTAGAATTACACTTAGATACCGGCAGAACGCACCAAATCAGAGTACATATGAGCTTTTTTTGGGAAGCCCTTTAATAGGTGATTATTTATATAATAGTAAATATTCTAATTCTAGTGATACCAGACCTTTACTACATTCATATAAACTTGAGTTTAATCACCCTATAAATAAAAATAAACTGGAATTTGTAGCCACGATACCAAAAGATATGAAAGTTTAAATAAAAATAAATATATAGAATATCTCAAATCAAGTTCTGCAATGATGATTTTGATAAGTTATATGATATTATTGTTAAAAAAATGATGGGGTTCATCTTTTGATGCTCCCCATCATTTTTAACTTTTTATAAATCCTTTTTAAATAGATCTTTTTAGCCTATAAATATTTTTTTATATCTCATCAGAAAATACAATTTTTTTCTTACTTAATAAATAAAGAATCAATATTTATATCATTTTTCTATCATTTTTTTGCTTCCAGCATAAAATCCTTAGTTCTATTAAATCCTCTTTATCTATATCCGTTATCTTTGTTGAAAAAAATCATACATTTTAGCTATAGTATCAAAAGCTTCATCATCAAGAGATAAAGCTTTCATAACTATTTTTTTTGTCTCTTCCTTATTATTTGCCATATAATCTGCAATTTTTTTCTTGTGCTTCCTCCAACTTTTCTACAATATCTCTATGCTGATTATAAAACTTCTCTGAAGTTGCAACACAAATTATTGCATCTATCAATCCTTTTCCATTTGTAATTTCATGTTTTCCGGTTTTCAAAGCAGTATATGCTGCAGGACCACCCAACATTGCAACATCAATTGCACCTGATTCAAGTGCAGACAAGGCATCCGGTATAGACATATTTACATATTCAACATCATTAACATTTAAGTTTTCTGTCTTTAAGTATGCAATTAATAACTGATGAAGATTTGTACCCATAGGGCCTGCAATCTTCTTACCTTTAAGAGATTTTGCATCATTTAAAGAGTCATCACTTGAATAGAGCCCAAAAGCTTCAGGTGCTCTTGAATACATATTTAAACCTTAAGATCTACTCCATTTGATTTTGCAAGAATTGCTGATGAACCACCTAGAGCATATAAGACTTGTACATCACCTGATTCAAGTGCTTGAGTCTGATCTGCTCCACTTGTTATTTCAGCATAGTTTATTTTTACACCAGGCATAGTCTCTTCAAATATCTTCAATTCTTTTTCGACTATTGATGGAATATTCAAAGGTGATGTCACATAAGTCACTGTCAATTCATCAAGAGACAAAGCCCCTTGTTTTGCTTCCATTTCCACTTTTTTTGTTTCTTCTTTTTGTTTCAACATTATTATTTTTTTCCACAAGAACTAATTAATACTAATGTCGCCAAAAAGAATACCAAATTTTAAAAATTTTTTTCATCTCATTCTCCTTTTACTAATTTATTAAAAATATTTTTTTAAATTTTCTTTACTAATTTCCCTTTCTTTCAAGTTCAAATCGTCTACTATTTCCCCCTTCTTCATTATAATAATCCTATCTCCAATTATCAAGGCCTCATCAATAGAATGAGTTACAAATAAACACCCTATTTTCATCCCCTCAGAAATCTCTAAAACTTGTTTTTGCATCTCACCTCTTGTAAATCCATCTAATGCTGCAAAAGGTTCATCCATAAGTATATAATCTTTCTTAGCAACCAATGCTCTGGCAAGGCTTACTCTACTCTGCATTCCCCCTGATAGCTGTGATGGATATGCTCTTTCGAATCCTTTTAACTTAACAATTTCTATCCACTTTTTTACAAGTTCATTGTTCTTAGTATTTTTCAAAGAAAACTCTATATTTTCCTTAACATTTTTCCATGGAAATAATCTTGGAGTCTGAAAAATCATAGATGTTGTTATTCCATTTTTTAGAATTTCTCCAGATGACAACTCCTCAAGTCCGGAAATAAGCCTTAATAATGTACTCTTTCCACAACCGGACTCTCCTATTAATACTGTTCTTTCATTAGTTCTTAGATCTAAATTTAACTTTTTAATTACCTCTACTTCTTCTCCATTTATAAAATATGTTTTTGAAATATTCTTAAGTGTTATACCATTCATTGCGAAGATCTCCTTTCAAGCACTTTGTAGCAAATTTTATAAACAAAAATATCTGTAAAGTAACCTATGAGTCCAATCATAATAATTCCTACTATAACTTTATCAATCCTTGACATCTGTCTTGCAAAAATTAATCATATAACCCAATCCACTTGATGCCGCTATCATTTCAGCTGCTATAATTGAACGCCAACTATAACCAAGAGCTATTCTTATTCCGACAAAAATGTCTTTTTAATGCACTGGGAACTGATATCATAATAAATTTCTCAAATTTATTATAAGAAAAATACATCTCCCAATTCTAAAAAGATTAGGATCAACAACCATAAATCCTTTTTGAATATTTAAAAAAAGAGGAAAAAAGAAGCCAAAAACAATTATAACTATTTTTATTCGCTTCTCCTATTCCAACCCATAGAATTAAAAATCGGAACTAAACTGAGTGGAGGTATATTTTTAAAAAAATTCTAAAAAAAGGTAGAAAAATATATATTTAATTTTTGGAAAAAAATTGTAAAAAAATTGTTGCGAAAAAAACAGCAAATATAAAAAGCAATAGAAAAATCCGATTGCAACTCTTTTTATACTGACAAACATATCTACAAAAAAATAGAGCCATCTTTCATCATATTAATAGCAGTATCTAGAACTTTAACAGGTGGAGGTAATATATAACTACTCCAAAGATTAAGCATTGTCAAAAGCTGCCATATTATAATCACAACTAAAAAGATATATAATTTTTTTCAATTTTCTAATCATTTATAATTCCATCTCTAATACTTTCTTATAAACTCTAATTTTTTTATATTATTTTACATTACTTGATAATCAGTATAGAAAAATTTCATCTGTATTGTAAATAAATAATACGATATTTTTTTATATTATATATTATCATATCGAATCTCTACTTATAATTTATTTGATATAAAATTAATATGACTCCAAAAAAAGTTGTACTTTTTTTAGAGTCATATCTATCTATTATTTTTTTATATTCTCTTTTATTATTTAAACATCTAATTAAATATAGAGGTATTAAAATCATCTGTTTGATTTAGATAAGCTTTTATATATAGCTTTTTTTCAAATCATTAACGCTATTTGCCATATAATATACAGTATAATCATTTCTTCCAACTCCGGCTTTAATGAGTTTTAAATCTTCATTAATCGCTGTTTCCATCAAAGCTTCTATATCAGAAAAAGTTATTAATACTGATTTCTTGACCTTTATAAGTTAAACTAATGCTTTTTAAATCATTTACTTTATCTATTCTTTCTTTAAATAAATCTTTATTAAATGAATTTATATCGCTATAGGCACCTTTTAAATACTTTATTCAAAAATATATCTATCTGTCAATTTTTCCGGACTCTGCCTTATATTGATTTGAAATATAAGGTATCATTCCTTCATAATATCCATATTTTGAAAGTAAGTTAAAAGCATTTTTTTCTAAATGATATATCACCTACACCACCATCTGCATTTTCTTGAGTTCCATAAATAGGCTTAAACATCTCTATACCATAATATCCATTAGATGGAGCAACTTTTAAATAAGTATCTTTTGTGATTCCTAGATAATTATATCTGAATACAGTTATATGATTATCAATAAGGTCATAAACTGTATTTAATTTATTAGCCTTACTATCATCAATCATTTCAAACTTATCATTTGTGTAACTTGCTCCTCCGGCATTTCTACTAGTATCAGGAACCTGAACAAGTTCTTTAAACCATAATTTTTTTACATCATTACCTTTTTTTCCAATACCTTTTTAGCTTCTGCATAATCCAAAAATATAAAAACATCAAGAGTATTATGTATATAATCTTTTTAGGCTTTCTATATCTGTAAATCTATCGCTATTTTTTTATTATATACTCTATCCTCACCTGTAAAATCAAAGGCAAAGTTTAGATTTAGATAATATGGTGTATTATTTACACGTTCAGGATTCTGAGAGTTTTCATAAATACCTCTAGCATAAACTTCTTTTCCATAGCCATCTCTCAAGCCATATCCACCTAATATAAGCCCACCATCAAGTATATGTGTCATTTCGTGGGTATAGGTATTTAATCCTCTATCACTGGCTGCACTCGTCATAAAATACCTAAAGCCGGGATCTGCCGCTTCTCCATCAGCCAATACCATTTCTATTTCCATTCCATAAGGTCTATAAAAATCTTCTACGCTTACGCTAGGGTTAGCATCATCCCTTGCCTCATTCCAACGTTCTTTAGGAGATTTATACGGATCCTCACTATAAGAAGCTAGTGTATCAAGAACTACTCTCGATGTATTCAGCTTAGATTTCAACTCATCTTTTGCTATCATATATATGGTATCTAACCATGCTCCTTGACCTTTTGCCAATTTATCAATATGTGGTTTAGCTTCCTCTATTTTTTCTTCTACATTATCTGCTTTAAAATTCAATAGAGTGGACATATTACCAAAAGTAATAGTAGACATATTACTTACTATATATATGCTTTTATTCTTCAAACTTAATATACCAAGTAGATATTTTTCCAAGCTTCTATCCGCTTTGATTTTCGAGTATAACCTATAATTGGAAGCAAGATTCCTTGTCGAAGGAACTTCATAGACTAAGGCCTTTGTAGAATTTTTTTAAACCACTCATCTATACTTCTATTATCAAATAAGTTTTTTTATTATATTCCAAAAAAATTCATATATATTTGCAAAATTTCCTATATTTGCTTTATTTTGATTATTAAATTTATTTTTTTAAAGGTTTTTTTGGTGAATTACTGAAGCTTATATCATCGTACTTCAAATCTCCCACAGTGCTGAGAACTTCTATAGTATTTACCTTATCATTATAAAAAAATCCGAACGATACTTTAATATATTACCTATATTTATATTCTCAAAATTAATATCATATAATCTATCTATATAAGTCAAAGCCAATAATATTTTTAGTTCTATTAGACTTTAATTTATTCTTTATATACTCTTGCAAATCGGAATTTCCGCTTATATTAGAGTACTCATAATCAATGAGCGTTTTAAGACTCATATCTATATTATCAACAGTATATTTAAAACTATTATTGATAGAAAGCTTATTATACTGAGGTGAAATCAAATATTTTTTTACTTCCTCATCTGTTATACTTTTTTTAATATTTTTTTACTCTTTCTTCTTCAGGTAATTTTTTTAAAAATTAGGATATCTTTCATTAACTATAGCCACCCTACGAGAATTAATATCCCTAGCTTTTATTTTTTTATATCCCCTAGCTGAGCAATTATATCTTTATCGTCAACTATACTATTTGCCATAAAATCATTATGTACCTTACTGATTATATTTCCTGCCTCAGCATTAAAGTGTAAATCTGTATATTTTTATAGTAGCACCATCTACTACAAGATTATACATAGGGAAGGTATTATAATCTTCTTGATAACTTAACTCATAAAAAAGCTATTTTAGAATCAGAAAATTTAATCATCAATTTATTTGCTCTATTTTTTTATTAGCTTCTATATCAGAGATAATTTCCTTATCTTCAAGTAGATATACACTTTTTATACTCTTATTAAGCAAATCGGAATTTATATCCAAATGATTAGCCACAGAAACTACTTCTTCTCTATTATGTAAAGGCATAAGTATCTCTAAATTTTTTTATAAGCTTTTTTTCATAAGCAGGTCTATAATTTTTTTACAGTAGAATAGTCAATATGGTTTATATCATTTTGAGCAAATGTATATATCAAATCATCAGAATAACTATCTTCTTCTCTTTTTGTTTTATCTGTGCCACATCTAGGGTAATCTTACCGGTACTTCTATCAATACTCTTTACATCGGCAAATAGTTCCATATTACCATTTAGATATATTTTTAGCAAGTAGACCTTGCGTGCTGTCAGGCAGACTATTTAATAAGTTTAAATTATTATTCTCTATTTTATATAAATCTATCTTTTTTTTATATTTTTTTGAATTCTGCTTCTGTTTTTTTATTTTTTTCATCATCTGTACTTGGAGTTTCAGAGTCATGCTTATCCTCATTTACATCAGAATTTTCTTTTCCATTTTCAGTCTTGTCGGAATTAGGCACATTGCCTGTTTCATTAGTATTTTGCTTTTCTGTTTCTTTATTATCTGTAGCTTCTGTATTATCTACTTCTTTAGTATTTTCTTTTTCCTGTATGAGAATTATCTGCTGTTCCTTTATTTTCTGTTTCCTTTTGCAGTATCTTTTTCCTGTCTTAGAATTATCTGCTATTCCTTTATTTTCTGTTTCCTTAGCAGTATCTTTTCCTGTCTTAGAATTATCTGCTGTTCCCTTATTTTCTGTTCCCTTTGCAGTATCTTTCCCTGTATGAGAATTATCTGCTATTCTCTTATTTTCTGTTTCCTTTGCAGTATCTTTTCCTGTCTTAGAATTATCTGCTATTCTCTTATTTTCTGTTCCCTTAGCAGGATTTTTCCCTGTCTGGGAATTATCTGATGCTCCCTTTATTTTTCTGTTCCCTTAGCAACATCTTTCCCTGTCTGAGAATTATTTGCTGTTCCCTTTATTTTCTGTTTCAATATTTTGGGATAAAACAGGAGCGTTTAAAGGTTTATCAATAATATCAGTTACAATATTAGGATTTCTACCTTCACTAGGAGAAACTTCCCCACCTAAGGAACTGTGTCCGCCAGAGGCAGCTCCACCTCTTCCTGAAGAAATGCGTCCGCCTGAGGCACCTCCACCTCCTCCTGAAGAAATGCGTCCGCCACCTCCCATTGATGAACTTTTTTTGCTGTTTTTTTAATATATCTGAAGTATTTTTTTAATAATTTTGTTAGTTATGATACCTTTTTCCGGAAATATAATAAGCGTTCCCCTTTTCATCAGACCATTTACCATCAGAATTTATATAGTAATTTCCTAATCTGGTTCCATTGTACATTTTTCCTAATTTAGTTTCATCTCTATCCTCAAAAAAATAACAATAGCCATCTATCCACTGCCATGACTTTAATAACTTACCCTCATCGCTACCTTTTAAGAGTATTTAAAAAAATACCACTCATTAGCTTGATTTCGATACCAACCGCTATATAAGCTAGCATCAGCATTAAAAATAATACCAATCTTGAGCTATTTTTTTGCCATCCTGTAACAGCTTTACTATTGCTATAATATTTCCAAATATTATTTTCTTTTCACCCAAGCATTTTCTTGGCTAGCATAAATATTATCTGTATTTAAGAAAAATAAAACCACAAATAGCAATACTTCCAATTATTTTTATATAAACTTTTTTTCTCATTAACTAAATATTCTCCTTAAAAATTGTCTTTGTATTGTAATATATTTATACTATAAAGTAAACATATAATTAAAGGTCTATATTCATACATCATTATTAAAAATCAAAGCAAAAGAGTACATAAGACGCTACGTCTTATGTACTCTCAAAAATTTTAATTATTATGATTAATTATTCGCAATATCCGGCTTTCTTTTAGTTCCTCATAAGCTCTCTCTAAATTAGCATCACTTACTTTAACTATAGGACCTGTACAACCCATTCCACTTTCAGCATAAATACCAAGTTTCCATAAAGCTTTTACAGCATCCTCAAGATCCATAACCTCTATACCTGCTATTTGTGAAGTTGTTACTTCTGCCGGTGGTGCTGTTACTTCTTCTTCTGTTTTCTCAGGTTTATTGCTTGCTTTTAAAGCATCACATATAGCCTTTAAGCCTGCTTTATTCGCTTTAGCAAATTCAGCTTTAGCTACATCAAAAACTTTACCTTTTACAAGTTCTGCTGCATATTTAATAGCACCTGCTACTACAGGAGCTCCGGAAGCTCTTGAAACTATCATTACAAGATTTTCATAGCCTTCGCCTATACCGGGACCATAGCCATAGCCTGTAGCTTCGTAGCTACCACCTGTAGCAAATGAAGAAAGCATCTTAACCAAGATATTTCCTGTAAGAGAATCTGTAACCATTATATCAGGTGAAGCTTGTAGTACATCATTTCCTCTCATCACAAAGCCACCATCTGATCTAGATGAGGTTGCAAACTCTATATCATATCCACCATCTTTTAATTGTTTTAATGCTTTTTCTGTTTGTCTGGCACCATCAACATTTAAAATACCAACTGTTGGATTTTTAACTCCGCAAGCCTTAGCTGTAATTATACCATAAATAGCATTTCTTACCATGCCTTCAACTCTATCTGTACTACTTGTACCTGTCGTATTAGCTACAAATAATTCTCTACCTTTTGCAGGTGTTATACATCTACCTACAGTAGAAACTCCTATAGGAAATGGGAAGTGCATTGTTACCGCTGCATCAACTTCGCCATTCTTTAGAAGCTCTTGCATTTTATCATGACCTTCTTCATCATTTGCAACCTTTATAGTAGTAACACCCTCTGCTTCTAATGTACCTATGTAATAAACATCTATTCCATCTTTAGCCGCCATTAAAGCTGCTTTCATAGAATTTTCTTCACCATGCTCACTACCCATACCAGTTAGAGCTACTTTAGGTCTAGAACCAAAACTTCCTGTTTCAAGTCCATTTGCAATATCAAGAAAGGTATTAGCAATAATCTTCTCTATACTTTTTGCCATAACTACTCCCCTCTTTACTCTTCTGTTACTAATGATGCTGCGAACTCTTTCATTGCCTTTGCGATTAATGATTTAACTTCTGCTTCTGAAACTGCACCAGCACCCTCCTTGTTTCCAGTATTTGCTTGAACAACAAATGACATACCGTCAAATAAGTTTGTCATTCTTCCAAGGAATAAGCTTCCTTTTCCTATAATCATAGCGTTCTTAATTTTACCACTTAAAATGTCTTCTCTTGCAAATCCAAGGAAAGGAACACCTGAAGGAATATGTCCTTGAGTAGGAGCGAATCCTGTCATACCATGCTCTTTAATAAAGTTAGGCATTTCTTTCTTATCTAAGTCACCTTTCTTAACTGCAAGAGCTGCTATCATCTTATAGTTAGCTTCAGGAACATCTCCGGCACCTGCTGGTTTTGTTATATCAGGATTTTGCATCTCTGGAGAGAATTTATCAATATCTGTAATCTTCATTCCAACTCTCTCTAATGGATCTGCTACAAGGCTACCAATAACACCTTGAGGAGCTGAACCTGTACCTACTGTATGACGACCAAGTATGTCTAAGTTTACTTCCGGACTAACTCCATCATTTTCTGCTACTACTATAGCAAAACCACCTAAACAATCCTCTAAGATTGGTAAACCTTTCTTTACGTGGTCTTTACCGTTCATACCAAGCTTAGCACTACATCCACCACCAACTACGATAACGCATTTGAAAGCACCTGCTTTAACTAAAGAACAAGCTTCTACCATAGCGTGGCTAGGACCTGCACAGAAACCTCTTGCATCAGATCCTGTAGCATTAACAAGACCTGCTATTTCAGCAGCGGCTTTAGCAAAGTTACCACCACCTCTTTGGTTCATATCTCCACAAGCCTCTTCTGAACAATCTATTACATATTCAACATCTTCTTTTGATATTCCTGCATTTTTTACTGCATATAATAAAGATAATACAGCAGTAGCTTTATTTACAAGGTTTTCATGCATAACTTCTGAATTTAAGTTTACATCTATATCATGAGCTCTCTTTACACAACCTACTAATTTCTCTTGGTAGTAAATACCCTCTGCATGCTCTTCATTTACAAAATGCTCTATCTCTGAAAGCTCTACACCCTCATGTATTCTAGCTATTATATCTTCTGTAATTATTTCATCAGCTGCTAATTCATCTTTATGAGCAGCTACGAAAGCTTTATCCAGCTTAACAACTTCAAAACAGTCGCAAGCTTGCATTAATAAATAGAATTCTGCTTCAGGCATAATTTCACCAAATTTACCATATCTTGTAGAATCAGCCTTTGGCTTATCATAGTATGGGAATTCTACTTGTGCGAGATCATCCGGATGTGCATTTCCTATATAAACTTGGTTTGGCCAATAATCTACACAATCCTTATAAGAACGCAAATGTCCTCTTAGCTCTTTTAAATACTCTGATTCTGGATTAACGATTCTTTCTGTTGTCTGAGTTGTACCATTATGTACCACCATTTCAGGTGTATGTGCTAAGATATAACTAGCACCCTTTATAATACTGTTCATGTACCTCATACCCCTTTCATTCATTTTATAATATCCTAACTCATATAGTTAGGTTTTTATTTTCTAGGTCTAAAATATAATTATATATCTTTTTAACATAATATATTATGTTCATTCTTAAAACGAACTTTTAAAATAGGTTAATAAAGATATTTTAACTTCATCTTTCTACTAATTAAGAAAATGAGATTTATAGATTAATTTAATATATTATACTTTTATAGATTTTATCTATATTTGTAAAAAGGAAGCTTTCGAGGTATGCATACCCCAATCGCTCCCTCTTGATGAAATATATTTAATTTAATTATAAATATTTGCAATACTCTTCACGTATATTGTTCATCTCACTAGTAATGTCATCAACATCTAGTACCATTTCCATCATGCCAACTTGCTCCTCATAAACTGCTGGATCAAATTCGCCTTTAATTTCTTCTTCACATACGTGGTATACTGTAAGTCCAAGCTGGACTCCTGTCAATGGGCCTGCGTAAGTAGGATCTCCTGCTGTTACTGTTTCTGCAGCTAAACCTGCTGCCTCTCCTTCTGCTGCACCAAGAACTACAACTAAGTTCTCTGCACCATATTGGTCTGCGAAATCTTTAACACGCTTTTGATTCTCTAGGTCCATTGCGCCCGCGCTTGTTCAGACAAAGCACTCTGTTGAAGAAAATACGATTTCTCCACCAGCTGTTTCAACGCACTCTGCTATAGCTGGACCTGGAACTCCATCACGGTCTCCTATGATAATAACTTTTTTATCTTTTAAAATAGCCATTTCATAATCTCCTTTCTTCATTAGTAATATTTATATTCTTAAAAGCTTTAGCTTTATAAGCAAATTAAATTATATCCTACTTTAAGTATTTCTCAACCATTTTTTTGGATATTTTCTTCTGTAGCATCATCTTTAACTAGTTCTTCTACTTTAGCACCATCTTTATAGATAGCCATAACTGGAAGTCCAAGTATTTTTTGTCCTATAGCAAGTCTTCTTGCCTTTGTTGTATTCAATGATGTGAATTTTAATCTGTCATGATACTTATCAGCAAGTTCATGTACGAATGGCATAAGTGCTTGACAAGGAACACAACCATCACCATAAAAAAATCTACGAATACATAATCATCTGCTTTTTAAAACTTCCTCTTCGAAATTATCTTTTGTTAAATCTAACATCGTTTTTCCTCCTAATTATTCATTCTCCATGAGATATTTCTCACATTGCATAGCTGCTATAGCACCATCAGCCGCTGCTGTAACAACTTGTCTTAAGAATTTAACTCTAACATCACCGGCTGAAAATACTCCCGGTATATTAGTTCTCATCTCATCATCTGTAGGAATATATCCTCTATCATCTAATTTAAGTGGAGTATCCTTTAATAGTTCTGTATTAGGTATAGTACCGATGAAGCCAAATACACCAAACATTCCATCTTCTTCATCAGCTTCTATACGAGTAACCTCACCTGTCTTTACATTTTTAACTATCATATATTGAAGAATATCATCTCCACCAACTTCTTCAACTACTGTATCCCACATAAAATGTAGATTCTCTACTTTGAATGCTTTTTCTTGTATTGATTTAGCGGCTCTTAGCTCATCTCTTCTATGTACTATAGTTACTTTTCTAGCAAACTTAGATAGATACATAGCCTCTTCCACAGCTGAATCTCCACCACCAACTACAAATACTTCAAATCCTTCAAAGAAGTTAGCATCACAAGTAGCACAATAAGAAACTCCTCTACCTGCAAATTCTTTTTCACCTAAACAACCTATTGGTCTTGCATAAGCACCAGGTGCCAAAATAACTGTTTTTGCTAAATACTCACCCTTAGTTCCTACCAGCTTCTTTACTGCACCTTCTAACTCAACAGATTTAATAGTGTCTTTAACTCTCTCACAACCAAAATGCTCACATTGTTTTGTCATTCTGGCAATAAGAGAAGGACCTGATTCTTCTTCAAGTGATTGGCCTGGGTAATTTTCAATTTCGTCAGTAATAGCTATTTGTCCACCATCTTGACCTTTCTCAATTATCAAAGTTGAAAGTCTTGATCTTCCAGCATATAAACCGGCTGAAAGTCCTGCTGGACCAGCTCCAAGTACAACGACATCATAAATCTTACTCATAGCTTCCCTCCTTATATAATATTATATTTTAAGTTCTTAATTTATAGAACCATAGATTTTCTTTTACTCTATAAAAAATCCTCCTGAACTCAGGACTTTTTATAAAACAAAATGAGCTGCCATATAAGTATGACAGCTCTTATCAAAGGGCATGATACCCATAATATTTGGCGAGGACGTGTGGGAATCGAACCCACCCAGGACGCACACGCGCCCAACACAGGTTTTGAAGACCAGGAGGCACACCAGTTACCTAACCATCCCCATTAGCATACTAAAATCTATCATATACAGGGTGAAAAGTCAATATATAACCTTTCACCCCATAACAGATAAAAAGCTGTATTTATTTAATTTTTAATAATTTTTAGAATATTGTTTGATCATCTACTTCTGTTGTTAAAGCTACTAAAGCTTTTTCAACTATCTTACGACGTAAAGCTTTTTCTTCATCTTTATCTAGAGCAGGATTGCCTAGTGGGTGAGGTATAGCTATAGCAGGTACTATTCTGTTAGCACCAACTGTCATAGATATAGGAGTAACTGTACAAACGTGGACTACCGGAATACCGGCTCTTTCAATTTCTTTTACCATTGTTGCACCGCAACGTGTACAGGTGCCTCAAGTACTGGTAAGTATAACTGCATCTACTCCATCAGCTAATAATTTCTTTGAAAATTCTTCTGCAAATCCTTTAGCTGAAGCAACTGCTGTACCGTTACCTACTGTTGTATAGAATAAGTGGTGTAAAGAACCGATCTTTCCTTCTTTTTCTAAATCTCTTAGTACATCTACAGGTAAAACTCTATCAGCATCTTCATTAGCATATACTGGGTCATAACCACCGTGAGCTGTTTCATAAGCTTCTTCTGTTAAATCATTAACACCTGTTATATCATACTCACCATATCTTGTAGCATTTGAAGACTCGATATGATCCGGATTACCTTTTGGACAAATACCACCAGAAGTAACAAGAGCGATTTTAGCTTTTGTTATATCCTTAACTGCCTTGTTTGGAGCAACTCTATCGAAGTCTGGCATTGGATATTCTGTAACAAATTCCTTACCTGCTAATTTCTTAAGTAACATATCAACAGCACGCTTAGCACCTGTCTCCTTCTCAAAGAAGTTTACACGAACACCATTTGGTATATATCCTTCTTCACAAGAAGCACCGATAGCTTCACCCTTAGCCAATTTAAGAGCTAATTTAGCCATTGGAGGTATAGCTTTTCCCATACCTGCCGCATTGTTTTTTGTAGATATAATATATACTTTATCTTTTAAATCTGCACCTGGGTTTTCAACATACATACCTGTTACAGCTGGTATACCTAATTCTTCTTTAACAGCAGCTGCTATAGTAGCACAAGCGAATCCATAACGACCGGCATTAAATGCAGGACCGGCTATAAATATATCTGCTTTTTGTGCTTTAACTAACTCAAGTATCTCTGCTTTTGCTTTATCTATATTCTCACCAAAATATGAGTCTCCACAGATAATAGTTGCAACTATCTCAGCATCTTCGCCAAGTTCTTTGTTTAATCCAAGACCTGGACCAACAACTTCACCTTCTCTTAATTCTACCGGATAATCAGCTTTTTCTTCTCCACCGATTTGAGCGAAGAACTGATTAATATAATGAACTACTCTTAATTTTGCCATTTCTTCACCTCTCCTATCTTGCACTTAATCTACCGAAACCAGTTTCGTTAGTTGCACCTGTAATAACTTGGATTTCTACTTCTAATGAGCCATCTGCTTTTACAGTTGTATCACTAGCACCAGCTATCTTTGTCATATACTCTAATGTACCAATAACTTTATCTAACTTAGGTAATGTAATTAATTGGTTAGCATTACCACCTGTTACAACTGCATCAGCTGCAGCATCTGCATCTGCAAGTGATTGAGACTTACCATCTCTACCGGCATACTCGTCTGTTATAATAACAGTCTTAATACCCTCAGCTTCAATCTTCTTACAGTTCATAATGAGGTCTGTATCAGGGTTACCGAAACCTTCTTGTGATACTATAGCACCATCAAGATCTAACATTCTACATAATTTAGCTGTCATATTTGATGATCTCTCTTTATCAGCAAGATATACGTTCTCGTTTGTTATAATTTGTCCAACAAAGTTAATTGTCTTTCCATGCTCAGCATATAACTCTTTAATAACTTGGTTATTTTGGTGAACATAAGTTGGGTTCTTATCACAAGCAGAAACACAGTTTCCTGAAACAATAGCTCCATCCATAACTTCTGTTGGATAAAGAATTGTAGGAATGATTTGCTTAGCATCAACACCATACACATAAGTATCATGAAGTAGACCTTGGCTCTGTAACATTTGTACATAAGCTACTCTTGGAAGATTTGGATATTTTTCCATGCTCTCTTTTAGAGGTAATGTCTCATATACTTCAACTTCATCTGGAGTTAAGTTTCTAGCTAATTCACCTAAGTATGTAGCTACTCTAAATCCAGCAAATCTAACTGCCTTCTCATAATCATGTTGCTTAATATGGTCTATTGGCTCACAAACCATAACTAAGTTAATTGTCTTTGAGAATGGTGTATATTCTGCTCCAAGACCTGTCATATCAATAACACCCTCTTGGAAACCTACGATCTTACCGGCTGTAACAACTGCCATTCCTTTTAATGCATAAGTCTTTCCTGAACCTACATTGTCAACTTTGGCAATAACTCCTGGGAAGATTCCTCCGTTACCTTCAACCTTTACTCTTGGCTCGATAACATCTTTTACTGGTGTAATTCTTACTGATTCACCTGGTTTTGCAACGTCGAAAGATACTGATTTGATTTTCTCATCTTCTAATACTACAGCACTTAAAGCTTCTGTAGATACATAGAGAACACCATTTTCGACTTTGGATTCCTCAGCAAACTGAATGTCGTTAATGAAAATTTTTCCTAATTCTAGTTTCACTTTGGTATACCCCCTTAATAATATTTTTTTATATTTCAGAGCAAACTTGCCACTCTGATAATCAAATTTAACAGCATTACAATCTATTAGCAGATTCCAATGCACTTTCTAGTAGAGTCATATCTACCATTTGGAAATCACTTAAGACACTTTCTTTTAGTCCTTTAGTTCTATCTACAAATTTTCTTCTTGTTTCCAATGCCTGTTCTATTATTCTGGCACTTTGTATATCAACAGTTTCTTTCTTTGTAGATATTAAAACTGACTTATAAGGTGTTTCACCCGGCTTAACACTGCCGGACAAGGGATGTGATAATAATTTATATCCATCGTATATACATGCTCTAACTTCGAGCAATATATCTTCATAAGTAGCTTCAAAATAGCAAATATCTTCTTTGTTTGATAATTCTTCCTTCACCAAAGGATTATTAGTAATAACCCTAAAATGCTTTTTAATCATACTATCCTCCTAAGTTAAAAAGTCTTATCATCTTCAATATAAAAGGACGAAAAACTCAACCCAGCTTTATGTCGCTTAGCAAGTCATTCGTCCTTCTGTTTATCTAGTGAATACTATTTATTCAGAATTAAGTCCTTTTCTAAATCCTTTTACCTGAAAGATTCACCATACGGCTTGCCTCTTCGGTGGCTATGTAGCTCTCTCTTTAGAAATATCAACCCTATTTATTCTTTTTGAAATTATTGTAATAATCATCATGTATCTTCTTAATCAACATGCTGAGTGCAAATAATGCAAGTATATTTGGTATAACCATCATTGAGTTAAACATATCAGCCATATTCCATACTAATTTAACTTCTGCTAATGAACCAAGGAAGATACATATAGCAACAAGTATTGAATAAGGTAAAATAGCTTTTTGTCCAAACAGGTAGCTTATATTTGCTCTTCCGAAATAAAACCAACCTACTATAGTAGAGAAAGCAAAGAAGAACATACAAATAGCTATAAATACATAACCTGCTTTACCATACAATGTAGAATAAGCCATTTGGCTAAGCTCTGCACCGGTCAAACCTGAAGCAATAACTGATTGACCGTCAGCTGTTCTAGTACAAATAATAACTAAAGCTGTTAGAGTAACTATACAGAAACTACAGATAAACACACCTGCCATAGCTACAAAACCTTGTTCTGCAGGATGGTTAACTTTTGCAACCGCATGTGCATGTGGTGTTGAACCCATACCAGCTTCATTAGCAAATAATCCTCTTGAAACACCCTTCATAAGTGCAAGTTGTACTGTAGCACCAAATCCACCACCGAATACCGCTCTTGGATTAAAAGCTCCTACAAATACATCATGGAACCCTGTAGGAATATTTTTGAAGTTTACCAATAGGATGATTAATGCACCTATTATATAAGTAGCTGCCATAAATGGAACTAAAACTTCTGTGATTTGTACTATACGTTTTGTACCACCTAGGAATACATATAAGCTTATGCAAGCTACTGCAAGTCCTACCCACCAAGGTTGAATCTTGAAAGCTTCTGTGCTAAATGCCTGTACAAAAGATGCAGCTATTGAATTTGATTGAACCGCATTTCCCATAAATCCTAAGGCAAAAACTATTAATACTGCAAATAAACCTGCAAGAAATTGTCCAAGACCGCCCTTAAACGCTTGCTTAATGTAATAAACAGGACCACCTGTTGTTTCACCTGCCGCATTTACAATCTTAAACTTTTGTGCCATCATAGCCTCTGCAAATATAGTAGCCATACCAAAGCAAGCCGCAATCCACATCCATAAAATAGCACCGGGACCACCCATAGTTAAAGCTGTAGCAATACCTGCTATATTACCTGTACCTACTTGAGCAGCTACTGCTGTTGCAAGTGCTTGGAATGATGACATACCATCTGCACCGGCCTCTCCTTTTTTAGAGAAAAGACCACCGAATGTCATTCCCATTCCTGTCTTAAATCCTCTGAATTGGATACCACGAAGTAATAAAGTAAACCAAATTCCACCACCTAGTAATAGAACAACTAGGATATTTGATAAATAGCTGTTAATAAAATTGACTATGTTATTCAAGTCTATTCCAGCTGCTAGTAATAATGAACCTGTCATTATCCTACCCCCTTCTTATATTTGTTTTATAACAAGCCCACAAACTCTTGCAAGCTCCAAAACCAAAGTAAAGGTTATGTAATGATATAATTATTCAAAACCTACATTTTTTTATTTATAATTCAATAATTCACTGTTAAAACCTCAAATTTTTATAAAGCAAGTTTTCATAGTGTTTATATTTACTATACCATAAATAGATTTAATGAATAACATATCCTTGTAATATACCAATAGTATAGCAATATGTTATTTTATTGTCAATATATAGATTTTATCTATAAGCAGTGAAAACCCAGTATTCACAAGGCTTCTATACAAAATGCACAAAAACAAGCCTTGTTTTTTTTATCAGTTATGACCAAGGATATTTTTTTAAAGATTCTATACAAAAATCTATTTCTTCTATGGTATTAAAATGCGAAAAAAACTAAACCTTACCATACCTTGTTCTTTTTGTTCCAAAGTGTTCATGCATCAAAGGTGCACAATGACCTCCACTCCGCACACTAATTTCAAATTCACTATATAATATATCACCTATCTCAGATGAATCTATATCTTCTATATTTATAGAAACTATAGGACATCTGTTAAAAAGAACTAAAATCTCCATATTTTTTTATATCTGAAATTTCAGATAACTCTTTTTATTTTTTTGAATAAAAAGTATTCACACAGTTTTTTTCTTCTTTATTCCTTATATTGTCAATTCCATATCTTTCTATATAAGAAAGTGCGGCATTTAAACCCGCTATTCCATGCACATTTAAAGTTCCCGCTTCTAATCTGGTAGGCATCTCTTTAGGTTGTATTTTTGAATAAGTATTTATACCTGTTCCACCGGACTTTAGTCCCTCAATATATATTTCAGGATTTATATATATGCCTCCTGTTCCTTGAGGTGCAAGCAAACTCTTATGACCTGTAAAACAAAGAATATCTATATTCATATCTTCTACATCTATAGGAATAACTCCGGCCGTCTGTGAAGCATCCACTATAAATATAAGCCCTCTCTCTTTACAAAGCTTACCTATTTTCCCTATATCAACTATATTTCCGGTTAAATTAGAAGCATGTGTACAAACTATAGCTTTTGTATTATTTCTGATTAAACTTTCAAATTCTTCATATATAGGATTTCCAAACTCATCTGCTCTTACAAAATCAATTTCCAAACCCTTTTTTTCACATTCATACAAGGGTCTAAGTACAGAATTATGTTCTAAAATTGTACTTATGGCATGTATACCTTCTCTCATAAGAAATCCTTTTATAGCTATATTTAGACTTTCTGTTGAATTATATGTGAATGCAATATTATTACAATCCTTAATATTGAATAATTTAGCTATTTTCTTCCTAGTATCTAAAACTACTCTTCCCGCATCTAAAGAAGCTGCATTTACCCCTCTGCCTGCATTTCCCAAATTAGTCATTGCAGCTACTACAGCTTCTATAACTTCATCCGGTTTTTTTCTTTGATGTTGCCGCATTATCAAAATAAATCATACAAAAATCCCCTTTTTGCTTTTTATTTTTGTTTTAAAAATAAGTTTCTATTCCATCAGCTATACCATTTGCCATACTTTCTGTAGCAGCTTTATAATCAGTTATTTTATCTCCCAATTCTACAACCACGCTAGGTATAGTTGAATATGAAGTTTGCGTTAAATCCATACCCATGCTGCCGGAACCAAAGATCTTTACATTCCTGGCTTTTAAACCGGCTATAATATTATCTCCAAGTGCATTTATATTTTTCCAGTTTGAAGCTACCGGTTCCATACTTTTTATAAGTCTTATTATTAGCCACTGCCATATAATATGCACCTTTATTGCTATTTGTAGAATCAAAATGTACAGCTACATGTGCTTTTGCTATATTATTTGCTATAACTGTTCTTGCTATATTATCAAGTTGAACATCTTCAGCATCTCTCATCATAAGAACATCAAAACCTCTTGAGAGTAAGACTTCTTTTAACTTCATTGCCACTTTTAAATTAGCACTTGCTTCACTGGTTCCGTCTGTAAAGGTCATTCCTGAAGACACTGCTACTGCACTCAAGGCTCCTTCTTTTGTGGTTCCTCCTGTAACTTTAGCACTACCATCAGGATGAACTTGGGTTTTCACTTTTTCTCCACCTTTTGTCCCATGACCGGCATTTACTGCTATTGTTATATTTTTGACATTATTTTCAGCTCTATAAAATACCGCCTCTCCCGAGGTGATTTTTGAGAATTTAGCATATTCCCAATCAGGATTCAAAAGCACTTTTGTTCCATCTGCCATTCTTCCATCTTTAGCTTGCACTTTACTTTGTTCTTTTTTTAACTCTTTTACACCACTCACTACCTTTTTAGTTGCTACTATAACACTAGCTTGAGTAGAATTTACTTTTGCAAAAACACTACTTAAAGCACCAATAATAAGCAATCCATAAAATAAACCTTTTCTCATATACTACTCCAACTTTCCTATTATACTGGCTCCACCTATAACATAACCTTCTTCATCATATAAAACCACAGCTTGACCCGGTGTTATAGCCCTTACATTTTCATCAAAAACCACTTTTATCTTGTCAGCCTCATATTTTGTTACCGTACAAGCTTGACCTTTATGTGAATATCTTATTTTCCCTATAGCTCTAATACTCTCACCTTCTTTTATACCTTCTATAGACATAAAATTTATATCATTTGCTATAAGTGCTTTAGAAAAGACATCAGCTTCTTCTCCTATAACAACTTCATTTGTGTCCGGTCTTATTTCACTAACAAATATAGGGTGTCCAAGAGCTATTCCCAAACCCTTTCTTTGACCTATAGTATATTTTGCTATACCTTTATGCTTTCCAAGTATTTCTCCGTCTGCACTGACAAAGTTACCCTCTTCAAATTTCTTACCCGTCTCTTCTTCTATAAAACGTGCATGATTATGATCAGGTATAAAACATATTTCCTGACTGTCCGGCTTTTTTTGCAACTCTTGCATTGACTTTTGTGGCAATTTCTCTTATTTCATCCTTTGTATAATCTCCAACAGGCATTAAAGTTCTTGACAGTTGTTCCTGTGTTAAATTATATAAGGCATAGGTCTGATCTTTTGCATCTGTTTTTGATACTCTAAGTGTATATCTCCCATTATCAAGTTTTACTACTTTTGCATAATGCCCTGTTGCTATATAGTCAGCACCTATAGACATACTTCTATCTAATAAACTTTCCCATTTAACATATCTATTACAAGCTATACATGGATTAGGTGTTCTACCTTTTAAATATTCATCTACAAAATAATTTATAACCTTATCCTTAAACTCATTTTTAAAATTCATCACATAGTAGGGAATACCTATAGACCTCGCTACCCTTCTGGCATCATCTACAGCACTTAATCCACAGCAACCACCATTATCCTGAACTGCATCATCATCCTCATCCTGCCATATTTGCATAGTTACTCCAACAACATCATAACCTTGTTCTTTCAAAAGATAGGCTGCAACACTGGAATCAACACCGCCCGACATACCAACAACAACTTTTTTCTTTTCCATCTATATAAACCTCTTTTTCTATCATTCCGAAATAAAAAAAGCAAATCTAGTATTGATTTACTAATAAAAATCATTTAAAATTACATAAGAAGATGCTATATATGTAAAAATTCAAATTTAGAATATTAGACCGATTCAATAATCTATATTGTTATTAATGATAGCATAAATATACTTTTTAATAAAAGAGAGGAAAAAGATGTGATAGATAAAAGAATTATTTATTTTGATAATGCGGCAACAACTAAACTTGATAAAGAGGTACTTGATACTATGTTACCCTTTTTTTACAAACTACTACGCTAACCCCTCAGCTATATATACTTTTGCAGGAGATATAAAAAAAGCGAAATTGATGATGCCAGAGATTTCATTGCCGCTAGCATAGGTGCAGACTCACGTGAAATATACTTTACCTCGGGTGGAACGGAAGCAGATAATTGGGCTTTAAAAGAAGGTGCAAGAGCTTTAAAAGAAAAAGGAAAACATATTATCAGTTGCAAAATAGAGCATCACGCTGTACTTAATACCCTCTCCCATTTGGAAAAAGAGGGCTTTTTAGTAACTTATCTTGATGTAGATAAAAAAATGGCTTTGTAAATATTAATGATTTAGAAAAAAAGCTATACAAGATGATACTATTTTTAATAAGTATTATGTTTGCAAATAATGAAATTGGCAGCATTCAAAACATAAAAGAAATAGGAAAAATAGCAAAGAAATATAATATAGCTTTTCATACCGATGCTGTCCAAGCTTATGGACATCTTCCTATTAATGTAAATGAACTAGGTATAGATATGCTTAGCGCAAGTGCACATAAGTTTAATGGGCCTAAAGGAATAGGCTTTTTATATATAAGAACAGGGCTTAAAATTCGTTCTCTAATACATGGAGGTAGCCAAGAAAGAAAAAGGAGAGCAGGTACTGAAAACGTACCGGCTATAATAGGTATGGCAAAAGCTAGTGAATTAGCTCATAGACATATGGACAGCAACACAAAATATATTAGTAATTTACGAGATTATATTATTTCAAACTTACTAAAAGATATACCTGATTCCAGCGTCAATGGTGGCTTAAATAACAGACTTCCAAATAATATCAATATTTGCTTTGGAAATATTGATAGCGAACTTATTTTACTTATGCTTGATAATGTAGGTATTTGTGCTTCCGGCGGTTCAGCTTGTAGTTCCGGCTCTCTAGATGCCAGCCATGTTCTAATAGCCTTAGGTCTTAGCCAAGAAAAAGCCAAATCCAGTATAAGACTTTCACTTAGTAAAGATACAACTAAAGAGGAGGCTGATATTTTAATAAAAGAACTTACAAACATAGTCGCCAGACTGCGAAAAGGATTTTAGTTCCGGCAACACATATATATACTGTAACAAATTAGCAGTTAGGAGTTTCAAACTGCTAGAATTGTATATTTTACAAAGCATATCAAAGATATATTGCTTTTTAAATTTTAATGATATAAAATGACAATGCGTTGAATAACATTTAAAAATAAGGAGGATTCGTGATATGGCATATACAATTACAGATGCTTGTGTAAGTTGTGGAACTTGCGAACCAGAGTGCCCAGTAAATGCGATTTCTGAAGGAGATACACAATACAATATAGATGCTGATGCTTGCATCGATTGTGGTACTTGCGCTTCAGTTTGTCCTACAGAGGCAATTATAGCTTAATTAAATTTCTAAAGATTTAAGACGTTCTAGTCTGAACGTCTTTTTTTCTTTGTTAAAAATTTAGTTTTTTTAATTATTTGTTTTTGTATAATTATTAATCTATATTTTTTTATTTTAATAGTATTTTTAATAGGCGTTTCTTATTTTTAACTAAGATTAAATTTTAGTTGATTTGTATATATAAAAACCTTATTTTTTTCTATAATATTGACATTTTGTATATAAAGCATTAAAAATTATATGACAAGAGATCAAAAGGAGGAGAATTAATATGATTTCATTTTTTTCTAGGTGTTATTTTTATTAATACTAGGTTACTTTACTTATGGCAAAGTAATTGAAAACGTTTTCAAGCCTGACGACAGAAAAACTGCCGCCTACGAAAACGAAGATGGTGTCGACTTTGTTCCTATGGAATCAGGAAGAGCCTTTTTAGTTCAGCTTCTTAATATTGCAGGACTGGGTCCTATATTCGGAGCTGTTTCCGGTGCCTTATGGGGACCTGTAGTTTATATTTGGATAGTTTTTGGAACTATCTTCGCGGGAGCTGTACATGATTATCTCTCAGGTATGATGTCTGAAAGAAATAACGGTGCTTCTATATCTGAAATTGTAGGAAAATATCTTGGCCCTGTTATGGCACAGGTTATGAGAGTTTTCTCTGTTATACTTCTTTTAATGGTTGGTGTAGTTTTTATGGTAGGACCAGCTCAACTTATTGCCCTACTTACACCATCAGCCTTAAACGTTCAATTTTGGACAATAGTTATTTTAATTTATTATTTCCTTGCCACCTTACTTCCTATAGATAAGATAATAGGTAAAATATATCCTATCTTCGGTTTATGCTTAATTATAATGGCACTTGGTATAGGTGGAGCAACAATTTTACATAGTGGTGATAGACCTATGTTAGAGCTTTGGGATCACTTTGGTAATATTTATCCCGGAAAAGCCTTACCAATATGGCCACTTATGTTTATAACTGTTGCCTGTGGTGCTATATCAGGTTTCCATGCAACTCAATCTCCTATGATTGCTCGTTGTTTGAAGAATGAAAAAGAAGGTCGCAAGGTATTCTATGGTGCTATGGTTGCTGAAGGTCTTATAGCCCTTATTTGGGCTGCTGCCGGTATCGCATTCTACTATGATAGAAACGGTGCAGGTACAGGCTTACAAGCTCTATTAGATATGAAAGGCGGTAACTCTAATACTATTTATGAAATGTCAACATCTCTACTAGGACTTGCAGGTGGTGCTCTTGCTATGATAGGTGTTATAGCTTGTCCTATCACTTCCGGTGATACTGCCTTTAGATCTGCCAGACTTACAATAGCTGACTGGTTTAAAATAGACCAAAAAGATAACAAAAAAAGACTGCTTTTAACAGCACCTTTATTAATAATAGGATATTTAATATCAAAACTGGATTATTCAGCAGTTTGGAGATACTTCTCTTGGTCAAACCAAACTCTTGCTATGATGGCTTTATGGGCAAGTGCTACCTTCCTTTGCAAATATAAAGGAAAAGTTCAAAGTCTTATGGCTGCAATACCTGCAACTTTTATGTCTATAGTTTGTAGTGCTTATATTTTACAAGCTAAAGAAGGACTTAGAATGGCACAAGGTATATCTAATATTATAGGTATAATTTTTCGGACTTGTTTGTCTTGGACTTTTCATATTTAGAGTTTACTTAAAAGATGTAGAAAAGGGAGAAGATGTTCCTCTAAGTATCAACAAAAAGTAATTTTTAAACCATAAAATTACTCACCACCTAGATATACTGTATAGGATATTTTACTTAACGAAAAGGAGTTTAATACCAGTTGGTTGGTATTAAACTCCTTTTTATTTCCAAAAATATAACTTAATCTATATAAACTTTTTTTCAAGTCATAATTAATACTGCCCTCTATCTATATTAAGAAACTTTGTAAGTTCAGGCTTCCATAATAAATTAACTGTTCCTATAGGGCCGTTTCTTTGTTTTGCTATAATAACTTCCGCTTCATTTGGATGTTCTGTATCTTTATGATAATAATCATCTCTATACAGAAACATAACTATATCCGCATCCTGCTCTATAGCTCCCGATTCTCTAAGATCCGAAAGCATAGGTCTATGATCAGGTCTGGTTTCACAAGCACGAGAAAGCTGAGATAAAGCTATTACAGGTGCTTGCATCTCTCTTGCAAGTGCCTTAAGACCTCTTGATATGGCTGAAATCTCTTGCTGTCTATTTTCTGAAGATTTTCCACTACCTGACATAAGTTGCAAATAATCTATTATTATTATACTAAGACCTTTTTCAAGTTTCATCTTTCTACACTTACTTCTAAGTTCATTTAAACTTATACCCGGTGTATCATCTATAATAAGACTTGATTCCCCTACTCCTGTAACTCCATGTACCAAAGTTTCCCAATCATTATCATTCAATTTACCGGTTCTAAGTTTCTGAGAATCTATACCGGTTTCCATTGCTATAAGTCTATTAACCAATTGTTCCTTACTCATCTCAAGAGAAAATACTATACACGGCAATTGCTTCTTCATACTTATATGCTGAACTACATTTAAAACAAAAGCAGTCTTACCCATAGACGGTCTGGCAGCTATAAGAACTAAATCAGAAGCTTGAAAGCCACTAGTCTTAAAATCCAAATCAAAGAAACCTGTAGGAACGCCTGTTACAGTTTCATTTGTTCTACTAGCTTTATCTATCATCTCAAAAACATTTTCAGCAACCACTGAAATAGGAGTAAACTCAGAATTTCCCTTTTGTTGCAAAAGCCCAAAAATATCTTTTTCCGTTTTCTCTAAGATAAAAGATAATTCTTCTTTTCCGGCATAACAAGTATCTGCTATATCTTCATTTATCTTAATTAAACTTCTAAGAGTTGATTTTTTTCCTTTACTATAGTAGCATAAGATTTTTATATTTGTAGATGTAGGTACGGAAAGTACAATATCTTTTAAATATTCTATAGAGCTAACCTGTGGGGCTACATCTTTCTCATTCAACTTATTTTGTAATATAACAAGATCAACATCTTCTCCATTATTATATATTTCTGTTATACATTCAAAAAAATAATTCCATTTTGCTTAGAATAAAAAAATCATTCGCACTTATAATTTCTATAGCTGAAACTATAGCATCTCTATTAATCATCATAGAACCCAGAACTGATTTTTCAGCTTCTATACTATGTGGTAATACCCTTTTTAATAAGGCTTCTTCCATTTAATTCTCCTAAAATTATTCTTCTCTTACCTTTACATTTAATTTAGCTTGTACCTGTGGATGTAATTTAACAACAACCTCATGAGTCCCAAAAGTCTTTATCGCATCTGCTACAACTATTTTCTTTTTATCTACTTCTAAATCCAATTGTTTAGAAATAGCCTCATGTATTTCTTTAGTTGATATAGAACCGTAAGTTCTACCATCTTTACCGGCTTTTATACCAAGAACCACTTCTCCGGCTTCTAACTTCTTCGCTAATTCTTTTGCAGCCTCTAATTTCTCCTTTGCTATCTTTTCTTCATTAGCTTTTTGTAATTTTAAGGTATTTAAGTTTTCCTTTGTTGCTTCAACCCCTAATTTTTTAGGCAAAATAAAATTCTTTGCATAGCCCTCGCTAGCTTCAACTATATCACCTTTTTTCCCTAAACTTTTAACATCTTCCAATAAAACTATTTTCATCTTATATATCACCTTTCTCTATCATATCTCTCAAAAACATCTTCTATATTTTTTTATAGCTTCCTCTACACTCATATCCTTTAATTGAGCTCCGGCAACAGTTCTATGTCCACCACCACCAAGTCTTTCCATGACAAGTTGCACATTTACTTCATCTATACTTCTGGCACTTACATAAATAGTATTATTATATAAAGTAACTACAAAGCTTGCCTTTATACCTACTATATCAAGCAAAGCATTAGCCGCCTGTGCACCGACAACTGTAGGACTATCCACATCACTGCTTGTACATTCACTTATAGCATAATAGTTCATAAATACCCTTGCCGCATCTATTATTCTGGCTTTTGCTTGATAATTATTTAATTTATCTCTAAATAACTTTCTTACTCTTGTAACATCTGCACCTTTTCTCTTTAAGAATACTGCAGCCTCAAATGTTCGCACGCCTGTTTGATTTGTGAAATTAAGGGTATCTATAACTATACCTGCATACATAGCATCAGCTTCCGCCTGTTTTAATTTCATATCATCGCTAATATATTGTACAATCTCGGCTACCATCTCACAAGCACTACTTGCATAAGGCTCCACATAAGAAAGAACTGCATTGTCAATAATTTCACTACTTTGTCTATGGTGATCTAAAACTACTATAGTTTTTATCTTTTGCAATAGTTCAGGTACTTCTGTGATACTAGGTCTATTTACATCTACAACTACCAACATAGTATTGGAATCTATGAGAGTTTTTATCTTATCAGCAGTAAGAAACATATCTTCCGGATAATCTCCATTTGTAAACATTGATATAAGTGGCTTCAATGAGGCATTTATATCCCCTATAGCTATATGTGCTTTTTTATTAAAATGTGTTGCTATACGCCATATACCAACCGCTGAACCAAGAACATCTATATCCATATTCTTATGTCCCATAATAATAACTCTATCTTTACTAGCCATAAGTTCTCTAAGTGCATGTGCCTTTACTCTAGCTTTTACTCTTGTGTTTTTTTCAACTGTTTTAGACTTTCCACCGAAATATCTAATAGTTTCACTATTTTTTACTACTGCCTGATCTCCACCACGTCCTAGTGCCATATCTATAGCAAGCCTTGCAAACTCATAATTCCCTGTATATATTTCCGAGCCTATTCCAACACCTATACTAAGTGTCATTCTCATATCATTTCCTATACTGACATTTTTTTAATCTCTTCCAGTATATCAAATTTTGTTTCTTCCATTTTTTTATCAAGTTAGAATTTTTGTACAAAGAATACATATCTATCTTTCTCTAACTTTTTTTACTATTGCATCATAACGTAAAAAAATATTGATTTATCTTTCTATCTACCAAAGCTTCTAATAAAGAACGTCTTACCTCTTCTATATTTTTCCATAACTTCATCATAGTTATCTAAATATACAATACCAATAACAGCTTTAGTATTTTCCACTTCTATTTTAGCATCAATAAGCTCTGTATTATCATAAATACAGGCAACAAAGACTTTAGAATTTTCAAATTTTGTTTCTTTTTATTTCTATATTATATTTCTTATCACCTAATTCATAGTAGTCTTTACCATATCCGCTATAATTTCTCTTATATTAATCCCTTGGAAAATAGAAGATATATTATTAGTCTTTTTAACAAATTCTCCTAACTTTTCACTAAGAGCTTTATTTTTTTCCACAGAATATGTCCATCTTCTTCTATTATCATATAAGGAATATCCATATCTTTAAATAAACTTATCATGGAATTATTACTTTCCATAGAAAACTTTATTATATTCCCAAGTATGGACTTTCTCTCTCTAAGATATATATATATTAATAATACTATCATTAATATAGTAAAAAAACAGCATTTACTACAGCAATTTTTTTTATTAAAACAATATACAATGAGAGTCATTATAATCATTAGCAAAGATGTAAATAAAGGCCATAACAGGTAATTTCCAAGAACGCTTTCAGCTCTATCCCTATTATCCATCATTAAAATTTACTCCTTTCAAAGCCAATATATAATTATACTTAAAAATTTTTCTAAAATATATTGTATCACGAAACTTAAAAATCTTAAAACTACTAAGTAAACTTATTCTCTTTTAAGTAAGGCTACAAGTTCACAATTTGGTGTTTGAGGAAACATATCTACAGCTATTGCTTTTTCCAACTTATACCCTGCTTCTTTTTAATTTAAGTAAATCTCTGGCAAAAAGAACTTGGTTTACAAGCAACATATATCAATTTTTTTCGCAGAAAAATTAATTATTTTAGGTAAAGCCTTTGGATGTATACCATCTCTAGGAGGGTCAAGAACTATAATATCAGGTCTTATTTCAATCTCATCTATGACTTTTTAGTACATCTCCTGCTATAAATTCGCAATTAGTAATATTATTTCTTTTTTTGCATTCTCTCTAGCCGCCAAAAACCGCTTCTTCTATAATTTCTATACCGTAGACCTTATCTGCATATTTAGCTAATAATTGTGAAATAGTCCCTGTTCCTGAATATAAATCAAATACATTCTTACCCTTAGTATCTCCCATATACTCACCTACTTTTTTTATAAAAAGTTCTGCACCTAGGGAATTAGTTTGAAAAAAACGAAAAAAATACTAATTTTAAAAATCTAAGCCAAGTAAGTTTTTCACTTATATAATCTTTTTCCATATAAGATGTTTGTCCCATAATCCAGAACTGCATCTGCATAAGAATTGTTTTTTTGTATGCAAAATACCGGAAATCTTAGCTTTTAGAGCCCTCTTCTCTCTAAATCCAAGATTTTTTTCTTTCCACTCAACTATAATACTTTTTTTAAATCTTTTTTTCTAATTCGAGCTTTTCTATTTCTTCTTTTGTTAAACTATTTGGATCTATGCACTTTTCTAAGCTGCTTGTTGTTACTAAATCAACCAATAACTCTTCGTTTTTTATACTTCTTCTAATAAGTAAATGTCTAAGAAAACCATCATGACGCATTTTATGATAATAAGGCAAATTTTTTTAGCTTTTAAAGAATTCCAAGGTTTCTGCAAGTATTATATTAAAAATCTTCATGTACTATATTACAAGTATCTGTTTTTACTATATCATAAGTTGATGCTTTTTTTATGCATACCAAGACTAAGCGGACCATCTTTATATTCATCTCCAAAACTATATTCCATCTTATTTCTATATCCACTTACTATAGGGCTTTTTTCTATGCCTTCCCAAGTATACTCATCTACTCTACTTATACTTTCTCCATCTATAAGTATTTTTTTCTTCGTTTGCCTTATCTATTAGAGCTTTCATCTGTCTATCTTTTTATTTTAGCCTGTTCCTCGTACCCTAAGACTTTGATACAAACAACCTCCACAAATACCATCTAAACTACAACCTTCATTATCTTGCAAAAGAGATTTATTTATTATATTAACTACACGTCCACTTGCCCTATTTTTTTTCTTTTTTTATTTATTACAAATTCTACTTCTTGTCCTTCTATAACTTTTTTTAACTCAACTATATTCCCATCTATGTTTACATAAGCTATATCGGGAAAGCTTGTATAATCAAGTTTAGCTCTATATACATCGCCTTTTTTTCATTTTTTTACCTCTTTACTTTTTTTATAAAAAAATCCGTAGCTTTTTGCCACGGATTTTTAGTAGATTTTATTCTTCTACTTTTTTTCTTCTTCATCTTCTATTTCAAAGTAATCATCATCGAAATCATCTTCAAAATCATCTTCATATTCTTTTTAAATAATCAGGTGTAAAGAATTTATATACTGCATAAGCTATACCTGCCACTGCCGCTACAGCACCTATTATTGCGAGTATCCAAAGAATAGTATTTTTTTCTTTTTCTTCTTCATCTTTTTTTATTGATTAAACTATTAAGTCTTGACACTTGTAGAAGTTCATCAAGCTTATTTAATGTATCTTTTTCCCATATTATCTCCTTCCATATACAAAATATTAGGTTCTAATTTAGAATATTGTATCATACTTTTTTTGAGCTTGGCAAATATACAATAAAAATTAATTATAAAGCTATAAATTTAAAAAAATCCATTCATATTGACTATAATCTCAAAAAGCCTTATAATGTAAATGTTACATTTTTTTGTTCATGTATAAAGATAAGATTTTTGAATTTTAGGGAGATTTTATGTCGTCTACTATTAGAGATGTAGTTAAGCTGTCCGGATTATCACTTGGAACTGTCAGCAAATATATAAACGGTCAAACTATTAAAGAGAAAAATAAAATATTGATAGAGAATGCCATAAAAGAACTTGACTATAAACCTAATAACATAGCTAAAGGCTTACGCAACTCAAAAAACTTACTCCGTAGCAATTCTACTTCCTATGCTTACATCGAACTTTTGTACTTCTATAGTTTCTTCAATAGAAGCTTATCTATTACCCAAGGGATATACCATCATAGTCTGTGAATGTCATAATGATGCAGATATGGAACTAAAAAAAGCAAAATTTTTTTATTAGAACGTATGATAGACGGCATCATACTTATTCCTTTCGATAACACAGGCAAGCAAATAGATCTGATAAAAAAACAGTAATACTCCTTTAGTTGTTGTAGACCAAATAATAGAAAATAAAATTATTGACAGCATAGTATTAGATAATACAAAATCCGTTTATGAACCCATTAAAAAACTTATTTCTCTTGGTCATACTAAAATAGCTTTTATTGCAGGCAACTATGAACACTATACCTCTATAACACGTTTAAATGGTTATAAAAAAAGCTATGTTGGAGGCTGAGCTTGAGATTCCTGATGAGTATATTCAATATGGATTTTACTCCAGTGAGGGTGGATATGAAGCTATGATTAAGCTGGCAAATTTGAAAAATAGACCTAGTGCTGTTTTTATCAGTAATTATGATATGGTTGTAGGTGCTTATATAGCAATCAATAATCTAAATCTGCAAATACCTAAGGATTTTTCTGTGATAGGCTTTGATAATCTGCCTTTAGTCAACATTGTAAAGCCTAAGCTTTCTTTTGTTGAACAACCTATAGATGAAATGGGAAAAAATGCCGCAAAATTGCTATACAAACGTATGCAAGGTAACTTAGACAACTATCCACATACCGTCTTACACAAACCAAAATTTTATTATACCCCCAGTATATCTAAAATATAAATATACCGGGGGTAATTTCTACCACTCTAAATTCACTTCTTTACCTTCAAAATCCAACAAACCGCTTATACTGCCTTTTTTTCCAAATTTTAGTCAGATTTTTAGACATTTCATCTTTGCCATTTATACATTTAAGTAAGATATTTGCTATTCCACTTATTCCACTAAAAGTTACCGTCAATTTGAAAAACTACTTTTTCAAATTCATTTTCTCCAAGAGGAGGGTGTAGGTCAAGCAAATTATCATACGAAGAATTTGCTATAAGCTCTCTTAAATATTTTAGTGCCTTTTCTACATTTCCCAGTTTAGCGTATAAATTTATTATCCAAGCAAGACTCCAGCCTGTATGTCCACCTCCATTTTCAAGTCTAATTTCTATGAACTTCTCTACGGCAGCTATAAATTTTTCATTTTCTTTATCACTTATTGTTGTTCCCGGGAAAAAGGCAAATAAAGGTGAAAAATGTCTATGACCTTTATTTACCTCGCTAAAATCTTCTATCCACTCTTGTAGTTTACCATCTTTTCCTATCTTATACGGAGGTAGCTTAGCATAAACTCTCTTTAATTTTTGCTATAAAAATCATCTTCAATTTTTTTAAAAATTCTACTACTATATAAAAATATCCTTAAACAACTCTTTTTATAAGAGCTATATCCATAGTAGAACTATAGCTTATAGCACACTCTCTTCCATCCTTATCATAAAATGTATTTTCCGGAGAAGTAGACAGCGGTGTATGGTAATATCCATCATACAATTTTTTAAGCCATGATAAACAAAACTCGGCACTTCCTTTTAATATAGGGTATATCTCTTTATTTAATAAGTCTTTATCTCTTGTGTACTTATAATATTCAAAAAGACTTGTACTTAACCAAACACCTCCCATAGGCCAAAAAGCATATTTAGCCATACCGGCAACTGCCTTTGTACTTCTCCATATATCAACATTATGATTGGCAACCCAACCTTCGCAATAAAAATTTTTTTTCGCCGTTTCCTTCCCCGCTACACTTAAATCTTTAAGTAAGCTTAAAAGCGGTTCATAGCACTCAAGGAGATTACATACTCCTGCCGGCCAATAATTCATTTGTGTGTTAATATTTATAGTAAAATTACTGCTCCATGCCGGTCTTAGCTCTTCGCTCCATATTCCTTGTAAATTAGAGGCTTCGCTACCTTTTCTGGAGCTTGATATAAGCAAATATCTACCGTAATGATAATATAAGCAATAAAGTCCTAAATCCTCACTACCTTCTCTAAAGAGTTTAATTCTCTCAGATGTATCTCCTTTTATCGTTTCACTTTCCAACTTAAAGATAGATTTATAAAATAATTTTTGATAATCATTAAGATGCTCTTGTAATATATATGTATAGGATTTATTTCTTATCCCCTCCATCCTTTTTTTGCAAGCTTGTATACATCTATTTATATCATAATCTATACTATATTTTCTCTTAAGATATCCAGTATCGGCAGTTAGTATAATTCTTATCTCACTTGCAGCCTTAACATAAATCTTATTACTATTTGCAGTAATTATTCCATCTTCACTTTCTATCTCCATATAAGTACAAAAAAAGGCATACCCGAATTGTTTTTCATCATATATTATAGGATTATTACTATCTACATAATTAGGGTTCTACATGACTTGGTGCAAAACCTTTCACTATACTGAAACTTTTTATCAGCTATAATATCAACTTTTTAGCTTTGATTCTAATGCAAATTCAATATTTAAAAGCAGATTTCTTACTTGCCCTAATACTTAAAAATAATAGCCTTGGCAGGATATGATGCGAAAATTTCTGATGTATATTCTATATCTCCACTTAAAAAAATTGGTCTTGACTATAGCTTTCTCTAAATCTAATTCCCTTTTTATATTCCCTAGGCTTATCTATATTTATATATCTATACTTTAAGATGCCAAGTGGCATATAAGATTCATTGTATTCTCCTAATAAATTTTTTTCTACCAATTTATCAGCTTCATAATATTTCCCACTTAATGATAGTTTTTTTAGCTTCCTCCAATATAGACCTATCCAAATATTTATCTTGTTTCCTACCTGTTCCGGACCATAATGTATCTATATTTAGGCTTATATATTCCTCCGGAACTTTTCCATATACCATAGCTCCAAGGCTTCCGTTTCCTATAGGTAAAGCTTGCGTAAAAGAAGTCGCTTGTGTTTTTATACCATAATTTTGTTTCCATCTTACTCCTTCACCGCTCCTGATGTAAGTCCATTTTACTATATATTTTTCTAGCTATTATAAATATCAATATCGTAGGTATAGATATAAGTACCAAAGCCGCATTATATCTGCCCAAGCTTTGAGGACTCATACCATAAGCACCTTTAAAAGCATTTACAGCCACTGTCATTGTGTATAACTTATCTTTGGTCAAAAATAATAATGGAAATAGAAAGTCCTGAAACGACCACATTAATTGTAAAACTACCAAATTTATAAGTGCAGGTTTAGATAAAGGTAGGTATATTTTTGAAAAAAATATCTGACTTATACTTGCTCCGTCTACATCCGCCGATTCCATCAATTCTTTAGGTAAAGCATCAAAGAAGTTCTTCATCATCAAGACGCCAAAGGGTATAGTTATAAGGCATTCTGATAAAAATAATGGCTAAATGTTTATTATACAAATGTAAATTTTTTTATAAATATAAAAACAAAGGTATTATAAGTATAGGTCCCGATATTGCCAAACACATAAGCACCAAACTATATATTAAATTTTTTTATTTGTAAATTCTATTTTTTTGAAAAAGGCAAAGCCTGCAAAAGAACATATAAATACGAGTAATAAAGATGCCAAACTCGCATTTATAAGTGAATTTATAAAATATACATAAAATGCCACTCCGTTTATTTTTATTACTAAGTACATATATGTAATTATCAAAACCATTTACCTTTAAAGAATCTTTAACTAAGGAGTATACAGGTACAGCCCATAATAGAGTCATTAAAATCAAAAAAAGAAAAACAACATAATCTTTACATTTTTTTGATACTATAAATAAATCCTTATCTTCCATTTTTTTCTTTGTTCTCATCTTATCCATTTTTCTCCATAAGTTTTAACTGTATAAAAGAAATAATAAAAGCTATCAATAATATAATAACTGCAGCTGCACATACTAAACCTATATTTGAACCTGCCGACCTGGTCGCTCTATATATGTAAGTTCCTATTATTTCAGTTTTTCCTCCCGGACCTCCATCCGTCATTAAAAATACTCTTTCCATCTCTCTAAATCCACCAAGTAACATAGATAGAATAATAGTTCGATGTGTGTTTTTCAACATAGGATATATAATAAGTGCAATCTGATGTCTAAATCTTGCCCCATCCATAAGTGCCGCCTCTAAGATACTATCACTTATAGTTGTTAAATCTGCCGTATAGTACATTATAGGAATCCCTATCAAAAATATAGAAACCGAGCTGACTGAAATTATAGCCAGTTTAGGGTCTGCCAACCATCTACTTGCAAATATACCTAAATTTAGATTTCTTAGGATAATATTTATTATTCCATTTTTATATTCCAGCATAGAGCCAAAAAAACTGTAGCCATTAAAGCTATGGGTAACATGGACGGTATAAAAAATAAAGCATGAAAAAAACCTTTCATCTTAAACTTAAAATTCAGAATTATTGCTATAAAAAAACCGAAGGTCAATCCGCAAAAGATATTAGCCGCAGATAATATGAATGTATTAAATAATGAAATATAAAATGCTTTATCTCTTAACACAGTCTTATAATTATTTAAACCTACAAAGCTACTATTTTTAAAAGCTTATTGTTACATAATTGAAACTATTTGATATTAAAAAAAGTAAAAAACTGTATCCCAATAAAGAAATAAATATTATTATCAAGGGCAGGAGAAAGAAAAAAATCCTGCCCTATTATTTCTTCTGTTACGTGTTCTACTTATAGGTCGATTCTCAGCCATTTAAGCCCCCTAACAAGTCTAATACTTTCCACCATTCCACTCTTTATCTAAATCTGATACTACCTCATCTACAGTTTTAGTACCATTTATAACATTTTGAACCTCGGCACCTTCTATATCTGAATATCCTGATACATTATTTCTATCAGCTGTTGCCGTATCAATAAGATTAACTATTAAATCCCAACCTTCTTTAGCTGTATCACTTGCAAACAAGCTCTTGTCCACTTCAAAATCTTTTTTAGCAGATGTACCTGTAAGTTGTTTACCAAAAATATTAGCTCCTTCACCTACAGTTAAAAATGCTACAAATTTTGCAGCCGCCTCTTTCTTCTTTGAATAATCAACCACACCTATACCTGAATCTATATATGACCTTACTGTAAGCTTTCCGTCCTTATCTACTACAGGCAATGCCATAGCCCCTACATCTTCTAATTTTATACCATTCTTTTCTCTAAGTGTTTTTGAAAGTAATGGTGATTCCCAAGATCCCATATAATAAACCAAAGCATTTCCATTAGTAAATTCTTCTGTTGCTGCGGCATAGTCAAGATCTAAAACGTCCTTTGTAAAAACTCCTTCATCAAAAAATTTCTTAAATCCCTCAAAGGCTGTCCTATATTCATTACTATCTACAGACGCTTTATCATATCTCCATTTATTATAATAATCTCCACTCTGCCCCAAAACAGTTAGCATCATCTCATCCATAACCCAAGAATCTTTTCCTGCAAACACACCTGCATACTTATCCGGATATTTTTCTTTCAGCTTGGAAGCCACCTCTTTATATTCTTCTAAGTTTTTAGGTACTTCAGCCCCTATATCCTTTAATAGGCTTGCATTATAATATCCTATCATAGAACCTGAATTTGTAAGAACAAGTAATTTTGTATCTCCATCTGTAAGCTTATTTCCTTGCTCCAAACATTTTTCACTATATAAGGTTTTCCAGTCATCTCCTGCTACCTTAGGCATTAGCTCATCCAAGTTGGCAAGATAATCTTTTACTTCTCCCGCAAATGCTGAAGGTTGCACACCTACCACATCTATATCTTCATCTGTACTAAGTGCTAAAGGAACTTTTTTTCTTGAAAAGCTTTACTTTCCATAACCGTCATATTAATTTTTAATATTAGGATTTTTTTAGTCTCAAAAGCCTTGATGGTTTCATCAAGCTGTTCTGTACTTGGAAACCAAGTCCAATAATTCAAAGTAACTTGCTCATTCCCTTCTTCTTTTGCCTCCGGTTTCACTTCCACCTTTGATTCAGATTTTTGCACTGAAGAACAAGCTGTAAGCATCACAGCTAATATACCGGCTCCTAAAGTAAATTTTAAAAATATTAGTTTTTTTCTCATATCCCCTTCTCCTTATACTTTTTTTAAAAAAATGAACCGTTTCATTTTATGTTTTAAATATAAATGAAGTTCTAAACTTCATTTATATTTGTATATTAGCATAATATTTTTTTAATTTTTTTCAAGATACTTTTTTTGTCTATTTTTTTATAAAAAAATTGAAATTTATATATTAAATTCACAATCTCTTTTTTTGTATCATACTTTTTTTAAGCTTGGCAAATGCTAACGACATCCTTTTAACTCCAAACTTTTCAAAGTCTACAGCTACCCTATAGTCATCATCAATCTCTTCTATTTCTATAATTTCTCCACTTCCAAATTTAATATGAGAAACTTTATCACCTACTTCAAATTCTAAGCTACTCGGTTTTTCTATCCTAAACTCTTTTCCAAAAGTAAGTTTCTCTTTTGGATGTTCAAATCTTGATGCAGCCCTTGGCCTTTCATTAAATTTATTCCAAGGCAGACCATCTCCAAAAGGATCTATAGCTCTTTGATTTACATAAGACTTTCTATCTATAAGCTTTTTTTCTAATAACTCGTCCGGTATTTCATTTACAAATCTTGAAATATACGCATATTTAGTTTGCCCATTTACCATTCTTGTCTTAGCGCTGGTAAGAGTAAGTCTTAACATTGCTCTTGTAATACCTACATAGCAAAGTCGCCTTTCCTCTTCCATTTCTTCCCTACTAAAACCGGATATAGTCATCTCACTAGGAAAAAAAGACCTTCTTCCATACCGGCTATATACACATAAGGAAACTCCAAACCTTTAGCCGCATGCAAGGTCATAAGAGTTACTCTTTTCTTATTCTCATCTAGTTTATCTATGTCAGAAATTAAAGCAACTTCTTCCAAAAAGACATCAAGGCTCCCTGAATCATAGTCATTAGCCTTATTCATAAGCTCTGCTATATTCTCCAGTCTGGTTTGCCCCTCTATCTCTCCTTCCAACATAATATAGTCTTTATAAGCCATATCCTCTAAAATATATTCAATTAAGCCGGAAACTCCCGTTCCATTTTCTAACAAACTTCTACATTTAACTATAGCTTTATGGAAATTTATAAGCTTTTCACTTGCCTTTCTCATATTATCTATCTGATAAGAAAGAGCGGCAGCCTCATACAAACTTATCCCCTGTTCCGTAGCAAAAAGCACTTAATTTAGATATACTTGTATCACCTATACCTCTTTTAGGAATATTTATAATTCTCTCAAAAGCTACATCATCTCTACCACTAGCTATAATTTTTAAATATGCAATAATATCTTTTATTTCTTTTCTTTGATAGAAATTAACCCCACCAACCAATTGATAAGGAATATTAAGACTTATACATCTTTCTTCTAAGAGTCTGGATTGAGCATTAGTTCTATATAAAAACTGCATAGGAACTATAATCGTTATCTGCAGTATCTCTAATATCTTTTATTATAGCATCAGCCTCTTCATTAGCAGAATTAAATTGCCACAGTCTTACTTTTTTTCACCGGATTCTTTATCAGTCCAAAGAGTTTTGCCTTTTCTACCTTTTATTATTTTTTTATAACTTCATTAGCGGCTGCTAATATATTCCCTCTTGAACGATAATTTTGTTCAAGTCTTATGACTTTTGCTTGTGGATATATAGCTTCAAAGTTTAGGATATTAGTAATATTTGCACCTCTAAACTTATAAATACTTTGATCATCATCACCTACAACACAAAGATTTTTTTATACTTTCTTGCAAGTAATTCTATAAGCCTAAATTGTGCCGTATTTGTATCTTGATATTCATCTACCATTATATAAATAAAACGTTCTTGATAAAATTCAAGTACATCCGGAAATTTTTTTCAAACAATTCTATAGTTTTCAATATTAAATCATCAAAATCAAGAGAATTATTCTTCTTCAATTCACTTTTGATACTCTTTATATGCCTTGGCTAAGTTATTTTCTCTTACATCAATAGCCTCGTTTAAAGCTTGAAACGGAGTTCTTAACTCATTTTTACAAGTTGATATAAAAGATAAGATATCTTTAGGTTTGAACATTTTATCGCTAATAGAAAGCTTTTTTTAATTACTTTTTTTATTAAAGTTCTTTGATCATCTCCATCATATATACCGAAATCATTTTCATATCCTATTCTATCTATAAAACGTCTAAGTATCCTAACACAAGTAGAATGGAAAGTAGCCGCCCATACCTGACTTGCCTCTATATCTCCTACTACCTCTACCAGACGTTCTCTCATAGAGGCAGCCGCCTTATTTGTAAAAGTAATAGCCATAATATTAAATGGACTTACACCATTTTCTATTAGATAAGCTATTCTATGCATTAAAACTCTAGTTTTACCCGAACCGGCACCTGCTAGAATAAGAAGCGGCCCTTTAGTATAAAAAGACCGCCTCTTGCTGCTTATCATTTAAGTTTTTGATAAATATTATTCATATATCTTCCTTAAATTTCAACTGTTATTTTCTTTAAATTCCAGATATCTCTTACATATTCTTCTATAGTTCTATCTGAAGAGAATTTTCCTGCATTTGCTGTTTGTGTAAGTGCCATTCTAGCCCAAGCTTTCTTATCTCTATAAGCTCTATCAGCTCTTTCTCTTGCTTCTTTATAAGAATCAAAGTCTTTAAGAATAAAGTAAGTATCAGCTCTATCACTGGAATTTGTATTTAATAAAGAATCATATATATCTCTAAATAAATCTTTATCCTCCGGACTATAAAATCCATCTATAAGTTGCATAAGAACTTTTTTTCACTTCAGGATTTGAATCATAAATTTCTACCGGATTATAATTTCCATTTTTTTCTCATAAGCTATAACTTCATCTGAACTTAGACCGAATATAAAGGCATTCTCCATTCCAACTTCTTCAACTATTTCAACATTTGCACCATCCATAGTTCCTATAGTTAGAGCACCATTTAACATGAATTTCATATTACCTGTACCGAAGCTTCCTTAGAAGCTGTACTTATTTGCTCGCTAAGATCTGCCGCTGCAAATAAAAATTTCAGCATTACTTACTCTATAATCTTCTATAAATACAACTTTTTATCTTACCTTTTATGCTCTTATCATTATTAACAACATCTGCAACTGCATTTATTAATTTAATTGTCAATTTAGCACGTCTATATCCTGCCGCCGCCTTTGCTCCGAAGATAAAAGCTTCTTGGCACTATATCCATATCCGGATTTTCTTTAAGTTTATTATACAAACTCATTACATTCAAAAATATTTAATAATTGACGTTTATACTCATGTAAACGCTTAATTTGTATATCAAAGATAGAATTAGGATCAAGTTCTATTCCATTATGCTCTTTTATATATTCTATAAGTCTTAACTTATTTTCATACTTTATCTGCATAAATTCTTCTTGAGCTTTTTCATCATCTATATATGGTTTTAACTTAGCAAGTTCACTAAGATCTGTTATCCAATTCTCTCCTATTTTATCGCTTATCCAAGCAGCAAGCTTAGGATTTGCGTGTAACAAGAATCTTCTTTGAGTAATACCGTTAGTCTTATTATTAAATTTCTCCGCATCATCTCATAGAAATTCTTAAGCTCTTGATGCTTTAAAATCTCTGTATGTAACTTTGCAACACCATTTACTGAAAAACTTGCAACTATAGCCATAAATGCCATACGAACCTGATTATTATATAAAATAGCCATATCTGCTATCTTTGATTCATCATTTCCGAAATGAGCTTTGATTTGCTCATTAAAGCGTCTATCTATTTCTTCAACTATTTGGTATACACGTGGAAGTAAAGACTTAAATAAATCTATAGGCCATTTTTCCAATGCTTCACTCATTATTGTATGATTTGTATATGCAAGGCACTTTGTAGCTATACTCCATGCAGCATCCCAGTCAAGACCTTCTTCATCTAAAAGCAATCTCATAAGCTCAGGTACAGCAACAGTTGGGTGAGTATCATTCATTTGGAATATTACTTTATTAGGTAAATCATATATATTATCATGTTTTTGCTTAAATTTCTTTAATGCAGTCTGTAATGTAGCCGAAATAAAGAAATATTGTTGTTTTAATCTAAGCTCTTTTTCCTGAATAATGATTATCATTAGGATATAAAACATTACAGATATTTCTTGCAAGATTTTCTTGTTCTATAGCTTTATGGTATTCACCCTTATCAAATTCTTCCAAACTAAAGTTCACTATAGGTTCTGCATCCCATATACGCAAGGTATTTATTACATTATTATTATAACCCACTACAGGCATATCATAAGGAACAGCTCTTACACTTCCAAAATTTTTCTGTACAAATTTTGTTTTTCCATCCACAAATTCAACATGAACATCTCCACCAAAGCGTACTTCACAAGCATATTCATCTCTTTTCACTTCAAATGGGAAACCGTTCTTTAACCAATCATCAGGTTTTTCTATTTGATAACCGTTTTCTATCTGTTGTTTAAACATACCATAATGATATCTTATTCCGGCACCATAAGCAGGATATCCAAGGCTGGCAAGTGAATCAAGGAAACAAGCTGCAAGTCTACCAAGACCACCATTTCCAAGTGCAGGATCCGGTTCCATATCTTCTATAGTATTTAGGTCAAATCCTAATTCATCAAGAACTTCTTTAACTGTATCTACAGCACAAATATTTATAATATTATTTCCCAAAGCTCTACCGATTAAGAACTCCATAGACATATAATAAACAACTTTTGCATCTTGTTTATCATACTCTTTATGAGTAGCTATCCACTCATCCATAATTATATCTTTTATAGCATAAGAAAGAGCTTGATATACTTGTTCATTACTAGCCTCACTTATCTCTTTTCTGAATAAAAACTTTTACATTATCAATAATAGTTTCTTTCAGATGTTTTTTTATCAATATTAATATTTCTCATTCTAAAACCTCTTTAAATCTTCTTAACTCCAACAACTATATTTTTCCCCTGTTTAAGTTCCATTCTTTTTTTCATACCCTTTAATATTACCATAAGTAATTTTTATCACACAATACTTCACTCATCAACTCGGTTTCATTTACCTTTACTATATCTATAAGCTTAGCATTATCTTTCAAGAATAATTCGATGTGATCTACAACTTCAAAACCGGCTTCTTTTCTCATTGTTTGAACCTTAGATATAAGCTCACGCAGGAAACCTTCATCCAAAAAGTTCTTTTGTTAAATTAATATCAAGAACTATAGTAACTTTATTATTTCCTTCACTTATATAATTCTCACTCTTAACTGTATCTATAAGTAAATCCTCATTTGTAAGACTAACTTTTTCTACATCAAAATCAAAATCAAGACTACCATTTGATTTTAACTCTGCCATAGCCTTAGCACCATCAAGATTAGTTAAAACTTCTCTAATCTTAGCCAATAACTTACCATACTTAGGACCTACAGTTTTAAGCTGTGGCTTAAATGAATAAGAAACAAAGTTTTCTACATCTTCTCTAAACTCTACATTTTTTTACATTTAATTCTTCTTTTTATAATTTGTGTATATAATTCATCTAAAGTTTCTTCAGCCTTAATATACATATTTCCTATTGGTTGACGATTCTTAATATTAGCAGCATTTCTAGCCGCTCTACCAAGCACTACCACATTTAGAACTTCATCCATACTGTCCTCAAGTGATTTATCTATCAAACTATTATCAGCCACAGGATAATCGCATAAATGTATACTTTCCGGAGCTTTAGTATCCACACTTCTTACTAAATTTTGATAAATTTCTTCAGTCATAAATGGTATCAGCGGAGCGGCAAGCTTAGATAGGGTAACAAGTGCTGTATACAGACTCATATACGCATTTATCTTGTCTTGTTCCATACCTTTAGCCCAATATCTTTCACGACAACGTCTTACATACCAATTTGATAATTCATCTGTAAACTCTTGTAAAACTCTTGCCGATTCTGTTATACGATAATTCTCAAGATGTCCATCAACATCTTTTATAAGTGTATTTAACTTAGATAGTAACCATTTATCCATAACACTAAGTTTATCATAATCCAAGCTATACTTTGTAGGATCAAAATTATCTATTTCAGCGTAAAGTACATAGAAAGCGTATGTATTCCATAGAGTACCCATAAACTTTCTTTGTCCCTCTGTAACTACCTTACCATGGAAACGATTTGGCAACCAAGGAGCTGAATTTACATAGAAATACCAACGTATGGCATCAGCACCGTACTCTTTTAGAGCTTCCATAGGATCAACTGCATTTCCTTTTGATTTAGACATTTTTTGTCCGTTTTCATCTTGAACATGTCCAAGAACTATAACATTCTTATATGGAGCTTCATTAAATATAAGTGTTGATATAGCAAGTAGCGAATAGAACCAACCTCTTGTTTGATCTACAGCTTCTGATATAAAATCAGCCGGAAATTGTTGCTCAAATATATCTTTGTTTTCAAATGGATAGTGGTGTTGTGCAAAAGGCATAGCTCCTGAGTCAAACCAACAGTCAATAACCTCAGGCACTCTCTTCATTTGTTTGCCGCATTTTTCACACTTTATTGTAACGTCATCTATGTAAGGTCTGTGTAATTCTATATCATCAGGGCAATTATCAGACATAGCTTTTAACTCTTCTATACTTCCTATACTGTGCATATGTCCACATTCACATTGCCATATATTAAGCGGAGTTCCCCAATATCTATTTCTTGAAATAGCCCAATCTTGAAGATTTTCTAGCCAATCTCCAAAACGTCCCTTTCCTATACTTTCAGGTATCCAATTGATAGTATTGTTATTTCTTATCATATCCTCTTTTACAGCGCTCATCTTGATATACCAAGACTCTCTTGCATAGTAAATAAGAGGAGTATTACAACGCCAACAATGAGGATAGCTATGTTCAAAGTTTGGAGCATCAAATAATTTTCCGCCCTTTTCCAAGGCTTCAAGAACTAGCGGATCAGCTTTTTTAACAAATACTCCTGCCCAAGCAGTTTCTTCTGTAAGCTCACCTTTTGCATTTACTAATTGCACAAATGGTAGATCATAATTTCTTCCAACTCTTGAGTCATCTTCACCAAAAGCAGGAGCTATATGAACTATACCTGTACCGTCTGTCAAGGTTACATAAGAATCACAGGTTACAAACCAAGCTTTCTTATCCGGATTGACAAAATCAAATAAAGGTTCATACTCTTTATATTCTAAAGTCTTTCCTTTGAAACTTTCTACCACCTCAAAGTTTTCTTTTAACACAGTCTCAACTAAAGCTTCTGCCATTATATAAGTGTAGCCCTCATGCTTTACTCTTACATACATTTCTTCAGGATTTACACAAAGAGCAACATTACTAGGTAAAGTCCAAGGTGTTGTTGTCCAAGCTAAGAAGTAAGCATCCTCATCTTTAACTTTAAATCTAACTATAGCTGAACGTTCTTTCACATCCTTATAACCTTGTGCTACTTCATGACTTGAGAGCGGTGTTCCGCATCTAGGACAATATGGTACTATTTTAAATCCCTTATAAAGTAAACCTCTATCCCATATTTTCTTTAACGCCCACCATTCAGATTCTATGAAATTATTATGATATGTTACATAAGGATCTTCCATATCAGCCCAGAAACCAACTACACCGGAAAATTCTTCCCACATTTCTTTATATTTCCAAACGCTTTCTTTACATTTAGAAATGAATGGATCAAGACCGTAAGCTTCTATTTGATCTTTCCCATCTATACCAAGCAATTTTTCTACTTCAAGCTCCACCGGAAGTCCATGTGTATCCCAACCTGCTTTTCTAGGAACTTTATAACCTTTCATAGTACGATATCTAGGTATCATATCTTTTATTACACGTGTTAATACGTGTCCTATATGTGGCTTTCCGTTAGCTGTAGGAGGTCCGTCATAAAACATATAAGTTTCAGCATCTTTTCTACTATCTATACTCTTTTTAAAAATGTTATTATCTGCCCAAAACTTTTCTACTTCTCTTTCTCTTTCTACGAACTTCAAATCTGTAGGTACTTTTTTATACATATTTCTTCCCTTTCTATATTTCCTCTTCTTTAAACATAAGAACAAAAGCTAAAATCAAAAGAAAACATGAAAACCATATCATCTTTCCATTTAAAGAGCTATAAAAAGCTCCGCCAAAGCCTGCTCCTATTAGAAAAAAATAAAAAAATAACCAAAATGTATTGTAGAGATTTTTTTAGCAAGTCTAAATCTCTTGTTCTTATATATGCACTCATGGTTTCCATTGCACTACGGATATTTCCTATACACATCGTACTTGCATAGGGATGACCTTTAACTTTTCTAAAAGCTTGAACCTGCATAGCACAAGAAAATGAAGTAAGTGCATTCGCTATTGGATTTATCTCCTTTGATATAGGTAATAAACCCACTATAAAAAGCATAATTATTTCACTTAAAAACAACTATTTGTCTCCAATGAATAAGTCTTGCCTTTTTGCAGATTACCTTTTAATTGCTCAGCCACAAAAAAATACCAAGAGTAAACGCCAGTACAGGCACTAAATATTTAAGTGTTCCGGCAAAATCTCCATTTACAATTTTATCACTAAGCAAGACCAAATTTCCTGTTTGTGCATTTGCAAATACTTTCCCTCTTACAAAATATGAATAGGCATCTTGTAAACCACCTGAAAGCGTAAGTGCAGTCATAACAATATTTGACTCCGACATTTGACCTTTTACTTTCATATTTCTTCCTCTAATTCTGCTAAAATCTTATATCTTATTTTTTTATGAGTCTTTTATAAATACTTATAACTTAGCCTAATTTTTACTGTAGTAAAGCTCCCACTCGCAATGGCTTACACATCTAAATCCACCTTACAATCACAGCACAATATGTAAGCTTTTAAATATTTATAAATATTTACAAAAAACGCCCATCCTAAACAGGACGAGCGTATCGTTTAACCACCTATTTACATACATAATATGCTATCCCTGTAACGTAGGAAAACGTCTTAGCCTAAGCAAAACCTCGGTAAGCAACTCAAAAGTGATTTTCAAACTAAGATCCACACCCAGCTTCCACCGTCCTAGGCTCTCTATAGCTTCATCTTAATTCTACTGTCTTTGTCATAGTCTTTTTTATCTTTATAATTTCTACAAGTGGTAGTATACAACAGTTTTCTAAATTTTACAACATTACTTAATTTATTTAATCGGGTTTATATATTCATAAGATACTATATATCTCTCTTAATTAAATATTTTTTTCTGATATATTTTCAATTTTTTTCAACTACTCTTTAAATAAATCCCAAATTCTATAAATATAACTATATAAAATAAATATAATTTTTTTAAGTTTTATCTATCTTACTCCTCATATTCTATTCCAAGTAAGAAAAAGGCCTTGTGGCGGCATTGTCTGACCTGCAAAAATTTCTATCCTTTGCATTTATTATATCATATATATCTTCCGGTTTTATTTGCCCCATACCAACTTTTTAATAAAGTTCCCGTAATTATCCTAACCATATTATAAAGGAAACCGTTTCCGCTTACTACTATCTCTATTATATCTCCATTTTCTATTACTTCCAAAGAGTATATAGTTCTAACTGCTGATAAGGCTGTAGTTTTTACTGAACACATACTGGTAAAATCATGTGTTCCTATAAAATAACTACAAGCTTCCCTCATTTTTTTCTACATCAAGTTCATAGTAGCAAAAAAATGTGCATACAATCTTTCAGTAGGAATATTTGTATTTCTATTCAATATTCTATACATATATGTTTTTTTGTACATTCTCTTTTTCTAGGATGCCAAGACAAGCCTACTTCATCAGAATATTGAACTCTTATATCATCAGGCAATCTGGTGTTTAACGCAAATGTAAATTTCTCAGCCGCCATTCTCATATTTGTATCAAATACAGCAACATTTCCATAGGAATGAACCCCTGAATCTGTTCTACTTGCTCCTATTACTTCTATTTCTTCACCACATAATTCGCTTATTACTTTATTTAAAACGCCTTCTATAGTTGTAGCATTAGCTTGCTTTTTGCCAACCACAATAATTTGTTCCATCGTAAGCTACTATTAATCTTATTCTACGCATATCTTTTTCCTATATTATATTTAGTATATTCATACATAATATGAATTTTTTTATTTTTTTATATTTACTATTTTTTTACAATATCTAACTTATATATATCTATATATACAAGTTACAGTTTACAAACTTATTATCTTATTTATATTAACTAAATATCAAGAAATATCAATATGTTTATCGTAAGTTATAGTTTAAACTGCCGGATAAACTATTTCTCTCATATAAAAAAATAGAGTGAAATAAATTCCACTCTATCATAAAGCTTTATTCTCCCTAAGCCTGATTCTATAGCTTGTGTTAAGGTTTCCATAGCAGACGCTTCATCTTCGCCATCACAGATAAGAGTAATCTCATCCCCTGATTTAATTCCTGCAGCCATAACATTTAAAAACAGACTTTGCAACTATCTTTTTATCTCCCAGCTCCAACATTACATCGCATTTAAATTTCATAGCTGTTTGCGATAAAACCCCTGCCGGCCCTAAGGTGTAAACCTGATGGATTAGTAATTTTTAATACCTTACTTAACATAATATACCTCCTATAAGTATTCAGTTTTTTTAGATTATATCTTATACAATCTAATTAGTCAAAGTTATTTCACTATTATTTTAATAAATATATTTATATGTTACCCATTTCATATTTATACTACATATCTATATGGTATATTAATATAGTATCCTTATTATTTACATACATAATATCTCCATATATGCTGTAAAAATATCAAAAGTTTATATACGTATTTATATTTACTATAAACTTTTTAAGTATTTACTTATTGCGTAAGCTCTTCATCTTATTTAGAACTACTCTGAAATAAACTTTTTTTAATTATATCAGCACAAATATATTAAGCAAATTCAGATTATTTTTTTCTACAGTTTTCAGTCTTTCTTCACTTTCTCGTTTTGAAAAAGAACAGCCACAATAATTTTGTCTATATAAATCATGCTTATTAGATAATTCTACTGAACGTTTATAACCGTTTTTTTCTTTTTTTAAAAATCACTAGGTAAATACTTTATACCTATATCACTTCCTACTTTTTCGCCTATTTCACATAAAACCTGCGAATTCTTCATAGGACTTATACTAAGAGAAGTGGCAAAATAATCAAAACCATTTTTCTTTGCTCTATCTGCTGTATCCAAAAGTCGCATTTCATAGCAAATATGACAACGTTCTCCACCCTCTTTATCCTTTTTCATGTCCTTTTACAAGTTCATGAAATCTTTTTAGGTTCGTACTCACCTTCCATAAAACCTACCTTATATGGCAAATCAAGTTCATCTATAAGTCGCTTTTCTTCCTCTACCCTGAGATTATATTCCTTGGAATTATCAATATTAGGATTATAAAAATATATAGTTATATCAAAGTACTTATTCAAGTATTCCATACAATGTGAAGAACAAGGTGCACAACAAGCGTGTAAAAGAAGCTTTTGGTCTTACTCCCAAAGCTTCACTTTCATTAATTATAATTTCTAATTCTTTTTGTAAATTTCTTTTTATTCATATTTATTGTAAAAAAAGTCTCTTATTCTCTTTGAACGAACAGGATTTCTGAGTTTTCTAAGTGCCTTAGCTTCTATTTGTCTTATACGCTCTCTTGTAACTTTAAACTCTTTTCCAACCTCTTCTAATGTCCTAGGATGTCCATCTTCCAAACCAAAACGTAATACTATAACCTGCCTTTCTCTTTCTTTCAAATCTCCAAGCAGAGTATCTATGTGCTCTCTAAGCATAACAGATTCAACATTACCTTCCGGAGTAAGAACATTTCCATCTGCTACAAAATCTCCTAAGTTAGAATCATCTTCCTCACCTATAGGTGTTTCTAATGAAGCAGGCTCTCTGGCTATTTGCATTATCTCCATAACTTTTTCTTCTGTCATATCTAAAGCATTTGCAAGTTCTGCCGTACTAGGTTCATAACCAAGCTCTAAAGTCAACTTTCTTTGCATCTTGCTCATCTTGTTTATAGTTTCAACCATATGTACAGGTACTCTTATGGTTCTAGCTTGATCAGCTAAAGCACGAGTTACAGACTGTCTTATCCACCAAGTTGCATAAGTGCTTAACTTAAATCCTTTGGTATAATCAAACTTCTCAACACCTTTTATAAGACCTAAATTGCCTTCTTGCACTAAATCAAGGAAGCTCATACCTCTACCGGTATATCTTTTGGCAATACTGACAACCAATCTAAGATTGGCTTCTATAAGCTTTTGCTTTGCATATTCATCACCTTCTTGCTTACGTTTAGCAAGATCCAACTCTTCCTCACTTGATAAAAGAGGTACTGTACCAATCTCCTTTAAATACATACGCACAGGATCTTCTGTACCGACACCCTCTAACAGATCTATTGCATCAAAGTTGATTTCTTCTTCTTCTATATCCAAGTCTTTGTCAAACTCGTCATCCTCTACATCATCAAATAAGGCGCTATCATTTAACTTATCAATATCAACAGTTAAATCTTCCTGTGTATTCTCTACTACTTCTATGTTGCTATTATCTAAATACGCATAGATTTGTTCTATTGTATTAGCTTCAAGCTTGGTTCCGGCGAATGTATCATTAATAAAATCAAAATCTATCTTATTTTCATTTGCAAGTCCTTTTTCAACCAAAATATGTATTTTTTCCGTAAACTCTTCCGGTGAAATATTAAGTTTGCTTTTATTTGTATTATCCTTAGCCACTAAGATGCATCCTTTCATACTAAATTGGACTTTTCATTATACTATCAATATATTAAAAAAATCAAGACTTGTTACTTACATTTACTCGTAGGTATATAAACCTCTTATACTTATTTCACCACTAATTAAAGTATCTATAGACTTGTCTTTCTTTTCTATAATGAGTTCTCCTAAATTATTAATACCTAATTGTTTAGCTTCATATCTATCTTTTAAGCCAATAATAGTTATATCTTCATTATTTCCCAAAAGATATTTATTATATTCATCAAGTAAGAAAGATAAATCTCCTACCTTTACAAACTCTTCATATAATAAATAAAAATTCTTTAACTAAACTTGAAATAATCTCTTTTCTGATATATTCTTTACCTGTTTCTATATATAAAGAGCTTGCCAAATTTTTCTAATTCCGGTTTAAAACTTTTTAGTATTAACATTTATACCTATTCCACATATGACATATTTTTATACCGTCCATATCTGCACTCATCTCAGTGAGTATACCACATACTTTCTTCTTACTAAGAACTATATCATTTGGCCATTTTATACCTAATTTAGGCACTATATCTTTCAAACTTTTGACTACTGCCAAGGCTGCCACTAAGGTAATCATACTGGCCTTATGACCCTCTATCTTAGGATGCAAAAAGCAGGCTAAGCCATATACCTGTATCCTTAGGTGAATCCCATATTCTAGTTCTTCTTCCTCGACCTCTTGTTTGTTCTCCTGCTATAAATATTACATCTTTATCTTTAAATTCATCAGATCTACGTTTAGCATAAGAATTTGTAGAATCTATGCTATCCTCATATACCAACTTTATATCTATATTTTCATTCTCGAATTCTTCTATTAATTCTATTTCATTTAAAAATATCAAAAATTTGATATTAATTTATATCCTTTATTAGTCGTAGATTCTATCTTATATCCTTCTTCTTTTTAAAAACATTGATAGAATTCCATATTGCTGTTCTTGAAACTTTTAACAGCTCACAAATCTTTTTGTCCTGATATATAACTATTACTACTTTTTTTAGTAATTTTAACACCTCATCCTTTAGCATATTGGCTCCTATAATGTAATTATGCTAATTATAGTCATTATAAATAAAAAAATACTGAAATAATGAGAAGAATAGCACCTCTAAATAATTTTTATTGTTTTACGCACTTTTTAAATCTCTTGATCCTGATACATAACTTATTATACTGGTAATAATAAAAAATGAAGGAAAAAAATACAGGGTTAGAGTTTGGAGATAAAAAAACTAAGATTGATAGGAAAACTGCTATACAGCTACCTGCTATCAATAATATATTTTCTATGAAATCTCTCCTAGTTTGTTTTTTATCCATTTCTCCTTTGCCTTTCAAACTCATACATTAGTATGGATGCCGCTACCGATGCATTAAGAGATTCCGCCTTTCCATGCAAAGGTATTTTTTTATGAGTTCATCTGCTACTTTTTGTAATATCTTCACTCAGTCCTCTAGACTCATTTCCTATTAAGAAAGCCGTAGCACAACAATACCTAATATCATCATAATATTTTTTTCCATCAAGATGAGCGGCATATATTTTTATACCATTCTCTTTTAATATATTTATACTCTCTTTCAAGTCTTCTACTACTATATGACTTATTCTACTTATAGCACCCATAGCTGAACGTACAACCTTAGGATTGTATACATCTACACTGGTTTTATCCATTATTATAGCATCTACTCCGGCCGCCTCAGCTGTTCTGAATATAGTACCCATATTACCGGGATCTTGTAAGGTTTCTAGAATAAGCAAGGATATATTTTTTTTTGACAATACATCTTCAAAAAGAAACTTTTTTTGTTTACATATTGCAAGAATACCCTGTGGACTTATAGTATCACTAATAGATCTAAATATTCTATCTGAAACAAGATAATAAGTTTTATCTTCTAATTTTTTTTCTTTGTATTTAAGTCTAAATTTATGAAAGCAGTCTCACTTATATAAATGCTATCTATACTTTTTATCATCTAATTCAGAAAAATATTTTTTTAATCCTTCTGCTATAAAAAGTCCCCTTTCTCTTCTCAAACCACTCTTCTTCATTAAGGAACTTATTTCTTTTTATCATTTTATTACTACTGGAATTAATCATTTATATTCTCCAAATCTCTTATCCATATATCAGAACTAGCGTCACTAGGCATTCTCAAATCACCTCTAGGAGATAGGGCAACATTTCCTACTTTCGGTCCATCAGGCATACAAGAACGTTTAAATTGTTGATTAAAGAATCTTCTATAAAAAGTTTTCAACCATTTTAATATAAATTCTTTTTCATATTTTCCACTAAAAGCCAACTTTGCAAGTCTATATATTTTTGGATGGAGAATAACTTAATCTTAGCATATAATATAAAAAAAGAAATCATGTAACTCATATGGACCAACTAAGTCTTCAGTTATTTGACTAATACTTCCCTCCTTAGGAGGTAATAATTCAGGACTAACCGGTGTATCCAATATATCATATAAAATAGCTTTGATATCTTCATCAGACTTATCAGCAAAATACTTTACTAAATATCTTACCAAAGTCTTAGGAATGGACGAATTAATCGCATACATGGACATATGATCTCCATTATATGTTGCCCAACCTAAAGCTAATTCTGATAAATCTCCGGTTCCTATTACCAAAGCATTTTCCTTATTGGCTATATCCATAAGAACTTGAGTTCTTTCTCTTGCTTGAGAATTTTCATAAGTTACATCGTGTTTATTCTTATCCTGACCTATATCCTCAAAATGTTGTAATACCGCCTTAGATATATTAACTTCAATAAGGCTTGCTCCTAAAGAAGTGCTAAGCTTACAAGCATTATTATAAGTTCTATCTGTAGTCCCAAAAGCCGGCATTGTTACAGCAATAATACCTTTTCTATCAAGTTTTAGTAAATCAAAACTTCTAATACTTGCTATAAGTGCTAATGTGGAATCTAAACCACCTGATATACCAAGTACAAGCTTTTTAGTATTAGTATGTTCTATTCTCTTTTTCAAAGCATGGGCTTGAATATTTAAAATATCATCTAAATGAAAATCTCTTTTTTTAGTATCAGATGGTATAAATGGTAAAGAATTTATATATCTATCCACCTTAGTTTCTTCAAAATCCATTTCAAAATTTATATACTCATAGCCCTTTGTTTCCGGGTTCAAAAGTATTTTTCTCTTTGTCTAAAAACTCTCAAGCTTTTCTATATCTATTTCAATGCTGATAGAATTTTCTTCATATCTTTTACTTTCTGCCAATACCGTACCATTTTCTGCAATTATATTATGAGCTGAAAAGACTAAATCTCCTGTGGACTCACCCTCCCCCGAGCTGGCATATATATACGCTGCATATAATTTAGCACTTTGAATTTCTACTATATTTTTTCTATAGTTCGATTTACTAACCACCTCATCGCTGGCAGATAAATTGACTATAACATTTGCGCCTGCAAGTGCATGGGATATACTAGGTGCATTCGCAACCCATAGATCTTCACAAATTTCTGCTGAAACTCTAAGATTTTCTACAGTGCCTGTCTGAAAGATAAGTTTTTGTTCCAAATACTGCTCTTTGATTTAATATTTCTATATACTCATTTTCTTTATTTTTTTAGCACCGGTAAAATATCTTTTTTTCATAAAAATTCTGAATAATTAGGTATAAAAAGTCTTTGGAATTATAGCTAATATTTTTTTCCATTATTTATGGCAACAGCCGTATTGTATAACTTTGCTTTATGTCTAAAAAGGGAAGCCTACAAATACCAATACTTTCTTTCCCACAGTAATCTCTACTATTTTATCTAGAGCTTTTTAAGGCCTCTTTAATAAGTCTATTCTGTAGAAATAAATCTCCACAAGTGTAAGCAGTAATAGATAACTCCGGAAAGACTAATATTTTGCTTCCTTTTCTATATTCTTTTTCTATATATTCAATTATCTCTTTTTACATTATAGTCCGGATCTGCCACCCTTTACTTTAGGGACTAATAGCAGAAACTTTCACAAAAACCGTCTTTCATATACTTACCTACTTACATACTAACTATATATTATAATAAATCTAATACTTGACTTGGATTATCCTTAGCTTTAACTTTATCATTTGCATTTATTATAATGCCATTCTCATCTATTAAATATGTTGTTCTAAGTACACCCATAGAAACTTTACCATAAAAGTTTCTTTTTCTTTCCAAACATCATATAATTTTTATAACTTCCAACTCACTATCAGAGAGTAAAGTAAAAAGCTAAATTAAATTTTTTTCTTTAAAAATTCTTATGACTTTTTTTATACTATCCTTACTAACCCCTAAAAACTATAGCATCTTTTTTTCACTTATTTGTGGATATAAATCACTAAATCCACAAGCCTGAGCAGTACAGCCGGGAGTATTATCTTTTGGATAAAAAAATATAATATAACCCTTTTTCCCTAGATAATCTGATAATTTATGATTTACTCCATTTTCATCAGGCAAACTAAAAATCAGGCGCTTTCATCCCTACTTCTAACACTTTTTATATCTCCTATACACTAATACATTTGTAAATAACTAAGCTTATCATAGTCTATATTACTATCTTTTAAGACTTTTAGAAGTTCCTCTTCTACTTCCAAGTCTGCTCTCCACGAGAAACCGCAACCGCACTCACTTCGCTAGGTGTAGGTATTATCCTCCCTAATCTTTTATTATCTTTTAATAAAGATTCAAGTTCTAATGCTCCACCCACTTTATTAAAGCTTATAACCAATACTTTTTTCTTTTCTCGCATAGCTATGGCCTTATAATACTACTGGCTTTTAATTGTTTTTCCACTATTTCATACATATTGGTTACTGAACCTACTTCTAGTTTATCAGCTAAATTATAATGATTTAAACAAGCTCCACAAGTCATAATTTCAACACCTGCCGCCTGTAAGGCTTTTAAGTCATCTATACTACTTGAACCTGTAGTAGTTACAAAAGCACCGCTATTGTAGAAAAGTATACTCTTTGGTAACTTATCAGTTTGAGTTAAAGAGTAGATAAAGCCTTTTAACAGATTTGCACCTAAAGTTTCATCACCAACACCCATATACTTAGTTGCTATAACAACTACTATATTATCATTAGCTACATCTGAATTTGCCTTTTTTATTTCTCCGGATACTTCTCCTAAATTACATATATATTCCGTTTCACTTTTTTTCTCATAGCTAAATTCTCTATCCAAACTCTTAGCCAATTTCTCCAGATTCTCAACTGCCACCTTGTTGTCTACACTAATCTCTACTCCTGTTGCTCCTTCATTAAAAAGCTTTCTTTGCTTTTTACAACCGGCATTGGACATGCCTCACCCATTGCATTAATAACTGTTTTCATATCAATTTCCTTTCTATAATAAAATTTTTAATTTTTTTCATTGAATTTCCATTTCAAAATAGCCATGCCTATAATTATAATATACCCTATTATACTATAAATATCCGGAATTTGCCTTAAAAAAATAAATCCTAAAATAGCAGAATGTATAACTTGGGTATAATCAAAACTACTAATTTCTTTAGCCGGTGCATAGGTATATGCTTTTGTTATACAAAGCTGTCCACCCAAGCCAAAAACACCGGTTCCAAGCAAAATAATAAGCTGATTTATACTCATTAATTTAAAGTTTCCAATCATACAAACACCGGCAAATATAATTGATAGCAAAGAAAAGTAAAATATTACAAGTTCTCCTGCTACACCTTCTTTGGTAACTTTCCTCAAAAATGTATATGCAAGACCTGCACCAAGTCCACCTAAAATACCTGAAAAAGCAGGTATAGCTTCCAGACTAAAGCTTGGTTTTGCAACCAACATAGCACCTAAAAATGCTATAGCTGTTATAATCCAATCCAATTTTTTAGTTTTTTCTTTCAATATAAAAAAGCTGGCAATCATTGCAAAAAAAGGGCCTAATTTATTTAACATACTAGCATCAGCTATATTCATATGATCTATAGAATAAAAATTACATACTACCCCTAAACTACCACAAAAGGCTCTCATAAACAAAGCTCCTCTGCTTCTTTTTAGGCACATAAAAACCCTTTTTTTCTTGTTTTAAAACTATTATGCTTGTATATACTAAAGCGGCAATATTCCTAAAAAACATTTTTTCAAATACAGGCAAATCTCCTGCAAGTCTAACACTTAGACTCATAAGTGCAAAGAAAAAAGCTGCCCCTAAGATAAATAATATGCCTAATGTCTTATTATTTTTAGTATCCATATACTCACCTCTCACTAGAAACTAGTCTTAAATTCCTCGCTATCAAGCTTTTTATTTATTACTAAGCTTAAATTATCCGTACAGGTGTTAATTACTAATTCACTTGGGAATTTTAATTCTTTTAGAAGTTCCTTAGCTTCTGTAAAGACACCTACAGACGTATATATGTGTGCATCAGTATTTACTATTATCTTGCCACCTTGTTTCTTACATTCTTTCAACATATTGCTTGCATTTTCTATGCCGCCACGTCTTGCTGAATTTTTCTTTAGAGATGAATTATTAAGTTCTAAAATAGTATCAGTTTCTATAGCTTTTTTCACCAATTCTTTATAATCTATGGGAAATCTCGAGTCATCCGGATGTCCTATGATTTTGATATATTCATTTTCCATAGCACCGAAATATGCACTCATAGACTTATCAAGACTACAAGGTTCTATGCACATACTATGCATACTGGCTATTATATAATCTAACTTCTTGCTAAGTAATTCATCTATGTCTATTCTGCCATCATAGTCTATTATATTAGCCTCACAACCGGCAAAAACTCTCATATCTTTATAATTTCTAGGTACCACTCTCAAATTTTGAAAATACAAATCATCAACACTACCGGGAACACTGGAGGCATGTTCAGTAAAACCATAGGCTTTTAAACCCATTTTATATGCCGCTTCAATATTTTCTTTTAAAGTACTATACGCATGCCCACTCATAATAGTATGAGTATGTAAATCATATAAAAGTTCCATAATTCTCTCCTCAAGTATTAAAAATACTTATAATAAATTTTGTATACATGATTTGATTATATCATATTTATAGCCTTTTTCGCATAAGACGATTTATTAGTTTATTCAATTCTTTTTTTATCTTTTTAATACATCATTTATATTAATACTTTTTAAAAAAATGTTAACCTGTTCTTCTTCGTCAATATATTCTTCCTCTAAAATTTTCATCTATATCAGATTTATTCAAACCCTTTTTTTATTAAATCTGCTTTTTATTCTAGTTTTTACTTCTAGTTTCTCTATATATTTCTATATATTCTCTTATATAATTTTCATCATTTATATATCTATGTTTTCTGCAATATAAAAATAGCATATTTTATTACTTCCTTAGGATAATAAGAAGCATCAAGCTTTCTAATTAATTCATATTCCGTCTTATCACTCTTGCTTAATATATAAATAAGTCTTGATATGGCTCTTTTTTTCAGATGAATTTCTATATCTGTTTCATAATTATATAACTCTTTCCCTATTGCTATATTAAAGAGTTTTAATTCTTTTTTTATATAAGGGAAAAAGCAAAGCCCTCATCTACCAGCACTTTGCTTCTCATCTTATCTATAGTGATAATATCTTTTACTTTCACTATTATTCCTCATTATTAGTATTTTCTCCAAGTGTATAATCTATAAGTTCATCAAGATCTTCTCCTGTATCATTGATAATACCATCATCTAAATCCAAATCTAAATCATTAGAAAGCTTATCTTCTGCATCAAGGTCTATTCCGCCTTCTCCATCTTCATCTAAAGTAGTTGAAGTCAAGCCGGCCTTTGATTTTTTAGCAGTCTTTTTCCCAGGTACATTTGGATCTTCTTTGTAATCTCTAACTTTTTGTTCTATTTCATCTAGAAGTTCATTATTTTCACTAAGATAGTTTCTGACATTTTCTTTACCTTGCCCTAACTTAGAACCGTTATAAGAATACCATGCACCACTCTTTTCAATAATATCTCTTTCTACTGCCATATCAATTATCTCACCGATTTTTGATATGCCTTTACCGTAGATTATATCAAATTCAACTATCTTAAATGGAGGTGCTACTTTATTTTTAGCTACCTTTACTTTTACTCTATTACCTACTTGAACATCACCTTTTTTAAGATTATCAACTTTTTTAACTTCCAATCTTACACTTGAGTAGAATTTTAAAGCTCTACCGCCTGTAGTCGTTTCACCGCCACCGCCATAACCGTAGCTATCTTCTCTCTAAGCTGATTGATAAATACTACAGTACAATTAAACTTACTCATAATACCTGTAAGTTTCCTAAGTCCCTTACTCATAAGTCTTGCTTGCAAGCCCATCTGTTGGTCTGCCATCTGTCCTTGTATCTCTGCCTTTGGAACTAAAGCTGCAACAGAGTCGACTACAACTATATCAACTGCACCTGAAGCAACCATAGCTTCTGCTATAGCTAAACCTTGCTCACCATTATCAGGTTGTGATATGTATAAATTGTCTATATCCACTCCTATACCTTTTGCATAAACCGGATCCAGAGCATGCTCGGCATCTATAAAACCGGCTATACCACCTGCTTTTTGAACTTCTGCTACCATATGTAAAGCTAATGTTGTCTTACCTGATGATTCATGACCGTATACTTCTATAACTCTTCCCTTAGGTATACCACCTATACCTAAAGCTACATCCAATCCCAAAGAGCCTGTTTTAGTGCTTTCTACTTGTATATTAGCCGCCTCACCTAACTTCATGACAGCACCTTTACCATAAGCTTTTTCTATATCTTTCAATGCTGTTTGCAATGCTTTCTTTTTCTCTTCTATATTCATAAATCCTCCGAAATATTTGCGAATGTATGTTCTTATGTATTAATATAAACTTTTTTTCTTTTGATTTGTCAATACTTAATCTAGAATATTTGTGCGAAATAGTGATATTAGATTTAATTATCACTATAATAGCATAGTTAAAAATATGTTACAATGACATAAACTTAAAAATACTTTTTTTAAATAATTCAAATCTCCTATACTATCAAACATATTCTTTCCAAATATAGATTATATTTTCATATTCTCTTGATAAAGATTTACATTAGTGATATAGTTAGTGTAACCTAACTATAGGAAATATTTAAAATGGAGTGTACTATTATGAGTAAAATAAGCGTTGTATATTTTAGTAATACAGGAAATACCGAAGCTATGGCTAAAGTATTAGCAAAATCCATAGAGGAAAATGGCAAAGAGGCAAACCTTATAGAAGCTGATAAGGCAAATGTAGATGAACTCGCACAAGAAAACTTTTTCGCACTTGGTTGTCCGGCTTGTGGTTCTGAACAACTTGATGACAGTGTTATGGAGGACTTTGTTGCAAAACTTTCAGATAAGGTAAATGGAAAAACCTTAGTATTATTCGGCTCTCACGATTGGGGCGATGGCGAATGGATGAGAAATTGGGTAGAGCAAATGACTTCTTACGGTGCTACTATCTTGGGTGGAGAAGGTATCATTGCAAACTTAGAACCTGACGATGCTGTAAATGAACAATTAATTGCAGCAGGAAAAAGCCTTAGCCGGTCTATAAAATTTATAATTAATTTAAGAAGCTGTATAATTTATCATATTCGATAACTATACAGCTTCTTTTTCTCTAAAAAGATTATTCTATTTTGAAAAAAATCAAATTCAGTATAATAATCATTATAAGAAAGATTAAAAATCAGCTGCCGCATCCCCTCTACCTATCTTATAAGTTCTATCTTCATTAATATTATAAACACTTATATTATATCTATCATAAGAATATATTATTAATGCTTCACCACTACTATTGTAGGTAAATACTTTAGCTCCCCTGGATATATAATATAAAACTTGATTTAATTCCACACCAAAAAAATATTTATTAATTTATCACTATCTTTAGCACTTATCAAATCATTAACCCTATCTTTTGAAATATCAAAAGATGCTGATATAGGGGTTGCAGCCCTTGAATATATTATTTGACCATTATATAAAAACATATCCCATATTATCATAAGCCAAGCTTTATAGATTTTTGATAAGTCCATATTCATGGATTTCAAACTTCCACCACCAAAAAAACAAAAATATTCTCTACTCTTATTATCTCTAGATAATACAAATTCATTATTATTATCACTCAAGTTTTTTTCACCAAGTTAATCTTGGTTTTTGCTACAGTATAATTATGTGGAGTTTGTATATAATACATTCTCGTTTTAGTTTCACTGGCATAATAACCTATACCATCTTTTCTATCTCTGCTATTACTGGAAACTATGCTATCGCTTGATAAAAAAACTTATATATAGAATTTCCCTCTTTTAAAAAAAGATATCAAAATGTATTATATCTCCATCTACACTTATATTATCCAAGTAATTACCTTGACTAATATAATTTTTTTCAATAATTCAAACTTATTATTTAATATTCTAAGCTCTTTCTTCTTCCCTTCACGTTTTTTTACTATTAATTTCAAAAATCATCATTTTGATCACTAAGAGCTATAATAAGATCTGAATCAATAAAACCTACTATACTTATTCTACTATTTTCATCAAAGCTTTGTTCAACTACCTCACTTGTATCTAAATCTTTTTAGATATAAATTTTTTTATCCTTAATATAAGCTATATATCTACTATTATCAGAGGTAGCAAAATTTCCTTCTTCTATATCTGCTAAATCCAATTTTTATTTCCTTTGTTTTAAGATTTATAGAATATATTTCTTCTGCATTCTTTAAATATAAAAATCTTATTCTCATTTAGATAAGATAACTTTTCTATATTGGCTTTTAACTCCTCAAAGCTCGAAAAAAATCTTCTATGAAGGCTTCTTTACTAAGCTTGTCTTTCGATATATCATAAGTATATATAGCAGTACCTAACCTAGCCTCTTGTTCCCCCTCTTTCATATACCCATAAACTAAAAAAATCTAATTTTTTTCAGAATTAACATTCAGAATTTTTTTATATCATACTTAGTATATCTATATGCTATATCATCTACAATATCATTATAATAAATCTTTTTTTATATCATTCTCTTTATTATCAAAAAGAAATAAATCTCTAACAGCACTGAATGCTATATATCTTTTGTCATCACTTATCTTTGAAGATATATCTTCTTCATTCACTATTCCTAATGCTAATCTAGTCCCTGTTAAATTATATTTTTTTAGCACCAAACAACTCTTTCATCTTCCTATGATAATCAAGAATATAAAGTCTTTCTTCACCTTTCCTAAAAAAACAAAAATCTTCTTCTATTTCATAATTCTCTGTTTCTCCATTGTTATTTTGCCTATTTGCCAAGCTGGTAATTTTAACTTCCCCTACATCTCCGTTGTACGAGAGTAATCTTATATCTTTCTTATCTAACAAGTTCAATTTTAAATTATTATATGTCAGCATATCAAAGCTACTCTTTAAAGTAACTTCACATAGATTTTTTTGCACTTATACTTCCATCTGTTTCTAAATATGTAGTATTTTCTCTAGCCTTATCATAATCAAAAATTTCTTGTTGAAAAAAATCATTTGCAAGATTTAACATATTTGTAAAAGTTTCATCATCATAAGCCCTTATTCTGGAATAATAATATAAACTCTCTATATTTTCCTCATCTTCTTTAGTTTGAAAATCCACTTTTTATTTTTTTAGAAGATATTCTCTACTATCTAATATTAAATTTTTGTATAGGTAAAGTGAATTCAAAAATTTCCACTTTTATTTTCTATTTCATTTATATTTGTATTTTTCAATAAGTTCTCCTGAAAAAAATCTCTTATTTCATAACTTATAGATTTTACTACCCCCTCATTATTGTTAAGATTCAGTTTAAGTTTTCTATCTTCCGGTAAAAATATTAAGGCTATCATATGCTATATTATTTGACATATCTCCTTTATATGGATATAGCATATTCACTCTTTTATCACCTAATTCCCAAGCAAGTATAGGTAAATTAAATTCTACACTTTTTAGGCTACTATTATCATTTTTTTATCTATTCTTTTTAAAAAAATCTTAAATATATTATTGAAGCTATCACAAGGCATAAAATTATAGTGATAGCAAAAAAAGTTATTTTTTTCTTTTCATCTTATCTTTCTACTTTATATAGTAAAAAGCGTAAACTTTTACGTTTACGCTTTTTTTCATGTTTTAAACTTCAGATTTTTTTCAATCTCTACAACTGCTGTCTTTTTTTCATTGGTATTCTACAATTTTTTTATTATTACCAAATTCTACGATTACTGTATCATCTGTCATATCTATTATTATACCATAAAAACCTGATGAAGTTAATACAGTATCACCCACAGCCATACTCGCCATAAGTTCTGCAACTCTTTTTCTCTCTTTTTGATTAGGTCTATATGCCATAAAATACATCATAGCACCGAAAACAACAACATATAATATCAGTATTCCACTACCTTGTAAACCACCCGTTGCTAACATATTAGTCCTCCTAAATATCCTTAGCCGCCATACCGGCTAATTTATTTTCCTTATATTTTTTGAACTCACCACTTCTTATGGCATATCTTATCTCTGTCATCATTGTATTATAAAAATACAAATTATGCAAGACACAAAGTCTCATTCCAAGCATTTCACCTGCTTTTAATAGATGTCTTATATAGGCTCTGGAATAAGATTTGCAAGCAGGACAAGAACAGCCCTCTTCTATAGGTCTGGAATCCAACTCAAATTTCTTATTAAACAAATTTAATTTTCCATGATTTGTATAGACATGTCCATGTCTACCATTTCTACTGGGATATACACAATCAAAGAAATCTACACCACGTTCTACCGCTTCTAATATATTTGCAGGAGTACCTACCCCCATTAAATACGTAGGTTTGTTTTTAGGAAGATATGGTATTACATCTTCTATTACCCTATACATTTGTTCATGTGTTTCACCAACTGCAAGACCACCGATAGCATATCCGTCAAGTTCTAAATCAGATATGGTTTTTTTGCATGTTCTATTCTTATATCTTTAAATATTCCACCTTGATTTATTCCAAATAGAAGTTGATTTTTTTATTAATAGTATCTTCTAATGAATTTAATCTATCCATTTCTGTCTTACATCTTTTTAACCAACGAGTAGTCCTATCAACTGAATTTTGTATATATTCTCTTTCTGCAAGAGCCGGTGGACATTCATCAAATGCCATAGCTATAGTAGAAGCAAGATTTGACTGTATTTGCATACTCTCTTCCGGTCCCATAAAAATCTTATGTCCGTCTATATGGGAATTAAAACTCACACCTTCTTCTTGTATCTTTCTTAATTTAGCTAAAGAAAATACTTGAAAACCGCCTGAATCTGTGAGTATGGGCTTATCCCAATTCATAAACTTATGCAAACCGCCAAACTCTTTTTATAAGTTTATCTCCTGTACGAACATGCAAATGATAAGTATTTGAAAGTTCTATTTGAGTACCTATTCCACGTAAATCATCTGTAGAAACACCACCCTTTATAGCTGCTACTGTTCCTACATTCATAAATACCGGTGTTTCTACACTTCCATGTACAGTTTCAAAAGTTGCTGATTTAGCATCTCCGTCTGTAGCTACAATTTTATAACTCATTATATCTCCATTTATTTCTTTTTTTAGAGCTTACTTTTTTTCTACTTTTTTTCTTTTATATTAGTAAATACATACCACATAGAACCTGCTAGGCAAACTGATGAATATGTACCTACTATTATACCTGCCATAAGAGGTAGTGCAAATTCTCTAATAGATGATACACCCACAATATATAACACAAGAACCATTATGAATGTTGTAAGGCTTGAATTTATACTTCTTGTAAGGGTTTGTGTAATACTTAAATTAACTACCTCTTCCCTAGTCAATTTATTCCCTTCTCAGCCATATTTTCTCTAATTCTATCAAAAATAACTATAGTTGCATTTATAGAATAACCTACAATTGTTAATATACAAGCTATAAATGTAGAACCTACACTCCATCTAAGTAATGCATATAAGGCAACAACTACAAATACATCATGGACTAAGGCCAATACAGAAGCGGCGGCAAAACGTATATCTTTAAATCTGAACCAAATGTACAATAACATAAGTATAGTTGATAAAAGAGTTGCAAATATAGCATCATTTCTCATTTCACTACTTACAGTTGCTGAAATACTTTCTGCTGTTATCTTCTGCTCATCTACTCCGAAATTATCTACTAAAGCTTTATTTAATGCTTCTCTTTCATCTTTATTCAGAGAACGAGTCTTTATTATAACCTCATTAGTACCCTGTACTTTTGTTGTTTGAGTTCCTGCATCACCGGTTACCTTATCTACAACAGGTTTTACATTAGCTGATAAATCTTCAAGGCTTCTATCTTCATTAAATGTAACTGTTGTAAGTGTACCGCCCTTAAAATCTATACCATAATTAAAAGCTCCACCTATACTGGACTTATTGAAGAACATTCCTACAATACCGATAAAAAAATAACTATTAATGAAGCGGTAAAAAATATTCTTCTTTTTCCAAGATAATTTGTTACTTTCTCATCTACTTTGCTGCCATATAATTTAGGATTATTCAAATCAAGTGCCAAAAATCCATTTATAATAGCTCTAGTTACAAATAAAGCTGTAAACATTGAAAGAATTATACCAAGAGCTAGGGTTGAGGCAAAACCTTTTACTGTACCTGAGCCTTTAAAGAAAAAGTACGGCTGCAGCTATAAGTGTTGTAATATTTCCATCTAGAATAGCTGACAAAGCTTTATTAAAACCTAATTTAACAGCTGTTTCTACACTCTTTCCTGCCCCTATTTCTTCTTTAATTCTTGTGAATATAATAACATTTGCGTCAACTGCCATACCTACTGATAAAAGTATACCTGCTATACCCGGCAAAGTAAGTGTTATCTCATTGCTAAATGCTTCCAAGAAACAAGCTGTAAGAGCAACATATATTGAGAGTGCAAGAACACTCGCAAGTCCCGGTAATCTGTATATTACTATCATAAATATAGCCAAAATTATAAAGCCTATAAGTCCGGCTAATAAACTAGTAGAAATAGCTTCTTGACCCAGTTTTGCACCTACAACATTGCTACGAAGTTCTTCAAGCTCTAAAGAAAGAGAACCTATTCTTATAAATGAAGCCAAACTTTCTGCCTCTTCATAACTTTGCATACCGTCAATACTGGCCTGACCACCTGTAATAGCTTGTTTTACAACAGGTGAAGATATAACTTTTCCGTCATATACTATAGCTATTTGCTTCCCTACATTCGCAGCTGTTGCATCGGCAAATGCCTTAGCACCTTCATCTGTAAATGAAAGCTCAACAACATAAGAGTTTCCTACATTATTATTTCCTTGAATAATACCTGCTTTTGCGGTCTTAACTTGGTCGCCTGTCAAAAGCTGATTTCCGTTCATATCTTGGAAAAATAATGAACCCGGCTTTCCAAGAGATTCTAATATAGAATTTGCATCGCTTACACCCGGAATATCTATGTTTATACGATTATTTCCTTCTTTGTAAACCTCTGCTTCTGTTGAATATGTTTGCACCCTTTGTTGCAACTTATATATGGTATCAGACATAGCCTCTGCACTTGGATTTTCTTCAACTGCTTGATATGTAATACTAACACCACCTGCAAGGTCAAGTCCTAACTTAACCTGTGAAATACTTATATAAGCTAAATATGAGAAGCCTACAAAGGCTATTATAGCTATAAGTATTCTAAGTAAACCTGCGGTTTTCTTATTTTTCATACCTTTTCTCCTTTATTATTCATCAGCCATAGCTGCTTTTATCATAATAGCACACTCTATACGTTTTTTCTGTAATTCACAGCCTATATCATAAGTATCTGTAATATCCCCATGGAAACTGTATGAATTAGCCGCACAACCACCACTACAGTAAAAACGTGCAAAGCAATCTCTACATTTAGGTTTTGCATAAACATTGCAAAGCTTAAATTCATTGCAAATATCATTTTTAACTATCCCTGTATCAACATTGCCTAGTAAAAATTCTTCTTTTCCTACAAATTGATGACAAGGATAAAAATCTCCCCATGGCGTAACAGCCAAATATTCTGTTCCCGAGCCACAACCTGAAAGTCTTTTTGCAACACAAGGACCCTGTTTTAAGTCTATATTAAAATGGAAGAAATTAAATCCTCTACCTTCTTTCTTTCTTTTAATATATTCTTTTGCTAAAATATCATATTCTTCCTTTACCTTAGGAATATCTTCCCATCTGATAGCATAGCTTTCATCCTCTTCACCTACGACAGGTTCCATAGAAGTTTGTCTGAATCCTAAATCAGCAAAATGTATTACATCTTTTGAGAATTCTAAATTATTCCTAGTAAAAGTACCTCTTATATAATAGTCTTTTACACCTTCTCTTTGCTCTGCAAACTTTTTGAACTTAGGAACTATAACATCATAACTACCTTTTCCACCTCTGGTTGGACGCATAGCATCATTTACTTCTTTTCTACCGTCAAGAGAAAGAACAACATTGCTCATCTCTCTATTGGCAAATTCCATAACTTCATCATTTAACAGCATACCGTTTGTAGTTAAGGTAAATCTAAATTTCTTATCAAACTCTGTTTCTTTACTACGTCCATATTCTACGATTTGTTTAACGACATTCCAATTCATAAGTGGCTCGCCACCAAAGAAGTCTACTTCCAAATTACGTCTATTTCCTGAGTTTGCAAGCAGAAAATCTATAGCTTTTTTACCTACTTCAAAGCTCATAAGTGCACGTCTACCATGGTACTCACCTTCTTCGGCAAAACAATACTTACAAGCCAAGTTACAATCATGAGCTATATGTAAACATAAAGCTTTTACCACAGTTTTTCTGGATTTGAAATCTCTTACATAGGTTTCATAGGTATCCTTTGTAAATAATTCTTCCATATTGATAAGTTCTTGCATATCTTCCATGCACTCTTTTTATATCTTCTATATTATGGCCTTTCTTTACAAGCTCGTTTTCTATTTTATTTTTTATTTCATTACTAAGTGTTATAGGACTTTCTATTTCGCCTATAAGCGGTTCAGCTATAGCAATGGCGTCATAAAGCACTTCATCTGTAACATGTACAGAACCTGAGCTTACATCTAAAACTATATAATAGCCATTGTTTATATATTGATGAATCACTTTTATTTCCTCTTTTCTAAATCATCTCGATTAACATAAATTACGCAAATAGCCCCCACCCTCATAAAAAGAAAGTAGGGGCCTCTATTATGCTTTTCTTATCTGTCTGGGTTCTCACAACCTTGGTTACCAACTGTGCAAGATGTCTTACAAGCTGATTGACAAGATGTTTGACATTCTCCACAACCACCACGCTTTAAGCTTTCTTTAAGTGTTTTTTCGTTTAATGTCTTAACGTGCTTCACAAAATATCTCCTTTCTATGCAGCCTGTACCCAGTCTGATATACAAAAAACCAGATAACAAGGACTATCTAAAGTATGGAAATTATAACATACAGATATATTTTTTTAGCAAGAAATTTAAGTTTTTATCATCTTATAGAGTATAATAACAAACTTTAAAAACTTTGAATATTTCTCTTACGAAATGCCTATTTTTATAGCAAGAAAAAGTCGAGCTAGTATTAAAGCTGATCAACTTTTTATCAATTCTATAAGCTATTTTTTTATAAATAATCTTAAGTTATACTATTTTTTTATATGTAAATTCTTCCTTTGTAGAGAATTCTTCCGCATATTCAAAAATCTAAAATTTTAAGTTTTTTTAATTTTTTTCTATATTCTTTATTTTCCTTACAGCCAAGCTCCTAACAAATTCTCCTCTAGCCATCTTTTGCTAAAGTTGCTTTTTTTGTTTCAATTTTTCCATCCCTAAACTCACAAAAAAATTAATAGTAAGTATACTGATATCCTTTTTCTTTTCTCATATTTAGATATACATTTTTGAATATTCTTTTTGAGGCAAGATTTAAGATAAGCTTTATCCCCATCTTTTATAAGCTCATCTACTAAACTTTCTCCCCAATAATCATATAGATTAGTATACTCTTTATAATTTATTAAAGCCTGCATTTCAAGTCTATATGGAGTAATTGCTGTACTGGGTCTTAATACTCCATAAAAAAACCTGATAATATTCTAAGATTTTTCTAAATACTCTAAATCTGATTTTTTTCTAATGTCTTAGCACTTATATATTGATATTGTAGTCCTTCATAAGCAAAAAGTGCAGGATTTATATTTTGTTTCAAATCCATCTCTTTAAATCTATCAAAATTTAAAGTCGCTATTTTATCATTACATTTCCACATAAGCTTAGCTTCATCATAAGATAGACTTTTTATATAATCCATTATATCTTTAGTTTTATCTTCAAATATGGGGAAAGTCATCTCAAGTGCATAATCATCACTTATTTTTATAGTCTTTGCCGGACTAATAATTATCTTCATCTAAGTCTCCTTACTTATACCTAAATGTTTATATGCATTATCTGTTGCAACTCTACCCCTCGGAGTTCTATTTATAAGCCCATTCATTAATAAATACGGCTCATATACATCTTCTAAAGTTCCCGGATCCTCTCCTATAGAAGCTGAGAGAGTATCAAGTCCCACAGGTCCTCCGGAAAATTTTTCTATTATAGTAAGCAAAATCTCTCTATCATTATTGTCAAGACCCAACTTATCCACATCTAAAATATCCAATGCATAATCCGCCACTTCTTTAGTTATATTCCCATCATATTTTACTTGTGCAAAATCTCTAACTCTTTTAAGTAATCTATTTGCTAGCCTTGGCGTACCACGACTTCTTCTTGCCATCTCAAGTGCACCATCTTTATCTATTTCTATTCCTAAGACGATTGAGGAGCGTGTTATAATGTTTTTAAGCTCATCATTAGTATAAAATTCTAACTTTTGTACTACTCCAAATCTATCTCTAAGAGGTGCTGAAAGCAAACCAACTCTAGTAGTAGCCCCTACTAAGGTAAATTTGGGTAAATCAAGTCTTATACTTTTGGCACCTTGCTCCTTACCTATAACTATATCTATAGCAAAATCTTCCATAGCCGGATATAAAAGCTCTTCGACTTGCTTATTTAACCTATGTATCTCATCTATAAAAAGAACATCTCCTTCATCAAGTCCACTAAGTATAGCAGCCATATCTCCCGGCTTTTCTATTGCCGGTCCTGAGGTAATCTTTAAATTTACTCCCATCTCATTTGCTATTATAGAACTAAGTGTAGTCTTTCCAAGTCCGGGAGGTCCATAGAATAAAACATGATCTAAACTCTCATTTCTTAGCTTTGCCGCCTCTATATATATTTTTAGGTTGTTTTTTATCTTCTCTTGTCCTATATATTCTGATAAATAGCTAGGTCTAAGTGTTTTTTCAATTTGTGCATCTTCCGGACTCAAATCTGTATTAATTATCTTCCTATCCATTCATACTCCTACATATTTTTTAACGCAAGTCTTAAAGCTTTAGAACTACTCATATTCTCATCCAAATCAATGGCTTTTACTGCCTTTGTAGCTTCAGTAGCCGAATATCCTAAAGCTACAAGCGCTTCTACAGTCTCCTTAAATACACCTGATAATAGATTATTTTCATTATTCATCTCTTTCTCTAAAGTAAGACCGGATAAATCTATTTTATCTTTTAGCTCTATTATTATACGTTTGGCTGTTTTAGGACCTATACCATTTGCTTTTGATATGGTTTTATCATCTTCTCCCATTATTGCTATAACTAAATCATATATATCCAGAATAGATAATATAGCCAAAAGCTCCCTTTAGGACCTACTCCATTTACACTTATAAGCAGCTTAAATATATCTAATTCTTTTCTAGTATTAAAACCATATAAACTCATAGCATCTTCAGCCACTTTAAAAATATGTATATATTAAAACATCTTCATTCATAACGGGTAATTTTGAGATGACTGACGATGGAACATTAATCTCCATACCAAAATTACCTGTATCAACTATTATCTTATCACCAAAAATATCTACAAGCTTTCCTCTAACAAACGAAATCATTTTTTTCCTTTTTACGCAAATTCTAAATCTATGGTTACATGTGGATCATATTTTGGAAACTTATCCAAAAGTATATTTTTCCAGTTTTTTTCTTAATTCATTTCTATCCGCTACAAAATCTATCAAAAATATCACAGTAAATTTCTTCTCTTTCTTCATCTACTACAACACCATGATAACCTAAAAACATAAACTTCATCTTCTTCAAATCTTCTTAATACAGACCAAACCTCTTTAGCCATCTTAGAATGATCATCCATAGAATATATGCCGAAAAACTAAAAAAACACTTTCAGTTTCTCATATACTTCCAGTTGTAAATGATGAAAAAAATAGGATATATTTCTCCTACTGTTTTTTTCATGATCTATATCCAAATTTATACTACCTATAAGAGTTTTTAGGGGCCATAATTATTAAGTATTAAATCATGAGAGCCTAAAACTATAGGATTATTTTTCAACTATTTTATAGATAGCTTCGGCTATATCTGCATCAGCTTTCTCCCCAAGTATCTTTTTTATAGTTTCCTTTAATAAATCATAACCTGCTTTAATGACAAACAAAGCTATAAAAAGCACTTGCAATAGCATCTATAGATATTTTTTTGTAAATATATAAAAATAAAGCTGATATAAGAGCAAAGGTGGTTACAAATGCATCATTTTTTTAGCATCTTTTCCCGAGCCTACAAGTGCTTCCGAGCCTAACTTCTTACCCTTATTTTCTGTATAAATACCTAAAAAAATATCTTTGAAACTATGCTAAGTATCATAATTATAATAACCGTTAAGCTATAATTATATTCTGCCTTTTTTTCCTAAAGCTTCCTACAGAACTAATAAACATCTGAAATCCTGTTATAAGTATGATAGTTCCTATTACAAAGGCTTGTTAGATACTCTGTCCTACCATGTCCGAAAGGATGCTCCTTATCCGCGCTTTTTTTCAGATAATTTAGTTCCTATTATAGTTATAATAGAAGACGAAGAATCTGTTATATTATTAATAGCATCACTAATTATAGCTACAGAACCTGTTATAGTCCCTAAAACTATTTTTTTACTATAGCCAAGATAATATTTGTTATAATACCTATTACAGAAACCTTAGTTATCTTTATACTTCTATTCTCAATATTTTGTATAAACTTATTTTCCATTGTTTCTACCTGATTATATCCACTTCAGGGTTTTTCTTACTTTTTATTTCTACTATTAATCCATGTGGTAAGCAGACTATACTTTCTCCATTTTTGCTGATATGACCCTGATGCATACATAATTTATCAGGACAATTTGCATCTTTCATCTTAGCTACTCCGTCCTTGATATTAATAATATTATAAGCACCATTATCATCTACTATTCCATAATCCCCGTCTTTAGAAAGGTCTATTTCTCTTTCCACCTTTCCATCTACACTCATAACTACTATTTCTTTTTCGCTATTACTACTAGGCTTATTTCTGCTTATATTAATTAATATCATACTTATGGCAGAAATCCATAAGACTGCTATCGTTAAAATTATATCATTTCTTCTCTTCACTCTTACCTCTTCATAGCTTCAAAGCCGGAACTGTATACTAAACTCATATCAGGTAATATCCACATAGCTTCTACACCTTCATAGTCTTCTATAAATTTTTTACCTGTCTCTAAATCCATATTAAAAACCGCTGTACTAAGTGCATCTCCTACACCCGAATTTTCCGTAACTATTGATACTGATAAATAGTCATGCTCCGGAAATAGAGTATCCGGATTTATAATATGATGATAATTTTTTCCGTCCACAGTATAATATCTCTCATAAATACCGCTAGTTACAAGACTTTTATCTTTAATATCCAGTACCACTACACTCTGATCATCTGAATTCAAATCAGGATTTTGTACGCCGACTCCCCAAGGAATATGTTCACCATCATCTGAAATTTTATCACCTATAGCCCTTACATTACCACCTACTGAAAGTAAAATATTTGTATATCCTTTTTCTTCCATATATTTGGCAACCTGTTCTGTAGAATAACCTTTTGCTATAGCTCCTACATCTATACGCATATCCTTATCCTCAAGATATACCGTGCTATTCTCCTCATCTATTACAATTTTATTTATATCTGTGTGCTTTGCCGCCTCTTTCAAATCTACTATATCAGGTAAAGAAGCATTTTGAGGATTTGCTATACCCTCTTCTCTCTTATCATGCCAAAGTTTTAGAACTGATCCGAGTGCAATATTCACCTTACCATTTGTCCTAACATCCATATCTTTCGAAAATTTTAATAAGTCAATAATTTCCCTATCCACTTTTACAGCTTCTATACCCGCATTATCATTTATAGTTTTTATATTATTTATTCCATCATAATTATTATATACATCATAATATCTGTGATATCTTGTAAGCTCATCTTTTACCATCTTTGATATTTTTTTAAATTCTTCTTCGTTGGCAGCATATCCTACTACCTGTGTTGTAGTATCAAAAAAACTCCAAGAAAATTATCTGTATATCTATTCAGCTTTTTCTTCTTTTTTTGTTTCTTGCTTTGAAACTAAAACTTCGCTATCTTTGTTTTTGTGTACTTGCACAAGCACTAAAAAAACAAAGGTACTACACAATAATACAGCTAAAACTATGTTTCTTTTTAATATCTTTTTTTCATACTTATTCTTTCTATAATTTATTGTTTTAATACATTTTATTTTTTTATTACCTCTTAGATTATCATAATTAATAAAGAGCTCAGCTACTAAATATGGATTTTTATCTTGTATTAATTTTAACAATCTCTATAATTACATCTCTTGCCTTTTTCCATAGTTTCTACACAGCAAAATTCATATCTTCCATGGAAATTTTCACCCCGGCAAATATATTTGGTGTAGGCAATCCCATAAAACTTATTTTAGAACCATCAGTTCCACCTCTTATAGGCTGTATCTTAGGGTTCTATTCCTAAATTTAACATAGCCTCTTTCGCCAAGTCTACACATCTGAAATCCTTAGCTATTATCTCACCCATATTATAATATTCATCATTTAATTCTAGGGTAATACGTTTTTCATCCAAATTCTCATTCATTCTATCAACTAAGCGACTTATATATTCTTTTTTTCTCTTCAAAGAGATTTCTGTCATGATCTCTTATAATATATTCAAGTTTTGTATTTTTCTACATTTCCTTCTATACTGCAAAGATGGAAAAAACCCTCTCTTTTCTCAGTATGCTCAGGAACAGAATACTTTGGAATAGCCGCTTGTATTTCATGTGCTATAGTCATAGAATTTATCATAGTATCCTTTGCACTACCGGGATGAACATTTTTCCCTTTTATATTAATAATAGCTTCTGCAGCATTAAAACTTTCATACTCCAGTTCTCCTAGCGGTCCACCATCCATAGTATAAGCAAAATCACAAGCAAAATCTTCCACATCAAAAAGATCCGCGCCTCTACCTATCTCCTCATCAGGTCCAAAAGCAACTCTTACCTTTCCATGCTCTATTTCTTTATGCTTTAATAAATAAGCTCCTGCGCTAACTATTTCTGCAACTCCTGCTTTATCATCGGCACCGAGTAAAGTTTTCCCATTAGTTGTTATAAGTGTTTTCCCTATATAATTTTTAAGATTTGGGAAATCCTTAGGTGAAAGTATTATTTTTTCACTTTCATCTAAGATAATATCTTCTCCATTATAATTTTTATGTATTATAGGTTCTACTCCTCTAGCTTCAAAATCTGCCGTATCAACATGAGCTATAAAACCTATAGTAGGAACTTTTTTATCTGTTGTAGCAGGAATAGTTGCTGTAACAAAGCTATTTTTAGGATTTAATTTTACTTCTTCAAAACCTAAATCCTCTAATTCTTTCGCTAATTCTTGTAAAAAAATATAGTTTGATTAGGGCTACTTGGAACAGTATTACTACCGGCATCTGACCTGGTTTCCTTTTTAGCATATCCTATAAATCTTTCTATTAATTTATCCATAATATCTCCATTTATTTAGTATCTTAATAATTATATAGCTATTCAAATCTAATATAAGGCTTATTAGATTCTATATTTTTTTATTATACTTAATTTATACTCTCTAGATAGTTTTTAATTATATCAAGATCTTCTTTTTGTTGTAAGTTTTACGTTTGAGTACTCACCTTCCATAAGTTGTGCATATATTCCAAGAGACTTTTCTACTACCATAGCATCATCTGTTATACCTATTTGTAAATTTTTATCATTTATAAGTATATCATAAGCTTCTTTCAATATAGAATACTTAAATGCTTGTGGCGTTTGTATAGAATATAAACTACTTCTATCCAAACTGGACTTAAACTTGCCCAATTCATCAACTTGCCTAATCGTATCTTTTACAGGTACAGCCAGAACTATAGCTTCTTCTGTAGATAAATTTTTCTATTACTTTATTTATTTTATCAATACTGATTAGCGGTCTAGCCGCATCATGAACCAATACAAAAATCTGTATTTTTCACACTTTTTTTAGGGGCAGAATATACAGAAAAAAATATCTCTTTTTCCTGAAATCGCCATAGCTTTAAACTTAGATATTTTGTATTCTATAACTAAACTTTCTATGTGAGAAAAAGTATTCTTCTTTTGTAACTACTATAATTTCATCTATATTACTTTTTTTTCAAAAAGCCTGTAAAGAATATACCAAAAACTTCTTTTTCCAGAATCTTCATAAATTGTTTTGGTATATCTCCTTTCATACGATTACCACTACCACCTGCAAGGATAATAGCTATACTCTTAGACATCTACCCTACCTAATTCCTTATCGCAATATTTTATGGCTGCATCTATAACCGCATCCATATCATAATACCTATATTCACCCAGTCTACCACCAAAATGAACTTTCTCATTAGTTTCACCCAGTTTTTTATATTCAGAATATAATTTTGAATTTTTTTCATCATTAACAGGATAATATGGTTCATCTCCAAGTTTCCACTCCGAACTATATTCTTTAGAGATTACTGTTTTGCTACTTTCTGTAAACTCAAACCACTTATGTTCTATTATTCTGGTATAAGGAATAGCGGCATCAGTATAATTTACAGCTGCATTTCCTTGGAAGTTATCAATATCAAGTATTTCATTCTCAAATCGTACTGATCTATATTCTAGAGCTCCAAGCTTATAATCATAATAAGCATCTATCGCCCCTGTAAATATTATCTTCTTTGCTGTACTTTCAAGCTCTTCTCTATTCTCAAGGAAATCTACTCCTAATCTAAGTTCTATTCCCTCCAACATATTTTTCTACTAATTTTGTATATCCGCCAATAGGTATACCTTGATATTTAGCATTAAAAATAATTATTATCATAAGTATATCTAACAGGTAATCGTTTAATTATAAATGCAGGTAGGTCTTTACATTCTCTACCCCATTGTTTCTCTGTATACCCTTTTATAAGCTTTTCATATATATCTTTACCCACTAAACTTATAGCCTGCTCTTCAAGATTTTTTTAGCTTCTTCTATACCGGCTTCCTTTCTTTGCTCTTCTATCTTAGCTTTTTGCCTCATCAGGGCTTATAACTCCCCACATTTTATTGAAAGTTAGCATATTAAAAGGTAATGAGTATATCTCTCCCTTATAATTTGCTATAGGGTGAATTTGTAAATCTATTAAATTCGGCAAACTTGTTTACATACTTCCAAACCTTATCACTATTAGTATGGAATATATGTGCTCCATATTTATGTACATTTATACCTTCTATATTTTCACAATATACATTTCCTGCTATATGTTCCCTTTTTATCTATAACTAACACCTTTTTACCTATTTTTATTTGCTTCATAGGCAAATATAGAACCATATAAGCCTGCACCAACTACTAAATAATCGTACATATACATTTCTCCTTAATTTTTTTAACTACTTATATTAAAAACTCAAACAAATGTTTATGTCAATAGGGAATAATATTTATATTTTTATTAAATATTTCTTTTTATTACTTGATTATTTGGGTTTTGCTATCTATAATCACCTTATTAGTGGTAACTTTAGCACACTTATTTTTCTCGAGGATATATTATTATGTTTAATACAATTAAAAACTTTTTATCAAGAAATACAGCCACGCTACAGTTTTTTTATATGCTCCTTTTTTTATATGATGTTCTTTAATTATTTGGAAAAAACCGTACGTCATAATTATTTTTATAGTCCATAGTCGTTTTTGATGACTTTATTCCTTTTAATGAATATTTTATAGTCCCTTATCTTTTTATGGTTTCTGTATGTAGCTGTAACTATGTCTTATTTCTTTTTAAAAGACAGAGAAGAATTTTTCAAATACTGTATTATGATAGCCATCGGTATGAGTATTTGTCTACTTATTTGTTGGTTATTTCCTAATGGCACCGATTTCAGACCGCATATAGATGCAAATAAAAAAACTGGGCAAGCTTTTTAGTATCAAAAATATATTCAGTAGATACTAATACTAATGTTTTTCCCAGTATTCATGTATACAATTCTATAGCAACACATATTGCCATAAGAAAGAGCGAGCACTTAGCAAAGTATAAATTACTAAGTATATTATCTCTCATACTTACTATATCTATTTGCCTATCAACCGTATTTTTAAAACAGCATTCAATTATAGATGTAATAGGCGGTATGGCTCTTGCTTATTTAATGTACATATTAGTTTATGTAAATATTCCTACCGGAATATCAGAAGAGGACAAGAAACTTCTAAGCGAGAAAATACTTTAATTGCTCTCTATAAAAATACATTTATAATCTTGACATATATGCATTTATTTTTATAAAAATCAAAAAACTTTATTTTAAAGAGTGGGTTTACTTTCGTAAACCTGCTCATAATTTTTAAGGAGAAATATTATGTCATTCTTTGAACTTTTTTTAATTGCCATTGCTTTATCCATGGACGCTTTTGCTGTCTCTATATGCAAAGGACTTGCAATGCCAAACTTTGATAAATTAAAGGCTATAATCATCGGACTTTGGTTTGGGCTTTTTCAAGGAATTATGCCATTTATAGGCTATAATCTAGGTATACGTTTCAGCTCTTTAGTTAAAAGTCTGGATCACTGGATTGCTCTTGTACTGTTAGGCTACATAGGTATAGGTATGCTTAGAGAAAAAAGAAGCTTACGATACAAACGCAAATTCAAGTATAGCTTTTAAAATTATGCTCAGTCTGGCTATTGCAACCAGCATAGATGCTCTAACTATAGGAGTTACTTTTGCATTTTTGTCTGTAAATATCTTTTACGCTATCCTATTTATAGGACTTTGTACTTTTGTAATATCATTCACCGGTGTAGGTATAGGTAAATATTTCGGATATAAACTTAAATCAAAATCTGAAATACTTGGTGGAGTAATATTAATACTTATAGGTTTGAAGATTTTCATAACACATATAATACAGGGAATATAAAAACTAATCAAAAAGGGCGAGATTGTGAAGTATATCACATTCTCACCCTCTTATATTTCTATTCCAACTTCAAACTAGGTACGGCATTTAAGTCCCATGTATCTCTTTTTCCATTTATATAATCAAAATAAGCCGCAGCACCTATCATAGCAGCATTATCTGTGCAATATACTAAAGATGGATAACAAAGCCTGAAACCGTTTTTTTCACATTCTCTTTTCATTCTCTCTCTAAGACAAGAATTAGCTGCAACTCCACCTGCTATGGCTACAGTCTTAAATCCATATTCCTTAGCAGCCATTATAGTATGTTCCACAAGTACATCTACAACAGATTTCTGGAAGCTCGCAACCATATCGGCTACATTTATTTCTTCACCTTTCATACTGGCTTGATTCTGATAATTTAATACAGCACTTTTTATACCGGAAAAACTGAAATCATATTTATTATCATTCACTTTTGCTTTAGGAAAAGAAATAGCATTAGGGTTGCCCTCTTTTGCCTTCTTATCTATCTTTGGTCCACCCGGATATCCAAGTCCTACACTCCTAGCCACCTTATCAAAAGCCTCACCCGCCGCATCATCTCTAGTCTTTCCTATAATTTCAAATTTATTATAATCCTTTACTACAACCAGATTTGTATGTCCACCGGAAACAATAAGACAAATAAATGGCGGTTCAAGATCCTTATGTTCTATAAAATTTGCAGCTACATGACCCTTAATATGATGTACACCTATCAAAGGTTTATTGCTTGCAAAAGCTAAAGCCTTAGCCTGTGCAACTCCTACAAGTAAAGCTCCCACAAGACCGGGTCCATAGGTTACTGCTATAACATCTATATCGGCAAGACTTTTTCCTGCTTCTTTTAAAGCACTTTCTATGACTATATCTATATTTTCAATATGTTTTCTTGAAGCTATTTCAGGAACAACTCCACCATACAAAGTATGTAAATCTATTTGAGAAGATATTATATTAGATAATACTTCTCTACCATTTTTTACTACTGCTGCAGCTGTTTCATCACAAGAGCTTTCAATAGCAAGTACATTTATATCTTTATTCATTTTCAAACCCCAACTCTAAACTCCAACCGTCAAGTGCCGCCTTGGCCCGTGGAAAAATATCTCTTACCTTGTCCATATATTCTTCAGGTCTATTTAATGATGGACTATAATGCGTTAACCACATATTTTTTACATTTGCTTCTTTTGCTAAATTTGCAGCCTCATACATAGTCATATGCTTATACTCTTTTGCTTTTATAAGCTTATCTTCTCCTCCATACATACCTTCGCAAATAAATAAATCACTTTCTTTCGCTTCTTCTGATATAGCTTTTACAGGTCTTGTATCTGTACAATAAGTTACCTTTAAACCTTTTCTGGCTTCCCCCATAACCATATCAGGAGTGAAAGTTTTATCTTCATAAGATATTACCTCTCCTGCCTGTAATTTAGACCAAAATTTTACAGGAATATCTAATTCCTTTGCTTTTATTGCGTCAAACTTCCCCTTCCTGTCTATATTTATGCTATAACCATAACATAATACATTATGATTTACTTTAAAAGCCTCTATCCTATATGGACCTACTTTTATACTTTCCTTAGCTTCTTTTAGTTCATAAAACTTTATCTCAAATGGTAGTTCAGGAGCTATGACTCTAAGTGCTGATACAACTCTCTCTAAACCTTTCGGACCTATCATAAGTATAGGTTCTCTTCTTTCCGCATTTCCTATGGTAAGCAACAGCCCCGGCAAACCACTTATATGATCCGCATGAAAATGCGTAAATAAAATAACATCTATAGGCTTAGGACTCCAAGATTTTTTCTTTATTGCGACTTGAGTTCCTTCTCCACAATCTATAAGTAGATTACTACCTTCACATCTTGCCATCATACTGGTCAAATACCTATATGGTAAAGGCATCATTCCACCGGTACCTAGCAAACAAATATCTAACATCCTCTATCCTTTCTAAATTTCTAATTGCATAATAAATGCATCTTCTATAGGATTTGTGTAATATTCTTTTCTTTTTCCTATAATCTTAAAGTCATATTTTTCATACAAAGATATAGCCGCCTTATTCGATTCTCTTACTTCTAATAAGCATCTTTTAATATTCTCAACTTTTTAAATCTTCTATCATCTTAAACATTAAAGTGCTTGCATAAGACTTATTCCTACTATTTTTTTAAAAACAGCTATACGCATAAGCTCTGCTTCTTCATACATAATTCTATAATTTATATATGCTGATTTATCTATAGTTAAAATTTTATCAAATTTTGAGTTTAACATAAGTTCAATATTATCTTTAGACCAAGCATCACTAAAACACTCTTTCTCTATATTTAATATTATATCTAATAAATCATCTTTCATTCTAATGTTTCTCTAACAATTCTCTTTCTCTTTCTGCTTGACTTTTTTTCTAAGATATTCTATCTCAAAAATCTTTAGAGTCTATACTTTTACCTTCTAAAAAAATACTCTTTACCAAGCAAAGCAACACTGGCCGCTCTCTGTCTATTCATATTTGCCGGTGCAAAACTAAATTTTACCTTTAATTCTTTTTTTCTATAATTTCCTTATGAACCGGAACAGCATCACCTAAAAAAATCACACTTTCTCCCAATTCATTTAATTCATTAATTAAATCTTCTATAGAAATAGCTCTTCCACTTTTAACAATCTCAAATTTATTTTTTTATTTCTATACGTTCCTGTATAGACTTGAGCCCTTCTAGCATCCATTATAGGAACAATAAGAGCTGATGTATCATAGAAATTGTATGCAAGAGCATCTAAAGTAGGTACATTTATAAGCTTTTTTTATTTATAGCTAAACTTATTCCTTTTGCAGTTGCTACACCTATTCTAAGACCTGTAAATGAACCCGGACCACCGCTTACAGCTATTGCATCTATACTATTCATATCTATATTTAATATCTCTTTGATATTTGATAACATAGGCAATAAAGTTTGTGAATGTGTCAATTTATAATTTATAGTAAATTCTGCTGTTATTATATCATCATCCAATATAGCTACACGGCTACTAATGATGAACTTTCTATACCTAAAATCCTCATTTTAAATACCTTCTATATTTATATTTCTATAATCAAAACCTTTTTCCATATCTTTTTCTATGCTTATGTGAATAGCATTTTCAGGTATTAAATCAGGTATAAGAGATGACCATTCTATAAGACAAATAGCATCCGAAAAGAAATACTCCTCATATCCTATCTCGTCCATTTCACTTTCATCACTTATTCTATATACATCAAAATGATGTAAAAACATTATCTAAACTTTCATAACTTTGAACTAAAGTAAAAAGTAGGGCTGGTTATATCATCTTCTATATCAAGACCTTTTGCAAATCCTTTTGCAAATATAGTTTTCCCCACTCCAAGCTCTCCATCAAGACAAACTATGCTGCCCTTTTTTAGTTCTTTTGCTATATTTTTAGCTATTTCAAAAGTATCATTTTCAGAAAATGATTCATAATTTTTCATTTCTACCTCTATTTAAAATCTTGTTACTCGTGTCTTTTCTTTCAATAAATTTTCAAGTTCTTCCCTTGTATCGCCTAAGTATCTATTAGGTATCAGATAACCCCTAAGTGGAGCAAAATATATAACTATCATACTTTTTTTCTAATCATAGTCTTATATACTTCTTCCCAAGCTACATTTAACGTATTTCCATCTTGGCTAACTAATATTTCTTCCTTTGATAATTCTAATACAAATCCCTTTTTTTATTGTATCGGTACTAGCTTGTTTAGTAGCTTTTTAGATAAAAGTATAGCCGGCTGTATAACCGAAAAACATTAGAGAACAGACTAAAAAACAAAAATTTTCCTACTAAGACTAAGTTCAGACCATGAATTTATCAAAAAAATATACTGAAAGCCATAGTAAATAAAAGATTAAAAACACCCAAATAAGCTCTATTTGCACTATATAAAGAAAAAAATACCAAATATCATTTTTTTATCCAATTTTATCTCGTATTTTAATACTCTATCACTCATATTTTCTCCTCTATTCAAATATTCTGGTAAGACCCACTCTATTTTTTTATCTAAATCTATACTTAAAACCTTAAATTCCAGTACATCACCTACACTTAAAACTTCTAAAGGATGTTTTATAAATTTTGACGAAAGTTTTGAAATATGAACCAAGGCATCTTGGTGTATACCTATATCTACAAAAGCTCCAAAATCTATAACGTTTCTTACTGTTCCCTTTAGTATCATACCCTCTTTTAAATCTTTTATATCTAAGACATCACTTCTAAGCACAGGAGCAGGCAACTCATCTCTAGGATCTAGTGCAGGCTTTTTCTAATTCTTTAATTATATCCCTTAAACTTACTACACCTATACCTATTTCAGCTGCTAATTTATCATAATCTACTACTTTTTTAGAAATACCTTTGATACCGCCTTTTTTTAATTCACTTATATCTAAATCAAGTTTTTTAAGTATTTCCTTGCTTACTTTATAACTTTCAGGATGTACACTTGTTGCATCTAAAACTTCTTTTCCATCTCTTATACGCATAAAGCCTGCACATTGTTCAAATGCCTTAGGTCCTAACTTTGGAACCTTTAAAAGCTCTTTTCTACTGGTAAACGCACCATTTGTTTCTCTATACTCTATTATATTTTTGGCTAAGGTCTTATTTATACCTGAAATATATTCTAATAAAGAAAATGAAGCCGTATTTAGGTCTACACCTACCTTGTTCACACTATCTTCTACAACTGCACCTAGCGTTTCACTAAGTCTTTTTTGGTTCATATCATGCTGATATTGACCTACGCCTATACTCTTAGGATCTATTTTTAACCAATTCGGCAAGCGGATCTTGCAAACGTCTTGCCATACTGGTAGCCGACCTCTGACCTACATCAAAATTAGGAAATTCTTTTACTTGCCAGTTCACTAGCAGAATATACACTGGCACCTGCCTCATTAACTATTACATAAGATATATCTCTTTTTAATTCTTTTTAATAAGTCTACTATTACTACTTCAGACTCTCTACTGGCTGTTCCATTTCCCAAAGATATAAGATTAACATTATATTTTTTTCAATAAGTTTCTTAATAGTTTCTTTAGTTTCCTTCACTTGCTTTTTTTAGGTTCTGTAGGATAAACTACTGTAGTATCTAATACCTTGCCAAACTCATCAACTACTGCTATTTTACAACCTGTTCTAAAGCCCGGATCCCAGCCAAGCACAACTTTTCCCTTAATAGGTGGCTGCAACAATAATTGCTCTAAATTTTTTTAGAAAAAAACTTTTATAGAGGCTTCTTGTGCTTTTTCACTTAATTCATTTCTTATTTCTCTTTCTATAGCCGGAAAAAAATAAGTCTTTTTATAAGCATCATCTATAGCTTTTTTTAGAAACTCTTCACAATAAGAGTTCTTATTTTTTTATAACTTGCTTATATAAATATTCTAATAACTCAGTTTCAGGAGCTACAATTTTAACACTTATAAATTTTTTTCCTTTTTCTCCTCTATTTATAGCTAAAATTCTATGTGGTAATATCTTTTTTTATTTGCTCCTCGTAAGAATAATAATTTTCATACACTGATTTGGCTTCTTCATCCTTGGCTACAGTTTCTATAAGTCCCTTTTCAAATATTTCATTTCTTAGCTTAGTTCTATAAGCAGCTTCTTCCGATACTTTTTTTCTGCAATTATATCATTCGCACCTTCTAAAGCTATCTTTTCATTTTCTACCTCTTCACTTATATAAGATTTTGCAAGACTTTCCAAGCTTTCATTAAAATCACCTGATAAAATCATCTCTGCAAGCGGCTCTAAACCTTTTTCTCTTGCTATCATTGCTTTTGTTCTTTTTTTAGGTCTATATGGTCTATATAAATCATCTATTTCAACTAAAGTCATAGCCTTTTTAAGACTTTCTTCAAGTTCCTTAGTTAAAGCACCTTGTTCCGAGATGGCAGCTAAAACCTGTTCTCTTTTTTCATCCAAATTTCTTAGATATCTAAGTCTTTCGTCTAAACTTCTAAGTATTTCATCATCTAATGAACCTGTTGCTTCTTTTCTATATCTGGCTATAAATGGTATTGTATTGCCTTCATCTATAAGTTTAATAGTTGCTTCTGCTTGACTTTCTTTTATATTTAACTCGCTCGCTAAAACCTTAACAATATCCATATCTCTTTCCTTTCAATCTTCTTTTGTTATTTTATCAAATCACTTGTTCTAGTGCAAGCTATGTATAGACTTTAATTTATATTCATGCTACAATACGATAGATTATTTTCAAGGAGTTTTATATGACAGAAATTTCAAAAAAATAAGCTCACTGATAGTGAACTTCAGATATCAAAAAAACTAAGTTTTTGGTCAAGAATGGGATTGATTTTTTTCTATATTATCAGCCATATCTACCTTACTTTTTTTGAATATAGGCGGAGCACCACTTAGTATATTTTTTTAGCTATATTTGCTCTTAGCTTTGTTAAGATTTCAAAAGACACTTCCGGTAAGTTAAATAAAAAAATATTGTTAGTATTCTACTTTCTATTTGGGGTATTATTCTAGGTCTTATCTTATTTGCTCTACTTGTTTTTTTACTGCTTACAAGTTACAAGATCCAAAAAAATAGGAAATGAAACTTTACAAAGAATGCGCACAATCACAGACTTACTAAATCAATATTATAATATTGATTTAAGAGATTTTTATTAAATAATAAGCTTTCTACTCTCAAAGAGTATATAAATACTATACTTAATGTATTTTTATAGGTATAGTTTAGATGGGGTAAAGTTAAAAAGTGAGTACAAGACCAAGTCTTATACTCACAAAAAATAATTACCCCAACCCTTGACAAAGAGCCCAAAATAATCAGTCACAATCTTTATGGCAATAAGTTTCTTTCCCATCCAAATCAAATATTTTATAAATACACACGCCTAGTGCTTCTGATATATCATTGGCTAGTTTCAAGCTCGGAATAACTTTACCGGTTTCTATTTTATTTATGCTCACTCTGGAAACTCCTACCTTTTTTCCCAACCGATGTTGTGATAACCCTAGTAGTTTTCTATATTTTTCAATTTTGTTTCTCACAGTTTAATCATCACCTTCCATATAATGCTTTAATACAAAATCCTATTAATTATCTTCAAAAATCAGTAATCACATTTAATATAAAACTACCCTTATTTAATCTTATTATTTACAAACACCGTTAATACAATCATACTAACAATACAAATAGATGTAGTAATCAGAGAATTCCATTCCATAGGAACTAGTTTAATGTATCTTATTAAAAAAACCAAAATAAATAAAACTATCCCTACTCTAAAATAATATTTTCCACATAGCAAATTAGCTTTCTTCCAGTTTTCTTCGTTTTTCATTGACAAAGAAGTCCTCATTCCTGAATACCTGTTAATACCACTATTGGCTATTTTTTTCCACCATGGAGGTGAAATAATCATTAGAATAGGTATAATATAATCCACGACCATAAAAAAATATTTCATGCTAAATCACCTCCAACTGTCTGATTACTCCTAATTGTTCTAATTTACTACATGTATCCAATATTGAACAAATGAACGCTGCTTTCTTATATTTCAAATATTTTTTATCATTTTTATACTTATCATACAATTCATCTGCAATCTCTGCAACTTTATATCCTTTCAGTAATAAAGCTATTATATCTTTTTGCCTCAGAATCAATAAATCCAACCCTATTATCATTCAAATTTAGCTCAAAACTACTCTTATCTTCATTTTATACTAACGGTGTTCAAAAACTCACTTTTGCTATCCAAATCCCATTGGTTAGATTGATTTAAAATACAAACTCCTGTATCAACACCTTTTGACTTTGAAAATTTATATAAAAGCGTATAAAGATATGTAGCCCCCATTGAATTATATATATCTTTCATCTTACTTTTTAAATCTAATCTCGTCAAAAATTTTTTTATTGAATTTGCTTGTTAATTCTGTCAGTAGCTCTAATTGAAATTCATATGGTATCCTCTCTTTAATTACACAGTTCACTCTATATTTAAATTTTTTTGAGAATACTCTTCTAGGAACTCATTAAAAAAATACACGCTTTGCATCGCCAAGGCACTGAGAAAAAATGATAGACTGCCCTCCATTTTTTAGGTGTCTGTCCAATTGTTCAACTATCCGCTTTAATACTTTTAAGCCATCTTCTCCTCCAGTACCACATATTGGGTACTCTAAATCATCTATCATCGGAATAAAAGGCGGATTCGCATAAATGAAATCAAACTTTTCGCTGGCTTTTATTACTGTATACAAATCTCCTAATCTAACATCAATTAAATCATTCAATTCATTTAAAGCTACATTAAACTTAGTTACATTCACCGTAACCGGATTAATTTCAACAGAAACTACTTTTTTAGCAGATCTAGCAGCTAGCAATCCTTGAATTCCTGTTCCACTACATAAATCTAAAACAGTGCTATTCCTTTTAAATTGAATATTTTCTGCTAATCTTAAACTATCCATGCCAATATATACATTTGTATTTCTGTTTATGCATGTATTGAAATGCGGATTGATTTCTGTCAGAATCTTAATTCCTTGATAAGCTAAAACTATCAGATTATTAGTTTTTATAAAGCCCTCGTCGTAATTCCAAATCCCACTTTCAATCATAATATCTATAGATTTCTTTTCCAAGTTCTTTGCTCAACTCGGATAAATTTGCGGAATCCCCATATACAATAATTTTATACTTTCTTGATTTGGAATTTTTTTAAATATTCTAGAACAGATAGCATATCATCAAAGTCAAACCACGGATCTGTAAAATCCCATATACCTCTAATGTTTTTCAATATATATATATAATCTATTTTTTTTCAAGAATATCATTAAGATTTTTTTAACATATTTCTCATCTATGCGTATCACGGCAAGCACCTCCTCTATATCATTTTGTCATATAGAGTTAAATCTATATTTTTTTACAAATTTCTTTTTAATGTACACGTTTTTTTGAAACCAATATTTTTTTTAATATATTTAGAATATAATCCTGTTTTTTTCATCAGTATAGTAAAAACCTAATTTTTGTTATACTTATCGACAAATAACCCACTCGAATACTCTAGTAATTCTTTTTATGATATTTCCCACATTATCTTCTTCTATACTTTTATCCATAACAATTGCTGAAAAGAAAACAACAGATATTCCTGTATTAAATGGAGCAACTGCTAAAAATTACATCAGCAATTATTTTACCATCCTTCAATTTTTATTATATTAAACTCTTCTCCATTAAACTGTCTCGCTCTTAAATTTGGCAAACTATAATTATCCGGATAGGTTATATCAATTAAATTAAATTTATTATTTCCATTTTCAAGTATAAACTTAGATACTTCTCTATACTCTTTTTTTCCCCCACCAACATACACCCATTTTCAGACAACTGTTCTTGTTCAATAATTTCTATAATTCCAAGAGCTTCAAGCTGATATATCAAATCTTGATAGTCACTACGTAACTCCACCTCTTCAACACCATCAAATTTTTAATTGTTTCAAAAAAATCTTCAAAAATCAACTGTACCATCCTGTTGTATTAACAATCTAGCAGTTGTATTCAAATAGATTAATTGGCTCGTAGATAATATCATCAATGACAATGTCCCGTCTTGTTCATCTCTTATTTTAAAAATCATTTTTTTATTAATCCTAAATTTCATAAATAAGTCATCCTCCTGTACTATCTGTACAAAGTTTATGGTTTGATACCATCAACAATATCAAATACTATCTTTTCTCCAGAATATGGTGCTGGCTCAAAATCTTCTAAATCATATATACATTGAATTTTATCTATATATTTAACAACTTCTTTGTTTTTTTCCAAATTAAATCATAACCATTATCCCAATAAGTTTTTAAGGTGTATTTCCTACAATTTCCTACTACTATTGGTAAGTATGTTGTAACCGTAATATCTCCATTCGATTTAACTTCCATACAATAGGTTTGTAACCCATATTCCGCATTAAATGGCATTCTCCTCATATGGTCTAACGGATCACCCCACTCAACATTCATTATATTTGCATACTCTCTCTTTTTAGATTTCACTTTTTCAATAAGATAAAAATACTCTATATTATTTAACAATAAATTTCTTCCTATACTTCTACCTCTTCCTGATGGTAAGAAAGGCATCATTCTTACATCGTTAATCTCTAACTCGTAACATAAATCTATGTATTCATCAATAGTTTTATAATTTAATTTATTAGGCACCAGTGATACTGCTAGTCTATTAATTCCACATTTTTTAACGTTTTTAATTGCATTAACAGCTCTATCAAAAGATCCTTTAACACCACGAAATGTATCATGTTGATAGCAATCTTTCCCGTCTAAACTAATTTGTATATGAGAAACGCCAGAATCCACTAATCTTTTAGCGGTTTCAAAGTCCATTTTATACCCATTAGATACCATACTTATTTTAGTTACATTCCCTCTTAACGTATCTATTATATCAAAAATGTTTTCTCGACACAGAGTTTCTCCCCCACATAGGCAGACATTATGTGGGTGGAGTTCTGCAATTTGATTGGCAACATCTATTATCTCTTTATCACTTAACTCATCCGATACACTACTCCCACTATTATTGAAGCAATGCACACATTTTAAATTACATTTTTGTGTAATATCTAACGATATCATTATCGGTCCTGTAAGTTTGCTAAGCATAGAATATTCACTTTTAAAATAATTATCAAATGCTAACTCCATCAAACTTCCTCCCCTCTAAAATTATTTATGATAACTCCAGTTAGCTCCTATATTATAATTTGCAGCACTATTAACATTAGCTACAAGTAGTACATTAGCAGTACTATACGCATTAGCAACTAATATTGCATTTGCTGCGACACCAACATTTGGAGCTAGTGCTACTACAGTAGGAACAACCAACACACCTCTAGGTTTAACCCCATCTCTTTGAATACTTGGTTTTTCATAATTAGCTTTTACCGACATGTTAAATACCTCCCAATATAATTATAACTCAACAATCAATTATACTGTCTGCCATTTCATATAATTGCTTGTTATGTGTTATTAAGATAACCTTCTTCTCATATTTCAACATATTTAAACTACGCATAAGCAGATTTATAGATTCTACACTCATATCTGAACTAGGTTCGTCAAGAATTAGTATCTCATTTTTACCCATTATAGTCTTTATATAGACGACAAATTGTCTTTCTCCATCAGACATTTCTAAAAATATTTTTTTGTGCCATATATCTTTTTAAAACAAATAAGTTTATCAAAACAAAACTTATTCATAATATGTTCCACAAATTCAAAAATTTAGATTTAAATAACCCTCAACACTGGTATTAGGTAGCCTCTCATTTTGTAACATAATATCAACTTTTCTTCTAAGTGCATAAATATCTATACTATTTATGTTTTTTTATCATTTATTTTAACTGTATCCTCACTATACAATAAACCTATTATTTTATATATAAGTGTTGTTTTTCCCGGAACCATTCGCTCCTCTTACTACATATATTCCATTTCTATCTATATCTATATACTTCCCTCTAAGTTTTTATCTGAATTTTATCGATTTTATCAATACTAACTGTTCCATTTTCTTCTTGTTCAATCAGCAACAGTTGGTTCATCCTATCAACAGAAACTTTATATTCTTGATATTCTTTTCCCCATTGAAAAAAATACTTAATTATTGCTATTGTACTAGAAAAGAAAATACTCATTATGCTAAATTCCCCAATAGAAAGATTTCCATCTATAACCTGAAACCCACCATACAGAAAAAAATTATTGCTTGAAAAAAATTAAACTAACAAGAGAATCCAAAGACATAAATAATGCCGATACTTTTTGTATATTTAAATAAGCTATCGAAAAAAACTGTCTATAGCTTTCTACCAGTTTTATAGATATATTTTCGTATAACGAATGAGCTCTTATTTCTCTACTTAGCTCATAATTTTCATTCATTGAATTAAAAAAATATTCTGCTCTTCTTTGTATCTTTTTCCATACACATACAAGCTCTTAAAAACAATCTCGTATACTATTGAATAAACAAAAAAATACATAACAGTATTATATACAAAACTGTTATTTTCATAGTTACAATTATTATAAATATCAACAACAACTGCAAACCATTGACAATGGCTAATAAAATATTATCAAAGAAAAAAACCGCCTACTACAGCTGAATCGCTGTTAACCCTTTGGTTTAAATATACGGATTATACTCTTCAAATTTTTCTAATTGGTATTTTTTTGTATATAATCTATCACATACTTATTTAATTTAAACGATACATTATTTTTTTGCTTTTTACACTGGCGATTTCATATAGATACGCTAATACAGTCCCCAAAGTTCCTATTATAATTATTAGCCCCGAATATTTGATAATACCGTTTTTCTTTATTCCACTTATTAATAAATTCAAAAAAATTACCGCTTAATATAGGTATCAGTGAATTTACGCACACAGATATAAGTTGTATTAATACCAATAGAACTATTGCCATTTTTTTGTTTTTTAATTCAATTTTTAATACCTTTAATATATCCACTATAATATCACCTACCGAATATTACTACATTACATTTGGTTAAGAAAAGTTTACCATAATATTTCTTATTTTTCAATAATTCACATTAACCACTTCTAACTTTTTTGTCGGCTACACCTGATATAGTTCCTGTCCCTGAATCTCACAGTGACGTTTCGTTCTACTTAGCAGGCTCTTTTCTGATACTCAAAAAGTCATCGCCTACTTCCCCATAGATACATATCCTTACAGACCGCTCATTCAATTGTCAAAGAACAATTTCTTTATGTCTGTATGATATTGTATTCTTGCCCTATATCCTTAGTTTTGGAATCGAGATACTTTTTTCAAATTTCACGATTGTGAACTCAATATAATATAATATTTATTAAGAATATTTTTATATCAAAGAAATTATTTTTTTTATAAAGTGTAAAATAACCTTACTTATAGAAATTCTATTATTAGAGATATCCCTATATCCGGTAAACATACTATCCTACATTATAGAAAACGTCGTTATCGTTGTTCTTGCTGTAATAAACGTTTTTATGAGGATTTCCCTTTCTCCGGGAAGTATTTTCGCACCACTCTTAGACTTGCTTTTTATTCCCTTGCTATGCTTTGTGAAACTCTTAGTATTAGCTTCACTGCAAGATTATTAAAAATATCTCCATCTTTTATTTTTAGAAGAATGAAAGATATAGACCATTCTAAGCCTAAATCTCTTCCTGAAGTGCTATCTATTGATGAATTTAAAGGTAATTGTGGTGGACAGAAATTCCAAGCTATACTTACTGATATTAAAAAACATAAGCTTGTAGATATTCTTCCTTCAAGGTCTAGTGCTTGTCTTATAGACTATTTAAAAAACTTTAAAGACAGGCACATAGTTATTGATAGATTTCATGTTGTTAGATATATTACGTGGGCTTTAGAAAATGTACGAAAAAGGGAAAGTAAGAAAATGCATCCTTCTAGAAGGAAATATTTTAAAAGAAGCCGAAAATTACTGCTGGCACATAGAAATAAATTATCTAATGATAATCTTGATGCTGTAGATGTAATGATTAGTTTTTTTCTTCTGACCTAGCTACTGCCTACTATTTAAAAGAACTTTTTTTATAATTTTATGGCGTCTAAAAGTAAAAATGAAGCTATACCTAAGTTAAAAAAGTTTTTACTATCTGCAAGTGTTAGTGGACTTGCTGAGTTTAATGCAAGCCTTACTATGCTTGCTAACTGGAGAACATATATATTAAATTCATTCGATTGTCCTTATAGTAATGGCTTTACTGAAGGAACCAATAATAAGATTAAAAGTCATAAAAAAAGAAATGCTTACGGTTATAGAAACTTTAAGAACTTTAGAAACCGTATTTTTCTTCTCTGTTAAAAAAAGTGAGTATAAGACCAAGTCTTATACTCACAAAAAAATAATTACCCCAACCCTTGACAAAGAGCCTTATTTATTACTTAAATATTCATGTATACCTTTTGCACCGGCTTTTCCGGCTTCCATAGCCAAGATAACTGTAGCCGCACCGGTAACAGCATCACCACCGGCAAAAACTCCCTCTCTAGAAGTTTGACCTGTAGTTTCTTCTGCAACTATACATCTTCTCTTATTTATATCAAGTCCCTTAGTTGTATTAGAAATAAGTGGGTTTGGAGAAGTACCTAAAGACATAATAACTGTATTACAATCTATTACATACTCACTACCGGCAACAGGAACAGGTCTTCTTCTGCCTGACTCATCTGCCTCACCAAGTTCCATCTTTACAACTCTAATTCCTTTAACCCAACCATCAGCATCTGCAATAATCTCTGTAGGATTAGTAAGTACATCAAAGATAATACCTTCTTCTTTAGCATGATGAACTTCTTCAGCTCTTGCAGGAAGTTCTTGCTCAGATCTTCTATAAATAACATGTACTTCTGAACCGAGTCTAAGTGCAGTTCTGGCAGCATCCATAGCAACATTACCACCACCAACAACACAAACTATACCACCTTTTGTTATAGGTGTATCATAATCATCTCTATATGCTTTCATAAGATTTGATCTTGTTAAGAACTCATTTGCTGAAAATACACCATTAGCTTGCTCTCCCGGTATACCCATAAATTGTGGTAATCCGGCACCGCTACCTATGAATACAGCACTAAATCCTTCATCATCTAAAAGTTCATCTATAGTTACTGATTTACCTACGATAACGTCAGTTTCTATTCTAACACCTAATTTTTTAACATTTTCTATTTCAGGAATAACTACTTCCTCTTTTGGTAATCTGAACTCAGGTATACCATACATTAAAACTCCACCCGGCTCATGAAGTGCTTCAAAGATAGTAACATCATAACCAAGTTTAGCCAAATCTCCTGCACAAGTAAGACCTGCAGGACCTGCACCTATAACTGCAACAGCTTTGTTTTGTTTTTCTGCAGTTACCTTTGGAGCTATACCGTTTTCTCTCGCATAATCGGCAACAAATCTTTCCAATTTACCTATAGAAACCGCTTCTCCTTTTATACCACGTATACAAACACCTTCACATTGTGTTTCTTGTGGACATACACGACCACAAACTGCAGGTAATGCAGATGACTCTGCTATAATTTCAGAAGCTTTCTCCATATCTCCTGCTATAATTTGTTGAATGAAAGCAGGTATATTTATTGAAACAGGACAACCTTTAATACATTTTGCATTTTTACAATTAAGGCAACGTGTAGCTTCTTCCTTTGCCTCTTCCATAGTATATCCTAAGCAAACCTCCTCAAAGTTTTTCGCTCTAACTAAAGGTTCTTGCTCACTTATCGGTACTTTTTTCCATACATCCATTAGTCATTACCTCCACAAACTCCGCAGCCACCATGATGAGTGTCTCCTTCTATAGCTTTAAGCATTTTTCTACCTTCTGCAGTTTTATATGTTTGTTGACGCTTCATAGCCTCATCAAAATTTACTAAATGTCCATCAAACTCAGGTCCGTCAACACAAGCAAATTTAACCTCATCTCCTACTGTAAGTCTACAAGCACCACACATACCTGTACCGTCAACCATTATAGGGTTCATACTTGCAATAGTCTTAATATTTAAATCTTTTGTTACAAGACAAGCAAATTTCATCATTATCATAGGTCCTATAACTACACAAAGATCATATTGTCTACCTTGATTTAATACTAAATCCTTAATAGCGTCTGTAACAAGGCCTTTATGCTCATAAGAGCCATCATCAGTAGTTATATATAAATCTCCTGCTACCGCTCTCATCTCATCTTCAAGTATTAATAAATCTTTTGTTTTAGCACCAGCTATTACGTCAGCCTTTACTCCTTGTTCATGTAACCATTTAACTTGTGGATAAACAGGAGCGGCACCCAAACCACCTGCTACAAAAAGGATTCTCTTATTTTGTAATTCTTCTTTACTCTCATGAATAAGTTCACTTGGATTTCCTAGTGGTCCAACGAAGTCCATAAAGAACTCGCCCTCGTTAAATTCTGCCATAGCTAGAGTACCGGCACCTATAGTTTGAACAACTATAGTAACCCAACCTTCTTCTCTATTATAATCGCAAATAGTTAGAGGTATACGCTCACCTTTTTTTCTGAAACCTTTACTATTACAAACTCGCCCGGATAACATTTTTTTTGCTACCCTTTCAGCTTGTACATTAAATAAATAAATATTCTCTGCCAATTTTTTTCTTTTTTTGACAATTTTAAACATAGGTTTTTCCCCCTTACATAGTTTAAAAAAATAAATATTAAGACTAAGCATAGTATCTTAATATTTTTGTAGTTACTAATTTCTATATTTCATCAAGCTATATTCTAACATATTTTTGGTATTTTTTTCAACAACTACGACAAAAAAATTTATCATTTATTTTATATACTATTTCCTAGTATTTTGGTAGAGTTTGAAATTATATGATAAATTAAAATAAGTTTCTTCTTCTGTTTCAAGGATAAGTTTCCAGTCTTTATGCTTATCAAGATTTTCTATAAATTCATCTGCTTCATACAAAAAGTCTACAAAAGTTATATGTGCTTGCTTACAATATGGTAAAAAAATAACTCATATATACTTTTTTTCCGCCTAATACAAATATATCTTCTTTTTTTAATATTATTAGAAGAAAAAAATAAGCTAAACATTCCTCAAAAATTGCTAACTATCACAACATTTTTTTAGGCTTAAAATTCTCATTTTTTTGAAAAATACTATATTGATTCTACCATATAAAGCTTGACCACCATTCAACTTTTCAAATGTTTTTTTCTGCCCATTACTATGACTTTTCCCATAGTTTCTTCTCTAAGTAACTTTTTTTCGTTAGGAATAGAAACAAGGGAGTTTCCTCCCTTGCCTATGCCCCAGCTTTTATCAACTGTTGCTATAATATTCATTTATACCTCCAAAGTCTATAAGTACCATTTACCATTTTTTTCTTCAATTCCTGATACTTTTCATAAGCTCTTTTGTAACATCATTTTTTTCATTTGCAAATTTTAACAAATGATAAGCCTCATGATACTTATAATATCCTGAGTCTATAAAATATTCTTCTTTTTGTGGCTTTGAGTAGTAACTATCGGACATCATCAGATACCAATGTACATCTTTTTCTACTATATCAGTATGTGTACTAAAGGTATATTGACTCTTACCTATATAATTAACTATCTTAGCAGATACACCAGACTCTTCTTTTACTTCACGAAGAGCAGTTATCTCATGAGTTTCACCCTCTTCCACTGTTCCCTTTAGGTAAAACCCAACCTTCATATCTGTTTCTATAATTCTTATACAGAAGTAAAACCTTGCCTCTAAATATAACCACACCGCCACAGCTTGTCGCCTCTATCATTTTAACCTCCGGTGCGTAAATAAACTAGCATTAAGTATAATATATATACACTCGGTTTGCAAGTTATTCAATACCTCTTTTAAAATGTCCTCTAGTGAACTTTTCCACCGGTTCTTCGCACTCTTCCTCATTTATAAAATAATTTATATATACTTTTAATATTTTCTTAATCTCTTTTTCGTTCTCTGTAGTAAACATTAATCTCAAGGCCTTTGCGTCAAGTCTTTTAATAGATTCACCTATACCTATAACCGAAAGAGCTAGAGAATTTAATATAGTATTATAACAAAATTTACATCTGTTTTTTACCGGCATATCCTTTCCCATTCTATCTTTAAGATATAATAGACTGGATTTTTTTATCACAAGATAATATTTTTTTCTAAGACAGCCTGCAGTTACCATCATAGGGTAAACGACCATATACTATAAGTTCCTTATCTTTTTGTATACAATTTAGATAATTCTGATAAATTAAGTTCTACAGGCAGAGTTTGCCTATCTGCACCTAAATCCTCTAGTAAAGCTTGAGAAATCGAATTCATACCATAAATAGTATAATCAAAGATATAATTAAATTTCTTCTCTTCAAAAACTATTATTCAAATATCCTAACTCTTCTATATTCCTAAGTATAAAAAGCATCAAAATCGGCATTTTTTTAAATTCTCTTTATTAGCTTCAAAAATATTTTCTTGCATGAGTTCTAAATATGTGGGGCATATATAGATTAACTCTCATACCCTTATTTTTTTATACTCTCATTCACCTCTTTCCATATACTCGGATCTAAGGTATCAGCTTGATAAGAGATTTCTATATCATAGTTTTTTTATTTTTTTAGGTTTTCGATCTCCTTACTCAAAAAGTTTATACAAGTGTAAATTTGCTCTTTTTCATCGCAAAGTATATTTAAAGTCTTTTTAGAATCCGATTTTTTTATCTACAAATATATCACTGTAAGTTTCTATATCTTCAAAAGCTTCTTTTTAACTATTTCAAGTTTTTTTATAGAGCCTATATCTACTAAAGTTTTTATCAGTAACTTCTTTCCGTCTATACTTATCTAAAAATCTTCTTATCAACTTCTTCTAAAAACCAATCTTCTAAGCTCATTTTAAAAAGCTTTTACAGGTATAAAAAGTCCGTCTTCTAAATCTATATGAAGTTCTTTAAATTCATACAAAGTATTGCCTGTTTTTTTAATATTTGCTTTTTCAATATCTTCTTTTGTAGCCGCCCTATTATTCGCATAATCCAGATGTCCATATTCTAAGCCTACTTCTATATTTCCAAACCCAAAATCATCTATAGTAGTAACTTTTATTTTTTTATACTTCTGCCTGCCTTTAATGAAATTTTTTTGCTTTTTAAAGCTATCTTTCTAGTATTTTTCAACATACTTTTCACTTAGATACTTGTTAAACTCTTCATTTATTATTCTTTCTTTAGGGTTTCCCACTTAAAGCAATCATATCTCTTCCATTATGTTTTTCATAATATCCAAGTGTATGTCCACCACGGTCAAAAAGATCTAAAAGTAATCGTTTATCCCTATCATTTACTTTATAGCCATCTCTACCCGATTTATAATACATATCTACATACTTACGCCATATACTTACAACACCCGCAGTATAAATGGATGATTTCATCCTTCCCTCTATTTTCAGAGAATACACCCCTGATTCTATTATTTCAGGTAATATATCTAAAGAACATAGATCCTTACAACTAAGTAAACTCTTTTCATTTTTCTTATTAAGTTGTTTATCATTTTCATCATATAAATTATATTCCAGCCTACAAGTCTGAGCACAAGATCCCCTATTTCCGCTACGTCCACCTATTAGAGAGCTCATAAGACATTGTCCCGAATAAGAATAACATAAGGCCCCATGTACAAAACTTTCTATCTCTATACCTGTCTTGTCATATATTTCCTTTATTTCTTTAGAAGATAATTCCCTAGCCGGAACTATTCTGGTAACTCCATACTTCTTTAATATATCCACAGCCTCAAAAGCCTGCGTGCTCATTTGTGTACTTGCATGTTTCTCAACATTAGGAAATAATTCATGCAATAACTTTAACACACCCAAATCTTGAACAATTAAGGCATCTATTCCTGCCTTATAGTAAGGTAAAATATAATCATATAATTCTTCTATCTCTTTTTCTTTTAGAAGTATATTTACCGTCAAATATACCTTTACTCCAAAATGATGGGCATAATCTATTCCTGCTATTATTATATCTTCTCCACTTGAAACACTTTTTGCACTGGCTCTTGCTCCAAACTTAGCTCCGCCTATATATACGGCATCTGCCCCTGCATTAACTGCTGCAACTAAGGCTTCGTAAGAACCTGCTGGTGCGAGTATCTCTGTTCCTTTTTTCATATTCCCTCTATCCTAATACTTCTTTCGCTATTTCTACAGAAGCTCTTGCATCTTTAGCATAATAGTCTGCTCCCATCTCCATAGCATAATCCTCAGTAAGAACCGCGCCACCTACCCATACTTTACATTTAGGTTTTACTTCTCTTATAGCTTCTATAGTAGCTTTCATAGATGGTAAGGTAGTAGTCATAAGTGCAGAAAGACCTACCAAATCTAAATCTTCTTTTATAACTGTTTCTACAACTTTTTCTATAGGTACATCTCTACCTAAATCTATCATCTTATATCCGTAATTTTCCAAAATAACTTTAACGATATTTTTTTCCTATATCGTGTATATCACCTTTTACTGTAGCTACGGCTATCTTACCCTTACTTATATTTTCTCCACCACGACTTGCTATTCTTTCTTTTATCAAATCAAAGCCTGCTTGGGCCGCATTAGCAGAATTTATAAGTTGAGGCAGGAATAATATCTGTTTTTCATACTGATCTCCAACAAGATCTAAGGCAGGTATAAGTAGATTATTTATAACATCTATCTCCGACATACTTTCTAAATGTTTTGCCGTAAGCCTTGCTGTTTTTTCTTTTAGACCTTTTAAAATAGCACTTTCTATAGTTTCATCTTCTTCGGCGCTTGCACTACCTATAGGTTTTTCTTCACTTTTAGCCTTTACCTCAGCAAACTTTTCTATATATTTCGCACAATTTTCATCTTCTCCGGATAAGACTCTATACGAAATTACCGCATTCATAACCCCCTCTATATTGGGATTTATGATAGGAAAATCTAAACCGTTTTGCATAGCCTGTATCAAAAAATTTTCAGTTATATGACTTCTTGCAGGCAAACCGAAACTGATATTACTTACACCTAAAGTACATGAAAGTCCCAATTCTTCACTGACCATTCTAACTGCCTTTAAAGTTTCTTTTGCTTGATCTTGTTGGGCACTGACTGTAAGTGTAAGACAATCAATTATTACATCTTCTTTCTTCAAGCCATAAGAAAGAGCCTTATTCAAAATATACTTAGCATGCTCAAATCTTTCCAAAGCAGTTTGTGGTATTCCACCTTCATTTAATGCCAATCCAACTACTGCCGCACCATATTTTTTTGCTATTGGTAGTATTGCATCAAGTCTTTCGTCATCAGCATTAACTGAGTTTACTATAGCCTTTCCGTTACATACTCTAAGCCCCACCTCTATAGCTTTAGGATTACTTGAGTCTATTTGCAAAGGTAAACTTACTATACTCTGTACAGTTTTTACTACATCTATCATAAGAGATACTTCATCCGCCCCCGGCACACCTACATTTATATCAAGTACATCTGCTCCTGATTCTTCTTGCTCTAAAGCCATCGAACAAACATAATCCATATCTCTTTCCAACAAGGCTTGTGCAAATCTTTTTTTGCCCGTAGGATTTAATCTTTCTCCTACCACCTTTACTCCGCCATACTCTGTTATATGAGTAGCAGAACATATACCGTTTCTCTTCTTTTCTATATGTGATTTTTTTATTTTATCTCTATTCTTCTTTATATTTTTTATAAGACTTTCTATATACTCCGGCGTAGTTCCACAGCATCCCCCAAGATATTTAACTCCAAGTTCAAGATATTTTGCCATATCTATTCCAAAATCCTCAGCACTTAGGTCATACTCATTAGTTGCCGGATTTGGAAGTCCCGCATTAGGCTTTATTATAATAGGCAAACTTGTCCATTCTATCAATTCCTTTGTTAAATCAAATATTTCCTTCGGCCCTAGTGAACAGTTGAATCCTATAGCATCTATGCCAAGTCCCTCTAAAGTTATAGCCATAGAAGCTATTTTTGTACCTGTAAATGTTCTACCACTTTGCTCATAAGTCATAGTTACCCATACAGGCAAGTCGGTATTTTCTTTAGCGGCTAAAACAGCAGCTTTTACATCATACAAATCTGTAAATGTCTCTATAACTATTATATCTGCTCCTGCTTTAGCAGCACTTATCATTACTTCTTTATATACATCATAGGCTTCTTCAAAAGAAAGTGTTCCAAGTGGCTCAAGTAGCTCTCCTATCGGACCGACGTCTAAAGCAACACTTAGAGTTTTATTACTTAAGCTTTCTCCAAAAATATCTTTTTTATTTTCTGATTTTAGTTCATTAATAGCTTCTTTAGCTGTTTTAATGGCATAATTTATAGCTGTATCTGTATCTATACTACAGCCCTCAAGCTTCTTTCTATTCGCTCCAAAAGTGTTTGTATATATAATATCACTACCTGATATCAGATACTTCTTATGTATATCTTTTATTATCTCGGGATTTTCGTAGCCATATATCTCCGGATGCTCACCTGCCGGCATACCGGCTTCTTGTATCATAGTTCCCATTCCGCCATCTAATATAATAATCTTATCTACCACAACGAACACCTCTTCTTAAAAATCTACAAGCTTTTATATTATTACAACCTTTACAACCAAGTTTTTCTCTTTTTAATTCTTTATCCGATACTCCTATAATAGCTGTAACCGATTTCCTAGGTATCATAATACCCGAATCACTCACATTTATACCTATTTTCCTACTCGTATCAAGTAAGATAGAAAACTTCTTTTGTACTGATATAGGTAAATCACCATAACCTGGAGAAAATCTAAACGTAAAAAATTTATCCCCATTTTCCAACCTTAATTTACTATCAATAGTATCACAAACTGCTTCCATTAAAGTACTTGCACAACTATCCATTATAACTGAATCACTCACATTCTTAACACTTGCTATCCTTATAGCTTTTTCTACATCTGCACCTAAAGTCGCTGCAAATAATATTAACTTACTGCAACCCTCTATATGCTTTTTTATATCATTGCCCGTTAAAAACTCAAGTTCCTTCGGTAATTCTCCCTCTACCGAAAGATTATATTCTTTAGTAATAAATTTAGGCTTAGCAGCCTTATTTATTCTTTCTATACATATATCTATTTGTTTTTTTAAATTATCATCCATTTCCTGACCATGATACTCAAGATACCTAAGTATCTCAGGTGTATCACTTTCACATAATTGCACAGCTATATCTAACATAATTTTTCCTCTTTTATAATATTATACGCCTAAAGTATTATACTATATGATTTTTACTTATTCTTCAATAATTTTACTTCATTTAAGAAATAATTTAGATGGTATATTATCTGTAAATAAAAACTTGTCGTATCAACTACTAATACGACAAGTTTCATCTACTATATTTTTTTACTTAAATTTCTCATTGAATTTATAACAGCTATAATTGTAACCCCTACATCAGCAAACACTGCAGCCCACATTCCGCTTATACCGAATGCTGTAAGTATAAGAACCAAAACTTTGATACCTATAGCAAATACTATATTTTGATTTGCTATAGATATAGTTCTCTTAGCCAGGGCTATTATCTTATTTAAACCACTAGGTTCATCACTCATTATAACTATATCGGCCGCTTCTATAGCAGCATCAGAACCAAGTCCACCCATAGCTACACCTACATCAGCTCTCGCAAGAACAGGTGCATCATTAATACCATCACCAACAAATACCAACTTAGCACTCTTATCCTTTTCTTCTAAAAGATTTTCTACCTTTTCTACCTTATCTCCTGGAAGTAATTCATAAGCACACTCATCTATTCCTAAATTTCCTGCCACCTCTAAAGCTGTCTCTTTATTATCACCTGTAAGCATCACTGTCTTTTTAATTCCTAAGCTCTTTAGACCTGATATAGCGATAGCAGCATCTTCTTTTACCTTATCTGCAATAATAAATCTCGCAAGCAATTTACCTTCTCTAGCCAAGTAAACCACTGTTCCCGTAATATTATCTTTTACAAAATCTATATTATATTTTTGCATAAGTTTATCATTGCCTAGTAAAACTGTCTTTTCATCAATACTTATACTAATGCCATGACCACTTATATCAAGTAAATCCTTTACCCTATCTTCTTCAAAAATATACTCCTTATTCCTTTCAAAAAAAGCATTTTTCAGAGAAATGGCTATCGGATGTGAGGAATATATTTCTGCATAAGCCGCCAGTTTCAAGGCTTCTTCTTCACTAACTCCATAACAATCTATTTTTGTAAGTTCAAAAACACCCTTTGTCAAAGTCCCTGTCTTATCAAAAACCACATATTCCGTATTTGCCAAAGCTTCTAAATAATTACTTCCTTTTACTAAAATTCCCATACCTGAAGCGGCACCTATACCTGCAAAAAATGAAAGCGGTACAGAAACCACTAAAGCACAAGGACAAGAAACTACCAGAAAAGACAAAAGCTCTATACGCCCATATATGAAAGCTTGAAAAACCTATAAAAAACGGCGGTATTATAGCAATGAGGATAGCCAATATAACAACTATAGGTGAATATATTCTTGAAAACTTAGTTATAAATGCCTCTGATTTTGACTTTTTGGCACTGGCATTTTCTACCATATCTATTATCTTACTGGCTGTAGAATCATAAAACTCTTTTTCTACTCTTAAACTTACTATAGAATTGGTATTTATAAAGCCGCTAAGGACTCTATCACCCACTTTTGCTTTTCTTGGCACTGATTCACCTGTGAGAGCTGAAGTGTCAAATAAAGCTGTTCCTTCTACTACTATAGAGTCAAGAGGTACTTTTTCTCCCGGTTTTACTTTAATTAAGCTATCAACTTCTACATCATAAGGATCAACTACCTCTATACTTCCATCTTCCTTTACAAGATTTGCATAGTCAGGTCTTATATCCATCAAATCACTTATAGATTTTCTGGATTTTTCAACTGCTAAGCCTTGAAACAACTCACCAATCTCATAAAAAAGCATTACTACCACTGCTTCTGCATAATCTCCTAATAAGAAAGCTCCTATTGTTGCTACACTCATCAAGAAATTTTCATCAAAAAAATCCTTATTCCTTATATTTTTCACTGCTCTAAGTACAGTATCTTTTACCACTACAATATATGAAATAACTAAAAATATATCTGCTACATAATTCATATACTTGATAGGAAGTCTATTTAATATCATTCCCACAATAAATACTATAGCCGATAGTATTATTTTTATTTAATCTTTTCTTCTGCTTCTTATTCATTTATAGTCCTCTTCTAAGCTCTGCTCAACTCACAATCCGGTTCTTCTTTAGCTATAAGAGCTAAAACTCTCTCTCAATCTCTTTTTATATTATCACCCTCAAAACTGAGTTTTTGGGTTATAAAATTAACGCTTGCAGTTTTTACACCATCTAAAAGCTTTTAATCTTTTTCCTCTAATTTACCTGCACAGCAAGCACAATCAATTCCTTCAAATTTATAAACTCTCTTCATTTTCTTTTTGCATATATAATAAATATGCTCTCCTTTCTTATTTTTATGTAACTTAGTTTTTTTATCATTTATATGAGCTAAATGTTCTATAGCTGTCTCAAAAAATCACCTTTACATGATTATCATTTAAAGAATAATATACCGTCTTTCCTTCTTTTTCTAAATTTTACCAAACCTTCATTTCTAAGTTTAGCCAGTTGATGTGATATAGCCGACTTTGTCATATTTAAAATATTACATATATCGCATACACATAATTCATGCTTATCTAAAAGCAAATAAAATTCTTGTTCTTGTGGGATCTCCTATAACTTTAAATAAGTTGGAAATACTATCTATATTTTTTTCTCTCCCCATTGCAATCTTAGTATCACTTACTAAATCTTCGTGTACTATATTGCAATCACAAATAAATTCTGCTTCCTTCATATCCACTCCTTTCAATTGAATATTTAATCAACTATTTATCTGTATTATAGTTGAATGTCTACTCAATTGTCAAGTTTTTTTGTAAACTTTTTTTTACAAGTATCATATTTTGCTCATATCCTACTACTTTCTAAAAAAACTAATACAATCAATAATAATATTATTTATATACTCAATTAAAAAAATAATTATTAAATTTTAGGATGGAAATATAACAGATTTCTAGTTTTATAACAACTTTCTTACAATGTCCTTACTATATCACAAAGCTACTTAACAAATAAAAATTTCTATGTTATACTTATACTTGCAAAAGAAAAGGAGGAGATTTTATATGAAAAAGTTCATAAGTAGCTTGTTCTTAATAGCTTCCCTTTCTATGATATCTGTTATGTCTGCTTTCGCTCTTCCGGAAGCTAAGAACTTAGACAGTTCTTATTCATGGAAAAAAGTTGATGATGAGTGGACAGTAGTCAATAAAAATGGTAATTCAATCTCAGGCTGGATTAGCTACGATGGTGATACCTACTACCTAGATAAAAATGGAGTCATGAAAACGGGTTGGGCTAAAGTTAATAGCTCTTGGTATTATCTAAATGAAGAAAATGGCAAACTAGTTACTGACAAATGGATAGATAACTATTATGTTAATTCTGATGGAGAAAAAACTAAGACAAGATAACTTTGACAGATAAGCATCTATTATACTTGAAGCTATAGTCACAAATCTACTCTTTACGGAGATTTTTTTAACTATAGCTTCTTTTTCTTATCTGGTAATAGCTAAAGAAAATATATTTATTAATACATATATATTCGTAGCATAAACCAAAAAAATATTAATTCATTTCGTATATTCTTAGCTAAATTTATTGGAAAAATTCCTAAATCCTAAGAATATAAGTAAAAGTATTGGGATAAAATATCTACCTTGCACACCCAAAAATAATTCTGCTACTCATAGGTGTAATGGCTACTAACATAGATAACATAAGCAAAAATGATATAGCAAGAAATATAAATATACAATATATTTTTTTCTTACCGGAGATTTTTTTCTTCTCTATTATTATAATAATTTAAACTGGAAAGTAGTAGGCTTATACTTATAAATATAGTAAATATATAAGGTACTCCTATAGCAGTAATTATATCAAAATTATTATTTCCTATAAAAAGCCCCTATCATACTGGTATGGTAAAAATTCCAGTCTATTAAGAATTGTTAAGTAATATAATGAAATTAATTCTCTAGGCCTTGTAAGTAAATACTTTAGTGTATATCTTGCCACTTCTTCACTTTCTAAAATATTTGTACTTCCACTAGTTTCATTTATATAAGAACTTAAAATTTTAGTATTTACTATAGCAAAGGAAACTATAGCCGACAAGATAATACAAATAAGCGCTATCATATAGAACTTATTATTTTTTTGAACTTCTTTCTTGGTAATATAAATATAAGACCTATAATAGGAAAAATATACTATCTTACAAGGAGTAAATAAAGCAACTAATACACATAAAATAAGTATATCTCGCTCTTTTATCTTTTCTTTTTGATATGTAAGTTTTTAAAAACATAGGCTATAAAAAAAAAAATTAAAGCTATCAACATTGCATCATATGAAAAAAAGAACTTGCTAAATTTAAGCTCATTGGAAATAAAAGCTATCAAATACATAACTTCTTTTTAAAAAAATGGCATTATAGCTATGGCAAGCCCTACTATAATAGAAAAAAACAACAAATTAAAAAGTCTTCCCAGAAAAAGTAAGCCTATAGTATCCAAATCAAGTATTCTTGCTATACTTATACCTATAGCACTTGGCATATATACAAGAGGTGTTGTATTCACAGGTATATAGGAACTCCTAGCTAAAAGTATTTTTTTATAAATATCCAAATTATTATCTATTCCACTTCTATAAATTCTATCATAAAGTGAAAAAAATCAACATTAAGATATAGACTGGTAAGCGTACTATTATTGCTTTTTTTCTATATAATCCACATTTTGCTCTTTTTTTATTTATTATTTCTGCATTTCCATCAAGATTTTCCATAGAAAAAAATCCTTAGCTCTTATTAGTACATACCCCTCTTCATTTGTTACTTCCTTTGCCAAAAAGTTTATTAGATAATTTATACGCACTTATATAATGGCTAGGTTCATCAGGAGCTGATAAAGGGTGGCAAATATATTGTATATAAAAATACCTAGAATAAAGATAGAAAGAGCTGCTATCAGTCCTAAATTAAACTTTCTTTTTAATTCTAAACAATAAAAAAAGTACAATAGAAAGAGACTTGCCGGGTCCTAGAAGGACTAACAAGCCATATAAAAATATAAAAAAATTTAGTGTTCGTATTTAAACTTATTTGTTTTACTATACTATAATTCCATACTACTACAAGTAATAGCCCTAAAAAAGGTAGACAAAAAAAGTTTATTATTTTTTTATTATTCTCATATCCTATCTATTTATTCCAAACTCCGTTTGCATCTACATAAAAAGTATCTATTCTAGTATTTGTTGCAAGGTGTCCTTGATTTGGATAAAAATAATACCAGCGTCCGTCTATATTATTCCAACCTGTCAGCATAACTCCATTATTTCCAAGATAATATTTCTTTCCATCAGCACTCACAAGCCAAGTATTCATAATAACTGCACCTGCATTATCTCCTGTAGGATTTAGATAATACCAAATATCTTTATCTTTAAACCAACCTGTTTTCATATCTCCATCAGGTATATTCAGGAAATAATAACTACCATTTCTTTGTTGCCAACCTGTAAGCATTCTACCTATATTATCAAAAAGATACCATTTATTATTTATAAATTCCCAACCGTTAGTCTTAACGCTACCATTTGGATACTTATAATACCAAGCATTATTTTCTTTTATCCAACCTACTTTATTATTGTTTATTCCTGTAACGATACTAGGCATATTTTGTCCCGGTCCCATAGTATTATAATCTGTATTATCAAATCTACCACGACCATCTGAAACTTCATCTGCATCTATATATAAATCATCTGATGATATATATTCCGAGTTACTTCCATACTTCTTTTGTTCAGAAGTATAAGCTACTGTTCTAACTTTGAAAGTATATCTTCCTTTATTTGTCATATATGGATATAAGTTTATTGTATTCCCCTTATAATCTCTTATAGACGTAACTTCTGTATCTCCTTTTTTTTAGAACTATATCATAATAACCTGTACTATTATTAGGAGCATCCCATGTTGCCATACCCAAACGATTACCCCAAGAAGCATTATCCGGAGTTTCTAATCTTCCTTTTAAACCCTTTAGTTTAATAGTAAGTATCAAATCCCCATCTCTCTTGTTACTAGATACATATTCTCCACCTGTAATACTCACATTGGATTTATTATAGTTTGAATTAAACTTATATTCGTCATTATCTGTAGTTAAAGGACTTAAACTTATTTTTATTTTAACTTCATCCCCTATTTTCAAGGCTCTATTATTTGTTTTTACCAGACTTGCATTACTTATTATATACTTGGTGTCATTATTTGTATAAACGTTTATACCTTTATCATTTGAATTACCTATATTTACATTTATATCATCTTGATAATCTCCTACAGAAATATCTTGATTGATATGTAAGCCTACATTTGAAATACTTCTGACTGCCGCATAAGTATTTTTTTTATAGGTGCTAATGTAGCTAATAAAGCAAGAGAAGCAAAAAGTAAGTATTTTTAATATTTTTTTCATGGTACTCCTTTTCAGCCTTTTTTTGTAGATTATTTTATATATTTTTTTGAATAATATTATTTATTCTTGTATATATTATATAATATTTATCTTATAAAAATAAAGTTACAAGTTTATAACAAGATGTAAGAATATAGTTAAAAAAATATAAAAAAATACTCCCTTGCTAAGCATCCTATAAATATAGTAAACATCTCACACTACTTTTTTTTAAGTGTATATTTTTTTAATTTTAACCTCTCCTCTTAATCTATCACTTGCTGATATTTTTAAACTTATTGGCATTAATCGGAGTATGTATTCTGGAACTTAAAACCTTTTTCTCCACCGTTTACAAAAAAACTTCTATACTAAATCTATCTACTAATATACTAAGCTCTAAGTCGGTAGTTTCTATATTTATCTTCCTTTCGTCGATAACATCTTTAGCAAGTCCTGAAAAAAACGTCTTGAAAAATTTTAAAGTTTTTTTATCAAAAATCTATTTTTTTATATAAGAATTATATATTTCGTTACTAGCCAAAAAAAGCTTAGTCTTTCCCTTTACTTGTACCATCAAAAATTAATATCAAATCTGGCTGTTCTAGAATTAAATTTCTCATCTTCAAATTCTTCATTAAAGGATAAATTAAAACATTTACTATAACTTTCATTATAATACTTTTTCTAAATACTCACTCGGCTTTTTGATATATTTTTACCTTCTTTTTAATTCCAATTCTCTTGGATATATCATTTGACCGCACCACATACTATCTTCCGGAACTATATTATTTGACCAGTCATGTAACCACGCTATAGATAATCTCTTTCCATCCTTTTTCCAGAGTTTGAGTTGCATAATAATCAAATCCATAATCTAAAGTAATTCCTTCGCCATCCGGTATGAACTTATAGTTATCTTTATCATAAGTACCCACAAAATATATTACTTGGTGTCCATTGAAATACTCTCTACCCTTTGCTTGCATTTCCATAGTTGAAACAATTAATACATACTTATCACCTAATTTAAAGAAATCCGGACATTCCCACATTTTTCCATATTTGCCTGAATTTTCATATAAAATACCCTTATACTCCCAAGCATATAAATTCTTGGACAAAAATAACACTACAGCACCTAGTCCATCCTTTTTCTTAACTACAGTTACTACATAATAAGTATCATCCTCTTTCCAAATCTTCGGATCTCTAAAATCCGAACTGACAAAATAAGGTGGTAACAAATTATTATCTATTACTGCCTTATTATCTATAGATTGGTACGATACACCATCACCTATTGCTATAGCTTGTTTTTCAACTACATTCCCTTTCCCTAATTCTTTCTTCTCTTCTTCATGTATTGTATAAACTAGTATCTGTTTATCATCTTCAACTAAACAAGAACCTGAAAAACATTGCCCCTTTATCTCATCATCAGGTGCCAGTGCAACCGGCATTCTATCCCATTTTACAAAATCATCAGTTTTTGCATGTCCCCAGTGCATAGGTCCCCATTTTATATCATAGGGATTATATTGATAGAATAAATGATACTCCCCCTTGTAAAAGCAAAAACCATTAGGATCATTAAGCCAACCTATATCAGGACTAAAATGATATAAAGGTCTATCCTCTTCTTTTATTTTATCTTTATTTTTTTTATTATAATATTTACAAGCTTTTATCTTTATTATTCATATATTTTACCTCTAATATTATTATAGAATATTCTACTTTTTTTCATCACTGCTTATTTTATATAAATCATCAAGTAACACTTTATCTAAGTCTTTTTTTATATGTTTAAACTATATTACTTTGATTTTTAATAAAAAAACAATTCCGAATATAATGTGTCTTTTTATGAAATCAATTCCTTATTTTTAAAAAAATAATTTTTATCATAGAAAGATAAAACGTCAACTTTTTACAATATACATATTTTTAAAAGCTCTTTTCTTTGCTTCAAACAAAAACTTGTTTTAGATACTTTTTTTCTGTTAAAAATCAACTGAATATATAAATAATCAAATTCTATAGTATATTATTAATATATTTTTATAAAAATACTTATTACTATATTACTCTTAAAAGTAACAGTATAGTTTAGCAAATAAATTTATGAGATATATATTTACGGAGAAAGAAATGACTACTACAAGCTTAGAATTTACAAGTCTAAAAGCTTTCCAAAGAATTAGACCAAGATTTAATTATGAAAAATTAAAAAAATCTATATACTAAGGCTTTTTCCGCCAGCTGAGCGAATGCCTTATGAATGGTTGGAAAAAAAGCTTCCCTTGATGGAAATGCCGATATTTTAGCTATACTCGATGGTAAAAAAACTTTATAGGGCTAATAATAAGTCTTATAAAAAGATAATACTATTTTATTAGACTACTTTTGCCATAGATGAATCTTTCAGAAATAAAGGATATGGATCTCTAGCCTTAAATTTATTAAAAAAATTTCTATCCTAAGCAAAGAATTATATTAGAAATAGAAATTACTAAACCTACAAAAGATATAATACAATTAGAGAATTTAAGCGAGACTGATTTAATTACCAGGATTAAACGTAAGAACTTTTTACTTAAATAATGGGCTAAAAGGAAACCGTATATATATCAGCCTAAATAATATCATTATGGAATTATTAAATTTCGGCGAAAGCTTAGATTTTTGAAGAATATATAGGAACTTATATACATAGCTTCGGTGAAAAAAAGTAAGAAAGCATATCTTTGAAGTTGATTATAAATTTTAATTATTCAATTATAAATATATGTGGATAGCAAGTATATATAAAGAGAGTGATAGTCCCGTTTAAAAGTGTACTTTTCCCCCAAAAAAAGTTAAATCAACGATCTAGGGCTATAGGACAAATACCTTGAAAGAAGTATCACAACAAAAAAAGCCACCTGATTGGGTGACTTCTTTAGGGAGATTATTATGAAAAAGAAAAGTTTAGAATTTTATTAAATAAAGTTAGTAGGTCTTTATTTAATGACTATATAATACTAGACCAGCCTTAAACTTTGCTTAAGAACAAACAAGTTTCGTTATTTTTCTTTGTTTATCCAAGTCATTCCTATATAACACCTCTTAGAGTTCTCTCAAGCTCTTGTACTGTCGTCCATTTTTATCAAAGTTTTCAGAACGCAGCCAGGTTTCCAAACGAGCTTTGATTTTTGTCCAGTCCTTATCAATCATAGACAACCAATCCGTATCCCTCGTACGCCCCTTATAAACCACTGCTTGACGGAAGGTTCCTTCGTAGACAAATCCCAAACGCTCCGCAGCTCGTCTTGATGGCATGTTAAGAGCATCGCATTTCCACTCATAGCGACGATAGTTAAGCTCCTCAAAGACATAGCAAGCCAAGAGATACTGGGCTTCTGTTCCTATCCGTGTCCCCCTGAGCTCTGGAGAAAAAGTGACAGCTCCCACTTCTATTACTCGGTTATTCTGGTCAATGCGCATGAGAGAAAAGGTTCCCAAAGCCTTACCAGTTGCCTTGTCTATGATTGCATAGTAAAAACGGTCCTTACGAGCCAACATCTGATTTAAAAGGGTAACCAGCTCCTCCATATCTGCCACTGGTTCCTGAAAAAGGTAGGTCCACATCTCCCGAGGAGTATCCGGACCATAAACAGCTAATAAATCCTCCGCATGCTTTTTCACCGAAAGAGCTTCTATCCGAGCATAACGCCCTTCTAAGAAATCAATAGAAGGCAATTCACCTGGTGTATAACCTTCCATTGACTCACCAATCATTTGACCATATTCATTTACTGGCATAGCATCCTCCTTATTCACTTATTGAATATAGTATAACATATCTCAATGAAAATTACACTTGGTTTTCTATTCAATAATGCAAACTCCTCTTATAAAAATCATCCATCCACTTTATGGAGGAATAATCAAATATGGGAACGAGTGAGGTAATGCCCCTTATGCTTCTCTCTATTTTTTACTATTTGTATTCAAATTTCTCTTGTTTTAGTGTTTGCTTTTGTAGACTGGACTACCAACCAGAACTGTGTTTTTATCTTAGTTGGGACTATTATAGTACGGTTCAGCACTATCTACAAATTCTTCAGATGTGTATCAAAAAAATTTATCGTAGCAAACCAAGAGTCTACACTTTCTTTCATTAATAAGCGCCAATCTTTTCGATAACGATGATTCGGTTGATAAGCAACCGTCAACATATGCCCTGTTTCATGGTATTTTTTAAACAAAATGGATTCCCCTTTATAATGTGAAATGATATCATCTATCGCGGATGATGCATTCCATATTTCATCAACATCGCTTCCTAGTAATAATAAAGGGGATGAAATTTTACTCACATCAATCTGAGCCCTACTATCTTCAGGAATATGTTTTCCAAAAAACTTGTTTAACAAATAATATCCTAACTGAAATTTTTGATAAGGAAGTTCCTTTTGTAAATATGTCCAAGAAGATGAATTAGAATTGAGTTTTCCCTTTATTCCCTCAAATATTACATTTGAGGGAGAATTGAGTACTAAACATTGCACATCATCCAAAAATACTTTGTCCAGCCAGAACAAGCTCTGCTCCTTTAGAGCGACCATATATTCCTATTTTTGTATTATCAACTTGAGGATGATGATATAGAAAATCTTTTGCTTCCTCCAGACATTCTACTGGAATTCGTTCTAAATTTTGGGGTAATCCCTCTAAACCAAAATAAGCTATTGCAAGACAAATATAGCCTCTAGAAGATAAAAGTTGGGCAATATTCTGAGCTTTTTCAATTCTTCCCTCACTACCGCTAACAATAATCACGGCTGGCGCCCTTCTTAACTTTTCATCATAAAATAATCGACCTTGAAAATGCTTGTCATAGATATCTTGATATCTTACTCCCAGATTCATATAACGCCTTACAAAACTTTGCTCCGCGACCACATCTTTCCCCAGCCTGATTTTAATTTCAACATCAAAACAATCTCGTAATGGAATTCTATCAAGAGAACTCGGTAATCTCCTTTTCCTATTCTTCAACGGTTTCGCATTAAAGAATAATCCCATTTCTGAAACTCCTTTATAAGATCCCGAAATAGATGCTGTCTGAGAGGTATCAATCATACCGTCCTGATCAGATAAAAAAATTGCGGTTGATTTCCATATAACATCATGATCTAAAAGCAAGGGAGCATTTATACAGTAATAATCAGACAGGTACATTTCTACACAATACATTGCCCTTGGTTCTAAAACCATTAATAGCAATATAAAAAAAGATTCATCCGCTAAATCTGTTTGTGAAATCAGTTCTATGTTTACAGTCATATCTTCTCCTTTTTGTTAATTTACTTAACAATTATATTTGAAATTTACCGTGACTTTTACCACGGTAATTCTTCCCACACCTTTTCAATATCATCCATCAATTTCACAACTGTTTTAAGTTCCACCTCGCTATAGTTGTTTAAAACTGAGAAGATTGATTTTTCAATATATGCTTGTTGCTCCTTATGGATTTTAAAAAAATTTCGATGCCTTTTTCAGATAATCTCAAATATTTATTTTTTTCCCATTATTCGGATCAAAAATCAAAAAAACAACTAAATTTTTTTGAATCAATCTCCTAACACTTTGAGTTATTGCACTTCTTGAAACTTCTAATAATTCAGATAATTTTACTAGATTTAAGGGCTGATTTTCCCCAATCACAACAATCAAATGTACCTCATTCAAAGTAATGGATTTGTCAACACCACTTTTATGTTGATTTTTAACTGGTCAAACGCTAAAATAAATCTATTGAAACGATTATTAAATGCAATAAATTCTTTTTTATCCATAATCTCTCTTTCCTTTGTTAATCATATTAACAAAAACAGAAACTTCCTGTCAAATAAAAAATTCTAAGCAGGCAGAGCCTGCTAACTCATGACAGAAAAACGAAGTTTAGCTTATAATGAAAGATGAACAATACCAATCCGTGATGTTTAATAGGGCTTTTTCTAGCCTGTATAAAAAACTGGATGAACAAGAGTCATGAGATAACTCGAATATGCCTTGAGCATGAAAAATAAAACTTACAATTAGCCTCTTGTTCTATTGTTCAAATAGTTAACAGGAGGTTTTTATAATGGAAGTCATGATTGAAACGTGTTGTGGTATTGATGTTCACCAAAAAAATCCATTGTTTGTTGTATAAGTCATTTAATTTTATGAACAGTTCGGATTTGTTTGGCCGCCCGAGAAATTTCAAAGAACAAAGTTCCTCTAGTATCTTCAAATCCCAATCGTCTTCCTGCGATTGAAAAATGCTTGACAAGGGAATCCCCCACAGATGATATCTACTTTCCCTCTAAGTTTTTTTTAAATTCGTCATCTGAAACATCTCGTATGTCATGAAATTCTATTTCTCCTTACGTTTGAAAAAAATGGACTTATAAGATTCTCTAGCAAATTTATCAATCTCACAAAATCCAATACACTCGTGTCCGACACTTTCCATTCCAAGCCGAAAGTCCACCGATACCTGAAAAATAAATCAATAAATTTCATTTCTTAATTACCCCTTTCTGATCGACTATCAATGTCCAAAAGTGTCATACCACCTGAAATTAAAATGAGCATAACTAATATCCACTCGATTGGCGACATTTTAACCACCTCCTTTTCTAACACGGTTATTCCAAACAGAATACAAGCCGTTAAACACAAATTCAGCAAGTACTTCCGCTCGTCGAACAAAGCGAACATTGTCAAGAGCATACTGATAGATTCTCTCAAAAATCAGTCATAGCAATTTCACTAGCTGTTTCAGGAAAAAAACCTTTCTCGTCTAAATTGATCTTGTACCAATCCCCCAAATATAATCTCGATCATATTTTGTGACCTTTTTCTGACTTTTTCTTTCTCAAAGATAGGATGAGTATCTCTATCCTCCTCATCCTCAGTAAATAAAGAATCAGTCTCTATATTTAGTCTCACTAACTTCAGTCTCACTAGGGGCTGAATATGAGACAGGGGGCCGTTTCATTTTCAACCTGCCCTAGTCTTTTTATTAACACTAGGCCTGTTTGAACTAGCTACTGGGGTAGAAGATAACTCTCTAAATAAATCTTATTAGCTAGTCTTCCCTTTCTCACTTGAAGACTGTTGAACTTCATCAATTAAGTCATATTCTTTAAGAGTTTTTTTGATGGACAGTAATTTTTGACTTCGAACAACCTAACAGCCTCATCAGTTTAGAATTAGAAAATACTAAGTAAACTGCCCCTTCTTCATCTATCCAACCACGACTGAGAGATAATTCTAAACGATCCTTTAGAATAGAATAAGCTACCTTTACTTCTAGTTTCATATCCATATATTTCTCATCCTCAAAAAAAGAGTTTTTAGGTAATTTATAATACCGTTCTGAAGTTTGGTATTGATTTGCGGTAATTCGTTTCATAGCGCTCCTCCAAGTTCCTTGAGTGTTAAATCTCCACTTGATTCCAATCGAATCAAGCCACTTTTTTCTAACTCAGCCATAAGAGATATGGCTTCAACAATATCAATTCCCATTTCACGTACTAAAAATGAAATGACAAATATAGCGTGATGATTGTAATTCTTTTGTCATTTTCCCTCCAGAAAATAAAAAAAGGAGAACAATATTCAACTGTTCTCCAAAAATAATTTTTATTAAAAAGAAAAAAACCCTGCCAAATTAATTTTTTTGGTAGGGTTTTTGGAGAAAACTAAATTAATTTATCAGTTTCTAAAAATGTGTTCACGATTCTAAAAAGGCTGATACTATAGTATTCCGAATTCTAATTTGTATATACCTCTTATTTAAAAAGTAACAAGTGTAATAGTTCCTTTATTAAAACACTAAGTAATACATATCTAATTTTTTTGTTTTACTACAAATCCTAATTTCAAGTATAAATTATAAGCTGCTATATTTGACATATCTACCTGCAAAAGTATATTCTCATATTTACTTTGTATCAATTCTTCTATCAATTTATTCATAGTGATAAAAAGCATAACCCTTATTCCTATAGACTTTTATTATCTCAAATCCATAAAAAAATATGCTCTTCCCATTAACTTGAAAAATAAAAATTTACCTATTTTTAATATTATTATATTTAATTACATACTCTCTGTATGTACCTAGTTCTTCTACACTTTCCAAGTAAATTCGAGCTTTATCTATATCTTTCTTACTGCAATACATATTTATTTCTTTATAAGATCTATCATATATTTTTAAGCTCCATAAAAAGCTTCAGATTTATCATATATAGCTTTTATTTTCTCTAAACTTTCCCTAGCTCCTATACATTCCTCATAAACACTAAAAATTTAATCTTATTTCCTCGTTTCTCATCTTAGTTTTAAGGAAATCTTTTACATAATTAAACAAGCCACTAAAAATATCTTTTTTTCTATATTCGGGTAAAGTAAAGGCTATACAGTCATATTCTAAATTATCATATTCATAAAGACATATAAATGATACTAAAAGCTCCTTTTTCAAAAGCTAAGAAATATTTTTGTTCCTTCTTCATTTATTGGACAAGATAAATCTATATCATCATTCTCATTAGATATTTCTACTATTAACTCTATTTTTTTATGTATACAGGTTCCAGATAATCAAAAAAACTCTTATTTCACTCATTATTCTCCTACCTACTGTCCATACTTAATTTTATTTATTATAATTCTAAATATATTCAAAGAATCTTTTTCATTCAATATCACAAAAAAACTCTAGAAAATCTTCTAGAGTTTTTAAGTGCCGCAAACCGGAATCGAACCGGTACGGGTATTTCTACCCACGGGATTTTAAGTCCCGGGCGTCTGCCAGTTCCGCCACTGCGGCAAAGCGACCCAAATCGGACTCGAACCGACGACCTCCGCCGTGACAGGGCGGCGCTCTAACCAACTGAGCCATTGGGCCATATTCAATTTAAACTCCCTGAGTAGGACTCGAACCTACGACACTGCGGTTAACAGCCGCATGCTCTACCGACTGAGCTATCAAGGAAAAATTGACTAAGTATAAAATACTTAGTCAGTGGAGCTCGGGGACTCGAACCCAGGACCGATCGGTTATGAGCCGATTGCTCTAACCAACTGAGCTAAAGCTCCAAACTTTGAGTAAAAACTCAAATGACCCCAACGGGAATTGAACCCGTGTTACCGCCGTGAAAGGGCGATGTCTTGACCGCTTGACCATGGGGGCCTTATGAACTGACAATTAATTCTACTATTAATCAACTAAATTGTCAAGTATTTTTTT